>NZ_JAVIZX010000001.1:0-1200000 GCF_031453675.1 Paracidovorax wautersii | reverse complement strand
GAGATGTTCGCGCGCGACGTAGAAAGTTTTTACCGCAACTGGCTTGAAGCGCCACCCGACCCGGTGATCGATCAAGCATCCCACGTGCTTCCGGCGCAGGAGTTAGTGCGTCGCTCCCTGATTGCGCTACGGTATGGGCAGTTTGGCGTTGCCCGTCGCATCGTAGATTATTGTCTCGATCTGCACCCATATTGTGGTGCAGCGCATGTACTCTGGACGGAGCGTTTGACCAGCCTAGGACGCTTCGGAGAGGCGGCCGACTATTTGAAAGAGCGCCGCTCAGAATTCTCCGAGGTGGAGGATCAAGTCAAGGGGTTGGTCAATGAGGCCCGCTTTCTCCTACTCGATGGGCGACCCGGCGCAGCCAGTGAAGCAGTGCAGGCTCTCTTTCAGTTTCAAACGCTTAGCTATTCTGAGCGCTGCCAGCGTGACCTACTGCAGTGCGCCTCTCGTGTGCTCGCCGACGGCCATGTCCTTACACAGCAGGGCGATCTGCTGACATCTGGATCGGCCGAGCCTCGTCAGATCGTTGTTTGCATCGTGACGGAGGACAGCAGCATTTTTGAGAAGTATTCGGCGCGGTTAAGCGAGCTTGATCCGCCTACATCTGCCCACATGCGTTTTGTGCAATGCGCATCCAGTGAAAAGTCGCGTACATACGAGCGGCTTGTAAACGACGGTGAGACAGATTTTCTGGTCTGCGTGCACGCAAACGTTGATTTCTGGCGTCACGACTTTTGGACGCAATTGGACCTGGCGTTTGCGCAGTGCGATGTCGTGGGATGCTACGGCGCGCGGCGATGGGATCGGCTGGACTGGCGTACGTGTAGCCAACCGGACAAGGCCGGCGGATACCTCATCCCATCCGGAGAGAGAAACGAATATTGGGAGGTTTCCGCTTTGAGCCGGGACGATGGAGGGATTGCCACCGGTCTGGGCGTGGTAGATGGTTGCTTTGTAGCTGTCAATCTTCGTGCGCTGAAATCTGTGCGCGGTCCGAAGTTCATGCCAGAGTTGGAAGAGGCAGGTCCACTGCTAGAGGAATACTTTAGTCACTGTGCTGCGCGGGAAGGGTTACGAGTGGGCGCCTGCTCTCGCTTAGGCATCTCGCTGGATTGGCGCGTTTCGCTGGACGATCGGTACCTTGGTCCGGCGCGGCTGTTCATCGCGGATTCACTGAAACTCGACCCTTGGCTGTTTCCCGACGAGGAAACCACCGTTTGGTCTGTTTCCGTGCCGTCCGCAGTGCAGGCTGCTTCGGTACTCCACTGGTTCACGCAGGACCCCGTCGATCTTCCACCGGTTTTCATTGCGGACCATTGATGCACGCAGGTATTTTTCTCCACCGGATCGCACAGGCTTTCCGAGCTGCCTTGGAACGGGCTTTCGTTGGCAGGATTGTCACCCAGGCGTATTTTGACCGCCGTGATCGCCGTAGCGCCATTTGCTTCGTGGCAGCGACCAGGATGCGCGAGGACGAGTTCTGGCAGAAGTCGTTGCTTGGCAAGCGGCTTAAGGATTGGCGGGAAATGCCTGGCGTCCGGATGAGGATTGCTTTCGAAAATCGGAGAGGCCTGCCCGCGGTCTACAACGAAGCCATTGATGCAGCAAACGCTTCGGACGTGCTGGTTTTTATTCATGACGATGCATGGCTCCTTCACCACGACGCTTTGAAAGAGCTCTGGCGAGGCATCCGCCGGTTTGACCTCGTAGGAATTGCCGGCAACACCCGCAGGCTGCCTGGGCAATTTGCGTGGTTTCTTCGGCAGGTCGGCGCTGGCGGTACGGTTCTGGACATGCCTTATCTTTCGGGAGCAGTTCACTACGGGCAAATGTTCAAGACGCAACTGAACCAGTTTGGCCGTTGGCCCGCCGATTGCGAACTGTTGGACGGCGTGTTTTTGGCAGCCCGGACCTCCATACTCCGCCGCACGAGACTGCGCTTCGATGAACAGTTCGATTTCCATTTCTACGATCTGGATTTTTCCCGATCGGCTCGGCAGCGAGGCTTGAAGGTCGGAACCTGGCCGATTCACGTGCTGCACGCCAGTAAAGGCAACCTAGGGGATCCCAAATGGCAGGCAAATCGCACGCGCTATTTTGCTAAATGGAGCGATTGACGGGCAGAGTCTTTGTACACACCGCTATTGACGACTAGAACGCTTATGACTGGCTATTACGACGGTTTCAATCCGACGATTCTTGAACTCGTCGACAGTAATGCGATTACTTTTTGTGAATTCGGCTGCGGCGCGGGTGGTCTCGCTCGGGCTATTAGAAAAAAAAGTCCTGCGTCTGATTACACAGGCGTTGATATTGCTGAGGCAGCGTTAGACGAGGCGAAGCCTCTACTCGACCATGCTGTGCTGATGAGTCTCGACGACTACCCGGACTGGGAACAGAACGCTTCGCTCAAAGCGTGCCGGCCGACGGCAGGCTTTGACTGCATCATCTTTGGCGACGTGCTGGAACATCTGTATGCGCCAGAAACGGCGGTGGACCAAGCGGCGCGCTGGTTGAAGCCAGGTGGTAGCGTGATCGCCTCGATTCCCAATGTGCAGCATTGGCGCGTGTTTCTCCAATTGATCCTCGGTAGCTGGCCTAGGCAGGATTCCGGCATTTTCGACCGCACGCACATCCGCTGGTTTGCTTTGCAGGATGTACACGCTTTGTTCGCCCACCCACTCTTGTCGATCGAGGCCGTGGTGCCGCGTGTATTCCAGGAAGAGGAGGGGCGGGAAGTGATCGAGTTCCTGGAGCCATTGGCTCAACACAAGGGAGTGAGCGCCGAGCAACTTGCGGATGTGGTACTTCCTTTGCAATACGTGATCCGTGCTCGACGCATTTGATCCGCACGTTCCGGTACTGCGGCCCGGCGATTCGGCACTCTCACGAAATATTTACCAACCCACCATCAAATCCGCGCGGCGAAATCTCCGCTCTTCCCACCGCGTTTTTCTCTTACCAGAACGTCGGTAATCAACATTTCACGGTCTACCGCCTTGCACATGTCGTAGACCGTGAGCAGTGCGATCTGCACTGCCGTCAGTGCTTCCATTTCGACCCCCGTCGGCCCCACCGTTTCAACCGTAGCAGTGCAATGCACAGAGGGTGATTCGCCAGGCTTCAGTTGAAACTCCACAGCCACGCGCGTCAACGCGAGCGGATGGCAGAGTGGAATCAAATCACTCGTCTTTTTTGCCGCCATGATCCCCGCGATACGGGCAATACCGAGGACATCACCTTTCTTAGCGGTTCCGGAAGCGATGAGTTCCAGCGTTTCCGGTTGCATTTCGATCCGGCCGCTGGCAATGGCGACGCGGTGCGTCGCTGGCTTGGCCCCGACGTCGACCATGTGGGCTTGGCCTTGGGCATCGAAATGGGTCAGTGGCGAGCCGGAGGCTGCGGAAGAAGATGAGGAGGAGGAAGAGTCGCTCATGGGATGAGGGCAAACGGGTGGCCCGCCTGCACGAAACATTCAAGGGGTCAGGGCATCATACGGGTTCGTGCGCGGGGCTGTCGCGGTGGCAAGCCCTCTGGCCACGGGGGAGACGTCGCGTGCCATCGGAGCAAAAAAAGGCTCTGGCGCTTATTGTTAGAGCGCTGGTTGCTTCTGTTTTTATAGCTGTTGGGCTCGGTGGGGCTCTTAACGCACGCGCCCAGGTCAGTCTCCCCACCCTGGGCGACGGCTCCGACATCACCACCAGCGAAGAGCGCCGGCTGGGCGACCGCATCATCCGCCAGCTGTACCGCGATCCGGATTACATCGACGACGCGATCCTCAACGAGTATGTGCAGAGCATCTTCCTGCCGCTGGTGAAGACGGCGCGTGAGCGTGGGGAACTGTCGGCCGAACTGGACGAGCGCTTCGCCTGGGAGATCCTGCTGGGCCGCGACCGTACGGTGAACGCGTTTGCCCTGCCGGGCGGTTACTTCGGTGTGCATCTGGGGTTGATCGGCGTGGTGACCACGCGCGATGAGCTGGCATCAGTGCTGGCGCATGAGTTGAGCCATGTGACGCAGCGGCACATCTCCCGCCTGATGGCGCAGCAGGGGCGGCAGACGCCGTTGATGCTGGGCGCCATGGTCTTGGGCGCACTGGCCGCCAGCAAGAGCCCGGATGCAGGCCAAGCGATGATCATGGGGGGCCAGGCGCTGGCGGTGCAGAACCAGCTGAATTTCTCGCGCGACATGGAGCGGGAGGCGGACCGGATTGGCTACGGCCTGATGAGTCCGGCCGGGTTTGCGCCGCAGGGCTTTGTCAGCATGTTCGACAAGCTGCAGCAGGCCAACCGGATCAACGACAACGGCAGCTGGCCCTATCTGCGCAGCCATCCGCTGACCACGCAGCGCATCGCGGACATGCATTCGCGCATTCCTTCGGGTGCCGCGGCCGCGCCCGGGCCGACGCTGGACCACGCCATGATGGCGGCGCGCGCCCGGGTGCTGATGCGTCCCGGGGTGGATGTCTGGCGGCAGTGGGTGGCTGAGCCGCGGGGGTGCCGGCTTTGCGGCGCAGCCCGCTGCGCGCCGGGCGGCGGGCTGGTATGCGGCGGCGCTCAGTGCACTGCAGTTGCAGGACTTTGCCGATGCCCGCGCGGCGCTGCCTGGCCTGCAGGAGGCGGTGCAGGGCAATGCGCCGGCGGTGCGGCAAGCGCAGTTGCTGGCGGCCGAGATTGAACTGGCTGCGGGCCAGGCGGACGCCGCGCTGCAGAGCCTGCCGGCGTCAACGCCCGCGGCGGAAGCAAAGGCCCCTCTGGACGTTGCGGCGGTGATGGGCGGTGGAGCGGGCGCGGCGCGCATGCCGCGGCCGGAGATGGTGCTGCGTACGCAGGCCCTCCTGCGCAAGGGGCAGGCGGGCGAGATGGCGGGCCCGCTGCAGTCCTGGGTGGCCACCCACCCGCGGGACGCAGGCGCCTGGCAATTGCTGGCGGCCGTATGGCAGCAGCAAAAGCAGCCGCTGCGGGCCGTGCGTGCGGAAGCCGAGGTCCAGGTGGCGCGCTACGACTATGCCGCTGCGGTGGATCGCTTCAAGGCGGGGCAGGACCTGGCGCGACGCAGCGGGGCGGCCGGGGCCGACTACATCGAGGCGTCGATCATCGATACGCGCCTGCGCACCGTGGAGTCACTTCTTAAGGAACAGGCCGCCGAGCGCTGATTCGATGAGGATGCCGAGCACCGAATAGATGAGCGATCCGATCAACGCCGCGCCGAAGCCGCGCACCTGAAACCCGTCGCCCAGGACGGACGCGGCCGCCCAGAACATGAGCGCGTTGATGACGAAGAGGAACAGTCCGAGCGTCACGATGGTCACCGGCAGCGTGAGCACGACCAGCACGGGGCGCAGCACCACGTTGAACAGGCCGATGATGAACGCCGCTACCAAGGCCGAGGTGAAGCTCTTCACCTCCACGCCGGAGTAGATGTACGCCACGAACAGCAGGGCTGCCGCGCTCAGGAGCCATTTGAGTAGGAGTCGCATGCCGGAAAGGATAGCACCGCGGGCTTGTGCCGCGCCGCCGCGCGTGCAAGGACTCGGCCTGCGTACAGGAAAGCTCGGTGGCCGGCGTGATCTAGCGATTCCGGCGCCCCGACGGCTCGAGCCGTCAGGCATTGGCGCCGTCGCCGGCCGCAAACCGAACATCCTTTAGGCGGCAAGAGACAGGTGCGCAGGGGCCGTCACCGGAGGGCTCTGAACCGCGAGCTCGCGTTTCGCGCCTCCAAAGCGCAACAGCCGGACCGCCTTCCCGCACGCTGCGGTAGGGCGTACGGCTGGACGGAGAAATGCGGGCGCTCCCGCCCGCTCGGCTGCGGCTTGGACCTGTCGTCTTTAGTCGGCTGCCAGAAGGAACATCGCGCCCAGCACGCTGGCGAGCGTCCCTGGCAGCGACCAGCGGCGGGGCGGCTTCTTGACGATGACGGGTGCCGCCGCCAGGACCGGGGCAGGCGCAGCCTGCTCCTGGTCCTGCTTGGGCCGGCGCGCGTCCACCACCTGGCCCACGCCGCCATGTTCGGCCTGCAGCTGGGCGAGCAGGTCGGGGAGGGGACCTTTGGCCAGCACCGTGGTCACCGGGGCGCCCGATGCCTCCAGCCAGGGGAGCACCTGGGCGAACAGCTTCTCCGCCCACTTGGCGCGCCAGTTCTCGCGGGCGCTGTGGCTCACCCATTTGCTGATGCGGTGGGTCATGCGCGGAGCGCAGGCCACCAGGATCCAGTGGGTGGGGGCCGCACCAGCGGCCTGCGCCGCGAGCGGCTGGAGGATCTGGCGCGCATGGGCTGCGTCGTCCACGTACACGATGACTTTGTCCATGGGGCTTCCTTGAGGGTGGCAGGGCTTGCTATGGGAGGCCGGCCGCGCCGGGGAGTTCCGTGGTCCTGCCGGGGCGCCTGCGTGGGCCGCCCGGCAGGGGAGGAAGCGGGAAGGCGGTCGCCCGCCCATCCCGCTGCGTTCCGATCAACCGTGGGCCACAGGCTGGCTGGACTTGCGGCGCGCGAGCACCAGCTTGCCTAAGCCCAGCACCAGCAGGGCGCCCACGATGTGCGAGGCCCAGTACAGGGTGTCGGAGATGACCGGCAGGCCCTTCTCGTCCACGCTGCCCCACTTGGGCATCCAGTCCACGATGGCGGGGTTCGTGAACGCGGGATCGGTCACCAGCATGCCGCCGGCGATCCAGCCCAGCAGCATGCCGCCGAACGTGATGATGAGCGGGAAGCGCTCCATCAGCTTGATGACCAGCTGGCTGCCCCAGACGATGATCGGGATGGAGATCAGCAGGCCCAGAACCACCAGCAGCAGCGAGTGCTCGCCCGCGTTCTGCGCAGCGCCGGCGATGGCGATCACGTTGTCCACGCTCATCACCAGGTCGGCCACGATGATGGTCTTGATGGCGGCCAGCAGCTTGTCGCTGCCCTGCACGTCGCCATGGCCTTCTTCGTCAGGTGCCAGCAGCTTCACACCGATCCAGATCAGCAGTACCGCACCCACGAGCTTGAGGAACGGCAGACTCAGCAGCGTCATCGCGAAGGCGATGAGGATCACACGCAGGATGATGGCACCGGCGGTGCCCCAGATGATGCCCTTGCGGCGCTGCGCGGGCGGCAGCTTGCGGCATGCCAGGGCGATCACCACCGCGTTGTCGCCACCCAGCAGGATGTCGATGATGATGATCTGACCCAGCGCCACCCAGAATTCGGGCGAAGTCAAAAATTCCATAAATTCCTCAATATCAGTGACCAAACGAAGAGGCTCGGCGCCCTGTGGCGACGAGCCTCTCCAACCGAGAGGGACTACTACGGAGAGATCGGGCTGCCCGCCCGCTGAGCGCGGTGCGTCGAAAGGGAGGGTCGGCCTTGATCAGCCCCGCAGGGGCCCATCAAAGGTCTTGCTCGGTCCGGCGCGCCAGTGCGCGCATGCAGACCCGGGCTGCCGGAAGCATGCGCTTCGTATTGACGACAGAACCGACAAGCCTGGGCGGGCCCTGATGTAGATCAGAACCCTCCAGGTTGGGAGCTACTCCCCTTCGAAGCCCGCATTGGAACACAGCGGCGAAGCGCGAAGCAAGCTGTTACGGGGCGTGCAGGAGTGGGTCCGTGAAGAAAAGTGCTCCCAGCCCTTGATAGGCAAGCGCACTTAGCTATGAAATCAGAAGCGATTGCGGCAGGAGGGGTGCCGGGTAGCGGGATCTCCCGGCGCCCGCTGCGCCGGTATGATCGGCCCCCTTTCCCGCGCCATGGCCTCCATCCACATCACCGACATCGAAGCCGCCATCAACCATTGGCGCGCCCGCACGCCCTCCAGCAACGGAGGGGCCTTGTGCCCGCCGCTGCTCGCGCTGGCGGAGGTGTATGCGTTGATGGTCTTCCGCCGCCACGAGGCGATCGACGATGGCGCGTTGCCCGCAGCCGCGCTGGAGGCCTGGCACGATTGGTACCAGACCACGCCTGACACGCCCTGCATCGCCATCTGCTCCACCAGCCAGGGCGACGAGCAGTGCAAGGGCTGCGGCCGCAGCTTCGCCGAGGTCCAGCACTGGCTGGCGATGTCGCCCGCCGAGAAGCGCGGGGTGTGGCGGCGCATCACGCTGGAGGGCACGGCCTGGCGCTTCAACCGCTATGCCGAACGCGCCGCGGAGGGCCCGCAGGGCGCTGCCGTCGCCGCCCGTCTTCCTGCGCTGCCCACCGGCCACTGACCGGGGCGGCCACACCGCGCAGGGCGCTGCGGCGCGGACGCCGCTGCTTTACGGGCCCGCCGCCAGCGGCTATGGTGTGCCGAAGGTTTGCCCATGCTGCGTCTGACCCAGGCTCCCAACATCGCCATCGCCACGCTGTGGAGCGATCTGCTGCGCGAGGCCGGCATGCCCGCGTCGGTGCAGCGGCAGTATCTCAACGCGGCAGCCGGCCACCTGCCGCCGGACCAGTGCCTGCCCGAGATCTGGCTGGAGTACGACGAGCACGCCGACCGAGCCCGCGATCTGCTGCAGGCCTTGCAGAACCTGCCGCAGCGCCGATGGCATTGTGTGTGCGGCGAAACGGTCGAGGGCGGCTTCGAGCAGTGCTGGCACTGCGGCGCGCTCATGCCGCGAGCGTGAACCGCCGGCCGGGCAGGCGGATGCGCGTCTGCTGCCTGTCTGTCTGTTTGCCCACTTACCGGCTCGGCAGGACGCGGCCCGGGACCGCGCGTGCGAGGGGGCCTGTCAGCGGTCGAAGGCCCAGGTGACGCCCAGCGTCCACCACGGCGGCGCACCGCCGTGCAGGCCCCGCGCCTGGCTCAGGTCCAGGCTGGTGCCCTCGCTCAGCGCATAGCGGGCTCCCAGGCGCCACAGATTCGTGTCGCTCTCGCGGAAGCGCTCGGCCACGAAGGACCACGCGGGCGTGGCCGCCCATTCCACCGCCGCGCCGGCGCGGCGTGTATCGGGCCTCTCGCCGCCGCGGTGGAAATCCTTGCCCAGGTTCACGTGGACGGCGAGGTTCTCGTGCGCCTGCCAGGTCCCGGCGATCAGCCACAGGCTGCTGCGGACGCGGGGCGAGCGGTCTCGCCACCCCGTGGCCGCCAGCACGCCCACGCCGACGGTGTCCGTCACCGCGTGGGCCCACTTCACCTGGGGGCCGGCGAACGTGGCGGAGCCTGCGCCGGTCTCGTGAAAGCGGTCGGCATTCAGGCCGACTTCGACCGGGCCGACCCGGCAGGCCGGCCCCGCGTGGAACAAGGTGCGGCTGCCGTGGCGTTCCCGGTCGGCCCAGACTTCCATCTCGCACTGGCCCGGCGCCAGGATGGCGGCGTCGTCGACCGCATGGTGTCCGCCGGCCGCGTGCGCCTGTGACGTGACCCAGCACAGGCCGCCGAGAACGCCCAGCCAGGCGCTCGGAGACGGGCGGGCGCCGTGCCTGCCCGGATGGTTCGCTGTCCGTCGTTGGCCGTATCGCATCGCCATCGCTCCCTCTCGTGGACGAATGTGGTTTTCCGGAACCTGCCAGATTGAAGGTGCCGTGTGCCGGCTGTGTCGCCTGGGGCCGGGCGGCCGCGCGATCCGCACGCGGCCTGGCCCGAATGTCCTGTCTTTATAGAGGCGTTGCGTACCGGTCCGTGCTGGGGTGCGCCCGCATTGCGGCGGCGCGCTGACCGCATCGCGGGTGGCCACCGCTCCCGCGGTCGTCACCGTGCGCCGCGCGCGCTCACTTCCAGCGCACCGGCTCCACGTGCACGCTGCCCAGGTTGCTGCTGAGCGTGAGGCCGCCCTCCTGCACCGTGGCCTGCAGCTGCATGCTGCGCTCGGCCAGCGCTGCCAGCTCCTGCGATGCCGGCGACGGAATGCGCCAGACCTGCAGCTTGTCCTGCCGGGTGAGCTTGTTTTCGATGCCCTTCCACCAGACTTCGGCGGCATGGTGGAAGCAGTAGACCAGCACCGCGTCGGCCTTGGACGACGCCTTGGCGAGCGGCTTGTCTTCGGGCTGGCCCACTTCGATCCAGACGCGCTTGCGGCCGGTGAAGTCGGTCAGCGAGACGTCCGGATCGTCCGGGTCGGACAGGCCCGCGCCAAAGGCTAGCGTGCCGTCGCCCTGGCACACGGCCTGCAGCTGCCAGGCGTTGAGCGCCAGCGCGGCCAGGCGGACCATCATGCGTTCGTCGGTCTCGCTGGGATGGCGGGCCAGGGTGAGCGCGTGGTCGGCGTAGTAGCCGTGGTCGATGTCGGCGATGGCGAGGTTCGCCTTGAAGATGGTGGACTTGATAGCCATGCGGTGCTCAATAAACAATAGCTGCCAGCGCTTGTCCATCAAGCGCTGGCAGCTATTTGGGTTCAAAAGGTGGCGTCAGACCCGCTTGGCGAGTTCGGCGGCCTTGCCGGTGTAGCTGCCGGGTGTCATGGCCAGCAGGCGGTCCTTGTCGGCCTGGGGAATTTCCAGGCCGTTGATCAGCGCGTGCAGCGCCTCGGCCGTCACCGTCTTGCCGCGGGTGACTTCCTTGAGCTTCTCGTAGGCGCCCTGAACGCCGTAGCGGCGCATGACGGTCTGGATCGGCTCGGCCAGCACTTCCCAGCTGGCGTTCAGGTCATCGGCCAGCGCCTCTTCGTTCAGCTCCAGCTTGTTCAGGCCGGTCATCAGCGAGGTGTAGGCCAGGGCGGCGTAGCCCATGGCCACGCCGATGTTGCGCAGCACCGTGCTGTCGGTCAGGTCGCGCTGCCAGCGGCTGACGGGCAGCTTCTCGGACAGATGGCGCAGCAGGGCGTTGGCCAGGCCCAGGTTGCCTTCGGCGTTCTCGAAGTCGATCGGGTTGACCTTGTGCGGCATCGTGGACGAGCCGATCTCGCCGGCCTTCAGGCGCTGCTTGAAGTAGCCCAGTGACACATAGCCCCAGATGTCGCGCGACAGGTCGACCAGGATGGTGTTGGCGCGGGCGATGGCGTCGAACAGCTCGGCCATGTAGTCGTGCGGCTCGATCTGGATCGAGTACGGCTGGAAGGTCAGGCCCAGGCCCAGCGGCTCGGGCGTCTCGACGACCTTCTTGCTGAAGGCTTCCCAGTCGAAGTCGGGCCAGGCGGACAGGTGGGCGTTGTAGTTGCCCACGGCGCCGTTCATCTTGCCCAGGATCTTCACGGCGGCGATGCGCTCGCAGGCGGCCTGCAGGCGCACGACCACGTTGGCCAGTTCCTTGCCCACGGTGGTGGGGCTGGCGGTCTGGCCGTGCGTGCGGCTCAGCATGGGCACGTCGGCATAGGCATGGGCCATCTCGCGCAGCTTGAGCACGACACGGTCCAGGCCGGGCAGGATGACCTGGTCGCGGCCCGAGCGCAGCTGCAGCGCATGGCTGGTGTTGTTGATGTCCTCGCTGGTGCAGGCGAAGTGCACGAACTCGGCGGCCTTTTCCAGTTCGGGCCGGGCCTCGAACTTGGACTTGATCCAGTACTCAACCGCCTTCACGTCGTGGTTGGTGGTCTTCTCGATGTCCTTGATGGCCTGCGAGTCCGCTTCGGAGAAGTTCTTCACCAGGCCGAGCAGGTAGGCGCGGGCGCCGGTTGTCAGGGGCTTGAACTCGCCAAAGCCGGCGTCCGACAGGGCGATGAACCAGGCCACTTCCACCTGCACGCGGCGGTGCATGTAGCCGTGCTCGCTCATGATGGGGCGCAGGGCGGACAGTTTGGCGGCGTAGCGGCCGTCGAGGGGGGAGAGGGCGGTGATCGTGGACAGGCTCATGGTGCGCGATTGTAGGTGCGTGGGGCCTCCGCAGGCCTGCCGGGCGGGCGGTGCCGGACACCGCCTAGAATCGGCGGCCCCCATTGCCTTGCCCCCCGCTTTCCGGAAATCGACACCATGAAACTCATCGGATCCTCTGCCAGCCCCTACGTCCGCAAGGTGCGCGTCGTGATGGCCGAAAAGAAGCTGGACTACCGGTTCCAGGAGGAGGACGTGTGGTCGGCGGATACGGGCATCAGCGTCTCCAACCCGCTGGGCAAGGTGCCCTGCCTGGTGATGGAAGGCGGCGAGGCCGTGTTCGATTCGCGCGTGATCGTCGAGTACCTCGACACGCTCTCGCCCGTGGGCAAGCTGATCCCGCAGCAGGGCCGCGAGCGCGCCGAGGTCAAGACCTGGGAAGCCCTGGCCGATGGCCTGATGGACGCCGCCATCCTGGCCCGCCTGGAGGCGACCTGGGCCGGCCGCCACGACGGCGAGCGCAGCCAGGCCTGGATCGACCGCCAGATGGCCAAGGTGCAGGCCAGCCTCAAGGCCATGGGGCAGGGCCTGGGCGACAAGCCCTTTTGCAGCGGCATCCACCTGAGCCTGTCCGACATCGCCGTGGGCTGCGCGCTCGGCTGGCTGGAGTTCCGCTTTCCGCAGATCGCCTGGCGTGCCGAGCACCCGAACCTGGCGCGCCTGCTCGACAAGCTGATGCAGCGCCCGAGTTTCGCCGAGACCGCTCCCCGCTGATCTTCGCGCGCCCGCCCGCAGCCGGGCGTCACCCAAGAAAAAAGCGCCGTCTGCTGTGGCAGAAGGCGCTTTTTTTGCGGCATAAAAAAGTTGCGAAGCGTCCCGAAACGAAATAAGAGAGGGAGGGAGGAGAAGCGCTTCAGGGTTTCAGTTGAATCGAACGATCCAAAAGGCTTCGCAACAGTAAACGGGTGGTTGTATTTCTGCAACCTTCACCAATAGAGTGGGGCTTGTTGCCGAAGTTCCAAGCCCCATTCGCAAAATTGTAAATTAATTGTCAGCTAAGGGTGCTAAGCGCCCGGCGATTCAGGGCTTGGCGGCCAATTGCCGCTCGATGGCGTCGACCACCGGCTTGCTCTGCGGGTCGACCGAACTGCCGAAGCTGCCGACCACGGTGCCGCTGCGGCCCACCACGTACTTGTGGAAGTTCCAGCGCGGCGCCTGTCCGCCCTGCTCGGCCAGTTGCCGGTAGAACGCCGAGGCTCCGCTTCCGCGCACCTGGCTCTTGGAGAACATCGGAAACTTCACACCGAACGTGTTTTCGCAGAAGTCGGCGATCTGGGTGTTACTGCCGGTTTCCTGCGCGAAGTCGTTGGACGGGAAGCCCAGCACCACCAGGCCCTGGTCGCGGTACTTGGCATACAGCGCCTCCAGGCCCTTGTATTGGCCGGTGAAGCCGCAGTAGCTGGCGGTGTTGACGACCAGCAGCACCTTGCCGCGGTACTGGCACAGCGACTGGGGGGCTTCGTCCTGCAGGCGCTCGAAACTGTGATTCAGCAGGGCGGGGCAGCCCGCAGAGGCGGGGGCGGGGCCCGCGGCGCCGTCGGCCGCGGCAGCGGGCAGGGCGGCCAGCAGGCTGGCGGTCAGCAGAGCGGGCAGGCAGAGGCGGCGGCGCATGGGCGGTCCTTGAGAGCGGTGGTGCGGCGGATTGCACCATGCTTCGGGTGACGGCGCACCGCTGCCGGTGATGCTGTGGCTGGCAACGGGGGTTTCACTTCGTTGCGCGAAAGCGGCGCTGCGACCGTCGGTTCACGTGTGCGGCGGGGCCGCTGGCGGCCCCTCAGACCAGCGTCAACAGGCGCTGCAGGGGGAACTGTGCGCGCACCTCGCGCTGGGCCACAGGGGCGGCGATCTTCCACTGCGGCTGGGCGGTGTCGCGGGGGATGGGTTCGCCCGTGGCCATGCCGCTGCGGTTGAGCACCACGGCCACGCGCGGCGTGGTGGCGCTGCTGCCGCGGCGCAGGACGACGCCGACTTCCTGGCTGGCCAGCCGCACGAAGGCGCCGGGCGGGTACACGCCCACGGTCTTGACCAGCGCGGCGCCGGCTTCGTCCACGCGCTGCTCTTCGTCGTAATAGCTCGCCTGCATGGCCGCCGTAACGGCCATGGGATGGCGCGTGGCGCGGGGCGCCATGCGGGCGCCGAAGATGTCGGCGCGCTGGATCAGCCGCGCCATCTGCAAACCTTCGCTGCGGCCCGCCAGCGGGCCGGGCTGGCGGTGGTGGTGGCTGCGCACGGCCTCCAGCCAGCTGGCGTCGGTCACGCCGAGCTGGCGCAGCAGCGCCTCGGAGCGGTCGGCGTGCGTTTCGATGGCGTGCATCTGCTCGGCCGTGAGCGGCTGCGTCTGCAGCGCCAGTTGGTCCTGCAGCGCCGTCATGGCGATGTTCATCGACAGCGCGGCCAGCCCGGTGCGCTGCACGCGCTCTTCGGGCCAGCGCAGGGTCTCGCGTGCGCTGAGCATGGTCACGCAGCCCACGAGCAGGGCATGCGTGGCGCTGTACATCTGCGTTTCCTGGGCCGACAGGTAGATCAGCGCGAGCAACGTGGCGTCAGGTGCCTGGGCGGTCCAGCGGGCCAGCTCGTCGTGCAGCGCATGGAAGCGGTCCAGGAAGTCGCTCGCCTGCGGGGCGCGCAGCAGCTGCGTGGTGCGCAGCTGCAGTTCGGGCCAGTCGGGGAAGGGGCGGGCGTCGTCCGTGCGCTGGGCCTGCGCGCCGGCGCTGATCTTCATGGAGGCGATCTGCCCCAGGGACGAGTCCGACAGCAGCATCTTCTGCAGCTGCGCCAGGTAGGCACGGTGGCTGTCGCCCGACTCGTCGGTGTCCACGCACAGGCCGCGGCCCCGGGCCACCACGGCGCTGAGTTCCTCGCGATTGCGGATCACGAACCCCTTGTTCGCCAGCAGCGTGCCGTCCTCGCCCCGCAGGATGAAGGGCAGGGGCTGGCCCAGCGGGATGGAGTCGATGTTCAGCGCGACGAGGTTCATGGTGGTGCGCGATTATCGTGCGCCATGCACCCCGCCGAAGCCTGCACGAACCCGTGCAAACCCCGGCTGTTCAGCAGACCGGCGGGGTGCCCAATGTCCGCCCCGCGCTGCCTTTTGCTATTATAAGTATAGCTGTATGCGCTTGTCTAATAAGCGCCAGAGGCCGAAAAGGCTTCAATCTCCCGTCAGGCCGGCGTATCGCCTGCTGCGCCAGCGGGTGGCGGGGCCGCCGGCTTGCGCCGCATCACCTTGCGCTGGAACCACTGCTCGAAGTCGTCCACATAGGTGAACACGGCGGGCACCACCAGCAAGCTGAGGATGGTGGAGGTGATCAGCCCGCCGATCACCGCCACCGCCATCGGGGAGCGGAAGCTCATGTCCGCGCTGCCCAGCGCCAGGGCGATGGGCATCATGCCGGCGCCCATGGCCAGCGTGGTCATGATGATGGGGCGCGCGCGCTTGTGGCAGGCGTCCAGCAGCGCGTCCCAGCGGCTCATGCCGTGGTCGCGGCGCGCAACGATGGCGTATTCGACCAGCAGGATGGAGTTCTTGGTGGCGATGCCCATCAGCATGATCAGCCCGATGAGCGACGGCATCGAGAAGCTCTTGCCCGCGATCAGCAGCCCCACGAAGGCGCCGCCGAGCGACAGCGGCAGCGCCATCAGGATGGTCACCGGCTGCAGGAAGTCCTTGAACAGCAGCACCAGCACGATATAGATGCAGACCACGCCGGTCAGCATCGCCAGGCCGAAGCTGGCGAACAGCTCGCCCATCATCTCGGCATCGCCCACGTCGATCAGGCGCACGCTGGCGGGCAGGCCGCGCACGGCGGGCAGGTGCTTCACCGCCTCGGTCACCTCGCCCAGGCCCCGCGCGCCCAGCTCGATCTCGAAGTTGACGTTGCGCGAGCGGTCATAGCGGCTGATGACGGCCGGGCCGCCGGCCACTTCCAGCGTGGCGACCTCGCCCAGACGCACCGGCCCCTTGGCGCCGGGCACGGCCAGGCGCTCCAGCACCGACAGGTCCTGGCGGGCCGTGTCGTTCAGGCGCACGACGATGGGCACCTGCCGCTGCGCCAGGTTGAGCTTGGGCAGGTACTGGTCGTAGTCGCCGACGGTGGCCACGCGCAGCGTCTCGGCGATGGCGTTGCTGGTCACGCCCAGGTCGGCGGCGCGGGCGAAGTCCGGCCGCACGGCGATCTCGGGGCGCACCAGGCTGGCGGTGGAGCTCACGCCGCCGATGCCGGGAATGGTGCGGATGTCGCGTTCCACAGCGCGGGCCGCCGTGGCCAGGGCCTGCGGGTCTTCGCTGGCCAGCGCCAGCACGTACTTGTCGTTCGATCCGCCCAGGCCGATCTTCACGCGCACGCCGGGCAGGTCTTCCAGCGCGGCGCGCAGCTGCTGCTCGATGGCCTGCTTGAGCGGGCGCTCGCCGCGCGCGCCCAGCCGCAGCGTCATCGTGGCCTTGCGCGGGTCGCCGCTGCTGGAGCCCGCAAACGGGTCGGCGCCGGAGGCCCCGCCGCCGATGGCCGTGTAGATGCTCTCGATATGGCCCACGCTGCGCAGCCGCTCGGCCGCCTGCGCCACCACGGCCTTCGTCTCGGCCAAGCGGGTGCCGGGTGGCAGCTCCAGCGTGACCTGGGTCTGCTCGTTGTCGTCCGCCGGAATGAAGCCCGAGGGCAGCAGCGGAATCAGCGCTAGCGACGCGATGAAGAACACGAAGGCCCCCGCCAGCGTCAGCACCCGGTGCTTCAGGCACCAGGCGGAGGCGCGCATGTACTGCGCCAGCCAGCGCGGCTCCTTCTCCTGGCCCACCAGCGGCTTCATGATGTAGGCCGCCATCATGGGCGTGAGCAGCCGCGCCACCACCAGCGAGGCGAACACCGCCAGCGCCGCCGTCCAGCCGAACTGCTTGAAGAAGCGTCCCGCAATGCCGCTCATGAAAGCGGTGGGCAGGAACACGGCGATCAGCGTGAAGGTGGTGGCGATCACGGCCAGGCCGATCTCGTCGGCCGCTTCCATCGCCGCCTGGTACGGGCTCTTGCCCATGCGCAGGTGGCGCACGATGTTCTCCACTTCCACGATGGCGTCGTCCACCAGGATGCCCACTACCAGCGACAGCGCCAGCAGCGTGATGATGTTGATGGAAAAGCCCAGCAGGTGCATGCCGATGAAGGCCGGAATGACCGACAGCGGCAGCGCCACCGCCGAGACGATGGTGGCCCGCCAGTTGCGCAGGAACAGCCACACCACCACCACGGCCAGGATGGCGCCTTCGTACAGCAGGCGCATGGAGCTGTCGTACTCGTCCTGCGCGATGCGCACGAAGTCGAAGGTGCGCGTGAGCTTCAGGTCGGGGTGCTCGGCCAGCAGGGCGTCGAGCGCGCGCTGCACGCCGGCGCCCACGTCCACCTCGCTGGCGCCCCGGCTGCGCGACACCTCGAAGCCGATCACCGGCTTGCCGTCCAGCAGCGCGCCCGTGCGCTGCTCGGCCACGGTGTCGCTCACGGTGGCGACCTGGTCCAGGCGGATGTGCCGGCCGTCGGACAGGGCGATGTCCATGGCGGCCAGCTCCTGCGCGGTCTGCACGGTGGCGATGGTGCGCAGGGGCTGTTCGGTGCCCCCCAGGTCGGCGCGGCCGCCCGCGTTCTCGACCTGGATGGCGCGCAGCTGGCGCGACACGTCGGACGCGGTGGCGTTGAGCGCCTGGAGCTTGAGCGGGTCGAGCGCCACGCGCACCTCGCGCTGCACGCCGCCCACGCGGCTTACCGCGCCCACGCCCTGCACGGCCAGCAGGCGGCGGGTGAGCGTGTCGTCCACGAACCACGACAGCGACTCGTCGTCCATGCGGTCGGAGGCAATGGCGAAAGCCAGGATGGGCTGCGACGACAGCTCCAGCTTGGCGATGATCGGGTCGCGCAGGTCGGCCGGCATGTCGGCGCGCACGCGGCTCACGGCCGAGCGCACGTCGTCCACGGCTTCCTGCACGGGTTTTTCCAGCTGGAACTCGGCCGCGATGGTGGCCGTGCCGTCCACCAGCGTGGTGGTGATGTGCTTGAGCCCCTGCGTGGTGGCGATGGCGTTCTCGATCTTGCGCGCCACGTCGGATTCGAGCTGCCCCGGCGCGGCGCCGGGCAGTGCGGCGGTGACCATCACCACCGGCAGATCCATGTCGGGGAAGTTCTGCACCTTCATGGCGCGGAACGACAGCAGGCCGGCCAGCGTGAGCAGCACGAACAGCATGGCCGCCGGAATGGGGTTGCGGATGGACCAGGCGGACAAATTCATGGCGCGGTCCTTGCGGTCAGGGCGGGGGTGCAAGTCATGGCTTGCTCCTTATTTGGTAGCTGGCTGCGCAGGTGCTGATTGCGCTGGCGCCGGATTGGATGCTGAACCTGCGGGCGCGGCGGCCTGCACGCGCACCAGATCGCCGTCGTTCAGGAACGCGCCACCGCGCTCCACGATCTGCACGCCGGGCTGCAAGCCCGAGGCGATCTCCACCCGGTCGCCCACGCGCTGGCCGGTCTGCACGCGGCGCATCACCACGCGGTTGCCTTCGCCGATCTCGAACACGCTGCTGAAGCCGTCGCGCACCACCACGGCGGTCTGCGGCACGCTGAGCGCGTCGCGCGCGCCCAGCAGGAAATCGCCGCGCGCGAACATGCCCGGCAGCACCGCCCCCACGCTCCCCGCTGCGCGTGGTTCGCTGCCCCCCAGGGGGGCGCTCGCCGCCTTGGGGCGGCCCGGCGGCGGCTCGGGCAGCAAGCCCGGCAAATCCACGTAGACGAGGGCGTTGCGCGTCTGCGGGTCCACGGTGGGCGCGACCATGCGCACGGTGCCGTCCACCTGCGCGCCGCTGGCCGCCGTCACGCGCACCTTGGTGCCGGGGCGGATGCGCGGCAGCTCGGTGGACGTGACTTCGGCGCGCCATTCCAGGCGGCCCTTGCGCACCATGCGGAACAGCTCGGCGCCGGCGCCCACCACGGCGCCCACCGTGGCCGTGCGCGACGAGATCACGCCCGCGTCCGGCGCCACCACCTGCGTGTGGCGCAGCCGCAGCCGCTGCGCATTGAGGGCCGCCTGCGCCGCCTCCACCCGCGCCTGGGCGGTCTGCGAGGCCGTGGCGTACTGCTGGATCTGCTGCTGGCTCAACGCGCCGGACTGCGTGAGCGTGCGGGCGCGGTCGGCGTTGGCGGCGGCTTCGGCGGCGTTGGCCTGGGCTTCCAGCAGGCTGGCGCGCGACTGCGCCACATCGGCCTGCACCGTCTCGGGCGCGAAGGTGGCCAGCACCTGGCCGGCGCGCACCACGTCGCCCACGTTCACGCGCACCTCGGTCAGGCGCAGGCCGTTGCTCTCGGCGCCGATGACGGCCTCCTGCCAGGCGGCGATGTTGCCGTTGGCCGGCAGGCGCAGGTCGATGGCCGAGCGCGTGGGCTGGGTGGCCGTCACGGCCAGGGCCGGTCGCGGGGCCTGCGCCTTGGCGTCATCGCCCGCGGCGCGGGTGGTGGACGGCAGCAGCAGGGCGCCGGCGGTGGCCAGCACGCACAGGGCCGCAACGGCCAGAAGGGCGGAAGGGGAAGGCATACGCTGCATGGAAGCTCCGGTCATGCGGTCGGTCAGTCTGTCGGTCAATCGAATCGGTGAAGGCTGCGGGCCAGGTGTTCAGCGTGGGGCTGCATCGGTGCCTGTGGCCAGCGCCTGCGGCGGTGGCGGCGGTGGCTGTTGCGCATCCCAGCCGCCGCCGGCCGCGCGGTACAGCGCGATCCAGGCGGCCATGCGCTCCTGCTGCAGCGTGACCAGCGCGGTCTCGGACGCCAGCTGCGCGCGGCGGGCGTCCTCCAGCTCCACCAGGCTGGCCAGGCCGGCGCGCCAGCGGGCCTGCGTGGCCTCGAACGACTGGCGGTAGCCGGCGGCGGCGCGCTGGGCGTCGCCGCTGCGCTCGGCGGTGCTGGCCAGACGCACCAGCGCCTGCTCGACCTCGCTCACGGCCTGCCGCACGGTGGCGCGGTAGACCTGCGCGGCCTCGTCGTACTGGGCGCGGGCCGTGTCCACCTGGGCGGCGCGCTGCCCGCCGTCGAACAGCGGCACGCTCAGCGCCAGCGGGCCGATGGACCAGACGTTGCTGGTCACGCTGGTGCCGCGCGTGCGCACCTGCCCGCGGCCGATGGAGCCGCCGAGCGTGAGGCGCGGGTAGCGCTGCGCCTGGGCGGTGCCCACGTCGGCGCTGGCGGCGGCCACCTCGCGCTCGGCCGCGTACACATCGGGCCGCTGGGCCAGCACCTGCGCCGGCAGGCTGTCGATGGTGAACAGCGCATCGGGCGCGGGCTGCAGCGGCCCCGCAGCGGCCAGGCGCGCGCGCAGCGCGGGCTCGTCCAGCCCGGTGAGCGCCACCAGGGTCTTGAGATCCACCTCGCACTGCATGCGCTGCTGGGCCGCGCGCACCTTGCCTTCGGAGAAGCTGGCATCGGCCAGGGCGGCGGTAGCGGGCGCGGTGAAGCCGGCGCGTTCGCTCTCGCCCGACAGGCGCGCCGTCTCGCCGCGCGAACGGGCGTCCGACTCGGCCACTGCCAGCTGCTGCGCGCAGTGGCGCCAGCTGCTGTACTGCTGCGCCACCTCGGCCGCCACCGAGACGCGCGCCTCGTGCCACTGCGCCTGCGCCCCGGCCAGGCGCTCGCGGGCGGCGTCGCTGGCCGCGGCGTTGCCGCCGAACAGGTCGATCTCCCAGCTGGACTGCAGGCCGATCTGCCCTGTGGTGGCGATGCCGCCGGCGTTCTCGTTGAAGCCGCGGCTCAGGTTGCCCTGGCCGTCCAGCGTGGGCAGCAGGGCCGCGCGGGCATTCACGCGGGCCTGGCGCGCCTGGGCCAGCCGCGTGGCCGACTGGGCGACGCTGGGGCTCACGGCCTGCCCCGCCTCGATCAGCTCCACCAGCAGCGGGTCTTGCTGGCGCTCCCACCAGCGGGCCAGGTCGCCCACGCTGCCGTGGTGCGGCAGCGGCGCCTGCCAGCCCGCCGGCGCTGCAGCGGCCACGTGCGCCGGGGGGCGCTGCACGGCGCAGGCGGACAGCAGCAGGGGCAGGGCGAGGGCGGCCACCAGGGCGCGCGGTGCCGGCCGGCGCCGGGCGGCAGATGGAGACAGGGAAGGGGCTGCGTTCATGTCGAGGGGCGGGAGGGCTTGGCCAAAGGGGTGGGCGCGGGGGTGGCGGGGGCGGCATCGCGACGGTCCGGGGCCGGGCTCTGGCGCAGGCGCTGCTCCGTCTCGATCATCGCCAGCGCGTATTCGGTCATGCGGCCGGCCCAGGCGTCCACGGCCTGCGGCGTGGCCAGGAGTTGGGGCTGCACGGCATCGATCGCCTCCTGCAGCGCCCACAGCTGGAAGGCCAGGCCGGTCACGGTGAGCGTCAGGCGGTGCATGTCGGCGTCCGGCTGCGCTACCCCCATGTGGCGGCACAGCAGGTCCAGCATGGCCTGGTGGGGCTGGCGCACGTCCCGCTCCAGTTCGCGTTCCCATTGGTCGGTGCGGTCCAGCATCTCGCGGATGTGCAGTTGCACCAGCAGGCGCGCCAGCTCGCCGTCCTGCAGCGGTGCGAGGGTGCCGTGGTAGTACCGGCGCAGGGCCTCGCGCAGGTCCAGCCCGGGCTGGGTGACCTGGGGCATCAGGTCCTGCATGTTGCCGGCGGGCTCGGTGAACAGGGCGGCGTACAGGGCGGCCTTGTCCCCGAAGTAGTAGCTGATGGCCGCCACGTTCACCTGCGCCGCCTGGGCGATGGCGCGGATGGACGTTTTGGCGTAGCCCTGCTGCGCGAACAGGCGCAGCGCCGCCAGCAGCAGGCGTGTGCGGGCAGGCGGGTCCTTGTCGGCCGGCGCAGCGGACGGGACGGACGCGGGCACGGGCACGGGCGCGGAATCGGGTGGAAAGTCGGGCATCGCGGCGGATTAAAGCACGATCAATCAAACGTTTGTTTTATTTCGATGCCGTGGATTTGCAGGAAAAATGCAACCAAATGGTGCACCGTGTTGCCGGCCGTGCGTTGTAGGAAGTCCGGCCATTGCAGCGCACCGCGGGCCGGGCCGGCGGAGGGCTGTGGCGGCGGGCCGCCCGGCTGCCGCATCGTTCATACCCAGAGAGGGAGAGAGACATGTTCCGCAATATTTCCGTCCGTGCCGGCCTGCTGCTGGTGCTGGCGTTCTTCACCGGCGCCTTGTTGGTCGCCATCGGGGTGGGTTGGACGGGCACCCGTTCCGGCGTGGAGGCCTTCGAGAGCCAGCGCCAGTTCAGCCAGATCATGCTGACGCTCAAGCAGGCCGAGATCCGCATGTGGGACAATCGCGTGGCGCTGGCCGTGGGCCACCGCAACCTGCTGCGGGGCGATGCCAAGCCCAGCATCCGCGGTCAGACCGACCGCGCCGACAAGGCCATGACCGACGCCCAGGCCATCCTGGAGAAGGTGGTGCGCGAGATGCCGGCCGAGTACACGCAGGACCGCCAGTCCGCGCAGGCCATGCTGACGGCCTTCAAGGCTTACGACGGCCTGGTGCGCCGCGGCAGCAAGAGCCTGGCCGAGGCCGATGGCGCCGATTACAGCGCCAAGGAGATCGTGGACCAGCGCAACAAGCTGCTGGCCGAGATCGAGTCGCTGATGAAGGGGCTGTTCGATTCGGCCGAGGCGCGCGACGAGGGCCTGTACCAGCAGACGCTGCAGCTGCAGCGCGTGTCGCAGAACGTGGCCGGCGTGCTGGTGCTGCTCGGCCTGGGGCTGGCCATCGGCTGCTGGGTGTTCATCAACCGCCAGATCCTGCACCCCTTGCGGGACGCCGGCGCCCTGCTGGAGCGCGTGGCCGAAGGCGACCTGACGCAGCGGGTGGAGGTGTCCTCGGGCAACGAGATCGGCCGGCTGCTGGCCTCGCTGCGCAAGATGCAGGACGGCCTGGTGCGCATGGTGGTGCAGGTGCGCCAGGGCGTGCAGGAGATCAACACCGGTGCGCAGGAGATCGCGCTGGGCAATTCCGATCTGAGCGGCCGCACCGAACAGCAGGCGGCCTCGCTGGAGGAAACCGCGGCCAGCATGGAAGAGCTGTCGTCCACGGTGAAGCAGAACGCCGACAGCGCCCGCCAGGCCAACCAGCTGGCCGCCGGCAGCATGGACGTGGCGCAGCGCGGCGGCGCCGTGGTGCAGGACGTGGTGGTGACCATGCAGGCCATCTCGGGCAGCTCCAAGAAGATCGCCGAGATCGTCAACGTCATCGATTCCATCGCCTTCCAGACCAACATCCTGGCGCTGAACGCAGCCGTGGAAGCCGCCCGCGCCGGCGAGCAGGGCCGTGGCTTCGCCGTGGTGGCGAGCGAAGTGCGGGCGCTGGCGCAGCGCTCCGCCTCGGCGGCCAAGGAGATCAAGGATCTGATCGGCGACTCGGTGGGCAAGGTGAACGCCGGCTCCGAGCAGGTCGAGCGCGCGGGCGCCACCATGCGCGAGATCGTGGCCTCGGTGCAGCGCGTGACGGACATCATGGGCGAGATCTCCGCCGCCTCGCAGGAGCAGTCGTCAGGCATCGACCAGGTGAACCAGGCGGTGGCGCAGATGGACCAGGCCACGCAGCAGAACGCCGCGCTGGTCGAGCAGGCGGCCGCGGCCGCGTCGTCGCTGGACGCCCAGGCCAAGCAGCTGCAGCAGGCCGTGTCGCAGTTCCGCGTGGCGGCGGCCGACAGCCAGGGCCTGGCCGCACCGGCCGCGCCGGTGGCCGCGCCCCACCGTGCGGCGCCCGTGCGCAAGCCGGCAACGGCGACGGCACCTGCGCCGGCCCCGAAGGCCATGCCCCGGGCCGCCGCCGCAGCGCCGGCAGCACCCGCCATCGCCGCGCCGCTGCCGGCCAAGGCGGCGTCCGCCCCGGCGGCAGCCCCTCGGCCTGCGGCGCCTCCGCCCGCGGTCAAGCCGGCGTCCCGCTCGGACGATGACTGGGAGACCTTCTGAAGCGGGCGGCCTTTGCTATTGAAGATATAGCTGTTGGCGCTTGTAGATCAAGCGCTAGAGGCCGATTGGGCCCGTAAATAACCGAGGGGTTGACGGCTAGGCGCCGCCTAAGCCCAGCAGCCGCGCCGCATTGCCATAGAGCACGCGGTCGATCACGCTCTCGCGCAGGCCCAGCGCCAGCGCGTCGTCGATGGACTGGCCGATGGGCCGGAAGGGGTACGACGAGCCGAACAGCAGCTGGTCGCCCAGAAAGCCGTTGGCCGCGTCCACATAGGCCGCGCTGCCGGGCTGGAACAGGTACATATCGGGCCAGGGCGTGCCATCCATCAATACCCCCGCGCGCTGGCCCCGCAATGCGGATGGATGCGCGAAGCGCGACGCAGCCAATAGCGAGCTATTGGCAAATCGTGCGACAAAGCAGACGCCGCAGTGCGGGGCCAGCCCGAAGGGAAAGCCAGCCAGGCGGCACATTGCGTCGTTGCCCTTCGCTTGTGTAGCGGTGCTACACGGCACTCAGGGCGCCTAGCACTGCACCGCCTGGATGGCTTTCGCGTGGGGGCATTGGTGGATGACACGCCCAACACGTTGTCGTAGCGGAAGGCCAGGCCGATGGCCTGCTGCACGTTCGGCCACCAGCCGTGGTACGCCACGATGGGCAGGCGCGGAAAGGCCTGCGCCACGCGGGCCACGGGCGCCGGGTCGTTGAAGCGCAGATCGGGCGAGGTCGGCCCGGTCATCAGGAACACCGGCACGCCGAGCTGCTGCGCCAGGTCGTAGACGGGGAAGTACGCCGCATCGTCCGGATGGCGCGGGGGCGCGCCAAAGCCCGGCTCCAGGTCGATGCCGGCCAGACCCAGCGTTTTCACGGCGCGCTCCACCTCGGCCAGCGCGTCGGCCTCGCCCTGCAGCACCGGGTCCACGGCGCCGATGCCGATGAGTTCAGCGTGGCCTTGCACGATGGCGTGGATGGTGTCGTTGGGCAGGTGCTGGCCGGGCGTGTGCCGGCCGACCACCACGGCGTGCGCCAGGCCGGCGCCCCGCACCTCGGCCAGAAAGCCGTCAGGCGTGCGCGAGCGGATGAAGTGCGCGTCGTCACCGCGCGTGCCCACACGCCGGTTCAGCCAGCGCGCCAGGTCCTCGCCGGGCGAGCCGGGCGTCTTGCCGAAGAAGTCGTGCAGGTAGGCGGGGCGGCAACGCATGTCGATCACGCGCGGGGCGGTGCTGCGGGGCGCGGCGCTCATCGCACGGCCTCCGGCACGGGCGTGGGGACGGCGGCCGGGGCCGGGGCGTTCCGGCGGGCCCGCACGTCGAAGGCGCCTCCGGTGAGTGACTGGTCCCGCAGCGTCACCGCCTGCTTGCCCGGCAGCAGCGGAAACACCAGTTCCGCGAAGCGGATGGCTTCTTCCAGGTGCGGGTAGCCCGACAGCACGAAGCGGTCCACACCCACGTCCACGTATTCCTGCAGCCGGTCGGCCACTTCCTGCGCATTGCCCACCAGCGAGGTGCCGGCGCCGCCGCGCACCAGCCCCACGCCGGCCCACAGGTTGGGGCCCACCACCAGCCGGTCGCGCCGGCCGCCGTGCAGCGCGGCCATGCGCTGCTGGCCGTGCGAATCCATGCGCGCGTAGTTCTGCTGGGCGCGGGCGATGTCGTCGTCGGTCAGGCGGCTGATGAGGCGGTCGGCGTCGGCCCAGGCTTCTTCGCTGGTCTCGCGCACGATGACGTGCAGGCGCACGCCGAAGCGCAGCGGGTGCCGGTCGAGGTCGCGGCCTGCGGCGGCGGCGCGCGCGCGCACGTCGGCGATCTTTTCGGCCACGGCGGCGGGCGGCTCGCCCCAGGTCAGGTAGGCGTCGACGTGGCGCGCCGCCAGGTCGTGCGCGGCGGGCGACGAGCCGCCGAAGTACAGCGGTGGATAGGGCTGCGTGGCCGGCGCGAAGAAGTTCTGCGCGCCCTGCACCTTGAGGTGCTGGCCTTCGTAGTCGACCTTCTCGCCCTGCAGCAGGCGGCGCCAGATGGTGAGGAACTCATCGCTCGCCGCATAGCGTTCGTCATGGCTGTAGAACACGCCGTCCGCGGCCAGCTCGGTCGCGTCGCCGCCGGGCACCACGTTCAGCAGCAGGCGGCCGGCGCCCAGCGCCTGGTCGAGCGAAGCCGCCTGCCGCGCTGATGCGGTGGGGTGGCCCAGCGAGGTGCGCAGGGCCACCAGCAGCTTGATGCGCTGGGTGACGGGCACCAGGCTGGCGGCGGTGACCCACGGGTCCAGGCAGGAGCTGCCGGTGGGAATGAGCAGGCCGTCGTAGCCCAGCTGCTCGGACGTGACGGCGATCTGGCGCAGGTAGGCATTGGTGGGCGCGCGGCCGAAGTCAGAGGTGCCCAGGTAGCGCGTGTCGCCGGAGGTGGGCAGGAACCAGAAAATGTCGGGGGCAAGGCTCATGGGGTGGGGCTTTCGGAAGCGGTGTCGGATGCGATGTGTGATGCGGAAGGGGCCGGGGCGGCATCGGCGCCGGGCGCGGTGGCGCCGCGCCGCGGCGCGCCCACCTCGCCCAGGCGGATGAGCCGCGCGCGCACCACGTTGCGGCTCAGGGACAGCACGCGCGCCGTTTCGCTCTGGCTGTAGTGGCACCAGCGGAAGACCTCCAGCAGCAGCGCGTCCTCCACCGTCTGGTGCAGGGCCGGCACATGCGCCTCGCACAGCTGGCGCACGGCTTGGCGCAGCAGCGGCAGTCCGGGCAGGGCGGGGTTCGCCGCGTCCGTGAGCGCGCCGGCGGGCGGTCCGTGGGGCGGCTCGGGATCGGCCTCGGCGGGGGCCGCGGGCCGCCCGCTGCCGGACAGGCGCAGGTCGGCCGCGTCCAGCGTGCGGCCGTCGCCCAGCAGCAGCGTGCGGTGGATGGTGTTCTCCAGCTCGCGCACGTTGCCGGGCCACGCGGACTGGCGCAGGGCCCGCTCGGCCGCGGGCGTGAGCTGCGGGCGCGGGTAGCCCAGGCGGCGGCTGTAGGCGTCGATGAAATGGCGCGCCAGCGGAACGATGTCGCCGGGCCGTTCGCGCAGGGTGTGCACCTCCAGGCTCACCACGTTCAGCCGGTAGTACAGGTCCTTGCGGAAGCGCTGCTGGCGCACCAGTTCCTGCAGGTCCACCGAGGCGGCGGCCACGACGCGCACATCGATGGGAATGGGCTGGCGCCCGCCCACGCGCACCACCTCGCGCTGCTGCAGCACGCGCAGGAGCTTGTTCTGCACGGCCAGCGGCAGGTCGTTCACCTCGTCCAGGAAGATGGTGCCGCCGTGGGCCTCTTCGAACCAGCCCGGCTGCGCGCCGAAGGCGCCGGGGAAGGCGCCGTGCTCATGCCCGAACAGCTCGGAATCGACCAGCGCCTCGGAGAATGCGCCGCAGCCCACGGCCACGAAGGGTGCGGCGCTGCGCGGGCTGCGGCTGTGCAGGTAGCGCGCGATCAGCTCCTTGCCGGTGCCGCTCTCGCCGGTGATCAGCACGCCCGCATCGCTGGGCGCCACCTGTTCGACCTCGGCCCGCAGCGCCTGCGAGCGCGGGTCTTCCAGGATCCAGGCCGGGCCGGCATCCGCGCGGGCCGAGGCGGCCGGCGCAGCAGAGGGTGCAGCGGCGGGGGTGGCGCGGGCCGGGGCGGCAGGCCATGCGGGAAGGGTCGCCATGGTGTCGTGGGGTGTCCGGGCTGTGGGGCGTGCGGTGGCTGCGGTGGGTCGCCAGGCCGTCACCGCGCTCACGAATAGAACGACGGCGACGGCACCGTGCCGTGCAGCGCCCAGTCGCCCAGCTCCTGCAGCTTGTAGTCCACCGGGTCGTGCAGGGTTTGCGTGCGCAGGTTGCGCCAGAAGCGGTCCAGCCGCAGCGCGCCGTGCGTGGCGCGCGCGCCGGTGGTCTCGAAGAGCCGGCTGGTCACGTCCAGCCCCACGCGCGTCGATGCCACCTTGGCCGTCGCCACCGCCACGGCCACGCGGCCCCGGCCCTCGGCGTCCAGCGCGTCGCCCTGGTTCCAGGCCGCATCGAACGTAGCGGCGGCGTGCGCGGCCAGCAGGCGCACGCTCTCCAGCCCCACGAAGAATTCGCCGTAGTGCGACTGGATGTAGGGGTCTTCGCTGGCGCGCTCGGCGCCGGAGCGGAACCAGGGGCGTGACTCGTTGAGCGTGTAGTGCCGCGCCTGCGCGAAGGCGCCTTCGGCCAGGCCCAGGAACACGTGCACGAAGATCAGTTGCGCCAGCAGCGGCCGCAGCGATGAGCGCGGCGTGGTCAGCGGGCCGGGGTCGCGCAGCAGCTCGCCCGCCTCCACCCGCACGTTCTCGAACAGGGCGCTGCCGCTGTCGGTCTGGCGCTGGCCCATGCAGTTCCAGTCGCCGTTGAGGGTGATGCCGGCGCGCGCCGTGGGGATGGCGGCGATCAGCAGCTGGCCGGTGCGCTCGTCGATGCCCGAGGCGACCAGCATCTCGGAATCCAGCGCGCCCGAGCAGAAGCTCTTCTTGCCCGAGAAGTCGTACCAGTCGTCCACCCGGCGCACGGCCGTGCGCGTGTCCAGCGGGTTGAGGGCATTGCCCCAGAACCACTGCTTGCGCGCCGTCTGCTCCAGCCACGGCACCCACTGGTCGGGCCGTGCGAACAGCTGGACCGTGGCCAGCAGCAGGTGGTGGAAACCGTAGACGTGCGCCACGGAGCTGTCGGCCTGGGCCAGGGTGCGCACGGTCTGCAGCATGGTGGCCCAGTCCGCGCCCTGGCCGCCCTGGGCCGCGGGGATGGACAGCGACAGCAGGCCGCTGGCGCGCAGCGCATCGCGCTCGGCCTTGGGCGTGCCGCCGCGCTCGTCGCGTTCGGCCGCGGTGGTGGCGAACCGGTCGGCCAGCGCCTGGGCGACGGCCAGCGGTGATGGCGGCGGGGCTGCGGGCGATGCGCCGGCAGGGTGCAGTTGGGGATCGCGTGAGGACATGGTGGGCGGTGTCGGCAAGGGGTGGAGGCGGGCTCGCAGGCGGGTGGCCAGACGCAAGCAGGAAGGAGCTGCGGCGCGCCCTAAGAACGTGTTTACGATCTCCCTGGGGCCGCGCAGTGGCGTTGGCGGGATGGGATGCGAGGCGCGGTGCGCTGCCAATAGCTCGGCTATTGGCAAGTGCCGCAACGCCGCAGACCACCCGCAAACGCCATTGCCCGAAGGGTTGGAGCGAAATCGGGCGATTGAACGCCTCGAATGCTTGCATGGGCACGAGCCCATGCGGCGCATCCGAATCGCCCACTCATCCCGATTGCGCTTCAACGCGACCCCTGCGAGATCGTAAACACGTTCTAAGTGCTGCCAGTGTGCGCAGCCGGGCGCCCGCCTGGCATGCGAAATTCGTGCGTGCTTATGCGTTTCCCGAGGAAGGCCTGCCGCAAGGCGCGGCGGTGGGGTGGCACCCTGTGGGCCCGCGCGTCCGGGCCGCTTTTCTTGGTGTCCGCCCCGGGGCCGGGGCTGGGGCGGCGCTGTGCGATCCGTGCGCAATCTGTTGCGGGCCTGTCGGTCCGAGCGCAGGCGGTCCGGGCCGCGCACAGGGGGCAGAGCCGGTCGGGGCCCGGCACCGCAGCGGTGTCCAGAGGCACGCCGTGCGTTGCACGTTCCGCATAAAAATAGACGAATAACGTTCTTGGCCGCCCTGCACGCCGCGCCCAATACTGCGGCGCAACACCACCCATCGCAGTGACAGGAACCTTCACCATGCAACGACGCTCCCTGCTGTCGGCCGGCGCCGCAGCGCTGGCCTTGCCCCTGGCCGCGTACACCGAACGCAGCGCCCAGGCCGCCACGCCGCTCAAGGAGCTGCGCCTGGACTACGCCACGTATTCCCCCTCCAGCCTGGTGCTGCGCCGCTTCGGCTGGCTGGAAGAGTCGTTCAAGAAAGAAGGCACGGACGTGAAGTGGGTCTTCAGCGCAGGCAGCAACCGCGCGCTGGAATACCTGAACGCCGGCAGCATCGACATCGGCTCGTCGGCCGGGCTGGCCGCGCTGCTGTCCAAGGCCAATGGCAACCCCATTCGCACGCCGTACGTCTTCTCGCGCCCGGAATGGACGGCGCTGGTGGTGCGCAAGGATTCGCCCATCCAGTCGGTGAAGGAACTCAAGGGCAAGAAGGTCGCCGCCACCAAGGGCACGGACCCATACCTCTTTTTGCTGCGCTCGCTGCAGGTGGCGGGCCTCAAGCGCAACGACGTGGAGATCGTCGCGCTGCAGCACGCCGATGGCCGCACCGCGCTGGAGCAGGGCCGCGTGGACGCCTGGGCGGGCCTCGACCCGCTGATGGCCGCCAGCGAGCTGGATGCCGGCTCGCGCCTCATCTACCGCAACGTGGCATTCAACACCTACGGCTTTCTGAACGTGCGCGAAGAATTCCTGGCCCAGCGCGCCGCCGAGACGCGCCGCGTGCTGGCCGGCTACGAGCGAGCCCGCCAATGGATTCTGGCCAACACCACCGAGGCGGCCAAGATCCTCTCGGAAGAGGCCAAGGTCAGCCTGCAGGTGGCGCTACTGCAGCTCAAACTGCGCACCGACCTGTCGAATCCGCAGCCGTCGCAGGAGCACATCGCCGCGCTGCAGGGCGCTGCGCCGTTGCTGCTGTCCGAAGGCCTGGTGCGGCCCGGCACGGCGCTGAACAAGGTCGTCACCGACCTGGTGGACACGCAGTTCGCCCGCAGCGTGACCGGCGCGCCGGCTGCTGCATCGCCGGCCTGAACCCGCCATGTCCGTGCACCCGCAGGAGTTGCCTGGCCTTGGTCCCGTGGCAGGGTCCGCGCCCGCCGCACCGCGCCGCCGCGTGGGGAGCGCGCTGGGCACGGGCTGGATTCTGCCGGCCGTGGTGCTGGCCGTGTGGGAGGGCGCGGTGCGCGCCGGCTGGGTCAGCCCGCACCTGCTGCCCGGGCCCACCGAGATCGTCCAGACGCTGATCGGCTTCGGCGCCGAAGGCCTGGCCAGCCATGTGCTGGCCAGCAGCCTGCGCGTGGCGGCGGGCTTTGCCCTCGGCACCGTGCTGGCCATCGCCATCGGCGCGCTGGTGGGGCTGTCGCGCCGCGCCGAAGGGCTGCTGGATCCGACCTTCCAGGCGCTGCGCGCCATCCCGTCGCTGGCCTGGGTGCCGCTGCTGCTCTTGTGGCTGGGCATCGACGAGGCCTCCAAGATCGCGCTGATTGCCATCGGCGCGTTCTTCCCGGTCTACATGGGCGTGGCCTCGGGCTTTCGCGACGTGGACCGCAAGCTGGTGGAGGCCGCCCGCATGTACCGGCTCGGCGCCGTTGCCCTGGTGCGCCGCGTGCTGCTGCCCGCCGCGCTGCCGGCGGTGCTGACGGGCCTGCGCAACGGCCTCAGCCTGGCGTGGATGTTCATGGTGGCGGCAGAACTGATTGCCGCCACGCGCGGCCTGGGCTATCTGCTGACCGACGGCCGCGAGATGGGCCGTGCGGACATCGTGCTGGCGGCCATCGTGCTGCTGGCGCTGCTGGGCAAGCTCACCGACACGGGCATGGCCTGGCTGGAACGCCGGCTGCTGGCCTGGCGCGACACCTACGACAACACCGCGCGGGACTGAACGCCATGACCAACCTGCAGGAAGCCCTGGCCCTCTCGGCCATCGACGTGGCCGGCGGCCCGCTGCTGCAGGCCCGCGTGCGCCGCAAGGCCTACGGCGACAAGCCCGTGCTGCAGAACGTGCAGCTGGACCTCGCCGCCGGTGAAGTGGTCAGCCTGGTGGGCGCCAGCGGCTGCGGCAAGAGCACGCTGCTGCGCATCATCGCGGGGCTGGACGCGCAGTACGACGGCCAGGTGCGCCTGGGCGGCGTGCCGCAGCCGGGCATCACCCGCGACATCGGCTTCATCTTCCAGGAGCCGCGCCTGTTCCCCTGGCTCACCGTGGCCGAGAACGTGGCGTTCGATCTGGGCCGCGCCGGCCGCAGCCACCCGCAGGTGCGCGAGCTGCTGGCCGAAGTGGGCCTGGCCGGTTTTGAAGACCGCCTGCCCAAGCAACTGTCGGGCGGCCAGGCGCAGCGCGTGGCCATCGCCCGCGGCCTGTTCACGCGGCCGCGCCTGCTGCTGCTGGACGAGCCCTTTTCCGCCGTCGACGCCTTCACCCGCGCGCGTCTGCAACAGCTGCTGGCCGACGTGGTGCAGCGCCATGGCCTGACGGTGCTGCTGGTGACGCACGACGTGGACGAGGCGCTGGTGCTGAGCGACCGCGTGCTGGTGCTGGAAGCCCGCGCCGGCGCGGCCCTGCAAGTCATCGACAACCCGCTGCCCCGCCCGCGCCACCGCGAAGACGCGGCCCTGGGCGCGCTGCGCGTGCGGGTACTGGAAGCCCTGCGACACGCGCACGCGTTCTGAAGGCGAGGCGGCCTGTGGGGACGGGACCTTCGCCTGCAGATACAGCCACAGGTTCGCTATAAAAGTAATAGCTGCTTGCGCTTATGGATAAAGCGCTAGAGGCCTATTTGGCTTGAAATCCATCGGCAAGGGCCGCTCGCTGGCGGCCCTTTCCACTTCCTTTGCGCCGCGCCGCGCCGCGCCGCGCTGCGCTGCGCTGCGGCGGCGTTCCTCAGCGGCTGCGCAGCCAGCGCACCCAGCGGTCGCCCGTGAACTGCACCAGCGACACCAGCGCGATCAGCACGGCGATCACGATCAGCATCACCTGCGTGTCGAAGCGCTGGTAGCCGTAGCGGATCGCCAGGTCGCCCAGGCCGCCTGCGCCCACGGCGCCCGCCATGGCGGACGAGCTGATCAGCGCCACCAGCGTGATGGTGAAGCCGCCGACGATGCCGGGCAGCGCCTCGGGCAGGTACACATGCCAGACGATGTGCCACTTGCGGCAGCCCATGGCCTGCGCGGCCTCGATCAGGCCCGGGTCTACCTCGCGCAGGCTCACCTCGGCGATGCGCGCGAAGAACGGCGTGGCGCTGATGGCCAGCGGCACGATGGCCGCCCACACGCCGATGGTGGTGCCCGTGACCAGCCGCGTGAACGGAATCAGCGCCACCAGCAGCACGATGAAGGGCGTGGCCCGAAAGCCGTTGACCACGCTGCCCACCCCGCGGTGGATGCGCGGCGAGGCGAGGAAGCCGCCGGGCGCCGTCACGATCAGCAGCACCGCCAGCGGAATGCCCGCCACGAAGGCGATGGCGGCGGAGGTGCCCACCATCGTCAGCGTGTCGGCCAACGCCTGGGTGTAGCGGTCAAAGGGAATGCTCAACGTCAGCGACATGGCCGATCACCTCGATGGAATGGGCAATGGCGCCGGGGCCTTGCACCAGGGCAGACAGATCCGGCAGCGCCACCGCGCCGGGAAGGGACAGGATGAGCCGGCCCTGCGCGTGGCCGCGGATGCGGTCGATGCCGCCGTGCAGCAGGCGCACGGGGCTTTGCAGGGCGGCGGCGATGCGGGCGAAGTCAGGCTCCAGCCCGCCCGCGCCGGTGTAGCCCAGCCGCAGCACGCGCTCGAAGCGGCCTTGCACCGGTGGCTCGGGCTGCAGCCGGGCCTGCAGGTCGTCGGGCAGGCCGTGCTGCAGCGGCGCCAGCAGCGCGCGGGTGGCATCGTGCTGCGGCGCGCCGAACACCCGCCACACCTCGCCCAGCTCGGCGATGCGGCCCTGCTCCAGCACCAGCACCTGGTCGGCGATCTCGCGGATCACGCTCATCTCGTGCGTGATGAGGATCACCGTGATCCCCAGGCGCCGGTTGATGTCCCGCAGCAGCTGCAGGATGGAATGCGTGGTCTCCGGGTCCAGCGCCGAGGTGGCCTCGTCGCACAGCAAGATCTCCGGGCCGGTGGCCAGCGCCCGGGCAATGCCCACGCGCTGCTTCTGCCCGCCCGACAGGCGCGCGGGATAGGTGCGGTGCTTGTCCTGCAGGCCCACCAGCGCCAGCAGTTCCTCGACGCGGCGATGCACCTCGGCCGGGCGCACCCCGGCCACGCGCAGCGGCAGCGCCACGTTGTCGTACACCGTCTTGGCGGCCAGCAGGTTGAAGTGCTGGAAGATCATGCCGATGCGCCGGCGCAGCGCCACCAGGCCGTCGTCGTCCAGCCCGGCGATGTCCACACCGTCGACCAGCACGCGGCCCGAAGTGGGCGATTCGAGCCGGTTGATGGTGCGCAGCAGGCTCGACTTGCCCGCACCGCTGCGGCCGATGATGCCGAAGATGCTGCCGGCAGGAACGTCCAGGCTGATGTCCTCCAGCGCCGCCACCGGCCCGGCGGACGAGGCGTACACCTTGCCCAGGCGGTCGAAGACGACCGAGCCGGCGGGCGTGGTGGAGGGCGCGGAACCGGCGCGCAGCGCGTCGGCCTCGGGATGCGGCGGGGCGCTTGCGTGGCGGGTAGCAGCGGCCGGCGGTGCGGCACCGGCGGCAGCGCGCCACGCGGCGGGGTGGGAGGCGGCGGTGAGGGTCATGGCGTCTTCCAGGGCAGCGTGTAGAGCTTGGGGTCGTTGTTGAACCGGGCGGAGACCACCTCGCGCACCTTGGGCGACTGCTGGAACAGCTGCACGAAGCGGGCGATCTTCGGGTCCAGCGCCTTGTCCTTGCGGGCGACGAAGCCCATGGCATAGAACGAATCGTCGATGCCCGAATACAGCAGCGCGCGGCTGGCCTGCCCCTTCTTGCCGGCATTGACGAAGTAGCTGGGCCACACCACGGCCAGGTCCACGTCCTGCAGGGAATGGATGAGCTGCGGGCCTTCGATCTCATAGAAGCGCAGCTTCTTCGGGTTCTCGACCACGTCGTTCACGCTGGCACCCACGGCATTGCCCTTGCGCAGCTTGATGAGCCCGGCCTTCTGGAGCAGCAGCAGGCCGCGCCCCTGGTTCACCGGGTCGTTCGCCACCGACACCTTGGCGCCGTCGGGCACGTCCTGCAGGCGCTGGATGCGGTTGGAGTAAATGCCGATGTTCTGCAGCAGGCCCAGGCCCACCAGCTGCAGCGCATAGCCGCGTTCCTTGATGGCGTTGTTGAGGAACGCCTGGTGCTGGAAGAAGTTCAGGTCGATGTCGCCGTTGTTCACGGCCTCGTTGGGCAGCGTCCAGTCGGTGAACTCGACGAGCTTGACCTCCAGCCCTTGCGCGCGGGCCTCGGCCGTCACGGCCTCGACCGCGTCGGAGGTGACGCCGGGCGTGGAGCCGATGCGGATCACGTCGGCCGCATGCGCGGCGAGGGCGGATGCGGCCAGCAGCCAGCCGAGGGCCGCGGCTTTGAGAAATCGAGGAGCGCGCATCATTGCTGCGTCCAGGTCAGCACGTACAGGCGCTTGTCACCGGCAAAGGCGCGGTCGATGGCGGCTTTCACCCCTTCGGAGTTCTGGAAGATCTTCACGAACTTCTGGATCACCGGGTCCTTCGTGCGGTCGGCCTTGGTGATGAACTGGATGGCGAAGCGCGCGTCCTCGATGCCTGAATAGGCCAGCCCGCTGGAGGGGTCGAACGCCTTGGACGCCACGATGAAGTGCGGGTAGCCCTGGGCGATGTCCACGTCGCCGGTGATGCGCACCAGCTGCGGGCCTTCCACCTCCACGAACTTCAGCTTCTTGGGGTTCTGGGCGATGTCGTCCACCGTGCCGAGAAAGCCCACGCCAGGCTTCAGCGTGATCAGGCCCGCCTTCTGCAGCAACAGCAGGCCCCGGCCCTGGTTCACCGGGTCATTGGCCAGGCCGACCTTGCCGCCCACCGGCACGTCGGCCGCCGACTTGTGCTTGAGCGAATACAGGCCGATGTTGGCCAGAAAGCTCGTGCCCGCGCTGGCGAGCTTGAAGCCATTCTTCTTGATGGCGTTGTCCAAAAACGGCTGGTGCTGGAAGAAGTTGATGTCCAGGTCGCCCGAATCCACCGCCACGTTGGGCGTGGTCCAGTCGGTGAACTCGGTCACCGTGACGTCGATGCCCTGCGCCTTGGCGTCCTTGGCGGCCGCCGCGATGGCGTCGGCATAGACGCCCGGCAGCACGCCGATGCGCAGCTTGTCCGCCGCATGGGCGGGCAGCGACGCGAGGGCCGACAGGGCGAGGAGGGGGGCGAGAAGAAGGAGGCGGGGCAGTGACATGGTGAGGCCGCGGTGCGGAGAGTGAATGAAGGGAGAGGAAAAGGAACGAGGCGGTCGGCGCAGTGCCGTCAGTGCTGCAGCCAGGGCAGGCTGTACAGCCGGTCATTGCCCGCGAAGGATTTGCTGATCTGCGCGCGCACGGCAGGCGACTGCTGGTAGATCTTTACGAAGCGCTCGATGCGTGGGTCGCGGGCGTTGTCCTGCCGCGCCACGAAGCGGATCGCATAGGCCAGGTCGTCGATGCCGGAATACAGCAGCGCGCTGCCCGCCACCTGCGGCTTGCCGGCGTTGACGTAGTGCGCGGGATAGCCCTGGGCCAGGTCCAGGTCGTCCAGCGCGCGCACCAACTGCGGGCCTTCGATCTCCGAGAACCGCAGCTTCTTGGGGTTGGCGACGATGTCGTTCACGCTGCCGCGCGCCCCCACGCCGGCCTTCAGCTGGATCAGCCCGGCCTTTTCCAGCAGCAGCAGGCCGCGTCCCTGGTTCACCGGGTCGTTGGCCACGCCCACGCGGGCGCCGTCCTTCAGGTCGGCAAAGCGCTGCACCTTGAGCGAATACAGCCCGATGTTGGGCAGCAGCCCGGTGGCCACGCTGACGAAGGCGTAGCCGCGTTCGCGGACGGCGTTGTCCAGAAAGGCCTGGTGCTGGAAGTAGTTCAGGTCGATGTCGCCGGCGGCCAGCGCGGTGTTGGGCGCGGTCCAGTCGGTGAATTCGATGACCTTCACGTCCAGCCCCTGCTGGCGCGCCTCCTGCGCGGCGACCTGCACGGAATCGGCCAGCGAACCGGGCGTGACGCCGATGCGCAGGGGCGCCGGCGCGGGCGTTTGCGCGGTTGCCGCCGCGGCAGCGAAGGCCGCGAGCCAGGAAAGAAGGCGTTGGACCAGGCGTTTCATGGCTGTGCTTCCAGGGCGGGATGGGGTTGGGGCGATGGGCGAATGGCGGCGCTGGGGGCCCGGCGCCGGAAGGCATCCACTGCATGCCGGGCCGGCAGCCGGTCGCCCTCGCCGAAGAGGCGGCTGCGCAGCGTGCCCTCGGCGTACTCGGTCTTGTAGACGCCCCGGCTTTGCAGCTCAGGGATCACGAGGTCGATGAAGTCTTCGTAGCTCTCCGGCACCACGGTGCGGCTCAGGTTGAAGCCGTCCACGCCGGTCTCGGCCACCCACGACTGCAGTTCGTCCGCCACCTGCTGCGCATCGCCCACGATGGCGGGGTAGCGGCCGCCCAGCGAGAAGAGTTCGAGCAGCTTGCGGCGCGTCCAGCCGTGCTGCTGGGCCGTGCGGCTGGCCGATTCGATGGCGTTGCCGGGCGAGTAGTCGACGGGTGCGTCCAGGTCGTACTGCGCGAAGTCGATGCCGGTGCTGGCGGCGAAATGCGCCAGGCCCGCCTCGCGGCTGGCGTAGCGCAGGTAGTCCGCGTGCTTCTCGCGCGCCTCGGCCTCGGTGCGGCCCACCACCACCGCCGCGCCCACGAAGACCTTCACGTCATCGGGCCGGCGGCCGGCCCGCACCAGTTGCTCGCGCAGGGCCTGCACGGTCTTGCGCGCAGCCTCTTTGTTGGGGGGCGAGATGAACACGCACTCGGCATGGCGCGCGGCGAACTGCTGGCCCCGGCCCGAGCTGCCGGCCTGGAACAGCACCGGCGTGCGCTGCGGCGAGGGCTCGCTCAGGTGGTAGCCCTCCACATCGAAATAGCGGCCGTGGTGCTGCACTGGGTGCACACGCGCCGGGTCGGCGAACACGCGTGCGGCCTTGTCGCGGCGCACCGCGCCGTCTTCCCAGCTGCCCTCCCACAGCTGGTAGAGCACCTCCAGGTACTCGTCGGCGCGCTCGTAGCGCTCGTCGTGCGGCAGCTGCTGCGGCTGGCCCATGGCCCGCGCGGCACTGTCGAGGTAGCCGGTCACCACGTTCCAGCCGATGCGCCCGTTTGTCAAATGGTCCAGCGTGGAAAAGCGCCGCGCCAGCAGGTAGGGCGCCTCGTACGACAGGTTCACCGTCACGCCGAAGCCCAGGTGCTGCGTGGCGGAGGCCATGGCCGGCACCAGCAGCAGCGGATCGTTCACCGGCAGCTGGATGGATTCGCGCAGCGGCACGTCCACGTTGCCCTGGTACACGTCGTAGGTGCCCACGATGTCGGCCAGGAACAGGCCGTCGAACAGGCCGCGCTCCAGCGTGCGGGCCAGATCGGTCCAGTAGGCCAGCGTGCGGTAGTCGGTGCTGCGGTCGCGCGGGTGCGTCCACAGGCCGTGGTTGATGTGGCCCACGCAGTTCATGTTGAACGCGTTGAGCAGGATGTGGCGCTTGGCTTTTGTCACGGTCGGTCCTTGTGCCGGTCTCAGCGCTTCAGCCAGGTCAGGCGGTAGAGCTTGGAATCGTTCAGGTAGAAGGCGTGGATCGCCTTGCGCACCGCGTCGGAGTTTTGGTAGATGGTCAGGAACTGCGCAATGCGCGGGTCCGCCGCCTTGTCCTTGCGCGCCACGAACTGGATGGCCCAGGAGTCGTCCTCATAGCTGGTGTAGGCCAGCCCCCGCGTCGCATCGAACGCCTTCGACGGAATGATGAAATAAGGAAAGCCCTGCGCCAGGTCCACGTCCTGCGTGGCGCGCACCAGTTGCGGGCCTTCGATCTCGATGAACTGCAGGTTCTTCGGGTTGGAGCGGATGTCGGCCTGCGTGCCCAGCAGCCCGGTGTCCGGGCGCAGGGTGATCAGCCCCGCGTGCTGCAGCAGGCGCAGGGCACGGCCGATGTTGACGGGGTCGCTGGCGATGGCGACCTTGGCGCCGTTGGGCACGTCGGCCAACGATCTATGTTTGGTGGAGTACAGCCCCAGGTACGACAGGATGCCGGGCTGCACGCTGACGAAGTGGAAGCCCTTGCTGCGCACGGCGTTCGCCAGGTAGTTGCTGTTCTGGTAGTAGTTCAGGTCGATGTCGCCCGACTCCAGCGCCACGTTGGGGGTCGTCCAGTCGGTGAACTCCACCACCTGAATGTCCAGTCCCTGGGCCTTGGCCTCCTTGACCGCCACCTCGACCGAGTCGGCAAAGATGCCCGGCACCACGCCGATCTTGAGCGGTGCGGCCAAGGCGCTGCCGGCGAACAGGGCCGCGCCGATGAACGTGAAGAACGTGAAAAGAGCGTGCAGAAAACGGCGTGGCTTCATGGTCGTCGCTGGGTCTTTGAAGAGAAAAAAATCAGATCGCGCCGTGGCGCGGCGGAATGCGGCCGTTGAGGTGGAAATTGCCGATGGCGTGGTACTTCCAGCGCACCGGGTCGTGCAGCGTGTGGGTGCGCGCGTTGCGCCAGAAGCGGTCCAGGCCCTTCTGGCCCGTGGTGGCCGAGGTGCCGCCCAACTCGAAGAGGCGCGTGCCGGCATCCAGCGACGCCGTGGTGGTGAGCGCACGCGCCTCGGCCACGGCGATGGAGGCCTCGGCCACGCGCTGCTCGGTCGGGTCGGCCTGGGCCGCATCCACGAAGCGGCCGGCGCGGCGCACCAGGGCCTCGGCCGCACGCAGCCGCACGGCGGTCTCGCCCACCTGCTGGATGAGCAGCGGGTCGTCGGCGGCGCGCTCCACGCGCGCATCGATCCAGGGCCGGGCATGCTCGCGCACGAAGGGCAGCGTGGCCGCGAGGGCCCCCCGGGCCAGCCCCAGGTCGATGGCCGCGTGGAGAATCTGCGCCAACGGGCCGATGGTGGTGGGCCGCTCGAAAGATGCGAGGAACGGCACGACCCATTCGGCCTCGACCCGCACGTCGTCGAACTGCACCGAGCCGCTGCCCGTCACGCGCTGGCCGAAGCCGTCCCAGTCGTCGGTGACGTGCACGCCCTCGGCGGTGCGTGGAACGAACGCGAGGTAGGTCACGTCGCGCCCGCCTTCCCTGGCCACGACCAGCGTGGGAATCCAGTGCGCATAGAGCGCCCCGGTGCAATAGAACTTGCGCCCCTGCACCCGAAAGCCCTCGCCATCGGGCACCAGGCGCGTGCGGCGCTGAAAGTCCTGGTGGCCGATCTCCGCCAGCGCATTGCCGAAGCGATCGCCCGCCAGCACGCGGCCGTAGAAGAAGCGCTTTTGCGCGTCGGTGCCGCCCACGCGCAGCACCTCCAGCGCGTAGAAATGGTTCTGCGGAATCTGGCCGATGGAGCCATCGGCCGCGCTGACCAGCGCCGTGACCTCGGCCAGCGTGCCGGCCGATACGCCCGGGCCGCCGTACTCGCGCGGCACCGTGATCGACCACAGGCCGATGGCGACGAAATCGTCCAGCGCCTCCCAGGGCAGCAGGCGCTCGCGGTCGCGCTGGGCCGCGCCGGGGGCGATGCGCGCGGCATAGCGCTGCGCGGCGGCAAGGGCCTCGGCGTCGGTGGCGATGCGATGCGGCGGCCGGGCCGCGGGCAGTGCCGGGGCGGGCTCCGCCGGCGTGAATGCGGCCGCGAGCGGTTCAATGGATTGCAACAAGGCCATGGGGTCGCTCTCAGTTCCAGGAATGCCGCGCGGGCAGGGCGCCGTTCAGGCGGTGGTTGCCGATCAGGTGCAGCTTCCAGCGCACGGGGTCGTGCAGCGTGTGCACGCGGGCGTTGCGCCAGTGGCGGCCCAGGTTGGGCGCGGCGCGCGTGGCGGCCGAGCCGGCCAGTTCGAACAGCTTTTCGCTGGCCTCCAGCGCGATGCGGGTGGTCAGCACCTTGGCCTCGGCCACGGCCACCGAGGCGCGGGCGCTGTCCTCCGCGCTGAGGGTGGCCTGCGCGGCCAGGGTGTCGAACAGCTCGCCGGTCTCGCGCAGCACCTCGCGTGCGGCATGCAGGTCGATCTGCAGGCGCCCCACGTCGGCGATCACGTAGGGGTCGTCGTGCGCGTGCTGCACGCCCGAATCCACCCAGGGCCGGGCGCGCTCGCGCACGAAGCGCTGCGCATCGGCCACGGCCGCTTCGGCAATGCCCTGGTCGATGGCCGCCTGCAGCAGCTGCGACGAGGGGCCGTACAGGCCCGGCCGGTCGGCCAACTGCCACAGGGGCAGCACATCGTCGGCAGCGACCGGCACGTCGTCGAACACCACGGTGCCGCTGGCGGTGGTGCGCTGGCCGAAGGCGTCCCAGTCGTCCACCACGGCCACGCCCGGCGCATCGCGCGGCACCCAGGCCTGCACGGCGCGGCCCGCGTCGTCGAGGGCCCGCACGGGAATGCGGTGCGCGAAGAGTGCGCCCGTGGAATAAAAGCGCTTGCCTGTCAGGCGCAGGCCGAGCGGCGTGGCGCGCAGCCGGGTGCCGCTTTGCAGGATGGTGGCCGCGCCGTCCACCTTGCGCTCAGGCCCGGCATTGCCCAGCCGGCGGCCGGCCAGCACCTCGCCATAGAAGCGCTGCTTCTGCGCCTCGGTGCCGATCTCGCGCAGCACACCCAGCACGCCGAAATGGTTCTGCGGAATCTGCCCGATGGACGGGTCGGCCGCGTTCAGGATCACGAACACCTCGGCCAGCGTGGCGTAAGACACCTGTGGCCCGCCGTAGGCGCGCGGCACGGTGATGGCGCCCAGCCCGCTGGCGGACCAGCGCTTGAGTTCATCCCAGGGCAGGCGGCGATCGCGATCGCGCTCGGAGGCGCCGGGTGCGAAGTCAGCCGCCAGTTGGTGCGCGGCGGCGATGGCCTCTGTATCGGTGGCGATCCGCGCCACGTCGGTGGGAATCTCGGGCAGGTGTTGTTGCAGTGCCGGTCTTGCAGTCATGCCCCGATTGGAGGGCGAGAGGCGGCTGTGTGGTGCGAAGGAATCGGCGCATCGATATGCGGGATTCGTTGGGGGGGAATGCGTTGGACGAGTTGTCGCTGATGGGCTTGGGCTACATTCGCTGCGGCGCGCGCTTGCGAGGATGGAGCTTGCGGCTCTGCCAGTTCGTCAATGTAAATGCGCGGTTATTGGTTGGTGGACGGTGCGCCTAAGAGCCTTCTTTCGTGTAACACAAGCAAAGGCGTCATCTGATGGCGGACGAGCCAAGCAGTGGCTTAAGACTATGCAAAAGCTATAGTATTTGGATATAGCGCGCTTGCAGACCGGTCCAACAACCTATAGCGCTCAAGACAGGAGAGACGGTGTTCCTATGGCTGGATTCAATACAGTGATTCATTGCAGTTCGTGTGCCGCGAAACTAGGCTTGAGCCATTTGCAGCACTTTTGCAAAGCCAATTTTGATGGCAAGCCCAGATAAGTCCAGCCGACTAACCCGCTCTTCAATACTTAGGCCCCTTTATCAATGGACAAGCGCTACCAAGTATTCGTTAGTTCCACCTATGAAGACTTACGTGCTGAGCGTCAAGAGGTGATGCAAGCATTGCTGGAGTTGGACTGCATTCCATCAGGTATGGAGCTTTTTCCTGCTGCTGATGAGGAGCAATGGAGCTTGATAAAGCGCGTGATCGATGAGTGCGACTACTACATCATCATTTGCGCAGGCCGCTACGGAAGCGTTGCGTCCAGCGGCCTTAGCTACACCGAAATGGAATATCGGTATGCGCTGGAAACAGGCAAACCAACGCTAGCCTTTCTTCATAAAACGCCTGCGAACATCCCTTCGGCAAAGTGCGAGCAAACCGACGAAGGGAGAGCCAAGCTAAGTGCCTTCCGATCGTCTGTGAGTCAAAAGCTATGCAAGTTCTGGGACGGTCCCTCGGAACTTGGCTCAGTAGTTAGTCGCAGTGTCGTGAAACTGATCAAGCAGCAGCCAGGGGTGGGTTGGGTCCGCTCGAACGAGTTGATTGATGGCGCTGCAGCGGCGGAAGTGCTCCGCTTACGCCGTCAGATCGAAGACTTGGAAGCAAAGCTCACGGCGGCCCGCAATTCTGCGCCCCCAGGGACGGAAGAACTGTCGCAAGAATGCGAGGAGTATTCGGTTGGCTACAGTTTTGACTCCCTCGATTCCTCTCGGGCCGGTTGGGAGTGGACGTTCAAAATTGACGTTTCCTGGAACGAGATCTTCTACGACGTTGGGCCTTACCTGATTGATGAGACTTCCGAAGCTGGCCTACGCATGTCTATGAACAGGATGGTCCAAGCTCGCTCCCGTATTCAGCGGTCTAAGGAAGAGAGGCTGCGCCACCATACAAATCTGCGCAACTTCCGGATCGATGACCATGACTACCAAACGATCAAAATTCAGCTGCGCGCACTCGGCCTAATCGTTAAGAGCGAAAAGACACGTAGCGTCAAGGACGCGGGAACTTACTGGACACTGACGCCATATGGTGACCAAGTTCTCACAAGCCTTAGAGCGATACGTAAGGGAGATGAGGACGGCCACCAAGAGTCTGAAGATACGGATGAGCAGGCGCGCGAAGAGGCATAGCTCAAAGCGATCCTAGCCGCCGTAATAGCGGCGATCCGTGGGAGTCCCTACTTAAGCTGCGAGCGCCTGCGTACTCTGCCCGAAGTAGAAGTGCCGGATATCGTCCCGCTGGCGCAGCGTATCCGCCGGCCCCGACAACACCGCCCGCCCTGCATCCAGCACCGTAGCCCGATCCGCATACTGCAACGCCACCGCAGAGTTCTGCTCAGCCACCAGCAGCGTCAAACCTTCCTCGCGGTTCAAGCGCTTGAGCTGCGCGAAGATCTCCTGCACCACACGCGGTGCCAGGCCCATCGAGGGCTCGTCCAGCACCAGCAGGCGCGGGCGTGACATCAGCGCCCGGCCGATGGCGGTCATCTGCTGCTCGCCGCCGGATGACAGTCCGGCGGGCGTGCGGCGCTTGTCGCGCAGGCGCGGGAAGAGCGAGTACACCCGCTCCAGGTCGTGCGCGATCTCGCCGCGCCGGGCGCTTCGGCCCAGGGCGCCGGTGACCAGGTTGTCCTCCACCGACAGGCTGGGAAAGCAGTGCCGGCCTTCCAGCACCGGCACCAGCCCGGCGCGCACCAGGGTGGCCGGGCTGGCATATGCCACGTCCTGCCCGTCGTAGGTGATGCATCCGGCGGTGACCTGTCCGCGTTCGGCCGGCAGCAGGTGCGACACGGCCTTGAGCGTGGTGGACTTGCCGGCGCCGTTGGCGCCCAGCAGCGCGTGGATCTCGCCGGCGCGCACCTCGAAGCCCACGCCGTGCAGCGCGGCGATGGCGCCCTGGTACACGGCCTGCACCGCATCGACCGTGAGCAGCGCGGGGGGCGGGATTGCCATGGCGCTCAATCACCCACTCAGGCCGCGCGGGCCAGGGGCCGCGCCTGCGCTGCATTGGCCGCGCCGGCATCGGCGGCCGGTGCGGGCGCCGATGCCGCGGGCCGGCCGGGGCCGGCGCCGATCTGCCACACGTAGGGCGGCTCGGTGCCGTTGACGTGCCAGTCGCCGACGATGCGCGCCTTGTAGATCACCGGGTTGTGCGATGCCACGGTGCGCGCGTTGCGCCAGTGCCGGTCCAGCGACTGCGCGCTGCTGGCGGCCGATGCGCCCAGCCCGTTGAAGAACTGGCTGGCGGCGCGCAGCACCAGGTCGGTGAGGGCCACCTGGCCCTGCGCGGATTCCAGTTCGGCCTCGATGTTGGCCTGCTTTTCCTGCTCGGGCGTGCCGTGCCAGTGCGCGTCGTAGGCGCGCTGGGCGGCAAACGCGGCGCGCACGGCGGTGGCTTCGGCCGCATAGGCGATGGCCGCAACCTCGCCCACCACCTGCTGCACCTGCACGTCCTGCGCCACGCTGGGCGCGTTGCCGGTGCTGAAGATGCGTTGGCGGCCGCGCACCTGGGCGGCGGCGTCGCGCGTGATGGCGCGGGCGATGCCGGCCAGCGTGGCCAGGTGGAACAGCTGGTAGAAGGCCGTCTGGTACTTGAAGCGGTCGGCAAACAGAAAGATGTTTTCCGGCTCCACCTCGGCGTTCTCGTACACCGAGGTGCCGCTGCCCGTGGTGCGCTGGCCGAAGCCGTCCCAGTCGTCGTGGTGCGTCACGCCGGGCTGGCGCGCGCGCACGGCGGCGATCACGTCCAGACCGTCGCCGTCGCCCGGGCCGTCTCGGCGGGCGTACAGGTCGATCCAGTCCGCGAAGATGCTGCCGGTGCTGTAGAACTTGCGGCCGTTGACCACCCAGCGGCCGTCCTCCGTGGGCGTCACGCGCGTGATCACGTCGCCGATGGCCACGTTGCCGACTTCGGTCCACGCGTTGCCGGCCAGGTCGCCTTCGGCAAAGCGCCGCAACCACACGATGTTGGCCGCATCGCGCGGCGCATTGAGCCGGTCTTCGACGAACGCGAAGTGCCCGCGCAGCGCCTGCACGATGTTGGAGTCGGCCTCGGCCAGCTCCACCAGCAGCTGGAACAGCTGCGGCAGCGTGGCACCGTCGCCGCCGTGTTCCACGGGCACGCGCAGCGCGCCGAAGCGTGCGTCCTTGAGCCACTGGATGGGCTCATGGCCCAGCTGGCGCTGCTGCTCGCGCTCAAGCGCGGTGGCCTGGATGCGCGCGAAGACGGGGCGGTACTTGTCAGCGATGGCCTCGTAGGCCGGGCCGAGGATCGAGGGCGTGCGGTAAGCGGTGGTCATGGCGTCGCTCCGGATGAATGGAAGAAGGAGACGGATCAGTCGTCGATGCTCTTGCGCACCTTCACGTTCTTTTCCTTGGCGTACGCCAGGGACGACTTCTCGATGATCGGGCGCAGCAGCTTCCAGTCCGGCGCGATCCAGTCGGAGACGACCTTCCACTGCGTGCCGTCCCACTGCTGGAAGGCCACGCGGCCGTCGCCTTCGTGGTTGTCCCAGGTCACGTGGATGGAATGGAACAGGCCCTTGGCGCCCAAAGCGGCGGCGCGGGCTTCGTCGATCTGCAGGTTCTCCAGGCCCCAGCGCACTTCGTCGCCGGTGAGGGTGCGCTTGCCGAACTTCGCCTGCGCGATGCGGATGGCCTCCACGTTCAGGATGCCGTTGAGCACACCCAGGTTGTGGTACACGCTGCCGATGCGTTTCTTGTCCTGCAGGTTGCCCTTGCCGGCGTCGTACACGGTCTTCACGATGTCCTGCAGCACGGGGTATTGCGTGCCGGGCGCCACCGAGGTGATGGCGACGTAGCCCTTGGCGGCGTCGCCCGCGGGAATCACGTCTTCTTCGGAGTTGGACCAGATGTTGCCCACGATGCGGTCGGCCGGAAAGCCGGTCTTCTGCGCGGTCTTGAGCGCCACCGGGTTCATCACGCCCCAGCCGCGCAGCACCACGAAGTCGGGCTTGGCGCGGCGAATGGTCAGCCACTGCGACTGCTGCTCGTTGCCGGGGTGGGGCACCTCGATCTGCTGCACCGTGAAGCCGTACTGCTTGGCCAGCAGCTCGTAGATCGGAATCGTCTCCTTGCCGTAGGGCGAGCCGTGGTACAGCACCACGATCTTCTTGCCCTTGAGCTTGTCGATGCCACCGGCCTTGGTGCCCAGGTAGTTCACGATGCCCGAGGTCTCGCTGTACGGGTTGACCAGCAACGGGAAGATGTACTTGAACACGCGCCCGTCGGTGGTGTCGGTGCGGCCGTGGTTGATGGTGAGCAGCGGCACCTTGTCGGCCGTCACCCGGTCGATCAGCGCATAGGCGATGCCCACCGACAGCGGGTTCCACGCGGCGATGCCGGGGCGGGTCTTGAGGCGCTCGTACACCTCCACGCCGCGCTCCACCTCGTACTGCGTCTCGCCTTCCTCCCAGGTCAGTTTGACGCCGCCCACGCCGCCGTCGCGGGTGTTGACGAGGTTCAGGTAGTCGATGAAGCCGCCGAAGAAGCCGGTGCCGCCGGCCGCATAGGGGCCGACGCGGTAGCTCTGCAGCGGGAAGAACTGTTCCTGCGGTTTGGCGGCCTGGGCGTTGGCAGCCTGGAGGCCGGTGAGGGCCAGCGCGCCGATGAGCGCGGCGGCTTTCAGATGGCGGACGAGGGACATGGAAAGCACTCCTGGGAAAAGTGGATGAGTTGAATCGGGCAAGGCGAACAGAAGGCGGAAGATGGAAGGCAGACGTGTTCACGTGGCCTGCGGCGGCGGCCGGGTGCGCTGCAAGCGGGCTACCCACCGCTCCCACAGCGCCGCCAGCCCCCGCGGCTCGGCGATGAGAAAGCCGACGATGAGCGCGCCCAGGGCGATGCGCTGGAACAGCTCCAGTACGCCCGAGTCGAACCACGGGCCCAGCAGCAGACTGCCCAGGCGCGAGAGCAGCAGAGGGAACACGACGATCAGGGCCGCGCCCAGAAAGGCGCCGCGCAGCGTGGCCAGGCCGCCGATGATGATGATGAAAAGAATCTGGAACGAGCGGTCGAGGTTGAAGCCCGCCGGCTCCACCGTGCGCAGGTAGACGAAGCCCCACAGCACGCCCGCCACGCCGATCACGAACGACGACAGCGCGAACGCCAGCAGCTTGGCGCGCAGCACCGGCACGCCGATCACGCGGGCGGCCAGCTCGTTGTCGCGCACGGCGATGAAGTGGTGGCCGGTGGGCGTGCGGGTCACGCGCCAGACCAGCGCCGTGAGCACGGCCACCACGGTCAGCGCGAACAGGTAGCGGCCCACGGGGGTGTCGAAGACCACGCCCGCCACGGCCAGCGGCGGGGCGTCGATCACGCCCGAGGGGTTGTGGTTGCTGAACCAGCCGAACTTCGTCAGCGCCCACTGCACGAAGAACTGCGCCGCCAGGGTCGATACGGCCAGGTAGAAGCCCCGCAGCCGCAGGCTGGGCAGGCCGAACGCCACGCCCACCACCGTGGCGGCCACGCCGCCCAACGCGATGGCCGCCAGCAGCGGCAGGCCCTCGACGCGCAGCTGGAAGTTGTAGGCCGCATAGGCGCCTACAGCCATGAAGGCGGCCGAGCCCAGCGACAGCTGGCCCGCGTAGCCCGTCAGCAGGTTCAGCCCCACGGCGGCCAGCGACAGCGCCAGGAAGGGAATCAGCAGCGCATCGAACACGTAGTCGGTAGCCACCAGCGGCACCACGCCATAGGCCAGCACCAAGGCGATGGCAGGCGTGGCCCACAGCGGCCAGCGTGCGGAGGGAGATGATGTGCGTGCCATGGCGTCAGGCCCTTTCCACGGGCCGCTGCCCGAACAGGCCCGCCGGTCGCACCAGCAGGAACAGCAGCGCGGCGGCATAGGCGAACCAGCTTTCGATGCCGCCGCCCACGTAGGGGCCCAGGTACACCTCGGCCAGCTTTTCCAGCGCACCAATCAACAGCCCGCCCACGATGGCGCCCAGGATGGAGTCGAACCCGCCCAGCACCAGCACCGGCAGCGCCTTGAGCACCACCAGCGACAGCGAGAACTGCACGCCCAGCCGCGCGCCCCACAGCAGCCCGGCCACCAGCGCGATCACGCCAGCGGCGGACCACACGGTGGCCCAGATCACCGGCAGCCGCAGGCCCACGGCCAGGGCGGCGAAGGTGTCGTCGGCCACCGCGCGAAACGCCAGGCCCACGCGGGTGTAGCGAAAGAACGCCGACAGCACGGCCACCATCACCGCCGCCACGCCGGCCGCGAACAGGTCTAAGGTGGAGATGAGCACGCCCGCGACCTCGATGGGCGCGTCGTCCACACCCAGCTCCAGCGAATGCACCTGCGTGCCCCACACCAGCTGGGCCACGCCCTCGATCACATACGACAGCCCCAGCGTGGCCATGAACAGCGTGATGGGCGGCTGGTTGACCAATGGGCGCAGCACCGTGCGTTCAATCGCCAGGCCCAGCGCCACCATCAGCGCAAACGTGATGCCCAGCGCCAGCGCGAACGGCAGGCCGCGCTCGACCAGGCTCACGAAGGTGAGCGCCGCGAACAGCAGCTGCGCGCCCTGCGCGAAGTTGAGCACGCCCGAGGTCTTGTAGATCAGCACGAAGCCGATGGCCACCAGCGAATACATCACGCCGGACAGCAGCCCGCCGATCAGCACCTCGGCGAGGAAGGCGAAGTCGAAGCCTTCCATCACAGCGCCTCCGCGGCTGGAGTTACGGCGTCGTCTTCATCGTGTGCCACGCCCAGATAGGCGTCGATCACGGCCGGGTCATCCCGCACTTCGGCCGGTGTGCCGTCGGCGATCTTGCGGCCGTAGTCCAGCACCGCCACGCGGTCCGACAGGCCCAGCACGATGCCGATGTCGTGCTCGATCAGCACCACGGCAGCGCCTTGCCGGTCGCGCGCGGCGCGGATCAGCGCGGCCATCTCGCTCTTCTCGCCGGCGGTGGTGCCAGCCAGGGGTTCATCGAGCAGCAACAGGCGCGGGCGGGCCACCAGCGCGCGCGCCAGCTCCACGCGCTTCTGCAGGCCGTAGGGCAGGCCGCCGGCCAGCCGGTCCTGCACGTGCCCCAGACCCAGGAAGTCGATGGCCTCGCGCGCCTGTTCGCGCGCCTCGCGCCACTCGCGGCGCGCCCGGCCCCAGCCCAGCACCCGCTCGGCAAAGCTGGCGCGCGCCGCATGCACGCGGCCCAGGGCGATGTTGTCGCGCACGCTGAGGCCCTTGAACAGCGCCAGGTTCTGGAAGGTGCGCGCCACGCCCAGGTGTGCCAGCCGCGGCGTGGGTACCTGCGCGAACGACTTGCCGCCGATGTGCACGCGGCCGGCATCGGGCCGGTACAGGCCGCTGATGATGTTGACCAGCGAACTCTTGCCCGCGCCGTTGGGCCCGATGATGGCGCGCAGCTCGCCCGGCGCCACGCGCAGGTCGATGCCGCGCAGCGCGTGCACGCCGCCGAACGACAGGTCGACGCCCTGCAGCTCCAGCGCGGGAGCGGCCGAGGCGGACTCGGTGCTGCCCGTTGCGCCCGCTTGCCCTGCCGGTCGGCGCGGCGCTGCGGGTGTGATAGCGGGCGGGGCCAGGGTGCCGTCGAACAAGGTGCTGGACATGGTGGTGCAGGGCTTTCGGGCAAGGCTGCGCCCGGGCCGCCTCGCGGAGGCGAGCGGCGTGCGGGGCGCTGAACGCCGGTGGATGGGTCGGTGGGTGAAGACCTGAGCGGAGATCAGGCCGGTACGGCCTCGGCAGGTTCTTCGGTCAAGACCGGTGCGCGCGCACCCCGCCCCTGGGCTTCCAGCTCGCGCACCAGGGGCAGCACCTTTTCACCGAAGTACTCGACCTCTTCGATGAAGTGCAGGAAGCCGGCCAGGATCAGGTCCACGCCCACGGCCTTGAGCGCCACGATGCGCTCGGCCACCTGGCGCGGCGTGCCGATGAGGTTGGTGCGAAAGCCGTCGTTGTATTGCACCAGGTCCTCGAAGGTGGATTTCGCCCAGTTGCCCTCGCCCTCGGGTGAGGCCTGGCCGGCCTGCTTGGCCGCGTCGCCAAAGGCGTGCACGGCCTCCACGTGCGCGTGGTCGATGATGTCTTTCAGCACGGCGCGGGCCTCTTCCTCGGTGTGTCGCGGGCGATGACGAACGCGTTGATGCCGATGCGCACGCGGTGGCCGGTTTCGGCCGCCTTGGCGCGGATGTCGTCGATCTGCGCTTTCACGCCCTCGGGCGTGTTGCCGTTGGTGAAGTACCAGTCCGACACGCGCGAGGCCATGTCGCGCGCCGCGCGCGAGCTGCCGCCCTGGAAGATCTCCGGGTGCGGCTTCTGCACGGGCTTGGGGCTCAGCGTGTAGTTGTTGAAGCGGTAGAAGTCGCCCTTGAAGGTGAAGTTGTCTTCCGTCCAGATGCCCTTGAGCGCGCGGATGAATTCTTCGGAGCGGCGGTAGCGCTCGTCATGCTCCAGCCACGGCTCGCCAATGGCCTGGAACTCGCCCTTGAACCAGCCGCTCACCACGTTGATGGCGATGCGCCCGGCGCTGATGTGGTCGATGGTGGCGATCTGCTTGGCCACAACGGCGGGACTCCACGGCCCGGGCAGGATGGCGGCCAGCACCTTCAGCTTGGTGGTGGCGTGCAGCAGCGCCTGGCTGAACGACACCGACTCGTGCTGGTACTCGGCGCCATAGCCGGCGGTGAAGCGGATCTGGCTCAGGGCGTAGTCGAAGCCGGCCTTCTCGGCCGCCTGCGCCAGGCGCTGGTTGTATTCCAGGCTCCAGTCGGTGCGCTGGGCGATGGTGCTGACCACCAGCCCGCCGCTGACGTTGGGCACCCAGTAGGCGAACCGGATGCCGTCGGAAGCGGGTGCGGAGGAAGTCGTGTCGTGGCTCATGGCGATGCTCCTGTGCGGTGAGGTGGGATGCGGCCGGTCGATCGCCCGATCAGGCGGCCTGCGCCAGCCGCAGCGCGGGTACGGCCTGGGGGGCGATACCGACCAGCGGCAGCGCGCGCTGCACGGCCAGCGCAATGCGGTCGCGGAGGGCGCCGCGTGCGATCTCGTAGCCCTGGAAGTCCTGCTCCGACGCATACACGCCCAGCGGCAGCGTGCGCGCCTGGAAGAAGCTGAACAGCGGGCGCAGCTGGTGGTCGATGACCAGCGCATGGCGGTCGCTGCCGCCGGTGGCGGCCAGCAGCACGGGCACGTCGATCAGCGCCTCGTGGTGCACGAAGTCGAACAGGTGCTTGAACAAACCGGTGTACGAGCCTCGGTAGACGGGGCTGGCGACGATGAGCAGGTCGGCCGATTCGATGGCGGCGAGTTCCGCCTCCACTGCGGCGGGCAGCTGGTTGCGGTAGATCGCGCCGCCGATCTGCGGTGCCAGCGGCCCCAGTTCGATGGTGTGGGCCTCGATGGGCAGCGCCTCGCTCAGTGCGGCGATCAGCTCTTCGACGAGCACCAGCGTGCGCGAGGGGCGCTGCGTGTTGCCGGAAACGGCGACGACCTTGTACTTGCGCGTCATGGGATGGGTCCTTCCGTGGATGCCCCGGCGCGACCGTCGCGGCGGGTGGTTGGGCTGGATTGAAGACCCACCGGAGCACGCACGCTGCAAAGGAATCGGCGCATGCTTATGCGGTTTCCGTGGGCGCTCGTAAGTGCTTGATCGGCAAGCGGATTTGCACCATCCGGGGCGTTGCGGTGCGCGGCGCGCGCTCAGGACCCGGCCAGGCGTCCCTGACCGCCCGATGGCAGATTGCGCAGTTTTGAAGCGGGTTGTTGCAAGCGGCCTGTGGTGCGGCGGGGGCGGGCAGGCCGTGCACCGACCGCCGAGATCGTTCGGGGCCGTCGTGACGGCGGTTGGCTTCGCGGCGCAGAGACAGCGGGCGCCGCCGGGTGGTGCGGGCGTGGCGGCTCCACATCCGTACCGGGTGGTTTTTCAAAAATGATAGCTGCTTGCGCTTTCTGCATAAGCGCTAGAGGCCAATTTCGCTTGAATCCTGCGTGGGCGTTCCCACGGATGCCCGCCATTGCGGAGCGCCACGGCCCTGCGGCTTCTGCGCTTCGGGCGCACCGCTGGCCGCCCTGCACCCCCGCGGCTGTCTCAGCGCAAGCTGCAATGACCCTTCTGCCTGAAATGTTTCTTCGTTTGCGGTGCGTCAAGCGGCGTCGGGCGGGGCGCTCGAAGAATCAACGCACGGTGAAGCACCGCGATGCGCTCTTCAGGGCGCACTTCACCGCCTTACCTCTGAGGAGCCCCCCCGATGACACAACATTTCCCTTCCGTGCGGTTCGCCCTGGGCGCCCTGGCCGTGGCCGGCTTGCTGGCCACGGGCGCCGTGCAGGCACAGGCGCAGGAGCCCGTGCAACCCTTGCCGGCGGTCAAGACCATCGAGCCTGCCAAGATCGAACTGGGCAAGAAGCTGTTCTTCGATCCCCGCCTGTCCAAGTCCGGCTTCATCTCCTGCAACTCGTGCCACAACCTCAGCATGGGCGGCTCGGACAACCTCAAGACGTCCATCGGAGACCGCTGGCAGAAGGGGCCGATCAACTCGCCCACGGTGCTCAATTCGAGCCTGAACCTGGCGCAGTTCTGGGACGGCCGCGCCAAGGACCTGCAGGAGCAGGCCGGCGGCCCCATCGCCAACCCGGGCGAGATGGCCTTCACCCATGCGCTCGCGGTGGACCTGCTGCGCTCCATTCCGCAGTACGTCGCGGAGTTCAAGAAGGTCTTCGGGCACGACAAGCTGAGCATCGAGGAAGTGACCTCGGCCATCGCCGCGTTCGAGGAGACGCTGACCACGCCCAATGCCCGCTTCGACCAGTGGCTCAAGGGCGACAAGAAGGCCATCGACGCACAGGAGCTACGCGGCTACCAGCTGTTCAAGAACGCGGGCTGCGTGGCCTGCCACAACGGCCCCAACCTGGGCGGCTCGTCGTTCCAGCGCATGGGCGTCGTCGAGCCCTACAAGACCGCCAACCCGGCCGAAGGGCGCTTCGCCGTGACCGGCAAGGACGCCGATCGCTTCAACTTCAAGGTGCCCACGCTGCGCAACGTGGAACTGACCTACCCCTACTTCCACGACGGCGCGGCCGACACGCTGGCCCAGGCCGTGGACACCATGGGCCGCCTGCAGCTGGGCCGCACGTTCAGCGATGCGGAGAACGCCGACATCGTGGCGTTCCTCAAGACGCTGACGGGCGAGCAGCCGCAGATCACCTTGCCCATCCTGCCGCCCTCCAGCGACAAGACGAAGCGGCCGCAGCCGTTTGAGTGAGAGCGCGGCCCGGTCGCGGGCCGCTTTGGAAGGCCGGCGCCCTGCGGGGGGTGCCGGCCTTTTTTTGGAAGAGGGGGCCGCGCACCGACAGCGCTGAACCCCTGCACGCCGGTGGTGATGGCTTGCCGCAGGCTGCGCATATGTTTACAACCAGAAAATCGTTCTCCCCCTGCGGGGTGCGGGCGATAGTGGCGCACCCTTTTTCCTGTTCAGAGACCCTTCAAGACACCATGCGATTTGCTCCCTCCTTGCTTGCCGCCGCCGTGATCGCTGCGGCCGCCGTGCCCCTGGCCTCCCAGGCCGCCACCTTCCGCTTCGCGCGCTCGGCGGACCTGTCCTCCTGGGACATCCACGCCCAGAACGTGGGCGTGAACAACGCACTGCACTCGGCCGTGTACGAGACGCTGGTCGAATACAACAGCAAGACCTTCAAGCCCGAGCCGCAGCTGGCCACCGAATGGAAGCGCGTGAGCCCCACGCAGCTGCGCATCACGCTGCGCCAGGGCGTGAAGTTCAGCGACGGCTCCGCGCTCACGGCCGAGGACGTGAAGTTCTCGCTGGAGCGCGCCAAGGCCAAGACGTCGAACTACGCCGTCTACACACAGGGCATCGACCGCGTGCAGGTGGTGGATGCGCAGACGATCGACATCTTCTCGGACATCCCCAACCCGGTGCTGGTGAACCAGCTCACCGAGCTGCGCATCATGAGCAAGCCCTGGGCCGAGAAGAACAATGCAGCCACCCCCAAGGACATCAAGACCAGCGACGAGCCCTACACCCACCGCAATGCGCTGGGCTCCGGGCCGTTCGTGCTCAAGTCGTGGCAGCCCGACCAGCGCACCGTGCTGGCCGCCAACCCGCACTGGTGGGGCAAGGGCAAGTACGCCGGCAACGTGACGGACATCGTCTACACGCCCATCAAGTCGGACGCCACCCGCACCGCCGCGCTGCTGTCGGGCGAGGTGGACTTCGTGCTCGACCCGAGCCTGCAGGACGTGCCGCGCATCCGCCAGCAGCCCGCGCTCAAGGTGCTGGACGGCGCCGAGAACCGCACCATCTTCCTGGGGATGGACCAGTTCCGCGACGAGCTGCAGAACTCCAGCGTCAAGGGCAAGAACTCGCTCAAGGACGTGCGCGTGCGCAAGGCGCTGTACCAGGCCATCGACATCGGCTCCATCCAGCGCGTGGTGCTGCGCGGCCTGGCGCAGCCCACGGGCGCCATCGTGGCGCGGCAGGTGAACGGCTGGACCCCGAAGGCCGACGTGCGCTGGCCCTACGACCCCGCCGCCGCGCAGAAGCTGCTGGCCGAGGCGGGCTACCCGCAAGGCTTCGAGGTGGACTTCGCCTGCAGCGCGGGCCGCTACATCAACGACGAGCAGCTGTGCCAGGCCATCACGGCGCAGTGGGCCAAGGTGGGCGTGAAGGCCAAGCTGCGCTCGCTGCCCTTCGCCACCTACTTCCCGATGATCCAGCGCAACGAGGCCAGCATCTACCTGCTGGGCTGGGGCGTGCCGACCTTCGACGCGTTCTACTCGCTGCAGTCGCTGATCCGCTCGCCGGGCGCCGGCGGCGACGGCAACTTCAACCTGGGCCGCTTCAGCGATCCGCAGCAGGACGCGCTGATCGAGCGCATCAAGAAGGAGACCGACACCGCCACGCGCAACGGCCTCATCGAGCAGGCCCTGGTGAAGGACCACGAGCTGATCTCGCACATCCCGCTGTACAACCAGATCATTCCGTGGGCCGCCACACAGAAGGTGGAGATCATCCACCGCGCGGACAACCGCATCGACTGGCGCGTGCTGAAGGTGAACTGAGCCGGCGCGGCCCTGGGGTCAGCAAAAAGCCGCTCCCGTCACGGGGCGGCTTTTTTTATTGGCGGCGTGATCGGACGAGCCGGCCGGCTCAGGCGCCGGTCGCGCCCGCCACGGTGCCCGACACCTCGCCCAGGCCGATGCGCACCGCGCCCTCGCGCTCGCACCAGCCGCGCAGGGTGAGCGTGTCGCCGTCTTCCAGAAAGCTGCGCTGCTCGCCCGTCGGCAGGGCCACGGGGCGCTGGCCGGCCACGGCCAGCTCCAACAGCGAGCCGGCCTCGCCCTCTTCGGGACCGGAGAGCGTGCCCGAGCCCAGCAGATCGCCGCTCTGCAGATTGCAGCCGTTGACCGTGTGGTGCGCCACCAGCTGCGCCGGCGTCCAGTACGCGGCGCGTGCGCTGTCGGTGCGCGACAGGCGCAGGGGCGCCAGGCCCTCGGCACGCATGCGCGCGGACTGCAGCAACACCTCCAGCGTGATGGCGAAGGCGCCGTGGGCGCGGTTGCCGGCCGAGTCCAGATAGGGCAGCGGCTGCGGGTCGCCGCCCGGCCGCGTGAAGGGCGCGCGGAAGGGGGCCAGCGCCTCCAGCGTGACGATCCAGGGCGACAGCGTGCTGGCGAAGTTCTTCGACAGGAAGGGGCCCAGCGGCTGGTACTCCCAGCCCTGGATGTCGCGCGCGCTCCAGTCGTTGAACAGGGCCACGCCGAACAGGTGCTGCTCGGCCTGGGCGATGGCGATGGGCTCGCCCTGCGCGTTGCCGGCGCCGATGAACCAGCCCAGTTCCAGCTCGTAGTCCAGCCGCCGCGACGGCGCCAGCACGGGCGTTGCCGCATCCGGCGCCTTGAGCTGGCCGCGCGGGCGCCGCACCGCCTGGCCGCTCACGCCGATGGACGATGCGCGCCCGTGGTAGCCGATGGGCACCCACTGGTAGTTGGGCAGCAGCGGCTGGTCCGGCCGGAACTGGCGGCCCACGTTGGTGGCGTGGTGCACGCTGGTGTAGAAGTCGGTGTAGTCGCCGATGCGGCAGGGCACCAGCATTGCGGTGCCCGCCTGCGGCACCAGCGCGGCCTGCCACGCCGGCTGCTGCGCGCTGCCTTCGGCCAGGCCGGCGGACAGGCGCGCACGCAGGGCCTGGCGCTGCGCGGGCGGCGCGGCCATCAAGGCGTTCATGTCGTCCGTGTCCACCAGGCCTGCGGCGCGCAGGTCGAGGATCTGGTCGCCGATGGCCACGCCGATGCGGGGCGCGCCGTCGGCAGCGCGGAAGCGGCCGAAGGGCAGGTTTTGGATCGGGAAATCGCAACCCGGCCCGTTGGCGGAGGCGACCCAGCTGCGCAGGCGCGGATCGTGGCTGGCGTCGATGCGCGGTGCGGTGGCGGTATCGGTCATGGATGCGCGCCTCTTTTCAGTCGGCGGCCATCTGGGCGTTGCGCGCCACGGCGCCCAGGCGCTCGTACTCGCGGCGGCTCAAGGCGCCCAGCTCGGCGGCGCTGGAGCCCTGCGGCGTGAAGCCGGCCGCCAGCAGCTTGGCCTCCACCGCCGGGTCGGCCATGGCCTCCTGCAAGGCCTTTTCAAGCCGCTGGGCCACGGCCGGCGGCAGGCCCGCCGGGCCGTACACGCCGAACCACGGTTCCACCGCATAGCCGGGCAGACCGGCCTCGGCCAGCGTGGGCACGTCCGGCAGCGCGGGCGAACGGCGCGTGCCTGCCACCGCCAGGGCGCGCAGCTTGCCGGCCTGGATGTGCGGCAGGGAGGCCGGCAGGTTGTCGAACGCCACCGGCACCTGGCCGGCGATCAGGTCGGTGATGAGCGGGGCGCTGCCCTTGTAGGGCACGTGCACCCATTCCGTGCGGCTCATCTGCGCGAAGAGCACGCCCGCCAGGTGCATCGAGGTGCCGGCGCCCGCCGTGGCGTAAGGCACGCCGGGGTGCTGGCGCGCATGGGCCAGCAGCTCGGCCACGGTCTTGACCGACAGGCCCGGGCCGGCCTCCAGCACGATGGTGGACTGGCCCAGCAGACCCACGGGCGTGAAGTCCTTGCGCGGGTCGAACGGCATCTTTTTGTAGATGTGCGGGTTCAGCGCGTTGGTGGAGATGGCGCCCATGCCCACGGTGTAGCCGTCGGGCGCGGCCTTGGCCACGGCGTCCATGCCGATGTTGCCGCCCGCGCCGGCGCGGTTCTCGATGACCACAGGCTGGCCCAGCGTCTGCGCCATGCGCGCGCCCACGGTGCGCGCCACCAGGTCGGTCGTGCCACCGGCCGCATACGGCACGATGAAGCGCACGGGCCGCGTGGGGAAGGCGGCCTCCTGCGCCAGCAGGGGGGCGCCGGCGGTGCCCAGCAGCAGGGCAGCGGCAGCCGCGCGCGCCAGGGCGCGCCGCGAAAAGGGACGGAAGGGGGCCATGGAAGATGTCTCCGTGTCGTTGAAGGGATGCGGGGCCCGGGTACGCGCGGTCCCGGGTCTGCGTGCATTGTGGCGAGGCGCCGCATTCCTACAATCGACTTGTCCATACCGTGGACAACCGCGGCCGGCCGGGCCGTCTTGCCGCCTTTCTTCTTCCTCCTCCTGCCATGACGACCCTGGTGCTCGACCGCGCACTGCGCATCCTCGACCAGCTCTCGCGCTACGACGCGCGCGGGCTGTCCCTGTCCGACATCGCGCGTCATTCCGGCATTCCGCACCCGACGGTGCACCGCCTGCTGCGCGACATGGTGGCGGCCCGCCTGGTCACGCCGCTGCCCGAGGGCCGGGGCTATGTGCTGGGCCGCCTGACCTTCGAGCACGGGCTGGCGGCGCGGGCGCGCCACGATGTGGCGCCGCTGTTCGCACCCGCCCTGCGGCGGCTGACCGAGGCCACCGGCTACGCGGCCTACGTGTTCGTGCGCAGCGGCCACGAGGCCGTGTGCTACGACCACACGGCCGTGCCCCGGCCGGATGCGGCCCTGTCGGTGACCGTGGGCGGCCGCCGCCCGCTGGGCGTGGGCGCGGCCGGGCTGGCCCTGCTCGCGGCGCAGGACGACGCGTTGGTCAAGGCCGCGCTGCACACGCATGCGGACGCGCTGGGGCGCTATGGGGGGCTGGACGTGCTGGCCCTGCGCGCGCTCATCGCGCAGACGCGCACGCTGGGCCATGCGCGCAGCGGCGGCTGCCTCAACACCAACACCGCGGCCGTGGGGCATGCAGTGCGCGATGCCGGCGGCGGCGCCTTCGCGGCCATGAGCCTGTCCACCACGGTGGCGCGGCTCACGCAGCGCGAGGCCGGGCGGCTGGCGGCGCTGCTGCGCGCGGAGATCGCGGACATCGAGCCGCGCGTGCCCTTCCACTGGACCGACGGCGACGCCCTGCGCTGAGGGCAGGGGCCGCTCGGCAGCAACAAATCAGGCCTGCGGGCTCAGGCCGCCTGTGCGCGCTGCACGGCCGGCCGCTCGGCCATGCGCTGCGCGTGGGCATGCACGCGCGGGAACTGGGCGATGTCCACGCCGTCGCTGCGCAGCCAGGTGCCCACGGTGTACAGGTAGGCATCGCCCACGCTGTAGCGATCGCCCAGCACCCACGGGCCGGTCGGCAGGTAGTGGCACTCGATCAGCGCGAAGCACTCGGTCATGTTGGCCGCCACCTTGCGCTGCATGGCAGCCTGGGCCTCGGGCTCGTCGGCCCAGCGCGCGGCGCGGCGGCCGTGGGCATGGGCCACATGCACGGTGGAGGCCAGGTAGCTGTGCAGCTCCTGCAGCCGCGCCAGCGCGAACGGTTCGGTAGGCGCCAGGCCGGCCTGGGGAAAGCGCTGCGCCACGTAGAGCAGCAGGGCGGGCGCCTCGGTCAGCACGCCGTGCTCGGTGGCCAGCGCAGGCACGCGGCCCTTGGGATTGATCGCCAGGTAGTCGGCACCGCGTTGCTCCTGCGCGGAAAAGTCGAGCAGGCGCAGGGTGTAGTCGGCCTGGGCTTCTTCGAGCGCGATGCGCACGGCCAGTGCGCAGGTACCGGGGGCGTAATAAAGGGTCAGGGCGGTGGACATGGGGCAAGGTCTCCGGTCGGTGAAATGAATGAAAAAAGGTGGGTTCAGAATCAAATAGGGCTCTGGCGCTTATTCCATAAGCGCATGCAGCTATTAAAAATATAGCTATGCAGGATACAGCCCACGCTGCTGTGCCATCAGCCGCACCAGCCCCAGCAGGGCATCGGTATGCGGCGTGGCGGTGCCGGTGAGCGTACCCAGTTCGTGCACGGCAGCCACCAGGGCGTCGATCTCCAGCGGCTTGCCGGCTTCCACGTCCTGCAGCATGGAGGTTTTGAACGCACCCAGCTTGCGCGTCACCGCGTGGCGGTCCTCGGGCTGCTGGTCGATCGGCAGGCCCAGCCGCTCGCCGATGGCCTTGGCCTCCTGCATCACCGCCGAGATGAAGCCGCGCACCAGCGCGTCGTCCAGGATGCGGTCGGTGGTGGCGCCGGTGAGCGCGCTGATGGGGTTCATCGTCAGGTTGCCCCACAGCTTGAACCAGATGTCCTGCTGGATGCGGGGCGAGATCTCCACGTCGATGCCGCCGAGGCGCAGCACCTCGGCCAGCGCCGTGGTGCGTTCGCTCGGCCCGCCGCCGGGCTCGCCGATGAGCAGGCGGTTGCCGAAATGCTGCCGCACGTGGCCTGGCGCCAGCAACGAGCAGCTGGCATGCACCACGCCGCCGACCACTTGCGCCGCCGGAATGGCCGCGGCGATGCGGCCGTCGGCCTCCACGCTGCGCACGCGCTGGCCGCGGGCCGGGCCCTCGCAGCCCTGCAGGAACCACCAGGGCACGCCGTTCATGGCCGTGAGCACCACCGTCTGCGGGCCGACCAGCGGAGCGATGCGCTCGGCCACGTCTGGCAGCGCAGGGGCCTTGACGGCCAGCACCACCAGGTCCTGCGTGCCGAGCACGGCCGGGGCGTCGCTGGCCTGCACGGCCGCATGCACCACGGTGCCATCGGGTCGGGTGAGCCGCAGGCCATCCCGGCGCAAGGCCGTCAGCGTGGTCCCGCGGGCCACCATCTGCACCGTGCAGCCGGCGTCGGCCAGCGCCATGCCCAGCCAGCCGCCGATGGCGCCGGCGCCGTAAATGCATGCCTTCATGAAACGTCTCCCTGTGTTCGCGTTGCTGCGTAAAGCCGGCCCGGGGGTGGCCAGCCAGGTCTGTTCAGGGATGTTAGGTGGTGGCCATGCACCAACGCAAACGCCGGCACAGGGCCGGCGTTTGCAGGGCAGGCAGCGGACGGGCCGCTGCGCTGGGAAGGCGATGAAGCGCTTTAGCTCGGCGAGCTGGCGCCCATCGACGGCGTGCTGGCCGGGTCGGTGGACGGCATGGCCGGCGTCGTGGTGCCCGTACCGGTGCCGGTGCCCGTGCTGCCGGCGTCCGGCGTGCCCGGGGTGGTGGGCATGGCGGGAGCGGGGGTCACGGGCTCGGGGGCCGTGGTCGGGGCGGGCGTGCTGTTGGGTGGCTCACCGGGCTTGTTGCGATCGCAGGCGGTGAGGGCCAGCGCGGACACGAGAACCAGGGGCGCTGCGACGAGCCAGCGACGGGGCGTGCTGTTGGACATAGGGTGCATCTCCTTGGAATGGTGGACGCGGCGAAACCGCCGCAGGGAAGTCCCATCCTAGGAAGGGGTGCGTGCGGCCCGGGTAGGAGAGGGCCGACAACGCATTTGCTTACCTGCGCGGAGGGCGCCGCGTCGCGCCTGGGGGATCAGCCGGCCCGGGTGGCGGCGCGCCACGGCGTGGCCAGAGCCAGTCCATGCTCCGGCCCGGGCACGCTCCACGGGCTGGAGATGCCGCGCAGCACCAGCGCGCACAGCCCCTCGCCGCGGTGGGAAAGCCGCTCGCGCAGCATTCCCGCAACGGGCTGCGCAGGCGTGGGCTGCTCGGCGGGCGTGGCCAGATCGACCGTGAAGCCGTCCAGGGCCACGGTGGCGGTGCGCAGGCCCGCCAGCGCATCGTCCGTGGCTGCGGAGGGTACGGCGCCCTCTTCGCCCAGCAGCGCACGCCAGCGGCCCAGCGTGGCATCGATGTCATGCACCACCAGGGCCAGGCGCTCCACGCCGGTGGCGCCGTTGGCGTGGCGCTGCACGGCCGCGTCGTCGGGCACGCGCAGGCGGCGGGGCGTGAGATCGCCGCACAGGAAGGGCACGTCCGGCGTGTCGTGGCGGGCGGTGCGCCACTGCAGGCGCTCGCCATCGGGCCGCACGCGGCCGCCGTCCACGGGGCCGTGCAGGCTCGCAAGGCCGCGCGCATGGGCGGCGGCGAGGTCGGCCGCGGCATCGGGTGTCTGCAGTGCGAAGTCCACCAGGCCTTCGCCCGCGGCCTGCAGCGTGCGCCACCAGCGCTCCTGCGGCGCCGGGCCGCGCCAGGCGATCAGCTCCAGATAGGCGCCGTCGGCCAGCACCACCAGCGCGTTGTGCGAGGTGCGGCCCGGGTGCTGGCCGCCCGGGTAGACGGTGAAGCCAAGCGCGCGGTAGTCCTGCACGGTGCGGTCGAGGTCGTGCACGGCGATGACGACATGGTCGAGAGGGCGGGTCATGGGCGCAGGGTGCTGATGCCGAGGGGGCGGGTCATTCTTCGAGCTTGAGCCGCGTTTCGCGCACGAAGGCGCTCCAGCGTTCGTACTCGCGGCGCAGGTGCTGGTCCACGCCGGGGCCGTCGGTGGCCATCACCTCGAAGCCCGACTGGGTGAGCTTGGCATGCACATCGGGTGCGTTCAGCGCGGTCTGGAAGTCGCGCGTGAGTTTCTGCACCACGGCCGGCGGCGTGGCGGCGGGCGCGAAGATGCCGATCCACGAATACGCCTCGAAACCCGGAAAGCCCGACTCGGCCACCGTGGGCACGTTGGGCAGCTCGGGCAGGCGCCGCGCGCCGGTGACGGCCAGCGGCGTGATCTTGCCGGCGGCGATCTGGCCGCGCAGCGCGGCGTAGCTCAGCAGGGTGAGGCTGGTCACGTCGCCCAGCACCGCCTGCACGGCCGGGCCGCCGCCGCCGAAGGGCACGTGCAGCACGTAGATGCTTGCGCGGCGCTTGAGGTCCTCCATCACCAGATGGTTCATGGAGCCCAGGCCGGTGGATGCATAGCTGAACTTGCCCGGCGCGGCCTTGGCTGCGGCCACGAACTCCCGCAGGTTGGCGGCCTTGACCGTGGCGGCGTTGGCGCCGATGACCAGGGGAAAGCGCAGCGCCAGCGACACGCCCGCGAAGTCCTTGAAGGTGTCGTAGGGCAGGCGCGGCTTGGCGATGGGATTGATGGCGTGCGTGTCGAAGCTCACCAGCACGGTGTTGCCGTCCGGGGCGGACTTGGCAACGTACTGCGTGGCGATCTGGCTGGCCGCGCCCGGCCGGTTCTCGACGATCACCGGGCGGCCCGCGGCCTCGGCCAGGCGCGGCTGCAGGATGCGCGCGGCGATGTCGGTGCTGCCGCCGGGCGGGAAGGTGACCACCAGCCGCAGCGAGGCGTCGTCGCTGGCGCGGGCCGGCCCGCCCAGGCCGAGGACGGAGGTCGCTGCGCCCCATGCAAGGGCGGTGCGGCGGTTGAGTACGGAACCTGTCATGCGCGAACTCCTTCCTGTGAAAACCTGAGGGCATCGGGGCCGGGCCCGGCGTGCGGAGGGCCGGCGGAAGCGGGGTGGTGGGTCAGCCCATCCACTGGCTCACCGGCACGGCCGTATCTTGCAGCGGCTGCGAGATCACGTCGATGAGCGCGGGGCCGTCGTGGTGCAGGGCCGCCTTGAGCGCGCCGTCCAGCTCGGACGGGTCCTTCACGCGCCAGGCCTTGACGCCGAAGGCCTCGGCCACGCGGGCGTGGTCGGTGCGGTTGAAGTCCACGGAGAAATAGCGCTCGTCGTAGCCGGTCTTCTGGCTGGCCTTGATCCAGCCGTAGACGGCGTTGGAGAACACGATCATCTTCAGCGGCACGCCGCGGCGCACCACGGTCTCCAGCTCACCGCAGGTGAAGCCGAAGCTGCCGTCGCCCATGGCGGCGACCACCACCGAATCCGGCCGGCCGATGGCCGCACCGAACGCCGCGGACAGCGAGAAGCCCAGCGCCCCGTGCGCCCGGTTGGTGATGAAGTGCCGGCCCGCCTGGGGCGCGTCGAAGTAGGCCGAGAAGTAGGGGCAGGGCGTGCCCGGGTCGGCCACGGCGATGGCCTCGCGCGGCAGCAGGCGGTTGAGGGCGTCCAGTACGCGCTCGGGGCGGATGGGCTGGTCCAGCGACGCGGCCAGGGGCGCCAGGAAGGCGAGCTTCTCGGCCCGCGCGCGCGCGGCCAGGGCACGGCCGTCGGAGGCGTCGGCGGGGCGGGACGTGCCCAGGCGCTGTACGGCAGCGTCCAGCGCCTGCAGCGCCAGCCGCGCGTCGCCCACCAGGGCCACGTCGGTGCGGTAGTTGGTGCCGATGGTCATGGCGTCCACATCGATGTGCAGGATGGTCACGCCGCGTCCCGGCATCTGGCCGTGCTCGGTGGTGGTGGAGCCCGCCCGGCAGCCGATGAACAGCACCAGGTCCGCCTGCGCCACCACGGCCCGCGTGGCCGGAACGCCGCCGTTGGTGCCCACCACGCCGGCGTTCAGGGGGTGCGTGTCCGCCAGGCTGCCCTGGCCGCTGACGGTGGTACAGACCGGGGCGTTCAGCCGTTCGGCGAGCGCCGCCAGCGCGGCGCTGGCGCCCGCGATCACCACGCCGCCGCCGCAGATGAAGACCGGCGCCCGGGCGCGCACCAGGCGTTCGGCCGCCTCGTCCACCGCGGCCGGGTCGGGCGCGCTGCGCGTGGCGGGGAAATGCCCATGGCCGGGCTGGGCCCAGACGGTGTCGGGATCGATGGCGTGCTTCTGCACGTCGTAGGGCAGGCAGATGTGGGCCGCGCCGGGCCGGCCGGTGGTCATGGCGCGGAAGGCGCTGCGCAGGGCGTGCGGGATCTGGTCCACCCGGTCGATGGTGGTGTTCCATTTGGTGAGCGGGCGGTACAGCGCCTGCTGGTCCAGTTCGGTCAGCGGGAACTTGCCGCGCGCGCCCACCGAGACGTCCGACGTGATGCCCAGCACGGCCACCGACGATTCGTTGGCTTCCACCAGGCCGGGCAGCAGGTAGGTGGCGCCGCCGCCGCTGGGGCCCTCGCACACGCCTACGCGGCCGGTGACGCGGGCGTAGCCGTCGGCCATGTAGGCGGCGCTGCGCTCGTCGCGGGTGAGGATGTGGTCCATGCCGTGGTCCAGGCGGGCCAGGGCGTCATAGAACGGCAGGCTGGTGTCGCCGCACAGCCCGAAGATGTGCTGCACGCCGTTGTGCTGCAGCATCCGTACCATGGCATCCGCGCCGTTCATGGGGGTCGTCGACATCGTCACATCTCCTGGGCCGGTTAAGAATCCATTCCAGTATACTTAAAAAAATGACGAAGCACAGCCTGTCTTCGCGGCTCCCGTCCGTGCCCGCCGCACCGGCCAAGGTCCGCGCGGCGCCCATCTCACGTGTGCGCCGCGAGCGCGGCAGCGCCGTGGTCAACACGCTGCGCGACATGGCCATCAGCTACCAGCTGCGTCCGGGCGAGCGCATCAGCGAGATCGAGCTGGCGGCCCGCCTGGGCGTGAGCCGCACGCCCGTGCGGGAGGCCCTCACCCGCCTCGTGACCGAGGGCTTCCTGGTGCCGTGCACGCGTGGCTTCATGCGCCGGCCGCTGGACGTGCAGGAGGCGATCGACCTGTACGAGGCCCGCATGGCCGTGGAGCGCGAGTGCCTGCGCCTGGCCGTGGAGCGCGCCGACGAGGCGCAGATCGCCGAGGCGCAGCGCTTTCTGGAGACCAGCCGCGCGGCCTCGCCCGACACGCCAGTGCGCGCGCTGGTGGAGCTGGACGAGGCCTTCCATCTGCGCATTGCCGCCATGGCCCGCAATGGGGAGTTGCAGCGCATGCTCGCCAGCCTGAACGAGCGGGTGCGCTTCATCCGCTGGATCGACATGGAAAAGGCCGGGCGCGACTTCACCCAGCAGGAGCACGGCGCCATCCTGCAGGCCGTCGCCGCGCGCGACGGAGCGGCGGCGGCACGCCTGATGGACGAGCACATCGGCCTGCGGCGCGAGCAGATCGTGGAGGCCATCACGCAGGGGCTGGCGCGCATCTACATTGCGGACGAGGGCGTGGCAGCCCCGGGCGCCGGGGCGACGGCGAGCGCGGCGCTATAGTCGTCGCCCGCGGTTTTCGCTCCTGCCCGCTGGCGTTGCCACGCTGCCTTCCTCCGCCCCCTTCCCCGCTCCCCATGGCCAAAGACAAGACCCTCTACACCTGCACCGAATGCGGCGGCACCAGCCCGCGCTGGCTGGGCAAATGCCCATCCTGCGGCGCCTGGAACACGCTGGTGGAGACCGTCACGGAATCATCGGCCGGCAAGAACCGCCTGAGCACGCCGCAGGGCTATGCAGGCCTGGCCCAGGCGCAGGCGGTGACGCCGCTGGCCTCCATCGAGGCACAGGACGTGGCGCGCACGCCGAGCGGCATCGAGGAGCTGGACCGCGTGCTGGGCGGCGGCGTGGTCGAGGGCGGTGTGGTGCTGATCGGCGGCGACCCGGGCATCGGCAAATCGACGCTGCTGCTGCAGGCCATGGACGCACTGCAGCGCGCCGGCCTGCCCACGCTGTATGTGACGGGCGAAGAGAGCGGGGCGCAAGTGGCGCTGCGCTCGCGGCGCCTGGGCATCGACGGCAGCCAGGTGCAGCTGCTGGCCGAGATCCAGCTCGAGAAGATCCTGGCGACCGTGGAGGCCACGCAGCCGGCGGTGGTCGTCATCGACTCCATCCAGACCGTCTATTCCGACCAGCTCACCAGCGCGCCGGGTTCGGTGGCCCAGGTGCGCGAATGCGCAGCCCACCTCACACGCATGGCCAAGGGCACGGGCATCGCCGTGATCCTGGTCGGCCACGTGACCAAGGAAGGCGCGCTGGCCGGCCCGCGCGTGCTGGAGCACATGGTGGACACAGTGCTGTACTTCGAAGGCGACACGCACAGCCAGTTTCGCCTGGTGCGCGCCATCAAGAACCGCTTCGGCGCGGTGAACGAGATCGGCGTGTTCGCCATGACGGAAAAAGGCCTCAAGGGTGTGACCAACCCGAGCGCCATCTTTTTGAGCCAGCACGCCGAACCGGTGCCGGGCTCGTGCGTGCTGGTCACGCTCGAAGGCACGCGGCCCATGCTTGTGGAGATCCAGGCGCTGGTGGACGATGGCGGACCGAGCCCGCGCCGCCTGTCCGTGGGGCTGGACAAGGACCGCCTGGCCATGCTGTTGGCCGTGCTCAACCGCCATGCGGGTGTGGCCTGTGCCGACCAGGATGTGTTCGTCAACGCCGTGGGCGGGGTGCGCATCGGTGAGCCCGCAGCCGACCTGGCGGTGATGCTGTCCATTACCAGCAGCCTGCGCGGCAAGCCCCTGCCCAAGGGCTTCATCGCCTTTGGCGAAGTGGGCCTGGCAGGCGAGGTGCGGCCCGCGCCGCGCGGCCAGGAGCGGCTGAAGGAGGCGGCCAAGCTGGGATTCAGCGTGGCCGTGGTGCCCAAGGCCAATGCACCCAAGAAACCCATCGAGGGCCTGACCATTCATGCCGTGGAGCGCGTGGAAGAAGCCATGAACGTGGTGCGCGGCATCGCGTGACAGCGGTGGCTTACGCCGTCGGACGTCGTTCGTAGGGCCTGCCCAGCGATCGCCAGGTCGCCCGGCCGCGATGTCCTGGCGTTGGGGCCCACTGACCTTCTCAGGGCCAGCCCCTACGCACCTTCCACACGAAGGGGACCGCGTGCGCATAGGACAATGCGGCCCATGAATCTGCGCAAAATTCTCATTCCCCTGGGCTTGCTGGTGCTGCTGGGCCTGGCCTGGCGCTCCTACGGCTGGCAGGGCCTGTTGGCCGTGGGTGGTGGCCTCATCATGTGGGCGCTGCTGCATTTCACCCGGCTCATGAACGTGATGAACAAGGCCGCCAACCGGCCCATCGGCTACGTGGGCAGCGCCGTGATGCTCAATGCCAAGCTGCGCGAAGGCGTGAACCTCATGCATGTGGTGGCCATGACGCGCGCGCTGGGCCAGCCCCTGTCGAAGGAGGGCGAGGAGCCCGAGCTGTACCGCTGGACCGACGGCACGCAGTCCCACGTGACCTGCGAATTCCGCGGGGGCCGCCTGGTGCGCTGGGAGCTGGAGCGCCCGCCGGTGCAGGACAGTCCGGAAGCCGCCCCCGCTGCGCTCCCGGCATCGGAACCGTAAAATTGCCGGTTCGGCGATTTACTTCTCCCATTCCAAAGGATACCCATGAGCCCCGTAGTTCCCTCGATGGCCGACCGTGACGGCAAGATCTGGATGGACGGCCAGATGGTCGACTGGCGCGATGCCAAGATCCACGTGCTGACGCACACGCTGCACTACGGTTGCGGGGCGTTCGAGGGCGTGCGTGCCTACAAGACGGAGCAGGGCACGGCCATCTTCCGCCTGGAAGAGCACACCGAGCGTCTGTTCAACAGCGCCAAGATCCTGCGCATGGCGATCCCGTTCAGCAAGGAAGAAGTGAACGAGGCGCAAAAGGCCGTGGTGCGCGAGAACCAGCTGGAATCGTGCTACCTGCGCCCGCTCACCTGGATCGGCTCGCAGAAGCTGGGCGTGTCCCCCCGCGGCAACCAGATCCATCTGATGGTGGCCGCCTGGGCCTGGGGCGCGTATCTGGGCGAAGAAGGCATGCAGCGCGGCATCCGCGTGAAGACCAGCAGCTACACCCGCCACCACGTCAACATCACGATGACGCAGGCCAAGGCCGTGAGCAACTACAGCAACTCGATCCTGGCCAACATGGAAGCGCTGGACGACGGCTATGACGAGGCGCTGCTGCTGGACGCCTCGGGCTTCGTGTCTGAAGGTGCCGGCGAGAACGTCTTCGTGGTCAAGAACGGCGTGGTCTATACGCCCGACCTGTCGGCCGGCGCGCTCAACGGCATCACCCGCAACACCATCTTCCACATCTGCCAGGATCTGGGTATCGAGCTGGTGCAAAAGCGCATCACCCGCGACGAGGTCTACATCGCCGACGAGGCCTTCTTCACCGGCACAGCGGCCGAAGTCACGCCCATCCGAGAGCTCGACCGCATCGCCATCGGGGCCGGCAGCCGCGGCCCGGTCACCGAGAAAATCCAGAAGGCCTTCTTCGACATCGTCAACGGCCGCAATCCCAAGTACGCCCACTGGCTCGCCAAGGTCTGAACGCCATGTCCCAAGCTGTCATCGAACTCCTCGCCAAAGACCTCAATCCCCAGGGCGGCGTCTTCTGTCCCAGCCCCAAAGCCGACATGAAGCTGTGGAACACCCACCCCAAGGTGTATCTGGACGTGGCCCACACCGGCGAGGCCAAGTGCCCATACTGCGGCACGGTGTACCGCCTGAAGGCGGGCGAGGTGGTGCACGCGGGGCACTGACCCCCTGCCTCTCCGGCCCCCGCGCTTCGACCGCGGGGCGGCAGGGCTTCAGCGCGGCGCCGCCGGGCGGCAGGCCCGGCCCCACAGGCTGTCGGCCGCAGGCTCCCCGTGCTGCGCGAAGAGCTGCGCGAAATGCCGTCGCTCGCCACCGCGCAGCTTGACCAACGGCGCGATCTGCGCGTCGGCTGGCACCAGGCATAGCCGCGGGTAGAGCAGATACCACTTCCAGCGCACCGCCTTCTGGTAGAAGAAGGCCGTGTCCTCTGCCTTGAACAGTGCCAGCCGATAGGCATTCGTACGCCGCAGAACCCGCTGCGCGGCGACATGTATCAGCAGATAAGCCGGGTCTGCTATGCCTTGCAGCAGTGTTTCGCCCTCGGTTGTGGCCTGGATTTCCTGCAGATACTGATCAGTTCCCTGAAGGATGAGGGCTTGGTTAAACTCGTCCTGCCAAGCGCTCACAAAGGAAGAATGGGCTGGGGCGCCGAACGCCCAGCTTTCGATCACCGGGAAGTGCGCATCATGGGTGTAGCCTTCTAGATAAAAGCCGGCAAACTCCGCTGAGATACCGCCCCGAGCACTGTCCAGCCACGACAGTGGTTGCGTGAGCAGGATGGTGGCATCCAGCCAATAGCCACCATGGTGCCGGACCACATAGAGCCGGACCCAGTCCGATTGTTTGGTGGGATGCAGCGTGGCGAAATGGGTCGGCAAATCCTGTTCAGGAATCCACTCGGTCAGATTTCGGCTGTTCAGTACATGGACGGTGAATCCGGGGCACTGTGTGGCCCAGTTGGCGATGCATTGGCGCACCATCGCGTCCGGGGTCTCCGCATTCCAATAGGTCCAGATCTTCCGGGGGATCGGTGGCTTGGCGGTTTGTGAAACCGATGCTGTTGATTCATTTCCGGTGAACACAAGCGACTGCGCAGCGTTGGAAAAGGAACTACCGCGATTCGGCTTGAGCAGCGTGAAAAGCCGATAAACGGTTCGGAACAGGGCAGCGGGCAAAGAACGTGTCATGGAGTCAGGGAAGTACCCGATGGTGCAAAAACAGACCGTGGGATTCTGGCACCTTGTCCGTCAGGTTACGATCCCGCCGCCACAGCGTATGGCTGTACAACGGTCTGACGCGGCGTGAGATGCGTCCGGGCCTTTCCCCCACTTTGAACGGCTTGCCGCGCTGGCAAGCTCTTTTTGATGAATCTTCAATCTTTTGTTGGCCCTGCTCCATGGCCGCGGCAGCTCACCACCCTGGCTGCGTTCCTGGTGCCGGCCTTGGCTGTAGCGGTTGCCTCGGGCTACTCTTACGGCGCCCTGCTCCTGTTGCTGGGCGCACTGGCTGCGTTGCCGCACTGGATTGCGCGCAAGCCGGATGGAAGGAGCCTGGTGTTCGCAGCCCTGATCGTAGGCATGGGATCTTTCTGGTTCATCCTTGCCTATCCAGAACCTGGATGGAATCAGTGGGATCGCCCCATGAAGTTCTATCTGGGTGCCGTGTGCCTGCTGTTCGTGGTGGCGTGCCCGCCGCGCCCATCGGCGTCGTTCTGGGGATTGTTGGTTGGCTGCATTGGCGCAGGCGGCGTGGCTCTTTGGCAGGTCTGGATGGAGGGCCAGCCCCGGGCCTCGGGCTTTCCGACCGGCCGTACCAACGCCATCCAGTGGGGCAATCTCGCGTTGTTGCTGGGCGCCATGCTGGCGGCCCAGTTGATGGCGCAGCGCAAGCGGCTGAGTCCTTGGATCATCGCGGTCGGGGCATTGGCGACTGCCGGTGCACTCAATGCATCGGTGTTGTCGCAGTCCCGTGGCGGTTGGCTCGCGCTGCTGCTGGCACTGCCAGTGGGACTGTGGTTTGTGCTGCGGTTCAACCGCCGTATGCTGGGCGGCGTGATCGTTGCCGTGGCCGTTGTGGTGATGGCCGTGGGCGTGGCCAATCGCCATGTGCTGGAAGAACGTTGGCAGATCATGCAGACCGAGGTGCAGGAGTACCAGAATCAGGGCTCAGCGGACTCTTCGGTCGGCCAGCGCTTGGAACATTGGCGCTTTGCCTGGGACCTGGGCTGGGAGCGGCCCGTATTCGGTTGGACAACCGCGCAGTACATCGAGGAAAAAACGAAGCGCGTTGCTGCAGGCTTGTACCAGCCGGCCATCACCGAATACGTTTATGTGCACAACGAGGTGCTCGATGTTTTTGTGAAGGCGGGCTTGGTGGGAGTCACCTGTCTGCTCGCACTGTATTTTTGGCCCATCTATCTGCTGTGGCCTTCAAAACGCAGGATGGTGGCGTTTGAGAACCAATCCCCGGGTTGGCAGGCTCAATGGCTGGCGATGCGGGTATCCGGGTTGTGTGTTCCGGTGCTGTACATTGGGTTTGGCCTGACGCAGGTCTTTTTTGCACACAACAGCGGCATCATGGGCTACTTGTTTCTCACCATGCTGCAATGGGCGGCGGTTGTCGGAATGGAGCGTGACGCGGCGCACGCGACTGCAGCATGAGTTTCGCCCCACCTTCCGGGGTGCTTGCGCGCAGGCCGCGCGTGCTGCACTTCGTGACAGGCGGTTTTTCGGGCGCCACGCAGGTGGCCGTCGATCTGGTGCGAGCGCATGCGGAGTCGGGTGCGTTGGAACCCCTGCTGGTGCTACGTCGCAAGCGCACCACGACGCCCGAGCGTCTGGCAGCGGTGCGGGCCCAAGGCTTGCCAGTGCAGGTGGTGCCAGGCTGGTCGCACGCAGCCACCGTTTGGGCGCTTGCCGCGCTGTGCCGCGCCTACCGCCCCGACGTGCTGGTGGCGCACGGCTTCAGCGAGCATCTTTGGGGCCGGTACGCGGGGCTGCTGGCCGGCGTGCCGTACCTGGTACATGTCGAACACAACTCACGCGAGCGCTACACCGCCTGGAGGCTGCGGCAGGCTCTGTGGCTCAGCCAGCGCACGGCTGCCATCGTGGGGTGCTCCGAGGGAGTGCGCCGCAGTCTGTTGGCACGGGGGTTCCCATCTGACCGTACCGAGGCGATCTCCAACGGCATCCGCCCGGAGCCGTTCGCCGAAGCCGGTCAGCGCCCGTTGAGCACGCGCGAGCCTGCCATCGTGATGTCGGCACGCTTTGCCCGCCAGAAAGACCACGCCACGCTGCTGCGCGCCGTGGCGCTCCTGCGTGACAGAGGCATGGCCCCGGCGGTACGGCTGGCAGGCGGCGGCAAGGCCGGCGTGAAGCGCAAGCTGGAGCATTTGCGCGACAGTCTGGGCCTGCAGCAGCAGGTGGAGTTTTTGGGCCATTGTGCCGACATGCCAGGCCTTTTGATGCGTCATGCGGTGTTCGTGCTGTCAACCCATTACGAAGGCATGCCGCTCGCGCTGATCGAAGCCATGGCGGCGGGCTGTGCCGTGGTCGGCACGGACGTGGTCGGCGTGCAGGACGTGATCGACCACGGGCGCAACGGCCTGCGCGTGGCGCATGAAGACCCGGCCGCGTTGGCCGATGCGCTGCATCAGTTGCTGACCCAGCCGCAGGAGGCCCAGCGTATGGCGCTGCAGGCACGCCAGGACGCCCTGGAACACTACACGCTACAGGTGATGACGCAGCGCTACGAGTCGCTGCTGCAGCGCGTGATCGCACAGCCGCCGAGAGGCCACGCATGACGGTCTCTCCATCGGCGGCGCCATCGCTGACGCCTTGGCTGAGCGTCCTCATCCCCGTGTACAACGTGCAGGACTATCTTGAAGAATGCGTCGAGTCCGTGATGGCGCAATGGCCCACTGGCGACGCTGCTGGCCAAGCCATTGAGGTGCTGCTGTTGGACGACTGCTCCACCGACGGCTCCGCCTCGCTCATGCAGGCCCTGGCGGCGCGTTGGCCAGGTCGCCTGACATTGCTGCGCCACGCGGCCAATGTCGGTTTGAGCGCTGCGCGCAACACGATGATCGATGCGGCGCGCGGCGACTACCTGTGGTTTCTCGATTCCGACGACAAGCTGCTCCCCGGCGCCATCGCACAGCTGCATGCCGTGGTTCTCCAGCACCCGGTGGATGTGGTGGTGTGCGACTTTCAGGTGTGGCGCGCGCGTGAACGATTAAAGCACTGGCTGCGCGGAGAGCGCCACAGGCGCACCTTCGCCGGTGCTGCCGGCGGCCCGCAGCGCGATGGTCGCTTGCTCGCCGCTGGGCTGCTGCGCACCGGGCAACTGCATGCGTGGTCCAAGATCTCGCGTCGCGCCTTGTGGGCAGGCGGGCTGCGTTTTCCCGCCGGGCGCTATTTCGAAGACCTCGCCACCATGCCCCAACTGGCGCTGCTGGCTCAAAGCTTTTTCTACGTAGACCGGCCCTGGGTGGCCTACCGCCAGCGCGATGGCAGCATTCTGTCCAGCATGAATCTGCGCAAGGCGCACGACCAATCTGCCGCACTGGCGGGCTTTTTGAACGCCTATGCTGCCGCGCACGGCAACCACCCTTTGCCGGACAGCCTGCGCTTTGCGTTGGCGCACCAATGCGCGCGCAGCCTCATCGGTGCCCAGCGCAGCTTGCCGCGCTGGGCGGAGCTGGAGCCGCGGGCTGCCTTGCAAGCGGCGTCCGACCGGTTCCGGCAGGACTTCGCGCAAGCCTCGCCCATGACGCTGTCCGAACTGCTGCGCGCCTACCTGCTGCGCGGCTGGTGGCTGCGCCGCGCCAAGCTCACCCGCTGGTACGCTTACCGCCCACGATGACGTCTCCCTCTTCCTCCCTCACCCTCAAAAACCGTGGAGAGCTGTGGCTTGCCGCAGGGCTGAAGCGTTTCTTCACCGCATTCCCCCGCACGCTGGAGCCCCATCCTGCCGTCGCCCAAGAGATCTATCGCATCCCCGCTGCGCAGGACGTGCCGACGGGGGCAGCGCCTGTTGCGGCTATTCCCCGCGTGGTCTGGACCTACTGGAACAGCGACACGCTTCCGCTTCTGATTGCGCGCTGCATCGACAACTGGCGGCGCATGAACCCAGGCTTCGAGGTGCGGGTGCTGAACGATGCGCAGGTGCGCGAGCTGATCCCCGACGCGCCGCCCGTCCTGGCGCAGGTGGCGCCCGCCAAGCGCGCCGATTGGATCCGCCTGGCGCTGCTGCACCGCTTCGGCGGTATCTGGATCGACGCCAGTACCGTGCTCACGCAGTCGCTCGACTGGGTGATCGACGCGCAGCAGCAGGCGCAGAGCGATCTGGTGGCGTACTACCTCGGCCGCTTCACCACCGACCCGGTTTGTCCGGTGGTGGAAAGCTGGTTTCTCGCAGCGCCGCCCGGCAGTCGCTTTGCCGCCGATGCGCTGGCCGAGTTCGACGGCCGGGCGATCGCGCGCACGGGCGAGGAGTACATCGAATGCTTGCGCGAGCAGGGCATCTACGACCTGGTGCGCCAGAACATCGATCTGCCCAGCTACCTCAGCATCCACCTGGCCATGCAATGCGCCATGCGCATGCGTGGGGGCTATGTGCTGAGCCTGACCAATGCCGAGCAGGGGCCTTTCCAGTACCACCTGCTAGGCGACTGGCGCCGCACGCCGCTCAAGCTGCGGTTGCTGTTCTCGCGCGTGGCAAGGGCGGTTCCGCCGGTGGTCAAACTGCGCGGGCCTGACCGCAAGCGCTTAGACGAGTACTTGGCGCGAGGCCTGTACCTACCCGACAGCTTGGTTGGACGCTACTTGATGGCGGACTGAGCCCGCTGCCGCCCCCCGATCGCATCGTCCAGGGTCTTGCCAGTGGTCGGTTGCTATCGAATGAATAGCTGCAGGCGCTTTCGGATAGGGCGCTGCAGGCCATTTTGGCTTCAGGACCGGGCCGCCCGCCACTCCTGCGCCAGCCGCGCCACCATGTCGCCGGCCGGCATTGGCCGCGTGGCTGCCACGCCCTGGCCGGCCCACAGGGCCAGGGCGTCGGCCCGGCCCTGCGCAGCCGCCGCCTTGCGCACCGGGCCCATCAGCGCGTTCTGCACCGGGTAGGCCGGCACGTCGGCCTCGAAGGGCGCCAGCTGCTCCATGGTGGCGTTGACGATGCCGCGCGCCGGCCGGCCCGAGAACACGCGGGTCAGGCGTGTGCCGGTGTCGCCGGCCTGGGCCAGGGCCGCGCGGTAGGCGGGGCCGATGGCTGACTCCGGGCAGGCCAGGAAGGCCGTGCCCATCTGCACGCCCTGCGCGCCCAGCGCCCGCGCGGCGGCGATGCCGCGGCCGTCCATGATGCCGCCGGCCGCGATGACCGGAATGCGCAGCGCGTCCACGCACTGCGGAACCAGGGCCAGCGTGCCGACCTGGCTGGATTCGAAGTCGGCAAGGAAGGTCCCGCGGTGGCCGCCGGACTCCACCCCGCTCGCACAGACCGCGTCGGCGCCCACGGCCTCCCAGGCGCGGGCCTCGGCCACGGTGGTGGCCGTGCCGATGACCGTGCAGCCCGCCGCCTGCAGGCGCGCGACCTGGGCGGCGGTGAGGATGCCGAAGGTGAAACTGGCCACTGCCGGGCGTGCGTCGATCAGCGCTTCGAACTGCGCGGCGAAGTCTTCGCACCACTGCGCCGGCACGGCGGGCTTCAGTCCGAAAGCCGCGTACAGCGGCGCGATGCGCTCCAGGGCGGTGCGCACGGTGGCGTCGTCCGGCATGGGCGTGTCCTGCACGAACAGGTTCATGCCGAAGGGACGGTCGGTGCGGCGGCGCACCTCGGCCGCTGCCTCGGCCATGGCGGCGGGCGAGCGCATGCCGCAGCCCAGCATGCCCAGCCCGCCGGCCTGCGAAACGGCAGCGGCCAGGGCCGGCGTGTCGGAGCCGGTCATGGGCCCCTGCACGATGGGCAGGGGCACGCCCAGGCGGTCGAAGAGCGGGGCAGCGGGGTGGGCGGCAGCGTCGGTCATGGGTGGGCTTTCGTTGAACGGGGAGAGGCGCGGTGCGAAGGACGGAAGGATGGGTCAGCCGACCGGCGCGCCCGCGTGCAGCGCCTCCTGCAGGGCGCGTAGCGCCGGCGTGTCGTAGCCGGGCCGGTGCAGCAGCACCGTGGGGCAGGTCTGCAGCGGCACGAGCTGCACCGGCGGCGGCTCGCGCATCAGCTCCAGCACGGCGCGTGGCACCACGCCGGCGCTGCGGCCGGCCGCCACGCAGGCCAGGATGGCGTGGTAGGAGGCCACCTCCAGCACGCGCGGCGGCTGGCCGTGCGGGTGGTGCTGCTGCATCCACGCCTCGCCCAGGCTGCGGTAGGTGCAGCCGGGCGCAAAGGCGGCCAGCGTGTCCAGCGGCAGGCGCTGGCCGGGCTGGGGCGCGGCGTGGCCGGCGGGCAGGGCTACCAGCAGTTCTTCCTGGTAGACCGTGGTGCGCACCAGGGCGGCGTCCGGGTCCAGGCCCGGCGGGGGCCAGGCGACCAGGGCGGCGTCCAGGGTGTGGGCCAGCACCTGCTCGGCCAACAGGCACGAGGCGCCGGTGCGCACGTCCAGCTCCAGATCGGGCCACTGCGCATGCAGCCGCGCCAGCGGCTGGGGCAGGCGCGCGGCGGCGGTGCTTTCCATGGCGCCCAGGCGCAGCCGGCCGCCCGGCGCGCCGCCGCGCACGGCCTGGCGCATCTCCTCGGCCAGCGCCAGCAGCCGGTCGGCATAGCCGCGCAGCGCCTCGCCGGCCGGCGTCAGCAGCATGCGCTTGCCTTCGCGGCGAAACAGCGGGCTGCCCAGTTGCTCTTCCAACTGCTGCACGCGGGTGGTGACGTTGGACTGCACGCGGCCCAGGCGTTCGGCCGCGCGGGTGACGCTGCCCTCGGCGGCCACGGTGCGAAAGATCTCCAGCGCGCAAAGGTCCATGAAACGTTCTCTTTCGTTCTCTTTGTGAGATGATTTATCAAAAATATATCTCAAAAAAGAAACGAAAGCGACTTTCCCTATGCCCTCTGCGCCATCGCCCATCTTGTCCTCCTCCACTTCCAGCCCGCTGCAGGACCGCCCCTGGGCGGTGGCCCTGGCGGGCATGGCGGCACTGGCGGCGGCCATGGGCATCGGCCGCTTCGCCTTCACGCCGCTGCTGCCCATGATGCTGCACGACGGTGTGGTTTCGCTGGCCGGCGGCAGCTGGCTGGCCACGGCCAATTACGTGGGCTACCTGGTCGGGGCGCTGGCCTGCATGGCCTTTCCGTGGGTGGCGCCACGCCTGCGCGTGGTGTGGCATTCGGCGCGGCTCACGCGGTGGGGGCTGGTGGCGACGGTGCTGCTCACGCTGGGCATGGCGCAGCCCTGGGACCAGGCGTGGCCGGCGCTGCGCTTTCTGGCAGGGGCGGCCAGCGCGCTTGTGTTCCTCAACGTGTCGGTGTGGTGCATGGTGCGGCTGCAGACGCTGGGCGTGCCCGCTCTGGGTGGGCTGATCTTCTGCGGGCCGGGCCTCGGGATTCTCATCACCGGGCTGGCGGCCAGCGCCATGGTGGCCGGCGGCTGGACGGCCGCGGCCGGCTGGTGCGCGTTTGCGGTACTGGCTGCGCTGCTGTGCGCGGCGGCCTGCCGTGTCGTGCAGGGGGCGGCGGAGCCCGCGCGCCAGGCCGCGGCAGCGCCGGCTGGCGCAGCGCTGGCGCCTGCGCCTCCGGGCGGCATCCCGGCACGGGCGCTGCTCACGCTGGCCTATGGCCTGGCGGGGCTGGGCTACATCGTCACGGCCACCTTTTTGCCGGTCATCGCGCGCGGCGCGCTGCCGGCCGGCTCGGCCTGGCCCGATCTCTTCTGGCCGCTGTTCGGTGCCGGCGTGGCGCTGGGCGCGGCGTTAAGCACGCGCACCCCGGCCCGGTGGGACCGCCGCTGGCTGCTGGCCGCAGCCTACGCTGTGCAGGCCGGCGCCATCGCGCTCAGTGTGGTGTGGCCCTCGGCGGCGGGCTTCGCGCTGGGCAGCCTGCTGCTGGGGCTGCCGTTCACGGCGATCACGTTCTACGCGCTGCAGGAGGCGCGGCGCGTATGGCCGGCCGGGGCCGACAGCTTTCCCGGCCTGCTCACCGCGGCGTACGGGCTGGGGCAGATCGCCGGGCCGCCGATGGTTGCCTGGATGCTGCACCACAGCGCCTCGGCGGCGCACGGCTTCACGCTGGGGCTGGCGGCCGCTGCCGGCGCGCTGGTGCTGGGCGCGGCGCTGCTGGCGGGCATGGCCTGGCGCTGGCCGCTGCACAGATGATGTGGAAATAAAAATGGCGCTGGCCCCGTTCCACCGCGTGCGTGCAACCGCACGGCCCCCGGGGTGTGTGGCAGTCGTGCAGTAAAGGCCGCCCCGCTGCGAAGGCTGCTTGCTCCTGTCCTCCATACGCAGCGCGGCAAGAGCGGGTGAATGGCGCGCACCGTGTCGGCTTGTGATTCTTCGGGCTAACCACCGTAAAAATCGTTGGATACCGGCGCGGCCCACCCCAGCGGCAGCCGAGCAAGGGCCGCCCCGCAGCGAGGGCTGCGTCCCCCTGCCCGCCGCGCGCAGCACGACGAGAGCGGGGGCTGAGGGCCGCGACTCCCAGCCTGCCCGCGCAGGCTGGGACGTGCCCGAAGAGCTGCCGCCTCTGGCGGCTGCACGGAGCGGCGCAGCCGCTCAGGGGGGTGTCATCAAGCCAGCGGCAGCGTCAGCACGAAGCAGGCGCCGGGCTGGCCGTCGGGCCGGGCCTCGCAGCGCACGCTGCCGTTGTGGCGGCCGGCGATGGAACGCACCAGCGCCAGGCCCAGGCCCACGCCGCCGGCACGCTCGCTGGCGCCGGGCAGGCGGTAGAAGGGTTCGAAGATGCGCTCGCGCTGCTCGGGCGGCACGCCAGGGCCGTGGTCGCACACGCGCACCACGACCTGCCGGCCCTGGCGTTCCAGGCCCAGCGTGATGTCGCCCTGGCTGTAGCGGCGGGCGTTCTCCAGCAGGTTGCGCAGCGCGCGGCGCAGCAGCTTGGCCACGCCGTTCACGTCCAGCGCATCGATGCCGTCCTGCACCTGCAGCTCGGCGTCCACGCGCACGCACTCCTCGGCCGCCAGCCCGACCAGATCGACCGGCTCCACCGTGCCCACGTCGGCCTCGCGGGCGTCCAGGCGGCTGGCCAGCAGGATCTCGTCCACCAACTGGTCCAGCTCGGCGATGTTGCGCAGGATCTCCTCGCGGAAGGCGGGAGAAGGCGTGCTGCCCTGCATCAGCTCCAGCCCCATGCGGATGCGCGTGAGCGGCGAGCGCAGCTCGTGAGAGGCATTGGCCAGCAGCGACTTGTGCGACTGCACCAGTGTCTCGATACGCGCCGCAGAAGCGTTGAACTGGCGCGCCAGCGCGGCCACTTCGTCGTGGCCGTGCTCGGGCACGCGCTGCGACAGGTCGCCCTCGCCAAAGCGCTGCACGCTGCGCTGCAGTGTCTCCAGCCGCTGCAGCAGCCGGCGGATGACGGGGAACACGCCCAGGGTGACGGCGATGCCGACGACGGCCAGCATCCACAGGAAGCCCAGCGGCGGACGCAGCCAGAAGGAGGGGCCGTCGGGGCCGCGGTCGCGCCGGTCAGCTCCCGGCGGGCGCTGGCGCGGCGACAGCTGCAGCACGTACTGCGAGCCGTCCTCGGCCTCGATGTTGAACGCGATCGGATCGCCCGGCTCGAAGGGCTGGCGTACCGCCTGCCCCTGCATCACGGCCTTGCCGCTGCTGTCGCGCAGCACCAGCTCGCGCGCGGGTGGCATGCGCTGCACCTGTTCGTTGTGCTCGGCCGCCACCCGCCACGCCAGGCCCACCACGACGGCGAACACCGCCACGCCGCCCACCACGGCCAGCCAGATGCGCAGGTACAGACGGCGGGAAAAGGGGCTCAGCAGGGACATCTCAGCATTCCTCGTAGCGTTGCTTGCCGGCCGTGCCCAGCAGCCGCCGAGCACAGGCCGCCCCGCGGCGAGAGCGACTTTCGTCCTTGCCGACCTGCTCAGCGCAGAGCGAGCAAAGGGTCGGTGTGCCGAACCACGGGAGGCTGTTCTCTTTCCAGGGATTCAGCGCGGCAAGCCTGCCGCGCGGCATCGAAACCCCGCGCGGCCCGGCCCAGCAGCCGCCGAGCAAGGGCCGTCCCGCAGCGACGGCGGCGTCCCCCTTCCCGCAGCGCGCAGCGCTGCAAGAGAACGGGGAAGGCGCGCAGCGCCACAGGGGGATGTACTCCCCTCCACCAACCAGCGTGACAAGCCCAGCGCACCGCATCACGAACTGGCGCGGCCTGCCCCAGCAGCCGCCAAGCAAGGGCCGCCCCGCAGCGACGGCGGCGTCCCCCTTCCCGCCGCGCGCAGCGCTGCGAGAGAAGGGGGAAGGCGCGCAGCGCCACAGGGGGATGCTCTCCATTCAATCCTGCTGCTTGGCGAAGACGTAGCCCACGCCGCGCACGGTGAGGATGCGGCGCGGGTTCTTGGCATCCACCTCGATGGCGGCGCGGATGCGGCCCATGTGCACGTCAATGGAACGGTCGAAGGCCTCCAGCTCGCGGCCGCGCACGGCTTCCATGATCTGGTCGCGTGTGAGCACGCGGCCGGCGCGCTCGGCCAGGGCGACCAGCAGGTCGAACTGGTAGGAGGTGAGTTCGGCCGGCTGGCCGGCCAGGGTGACGGTGCGCGCGTCGCGGTCGATCTCCAGCGAGCCGAAGCGCAGCACCTGCGCCGCCGGCTGGGCCCCGCTTTCGCGGCGGCGCAGGATGGCGCGGATGCGCGCCAGCAGCTCCCGCGGCTCGAAAGGCTTGGGCAGGTAGTCGTCCGCGCCCAGCTCCAGGCCGATGATGCGGTCCATGGGGTCGCCCTTGGCGGTGAGCATCAGCACCGGCACGTGGGCGGCGGGGCCCTGCAGTGCGCGGATGCGGCGGCAGACCTCCAGGCCGTCCATGTCGGGCAGCATCAGGTCGAGGATGACCAGGTCGGGCAGGGGGCCGGCGTCAGGGCCCTGGAGCTGCGCCATGCCGCTGGCGCCATCGGCCCTGTGCGTGACCTGCAGGCCGGACTGCCCCAGGTACTCGCCCACCATCTGGGCGAGGCGGGTGTCGTCTTCGATCATCAGCAGCTGGGAGCTCATGGCGGTGCGGGGCGTGGAGGAAGAAGAAAAGGAGAAAGAGGATGAAGAGGGCTTGCGGGTCGGTTTCATCGTCGCGCCTGGGCATCTCGCCGTGTTGTCGTGCCGGTAAAGTTAGGTAAACCGCCGCTGCGGCCGGTTACCCGGCCGTCTTGCGTGCCGCTCGTGCGGCCAGAGCCACCAGCACCAGCACCGGTACGCCGAGCAGCGCGGTGCCGATGAAGAACTCGGTGTAGCCGTACGCATCGACGAAGCGGCCCGAGAAGCCCGCGATCCACTTGGGCAGCAGCAGCATCATCGAACTGAACAGCGCGTACTGCGTGGCCGAGTACTGCACGTTGGTCAGGCTCGACAGGTAGGCGATGAACGCGGCCGAGGCGATGCCGCCCGCCAGGTTGTCGGCGGACACCACCAGCACCAGCAGCGTCACGTCGTGCCCCTGCATGCCCAGCCAGGCGAACAGCAGGTTGCTGACGGCGCTCAGCACCGCGCCCAGCATCAGCACGCGCATCACGCCCACACGCATCGACAGCACGCCGCCCACGAAGGCGCCGGCCAGCGTCATGATCACGCCGAAGACCTTGGTCACCGCGGCCACCTCGTCCTTGGTGTAGCCCATGTCCACGTAGAACGGGTTGGCCATGATGCCCATCACCACGTCGCTGATGCGGTAGACGGCGATCAGCGCCAGGATCAGCGCCGCCTGCCAGCGGTAGCGGGCGATGAAGTCGGCGAACGGCTCCACGATCACCGCATCCAGCCAGGCCACCAGGGGCGCCGCCTTGCGCGCCACGGGCACCCGCAGCGGGCGCGCGCTGCCCCAGCCGGCGCGCAGGCCCCAGGCCGCCACGGCGCCCAGCGCCAGGTAGACGGCCGTCTCCTGCGCGGTGATGTTGCCCAGCGCCGCGCGCACCATGCCCGCCAGCAGGGCGACGAGCACCGCCGCCAGCAGGGCCTGCGGCCAGGTGAAGCGCAGGCCGTCGCGTGCGAACGTGGCTGCGGCCTGCGCCCGCGCGGCGCGATCGGCCGCGGCGTCGCGGGCGATGGGCTCGCGCGACAGCAGCACCGTCGCCACCCCAACCAGCATGGACGCGGCCATCACCAGGTAGGCTGCCTGCCAGGCGGCGTGCTCATACGCGTCGGACGCGGCCGTGCGTGCCGCGATCCACAGCACGCCCGCGCCGGCCCAGATCATGGCCAGCCGGTAGCCGGTCTGGTAGGTGGCGGCCAGCGCGCTCTGGCGCTGCGCGTCGGACGATTCGATGCGGAAGGCATCGAGCGCGATGTCCTGCGTGGCCGACGCGAACGCCACCACCACCGCGAAGGCGACCAGCGTGTCGAGCGAGCGGGTCGGATCGGTCAGCGCCATGCCCGCCAGGCTGCCCATGACGGCGAGCTGGGCCGCCAGCAGCCAGCTGCGCCGCTGCCCCAGCCAGGCCGTGAGCAGCGGAATGCGCAGCCGGTCCACCAGCGGCGCCCAGAGCCATTTCACGCCGTAGGCCAGGCCTACCCAGCTCAGGTAGCCGATGGTGGTGCGGTCGATGCCCGCCTCGCGCAGCCGGAACGACAGCGTTCCCAGCACCAGCAGCAGCGGCAGGCCGGCCGAGAAGCCCAGCGCCAGCATGCGCAGGCTGGCCGGCTCGGCGTACACGCGCCAGGCATCGCGCCAGCGGCTGCGGGGGGCGTCAGGAGCGGAGGGCGGGAGCGGCGCAGGGGAGGTGGACATGGGCGGGCGGGCAAAAGGGTGCCGTGGATTATCCGCACGCATGCCGCCCGGCGCCCCGGCGCGGTGCTGTGGCGCGCTCCACTACCATCGCGCCATGGCAACCGCTCCCCTCCTGGCCCCGATGGCCTCCGTGCGCCGCTACAGCGGCGAGCACACGGCGCATGCGCACGACCACGCCCAGGTCCTGTACGCGCTGGCCGGGCGCATGGAGCTGGAGGTGGCGGGCCGCGCAGCCTTCGTGGACACGGCCTGCGGCATGGTGGTGCCCGCGGGCGTGGCGCACGGCTTTCTGGCGCAGGCGGGCTCGTGCCTGCTGGTCATCGACGCGCCCGCGCAGGCCGCCAGCGTGGACCGGGTGCGGCGCTTTGCCGTGCCGCCCGCCTGCCGGCACTGGCCGGCCACCAGCCCAGACCCCAGCCACGACGCGGCCGTGCGCCTGGCGCAGCTGCTGCAGTCGCCCCGCGTGCTGGCGCGCCGGGCTCTCGCGCCGGCCGTGCTGGAGCGGGCGCTGCGCGCGGCCCTGCACGAGGAGTGGCCCACGGCCCGCATGGCGGCGCTGTATGCGCTGAGCGCCCCGCGCTTTCATGCGCGCTGGCAGGAGCTGACGGGCCGCACCCCGCAGGCCTGGCTGCGGGACTGCCGGCTCGACGCCGCCGCGCAGGCGCTGGCGCGGGGCCAGTCGCTGGAGGCGACCGCGCTGCGCGTGGGCTATGCCAGCGCCAGCGCACTGGCCTACGCCCTGCGGCGCGAACGGGGTGTGGGGGCCCGCGCGCTGCGCCGGGGCGGCTGAGCCGAATCTGGCGCGCCCGGCACCACATCGCGCGTTGCTCGACATTTGCGCTGGCCGTGCGCGCCACCATGGCGGCATGACCGCAACTTCCTCTTCCGAATCCACCCGGGGCGTGGCGCTGGTGCTGCTGGCCTCCACGCTGTGGGGCACGACGGGCACGGCGCAGAGCCTGGGCGCGGGCGGCCTCTCGCCCTTCTGGGTGGGCGCCGCGCAGCTGGCCGTGGCCAGCGCCTTCTTCGCGTGCCTGCGGGGCCTGTCGGCGCTGCCGCGCCGAGGCCCGCGCGTGGCGTCCGGCGCTGCGCCCGCTCCGGTGCGGCTCCCGCTGCCTGTGCCGCTGCTGGCGCTGGCCTCGGCGGGTGTGGCGGGCTACAGCATCTGCTTCTACGCCGGCGTGCAGCTTTCGGGCGTGGGCGTGGGCACGGCGGTGGCGATCGGCAGCGGCCCGATCTGGGCGGGGCTGATCCAGGCCGCACTGCTGCGCTCGCCGCCGATCGGGCTGTGGTGGCTGGGCACGGCCGTCAGCGTGGCCGGCGGCGCGCTGATGGTGCTGGGCAAGGGCGCGGCGGCCACGACCTCGTGGTGGGGACTGGCGCTGTGCCTGCTGGCGGGGCTGTCGTATGCCGGCTACGCCTTGGTGAACAAGCGGCTGGTGACGCTGGCGCCGCCGCTGGCCGTCAACCTGCGGGTGTTCTCCGGGGCGGCGCTGCTGGCGCTGCCGGTGGCGGCCCTGCTGGCCGGCGCGCCGCGCTTCAGCCTGCCGTCGCTGGCGGTGGTGGTCTATCTGGGCGTGGTGGTGTCCGGCCTGGCCTATGTGGCGTTCTCCAGCGGGCTGCGCCACATCGCCGGCGCCACCAGCGTCACGCTCACGCTGCTGGAGCCGGTGGCGGCCTTCGGGCTGGCGGTGGCAGTGGTGGGCGAGCACCAGCCGCTGGCGGCCTGGGCCGGCCTGGGGGCGGTGCTGCTGGGGCTGCTGGCGGTCATCCGCGCCGAGCTGCGGCGCCGCTGACAGGTCGCCGCCACGGCGCCGCCGCTGGCGCAGCCCGTGCCGCGGAACGCATGCCCTGCTGGGCGCCCGGCCTACAGACGGGCGGCCGATGCCGCGGCTAGACTCCCGCCCATGCTGAATCTGCCCCCTTCCGCCATGCACCCGGCCGCCCCTGACGACGGCCCTTCTGCGTCTGGTTCTGGCTGCCGGCTTTGCGCCCTGCGCAAGGGCACCTGGAACGCGCGCCGCGGCTTCCTGCTGGCCGCAGGCGCCGCGGTGGCGGGGCCCGCGCTGGCGCAGGTGGACGTGGGCTCCGGCTCCAGCCTGCGCAAGCTGGTGCCCGCCGAGACGCTGGAAGAGGCCGCCACCCAGCAGTACAGCCAGATGCTGGCGCAGGCCAAGGCCAAGCAGGCGCTGGCGTCGGATTCCAACGCCCAGCTGCGCAAGCTGCGCACCATCTCGCAGCGCCTCATTCCGTTCTCGTCGCAGTGGAACAGCCGCGCGGCATCCTGGCGCTGGGAGGTCAACCTGATCGGCAGCAAGCAGATCAACGCCTTCTGCATGCCGGGCGGCAAGATCGCCTTCTACACCGGCATCCTCGACCAGCTCAAGCTGACCGACGACGAGGCCGCCATGGTGATGGGCCACGAAATGGCGCACGCCCTGCGCGAACACGCCCGCGCCCGCATTGCCAAAACGCAGGCCACCAGCATGGGGCTGTCGCTGGGTGCGCAGCTACTGGGCCTGGGCGACCTGGGCAACGCCGCGGCCAACCTGGGCACGGAGCTGCTGTCGCTGCGCTTCAGCCGCAGCGACGAAACCGAGGCCGATCTGGTCGGGCTGGAACTGGCGGCGCGGGCGGCGTACGACCCGAACGCGTCGGTGAGCCTGTGGCGCAAGATGGGGGAGGCGACCAAGAACCAGGGCGGCCTGGCGTTCCTCTCCACCCACCCCAGCGGCCCGGACCGCATCCGCGAGCTGGAGCAGAACGTGCCGCGCGTCGAAGGCCTGTACCGCGCTGCCAAGCAGCGCGGCTAACTCGCATAGCTGCTGTAGGATTTTCAAGTCGAATCGCCCTCTAGCGCTTATGGAATAAGCGCAGGTAGCTATCAAAATTGAAGTATTGGGGCGGGCGTTCCGCCCGCTGCGTGTCCGCAACGGTGCGGCGCTGCCGTTCGTGGTGCTCCCCCGTGCGGAATGCGGGCGATGGCCGCCCGGGTGCGCGGCCATCGCTCCGGCGCTGGCTGAGGGGTCAGAACAGCTTGACGATCGCCGGCACGCTCAGCACCGCCGTGTAGTAGCCCATGAACTGCACGCCGGTGTTGAAGCCGAAGTTGCGCGACAGCAGGCCGCCCAGCAGGCCCATGGTCAGGATCACCAGCAGACCCAGCAGCTGGCCTTCCCACACGCTGATCACGATGATCAGGCCCACGAAGGTGGCGATGATGGCCTCGTGGCTCACCCGGCGCGAGACGAACAGCGCCGCGCGCCGCGCGAAGTTCATCGCGAACGGGTACGACACCACGGCGGCCAGCAGCACCGACAGCATGCCGTAGCCCAGGAACTCCCAGTGGTTCAGCAGGTTGTGCAGGTTGTGCGTCTGGCCGGTGGCGGCATCCACGGTGAAGCGCGGCGGCGCGTTGAACAGCGGCGCGGCCGGGCCGGCGGCCACGGGGCTGAGCGGCAGGCCGAAGGCGATCAGCGGGATCAGCGCCTCGGCGATGTAGGTCGCCTCGGTCACGCCGTTGCGCGCGCTCAGCACGGTGGTCAGCCGGTGGTAGGCATGCTTGATGCGCGAGCCGACCAGCTCGCCCAGCACCACCGTCATGGCGACCGGGCTGAACACGAAGGTGGCGCTGGAGATCGTGGCGGTGATCAGCGTCCAGCGGGTCTGCACGCGGTCCATCACCTTGAGCGGGTTGGGGAAGTAGCCCGACCAGCCCTTCACGTCTGGCGCCAGGTTGAACTGGCGCACCTGGTCGCGCAGCATGCGCTGGCGGCCGGCTGGCGCGATCACGGTGAACAGGTCGGCGATCAGCGGGCCGATGGCGATGCCCAGGAAGTAGCTGATGCTGAGCTTCACCTCGTACTTCGCGGTCAGCGCCTGCAGCGCGATGATCACCACCACGAAGGGCACCAGCAGCGCCACCGAGGCCCAGCGGCCCGCCGAGAAGTAGGCGATGAGCAGCGCGGCGGCTAGGAAGATCCACGGCGCCGTCTTGGTGATGGTGGAGCCGAACGGCGCCAGCATGACGGCGAACAGCACGGCCAGCGGCACAGCCACGAAGGCCGCGACGATGGCGCCCGAGACCATCTTGCGCAGGGCAATGTGCGGCACGCCCAGCTTGCGCAGCATGTTGGCGTCCTGCAGCAGCGGCGTAGCCAGCGTGTCGCCCGGTATGCCCAGCAGGGCGGTGGGCACGGCATGCGTCATGTGCTTTGCCACGGCGCCGGCCAGGAAGAAAGTGAACACGCCGGCGGGCGGCACGCCCAGCAGCACCACCAGCAGGGTGAGCGGTGCGAGCGTGGTGGTTTCATCGGTGCCCGAGACCAGACCTATGGCGGCGAACACTACCGCGCCGACCAGCCCCATGGCGGCTGCGACGGCGATGTCGTTGAGGAGTTGCGGATCCATGTCGTGCTCCCCGGGGTCAGTGCGTCGCGCGGCCGGTGGCCACGTTCTGCGTGGTGGATGGAGTGGCGGCGCTCTGTGCGTTCTGCACGAACAGGTCGTAGAGCTTCAACTCCTTTAATTCCTGCACCACCACCGGCGGCAGGTCGGTGACGGAGCCCAGCCCGCCGGGCTGCGCGGCCAGTTCCTCCAGCACCTCGCGGCGCCAGGCCGGGTCGGTGGGGGTGTCCTGCTCGGTCACTTCGCGCTTCGGGGGGAAGGCGCGTGCGCAGATCACGCCGGCCGTCACGCAGCCGGCCAGGCCGGCGAGCATGGCGTAGGCATGCGCCAGCTGTTTCGATTCCACCACCGTGGCCAGCCAGCGGCTGGCCAGGTAGAAGCCGACCACGCTGATGCCGATGCCGATCACGATGGACCAGGCCAGGTGCCGCAGGTCGACGGTGTCGCCCCAGACTTCGGCCAGCCGCCAGGTGGCGGGGTCTTTGGTTGTCATGCTTGTCTCCTCGTTATGGTTCGGTGGTGGGGGGCACGTGCGGCGCCCGCGCGGCCCTACCGCCGCCGGGCGGTATCGGGTTCAGCGCTTGGCGCGCAGTTCCTGCAGCACTTCCAGCGCGCGGTCGGTGCGCACGTCGTGCTCGGCGGCCAGGCGCTTGGCGACGGCGTCGACCTCGTCGCCCGTGGCACCGGCCACCAGGGCGATATTGCGGGCGTGCAGGGCCATGTGGCCGCGCTGGATGCCTTCGGTGGCGAGGGCGCGCAAGGCGCCCATGTTCTGCGCCAGGCCCACGGCCGCGGCGATCTCGCCCAGCTCCTGCGCGGTCTTCACGTCCATCATCTTGAGCGCCAGGCGCGCCAGCGGATGCGTCTTGGTGGCGCCGCCCACCAGGCCCACGGGCATGGGCAGCTCGATGGTGCCGACCAGCGCGCCGCTGGTGTCCTTCTCCCAGCGCGTGAGCGAGGTGTAGTGCCCGCCGCGGCTGGCATAGGCATGGGCGCCGGCCTCCACCGCGCGCCAGTCGTTGCCGGTGGCGACGATGACGGGGTCGATGCCGTTCATGATGCCCTTGTTGTGCGTGGCGGCACGGTAGGGGTCGATGGCGGCGAAGGTGTAAGCGTCGAGGATGCCTTCGATGATCTCTTCGCCGCTGCGCTCTTTGGTTTTCAGCGTGTCGGCCGTCAGGCGCACGCGGGCGCGGGCCAGGCGCAGGTCCGCCAGGTTGGACAGGATGCGCAGGCGCACCGAGCCGCCCGTGATCTCTTCCACCAGCGGCGCCACCGATTCGGCCATGGTGTTGACGGTGTTGGCGCCCATGGCGTCGCGCACATCCACGATCAGGTGCATGACGATCATCGCGCCGCGCGGCGAGTCGGGGAACACATGCACCTCGATGTCCTTGCAGCCGCCGCCCAAGCCGATCAGCACCTTGTCGCGGCTGTTGGCGCGCTCGATGATCTGCTCGCGCGCCTGCAGCACCGCGATGCGCGCGCCGTACGGGTCGGCGATGCCCACCACTTGCACCTGGGCGCGCATCAGCGGCAGCGTGCTGGAGGTCTGGAAGCCCCCGCTCTCGCGCGCCAGCTTGGCCATGTACGACGCGGCGGCGACGATGGAGGGCTCTTCCACCGCCATCGGAATCAGCACGTCGCGGCCGTTGATCTGGAAGTTGCTGGCCACGCCCATCGGCAACTCGAACGTGCCGAACACGTTCTCGATCATGCCGTCCGCCAGCTGCGGGGGCAGGGCGCCGGGCTGGCGCACCAGCGCGCGTTCGGCGTCGGTGAGGCCGCAGGCGTCGGCGAGGAAATCCCACCGCTGGGCGGGGGTGAGGGCGCGGAAATTGGGCAGGCGCGAGTCGGCAACCATGAAGGCGATCTCCTGAAAGTCTGAATCCATCGGATCGCCGGACTGTAGGCAAACTGTACCCTCTTAAAAAGGTACAGTTTGCGGGAACAGTACCATCGCAGTGCAACATGAACGGAGGGGCCGCGATGGCGGAAAGCAGAGGGCGTTCGGCGCCGATCGCCGACACGTTGGCCGACCTGATCGGCCAGCAGATCGCCGACGGCGTGTACCGGCCGGGCGACAAGCTGCCGTCGCTGCGCGAGCTGGCGCAGTTGCACCGCTATGCCAAGAACACCATCGTGGCGGCGTTCGACCTGCTGGTTTCGCGCGGGCTGGTGGAGCCGCGCCGGGGCTCGGGCTTCTACGTGCTGGGCACGGCGCGGTCCGCGCAACGGGCGCAGGAAGACGCCGGCCAGCTGGGCCGCGCCATGGATATCGTCTGGCTGATGCGCGAGCAGCTCAAGACCGAGCCGGGCGCCGTGGCCGTGGGCGACGGCTTTCCGCCGGTCGAATGGCTGGCCGACATGCGGCTGGACCGCTACCACCAGAAGGTGGTGCGCACGGGTCTGGGCTCGCTGTTCCGCTACGGCAGCCGCTATGGTTATGCGCCGCTGAGGGACAGCCTGGTGCGCAAGCTGGGCAACTTCGGCCTGCAGGCGACGCCCGGCCAATTGGTGCTGACGCATGGCGCCAACGACGCGATGGACCTGGTCATCCGCTACTTCGTGCCGCCGGACGCCAAGGTGCTGGTGGACGAGCCGGGCTACTACCCGCTGTTCGGCAAGCTCAAGCTGGCTGGCGCGCGGGTGATCGGCGTGCCGCGCCTGGCCGACGGGCCCGACGTCGCGGCGCTCGACGCGCTGCTGCAGCAGGAGCGCCCGCGGCTTTTCTTCACGCAATCACTCGCCCACAACCCCACGGGATCGGACATCACAGCCGCCAAGGCCTACAAGGTGCTACAGCTGGCCGAACGCCACAACCTGCTGATCGTGGAAGACGACCCGCTGGCGGACTTCAAGCCCACCTCGGCCGTGCGCCTGTCCACGCTCGACCAGCTGGAGCGCACCATCTACATCGGCAGCTTCTCCAAGTCGTTCTCGGCCGCGCTGCGCGTGGGCTTCATCGCCTGCAACGACGCGCTGGCCAGCGACCTGGCCGACCTGAAGGCGCTGATCCACGTGAGCGGCTCGGAATACTGCGAGCGCATGGTGGACGTGATGCTGCGCGAGGGCCACTACGAGCGCCACCTGGTGCGCCTGCGCCAGAAGCTGGGCCAGGCCACCACGCAGGCGCTGGCATGGCTGGACGCGCAGGGCTGCGAGGTGTTCGCGCGCAGCGCGCAGAGCCTCTACCTGTGGGTGGCCTTCCCCGGCGTGGCGGATTCGCTGCCGCTGGCCGAGCAGCTCATGGCCCGCAAGGTGACCATGGCGCCCGGGCGCGTCTTCCACGTGGACCCGTCGGCGCCGTCCCGCTGGTCGCGCTGCAACGTGGGCGCCATGGCCGACCCGCGCTTCGCCGCCGCCATGCACGGGGTGCTGCAGCCGGCAGCCTGAACCGGCGGTTCCGCCGATATTCAAGTCAAATCGGCCTGTGGCGCTTGATGGATAAGAGCAGGCAGCTATAAAAATAATAGCTAAACACTCCGCGCAGGCAGTGACTGCAGCGCACCCGCAATGGTGTCCGACAGCACGGCCGCGCTGGCGCGCAGTGCCGCCTCTTCCTGCGCCGACCATTGGGGCTGCAGCGGGGCGCTGGCGCCCTGCGCATTCAGCACGTGGGGCAGGGACACGCAGGTGTTGCGCACGCCCTGCAGCTCGGGCAGGTAGGTGGAGACCGAGAACACGCTGTGCTCATCGCCCACGATGGCACGCACCAGCCGCGCGATGCAGCCGCCGATGCCGAAGTTGGACACGCCTTTGCCGGCCTTGATGCGGTAGGCCGCCGTGCGCACGTCCTCGGCGATGGTGTGCTGCAGGGCTGCGTCGATGGGCTGGCCGCGCTGCGCGGCAAATTCCAGGATGGGCACGCCCCCAGCCTGCGCCGACGACCAGTGCAGCACCTGCGAGTCCCCGTGCTCGCCGAACACGTAGGCGTGCACCGAGCCGGGCGCCACGGCCAGGTGGTGGGCCAGCCGGTCGCGGAAGCGGATCGAGTCCAGCATGCAGCCCGTGCCGATGGCGCGGCCGGGCGGCACGCCCCAGCGCTGCACGGCCAGCGCCGGCATCACGTCCACCGGGTTGGTGGCGAACAGCAGCACGCAGCCGGGCGCGGCCTGTAGCACCTGCTCGACGATCCGGTCCACGATGCGCAGGTTCTGCTGCACCAGCTCCAGCCGGGTCTGGCCCGGCTTGAGGCTGGCGCCCGCGGTGATCACCACCACCGCGCAGCCGGCCAGGTCGGCATAGTGCCCCTCGCGCACCCGCGCCGAGGTGCCGAAGGCCGCCGCGTGGCCGATGTCCGCCGCCTCGCCCGCGGCCCGGGCCGTGTCCAGGTCCACCAGCACGATCTCGCTCACCCCGGGCGTGGACGACAGCAGGTAGGCCGCGGCGGCGCCCACCTGTCCCGCGCCGATGACGCCGATCCTTGCTCCCATGTCAGTTCTCCCTGGCGCTGTGCGCCACCTGCAACTTACGAAACCGGCGCGGCGTCATCCGTCCGATGGCCGCGGAGCAGGCCAGGCCCGCAGACGCCGTGGAACTGGCTTTGCCAGGCCACTGGCGTCGTCCCCCTGCCCGCCGTGCGCAGCACGGGGAGAGCGGGGGGAAGCTGCGCAGCGGCGCAGGGGGGTGTCGTCTCATTCAGAGCACCCCCATCATGGGCCACACCGTGGCCGACAGCAGCAGGATGAGCGCCAGCCCGGCCAGCGTCATCACCACGCCCACCTTGGCGAACTGCATGGTGTTGAAGGCACCGGTGCCGTAGCACAGCATGTTCTGCGGGGCGTTGGTGGGCAGGATGAAGCCGAACGACACGACGAAGCTCTGGATCATCACGATGCCGAAGGCGGTTTCCTTGCTCACCGGCAGGGTCTGCGCGAAGGCGATGAAGATGGGGATCAGCGTGCTGGCCAGGCCGGTGGCCGAGGCGAAGCCCAGGTGCAGCACGATGCTGAACACCGACAGCGCGCCGATCACCGCCACCACCGGCAGCGCTGCCAGGCCCAGCTGGCCCAGGGTCTGCTGCGCCAGCCAAGCGGCGGCGCCGCTCTTGGACAGCAGCGTGCCCAGCGAGATGGAGGCCGCGAACAGCACCACCGTGCCCCAGGGCACGAGCTTCTCGGCCTGGGCCCAGTGCATCACGCCGATGCGCGGCATCAGCAGCAGCGCGATGCCGATCTGCGTGGTGGTGGTGGTGTCGAACGGGTGCAGGGCGCCCTCGGTGGACCACATCACCAGCAGCAGCAGGGCGACGGCGATCAGCCGCTTCTCGGGCGCGCTCACCGGGCCCATGGCGGCCAGCTGTTCGCGCAGCTTGGCGGCGGCCTGCGCCTGGTCCGGCACCTGCGGGCGCAGCAGCCACATGGCGGCGAAGAACAGCACCACGCTCATGCCCAGCGTGAACGGCAGGGCGGTGATGAACCACTGTCCCCAAGTCACGGAGTGGCCGAACGCCTTTTGCAGGAAGTCCAGGCTGATGAGGTTCTGCGCCGCGCCGGTCTTGAAGCCCATGTTGAAGATGGAGCAGGCCTGGGCGGTCACGATCAGCAGCGTGGCGCCCAGCGTGCTGTTGACGGGCAGGCTCAGCGCCGCGGTGATGCCGATCATGATGGGAATCACGGCACCCACGCGGGCCGTGGCCGAGGGGATGAACAGCGCCAGGGCGAAGCCCACCAGCATGGCGCCCAGCGTGAGCCGGGCCGGCGAGATGCCGATGCGGCTCATCACCAGCAGGGCCACGCGGCGGTCCAGGCCGGTGTGCTTGAGCGCCACCGCCAGGAACAGGGCCGCGGCCACCAGCAGCACGGCGGTGGACGAGAAGCCCGTCAGCATGACCCCCAGCGCGTCGGCAGACTTCATGACCGGGCCGGTGGGCGTGAGGGTCTTGCCCATCAGCCCCAGCACGGCCGCGCCGGTCAGGATGACGGCGCTGTTGGCGGGCGAGACGCACTCGCTGATCCACAGCGTGACGACCAGCGCCAGCAGGCCCAGCGCCACCTGGCCGGAGGGGCTGAGCCCGGCCGGCGTGGGCAGCGTCAGCACGATGACGTAAAGGACCAGGCCCAGCAGCAGAAAGCCCAGCTTGCGGGATGAATCGGGCTCCAACGGGGATTGGATGGGGGCACTCGGCGGTGCGGCGGTGGACATGACCTTCTCCTTTGCAGTCGCGCAAGAAGAGAACCGATGGGCGCCGATGGCGGCCACTCCCCTCTTGTTTGCAGCCATGCTACCCCCGGATGGGGCTGGACTAAGGGTTTTCCCGGAGCTGCCGCCGCGGTGTGCCACCGTTTCTTGACGTGGGTCAATCAGGCGGCGGGGCTGCCACCGCCGTCAGGTCCCGCCGACGTACGGGTTGCTGCGCCGCTCCCGGCCGAACGTGCTCTCGGGCCCATGGCCGGGAATGAACACCGTCGCATCGCCCATGGGCCACAGCCGCTGCACGATGCTGTCGATCAGGTCCTGGTGGTTGCCCTGCGGGAAGTCCGTGCGGCCGATGCTGCCGGCGAAGAGCACGTCGCCCACGAAGCAGCGCTCGATCTGCGGCGCATGGAACACCACATGGCCGGGGGTGTGGCCCGGGCAGTGGCGTACGTGCAGCGTCTCCTGCCCGATCTGTACCGTGTCGCCGTCGTGCAGCCAGCGCGTGGGCGTGAAGGCCTGCGCAGGCGGGAAGCCGAACATGGCACTTTGCTGCGGCAGGCCGTCGATCCAGAACTGGTCGCCCTCGTGCGGGCCGACGATGGGCAGCTGCAGGCGCTCGGCCAGCTCGCCGGCGCCGCCCGCATGGTCGATGTGGGCGTGGGTGAGCCAGATCTGCGCGAGCCGCAGCTGCAGACGCTCGGCCTCGGCCAGCAGCCGGTCCAGGTCGCCGCCCGGATCGATGACGGCGGCGGCCGAGGTCGCGTCGCACCAGACGAGCGAGGCGTTCTGCTGGAAGGCGGTCACAGGGACCGTGAGGTACTGGAGCATGGCGTGGGAGGGGCGCGGCGAGGCGCTGGTGATTCGTGGGAACGGCACAGTCTAAGAAAAAAGTCTTGCTGGCCGCGGCGCGAGGCCGGGTGAACTCTCCTCCGGCGTGCTGCACCCCGAGCTTGCTACGGTGGCTGAGGAGGGGTTGCCGTAGTGGAGGCCCACAGTGCGGCCACGTTACTGCGCCCGTGCGTCGGCACTGAGCTGCACCTGCACCGCGCGGGCTGTCGGTGGCAAGGGGCATCTCCTCCTACGCCGCAGCCCGCGGGCAGTCCGCAGAGTGGGCGGGTCGGCAGACGGTGCCGACGGACAGCAGACCTTGCCTGCAAGGCAAGTTGGCCCGCCGCCGGCGGGCCTTTTTTCGGGCTCACCGCAGCCCTGCCTTTTGTGGCACCGATGGCGACGATGCGGAGGACCGCGGCATGGAGGTGCTGCCGACCAAGCGCTTCGAGATCGCGGTGCTCGCGCGCCGGATCAAGGCGCTGCTACAGCCGCTCCGGCGCTGACGGGCGCGGGGCCCCCGCCGGCGGCAGTGCCGTTGGCCTCGGCCTCGATCAAGGTCAGGTACGCGGCGATGGCCCGCGGAATCTCTTCCAGGTACAGGTCCTGCTGTCCCGGGTCACGCTCGTAGCCGACATGCATGCCGCCCGCGGTCATGGCATGGATCACGGCGGCATAGCGGTCGTGCTGCCGGGCGCTGGCCTGGGGCATGCGCGCCCGCAGCATGCGGCGGATGCCGCGGATGAAGTCGGCGTCATCCTGGCTGTGCATGCGTCCGTGCATCAGCGGCAGAAAGTCCGGGTGCCGACGCAGGTGGTCGATGAAGGGGGTCACCAGAGCGGCCACGGCCGCGGGTGCCGACAGCTGGTGCCAGGTGGCGGCCGGCGTCTGGGCAATCTCTTCGTTGATGCGCCTCAGGTGCCCGCGGTGCCGCTCGGCCAGCGCGAGCAGCAGGCATTCGCGGTCGGCGAAGAAGTGGTACATCGAGCCGATGGAGGTGCGGGCCTCCCGCGCCACCGCGTGGATGGACACCGCTGCCGTACCGGACTGGGCGATGAGCCGCGCAGCGGCGCCGAGGATCTGGTCCACCCGCGCCTCGCCCCGGGGCTGGCGCGGGCGCCGGGCACCGGGCGCGGCGGCCTGCGCGCCGGCCGGGGGCGGCGAAACGGGGGGAGCGGCGGCACGGGGTTTGCGGGTGGCCATGGGCGGCAGCGAGGAGGGGGAGGTGCGTCGTAGGAACCCGCCGACAGCGCTTGGCGGCGGCCGGGTATTGCTTTCGATTTTCGCCTAGACTAGAACAATACGTCTATTTTTTCCAGCGTCGTTTTCCCTCCTATTCGCCTCTTCTGGTGCCCCGATGAAGATCTTTCCCGGACTCACGGTCTGCGAGCACTGCGACGCTGTCTATGCGCGCCGGCCCCTGGCCGCAGGGGAAGTGGCGCGCTGCAGCCGGTGCGGCGCGGTGCTGTACCGGGCCAGCGGGCTGGATGTCGAGCGCTGGCTCGCGCTCACCGTGGCGGCGGCCATCGTGTTCCTGATCGCCAATGTCTACCCCATCGTCCGCATCAGCCTGCAGGGCCTGCACAACGAGGCCACGCTGTGGCAGTCGGTGGCGGCGCTGGTGCACGGCGCCGCCGCACCCATCGCCGTGCCGACGGCGCTGTCCATCATCCTGGTGCCCTTCCTGCAGATCATGCTGCTGCTGTGGGTGCTGCTGTACGCCCGCCGGGGCCGGCGAGCACCGGGCTTCGCGCAGGCCATGCGCATGCTGGTGGCGCTGCGGCCGTGGAGCATGATCGAGGTGTGCATGCTGGGCATTCTGGTGGCGGTGATCAAGCTGTCCAGCTACATGCAGGTGGCTCCGGGGCCGGGCATCTGGGCCACCGCGGCGTTGATGGTGCTGCTCACACTGATCGCCAACCGCGACACCCACTGGCTCTGGGACCTGACCGCTCCGCGGAAGGCCGATGCCTGAGTCCGCTGCGCCCCCCGCCACCGCCCGCCGCCTGGGCGTGGTGGCCTGCCACGACTGCGGGCTGGTCTGCGAGGACTGGCTGGACGCCTCCCCGCGCGCGGGATGCCCCCGTTGCGGCGCCCCACTGCACCGCCGCCGGCCGGACAGTATCGCCCGGGCCTGGGCCCTGCTGCTGGCCGCGGTGGTGTTCTACATCCCGGCCAACGTCCTGCCCGTCATGTACACGCGCATGCTCGGCGATGGCGCAGACAGCACCATCATGGGGGGCGTGCTGCAGTTCTGGCAGTCGGGCTCGTACGGGATCGCCCTGGTGATCTTCATCGCCAGCGTGGCGGTGCCGTGCACCAAGTTCCTGGTGCTGGGCCTGCTGCTGGTGACCGCCCAGCGGCGCAGCACCTGGGCCATGCGCGAGCGGGCCCGCATGTACCGGATGGTGGAGATGATCGGCTACTGGTCCATGCTGGACGTGCTGGTGGTGGCCATCGTCGCGGCCCTGGTGAAGTTCCATGCGCTGAGCGACATCGAGCCGCGCATCGGCATCCTTTTCTTCGGCATGGTAGTGATCCTCACCATGCTGTCGTCGATGAGTTTCGATCCCCGGCTGACGTGGGACGGAGAGAACCATGAGTAGCACACCCCTTCCCCCGCCGGAACTGGCCGGCCCCGATATCGCGCGCTCGCGCTGGCGCGTGTCGCCGGTGTGGCTGGTGCCGGTGATCGCCTGCCTGATCGGCCTGTCGATGCTCGTCCACGCCTGGTATGCCAACGGGCCGGAGGTGAAGATCCGGTTCAAGACCGCGGCCGGCCTGGAGGCGGGCAAGACACCGGTGAAATACAAGGACGTCACGGTCGGGGGCGTGTCGGCCATCGCGCTGAGCGAGGACCGCTCGCACGTGGTCGTGACCGTGTCGCTGGTGAAGAACGCGGCCGGCCTGGCGCGCGCTGATTCGCGTTTCTGGGTGGTGCGCCCGCGCATCGGGGCGGGCGGCGTCTCGGGCATCGACACGCTGCTGTCCGGCGCCTACATCGGCGTGGACGAAGGGACGTCGGAAGAATCCGGCCGCGAGTTCACGGGCCTGGAAACGCCCCCGCCCGTCATCGGCGGCATGCCCGGCCGCACCTTCGTCGTCCGGGCGGACGATCTCGGCTCGCTGGACATCGGCTCGCCGGTGTACTACCGGCGCATCCAGGTCGGGCGGGTGGCCGCCTACAACCTCGACGAAGATGGCCGCGGGGTCAGCGTGCAGGTGTTCATCGATGCACCGTACGACAAGTTCGTCACCACCAATGCCCGCTTCTGGAACGCCAGCGGCGTGGATGTGTCGCTCAGCGCCAGCGGCCTCAAGCTCAACACCCAGTCGCTCGCCACGGTGCTGGCGGGCGGCATCGCGTTCGCCGCGCAGCCTGGCGCGCAAGGCGGCGAGCCGGCACCCGAGAACGCCCGCTTCCCGCTGGAGAAGGACCAACAGGCCGCGCTGGCGCCGCCCGACGGCCCGGCGCAGCAGATCCGTCTGTACTTCGAGCAGTCGCTGCGCGGCCTCGCCGTGGGCGCACCGGTCGAGTTCTCGGGCATCGACCTGGGGCACGTGACGTCCATCCAGCTGGACTACGACGCCACCCGCCGCCGGTTCCTGTCGGTGGTGGACACCGAGGTCTTCCCGGAACGTCTGGGCAAGGTTCTGCAGAAGCTGCCCAACCTGCAGGGCACGGCCGACGAGCAGGGCGCGCAGTTCCTGAAGATCATGGTGGCCAACGGCCTGCGGGCCCAGGCCAAGTCGGCCAACATCCTGACGGGCCAGCTCTACGTTTCGCTCGACTTCATCCGCAACACGCCGTCCGTGCCTTTCGACGTGGCGGCACGCCCGCTGGTGCTGCCCACCGTGCGCGGCGAATTCGACAAGCTGCAGGAGCAGATCGGCAGCATCGTCGCCAAGGTCGAGAAGATGCCGCTCGACTCCATCGGGCGCAACCTCGATGCCTCGCTGGGCACGATGAACAAGACCTTGGGCACGCTGGACAAGACGCTCGGCACCTTCGACCAGACGCTGGGCCAGGTCAATGGCGAGGTGCTGCCCGAGGCCGCCAACACCATGCGCAGCGCGCAGCAGGCCCTGGGCGCTGCGCAGGAGCTGGTGTCCGAAGATGCGCCCCTGCGGCAGGACCTGGGCCAGACGCTGCAGGAACTGCGCCGCACCGCCCGCTCGGTGCGCTCACTGACCGATCTGCTCGGCGAGCATCCTGAATCGCTGTTCAGCGGCCGCCCGAAGGACGCGCCGCTGCAGCCGCAGGCCGTGTCGCCCCTTCCCCGCAAGCCCCTTCAGGAGACGAACCGATGAAGCCGCGCATTCTTCGCACCGCCGCAGCCGTGCTGGGCCTGGCCGCGCTGGCGGCCTGCTCTTCCGCACCGGTCCAGTACTACACGCTCGCTTCGCCCGCCCCGGCAGAAGCCGCCGCCGCGCCGCGCGCGCCGTTCCTGATCGAAGTGCTGCCCGTGGGCATGCCCGAGATGCTCGACCGCTCGCAGCTGGTGGTGCGCCAGGGCGACGCCGGCGTGGCCGTGCTGGACCGCCAACGCTGGGCCAGCCCGCTCAGCGATGAACTGCAGGCAGCGTTGTCCGCGCAGCTCGCATCCCAGCTGGGCGCGCCGGACACCGCCGGCCTGCCGCGCCAGCCAGGCGCCGCGGTATGGCGCATCAAGGTGGAAGTGCGCCGGCTCGACGCCTGGCCCGGCCGGCAGTTGCTGCTGGACAGCGACTGGGCAGCCAATCTCTCGTCAGACGCTCCCACCCGGCTCACCTGCAGCAGCCGCATCGCGCTGGACGCGCCGGCCGACCCGGCGGGTCTGGCCGAGGCGCACCAGACCGCCGTCCGGCAGCTGGCGCAGCAGATCGCCGCGGCGGTGCGGGGCCGTGTTTGCTGAGCCGCGTGCGGCAGCAGCTTGGGGCCTGGGGCCGACGGTGCCTGCGGCTGCACTAGGATCGCGGGCATGAGTTCCCGTCCCATCTTTCCCCTGGCCAGCCTGGAGGACCTCGAACGGCTGCAGGACATCCTCGACCACAACTCCGACTGGATCTGGGAAGTGGATGCGCAGGGCCGCTACACCTACTGCTCGGCCATGGTCACGCAGCTGCTGGGGCGCACGCCTGCGGAGGTGATCGGCAAGACCCCTTTCGACTTCATGCCACCGGCCGAGGCCGAGCGGGTGGGCCGCGCCTTCGGCACCATCGTCTCGGCGGCCCGGCCTTTTTCGGGCCTGATCAACCGCAACGTGCGTCCGGACGGCCGCATCGTCGTGCTCGAGACCAGCGGCGTGCCGCTGTTCGCGCCCGACGGCAGCCTGCGCGGCTACCGCGGCATCGACCGGGATCTGTCGGATCTGGGCGAGCGCTTCCTGCAGCTGGAAGGCATCTACGACACGGCGCCGGTGGCGCTGTGCACGGTCGACCTGGACGGCCGGCTGGTGCTGCTCAACCAGGCCATGGCCCAGATGCTGGGCGGCTCCACCGACGGCCTCCGGGGCACGCTGCTGGCCCGGCTGTTCCCGGCGGCCTGGGAGCGCATGGCTGCGGGGCTGCAATGCCTGCAGGAAGGGCAACCGCTGGAAGACCATGAGTTCGAATGGCAGGGCCAGTGGTTCTACGCGGTGTCCTCCGCAATGAACGATGCGCTGGGCCGGGTGATCGGGCTGTCCGTCGCGTGGACGGACATCACGCGGCGCAAGCAGGTCGAGCAGCAGCTCACCGAGGCCAACTACCGTCTGGAACACTACGCCCAGCAGGACTACCTCACCGGCCTGTACAACCGGCGCTACCTCGACGAGCGCCTGTCGCGGGAGATCGCCCGGGCGCGCCGAGAGCAGCGCCCGCTGTCGGTCTGCATGGCCGATGTGGACTATTTCAAACCCTACAACGACCGCCTGGGCCATATCGCCGGTGACGAGTGCCTGCGCGCCGTGGCCGCGGTGCTCGCGGAGGGCGCCAGCCGGCCGGGCGATGTCGTGAGCCGCTACGGTGGCGAGGAGTTCGTCGTCATCCTCTCCTCCACCGACGAAGAGGGCGCCCTGGCCGTGGCCGAACGGCTGCGTGCCGCCGTCGATGCCCTGCGCCTGCCGCACCCGGAAAGCCCCTGCGGCCACGTGACCGTCAGCGTGGGCGCGGTGACGCGCCGCCCTGCGCGCGATGTGGCGGGCGGCGAGGAGGAAGAGGCCGACACCGTCGCCGGCCTGCTGCGCATGGCCGACCGCGCGCTCTACCGCGCCAAGGACCGGGGGCGCAACCGCGTGGCTGCGGACTGATCCGGCGCGCCGGGCGCGGCAGCCGTGGCGGGCGGGGACCGGGGGTCCAGGTTGCAGGGAGCGCGCCCCGCCGTACCGTGCCGGCTCCGGTGTGGGCGGCGCCCGGTCTGGGGAGCTTACGGCTGTGATGTCCCGCTGTTACTAGTGAAAATGGCCTCTGGCGCCCGTCCATCAAGCGCAGATAGCTACTAATTCAGTAGCGGTGGCCGGTGTGCTCCGCAGGTCGGCGGTGCGGCGCGCGGCCGGCCGCTTCCTGCCCACCACCCACCGTCACAGCGCCAGGTCGTAGCCCACGGTGATGGGCGCGTGGTCCGAGAACTTCTGCTGCTTGTAGATCTCTTCGGTGCGCGCCAGCGCGGCGATCGCCGGCGTGGCCAGGTGGTAGTCGAGCCGCCATCCCACGTTGTTGGCGTAGGCCTGGCCCCGGTTGCTCCACCAGGTGTAGGCGGTGTCGGTGGCGGTGGGCTGCAGGCGGCGATAGACGTCGATGAGGCCGCCCGTCACCTCGGTGGTGTGCAGCAGCTGGGTCATCCAGGCCCGCTCTTCGGGCAGGAAGCCGCTGTTCTTCTGGTTGCTGCGCCAGTTCTTCAGGTCGATCTGCTGGTGGGCGATGTTGATGTCGCCGCACAGGATGAACTCGCGCTCGGCCTTCAGGCGCATCAGGTGCGGGTGGAATTCGGCCAGAAAGCGGTACTTGGCCAGCTGCCGCTCCTCGCCCGAGGAGCCGCTGGGGAAGTAGGCGCTGATGATGGACAGCTTGCGGGCCGGCGTGTCGAAGCGCACCTCCACGTAGCGCCCCTCGGCGTCGAACTCCGTCGAGCCATAGCCCACGACGACATCGCTCGGTTCGTGCCGCGTGTAGATGCCCACGCCGGAGTAGCCTTTCTTGGCTGCGAACTGGAAGTGGCCCTTCAGGCCCGCCAGCTCCTCGAAGCGCCCCTGGATGTCGGCCGACTGGGCCTTGATCTCCTGCACGCAAATACAATCCGGCCGGGTCGCGGCGATCCATTCCACGACCCCTTTGGAGGCTGCGGAGCGGATGCCGTTGAGGTTGAGGCTGGTTAACTTGAACAAGGAAGCATCCATGGTGACTGACAACGCGCAAGCGCTGACAAAAGAAGAAGACAAGGACCGTCTGGCGCAGGCGTTCGTGCGGTTCGCCGTGGAATCGGGCGTGCTGCGCTTTGGCGAATTCAAGACCAAGGCCGGCCGCATGAGCCCGTATTTCTTCAACGCGGGGCTGTTCGACGACGGCGCCAAGATGGGCCGGCTCGCGGAATTCTATGCAAAAGCGCTGATCGCCAGCGGCATCGAATTCGACATGGTCTTCGGCCCTGCCTACAAAGGGATTCCGCTGGCCGCGACGGTCGCCGTGGAGCTGGCCCGCCACGGCCACAACGTGCCCTTCGCCTACAACCGCAAGGAGGCCAAGGACCATGGCGAGGGCGGCACGCTGGTCGGCGCGCCGCTGCAGGGCCGCGTGCTGATCGTGGACGATGTCATGTCCGCCGGCACCGCCGCGCGCGAATCCATCGCCCTGATCCGTGCCGCAGGCGCCACCCCGCATGCCATGGCGATTGCGCTGGACCGCCAGGAAAAGGCCACCGAGAACGGACAGGACGTGGACCACAGCGCCGTGCAGTACGTGCGCAACACCCTGGGCATGCAGGTGTGCACCATCGCCAAGCTGTCGGATTTGCTGCAGTATCTGGCCCAGGAGGGTGGCGGCGCCGAGGTGCACGGCCACCACGAGCGCGTGCTGGCCTACCGCCAGCGCTACGGCGTTCAGGAAGGCTGAGCCGGGGCCGGGCCCTGCGGCCCGGCACACAGGCAACGGACACACAAGGAGCGGCCGAGTTGATGCGAGCGATCCCGGGTTTCCTTCTGCTGGCGGTGCTGGGCGGCTACGCCTGGGCGCAGCAGCCCCCGTCTTCCGGGCAGGTCTACTCCTGCGTGGACCGCCAGGGCCGCCGCCTGACGGCGGACCGGCCCATTGCCGAGTGCGTGGACCGTGAGCAGCGCGTGCTGGACGGCACGGGCCTGGAGCGCCGCCGCCTCGGCCCGACCCTGACCGAACTGGAGCGCGCGGCCCAGGAGGCCGAGCGCCGCAAGGAGGCCGAGGAACGCGCGCGCATCGCCGAGGAGCGCCGCCGCGAGCGCGCCCTGGTGACCCGCTACCCGGACAAGGCGGCCCACGATGTGGAGCGCGCAGCGGCCCTGCAACAGATCGACGAGGTCGTGGCCGTGGCGAACAAGCGGGCAGATGATCTGCAGCGCGACCGCCGCAAGCTCGACGGCGAGATGGAGTTCTACCGCAAGGACCCGTCCAAGGCCCCCCTGCCGCTGCGCCGCCAACTGGCCGAGATCGACGACGGACTGGCCGAGCAGCGGCGCTTCATCGACGCGCAGGACCAGGAAAAGCGGCGCGTGCACCAGCGCTTCGACGCCGAACTGGCCCAGCTGCGCGTGCTATGGGCGGCGCAGAACGCGGCCGTGCCGGGCACCCGCGCGCCCTGAGCCGCTGCGGTGCCAACGGGCGCCGAAGAGAGTGGCCTGACGCTGCGCCGCACCCCAAGAAAAACGGCCTCCGAGGAGGCCGTTGTCGTTTGCCGGGGCTGAAGCGGCGCTCAGAGCGCCGCGAGTCGCGCGCGCAGCAGGTCGTTGACCTGTTGCGGGTTGGCCTTGCCCTTGCTCGCCTTCATGGCCTGGCCGACCAGGGCGTTGAACGCCTTGTCCTTGCCCGCCTTGAACTGCTCCACGTTGGCCGGGTTGGCGGCGATCACCTCGTCGATGATCTTCTCCAGCGCGCCGGAGTCGTTCATCTGCTTGAGGCCCTTGGCCTCGATGACGGCGTCCACGTCCTGGCCCTCTCCGGTCCACAGCGCCTCGAACACCTGCTTGCCGGCGTTGTTGGAGATGGTGCCGTCGGCGATGCGCCGCACCAGGGCCGCGAGCTGCGCAGCGTTCACCGGCGCGGCGGCGATGTCCAGCTCGCCTGCGTTCACGCGGCGCGAGACCTCGCCCATGATCCAGTTGCTGACCAGCTTGGGGCTGCCGCTGGCCTTCGCCGCCTCTTCGAAGTAGGCCGCCATCGCCTTGGACTGCGTGAGCGTCGTGGCGTCGTATTCCGGCAGGCCGTAGTCGGCCACGAAGCGCGCGGCCATGGCGCGCGGCAATTCGGGCATCAGCGCCCGCTGTTCATCGACCCAGTGCTGCGAAATCTGTAGCGGCGGCAGGTCCGGGTCGGGGAAGTAGCGGTAGTCGGCAGCGTCTTCCTTGGTGCGCATGGAACGCGTCTCGCCGGTGTCGGGGTTGAACAGCACCGTGGCCTGCTGGATCGCGCGGCCGTCCTCGATTTCCTCGATCTGCCAGCGGATCTCGTAGTCGATCGCCTGCTGCATGTTCTTGAACGAGTTCAGGTTCTTGATCTCGCGGCGCGTGCCCAGCGGCTGGCCGGGCTTGCGCACGGACACGTTGGCGTCGCAGCGGAAGCTGCCCTCTTGCATGTTGCCGTCGCAGATGCCGATCCAAGTGACGATCTTGTGCAGCTCCTTGGCGTAGGCCACGGCTTCCTCGCTGGAGCGGATGTCCGGCTCGGTCACGATCTCCAGCAGCGGCGTGCCGGCGCGGTTCAGGTCGATGCCGCTCTGGCCGATGAAGTCCTCGTGCAGCGACTTGCCCGCGTCTTCCTCCAGGTGGGCGCGCACCAGGCGCACGGTCTTCTTCTCGTCGCCCAGGTAGAACGACACCTCGCCGCCCTGCACCACGGGGATCTCGAACTGGCTGATCTGGTAGCCCTTGGGCAGATCCGGGTAGAAGTAGTTCTTGCGGGCAAAAATGCTCTCTGGCGCAATCGTGGAGCCGAGAGCCAGTCCTAATTTGATAGCGCAGGCCACGGCCTCGCGGTTCATCACCGGCAGCGTGCCGGGCAGGGCCAGGTCCACCGCGCAGGCCTGGGTGTTGGGCTCGGCGCCGAAGGCCGTGGGCGCGCGGCTGAAGATCTTCGATTGCGTGGCGAGCTGGGTGTGGGTCTCGAAGCCAATGACGACCTCGTAGCCGTGGATCAGTTTGCTGGTGGTCATGTCACAGGCCTCCCGGCTGGCGGAGGTGGAAGTCGGTCGCCTGCTGCAGGCGGTGCGCGGCGTTGAGCAGACGGCTTTCCTGGAAGTAGTTGCCGATGAGCTGCAGGCCCACGGGCATGCCGCCTTCGCCGAAGCCGGCGGGCACGCTCATGCCGGGCAGGCCGGCGAGCGACGCGGGCAGGGTGAAGATGTCGGCCAGGTAGTCGGCCAGCGGGTCGTTGCCGTGCTCGCCGAGCTTCCAGGCCACTGTGGGCGCCACCGGGCCGGCGATCACGTCGCAGTCCTTGAACGCGTTCTGGAAGTCGTCGGCGATCATGCGGCGGATCTTCTGCGCCTGCAGGTAGTAGGCGTCGTAGTAGCCGTGGGACAGCACGTAGGTGCCGATCATGATGCGGCGCTTGACCTCGTCGCCGAAGCCTTCGGCGCGCGTCTTCTTGTACATGTCCAGCAGGTCGGTGTAGTCCTTGGCGCGGTGGCCGAACTTCACGCCGTCGAAGCGGCTCAGGTTGGACGACGCCTCGGCCGGCGCGATGATGTAGTACACCGGGATGGACAGCTCCGTGCGCGGCAGCGTGATGGGTACCAGCTGGGCGCCGAGCTTTTCGTATTCCTTGAGCGCGCCATCCACCGCGGCGCGCACGTCGGGCGCCAGGCCCTCGCCGAAGAACTCGGCCGGGATGCCGATGCGCAGGCCGTCGATGCTGTCATTCAGCTGGGCGCTGAAGTTCTCGGCCGGCACATCCAGGCTGGTGGAGTCGCGGTCCGGGTCCGGGCCGCAGAGGGCCGAGAGCAGCAGGGCGCAGTCTTCGGCGCTGCGGGCCATCGGGCCGGCCTGGTCCAGGCTGGAGGCGAAGGCGATCATGCCGTAGCGGCTGGCGCGGCCATACGTGGGCTTGATGCCGGTGATGCCGCAGAACGAGGCGGGCTGGCGGATGGAGCCGCCGGTGTCGGTACCGGTGACGGCCGGGGCCAGGCGCGCAGCCACCGCTACGGCGCTGCCGCCGGACGAACCGCCGGGCACGCGGGCCGTGTCCCAGGGGTTGCGCACCGGCGCCGGGGCGTCGCTGCCCACGGGGGCGACGGCGGAGTTCTCGTTGGCCGAGCCCATGGCGAATTCATCGCAGTTGAGCTTGCCCAGGGTCACCGCGCCGGCGTCGGCCAGGCGGGTGACCACGGTGGCGTCGAAGGGTGAGCGGTAGCCGGCCAGCATCTTCGAGCCGGCCGTGGTGGGGAAGTCGCGTGTGACGAAGATGTCCTTGTGCGCGATGGGCACGCCCGCCAGCGGGCCGGCCGTGCCGGCGGCAATGGCGGCATCCTGCGCGCGGGCCTGGGCCAGCGTGGTCTCTTCGTTGACGGCCACGAAGGCGCCCAGGGACTGGTGGGCCTGGGCGCGGGCCAGGAAGTGCTGGGCCGCCTCGACGGCGGACACCTGTTTGGCGGCCAGCTGGCGCGAGAGCTCGGCGACGCCGAGGTCGTGCAGGGCGGAAGTCTTGATATCGGTCATGCGGCTTCCTTCACTCGATGACCTTGGGCACCAGGAACAGGCCCCGCTCGACGGCGGGCGCGCTGCGCTGGTTGGCCTCGCGCTGGTCGGGCTCGCTGGCGACGTCGTCGCGCAGGCGCAGGGCGACCGGCTGGATCACCGCGATGGGGTGCGGCAGGGGGGCGATGCCGGTGGTATCCACAGCCCGCATCTTCTCGACGATGCCGAAGAAGTCATTGAGTTGAGTGAGCGTGCGCTCACTGTCTGCGGGGCTCAATTCGAGCCGCGCCAGGTTGGCGATGCGGCCGATGTCCTGGGGTGTCAGTGCCATAGGGGATTTCAGCGCGGGCAACGGGATGTAAAGCTCAATTCCGGAGTACGCCGCGGGGAGTTATTCACAGGGGATAGGGTATTATCCCGGCTTTGTCGCAATAGCCTCGAAACTGCCGGTCATTGTGCGAAAAAAGCTAATAAACACCCCCTAATACCCGGCGACGGCACGCCGACGTGCATGCCGTGCCTGAGAGGATTCTTGAATGTTCGGAGCTTTCCGTCGGTACTTCTCCACCGACCTTGCCATTGACCTTGGCACAGCTAACACCCTGATCTTCGCCCGCGACAAGGGCATCGTGCTGGACGAGCCTTCCGTCGTCGCCATCCGCCACGAAGGCGGCCCCCACGGCAAGAAAGTCATCCAGGCCGTCGGCCACGAAGCCAAGGCCATGCTGGGCAAGGTGCCGGGCAACATCGAAGCCATCCGCCCGATGAAGGACGGTGTGATCGCCGACTTCGTGATCACCGAGCAGATGATCAAGCAGTTCATCAAGATGGTGCACCCGCGCACGCTGCTCACGCCGAGCCCGCGCATCATCATCTGCGTGCCCTGCGGCTCCACCCAGGTCGAGCGCCGCGCCATCAAGGACGCGGCCGAGGCCGCCGGCGCCACCGCCGTCTACCTCATCGAAGAACCCATGGCCGCCGGCATCGGCGCCGGCCTGCCGGTGTCCGAAGCCTCGGGCTCCATGGTGGTGGACATCGGCGGCGGCACGACCGAAGTGGGCGTGATCTCGCTGGGCGGCATGGTCTACAAGGGCAGCGTCCGCGTGGGCGGCGACAAGTTCGACGAAGCCATCATCAGCTACATCCGCCGCAACTACGGCATGCTGATCGGCGAGCCGACGGCCGAAGCCATCAAGAAGAACATCGGGTCGGCCTTCCCCGGCTCCGAGGTGCGCGAGATGGAAGTCAAGGGCCGCAACCTGTCCGAAGGCGTGCCGCGCAGCTTCACGATCTCCAGCAACGAAGTGCTGGAAGCGCTGACCGATCCGCTGAACCAGATCGTCTCCGCCGTGAAGAACGCGCTGGAACAGACCCCGCCCGAACTGGGCGCCGACATCGCCGAGCGCGGCATGATGCTCACCGGCGGCGGTGCGCTGCTGCGCGATCTGGACCGCCTGCTGGCCGAAGAGACCGGCCTGCCTGTGCTGGTGGCCGAAGACCCGCTGACCTGCGTGGTGCGCGGCTGCGGCATCGCCCTGGAGCGCATGGACCGCCAGGGCAGCATCTTCACGAGCGAGTGATGCAGCGGAGCCAACCCCCTGAGCGGCTGTGCCGCCTCCCCCTTCTCTCGCATGGCTGCGCAATGCGGGAAGGGGGACGACGCCAGTGGCCGGGCCAAGCCCGTTCCACGGCGTCTGCTGGCGGGGATGCGCACCGATTTTTGACGGCGTGATAGCGCGCTGCGCGGTCGACACAACACGATTCCTCCGATGCCTCTGGGAACCCTGGACCGTTCCGCGCCGTCCTTTTTCCGGCAGGGGCCGTCTCCTCTTTCCCGTCTAGCCCTCTACAGCGCCCTGGCGCTGTTTTTGATGGTGGCGGATGCGCGCTTCCAGATCACCGAGCCCGTGCGCAAGGCGATCTCGGCGGTGCTGTACCCGCTGCAGTGGACCATGCTGCAGCCGGTGGAGTTCGCGGGGCGCGGGGCGGGCTATTTCCAGTCGCTGCAGGCGGCCGAGGAGAGCAAGGATGCCGCCGAGCGGCGGATGGCCGAGATGTCGCAGCGGGCCAACCAGACCGAGCTGCTGTTGCAGGAGAACACCCGGCTGCGCAAGCTGCTGGAGCTGCGCGAGCGGTTGGACACGCCGTCGCAGGCCGCCCAGGTCATCTACGACACGGCCGACCCCTACACCCGCCGGGTGATGATCGACCGCGGCCAGACGGCCGGGGTGGAGCTGGGCTCGCCCGTGCTCGACGAGGGCGGCATCCTGGGCCAGGTGACGCGCGTGCACCCGTTCCTGAGCGAGGTCACGCTGCTCGTCGACCGCGACCAGGCCATTCCCGTGCTCAACGTGCGCACCGGCGCCCGCAGCGTGGCCTATGGCGACCCGATCGCCGGGCACGGCGGCGGCATGGAACTGCGCTTCATGCCCGGCAACGCCGATGTGCAGGAGGGCGACCTGCTCACCACCAGCGGCGTGGACGGCCTGTACCCGCCGGGCCTGCCCGTGGCCCGCGTGGTGCGCGTGGAGCGCCGCGCCGACTCGGCCTTCGCCCGCATCTACTGCACGCCGCTCGCGCAGGTGTATGGCGCGCGGCACGTGATGGTGCTCAAGCCGCTGGTGGCCGAACTGCCCGAACGCCCGGCCCCGGCGGTGCAACCCAAGCGCGGAGGCCGCCGATGATCATGCCCAAGGGGCAGCCGCTGCTGCTGCCCGTCAGCCCCGCCTTCATCGCCGCCAGCCTGATCGCCGGGCTGGCCCTGAACATGCTGCCGCTGGGCCGCGTGGTGTGGACGCCCGACTGGGTGATGGTGCTGCTGGTCTTCTGGGGCGTGCACCAGCCTTCGCGCGTGGGCATGGGCGTGGCCTTTGCCATGGGCCTGTGCATGGACGTGTACCAGGCCGCCCTGCTGGGCCAGCACGCGCTGGCCTACAGCGCGCTGATGTACGGCGCCATCTTCGCCCACCGCCGGCTGCTGTGGTTCAGCGTGCCGTCGCAGGCGCTGCAGGTGCTGCCGCTGTTCATCGTGGCGCATGCCATCGAATTGCTGGTGCGCCTGCTGGCCGGCGGCATCCTGCCGGGCATCGAAGGCATTCTTGCGCCGTTCCTCGAAGCGCTGCTGTGGCCGCTGGCCACCTGGGCGCTGCTGGCGCCGCAGCGCCGGCCGCCGGACCGCGACCAGAACCGCCCGCTCTGACGATGATGCAACGCCCCGAGCGGCTGCGCCGCCCCCGCACCGGCTTCTCCCCTTGCGCCGCGCGGCCTGAACCGGTCCGCGTCGGCCCGGGAGTCGGCACATGACCGAGCTGCGCAACACCGAGGCGGACGCCGCGCGTTTCCGGCGGCGGGTGCTGGTCATCGGGCTGGTCGTTTTCCTGGCGTTCTGTTTGATCGTCGCGCGCCTGTTCGTGCTGCAGGTGGTGCGCCATGCCGATCTGGCCGACCAGGCCGAAAGCAACCGCACGGCGGTGGTGCCCATCGTGCCCAACCGTGGCCTCATCATGGACCGCAACGGCGTGGTGCTGGCCACCAACTATTCGGCCTACACGCTGGAGATCACCCCCTCCAAGGTCGACGGGCTGGAAGAGACCATCGACGAGCTGGCCAAGGTGGTCGAGATCCACCAGCGCGACCGCCGCCGCTTTAAGCGGCTGATGGAGGAGTCGCGCAGCTTCGAATCGCTGCCGATCCGCACGCGCCTGACCGACCAGGAGGTGGCGCGCTTCACCGCGCAGCGCTACCGCTTCCCGGGCGTGGACATCAAGGCGCGGCTGTTCCGCAACTACCCGCTGGGCGAGGTGGCCAGCCACGCCATCGGCTACATCGGGCGCATCAACCAGCGCGAGAAGGAGCGCATCGAGGACTCCGAGGACGCGGCCAACTACCGCGGCACCGACCACATCGGCAAGCTGGGCGTGGAGCAGAGCTTCGAGACCACGCTGCACGGCCTGACCGGCGTGGAGCGCATGGAGACTTCGGCCGGTGGCCACGCCGTTCGGCGCCTGGCCAGCCACCCGGCCACGCCGGGCAACACGGTGATGCTGTCGCTGGACATCAAGCTGCAGAAGCTGGTGGAAGACATGTTCGGCGACCGGCGCGGCGCGCTGGTGGCGATCGATCCGCGCAACGGCGAGATCCTGGCGCTGGTGTCCAAGCCCACGTTCGATCCCAACCTCTTCGTCGAAGGCATCGACGTGGAGAACTGGCAGGCGCTCAACGAGTCGATCGACAAGCCGCTGCTCAACCGCGCCCTGCGCGGCACCTACCCGCCGGGCTCGACCTACAAGCCTTTCATGGCGCTGGCGGCGCTGGAGCTGAACAAGCGCTCGCCCACCCAGGTCTACAACGACCCCGGCTTCTATTCGTATGGCGGCCGCACCTTCCGCAGCCACGAGGGCGGCCTGGGCGGCGTGGACATGGTGCGCGCCATCCAGTTCTCCAGCAACACGTATTTCTATTCGCTGGCGGTGGACATGGGCGTGGACGCCATCCACGACTTCATGAAGCCGCTGGGCTTCGGGCAGATCACCGGCATCGACCTCAACGGCGAAGTGCGCGGCGTGTTGCCCAGCACCGAGTGGAAGCGCAATACCTACAAGCGCCCTGAACTCAAGCGCTGGTATTCGGGCGAGACGGTGTCGCTGGGCATCGGCCAGGGCTACAACAACTTCACCATGCTGCAGCTGGCTTCGGCCGAGGCCACGCTGGCCAGCGGCGGCATGCGCTACCGGCCGCATTTGGTGAAGGCCGTGCGCGACACGGTGACCGGCGCCGTCACCGAGGTGCCGCAGCCGCCCGGCGAGAACCTGGGCTACTCGCCCAAGAACGTCGAGGTCGTGCGCAACGGGCTCACCGCCGTGATCAAGGCCGGCACGGGCACGCGCGTGTTCGCCGGGGCGCCCTACACCGCGGCCGGCAAGACCGGCACGGCGCAGGCGGTGAGCCTGGGCCAGAACGTGAAGTACAACGCCAAGGCGCTGGAGGAGCACCAGCGCGACCATTCGCTGTTCGCCGCCTACGCGCCGGTGGAGAGCCCCCGCCTCGCCGTGGCAGTGATCGTCGAGAACGCCGGCTTCGGCGCGGCCGCGGCGGCGCCCATCGTGCGCCGCGTGTTCGACTACTGGCTGCAGGGCGACTACCCCAGCGAGCAGGACCTGGCCGCCGTCTCCAAGGGCCAGGCCGGCGCGCCCATCGGCACGCCGCGCCGCGCGGCCGACGTGCCGGTGATGGCGCCGGCGCCCGCGCCCTGACAGCGCGGCGCTGCGGCGCCCGGCAGGCCCGCCGCTCCACGGACCCAGGTGAATGGAGAAGGCCGGGCCGGCCTCAGCCGGCGGCCAGCGGCGCGCGCGGCGGCTGCAGCTGGCTGACGATCAGTGCGGCCACGATGAGCGCGGCCCCGCCCACGCCGGCCCAGCCCAGGCGCTCGCCGATCAGGGCCCAGGCGGTGAGCGCGGCGAAGACCGGTTCCAGGCCGAAGACGATGGCGCTGCGCATGGCGTCCACGCGCTGCTGCCCCCAGGCCTGCAGCGTCACCACCAGCACGCTGGCCACCACGCCCAGGTAGGCCACCGCGATCCAGGCGCCGTCCGCCAGCTGCGCGATCTGCGCTAGCGACCCGGCATAGCCGCCGTGGCGCACGCCCACCAGCACGGTGGCGGCGCCGAACATCACCAGCGCCTGCATGGCCGCCATGCGCGTGGCCCGCAGCGGCGCCGCGGCCGTGCGGCGCGCGCACTCCTCCAGCGTGAGGATGTAGAGGGCGTAGAACAGCGTGCTGGCGAGCGTCAGCGTATCGCCCAGGTTCCAGGGTTCGTTCTCGTGGAACATGAGCGCCATGCCGGCCAGGGCCATGCCGCAGGCGGCCCACAGCGTCCAGCCGTAGCGCCGGCCCAGCGCGGCCATGGCCAGCAGCGGCACGACGAGCACGTTCAGGCCGGTGACGAAGGCATTGCGGTTGCTGCTGGTGCGCGCCAGCCCTTCGATCTGCAGCCAGAACGCCAGGAACAGCAGGGCGCCCAGCAGCAGGCCCCAGCGCTGCTCGGCGCGGCGCATGCCGCGCCACAGCGGGCTGAGCACGGCCAGGGCGATGGCGAAGCGCAGCCAGATGATCTGCAGCGCGTCCAGGTGAGCGGACAGCATCTTCATCGCCGGGAAGGTGGTTCCCCAAACCATGGTGACCAGCAGAAGGGCCAGCAGGCCCTGGCGTTCGGAGCGCATACGGAACAAGGAGATCGGTAGGCCGCCGACAAAGACGGCGGTATTAAAACAGGAGCTGCTTGCGCTTGCCAGGCAAGGGTTTCAAATACAAAATGCCTTGAAAGCCAACGCTAGCCAGCGCAATCAGCTATATTTTTAGGAGCGATTGAGGCGCCGGAAGGGGTGCCGGTCCGGCGCGCCGCGGGGTCACCGCGCAGCCGGCGGCTTCGGCTCAGCTGCTCATGCGGCCGATGAACGCGCGGATGCGGTCGTTGGCCGGGTTGCCGAAGAACTCGGCCGGCGGGGCGTCGTGCACGATGCAGCCCTGGTCGAAGAACATCACGCGGTCGGAGACCTCGCGGGCGAAGCCCATCTCGTGCGTGACGACGATCATGGTCATGCCGCCGCGGGCCAGCTCGCGCATCACGTCCAGCACTTCCTGCACCATCTCGGGGTCGAGTGCCGAGGTGGGCTCGTCGAACAGCATCACCTTGGGCTCCATGGCCAGCGCCCGCGCGATCGCCACGCGCTGCTGCTGCCCGCCCGAGAGCTGCCACGGGTACTTGTGCGCATGGTCCTGCATGCCCACGCGGCGCAGCAGGGCCATGGCCTTCTCGTTGGCCTGGGCGCGCGGCGTGCGGCGGATGCGGCGCGGCGCCAGCGTCACGTTGTCCAGCACGCTCATGTGGCCGAACAGGTTGAACTGCTGGAACACCATGCCGACCTCGCTGCGCTGGCGTTGCAGCGAGCGCTCGTCGTCCGTCACCTCGGCGCCGCCGATGGTGATGGTGCCGCTGTCGTGCGGCTCCAGCCGGTTGATGGCGCGCAGCAGCGTGCTCTTGCCCGAGCCCGAGGCGCCGATGATGACCGTGACCTCGCCGGTGTTGAAGGCCGTGGAAACATCCTTCAGCACCTGGTGCGTGCCGAACGACTTGCACACGCGGTCGACGACGATGTAGTGGTTACCGGTGCTCATTTACTTGACCCGTCCTTCCACGTCGAAACGGTGCTCGATGGCGTTGGACACCTGGGTGACCAGCGTGGTCAGCAGCAGGTAGGTGACGGCCACGGTGGTCAGCGTGGCGATGGGCTGGAAGGTGGCCGACTGGATGCGGTTGCCCACGTTGGTCAGCTCGACCACGCCGATGGCGTAGGCCAGGGACGAGTCCTTGAGCAGCGCGACGAAGTTGCTCACCAGCGGCGGCAGCGAGATCTTGAACGCCTGCGGGAACACCACGTCGAAGAACACGTAGGTGCGCGACAGGCCCAGGGCGCGCGCAGCCTCGGTCTGGCCGCGCGGCACGGCCAGCAGGCCGGCGCGGATGGCCTCGGCGTTGTAGGCGCCCACGTTCAGGCCCAGGGCCACCACGGCAGCGGCGAAGTCGGGCAGGTTGGCGCCCGGCACCAGCACCGGCAGCGCGAAGTACACGAAGAGGATCTGCACCAGCAGCGGCGTGCCGCGGATGGCCCAGATGTAGAAGCCCGCGAGCCAGCGCAGGCCGATGAAGCGCGCGGTGCGCGCCAGGGCCGCGGCCGTGCCCAGCACCAGGCCCACGGCGCCGCTCACCAGCGTGAGCCACAGCGTGGTGCGCGCCCCGTCCGAGAAGGCCTGGGCGTTGGGGCCGATGGGATCGGGGAAGAACGAAAGCAGCCAGCCCAGCAGCGACAGGGCGAGCACCATCAGCACGAGGGCGGTGACCAGCGTGGCATTGCTGCGTTGCTGGCGGCTCCACTGCGTGGGCCAGATTGCGGTCAGCATGGAAATGAGGCCGGCGCCCGCAGCGTGAGCCACGGGCGCCGGAAAGTCCTTCTAGGTCAGGTTACTTGGTGCAGCGCACGTCTTCGTTGAAGTACTTCTTGGAGATGGCTGCGTAGCTGCCGTCGGCCAGGATCTCTTCGAAGGCCTTGTTCCAGGCATCGGCCAGGCCGGTGTTGCCCTTGGCCACGGCGGGCGCGATGCGCTCGATGAACAGCATATCGCCGAGCTTGAAGCCGGCCTTGGCGTTCTTGGCAGCGGCTTCCTTGGCGACGAACTTGTCGCTCACCCAGGCGTCCACACGCTTGGAGATCAGGGCGCGCTGGGCGTCGGTGTCTTGCGGGAAGTTCTTCACTTCCTTCACGCCGGTCAGCTTCTGCACCTGCGTGAGGTAGCTGGTGCCGGTCTGCACGGCCACGGTCTTGCCCTTCAGGTCATCCGCCGTGCGGGTCTTGCCGTCGATCGACACGATGATGCCGCCGGAGCAGTAGTGGGGTTCGGCGAAGGTCACGGCCTTGGCGCGCTCTTCGGTGATGCCGTGGGAGGCGATCACGGCGTCCCAGCGGTCCTGGGCCAGGCCGGTCAGCAGGGCGTCGAAGCCCAGCGTCTTCCATTCCAGCTTCACGCCCATCTTCTTGACGACGGCCTCGGCCACTTCGACCTCGAAGCCCGTCAGCTTGTTGCCCTGGAAGAAGTTGAAGGGGGCGAACTGGCCCTCGGTGGCGATGACGATCTTGCCGTCCTTCTTGATGGCGTCGACCGTGCGGGCCTGCACGGAAAACGCGGCGCACAGTGCCACGGCGGTGGCAATCGTCTTGAACATCTTCATCTGCTGTTCCTGCGTGGGATGGTTCCAGGTACAAAAAATCCGGCTTGGCGGTTGGCAAAGCCGGAACTTGCGCCCCTGCACGGCCCGGTTTGCGGGCAGGCGTCATGGAGCGGTCACATTATAGGGAGGCACCCCGGTGCGGGCACAAGGCTGCAAACCCTGACCGCAGCCCATGCAAGTTCGGGGCCCGGCAAGCCGCAGCACCCTCGCGTCCGGTCACACCGGGCGCATCAGCGTGGACTTGCCGAACAGGCTCTCCAGCAGGTCCACGGCCAGTTCCGCCGTCTGGTTGCGGATGTCCAGCGCCGGGTTCAGCTCGACCAGATCGGCCGAGCGCAGCGCGCCGCAGTCGGCCAGCATCTCCATGCACAGCTGGGTCTCGCGGTAGGTCGGCCCGCCACGCACGGCCGTGCCCACGCCGGGGGCCACCGAGGGATCGAGGCAGTCCATGTCGAAGCTGACGTGCAGGTGGGTGTCGGCATCGACACCCGCCAGCGCCCGCTCCATCACCGTGCGCATGCCCAGTTCGTCGATGGTGCGCATGTCGTAGACCTCGATGCGGTGCTCGTTCACGAACTGCTTCTCGGTGGCGTCCACGCTGCGCACGCCGATCAGGCCGATCTGCCCCGGCTGCAGGGCCGGCACGCCGGCCAGGTGCGTGAGGCCGGCCGGGCCATGGCCCAGCAGGCAGGCCACGGGCATGCCGTGCAGGTTGCCGCTGGGGGTGGACTCTGGCGTGTTGGCGTCCGCATGCGCATCGAACCACAGCACCTTCAGGCGCTTGCCCTGCTCGCGGCAGTGCTGCGCGGCGGCGCTGATGGACCCGATGGCCAGGCAGTGGTCGCCGCCCATCATCAAGGGCACGTGGCCCGCGCGCAGATCGGCCAGGGCGGCGGCGTACACGGCTTCGTTCCAGGCCGTCACCTCTGCCAGGTGGCGGAAACCGCTGGCCGGCTCGGCCTGCGGGTTGCCGGGCCCGGCCAGGTTGCCCCGGTCGATCACCTCGAAGCCGCGTCCGCGCATCGCCCGGGCGATGCCCGCGATGCGCAGCGCATCCGGTCCCATGCTGGCACCCAGCACGCTGGCGCCGACGTCCGTGGGCGCGCCGATCAGGGTGAGAGTGGTCGTCGTCATGGCAGGAATCCTCGGGGTGGTGGGCTGCAGAGAATGTAGTCCGCCGGCGCACGCGCCGGAAGGGGTGCACGGCCGCGGCGCCGCGCGGTGGCAACGCTCATCGCAGGAAGGCGTCGTAGCCCGTCTTCAGGATCAGCGCGCCGACCACGAAGATGAAGATGCCGCGCACGAAGCCCGCGCCGTGCTTGAGCGCCATCTGCGCGCCCAGCACGCTGCCGATCACGTTGGCCACGGCCAGGGGCAGCGCGAAGTGCCACCACACGTGGCCCTTGGCGGTGAAGAGGATCAGCGCGGCGGCATTGGTCGCCAGGTTGAGCAGCTTGGCGGACACCGAGGCATTCAGGAAGTCGTAGCCCAGCAGGCGCACGAACAGGAAGACGAAGAAGCTGCCGGTGCCCGGGCCGAAGAAGCCGTCGTAGAAGCCGATGACGACGCCGATCAGGCAGGCCGCCAGCGTTTCGGTGCGTCCGGCGAAGCGCGGCGTGTGGTGGCGCCCCAGATCTTTGCGCGCCAGCGTGTACAGCAGCAGCACGATAAGCACCACCGGCAGCAGCTTGCGCAGGAAGTCGGCCGAGATCACCGTGACCGTCCAGGCGCCGAAGAAGGCGCCGGCGAATCCGGCCGCCGCGGCCGGCAGCAGGGCCTGCCAGCGCATCTGCACCCTGCGCCCGTACTGCCAGGTGGCGATGGCCGTGCCCCAGACCGAGGCGCTTTTGTTGGTGCCCAGCAGCGTGGCGGGCGGTGCGGTGGGGAACGTGGCGAACAGGGCCGGTGTCAGGATCAACCCGCCGCCGCCCACGATGGCATCCACGAATCCGGCCAGCAGCGAGGCGAGCGAGACGATGATCCATTCCATAGGGGCGCGATTGTCGCACCGCCCCTGCCGCCCTGCTGCACCCTGGTGCGCTCCCGGCCGGTGCGGCGCGGACCGGCCATAAAAAGAAAAGGCGCCGGGATCGCCGGCGCCTGGGAAGAGGGCATCTTATGGGGGATGCTTGGAATGTATTGTTGGTAGGTAGAGTTGTCTCCTCGGTCCCCTCGCGTGGCGTGCCGTGGCGCGCTCTCGAGTGCATTGACTGTAACGGCGTGCACTTGCGTGGTGCATTGGTGGTTTCCCGCACACCGTTGTGGGGCGTGCCGGCCGGCGGCGCGCCGGTGTTCCGGCGCCTGCGCGTGCGCCGGCAGCGGCCGCTTGGCACGCGTTGTGCGACGTACGGCGTCAACAGCACGACAGCGGAGGGCAGGCAATGCGGTGTGGAATGCACAGGGCGCCATGGATGGCGATGGCGGTCTGGTGCGCGGGCATGGCGGGTGCCGCTGCGCAGACGGTGCCGAGCGCCGCGGCGCAGGTGACGCCCGGGCCGGCGCTGGCCGCACCGGGCCTGGTGGCCACTGCTTCGTTGAATGCGGCGGACACCGGCTGGATGATGACGGCGACCGTACTTGTGCTGGTGATGACGCTGCCCGGCGTGGCCCTGTTCTACGCCGGCATGGTGCGGCGCAAGAACGTGCTCAACACCATGGCCAGCGTGGTGGCCATCGCCGCGCTGGTCACCCTGTTGTGGTTCGCCATGGGCTACTCGCTGGCCTTCACGCCGGGCAACGCCTGGCTGGGCGGCGTCGGCCGCATGGGCTTCGCGGGGCTGGACTTCGACCTGCGCGCCGGGCTGGTGGCCGTGAGCCATCTGGCGCCGAACGTGCCGGAATCCGTCTACGCCACCTACCAGCTCACCTTCGCCATCATCACCGCGGCGCTGGTGGTCGGCGCTTTCGTCGAACGCATGCGCTTTTCGTCGATGCTCGTGTTCATCGGCCTGTGGTCGCTGTGCGTCTACGCCCCGGTGGCCCATTGGGTATGGGAGTCCGGCGGCTGGCTGGCGCAGCTGGGTGCGCTCGATTTCGCCGGGGGCGCCGTGGTGCATGTCAACGCCGGCATGGCGGGCCTGGCCTGCGCCTGGTTCCTGGGCCATCGCAAGGGTTACGGCCGCGAAGCCTTCGAGCCGTACAACCTCGGCTTCACCATGGCCGGCGCGGCGCTGCTGTGGGTCGGCTGGTTCGGCTTCAACGCCGGCTCGGCCGTGGCGGCCGACGGGCGCGCGGGGGTGGCACTGGCGGCCACGCAGATCGCCGCTGCGGCCGGAGCGCTGGCCTGGGCGGCGGGCGAGGCGGTGACGCGCGGGCGCGCCTCGCTGCTGGGCCTGTGCTCAGGCCTGGTCGCGGGCCTGGTGGCGGTCACGCCGGCGGCCGGTTTCGTCACGCCGCGGTCAGCATTCGTCATCGGTGCGGTGGCAGGCGTGGCCTGCTATTGGGGCAGCACCGGCCTCAAGCGCCTGCTGGGGCTCGACGATTCGCTGGACGTGTTCGGCGTGCACGGCATCGGCGGCATCGTCGGCTCCCTGCTCACCGGCGTGCTGGCCAGCCCGCGCATCGGCGGCGTGGAAGGCAGCCTGCTCACCCAGGCGCTGGGCGTGGGCGCCGTCATGGCCTACAGCCTGGGCGTGTCCGCGCTGCTGCTGTGGACGGTGGACCGCACGCTGGGCCTGCGCGTCAGCGACGCCGCGGAGTTCCAGGGGCTCGATCTGTCCCAGCACCGCGAGCGCATCGGCGCATGATGTGGTCGCCGCACGACGAGGCCGGCCCGGGACGCGACCGGCTCTCCGTGGCCGCCCACCTGCACGTGCTGCTGCGCCGCAAGGTCGGCCGCGTGACCGACACCGAGTGGATGGCCGTGAATGCGGACTACGCGCTGGAGATCGTGCGCTTCGCGCGGGAGCGGGCGCGTGAGGACGCCATCCCCGAGCTGCTGGATTGGGCCGACCGCCTGGAGCTGCTCACGCTGGAGGCCGCTGCAGAGCCCGCGCCCCGCAAGCCGCTGATGGAGGCCGCGGCCCAGCGCCTGCGCCGCCACGGCGAAGAACCGCCACCGCCCGTGCCGCCGCGCTACGTGGGCGGCATCCGCTAGCAGCAGACGGCGCCGTCAGGCGCCCACCGCAGCCCGTGGACGCCGTGCGGCGCGGATCCACTCCGCGGCCTTCTCGGCCAGCATCAGCGTGGGTGAATTGGTGTTGCCGCTGGTGATGGTGGGCATGGCCCCGGCATCCACCACGCGCAGGCCGGCCACCACGCCGCCGCGCCCGTCGCGCACGCGCAGCTGCGCATCCAGCACCGCCATCGGGTCGTCGGCGCGCCCCATCTTGGTCGTGCCCACGGGGTGGAAGATGGTGGTGGCGATGTCGCCCGCCAGCCGCGCCAGGTCTTCGTCGCTTTCGTACTGGGGACCGGGTTTCCACTCGGTGGGCTGGTAGCGCGACAGCGCCGGCTGGGCGACGATGCGGCGCGTGACGCGCAGGCTGTCGGCGGCCACCTGGCGGTCTTCGGGGGTGGAGAGGTAGTTGGGCGCGATGGCCGGCGCGGTTTGGAAGTCCGCGTTCTTGATCTGCACCGTGCCCCGGCTGGTGGGGTTCAGGTTGCACACGCTGGCGGTGAAGGCCGGGAAGGCGTGCAGAGGCTCGCCGAAGGCTTCGAGCGACAGCGGCTGCACGTGGTATTCGATGTTGGGGTACGGCTGGTCGGGGCTGCTGCGCGTGAAGGCGCCCAGCTGCGACGGCGCCATGCTCATCGGCCCGCTGCGCTTGAGCAGGTACTCCAGCCCGATCTTCGCCTTGCCCAGCCAGCTGCCGGCCAGCACGTTGAGCGTGGGCACGTGGTTGACCTTGTAGACGGCGCGGATCTGCAGGTGATCCTGCAGGTTGGCGCCCACGCCGGGCAGGTCCACCTGCATGTCGATGCCGTGCCGGCGCAGCAGGTCTGCCGGGCCGATGCCGGACAGCTGCAGCAGCTGCGGCGAGTTGACGGCGCCCGCGCTCAGGATCACCTCTTCGCTGGCATGCGCCGTCACCATCTCGTCTCCCGTCCACACCCGCACGCCGGTGCAGCGGCGCGTGCCGTCGGGCTGCGTCTCCAGAACCAGCTGCGTGGCCTGGGCGGCGGTCCACATCTCGAAGTTGGGGCGGCCGTAGCAGATGGGGCGCAGAAAGGCCTTGGCGGTGTTCCAGCGCCAGCCGGCCTTCTGGTTCACCTCGAAGTAGCCCACGCCCTCGTTGTCGCCGCCGTTGAAGTCCTGCGTGGCCGGAATGCCCGCCTGCTGCGCGGCCTGCGAGAAGGCGTCCAGCACGTCCCAGCGCAGGCGCTGCTTCTCCACCCGCCACTCGCCCGAGCCGCCGGTGCTCTTGCTGCCGTGCAGGCGTTTGAAGTGCTCGTCGGCTTCGCCGGGCCTGTCCAGGCGCCAGTGGTCCTCGTGGCGGCGGAAGGCCGGCAGCACGTTGTCCCAGCGCCAGGCGTCGTCGCCCGTCAGTTGCGCCCACTGGTCGTAGTCGCGCGCCTGGCCGCGCATGTAGATCATGCCGTTGATGCTGCTGCAGCCGCCCAGCGTCTTGCCGCGCGGGTAGCGCAGGCTGCGGCCGTTCAGGCCCGGGTCGGGCTCGGTGTGGTAAAGCCAGTCGGTGCGCGGGTTGCCGATGCAGTACAGGTAGCCGACGGGAATGTGGATCCAGTGGTAGTCGTCCTTGCGGCCGGCCTCGATGAGCAGCACGCGGTTCCGCGGGTCGGCGCTGAGCCGGTTGCACAGCAGGGCGCCGGCGGTGCCGCCGCCGATGACGATGTAGTCGAAAGTGGTGTCGCTCATGAACAGGCTGCAGACGGCGCCGGGCGCCGCATGGAATACCCCGGAACAGGGCCGGCCCATTGTGCGCAAGCCACCCCGCCTGTCGATAGGGTAAGCGCGGTATGCTTCAGTTTTAATAGCTGCATGCGCTTATGCTGATTGCGCTACAGCCCGATTTGATAATAATTGCATGCCGCCGCGGCCGTGCGACACGGGGTATGCGCTGACGCACCGCTTCCCGGCCGCTCCGCTACGATGGCCTGCCCCGCGGCCGCCGCCGCGCCCTCTGTCCTGGTGCCGCCACCCCTTCGCCGATGACCGATCCACAGCCCCGCATCGACCGCGCCGATACGCCCGAAGGGGCGTCCGCCGTGCTGCTCGGGCGCTGGGGCGCGGCGGAGCTGGGCTCGCGCCGCGACTGGCGGGCCCTGTCGGCGCAGCTGCGGGCGCTGCCGGCGGCGCCCGGCCTGGGGTGGGATCTGCGCGAGATCGCCTGGCTGGACCACGTCGGCGCCCAGCTGCTGTGGCACCACTGGGGCCGCGCCTGGCCCGCGCGCCTGCAACTGCACGAGGCGCAGCGCGACATGCTGGAGCGCGTGGCGCAGTTCAGCACCGAGGAGCCCCCGCACGAGGCCTGGTCGCTGGCCGAGCAGGTGGACCGCCTGGGCGTGCTGGTGCTGCACGCCGTGGGCCATGCGCGCCAGATGACCGAGCTGCTCGGGCAGCTGGTGCTGGACATCGGCCGCCTCGTCGCCCACCCGCGCCGCGGGCCCTGGCGCGACGTCTCGGGCCACCTCTACCGCATGGGCGCCACGGCGCTGCCCATCACGGCGCTGGTGGGCTTTCTGATCGGCGTGGTGCTGGCCTATCTGATGAGCCTGCAGCTGCGGCAGTTCGGCGCAGAGACCTTCATCGTCAACATCCTGGGCATCTCGCTGGTGCGCGAACTCGGCCCCATGCTGGGCGCCATCCTGGTGGCGGGCCGCTCGGGCTCGGCCATCACCGCGCAGATCGGCGTGATGCGCGTGACCGAAGAGCTGGACGCCATGCGCGTGCTGGGCATTCCGCACGGCTACCGGCTGGTGATGCCGCGGGTGCTGGCGCTGGCCGTGGCCATGCCGCTGATCGCACTGTGGACCACGCTGGCCGCGCTGGCCGGCGGCATGCTGGCGGCCGACGTCACCATGGGCATCTCGCCCGCGTACTTCGCGCAGGCGCTGCCCGCGGCCGTGAGCCCCACCAACCTGTGGATGGCCATGCTCAAGTCGGCGGTGTTCGGCGCCGGCATCGCGCTCATCGGCTGCCACTGGGGCCTGCGCGTCAAGCCCAACACCCAGAGCCTGGGCGAGGGCACGACCGCCTCGGTGGTCACGGCCATCACCATGGTCATCGTGGTGGATGCGCTGTTCGCCATCGGCTTCAAGAACCTGGGCATCCGATGAAGAGCCTGACCTGCGCTCCGCTGCATGCCGCCGCGCCGTCTGAGGGCGGGGCGCCCCAGGCTGCGGTGGAGATCGCCGGGCTGTCCACCGTCTTCGGCAAGGGCGACGAGGCCTTCACCGTGCACCAGAACCTGGACCTGACCGTGCAGCGCGGCGAGATCCTCGCGCTGGTGGGCGGCTCGGGCACCGGCAAGACCGTGCTGCTGCGGCACATCCTCGGCCTGACGCAGCCCACGCGGGGGCGCGTGACCGTGCTGGGCCGGCCCGCGGCCGAGCTGGGCAGCGCCGGCGCGGCCAGCCGCGTGGGCATGCTGTTCCAGCAGGGTGCGCTGTTCTCGGCTTTCAATGTGCTGGACAACATCGCCTTCGCGCTGCGCGAGCAGGGCACGCTGCCGCCGCGCGTGGTGTGCGATGCGGCCATGGTCAAGCTGCAGATGGTGGGGCTCAAGCCCGAGCACGCCACGCGCATGCCGGCCGACCTGTCGGGCGGCATGGTCAAGCGCGTGGCGCTGGCGCGCGCCCTCATCATGGACCCGCCGCTGCTGCTGCTGGACGAGCCCACCGCGGGGCTCGACCCCAACAGCTCGGACGACTTCTGCGACCTGCTGCGCGAGCTGCATGCCTCGCTCGGGCTCACCGTGATCATGGTCACGCACGATCTGGACACCCTCTTCGCGCTCTCCACCCGCGTGGCCGTGCTGGCCGAGCGGCGCGTGATCGTGTCGGGCACGCCGCAGGAGGTGGTGCGCTTCGAGCATCCCTTCATTCAACACTTCTTCCTCGGGGAACGCGGACGGCGCGCCATGGCGCCCGTGCCGCTCGATGCCTCCGGGGACAAGGACCGCTGATGGAAAACAAGTCCCACGCCCTGGCCGCGGGCCTCTTCGTGCTGGTGGTGGCTGCGCTGCTGGCTGGCATGGGTTTATGGCTCACGCGCGACCGCACCGACTACACCTTCTATGAACTCTCCAGCAAGGACAGCGTGAGCGGCCTGCAGCCGCAGGCGGCGGTGCGCTACAAGGGCGTGGCCGTGGGCAAGGTCACGCGCATCGGCTTCGACCCCGAAGCCAGCGGCAACGTGCTGATCCGCATCGCCGTGAATGAGACCGCGCCCATCAGCCCCACCACCTTCGCCACGCTGGGCTACCAGGGCGTGACCGGGCTGGCCCACGTCCAGCTCGACGATGCCGACGCGCCGCTGCAGCCCCCGCCGCGCGGCGAAAGCGGCCTGCCGCGCCTGCCGCTGCAAAGCTCGTCGTTCAGCCAGCTGGCCGAGCAGGGCCCGGCCATCCTGGCGCAGGTGCAGCAGGCCACCGAGCGCATCAACACCCTGCTGGGCGACGAGAACCAGGCCCGCTTCGCGCTGGCCCTGGACAACCTGGCCAAGGCCACCGGCAGCGTCAACACCCTGACGCAGCGCATCGACCAGACCGTGGCCACCCGGCTCGACCCGGCGCTGGCCACCGTGCCCGCGGTAGCGAAGGACGCCCAGGCCACGCTGCAGTCGCTGCGCACGGCGGGCGACAACGCCGCCGCGGCCGCCACCGAAGTGCGCACCGCCGTGGCCAAGCTCAGCGCCGAGGGCGGCCCCATCGACAAGATCGCCGACAGCTCGCAGACCCTGTCGCTCGCGGCCGACCGATTCGGCCGCGTGTCGCTGCCGCGCCTGAACAACGCCGCCGACGAAACCGCCCGCGCCGCCCGCCGCCTGGGCCGCACCGCCAGCGGCATCAGCGACAACCCGCAGTCGCTCATCTACGGCAACGGCAGCGGCTCGGCCGGCCCGGGCGAGCCCGGCTTCGTGCCCCCGCCGCGGCTGGGCCCGGCGCAATGACCGAACGCACGTGTGGAGGAATGGGCATGTTTACTACTAAAAATATAGCTGCTTGCGCTTGCTGCATAAGCGCTAGAGGCCTTTTTGGCTTGATATTGGCAGCGGTGCTGGCCGGGTGCTCGGTGCTGCCCGCCCCGCCCACGCGGGCGGTGGTGTTCGACTTCGGCCCGGGCCTGGCGCAGCCGCAGGCGGTGACGGCGCCGGCCTCGGCCGCCAGCCCGTCCACCGGCCCGGCCTCCGCACTGCCGCCCGTCGCATTGGCCGAGGTCAGCACCACCGGCGTGCCCGAAGGCAGCACGGCCGTGCTCTACCGCCTGGCCTATGCCAACGCGCAGCAGCTGCGGCCCTACGGCCAGGCCCGCTGGAGCCAGCCGCCCGCCCAGCTGGTGCAGCAGGCCCTGCGCGACCAGATGGGCCAGCGCCGCGCCGTGCTGTTGGGCGAGGAAGGCATCGCCCAGCTGCTGGACAACGGCCGCCCGCCCACGGTGGTGCGCGTGCAGCTGGAGGAGTTCAGCCAGGTGTTTTCCGCCCCCGACGCCAGCAACGCCCTGGTGCGGCTGCGCGCCTCCATCGGCGAATCGACCACCGGCGGCGAGAAGCTGGTGGCGCAGCGCGTGTTCGTCGTGCAGCGCCCCGCCACCACGGCCGATGCGGTCGGCGGCACGCGCGCCCTGGCGGACGCCGCGGCCCAGGCAGCTGCCGAACTGGAGCAGTGGCTGGAGCAGCTGGGCCGCTGACTCTGCGGTGCGGCCCTGCACGGCCACCGCCGACCTCACCATGGAAAAAAGGGCGCCTCAGGCGCCCTTTGTCGTTCGTGTGCCGGGTACTCCGGCCGGTCAGAAGCTGTGCCGCAGCGTGAGCGAGGCGTTGCGCGGTGCGCCCGGCAGGTTCAGGTTGGGGCTGCTGCCGTGGGCCGACACGATGTATGTGCGGTCGAACAGGTTGCGCAGGTTCAGCTGCAGTGTCGTCGCCGGGCCGATGCGGTACTGCGCCATGGCGTCCACCACGGCGTACGACGGCAGCGTGACCGTGTTGCCCGGGTTGGCGAAGCGCGCGCCCACGTAGTTCACGCCGGCGCCCACCGTCCAGGCATCGCCCAGGCGCTGGCTCAGCCAGGCCGAGAGGGCGTTCTTGGGCGTGATGGTGGCGCGCTTGCCCTGCACGCTCTGGCCGGCGTCCACGGTGTTGGACTCGGTCACGCGCGCGTCCAGGTAGGCGTAACTCACCGTGGCCTGCGTGCCCGGGCGCAGTTCGCCCGCCAGCGAAAGCTCCAGCCCGCGCGTGCGCTGCGTGCCGATGGGGATCAGCTGCGTGGGCGCGGCGGGGTTGGTGGTCTTGATGTCGGTGCGTTCCAGCTGGAACAGCGAGGCCGTGGCCGTGGCGCGGCCTTCCAGCAGATCGAACTTGGCGCCGATCTCGTAGTTGGTCGTCTGCTCGGGCTTGATGGCCGCGTTGGTGGACGACAGCGCGAACATCTCGGCCGAGGGCTGGTACGAGCGGCTCACCGACACGTAGTACGACTGCGTGCTGCTGGGCTGCCACACCAGGCCCACGCGCGGGCTCCAGGTGGTGTCGGTGCGGTCGAAGTCGCTCTGGCCGGCCAGGCGGTTGTCGGTCTCCTGGCCGAAGCGGTCGTAGCGCAGGCCGGCCAGCACCTTCCACTGCGGGCTCAAAGTAACTTGGTCCTGCACGTACAGCGCGCGCGTGGTGTAGCGGTTGAGCGCGCTGGCCGAGACGGCGCCGCCGCCGTTGAGCGGCGCCACAGGCAGCACGGGGTTCCACAGGTTCACGGTGGCCAGCGTGCCGCCGGTGTACGACAGCGCGTCCTTGTTCTGCTGGCCCAGCTCCAGGCCGTACAGCAGTTCGTGCTCCACGCTGCCGGTGCGCAGGTTCTGGATCAGCTCGGTCTGGTTGAAGACGCCGTGCTCGAAGCGGTCCACGCCCGAGCGCGTGAGCGCCACGGTGCCGGCCGCCTCGTTGGTGGTGCCGGCGGGCAGGGTGTTCTGGCGGTCCAGCTCGTAGTGGTAGTAGCGCAGCGCGTTGCGCACGCGCAGCGTGTCCGAGAAGCGGTGGTTGAACGTGGCGGTGAACGAGCCGACGGTGGACTCGGACGTGTCCGCATCGCGCGCGTTGGCCGATCCGAAATAGGTGCGCGGGTTCACGTCCACCGGCCGGCCGCGGTAGGCGGGAATGCCGAAGTCCGTCACGCGCTTGTCGCGCAGCCACTCGGCCTGCAGCATCAGCGAGGTGGCACCGTCCGGCTTCCACAGCACGGACGGGGCGATGGTCTGGCGTTCCAGGAACTGCTGGCTGCGGTAGCTGTTGGCGTCTTCGGCCGCGCCCGTCACGCGCCAGGACCAGTCGCTGCCCGCCGGCGCGCGGCCCACGTCGAACTCGGCGCGCTTGTCGGCCCAGCTGCCCACGGTGAGGGCCACGTCGGACACGTCCACGCCCGGCTTCTTGGTCACGCGGTTGACCAGCCCGCCCGATGAGCCGCGCCCGTACAGCACGGCGGCCGGGCCTTTCACGACCTCCACGCGCTCGATGTTGGAGAGGTCGCGGAAGTACAGCGCGTCATCGCGGAAGCCGTCCACGAACTGGTCGCCGATGCTGGTGAACCCGCGGATGCTCACCTGGTCGCGCTGGCCGTCGCCGTGCGACAGGCCCACGCCGGCCACGTTGCGCAGGGCGTCCTGCAGCGACAGGGCGCCCTGGTCGCGCAGCACCTGCTGCGGGATCACGTCGATGGTCTGGGGCACGTCGCGCAGCGGGGCCTCGGTCTTGGTGCCGCTGGCGGAAGACGGCGCGTAATAGGCCGTGTCCTCCCCGCGGGCGGCCTGCACGCGCACCTCGCCCAGGGTCGCGCTGCCGGCCGCGCCCCCGCCTGCAGCGCCCAGCGGCTGGGCGGCGGCGCCGGTGCTGGCGGCCTGCTCCACGGTGAAGGTGCGCGCATCCTGCGCGCGCACCACCAGGCCCGTGCGGGCGACCAGGCGGTCGAGCGCCTCCCGCACGTCCAGCGTGCCGCGCACGGCCGGCGCCTGCAGGCCTTGCGTGACCTCGGTGATGAACACGATCTGCACGCCGCTCTGGCGCGCCAGCGCGTTCAGCGACTGGGCCAGCGGCTGCGCGGGCAGGTCCACGGTGACGGATTGCGCGTGGGCAAGGGCGGCCAGGCCCAGGGTGGCGGCGGCCGCGGCCTGCCGCAGGCGCTGCGGCGGGCGGAGGAAGGATGACGGGGTGAACATGGAAAGAGGCTCCTGGATGGATCGGGGCCGGAGGCGGCGCGCGCAGTGCGCCCGGCCCGGCGCAGGTGTGCCGCTGCAGCGCGCGGGTTTGTACACCTGGGGCTGCAAAAAAAGCCGGCCTGCAATCGCGGCAGGTAGTTGCTATTTATTTGGTAGCTATATGCGCTTGATAGATGAGCGCTGGAGGGTCATTGGATGCCTGAACCTTCCCGTCGCTGGTGCCGGTGTTCCGCCCGCTCAGTGCCTGTGCGCGGGCGCCCCTGCCCCGATGTGCACGCTGCCATCGGCCTGGCGCAGCACCTGCACCGGTGCCAGGCGCGGCAGCAGATCGATGAGCTGGTCGAGCCGGTCCAGGTGGAACTGGCCGGACACGCGCAGGGCGGCGGTCTGCGCATCCGCCAGCACGATGGGCGCGGCGCGGTGGCGCTGCATCTCGGCCACCGCGGCGGACAGGGGCGTGGCGTCCAGCACCAGCCAGCCGTCGCGCCAGGCCTGGGCGGCAGCGGCCGCCTCCGACGCAGGGCGCGGCGCCGGCAGCGCCCCGCGGGGCGGAATGTGCAGCGACTCGCCCGCGGCCAGTTCCACTGGCGGTGCATCGCCGGCCACGGTGTGCACGCGCACGCGCCCCTGCAGCACGGCCACGCCCGTGCCCTGGCCGCCGCCTGCGTGGCCCACTTGGTCCCCTTGGCCTTCTTCGCCGTGGCGGCGCACATTGAAAACGGTGCCGATGTCTTCCACCACCGCACGGCCGGCCTGCACGGTGAACGGACGCTCCAGACCGGCCGCGATGCCATGCCAGGGCGCGTGCGCCACCTGGAACGACGCCTCGCCCGCGACCAGCACCAGCCGGCGCGAGCGCAGATGCTGCGCCACCTCCACGCGCGAGCCGGTGTTCAGCCGCACCTCGCTGCCGTCGGCCAGCACGGTGGTGCTGCGCTCGCCCACGGCGGTGGCGAGCGTCTGGCGCAGCAGGGCCGGATCGGTCCACAGCAGCACGGCCAGGGCGGCCACTGCCGCCGCAGTGGCCGCGGCCGTGCGTTGGGCGGTGCGCGGGACACGACGGCGGGCCGCCGCCGTCTGCTCGATCTCTTCCGGGGTGGGCAGCTGCTGGCGCAGCAGATCGGCGAAGGGCGCCAGGGCCTCGTCGATGGGGCGGTGCGCGCTGCGGGGACCGGGCGGGCGCGGGCGGCCGGCCGCGGCGGATCGGTCAGCCGGCATGGTCGGCGCAGGCGCGTGCCGGCGGGGTGCCCAGCACCGGCTCCACGTCGCGCAGGGCGCGGGCGAGGTGGCGCGCCACCATGCCGCGCGAGATGCCCATGCGCCGGGCGGCCTCGTCCTGCGGCATGCCGTAGAGCTTGGTCAGGATGAAGGCGTCGCGGCTGGCCGGCGGCAGCTGCTGGATGGCCGCGAGCAGGGCGCGCTGGTGCTGCGCGGCCGCCACGGCCAATTCGGGCGGCGACAGCCGGGGGGCGGCGGTGGGCGCGGGCAGCTCCTCCAGCGCCAGGCCGTCCAGCACCGTCTCGGGACGGCGGGTCTGGCGGCGGTAGCGGTCGATGGCCAGGTCGCGCGCCACGCTGCGCAGAAAGGCCAGCGGGTTGGCGATGTCCGCCGGCACCGGCCGCTCCAGCAGCCGCACGCACAGGTCGTTGACGATCTCGCGCGGATGGCATTCCTCCCCGAAGCGGTGGCGCAGCGAGCGCACCAGGTCCTCGTAGTGCTGCACCAGCACGGCGAGCAGCGGCTCGGCAGGGGAAGGGGAGCGCAGGGCGGTGGCGTCGGACAGCGGCATGGCGGGCCGAATTATAAAAAGCGAATGGGAATGATTCTTGATATTGTGCGCCGCCTCGGCCCTGCTTGACCCTGCCGCGGCCAAGGTGTGGCGCGGGAGGCACAATCGGAGCCCCGCACGCCGGCCAGGCCGCTGGCGCGCTGCAGACCCGACGGAGCACCGCCATGAGCGCAATCGACCTCGCACACATCAATGCCACCCTTGGCCGCAATGCCCAGGGCCTTGTGGACTGGGCCATCGGCCTGGGCCGCCCCGCCATCGTGACCACCAACTTCCGCCCGTTCGAGGCGGTGATCCTGCACATTGTCACGCGCGCCCAGCCCGATGTGCCCGTGGTGTGGATGGACAACGGCTACAACACCGAGGCCACCTACCGCTTTGCCGACGAGGTCACCCGCCTGCTGGGCCTGAACCTGAAGATCTACCTGCCGCGGCGCTCGCGCGCGCACCGCGAGGCCGTGGAAGGCCCCACGCCGGCGCTGGACGATCCGCGCCACGCCGCCTTTACCGAAGAGGTCAAGCTCGAACCTTTCGCCCGTGCGTTGCGCGAGACCGCGCCGCAGGTCTGGTTCACCGCGCTGCGCGCCACCGATACGGCCGTGCGCGCTCAGATGGACCCGGTGAGCATCAACCCCGATGGGCTGGTCAAGGTCGCGCCGCTGCTTCACTGGTCGTCCAAGGACCTGTACGAGTACTGCCAGACGCACGGCCTGCCGAACAACTTCGACTATGTCGACCCGACCAAGGGCGAAGACAACCGCGAGTGCGGCCTGCACCTGTCGCACTGAGAGCCGCCCCTCCAGGCGCGTTTCGCGCCTATTGCACCCCACCAAAGACGTGCCTTCGGGCACGTCTTTTTTTTGCCTTGCCAGCGGCGCCCCAGCCTACGCGGCGAGGTAGGCGGGGGCTGACGCCGCCTGCGTCACGCCACCTACGGCGGGCGCCGGGGGCCCTGCCTACAGTTCTTCCATCGCCTCGCAACTAGGCGTCCTGCCCACCAGCAGGACAGTGAAGGCGAGACATCGCACCCGTAGAGGAGTCAACATGAACGAAGACCGCATCAAGGGCAACTGGAAGCAGTTCACCGGCAAGATCAAGGAACAGTGGGGCAAGATGACCGACGACGACCTCGACGTGATCGCCGGCAAGCGTGACCAGTTCCTGGGCAAGCTGCAAGAGCGCCAGGGCATCGCCAAGGACGAGGCGGAAAAGCAGCTCAAGGACTGGCAGGCCCGCCACCCCGACTTCCGTTTCGACAACTGACACGGACACGTTCCGGTCCCCCAGAACAACAGGCCGCCGGCTTGGGCCAGCGGCGCAAGAAACCCCCTTTTGACAATCCGAGGAGAATTTCCATGAAGCACACCCGTAACCTGCTCGCTCTCGCAATCGCCGGCCTGATGGCTACCTCCGGCATGGCCATGACCAAGGAAGAGCACAGCGCTGCCAAGGACCGCATCTCTGCCGACTACAAGGCCGCCAAGGCCAAGTGCGACGGCATGAGCGGCAACGCCAAGGACGTCTGCCAGAAGGAAGCCAAGGGCGCCGAGAACGTCGCCAAGGCCGAACTGGAAGCCCAGTACAAGCCCAGCGCCAAGGCCAACGAGAAGGTGGCTGATGCCCGCGCCAACGCTGCCTACGATGTCGCCAAGGAAAAGTGCGACGACCTGACCGGCGACGCCAAGAACGTGTGCCAGAAGGACGCCAAGGCCGCTCAAGTGAAGGCCAAGGAAGACGCCAAGGTGGCACGTACCGCCGCCACGCCGACGGACGACCCCGCCAAGCAGCAGGCCAAGGTGGCTGAAGCCAAGAAGGACGCTTCCGCAGAAAAGCGTGAAGCCGACTACAAGGCCGCCAAGGAACGCTGCGACACCATGAACGGTGACGCCAAGGACAAGTGCGTTGCCGACGCCAAGCGCATGTACGGCCAGTAATCCCTATTGGCAACGCGATGGTCTGATACAGCCATCTTTTGAGAACTCGAAAAGCTGACGCTGCGGCGACCATCGACCGCGCCCTCGGGGGCCCTGCACTGCAGGGCCCTTTTTCTTGGCCCGCGCGGTTTGCCAGAGCCGCGCCGGCCATGGCTTCATGACCTGCGTCAAAGCCTGGGAGCGCACGCCTTCGTAAGCTGGCCCCTCGCCGCGCGACGGCGCTGTTTTGCCTTGGCTGATGAAGGGAATGGATATGGCCGCACTCGAATGGTCCGACGGTCTGGCACTGGACCTGCCGCTCATGGACGACACGCACCAGGAGTTCGTGCAACTGCTGGAGGCCGTCGAACGTGCGGACGACGCCCACCTGCTGGACGCCTGGAAAGCCCTGGTGGAACACACCGAAGGCCACTTCGGCCAGGAAGACCGCTGGATGCAGGCGACCCGCTTCGCGTCCAGCAACTGCCACAGCCTGCAGCACAAGGTGGTGCTGCAGGTGATGCGCGAAGGCACGCAGCGGGCCGAGCAGGGCGAGCTCGATGTGCTTCGGGGCATGGCCTCCGAACTGGCGATCTGGTTCCCACAGCACACCCAGAGCATGGATGCGGCCCTGGCCCTGCATCTGCGCCGGGCGGGGTTCGACCCCGTGACCGGCATCGTGAACGCCCCCGCCGCGCTGCCTGACGACCTGATCCAGGGTTGCGGCGGCGCCTGCTCCAGTGGCGACGACGAACACGCGGCGCACGAGCGCCAGCCCGTCGCGGCCTGACGCAGGGCCTTTGGCTCCTGGCCGCTCAGCCCAGCGGGTCGCGCGACAGGCGCATGCCGGCCATCCACCACGACAGCCGGCGCAGAGCGGTGCGCAAGGCCGGCGTCGCGGGCTGCTGCTGCCGCAGATAGGCCGCCTGCAGCACGTCCTGCTTGGCGCGCCGCAGCGCCGCGCGGTCCCTCGCCTGCAGGGCCTGCTCCAGCCGGTCTTGGTAGTGCTGCACCCGCTGCGCTTCCGCCAGCGACAGGGCAGGGCCGGTGCCCGGCGGCAGCCCGCGCTGGCTGCCGCGGGATGCTCTACGGGTCGCTCCGGCGTTCGTGGGATGGCCTTCCATCAAGAAGCCTCCTGCGCCGTGGTGGCCGCAGCGGCCGGCGCACCGCGCTGCGGCGCCAGCCCGTACCAGTTGACCTTGCGGGTCAGCACCATCACCGCGCCCAGCACCAGGAACAGCGCGATCGCGCCCACCACCAGCGCCGTCTGCTCCAGCTGCAGCAGCACATACAGCAGGCCGTACAGCAGGCCGATGCCCAGTCCGAAGGGGATGCCGCGCAGGACGCCCCCCAGCATGTGGCTGGCGTAATAGGCCAGCAGCAACACGCACCCGCCGGCCGCCAGGGCATAGGACAGGCCGAAAGACAGGTGTTCCGACAGGCTCACCAGCAGCAGGAAGAAGCTGCACAGCGCGCTGCCCATCAGCAGGTACTGCACGGGGTGCACGCGCAGCTTCTTCATCAGCTCGAACAGGCCCACGGCCACGAAGGTGAGCGCGATGAAGAGCACGCCGTATTTGGTCGCTCGGTCGGAGAGCGAATACGGGTTCACCGGATCGACAAAGCCCACGCTGAAGCTGTCGGTGCAGCCGCGCTGCGCCGCCTCGGGGGCGGTGCGTTCGCCCTCGCCGTCGTCATAGCTGGCCGGCACGGCGGCGCCGGGCTCGCAGATGCGGCGGCCGGCCGCCACGTCCTGCTGCGCCGTGGTGGCCAGCGACGAGAGGCGCCACCGGGCGGTGAAGCCTTCCGCCCCCCATTCGCGCTCGGACGGCAGGAAGCGGCCCGAGAACGACGGATGCGGCCAGCCGCTTTGCATCTGCACGTCGGTGGTGCCGCCCAGCGGCACGATGGCGAGCCGCTCGGTGCCGACCAGTTCCAGGTCGAGGTCGGCGGTCACCCCGCCGCGCTGGTCGCGCAGGGCCTCGGGCAGTGCGGCATGCAGGCCGCGGGTATAGAGCGGATGGAAGGTGCCGGGCTTGAGCGCCATTGCCTGCCCGCCGACCTGAAGCTGCGCCGTGCGGATGCCCCGCGCGTCGCCCACGGACACCATCAGGATCGGTGCGCCGCACTGCATGCGCGAGCCCTTGACCGTCGTCTCGGCCCGCAGGTCCGACAGGTCGGCCCAATGCGCTGTGAGGTGGGCCTTGAGCGTGTAGGCGTTCACCTTGTGCAGGCCACGTGCCCGCTCTTCCATCACGGCCGCCGTGCGCACCTGCAGCTGCTCGGGCATGGCGGTCAGCAGAAACTCGCGCCGCCGCTCCACGCTGCGGCGGTCGGCGCCGGTGCCGACGGTTTCGTCCCAGCTCTCCACGCAGGCGCTGTGCATGAAGGGCCCTAGCAGCGTCTGCGGCCCGGCCAGGCTCTGCGCCACGCTGCGGGTGGCCTCGGTGCGGTAGCGCTGGCGGTCGCGCACCACGTCCTCGACGAGGCCCAGGCCGAACAGCAGCAGGGCGGCGATGACCGCCAGCGCGGCGATCTTGGTGAATAAGGGGTGTTTCAAGGGACTGCTCCTCCAGGGGTGGTTCATGGAGGGGCAGTGTTCTCACCGAGGGTGAGAGGGAAATGAAGTTTGTGAGGCGGGCGTGAAGTGGCGGTGCGGCCGCCTTACCCGGCGGCTGGCGCCGGACCGGCCGCCCCGTGCCAGACCGCCTCGATGTTGTAGCCGTCCGGATCCAGTACGAACGCCGCGTAGCACCCAGCGTGGTACTGGGGGCGCAGCCCCGGCGCCCCGTTGTCGGTGCCGCCGGCCGCCAGCGCCGCGCGGTGAAAGGCGCGCCCCTGCTCTGCATCGCGGGCGCGAAAGGCCACGTGGCTGCGCGGAACGAACGGCGGGGCCTGGGCGATCCAGAACCCGCCGCCCGGATCGTCGCCCGGCGACGGCGGCTGGGGACCGTAGCCCACGGCGTCCGGTAGCTCCTGGCAGATGCCGTGGCCCAGCGTCTTCAGCACCTGCGTGTAGAACGCCTGGCTGCGCGCCAGGTCGGTGACGTGGATGCCCGCGTGATCGATCATGCGCGCGGCTCCGGTGTGCGGGGGCCTGCGCTCAGGCGCATGGCCAGTGCAGGCTGGCGCGCAGTCCGGGCGCCCCGTTCTCGACGGCTAGGCTGCCGCCGTGCAGCGCCATCACCCGCTGCACGATGGCCAGGCCCAGGCCCGAGCCGCTGCGCGTGCCGTCCGGCCGCGCGGTGGTGAAGAAGCGTTCGCCCAGCCGGGCCAGGGCGTAGTCGGGCACGCCCGGGCCTTCGTCCTGCACCGTGACCGTAGCGCCGTCCAAGTGCACGCGCACCGTGCCGCCGGCGGGCGAGAAATCGATGGCGTTGTCCAGCAGGTTGCCGATGGCCAGGGTGGCCAGGTCGGCCTCCCAGGGGCCGCTGGCGCCCTCGCCGCTGAGGGCCAGTGCCACGCCGCGCTGCCGGGCCCGGGCGCTGCACTGCTGCACGGCCCGCTCGGCGCAGTCGCGCAGCGCGACGGGGACCGCGGCGGCCTCGGCGTGCTGGCGCTGTTCCAGCTTGCTCAGTTCCAGCAGCCGGTCGATGAGGCGCTGCAGGCGCTCGCTCTGCTCCACCACCTGGGTGGCGAACGCGGCGCGGTCGGCCGCAGGCAGCTCGTCCTGCAGCAGCTCGCCGGCGCCGCGAATGGCGGCCACGGGGCTTTTCAGCTCGTGGGTCAGGGCGCGCACGTAGCCCTCGATGTAGTCGCGGCCCTGCAGGCGCTCGCGCATGCGGTCCATGGCGCGGGCCAGGTCGCCCAGCTCGCCCGGCACCTGCGGCACGGGCGGGGGCGGGGCCATGGCGTCGCCGGGCGCCTGCACGCTCAGGGCGTAGTCGCGCAGGCGGCGCACGTGCCACACCGTCCACACCGTGACCGCCATGCCCACCAGGGCCGACAGCGCCAGCAGCAGCAGGCCGCCCTTGAGCACCTTGCGTTCCGCGCGGTCGATGAAGCGCTGCACGGTGCGCGTGGGCTTGGCCACGGTGAGCACGCCGGCGATGCGGCCGTCCACCCGCACCGGCGCGGCCACGTACATCACACCCGAAGTGTCGTCCGTTTCCACGTCGCGCGAGGCGCGTGCGCCGTACTCGCCGCGCAGGGTGCGGGCCACGTCGCGCCACTGGGAGTAGTCGTCGCCCACGGCCTTGCGCTCGCTGTCGAAGACCACCTTGCCGGCCGCGTCCGTCACGTAGATGCGGAAGTCCAGCGTCTGCTTGGACAGGCCCCAGATGGCGGCGTCGATGGGCCGGCTGGCGTAGTTGCGCACGTGGCGGGCGAAGGCGCTTTCAGGCGCGCCGGGGGCCTGCGCGCCCAGCCGCCCGGCGGCCAGGTCGTCGCTGGCCAGCTCGGCCAGGATGTTGGCGGTGTCCACCATCATGTCCTCCATCACCTCGCGCACGCTGGGCTTGATCTCGGCGGTGAACACGCGCAGCACGAAGAACGCGGCAATGCCGTTGATGAGGAAGAAGGCGAAAAGCAGGCGGATGCCGAGGCGCATGGATGCTTCTAAAAGAATAGCTATTGGCGCTTACTGGGTGGGCGCTAGAGGCTGATTTGGCATGAAATCACAAGTCAATGGAATAGCCCATGCCGCGGTGGGTGCTGATGTACTCGCGCGCCGGGTCGGCCTCGCGCAGCTTGGCGCGCAGGGTCTTGATGTGGGTGTCCACCGTGCGGTCGGTGCTCTCGCTGTCGTCGCCCCAGGCGGCGGCGAGCAGGCTGTCGCGGGCGTGGATGCGGCCGGCACCTGCGAGCAGGCACGACAGCAGGCGGTACTCGCGCCGCGTCAGCGCCAGGGCCTGCCCATGCAGGTAGATCCGCTGGCCCGCGGCGTCGTCACGGAAGGCGCCGCCGCTGCGGGCTGGCCCGGGCGATGCGGCGGGAAGCGCGGCGCGGCGCAGCAGCGCCTTGACCCGCGCTGCCAGCTCACGCGGGCTGAAGGGCTTGGGCAGGTAGTCGTCCGCGCCCAGCTCCAGGCCCAGCACGCGGTCGATCTCCTCGCCCTGGGCGCTGAGCACCAGCACGGGCGTGGTGCGCTGGCCCTGGCGCAGTTCGCGCAGCAGGTCCAGGCCGTTGCCGTCGGGCAGGCCCACGTCCAGCACCAGCAGGTCGAAGGGGTGGCGCTGCAGCTGCTCGCGCGCATCGCGCAGCAACAGGCTGTGGACGACGGCCAGGCCCTCGCGCTCCAGCGCGTACGCCACCGTGCGGGCGATGGCGGGGTCGTCCTCCAGCAGCAGCAGGCGCGCGCTCACGCGGTTCACCTCGCCAGGATGGGGAACAGCTTGCCCAGCCCGTCGGCCATCACCTCCACGGCCAGCGCGGCGAGGATCAGCCCCATGAGCCGCGTCATCACGTTGATGCCGGTCTTGCCCAGCACGCGGGCGATGGGGTCGGCCAGCGCAAAGCACAGCGCCGTGGCCACGGCGATGACCACGCCGTAGCCCACCAGCGCGGCGTGCTGCCAGAAGGTCTGTGCGCGGTCGGCGTAGATCACCACGGTGGACATGCTGGCCGGCCCGGTCAGCAGCGGAATGGTGAGCGGCACCACGGCGATGCTGTCGCCCTGCGCGGCCTTTTCGGCGCCTTCTTCCAGCTCGTTGGTCAGCGGCTTGGCTTCGGCCGGCTGGGCGTTCAGCATGTTCAGCGCGCTGATCAAGAGCAGCATGCCGCCGCCCACCTGAAAGCTCTGCAGCGAGATGTTGAAGAACGCCAGGATCTGCAGGCCCAGCAGCGCGCAGGCGGCGATCACGCAGAACGCGCTGAAGGCCGCCACCTGGATGGTGCGGCGCCGCTCGGCCGACGAGAAGCCGGCCGTGTAGTGGATGAAAGAAGGGCACGATGGCCAGCGGGTTGACGATGGCCAGCAGGGCGATCAGGGGCTTGAGCGATTCCATCAGAGGGCTCCAGAGATATCCACCAGCGCCATGGTGGTGAAGGGCGAGGCGTCGCCCATCAGCCAGACGATGGCTTCGGCCACTTCCTCGGCCGTGCCGCCGCGGCCCATGGGGATCTTGGGCGCCAGGTCGCGCACGCGGTCGGGCAGGCCACCGCTGGCGTGGATGTCGGTGTCGATCACGCCCGGGCGCACCGCGTTCACGCGGATGCCCTCGGCTGCGACCTCGCGCGCCAGGCCGATGGTCAGCGTGTCGATCGCGCCCTTGGTGGCCGCGTAGTCCACATACTGGTGGGCCGAGCCCAGGCGCGCCGCCGCGCTGGACACGTTGACGATGCTGCCGCCCGCGCCGCCGTGTTTCGTGCTCATGCGTTTGACGGCTTCGCGGGCGCAGAAGAAGCTGCCCAGCACGTTGATGTCGAAGAGGCGGCGCAGGCGCTCGGCGGTCACCTCGTCCACGCGCGCCGGCGGGGCCACCACGCCAGCGTTGTTGACCAGGGCGGTCACGCGGCCCAGCTGCCGGTCCACGCTCTCGAACAGGGCGACCACATCGGCCTCGACGGCCACGTCGCCCTGCACGGCGATGGCGGTGCCGCCCGCCTCGCGGATCTGCCGCACCACGGCCTCGGCCGCGCCGGCCTGCTGCGCGTAGTTGACGGCCACGGCCCACCCCTGGCGCGCGGCCAGCAGCGCGGTGGCCGCGCCGATGCCCCGGCTACCGCCGGTCACGATTGCTACTTTCGCCGCTTTGTCCAAAACCTGTCTCCTGCAAGAATGCCGCATGGCCGGGCGCCGGGTCGCCGGAAGGAAGTTCCGCATTACAGCATTGCGCCGCCCGGCTGTGGCAGCCGGCGGCCGCTGCCGCCCCGGGAATCCCGCTCGGGCGTGAAAGCTGCTTGCAGCGCTGCGGCACTTCGGCCGGCCTTCCCCTTTTCACCACATCGCAAGGAGCAACAGCATGGGCAGTTTCGTGGATCTGACATCGGCCGACGGTTTCCAGCTGCCCGCCTGGGTGGTGCAGCCCGAGGGCCCGGTGCGGGGCGCCGTCGTGGTGCTGCAGGAGATCTTCGGCGTCAACGCGCACATCCGCGCCGTGGCCGAGCGGCTGGCCGCACGCGGCTATGTGACGGTGGCGCCCGCCACCTTTGCCCGCGTGGAGCCGAACGTGGAGCTGGGCTACAGCGCGCAGGACATGGAGGCCGGCATCGCCCTCAAGGCGCGGACCGAGTCGCTGCCCGGCGCCGGCGTGCTGCCGGACATCCAGGCCGCCATCGACCACGCGGCGCAGCTGTCGGGCGGCCTCAAGGTCGGCATCGTCGGCTTTTGCTGGGGCGGCCTGCTGACCTGGCGCGCCGCCTGCGAGCTGAACGGCCTGGCCGCGGCCGTCTGCTACTACGGCGGCGGGATGACCTCTGGCGCCGAAGTGGCGCGCACGCCGCGCGTGCCGGTGCTGGCGCACTTCGGCAGCCGCGACCATTTCATCCCGCTCGACAGCGTGCAGGCGTTCGGGCGCGCCCACCCCGAGGTGGAGGTGCATGTGTACGACGCCGACCACGGCTTCAACTGCGACCAGCGCGGCTCCTACGACGAGGCCGCGGCCATCGCCGCGCGCGAACGCACGCTGGCCTTCTTCGCCAAGCACGTGGGCTGACGCCATGCGGGCCGGGGCGCGCAGCGCAGCAGGGGTGGATTTCAAGCCTTTTCGGGCTCTGGCCCAATCGGGGAGAGCGCAAGCAGCTATGTTTTTGGTAGTGGCGGCCTGGGCGGCTGCCGCGGCCGGAACGGCCAGCGCCGCCGGCTACACCGGGCCGCTGTTCGATGCGCACCTGCACTACAACGAAGAAGCCTGGAACGGCAGCACCGGCCCACACCCGCCGGCCGATGTGGTCGCCCGCATGCAGGCCAGCGGCGTGCGCGCCATCGTCGCCAACTCGCGCCCCAACACCGGCTCCCTGGCGCTCGCGGGCAGCGCCCTGGCCAAGGACGCCGGCATCGCCGTCGTGCCCTTCGTGCGCCTGTACCGCAACCGGGCGGACTACACGAACTGGTTCCGCGACGAGACCATCTACGACATGGTGCAGGCCGAACTGGCGCGCGGCACGCCCGCGGGGCCGTACCGCGGCATCGGCGAATTCCACCTGTACGACAGCTCGAATGCCGACGGCCCGGTGGCGAAGAAGCTCATGGTGCTGGCCGAGCAGCGCGACCTGGTGGTGCTGGCCCATGTGGACGACGACGCCATCGACCGCCTCATGGCGCACTCGCCCACGCAGGGACAGAAGCTGCGCATGGTGTGGGCGCACACGGGCATCGGCGGTGCGCCAGTGGAGCGCGTGGACGCGCTCATGGCGCGCTACCCGCGCCTGGTGGGCGAGCTGTCGTACCGCCCCGGGCTGACCTGCGACGGCGGACAGCTGTGCCCGGCCTGGCGCGCGCTGATCGCCAAGTACCCCACGCGCTTCGTGATCGGCTCGGACACCTGGGTCAACCAGCGCTGGCAGCACTACGAGTCGCTGATGGCCGACTACCGCGTGTGGCTGGGCGGCCTGCCGCCGGCGCTGGCGCGCCAGGTGGCCTGGGACAACGCGGCGGGGCTGTTTGGCGTGGCGCGGAGAGACTAGCGCGTGCAAGAGGCCCCGGCCCGATCAGGCGCAGCGGATGGGGTCGATGACGGCGATGCGCACTGAGCGATCTTCCGTCCCCTCCCCGCTGCGTTGATCACCATGTCCGCAATGTGAGGGGCGTGGGTGGCGGATGGAATGCTTCAAGCGGATGCGCCATCAGCGCCCCGGCAGCTCCGGCAAACGGTCCTGGTGATTGAAGGCGGGAATCTTCGAAAACACATCCGCGATGAAATCCATGAAGACGATGGCCCGGGTCGGAAGCAATCTGTTGGCGACATAGACGATCTGTACAGGGACCGCAGGCGCGGCATAGCCCTTGAGGATGAATTCCACGCGACCGCTTTTCAAGCCTTCCTCGAACAGCCAGGCCGGTCCATGCCCCACCCCCAGCCCTGCGGCGACCGCTGCGCTGACGGCCTCGGGCGAGTTGACCCGCAGCCTGCCAGAGACCGGAATCTCGGTGTCTCGGAAATGCCAGGTCGCACCGGAAGTGAGCAAGGTGTAGATCACGCAGTCGTGGTCGCGCAGGTCGTTGGGGGTCTGCGGAACCCCGCGTCGGGCCAGATAGTCCTTGCTGGCCACGAACACGCGGTCATACGAACCGATGCGGCGAGCGCGCAGGGCGCTGTCTTCCAGATTTCCGATGCGAATGGCGAGTTCGGTGCCGTCATTCACCAAATCCACGAAGCGATCGTTGATCTGCAGGTCCAGCGTCAATCGAGGGTAGCGCTCCAGAAACTCCGGCACATACGGCAAAACGAAGGCGTGCGCGAGGGCCGTCGGGCAGGCCACCCGCAACAGCCCGGAAGGATCGGTGGTGTTTCGGAAGGACGATTCGGATTCGTCCACCGCATCGAGAATGCGGCGGATGTCGGCGTAATAGCGCTCGCCTTCCGGCGTGAGCGCAAGTTTGCGGGTGGAGCGGTGCAGCAGGCGGGTCTGAAGATGGTCTTCAAGCGCCGCCACGTGGCGGCTGACGTTGGGCTGCCCCAGGCCCAGGTCGCGGCCCGCCGCAGAAAAACTTCCTGTCTCGACCGCGCGAGCGAAACACGTCATCAGAAGAAATCGGTCCATGGATACCCCCGGATTCATGTGACTGCGGCATGAATCATATTCAAAATCGGGTTCTTATCAATTGAATGGCATGGGCGCACATTTGTCTCTGTCGGCCGTGGTGGTCGTCATTCACAGGAGAATTCAATGTCGCGCTTGCAAGGTAAACGTACTCTCATCACCGGCGGAACAAGCGGTATCGGCCTGGAAACCGCCAAGCAGTTTCTGGCCGAAGGTGCCCGCGTCATCGTGACGGGGGGTCAACCCCGATTCCATTGCCAAGGCCCAGGCAGAACTCGGCTCCGAAGTGCCCGTGCTGCGGGCCGATTCGGCCAGCGTTGCCGCACAGAAGGAACTGGCGCAGACCGTCAAGGACCATTACGGCCAACTCGACGTCGCCTTCCTCAATGCCGGCGTGTCCGTGTGGCTGCCCATGGAGGAATGGACGGAAGAGATGTTTGAGCGCTCGTTCGACATCAACGTGAAGGGGCCTTACTTCCTGCTGCAGGCCCTGCTGCCGATTTTCTCGAACCCCGCCTCCGTGGTTCTCACGACCTCCGTCAGCGCCCACGCAGGCGCAGACCGCTCTTCCGTCTATGCCGCCACCAAGGCCGCATTCCTGAACATGTCGAAAACGCTCTCGACCGAACTGCTGGCGCGGGGCATCCGCGTCAACGCCGTGAGTCCCGGTCCGGTCGAGACGCCTTTGTACGACAAGCTCGGCATTCCCGACGCCTACCGCGAGCAAGTCAACCAACAGATCGCCGCGACCATTCCGCTGGGCCGCTTCGGCACGCCCGATGAGGTGGCCAAGGCGGTGCTGTATCTCGCATCCGACGAATCGCGCTGGACGGTCGGCTCTGAGATCGTCGTCGATGGCGGCCGCCTGCTGAACCGCTGATCGGTCAACGCCGGAGCGGGTCCCGTGCCGCGGCCTGACGCCAGGCGCAAGCCGGCACGAACGGGCCAGGCTGAAAGGTCATACGCACCGGCGCACCACACCGAAGACGGGCACGGAGTCCTCTCGTGCCCTGTCCTTCACCCATGCCACGCCAAGCCCCATCTCACCATGCCCACGCTCACCCTTGTCAGCCACCCACTGTGTCCGTTCGTCCAGCGGGCGGCCATCGCCTTGCTGGAAAAGCAGGTACCGTTTGAACGCATCGACGTCGACCTTCAAAACAAGCCCGACTGGTTCATGACCCTATCGCCCACCGGCAAGGTGCCGGTGCTCCAGATACAGGAGGACGATGGCACATCGCAGGTACTCTTTGAAAGCATGGCGATTTGCGAGTACGTGCATGAAACCCAGCCGGGGCCGAGCCTTTACCCCGCAGATCCATTCGCACGGGCACAGCACCGTGCCTGGGTCGAATTCGGCACCGCAACGCTGGGAGAGGCCTGGGGGTATTTGAACGCCAGGGACCAAGCCGCCGCCGCAGCGCGAACTTCGTCGCTCGCCGAGAAGCTCGGCGCCCTCGAAAAAGTGCTCGGTGCCGGCCCGTACTTTGGCGGCGAGGGCTTTGGGATGGTGGACTTGGTCTTTGCGCCGGTCTTCCGCTACTTCGATATTGTCGAAGGAGACACGGGCACTTCGTGTTCCGCAGAATTTCCCAAGGTGGACGCCTGGCGCAGGCAGCTCAGCGCGCGACCAAGCGTCAAGGCTGCCGTATCCAAGGAGTATCCGGGGCTCTTCCGCGCGCATCTGCAGCGCAGCAACGCTTTGCTGGCGAGATAACCCTGAGGCACATCGTCACCGGACGATGATGGGGTGCACTGAGAGCGTGTGATGTCAATGCGCCCCCGCGGCCGCATCGGCGCTGCCGGCGCTGGCCTTGGTCGGGTGGGCCAGCCACACCAGCGGAATCAGCAGCAGGAACAGCACGGCCGAGGCATAGAAGATGTCGTTGGCCGCCAGCATGAAGGCCTGCTGATTCACCAGCCGCTCCACCTGCGCCAGCGCCTGTTCGGGCGTGAAGCCGCCCGCCTGCAGGCCCTGCAGCGCCTGGGTGGCGGCGATGTTGCCCTGCTGGAGCCCTTCCGTCAGCTGCGCGTGGTGCAGCGTGGCGCGGCGCTCCCACAGCGTGGTCGAGATGGACGTGCCGATGGCGCCCGCCGTGATGCGCATGAAGTTCGACAGCCCCGAAGCCGACGGAATGCGCTCCGGCGTGATCTCCGACAGCGTGATCGTCACCAGCGGGATGAAGAAGAACGCCATGGCGATGCCCTGGATGATGGTCGGCACCATGATGGTGGCGATGTCGGCCTGGGTGTTGAAGTTGGAGCGCATCCACAGCACCAGCGCGAACACCAGGAAGGCGAAGGTGGCGAAGCGGCGCGGGTCCACCTTGGCGATGTTCTTGCCCACGATGGGTGACAGCACCAGCGCCAGCACGCCGACGGGTGCCAGCACCATGCCGGCCTGGGTGGCCGTGTAGCCCATGTACTGCTGCAGCCACAGCGGCAGCAGCACCACGTTGCCGAAGAACAGGCCGTAGCCCACCGACGTGGCCAGCGCGCCGGCCCAGAAGTTGCGGATCTTGAACAGCGACAGGTCCACCACGGGGTGCTTCTCGCCGCGCTCCCAGACCATGAAGGTGAGGAAACCCACCACGGCCACCACGGCGCAGGCCACCACCCAGGGCGACTCGAACCAGTCGTGCTCCTTGCCGATGTCCAGCATCACCTGCATGGCGGCCACCCAGATCACGAGCAGCGCCAGACCCATGGAGTCGATCGGCAGCGTGCGGCGCTCGGACTCGCGGTTGCGGAAGATGCCCCAGGTGACCGCCACGGCCGCGATGCCCACCGGCACGTTGATGTAGAAGATCCACGGCCAGGTCATGTTGTCGGTGATCCAGCCGCCCAGCAGCGGCCCCATCACCGGCGCGATGAGCGTCGTCATGGACCACATCGCCATGGCCAGCCCGGCCAGCGCCTTCGGGTAGCTGGACAGCAGCAGCGACTGCGACAGCGGAATCATCGGCCCGGCCACGAAGCCCTGCAGCGCGCGGAAGGCGATCAGCGTGGCCATGTTGGGCGCGATGCCGCACAGCAGCGAGGCGATGACGAAGAGCGTGACGCTGGCCACGAACAGGCGCACCTGCCCGAAGCGCTGCGACAGCCAGCCGGTCAGCGGCACCGCGATGGCGTTGGCCACGGCGAAGCTGGTGATGACCCAGGTGCCCTGCGTGGGGCTCACGCCCAGGTCGCCCGCGATGGCGGGCAGGGACACGTTGGCGATCGACGTGTCCAGCACGTTCATGAAGGTCGCGGCCGAAAGGGCCAGCGTGCCCCACAGGCGCGCGCTGCCCTCCAGCGGAGGCGGCGGCAGAGGCTTGGTGGAGGGGGAAGACATGCGTAGGGGGTGTTGGAGTGCTTGTGTCTACGGCTGGCGCGCACCGGGGCCCTCTGAGCGGAGCCGGGCCGGCGGGGCGTGCAGTCTGCGGGTGGGGGCCGGCCGCTCAGTGCGCGGCAGGCGTGGCGCCGGGGGCCTTGCCCGCGGCAGAGGCCAGGTGCTGCACCGGGCCCGCTGAGGCCTTGGCCAGGGGCGCGGCCACGGCGGCCGGGGCCGCGGTTGGGGTGGCCGTCACGCTGGGCTTGTAGCCCGGCCCGGCGTTGGCGGCGATGATGCGCGCCACCTCGGCGCCTGCGCCCTGGTCCAGCGCCTCGTACACGGCCGTCTGCGCGACGGCCTGGGTGCGCGGCGCATCCGCCAGCAGGGCGCCGGCACGGTCGCTGGTGTTCACCGTCACGTCCATCGACAGGCCCACGCGCAGCGGGTTGGCCTGCAGCTGGGCGGCATCCAGCGCGATGCGCACCGGCACGCGCTGCACCACCTTGATCCAGTTGCCGGTGGCGTTCTGCGCAGGCAGCAGCGCAAAGGCCGAGCCCGTGCCCACGCCCATGCCGGCGATGGTGCCCTGGTATTCGACCTTCTTGCCGTACAGGTCGGCCGTCAGGGTGGCGGGCTGGCCCAGGCGCAGGTTGCGCAGCTGGTTTTCCTTGAAGTTGGCATCGACCCACACCTGGTTGAGCGGCACCACGGTCATCAGGGGCGTGCCGGCGGCCACGCGCTGGCCGAGCTGCACGGTGCGCTTGGCGACGTAGCCGTCCACGGGCGCGGGCAGGGCGGTGCGGCGGTCGGCCAGGAAGGCCTCGCGCACCTTGGCGGCGGCGGCCAGCACGTTGGGGTGCTGGTCCACGGCCACGCCCTGCGTCAGCGACTGGTTGCTGGCGAGCTGCTCGCGGGCCGACACCACGCCGGCCTGCGCCGCGGCCAGCGCGGTACGGGCGGATTCCAGCTGGCTCTGCGCGTGGTTGAGCTCTTCCTTGCTGACTGCGCCATTGCCGGTCAGCGCCTGGCGGCGGCGCAGGTCGTCCTGTGCGCGGGCCACATCGGACTGGGCCTTGGCCACGTCCGCCTGCCGCAGGCTGACCTGCGCGGCCAGCGAGCCGTTGTTGGCGTACAGCGTGCGCGCCTGGCGCACGGCCTGGGCCAGGTTGGCCTCGGCCTGCTCCAGGGCGACGCGGGCGTCGGCCGGGTCCAGCTGCACCAGCGGCGCGCCGGCCTTCACGAAGTCGGTGTCGTCGGCCAGGATGGACATCACCGTGCCGCCCGTCTGCGGCGTGATCTGGATGACGTTGCCCTGCACGTAGGCGTTGTCGGTGTTCTCGTAGTGGCTGGCTACCAGCCATTCATACAGGCCCCAGGCGCCGCCGGCCAGCACGACGGCGGCGGCCAGGGCGGTGAGGGCCTTGCGGCGTTGCGGATTGCCGGCAGCGGGGGCGGCGGATGCGGTGTTTTGCGATGCGGTCATGGTCAGGGGCTCCTGCGGGAGGACGGTTCTGTCTGTCTTGTTCTGGCGAGCGGTGGATGCGGCGTGGAGCCGGCGCTCAGTGGGCTGTGGCCGTGATGGCTGCTGCAGCGGCGGTGGCCACCGGGGCGGCTTGGTAGCCGCCGCCCAGCGCGCGCATCAGCGCCACCTGGTTGTCGAGCCGACGGGCGTCCAGGTCCACGGCCTGGCGGCGCTGGGCCAGCACATTGGTCTCGGCCGTCAGCACGTTCAGGTAGTTGCCCAGCCCGGCTTCGTAGCGCTGGCGGGCGATGGCGTAGGCGCCTTCGGCGGCTTCCTGTGCCTGGGCCTGCTCCGCCCGCTGGCGGTCGATGGACGCCGTGGAGGCCAACTGGTCGGCCGCGTCGTGCACGGCGTCGATCAGCGCGCTGTTGTAGCTCTCGATGGCGGCGTCCAGGTCGGCGGACTTGCCGCGCAGGTTGGCGCGCAGCCGGCCCGAGTCGAAGATCGGCAGGCGCACGGCCGGGCCCAGGCCCCACTCCTTGCTGCCCGCTTCGAGGAAGTGGTCGATGCCGAGGCTGGACAGGCCGACGAAGGCGGTCAGGCTCACGTTGGGATAGAACTGCGCCCGGGCCACGGCCACGTCCTGCGTGGCCGCCTCCACGCGCCAGCGGGCGGCGGCCACATCGGGCCGGCGGCCCAGCAGGTCGGCCGGCAGCGTGGCGGGTATTGCTACCGATTGGATAGCTGTCAGCGCAGGTGGAACAAGCGTTTGTGCGGCATTTGGGTCACCCACCAGCGCGCCCAGCGCGTTGCGCGTCAGCGCCATCTGCTCGCGCAGGGCCTCGATCTGCTGGCGCGCCTCGGGCAGGCCGCCCTCGCTCTGGCGCAGCTCCAACTGCGTGTCCAGCCCGGCGTCCAGGCGGCCTTGCACCAGCTTCAGGGTCTCGGTGCGCTGGGCCAGCGTGCGCTCGGCCACCTGCAGCTGCGCCTGCTGGCGGGCCAGTTGCAGGTACTGGTGCGCCACGTTGGCGGCCAGCAGCAGGCGCGCGGCCTCGGCATCGGCCTGGGCGGCGTTGGCTCCGCCGATGGCGGCTGCCAGGGCCGACCGGTTCTTGCCGAAGAAGTCGATCTCCCAGCTGCCGGTGAGCCGGGCCGTCTCCACACTCAGGATGCGGCCGGCCTGGGTGGCGGGGTAGGCGCCGTTCTGGCTGTAGAGCTGGCGGTTCGCGTCCAGGCTGCCATTGAGCTGCGGGCCCTGGGCGGCGCGTGCGGTTTCGGCAAACGCGGTGGCGCGGGCGATGCGGGCCTCGGCGCCCTTCAGGTTGGGGCTGGTGGCCAAGGCCTGCTGCACCAGCGCGTCGAGCTGCGCATCGCCGAAGCCGCGCCACCAGTCGGTGGACACGGCGCCATCGACCTGCAGCGTGCCCGGTGCGGCCGCGGCCGGTGCGGATGCGCCCAGGCCCACCGAGGCGGCATCGCGCATCTGCGCCCTGGACGCAATGCCGGACATGTCGGCGCAACCGGTGAGGCCGGGCAGGGCGATGAGCGCCAGGGCCAGCGTGCCGAAGTACAGCGCGGCGCCTTCGCGCCAGCGCCCTGCCGGCGCGGGCGCCGGGGTTTCAGGGTGAGAGAGGGTGTGGTTTTGCATGTTGTTGGGCTCTCGGTGACAAAGGGGTGGGCGGAGCGCGCCTTACGGCTGGGTGTCCGGCTCCATGCAGCCCCCCGTGCCGAAGGTCTGCACATTGGCGTACAGGCGTTCCATGAAGCCGGACAGCTGCGCGCGTTCCTCGGCCGAAAAGCCCTGGAGCGCCACGGAATGGATGCTTTCCAGCTGCTCGGGGATCTGAGCGGCCGCAGCGTGGCCTTCTTCGGTAAGCGCGATGTGGACGACGCGGCGGTCTTCCTGCGAGCGCTCGCGCTGGCACAGGCCCTTGGCTTCCAACCGGTCCAGCAGGCGCGTCATGCCGCCGGCATCCAGGTGGCACAAGCGCGCCAAGTTGGCGGCCGTGGCGCCGTCCTGCAGGCTCAGCCGTAGCAGCGGCTTCCACTGGGCATCGGTCAGGCCCAGTGGCTCCATGCGGCGTTCGACTTCCAGGCCGATCAAGGTGACGATGCGGCGCATCTGGTAGCCGACGCTTTCTTCCGGGACGAAGCGGGGCTGGGCACGCTTGGATGCTGTTGTGTCAGTCATGGCCGCAACAATAATTGACTAGACAAGTATTGTCAAGTCAAGGGCTGGGCCGAGGTGCTGGTCGGGCACCTTCAGGTGAGACTGGTCAGCCGGAGTGAGGGGTCAGGCCGTGGCGGCACACAGCCGCGCGAAGCGGCCGAGCAAGGCCGCCGCCTCGGGCGTGGCTTGCACGCCCGCGCGCAGGACCGCGGCGCGGTGGCCGGCGGCGTTCAGCGTGGGCTCCAGCGCGTCGATGTAGCCGCGCATGGCGTCCGCGCTGAACTCCGGATGGAACTGCACGCCCCAGGCGCAGGGGCCGATGCGGTAGGCCTGGTGCGGCTCGTGGGCATTGCGCGCCAGCGGCACGGCGCCGGGCGGCAGGGTCCGCACGGACTGGTGGTGAACGACCTGCGCGGCGAAGCGCGGGGGCAGGGCGCCCAGCAGGGCATCGGCCGCGGCGTTGGGGGTCGGCTCGACCTCCACCGTGCCGATCTCCAGTCCGCCCGGGTGGTAGCCCACCTCGCCGCCCAGCGCATGGGCCAGCAGCTGGTGCCCGTAGCAGATGCCCAGCACCGGCGTCTGCTGGCGCACCGCGTCCGCCAGCCAGCCGCCCAGGGCTTCGCTCCATGCCTCGCGGTCGGACACCATGGCATGCGATCCGGTCACCACGGCGCCGGCCACCGTGTGCGGTGCGGGCAGGTCGGCGCCGTGGCGCGTGTCGATCACCCGCACGGGCAGCGCACCGTCGTCGCCCAGCCCGGCGCGGACCCAGTCCTCGAAGTCGCCGCCGGCCTGCGCGCGCAGCGGCGGAAAGGTGTCGCCCGTCTTGAGGATGAGCAGGGGGCGGGCAGGGGGCACGGACATGGCGAGCGTGGGGGCAAGGGCAGAGGGGGACGGGAGGAAAGGGCGCGCCCGCGTCAGTGCTGCCCGGTGCGGGCCAGGTAGCGCTTGCGCCAGAACAGCGCCACCAGGGCGACGGCGATCACCGTCATCGAGCCCATGGCCCACCAGAAGCCGTCCTGTTTGTGCACCAGCGGAATGAACTCGAAGTTCATGCCGAAGATGCCGGCGATCAGGTTCAGCGGCAGGAACACGGCGGTGAGGGCCGTGAGCGTGCGCATGATGTCGTTGGTGCGGTTGCTCTGCACGCTGAAGTGCATCTGCACGGCCGTCTCGGTGCTCTGCTCCAGCCGGCGCACGTGGTGCACCACGCGCTCGATGTGCTCCAGCACGTCGCGGCTGCGCACCTTGAGCAGGTCCAGTTCGCGCAGCGCGGCCAGGTTGTCGGGCACGGCCCAGGTCTCCAGCGTGTCCACCCAGTCCTGCACGGCGGCGCGCTGGTCTTCGCAGATCTCGTCGAGCTGGTGCAGCGTGAGGCGTGCGTCCAGCAGGGCGCTCCAGTTGGCGAAGCGCGCGCGCGGCTTGAGCAGCTCGCCCTGCCAGTGGTCGAGCTGGCGCGACAGCTCACGGCGCAGGTCGAGGTAGTTGTCCACGATCAGGTTGACCACGCGCAGCATCAGGTCGGCCGGGCTGGCCGGCAAGCGGGTGTTGGCCGATGCGCCATTGCGCAGATCGCGCGCCACGGTCTCGGCCGGGGTGACGGCCGCAATGGCTGCCGGCGGGGTGTGGTGCAGGAGTGCGCCGTGGGGTGGCGCGGCATCGGGTGCCACCGTGGCGGCGGTGGCCGCGTGCTCGCTGGCGGATGGGGATGCGGCAGCGGCGGGGGCCGCCGGTGCGGGCGTGCCGGACTGGGGGGGCGCCAGCAGGCGTGCGGCGTAGGCGTCCCGCACGGTGCAGTCCACGGGGTGCACCGTCAGCAGCACCTGGTCGAATACGGCGAAGCCGACCGGGCTGGTGTCGATGCGCCGCAGGACGGGCGGGCCGCCCCGCCGCTGTGCGGCAGCGTCGGTGGCGCCGGGGGCGGCTGCCGTGGCGGGCGCCGGGCCTGCCACCGGCGCGAGCGCGGTGTCGCATTGGGTGGCCGTGAGCCGGCGAAAGACCAGCAGGTCGTACTGCGAGGTGTAGTCGTAGTGCGAGGGCAGCTGCGCGTTGAGCAGGTCGGAGATGTGCAGGTCCACCAGCTGCAGGCCGGCCGTGGCCTGCAGCGCGGCCTGCAGCCGCGGCAGTTCGGCGCTGAAGGCCGGGCGGGTGCAGGAGATCCACAGAAAGCCCTGCGGGGGCAGGGCGGTGGGCAGCTGCGTCAGCTCGCGCGCGGACCCGGGCTGGATGTGGAAGACGCGGATCGCACCGGAGTGTTCTTCAGTCAAATCGGGCTCCAGCGCCCTGTGGATAAGCGCTAATAGCTGCTATTTTAATAGCATCAGGCGCGCAGCAGGCGGGCCGCGTCGCGGGCGAAGTAGGTCAGGATGCCGTCGGCGCCCGCGCGCTTGAAGGCCAGCAGCGATTCCATCATCACGGCGTCGTGGTCCAGCCAGCCGTTGGCCGCGGCCGCCTTGAGCATGGCGTACTCGCCGCTCACCTGGTAGGCGAAGGTGGGCACGCGGAACTCGTCCTTCACGCGGCGCACCACGTCCAGGTAGGGCATGCCGGGCTTGACCATCACCATGTCGGCGCCTTCGGCGATGTCCAGCGCCACTTCGCGCAGCGCCTCGTCGGTGTTGGCCGGGTCCATCTGGTAGACGTTCTTGTCGGCCTTGCCCAGGGCGCCGCGCGTGCCCACGGCATCGCGGAACGGGCCGTAGAAGGCGCTGGCGTACTTGGCGCTGTACGCCATGATGCGGGTGTAGACGTGGCCCTGCGCCTCCAGCGCCTGGCGGATGGCGCCGATGCGGCCGTCCATCATGTCGCTGGGGGCGACCATGTCCACGCCGGCCTCGGCGTGCGTCAGCGCCTGGCCCACCAGGATCTCCACCGTCTCGTCGTTGAGGATGTAGCCCGTGGCGTCGAGCACGCCGTCCTGGCCGTGGCTGGTGTAGGGGTCCAGCGCTACGTCGGTGAGCACGCCCAGGTCGGGGAATTCCTTCTTCAGCGCGCGCACCACGCGGGGGATCAGCCCGTCGGGGTTCTGCGCTTCCTTGCCGTCCGGCGTCTTCAGCGCCGCGTCGATCGAGGGGAACAGCGCCAGCACGGGAATGCCCAGCTTCACGCAGTCTTCCGCCACGGGCAGCAGCAGATCCAGGCTCAGGCGGTCCACGCCGGGCATGGAGGGCACGGCCTCGCGCACATGGGTGCCTTCATGCACGAACACCGGATAGATGAAGTCGTGGGGCGTGAGCACGTTCTCGCGCACCAGGTTGCGGGTGAAGGCGTCGCGCCGCAGGCGGCGGGGGCGGCTGGCCGGAAAGGGGGTGGGGCTGGACAGATGCATGCCCAAATTGTGCGCCACATCGCCGCGCCACCGGGCCCACAGGGGCGCTGCGCCCCGCGCCGCGCGACGCGGATGTGACGCGCAAGGGCCCGCTTGGCCGTCACCGGCCGCTCGCTGGGTGCCGGATGCGAGCCGCGTCAAGAGAAGGCCGCGGGGGGGTCCGGCGATGCGCTGCAGGCGGGCCGATTGGCACGTAAACTGCGCCGATGCTCTGGGTCAAAGCCTTTCACATCGTCTTCGTGGCCAGCTGGTTCGCCGGCCTGTTCTACCTGCCCCGCATCTTCGTCAACCTGGCCCTGGTGCCGCCGGGTTCGGTGGCCGAGCGCGACCGCCTGTTGCTGATGGCGCGCAAGCTGCTGCGCTTCACCACGCTGCTGGCCGTGCCCGCCCTGGGGCTGGGGCTGTGGCTGTTCCTGGGCTACGGCATCGGCAAGGGGCCGGGCAACGGCTGGATGCACGCCAAGCTGACCGTCGTCGTCCTGGCCGTGGGCTACCACCACGCCTGCGCCGTGCTGCTGCGCAAGCTGGCCAGCGGCGAGAGCCGGCGCAGCCACCGCTGGTTCCGCTGGTTCAACGAGGTGCCCGTGCTGCTGCTGGTGGCCGCCGTGGTGCTGGTGGTGGTCAAACCCTTCTGAGAGGCTGGACAGGCGCTCCGATGCACAAGACGTCGGCTTGGCCCCTGGGGCTGACCTATGCGGCTCTGATCGTCTTCGCCAGCCTGTTCCCTTTCGACGGCTGGCGCGAACAGGGCATTTCGCCCTGGGTGTTCTTCTCCGCCCCGATCCCGCCGCCCTACTGGACCTGGTTCGACGTCAACATCAACGTCGGCGGATACGCCCCGCTGGGCTTTCTGCTGGGCCTGGCCCTGCTGCGCACCGGCTGGCCGCGGGCGGCGGTGCCGGTGGCTGCGCTGGCCGGCGCCCTGCTGTCGCTGGCGATGGAGTTCCTGCAGATCTACCTGCCGCGCCGCGTGCCGTCCAACATGGACTTGGCGCTGAATGCGTGCGGCGCGCTGCTCGGCGCCATGGTGGCGGCGCTGCTGGAGCGGTTGGGCGCCATCGACCGCTGGAGCCGCTTCCGCGCCCGCTGGTTCGTGCCCGAGGCGCGCGGTGCGCTGGTGCTGCTGGCCCTGTGGCCGCTGGCGCTGCTGTTCCCTGCCGCCGTGCCCTTCGGCCTGGGGCAGATGTGGGAGCGGCTGGAGCAGGCGCTGGTCGATCTGCTCGAGGACACGCCCTTCCTGGAGTGGCTGCCGGTGCGCGACACCCCGCTGGAGGCGCTGTCCGCCAGCGGCGAACTGGTGGCCGTGCTGCTGGGGCTGCTGGTGCCTTGCCTGCTGGGCTATTGCGTGGTGCGCAGCGTGGGCCGTCGTGCGGCATTCGCCGTGGCCACGGTGCTGATCGGCGTGGCGGTGACGGCGCTGTCGTCCGCCCTGAGCTACGGACCCGCGCACGCCTGGGAATGGCTGAACCTGCCGACCCGCATCGGCATCTGGGCCGCACTGGCGGCCACGCTGGCGCTGGTGGCCCTGCCGCGCAGGGCCTGCGCCGCCCTGTTGCTGCTGGCACTGGCGCTGCACTTGAACCTGCTGAACCAGGCGCCCACCAGCGCCTACTTCGCGCAGACGCTGCAGGCCTGGGAGCAGGGCCGCTTCATCCGCTTCTACGGACTGGGGCAGTGGCTGGGCTGGCTCTGGCCCTACGCGGCGCTCGTCTACGTGGTGCTGCGCGTCTCCCGGCGCGACCGGGACGCCTGAGGCCCGTTCAAGGTCTTTGGGGTGAGGCCTTGGCGAGGGCGCGCCTTAGAATCTGCCGCGCTGCGGCCTGGCCCTTCCCGGACGGCCGGCCCGCAGCGGTGGCAGGAGCGCAACGCCCCGACCCCTGCGAGATCGTAAACACGTTCTAAGGAACTCGCGCGCCGATTTCCACTCAGCCACGGACTTCAAGTGTTTTCAGGCCCCAGCGCTTGACCAACGAGCGCTGCAAGCTATTGAATTGGTAGCACAACGTGAACGCCCAGACTGAACGCCTCACCCTGGCCGGCCCCGCCGGTGCCATCGAAGCCGCCCGCGATGCGGCGGCCACGGAGGCCGGCGGCGCGCCGCGCGGCGTGGCCATCATCGCCCACCCGCATCCGCTGTTCAGCGGCACCATGGACAACAAGGTCGTGCAGACCCTGGCCCGCGCCTTCGTGGCCAGCGGCTGGACGGCGGTGCGCTTCAACTTCCGCGGCGTGGGGGCCACGGCCGGCACCTACGACGAAGGCCGCGGTGAGCTGGACGACCTGCTGGCCGTGGTGCAGCAGGTGGCGCCCGAGGGGCCGATCGCCCTGGCCGGCTTCTCGTTCGGCGCCTTCGTCACCAGCCATGCGCTGGCCCGGCTGTGGAGCGAACGCACCGTCGAACGGGCCGTGCTCGTGGGCACCGCCGCCAGCCGCTTCACCGCCGCGCCGGTGCCGCCCGAGGCGCACCTGCGCACCCTGGTCGTGCACGGCGAGTCCGACGACACCGTGCCGCTGGCCGCGGTCATGGACTGGGCGCGGCCGCAGATACTGCCGGTTACCGTCGTGCCCGGGGGCGGCCACTTCTTTCACGGACAATTGCCGCTGCTCAAGAACCTGGTCATGCGCCACGTCATGGCCGACCTGCCGGCGGCCTGACGCGCGGGGCGCCGCCGTCGATCGGCCCGCCACCGGGGCGCACCTGGATCGGGTTTGCCGCATCGCACACATCGCCCTCCGACGCTGTTCTCTCTCTTTCCTCTTCCCTGTTCAGTCTCCCTTTCGAATGCCTGTGTCCATGACCTCCTTCCTGTCCCCGTTGCGAATCCTCGTCTGCGCCGCCCTGCTGGCGCCTGCCGCCCTCTGGGCCCAGGCGCAGGCGCCCCAGCCGCCCGAGATCGCAGCCCGCAACTACCTGTTGGTGGACGTGACGGCCGGCCAGGTGCTGGCGGCCAAGGACATCGATGCGCCGGTCGAGCAGGCCTCGCTCACCAAGCTCATGACCGGCTATCTGGTCTTCGATGCGCTGCGCGCCAAGAAGATCACGCTGGAGCAGCGGCTGCCCGTGAGCGAACGCGCCTGGAAGATGCCGGGCTCGCGCATGTTCATCGACCCCAAGATGCAGGTGCCTGTCGAGGACCTCATCAAGGGCATGATCGTGCAGTCCGGCAACGACGCCACCATGGCCCTGGCCGAAGGCGTGGGCGGCACGGCCGAAAACTTCGTCAAGCTGATGAACGACCAGGCCAAGGCCCTGGGCATGAAGGGCACGGCTTACAAGAACCCCGAAGGCCTCACCGAGCCCGGCCACACGACCACGGCCCGCGACCTGAGCATCCTCGCCACGCGGCTGATGAAGGATTTCCCGGAGTACATGCACTACTACTCCACCAAGCACTACGCCTACCCCGGCACGCCGCCGTCCAACGGCTCCAACCGCAACAGCCTGCTGTTCCGCGACCCGACGGTGGATGGCCTCAAGACCGGCCACACGGCAGCGGCGGGCTATTGCTTGGTCGCCACGTCCAAGCGTGACTTCCCGAACGTGGGCCAGCGCCGCCTGCTGTCCATCGTTCTGGGTACGGCCAGCGAAACCGCCCGCGCCAACGAAAGCCAGAAGCTGCTGAACTGGGGCTACACGGCCTTCGACGCCGTCAAGCTGTTCGACGCCGGCCAGCCCGCCGCCACCCCGGTCGTGTGGAAGGGCACGCAGAAGACGCTGAAGATCGGCCGTCCGGAAGCCATCGTCGTCACGGTGCCCTCGGGCAGCGCCGGCAAGGTGACCACCCAGGTCGTGCGCCAGGATCCGCTGGTGGCTCCGTTCACCCAGGGCCAGTCCATCGGCACGCTCAAGGTGATGCTGGGCGAGCAGCAACTCGCCGAAGTGCCCCTGGTGGCGCTGGAAGGTGTGGAGCAGGCCGGCATCTTCGGCCGCGCCTGGGACGCCATCCGCCTCTGGATCAAGTGACCGACAGCCGAAAGGTAGGGCTTCCGCTGCAGGCCGCTGCCGGACGCCGTGGGTTGGGCGGCGGCGTGGCGGGAGCGCTACCTTGAAGGGTGCGGGCGCCTGCGCCGCAAGCCCTGGCGATTGCCCCTCCAGAGGCAACCTGCTACATTAGAAGGCTTTTCGGAATTTCCGAAGGGATTCACGTTTTCGTTTTTGACGAAAAATTCACGTTTAGGGACGTATTTCAATGCCAACCATCAATCAACTGGTCCGTCAGGGGCGCGAGGTCGAAAAGATCAAGTCCAAGAGCCCTGCGATGGAAAACTCTCCCCAGCGCCGCGGCGTGTGCACCCGTGTGTACACCACGACGCCTAAGAAGCCTAACTCGGCTCTGCGTAAGGTCGCCAAGGTGCGCCTGACCAACGGGTTCGAAGTCATCTCCTACATCGGCGGTGAAGGCCACAACCTGCAGGAACACAGCGTGGTGCTGGTCCGCGGCGGCCGTGTGAAGGACTTGCCCGGTGTGCGTTACCACATCGTGCGCGGTTCGCTTGACCTGCAAGGGGTCAAGGACCGTAAGCAAGCGCGCTCCAAGTACGGCGCGAAGAAGCCCAAGGCCAAGTAAGAGTAAGCCCTGCGCTTTTTGCAAAGAATTTTCGGTGCTGTCTCCCGCGTGGCGCGGTGAAGCAGCGTAGTGGCCCCAAACGCAGGCGTTCTGCGCGGGTCGAGTAAGTGGGAGTCCTTCATTGGCTCTCGCGGTGTCTGAAAAGATGCCAACTGAAGCAAAGATAGAGGTGAAAAATGCCACGTCGTCGCGAAGTCCCCAAACGTGAAATCCTGCCGGATCCCAAGTTCGGCAATGTCGAGCTGTCCAAATTCATGAACGTGATCATGGAAGGCGGCAAGAAGGCAGTGGCAGAGCGCATCATTTACGGCGCTCTGGAACTGATCGAGAAGAAGCACCCTGACAAGGACCCCCTGGAAGCCTTCACCGTTGCCATCAACAACGTGAAGCCCATGGTCGAAGTGAAGTCCCGCCGCGTGGGCGGTGCCAACTACCAAGTGCCCGTGGAAGTGCGTCCCGTGCGTCGCCTGGCCCTGTCGATGCGCTGGATCAAGGAAGCCGCCCGCAAGCGTGGCGAGAAGTCCATGGCCCAACGTCTGGCCAACGAACTGCTGGAAGCCACGGAAGGCCGTGGCGGTGCGATGAAGCGCCGTGACGAAGTGCACCGCATGGCCGAAGCCAACAAGGCTTTCAGCCACTTCCGCTTCTAAGTCCGAGTTTCGTCCTCATATCTCGAAGGCTGGGAGCCCGATCCGCCAGTTTTTGGCGGGCGGGCTCTTGGCCGTTAAACGAAAGAAACATCATGGCACGCAAGACCCCCATCGAGCGCTACCGCAACATCGGTATCTCGGCCCACATCGACGCTGGCAAGACCACGACGACCGAACGTATCCTGTTCTACACGGGTGTGAACCACAAGATCGGTGAAGTGCATGACGGCGCTGCCACCATGGACTGGATGGAGCAGGAGCAAGAGCGCGGCATCACGATCACGTCGGCCGCCACGACCTGCTTCTGGAAGGGCATGGACATGTCCTACCCCGAGCACCGCTTCAACATCATCGACACCCCCGGTCACGTGGACTTCACCATCGAGGTGGAGCGTTCCATGCGCGTGCTGGACGGCGCCTGCATGGTGTACTGCGCCGTGGGGGGCGTGCAGCCCCAGTCGGAAACCGTCTGGCGCCAGGCCAACAAGTACAAGGTGCCCCGTCTCGCGTTCGTCAACAAGATGGACCGCACCGGCGCCAACTTCTTCAAGGTCTACGACCAGATGCGTCTGCGCCTGAAGGCGAACCCCGTGCCGGTCGTGATCCCGATCGGTGCCGAAGAAGGCTTCAAGGGCGTGGTCGATCTGCTGAAGATGAAGGCCATCATCTGGGACGAAGCCTCGCAAGGCATGAAGTTCGACTACCAGGACATTCCTGCAGAGCTGGCCGAGTCCGCCAAGGAATGGCGCGAGAAGATGGTCGAGGCCGCTGCCGAAGCGTCCGAAGAACTGATGAACAAGTACCTGGAAGAGGGTGACCTCTCCGAGGAAGAGATCAAGGTCGGCCTGCGCACGCGCACGATCGCCACCGAGATCCAGCCGATGCTGTGCGGTACCGCGTTCAAGAACAAGGGTGTGCAGCGCATGCTGGACGCCGTGATCGACTACCTGCCTTCGCCCATCGACGTCCCCCCGGTCCCCGGCTTCGACGAAGACGAGAAGGAAACCAGCCGCAAGGCCGACGACAGCGAGAAGTTCTCTGCTCTGGCGTTCAAGCTGATGACCGACCCGTTCGTCGGCCAGCTGACCTTCGTGCGCGTGTATTCCGGTGTGCTCTCCAAGGGCGACACCGTGTACAACCCCGTCAAGGGCAAGAAGGAGCGTATCGGCCGTATCGTGCAGATGCACGCCAACGAGCGGATCGAAGTCGAGGAAATCCGTGCCGGCGACATCGCCGCGTGCGTGGGCCTGAAGGACGTGACCACGGGTGAAACCCTGTGTGACCCCGAAGCCATCCTGACGCTGGAGCGCATGGTGTTCCCCGAGCCCGTGATCACGCAGGCCGTGGAACCCAAGACGAAGACCGACCAGGAAAAGATGGGCATCGCCCTGCAACGCCTGGCTGCGGAAGATCCTTCGTTCCGCGTGAAGACCGATGAGGAATCGGGCCAGACGCTGATCGCCGGCATGGGCGAGCTGCACCTGGAAATCATCGTGGACCGCATGAAGCGTGAATTCGGCGTGGAAGCCAACGTGGGCAAGCCCCAGGTGGCCTACCGCGAAACCATCCGCAAGACGGTGGAAGAAGCCGAAGGCAAGTTCGTGCGCCAGTCCGGTGGTAAGGGCCAGTACGGCCACGTCGTGCTCAAGATCGAGCCGAACGAAGCCGGCAAGGGCATCGAGTTCGTCGACGCCATCAAGGGCGGTGTGGTTCCTCGCGAATTCATCCCGGCCGTGGAAAAGGGGCATCAACGAAGCCGTCACGCAAGGCGTGCTGGCCGGCTATCCGGTGGTGGACGTCAAGGTCACGCTGCACTTCGGTTCGTACCACGATGTGGACTCGAACGAACTGGCGTTCAAGATGGCTGCCATCTTCGGCTTCAAGGAAGGCTGCCGCAAGGCCGGTCCCGTCATCCTGGAACCCATGATGGCCGTGGAAGTGGAAACGCCTGAAGACTACGCCGGTACCGTGATGGGCGACCTGTCCTCGCGTCGCGGCATGGTGCAGGGCATGGACGACATGGTCGGTGGCGGCAAGGCCATCAAGGCCGAAGTGCCTCTGTCCGAAATGTTCGGCTACTCGACCTCGCTGCGCTCCGCAACGCAAGGCCGCGCCACGTACACGATGGAATTCAAGCACTACAGCGAAGCCCCTCGCAACGTGTCTGAAGCCATCATGGCAGCCCGCGCCAAGTAAAGGCCCGGGGCGGGAGGGGGTCGCGGTAGTGGCTCCTTCCCGTTGGTTTGAATGAGATCGGCTTGCGGCGCTTATTCCGTAAGCGCATGCAGCTATAAAAATAGTAGCAAGATTCTTGCAATCTGCGACCCGGTGCCGTCCCGTTGCCCTGTGCGGGACGAATCAGCAATCGGGTGCAGACGTTAAACCCTGACACAGGCAATGCTCTTTGGAGATTCAAAATGGCAAAAGGTAAGTTCGAACGTACCAAGCCCCACGTCAACGTGGGCACCATCGGCCACGTGGACCACGGCAAGACGACGCTGACCGCAGCGATCGCCACCGTGCTGTCCGCCAAGTTCGGCGGCGAAGCCAAGAAGTACGACGAAATCGACGCGGCCCCTGAAGAAAAGGCCCGCGGCATCACCATCAACACCGCCCACGTGGAATACGAGACGCAAAACCGTCACTACGCCCACGTGGACTGCCCCGGCCACGCCGACTACGTCAAGAACATGATCACCGGCGCTGCCCAGATGGACGGCGCCATCCTGGTGTGCTCGGCCGCTGACGGCCCCATGCCCCAAACGCGCGAGCACATCCTGCTGGCCCGTCAGGTGGGCGTGCCCTACATCATCGTGTTCCTGAACAAGTGCGACATGGTGGACGACGAAGAGCTGCTGGAACTGGTGGAAATGGAAGTCCGCGAACTGCTGGACAAGTACGATTTCCCCGGCGACGACACCCCCATCATCCGCGGCTCCGCCAAGCTGGCCCTGGAAGGCGACAAGGGCCCCCTGGGCGAGCAAGCCATCGACAAGCTGGCCGAAGCCCTGGACACCTACATCCCCACGCCTGAGCGCGCTGTGGACGGTGCCTTCCTGATGCCCGTGGAAGACGTGTTCTCGATCTCCGGTCGCGGTACCGTGGTGACGGGTCGTGTCGAGCGCGGCATCATCAAGGTCGGCGAAGAAATCGAAATCGTCGGTATCCGCGACACGCAAAAGACCATCTGCACCGGCGTGGAAATGTTCCGCAAGCTGCTGGACCAAGGCCAAGCTGGCGACAACGTCGGCCTGCTGCTGCGCGGCACGAAGCGTGAAGACGTCGAACGCGGCCAAGTGCTGTGCAAGCCCGGCTCCATCAAGCCCCACACGCACTTCACCGCCGAAGTCTACGTTCTGAGCAAGGACGAAGGCGGCCGTCACACGCCGTTCTTCAACAACTACCGTCCCCAGTTCTACTTCCGCACGACCGACGTGACGGGCGCCATCGAGTTGCCCGCCGACAAGGAAATGGTCATGCCCGGCGACAACGTGTCGATCACCGTCAAGCTGATCAACCCCATCGCCATGGAAGAAGGTCTGCGCTTCGCCATCCGTGAAGGCGGCCGTACCGTCGGCGCCGGCGTCGTGGCCAAGATCATTGCTTAATCTTTAAGCAATAAAGGAACTTGCCATGTCCAAGCAAAAGATCCGTATCCGCCTGAAGGCTTTCGATTACAAGCTGATCGACCAGTCCGCCGCCGAGATCGTCGACACCGCCAAGCGCACCGGCGCCATCGTCAAGGGTCCCGTGCCCCTGCCGACGCGCATGAAGCGCTTCGACATCCTGCGTTCGCCGCACGTCAACAAGACGTCGCGCGACCAGCTGGAAATCCGCACCCACCAGCGTCTGATGGACATCGTGGACCCCACGGACAAGACCGTGGACGCTCTGATGAAGCTCGATCTACCGGCTGGCGTGGACGTCGAGATCAAGCTGCAGTAAACGGCGGCTGCGGGTGTGGCGGATCAACCGCTGCACCACACCCTATAACGCGGGCTTGCCTGAAAAGGCAGTCCGCGTTATACTTTGCGGCTTCGCATTTTTGCGCCCGCCCGGCGGGTTCAGGCATGCGAAGTTTTATCAACCTTCTTTCGCGCACAACGGTCAACGCCGTAGGCAACCGCCCGTGCAAACGCTTCGGCCAATTGAAGTCGGGGCGGTGAAAGTTTTGGAGAATAACCAATGAGTCTGAGCAACTCCCTGGGGTTGCTGGGCCGCAAGGTGGGCATGATGCGTCTGTTCACCGATGACGGGGACGCAGTGCCCGTCACGGTGGTGGATGTGTCCAACAACCGCGTGACCCAGGTCAAAACCCAAGAGAACGATGGCTACGTGGCCCTGCAGGTCACGTTCGGTTCGCGCAAGGCATCTCGCGTGACCAAGCCACAAGCCGGCCACCTTGCCAAGGCAGGTGTGGAAGCCGGTGAAATCATCCAGGAATTCCGCGTGACCGCAGAAACCGCCGGCAAGTACGCCGCGGGTGCTGCCGTGCCCGTGGCGGACGTGTTTGCCGTGGGCCAGAAGGTCGACGTGCAAGGCACTTCGATCGGTAAGGGCTACGCCGGTACCATCAAGCGTCACAACATGGCTTCGCAGCGCGCATCGCACGGTAACAGCCGTTCGCACAACGTGCCCGGCTCCATCGGTATGGCGCAAGACCCCGGTCGCGTCTTCCCCGGCAAGCGCATGACGGGCCACCTCGGCGACGTCACTGTGACCACCCAAAACCTCGACGTGATCCGCATCGACGAAGCACGTCAACTGCTCTTGATCAAGGGCGCTGTTCCGGGCTCCAAGGGTGGCTTCGTGACGGTGCGTCCTGCCATCAAGGCCAAAGCCGCTGAAGGAGCGAACTAATGCAGCTCGAACTCCTGAATGAGCAAGGCCAGGCTGCTTCGAAGATCGACGTGCCCGAAACCGTGTTCGACCGTCAGTACAACGAAGACCTGATCCACCAGATCGTCGTGGCCTACCGCGCCAATGCCCGTCAAGGCACGCGCGCCCAGAAGGACCGCGAACAAGTCCGTCACTCGACCAAGAAGCCTTTCAAGCAAAAGGGTACGGGTAACGCACGTGCTGGTATGACCTCCTCCCCGCTGTGGCGTGGGGGCGGCCGCATCTTCCCGAACCTGCCTGAAGAAAACTTCACGCAGAAGATCAACAAGAAGATGTACCGCGCCGGCATGGCTTCCATCCTGTCGCAGCTGGCCCGCGAAGGCCGTCTGGCCGTGGTGGATTCGCTGACGCTGGAATCGCCCAAGACGAAGGTGCTGGCCGACAAGTTCAAGGCCATGAACCTGCAATCGGTGATGGTGATCGCCGAAGAAGTCGACGAAAACCTGTACCTCGCCTCGCGCAATCTGAAGAACGTGTTCGTCGTCGAACCCCGTTATGCAGACCCCGTGTCGCTGGTGCACTACAAGAAAGTGCTCGTCACCAAGGGTGCTATCGACAAACTCAAGGAGATGTTCGCATGAGCACGATCCAGTTTGACGAAGGCCGTCTGATGCAAGTGCTGGTCGCTCCCATCGTGTCCGAAAAGGCCACCATGGTTGCCGAAAAGTCCAACGCTGTGACGTTCAAGGTGCTGCAGAACGCTACCAAGCCCGAAATCAAGGCCGCTGTGGAATTGATGTTCAAGGTCGAGGTCAAGGGCGTCTCTGTGGTGAACACCAAGGGTAAGACCAAGCGCTTTGGCAAGACCATGGGCCGCCGCGACAACGTGCGCAAGGCTTATGTGACGCTGAAGGAAGGTCAAGAGCTGAACCTGTCCGGGGAGGCCGCATAAATGGCAGTCATCAAGATGAAGCCGACCTCGCCTGGCCAACGTGCCGTGGTGAAGGTCACGCGTGACCACCTGTACAAGGGTGAAGCCTACGCGCCCCTGCTGGAACCCCAGCACCAGAAGTCTGGCCGTAACAACAACGGCCACATCACCACCCGTCACAAGGGCGGTGGTCACAAGCACCACTACCGTGTGGTGGACTTCAAGCGCAACAAGGATGCGATCCCTGCCAAGGTCGAGCGTATCGAGTACGACCCCAACCGTACGGCCCACATCGCTCTGGTGTGCTATGCCGACGGCGAACGTCGTTACATCATTGCTCCCCGTGGCCTGGAAGTCGGCGCAACGCTGCTGTCCGGTTCGGAAGCCCCGATCCGCGCTGGCAACACGCTGCCGATCCGCAACATCCCCGTGGGTTCGACGATCCACTGCATCGAGCTGAAGCCCGGTGCCGGTGCACAGATCGCCCGCTCGGCTGGTGCGTCCGCCACGCTGCTGGCCCGCGAAGGCACGTACGCCCAGGTGCGTATGCGCTCTGGCGAAGTGCGCAAGATCCACATCGAGTGCCGCGCCACCATTGGTGAAGTCGCCAACGAAGAGCACAGCCTGCGCCAACTGGGCAAGGCCGGTGTGAAGCGCTGGATGGGTATCCGTCCGACGGTTCGCGGCGTGGCCATGAACCCGGTGGATCACCCGCACGGTGGCGGCGAAGGCCGTACCGGCGAAGGCCGCCATGCAGTCGATCCTTGGGGTAATCTCACCAAGGGTTATCGCACCCGCAACAACAAGCGCACACAGGTCATGATCGTGTCGCGTCGCAAGAAGTAAGGGGTAGCAAATGACTCGTTCTCTCAAAAAGGGTCCGTTTGTTGACCATCACTTGATTGCCAAGGTCGAAAAGGCCATCGCAACCAAGGACAAGAAGCCAGTCAAGACCTGGTCGCGTCGCTCCATGGTTCTGCCCGAGTTCATCGGTCTGACCATTGCCGTGCACAACGGCAAGCAGCACGTGCCGGTCTATGTCACCGACCAGATGGTGGGCCACAAGCTGGGCGAATTCGCCCTGACGCGCACCTTCAAGGGTCACCCCGCGGACAAGAAAGTCCAGAAGAAGTAAGGAACGACCATGTCTGAAACACGTGCAGTCCTCCGGGGCGTCCGTCTGTCGGTCGACAAGGGCCGTCTGGTCGCGGACCTCATCCGCGGCAAGAAGGTCGACCAAGCCCTGAACATCCTGACGTTCACGCAGAAAAAAGCTGCTGGCATCGTCAAGAAGGTTCTGGAGTCCGCCATCGCCAACGCCGAGCACAACGACGGCGCCGACATCGACGATCTGAAGGTCAAGACCATCTACGTCGAGCAAGGCACCACGCTCAAGCGCTTCACGGCCCGTGCCAAGGGTCGCGGCAACCGCATCAGCAAGCCCACGTGCCACGTGTACGTGACGGTTGGTAACTGAGGCCAAGGAAGACTATGGGACAGAAAATCCATCCTACCGGCTTCCGCCTGGCGGTCAGCCGCAACTGGGCCAGCCGTTGGTACGCAAGCAACCGTGACTTCGCCGGCATGCTGGCCGAAGACATCAAGGTGCGCGAGTACCTGAAGGCCAAGCTGAAGAACGCCGCCGTGTCGCGCATCCTGATCGAGCGTCCTGCCAAGAACGCCCGCATCACGATCTACTCGGCGCGTCCTGGTGTCGTGATCGGCAAGAAGGGCGAAGACATCGAGAACCTGAAGAAGGAACTCGCCACGCGTCTGGGCGTGCCCGTCGCAGTGAACATCGAAGAAGTGCGCAAGCCTGAAATCGATGCCAAGCTGATCGCCGACAGCATCACGCAGCAGCTCGAAAAGCGGATCATGTTCCGCCGCGCCATGAAGCGCGCCATGCAAAACGCCATGCGTCTGGGTGCCCAAGGCATCAAGATCATGTCGGCTGGCCGTCTGAACGGTATCGAAATCGCACGTACCGAGTGGTACCGCGAAGGCCGTGTGCCGCTGCACACCCTGCGTGCCGACATCGACTACGGCACCTCCGAAGCCAAGACCACCTACGGTGTGATCGGCGTGAAGGTGTGGGTCTACAAGGGTGACACGCTGGGTCGCAACGATCTGCCTGCTGCAGAAACGCCGCGTCCTGAAGAAGAGCGTCGCCCCCGCGGCCCCCGTCGTGATGGCCGCCCAGGCGGTGATCGCGCAGGTGCTGGCCGTGGTCCCCGTCGTCCCGTGGGTGGCAATGCCGCTCCGGCCGATGGCAGCGACAAGCCCGCTGGTGCCGGTGGCACCGACGCAACCGCCGTTAAGCGCGTTCGCAAGGTTGACGCGCCCGCTACAGCAGCGGACGGCAAAGGAGAATAACGATGCTGCAACCCGCTCGTCGCAAATACCGCAAAGAGCAGAAGGGCCGTAACACCGGCATTGCCACCCGTGGCAACTCGGTGGCTTTCGGTGACTTCGGTCTGAAGTGCACGGACCGTGGCCGTCTGACGGCCCGCCAGATCGAGGCCGCACGCCGTGCGATCTCCCGTCACGTGAAGCGTGGCGGCCGTATCTGGATCCGTGTGTTCCCCGACAAGCCAATCTCTACCAAGCCCGCAGAAGTGCGTATGGGTAACGGTAAGGGCAACCCCGAGTACTACGTGGCTGAAATCCAGCCCGGCAAGGTGGTGTTCGAGATCGTTGGCGTGCCGGAAGAACTGGCCCGCGAAGCGTTCCGCCTGGCTGCTGCCAAGCTGCCGCTGCGCACCACGTTCGTTGCCCGTCAGATCGGCGCTTGATCAGGAGAATTGAAATGACCAAAGCTGCTGAACTGCGCCAAAAAGACGTCGCTGGCATCGAAGCCGAAATCAAGTCCTTGCAAAAGGCCCATTTCGGTCTGCGCATGCAGAAGGCCACGCAACAACTGGGTAACACCAACACGCTGCGTATCACCCGTCGTGATATCGCCCGTGCAAAGACCATCCTTGCTCAAAAGCAAGCCGCCAAGTAAGAGGAGCGAACATGACGGAAGCTAAAAAATCCCTCAAGCGCACCTTGATCGGCAAGGTGGTCAGCGACAAGCGTGAAAAGACCGTGACCGTGCTGGTCGAGCGCCGTGTGAAGCACGAGCTCTACGGCAAGATCGTGGCCAAGTCGAGCAAGTACCACGCCCATGACGAAAAGGGCGAGTACAAGCTGGGTGACACCATCGAGATCACGGAAAGCCGTCCGATCTCCAAGACCAAGAACTGGGTTGCGACCCGTCTGGTCCAAAAGGCTGCCCTGGTTTAAGCCTTCACCGGCTCCAGGCTGCAAAGCCCCGAAAAACGACCCACAATGTGGGTCGTTTTTCTTTTGGGGCCGCATTTGCGCAGAGGCTGCGGCGGCCCTGTCCCGTCATCCATTTCCACAGGAGAGAGACCCATGATCAAGATCGGCGACACGCTGCCCGCAACCACGTTGATGGAGTATTCCGAAGTCGAAGGCAACGGCTGCAGCCTCGGCCCCAATCCCGTGCCGGTGGACAAGGCCACGGCGGGCAAGACGATTGCTCTGTTCGCGGTGCCGGGTGCGTTCACGCCCACCTGCTCGGCCAAGCACGTGCCTGGCTACGTGGAGAATGCCGAAGCCTTCAAGGCCGCGGGCGTCGATGAGATCTGGTGCCTGAGCGTCAATGACGCGTTCGTGATGGGCGCGTGGGCGCGCGACCAGAAGACGGATGGCAAGGTCCGCATGCTGGCCGATGGCGATGCGGCCTTCGCCAAGGCGGCCGGCCTGACGCTGGACCTGAACGGCAAGGGCCTGGGTCTGCGCAGCAACCGCTACTCCGCCCTGGTCAAGGACGGCAAGGTGGTCACGCTGAACGTGGAAGCCCCGGGCAAGTTCGAGGTGAGCGACGCCGCCACGCTGCTGGCCCAGGCGCAGAACGCCTGACGCCCGCCGGCCCTCGGGACAAGCGCTTCCTGGCGACGGGAGGCGCTTTTTTTTTTCGTCCATCGGGTGGCGGGATGGGGACCGGCGCGGGTCGATAGCGGCTGGCGGGGCGTGTCGCAGCGCGGTGAAGGGCCGCGCCACGCACCGCTGCTGGGCCCTAACGGTGTGCCGCCACAGTCAGCGCACCATCTTCAGTGGTTTGCTATATTTTAAATAGCTCGAAGCGCTTGCCAGTAGGGCGTGGGAGGCCCAAAACGCTCAAAAAATGTCGACCTTGAGATAGTGCGAGCCCGCCACGGGGTTGTGGTAGTAGGGCGGGATTTCCTCGAACCCGAGGTCGGCGTACAGGGCGCGGGCTGACTCCATGCCGTCCAGCGTGTCCAGCAGCACACAGGCATAGCCGGCCTGGCGCGCGGCGTCGAGCGTCGCTTCGGCCAGTTGCCGCCCCAGGCCGAAGCCGCGAAAGGCCTTGCGCACATAGAGGCGCTTCATTTCGCTGGCGTTGGGATAGTCTGCCGCGTCCAGGGGGCGCAGTGCGCAGCAGCCGGCCACGCTGCCTTCGACCAGGGCCAGCAGGATCTGGCCGCGCGGCGCAGCATAGTCGCCGGGCAGGGTCGCCAGTTCTTCGTCGAACTGCTGGAAGGCGAGGTCGATGCCCAGGCTGTCGGCGTACTCGCGGAAGATGTCGCGGACCGCGTCCATCTCGGCGGGGCTGGACGGGGTCTGCAGGATGATGGCGGGTTGGTGGTCCACAGGCGGCGCAGGCGGAAAGGGCGCGGGGGTCGGATAAGCGGTCAGTGTAGCGGCCTGCCCCACGGATCGCCGTGCGCTGGCGCAACCCCGCCCGCGGCGGACGGCTTTCTCACAGCGTGGACACCCACCACGCGAAGGCGCCGCTGGCGGCCAGCAGGAGCACGGCGCCCAGGCGCGTGGCCGCATCGTCGCGCGATGACGGCGCGCCGGCTGGCGCCTCGCGGTTGCCGTGCAGCAGCATGGCGCCAACCAGGGGCCTGCGCTGGATGGCCGCGTAGAACCCGACGGCCAGCACATGCAGCGCGACCAGTCCGATCACCACGTACTGGCCGATCTCCGTGTGGTATTCCGTGGCCTGACCGACGACCGCGCGGGAGACGAAGCGGGTGAGCGGCCCCGAGAAGGCGATGTCGTCGTCGGCCGTCAGTCCGGTCAGCACCTGCACGGCCAGGGCGCCCAGCAGTGCGAAGACCGAGAGCGCGCCCAGCGGGCTGTGGCCGATGCCGTCGTGCGGATGGGGCTGCCCGCGCAGGTAACGCACCAGCCGGCCGGGCGAGTACACGAACTGAGAGAACCGCGACCAGCGCCCACCGAACAGTCCCCAGACCAGCCGGAACACCAGCATTGCCAGGACGGCGTAGCCCAGCCGGACATGCCAGTCCATGGCACCCGTCTTGGCGGTGACCACCAGCGCGACCACGGCCACCGCCAATGCGCCATGGAAGAGGCGGGTCGGCAGGTCCCAGACGCGGACGACGGTGTGGCTCATGGACGGCGTTCCTTGGAATCGGTTTTGGCGCTATTGTCGGGCGCGCTGCCGGGATGCCGCAACGTGGCGCCCGCCCTGCAGCGCCACCACGATGACGAAGAGGGTGTGCCCACCACCCGCACCGAAAGAAAGGGAAGGTCCCGATGAAGCTGAGAGTCCTTGCCGCACTGGCCTGGGTGCCTGCGGCCCTGAGCCTGTCCACGCCCGCCGCCGCGCAGTTCGCCAAGCCGGAGGATGCGATCCAGTACCGCCAGAGCGCGCTGTTCGTGCTGGGCCAGCATTTCACGCGCCTGGGCGCCATGGCCAATGGCCGGGTGCCTTTCGACGCCAAGCTGGCGCAGGAGAACGCCGACGTGGTCGCCGCCATGGCCAGGCTGCCATGGGCCGCGTTCGAGCCCGGCACCGACAAGGGCGCGCCGCACAAGGCCCGGCCGGCCGTGTGGGCCGAACCCGCCAAGTTCAAGGAGCATGCCGACAAGCTGGTGGCGCAGTCGACGCAGCTGGCTGCGGCCGCCAGGACCGGCAGCCTGGACGCCGTGAAGACCTCGTTCAGCGCCACGGCGGCCAGCTGCAAGGCCTGCCACGACGCCTACCGCGACCGCTGAGCGGCGCGCCGGGTGTTGCTATGGATTGAATAGCTGCTTGCGCCCGCGCCTGCTGCGTCAAGGGCCGATTTCTTGCGAGAATCGGCCCACAGATGGGCGGGAGCGGCCGCGCGGCCTCAGGTCTCGGCCAGCAGGCGTTCGATCAGCTTGTGCAGTTCGGGGAAATCGGGCGCGCCGACATAGCTCTTCACGATCTCGCCGCGCTTGTTGACGATGAAGGTCGAGGGCGTGAGCTTCACATCGCCCCAGGCCTGCGCCACCGCGCCGGTGTTGTCGATCGCCACCTTGAAGGGCAGCTTGCGCGTCTCGGCAAAGTTCACCACGTAGCTTGGCGGGTCGTAGCTCATGGCCACGGCCAGCGTGTCGAAGCCCTGGGCGTGGTACTTGTTGTACGTGGCCACCACCTCCGGCATCTCCGCCACGCAGGTCACGCAGCTCGTCGCCCAGAAATTGACCAGCGTGACCTTGCCGCGCAGGTCGGCCGTGGTCTGGCGGGAGCCATCGAGCAGCACGAAGGTCGATGCGGGCGCCTCGGCCTTGCCGGCGCCCAGGAACACCCAGGCGCCAATGCCTGCGAATACCACCAGTGCGGCGGCGGCGATTCCGTGTGTGATACGCATACCCTTGTCTTTCCAAAGTGCGCCTTGCGCGCGGCCCGGCCCGTGCCTGTCGCTGTGCGGCCGCTGCCATTGTGCAGCAGGCCGCCCGAAGGCCCCATCACATGGACCCGCGCGCCGTGCCGAAGTTCTGTGCCCAAGCCGCGCGGCATTGATCTGCGTCAGGATCGCGGAGGGAAGGACCCGCGGGGCGCCGCCGGCGGGGGGCTCGCCGGGTCCACCGACGGCCGACGCCGTTGGGGTGGCTGCTGCTGCCCATAATGCCGTATGAACCTGCGCTCCCTGCGGCCCGCCCTGCTGCTGTTCCTGGGCCTGTGTGCGGCGGCCTGCAGTCCCGCCCTGAACTGGCGAACCGTGACGCTCGACGCCCCGGGTCTGGAACTGCTGCTGCCCTGCAAGCCGGAGCGGGCCGTGCGCACGGTCGAATGGACGCAGGGGAGCGAGGTGGTCCTGATCATGAATGGCTGCGAGGTCGACGGGACGACCTTTGCCGTCTCCTATCTGCGCCTCGATGACCCCGCCCGGGCGCCCGCCCTGCTGGAACAGTGGCAGGCCGCTGTCCGCGCCCGGCTGCATGGACCCGCAGCGGACGGTGCGGCCGACCTTCCACCGGCGCAGACGGCCTTCGTGCCCCGCGGGGCGCTGCCGCTGGCGCAGTCGGTGCGCCAGCTGCTGCAGGGCCGTGCCGCGGATGGAACCGCGGTCCTGACGGAGGCGGCCTGGTTCGCCCGGGAAGAGGGCGGCCACGCCTGGCTCTTCCATGCGATGGTCTACTACACGGCGGCGGCCCCGCGCGAAGCCGCCAGTACCTTCTTCGAGGGCCTGCGGCTGCGGTGATGCGCGGTGCCGAGGGGCCAGCGCCCCGCACGCCGGCGCCATAATGCAGCCGATACCGTTTTGCCCATGACCACCTGCATCTTCATCATTGCCCATGCCCCCCTGGCCCATGCCCTGCGCGAATGCGCGCTGCATGTGTTCTCCGACTGCGGCGACGACGTGGTGGCCCTCGATGTGCATCCCAACGCCCCGCCCGAGGAGACCCTGGCCGCGGCACGCATCCTGATGGACCAGCGGGCGCACCTGCCGGCCCTGGTGCTCACCGACGTCTTCGGGGCGACGCCGTGCAACGTGGCCCAGCGCCTGGTGGATGGCGAGCGTTCCCGCCTGGTCACGGGCGTGAATCTGCCCATGCTGCTGCGCTCGGTGAGCTACCGCGCCGAGCCGCTCGACGCGCTGGTGTCGCGCGCCGTCATCGGCGGCACGCAGGGCGTGATGCAGGTGGCCGTGGCGGCACCCCAGAACCAGAACCGACGCTCACACCATGATCAAGAACACTATCACCATCAGCAATAAGCTCGGTCTGCATGCGCGTGCCTCGGCCAAGTTGACCAAGCTGGCCGGCAGCTTTCCTTGCGACGTGTGGATGTCCAAGGGCGACCGCCGCATCAATGCCAAGAGCATCATGGGCGTGATGATGCTGGCCGCCGGCATCGGCTCCGTGGTGGAACTGGAGACCCACGGCGCGCAGGAGCAGGAGGCCATGGACGCCCTGCTGGCGCTGATCCAGAACAAGTTCGGCGAAGGCGAGTGAGCATGGGCTGCGCGGTCTTCAGCGTTGTGGTGCGCGGGGCCTGCGCAGAGAGGCCCGCATGACGTTCGCCGTCCACGGCCTGGCCGTCGCCCGCGGCATCGCCATCGGGCGGGCCGTGCTGGTCGCGTCCAGCCGCGTGGACGTGGTGCACTACTTCATCGAGCCCGGCCAGGTGGCGGCCGAGATCGTGCGCGTGCGCAACGGCCGCAACGCGGTGGTAGACGAGCTCCAGCGCCTGCAGGCCGAGATGCCCCACGATGCGCCGCCGGAGCTGGCCGCGCTGCTCGACGTGCACCTGATGCTGCTGCAGGACGAGGCACTGGTGAGCGGCGTCAAGCACTGGATCACCGACCGCCTCTACAACGCCGAGTGGGCGCTGACCACGCAGCTGGAGATCATCGCGCGCCAGTTCGACGAGATGGAGGACGAGTATCTGCGCGAGCGCAAGGCCGACCTGGAGCAGGTGGTCGAGCGCATCCTGCGCTACATGAAGGGCGTGGCCAGCCCCGTGGCGCCGCCGCCCAGCAGCCCGCGCCGCAAGGGCACGCAGGACCTGCTGCTGGACGACAAGGTCGATGTGCCGCTGGTGCTGGTGGCCCACGACCTCTCGCCGGCCGACATGCTGCAGTTCAAGCAGAGCGTGTTCGCCGGCTTCGTCACCGACGTGGGCGGCAAGACCTCGCACACGGCGATCGTCGCGCGCAGCATGGACATTCCGGCCGTGGTGGGTGCGCGCGCCGCCAGCCAGCTGGTGCGCCAGGACGACTGGGTCATCATCGACGGCGATGCGGGCGTGATGATCGTCGATCCGTCGCCCATCATCCTGGCCGAATACGGCTTCCGCCAGCGCCAGGGCTCACTGGAGCGCGAGCGCCTGTCCCGGCTGCGGCACACGCCGGCCGTCACGCTGGACGGCGAGACGGTCGAGCTGCTGGCCAACATCGAGCAACCCGCGGATGCCGCGGCGGCCGTGCGCGCGGGCGCCGTGGGCGTCGGCCTGTTTCGCAGCGAGTTCATGTTCATGGGCCGCAATGGCCATCTGCCCGACGAGGAGGCGCAGTACCAGGCCTACCGCGAGGCCGTGGAGGGCATGCAAGGCTTGCCGGTCACGCTGCGCACCATCGACGTCGGCGCCGACAAGCCGTTGGACAAGGGCCACAAGGACAGCCATCTGAACCCGGCGCTGGGCCTGCGCGCCATCCGCTGGAGCCTGGCCGACCCCGCCATGTTCCGCACGCAGCTGCGCGCCGTGCTGCGTGCCGCCGTCCACGGGCCTGTGCGGCTGCTGTTTCCCATGCTGGCGCATGTGGGCGAGATCCGCCAGACGCTGGCGCAGGTCGACATGGCCCGCGCGGAGCTGCAGGCGCGGGGCGCGGCCTTCGGCCCGGTGCAACTGGGCGCCATGATCGAGATCCCGGCGGCGGCGCTCATCGTGCGCAGCTTCCTGAAGTACTTCGACTTTCTTTCCATCGGCACCAACGACCTGATCCAGTACACCTTGGCCATCGACCGCGCCGACGAGGCCGTGGCCCATCTGTACGACCCGCTGCACCCGGCCGTGCTGGGCCTGGTGGCCGATGTGATCTCCGAGGGCCAGGCCCAGGGCAAGAGCGTGTGCGTGTGCGGCGAGACCGCGGGCGATGTGGCCATGACGCGGCTGCTGCTCGGGCTGGGCCTGCGCAGCTTCTCCATGCACCCGGCGCAGATCCTGGCCGTCAAGCAGGAGGTGCTGCGGGCCGACACCCGCAAGCTCGCGGCCTGGGCGCAGGAGGTGATGGCGTCCGAAGACCCGGCGGCGCTGCTGTCGGCAGGCTGATCATTTTGCTATTATTAATATAGCTGGTTGCGCTTTATTTATAAGCGCTGCAGGCCGATTTGGCTTGTAATCGCTGCGGCGAATCGCGGCGAACCGCGGTGGCCGCGTCTGGGGCACGCCGCAAAAAAAGGCGCCCCGCACCATGCGGCGACGCCTTTTGGGCTACTGCGCGGCGGAACTCAGACTGACTCAATATCGAAGTAAATGAGAAAAATGGCATCTCTCGTTGCCATTTTTATCGAAGAGGTTGAGAATAAATAGCGAAGTAAGTGCGACTGGATTGGCGCCGGGCACTTGCGCAAGGATCCGTGGATGCCCGTTCGCAAAATTCCCAAAAACTATCTCTTCGTCACAGGTCGTCATGCGACCGATCTCTCTCCAGAGATGGTCGAGTTTGAGTCGATTCTGGAGAAGGAGCACATGCTGCTCCTGGACTTTGATCCACGGGTGGCGGGATACGAGGCCCAGCCTGTACATGTTCCGCTACCTGGTGGTTCTCTCTACACCCCCGATCTCTTGGTCTGGTTTCATCCAGATGCGAATGGCGTGATGCCCCCGCGAGAACTGGTTGAGGTGAAAACGCAAGCCTTTCTAGATCGCTTTGCCGACGAGTACGCGGTCAAATTTGCCGCAGCCGATCAGTTCGCGGCGGATCGGGGTTGGCGATTCCTGAAGAAGACGGAAAAGGACATCCGGACCCCTCGGCTTTCAAACGCAAAGTTTTTGCGTCGGTATCTGCGGGATGTTCCCTCACCGGCAGATATAGCGCTGATGCTGGCGCGGTTGCAAGAACGAGGCGGCCGTAGCTCTTCGGATGAAATCGTGTGCACCATGGCGGGCAAGTCAGATGAGCGTGCGCGTTGGTTGCCTGTGCTCTGGCATCTGATCGCTTCTAAGCGCGTTTGCGCCGATCTGGACACACCGTTCGGTGCAGATGTGGCAATTTGGCTGGAGGCCTGAGGGTATGGCTTCCTCTGAGTCTTCGCGCAAAACTCCTGCTGTGCTGAACGTCACCAAAGGTGCGACCGTGCTGCACAACGAACGCGAGTATGTCGTGCTCCGGGTTGTGGATCTTAATCTGGTGCTTGCCCGAGAGGTGGCCTCTGGTGAAAAGGTCATACTCAAACTCGGATCACTTGATGCACCAGCCCGCGCCGGACAATTGCAACTCGTGTCGCGTGAAATGGCCTTGGAAGAGGTCAGCGAGGATGCGTGGGCTCAGGCTGAGTTCAGGCTTAAGGCACTGGAACCATTGTTTAGTGATCGCATCGACCGATCGCCGCAGGACTATGCGGAGGTGGCCGAGCAAGCGGGGGTCGCTACAGCGACTATCTATCGGTGGATGAAAGCCTATTCAAGCACGGGCCTCTTGTCATCCCTGTTGCCTGCCGCACGGGGCCGGCGGACGTGGGCGTAGCCGTTTGGATCCAGAAGTGAAACTGATCGTGGACAGCTACATCCAGGGTCGGCATCTCACTTTGCAGAAGCCCAGCATTGCAGAAGGCGCTCGCGAGATACGCCGTCTTTGCGATGCCGCGGGACTCACCCCCCTCCCGTCAATTTCGACCGTGTATCGCCATTTGAGCTGGATTGACGGGCAGGAGCGCGTCAAACGGAGGGAGGGGGCGCGTGAGGCACGTCAGCGATTTGCGGTCAACAAAGGCTCCATTCCTGATGCGGAGTGGCCGTTGGCGATGGTTCAGATGGATCACACCTTGCTGCCGGTAATCATCGTGGACGATGAGCACCGCAAGTCGATCAATCGCGCTTGGATCACCTTGGCAATTGATGTGAATAGCCGTGTGTGCTTGGGGATGCATTTATCGTTGGACCCACCATCAGCCATGTCAGCCGGCATGTGCATGTCGCACGCCATTCTTCCGAAGGAAGCATGGATGGCTCGCCTGGGATGCGCCGACATCGAGTGGCCCTTCTACGGCGTGATGGACGTCCTGCACATGGATAACGCACGTGAATTCCGCGGAAGGATGCTTCTAGCCGCAGGCAAGGAGTACCACATTGACATCCATTTGCGACCCGTCAAACAGCCGCACTACGGGGCATACATTGAACGCCTGATGGGTACGGTCTCTCAGGAGCTCAAAGCGGTAAAAGGCGCTACTTTCTCTGGCCCAACGGAAAAGGGAGAGTACGACGCAGAGGGCAACGCGTGCATGACGTTTGATGAGCTAGAAAAATGGCTCGTGATCATGTTTGCCCGCTATCACCGCGACATCCATTCCGGCATCGGTACAACGCCACTTGCGAAATGGCGCGAGGGCATTCTCGGGACGAAGAAGAAGCCGGGCCGAGGGCTTCCTGCGCGGCGCACTGATACTGAGAAGGTCCGGCTCGACTTTATGCCCTATGAGGAGCGCACTGTTCAAGACTACGGGGTTGGTCATTGATCGAGTGCACTATTTTCACGATGTGCTTCGTCCATGGGTCAACGCACGTGACCCTAGCCACCCGAAACATGCCCGCAAGTTTCGCTTTCGCTATGACCCGCGGGACATTAGTTCACTTTACTTCTTTGACCCCGATCTTCAGCGCTACTTCTCCATTCCTTATCGGGACATCGGGCTCCCGCCTGTCAGTGTTTGGGAGTTGCGCGCAGCACAGAAGCGGGCGGAGGAAATCGGTATTGATGTATACGACGAGCGGGAGGTTTTCTCGCTCTTGACCCGCCAGCGAGAGATTGAAGACTCGGCCGCAGCCAAGACCAAAAAAGCGCGTCGTGCAAAGCAGCAGCGTGTTCAGCAGTCCAAGGCCCGTGAGAGCAAGAAAACGGATCTGCCAACAGTCAGTTCAGTATCACCGTCTGTGACAGCTCCCGCCTTGAAAGGCTACAACCCGAACGAGATCCGTCCTTTGGAGGAAGATGAGTAAGACCAGCGACGATCTCAGTCATCTGCATGCGAAGGCGCGCGAACTCGTGCACCTTCCTGATGCTGATCGAATCCGCCACATTCGTGCGGGGGCGTGGTTGCCCTTGGAGCACGCGAAAGGAGCGTTGGACCGCTTCGAGGAATTGCTCAGCTACCCAAGAGTTACTAGGGTGCCGTGCTATTTGCTTGTCGGCCCCTCGTACAGTGGCAAGACGTCAATTCTGGAGCGCTTCATGGAGTTGCATCCACCTGACCTTGACCCATCTCAGGAGGTAACCATCTGTCCTGTGCTGATGGTGGATGCTCCGCCCAAGCCTGACATCGCCGACTTCTACAGTCGGATCCTCGATGCTTTGATGACGCCCTACAAGCCGACAGCGCCAGCCTACGAAAAATACTCGCAAGTTAAGCGTCTGTTTCGGCAAATGGATGTGAAGGTTCTCATCATTGACGAGATCCACCATCTCATTGCGGGCAGCCCGAACCGACAGCGAGAGTTCAGGAACGCACTAAAGAGCTTGAGCAACGAAACCAAGGTCAGCATCGTGGCTTCCGGCATTGAAGAGGCATACAACGCGTTCAATGCTGATCCCCAAATGTCGAGCCGCTTCGTTCCTATTGAAATGCCCCGTTGGTCGCCTGGTCGGGAGCTGGGCACGCTGCTCATGACACTGGAACGCCGGAGCCCGCTGCGTCGCGCCTCGCATTTACATGCTCCGGAATTGATGATGGCAATTCACGCGCGTAGCGAATCCATGCTCGGAGACATCTGTGACCTTGTAAAGGAAGCAGCCGTTGATGCCATTCGCACCGGAAAAGAGTGCATATCTGTTGAGCAGATTGCGAGGCTTGAATGGGTGCCACCTTCCAAACGAAAGATGTATCGTCGGCCATTGTGAATGCCGATGGCGAGTATGGGCCCCGAGCACAGGCTGCACTTTGGCCGATCAGGTACAAGCCTTTGCCCGATGAGTTGCTGTCCTCCTGGCTCGTACGGCTGGCACATGGCCATGGGTTGAAAGTTCAGTCTTTCTGCAACCTGCTCTTTGGTAATCGTCGGCAGGTGTGGAATCGGGACATTGACCGCTTGGCTCCGCCATGGCTTGTTGACGCGCTCGCCGTGCACACTGGCACGCCCGCTGAAATTGCGCGAAGAACCACCCTGCAAGTTTTCGAAGGCACGCTGTATCCTCACTTTCACCCTTCTGGGACATTGTTGTGGATTCAGAATATGCAGATGTACCACCGGCAGCGGGAGGGGGTAGGTCAGCAGTTCTGTCCCGAGTGCTTGGCGACGGATTCAACGCCGTACTTCCGGAAGACTTGGCGAGTCAGTCTCAAAACCTTCTGTCTAATCCACAACTGCCTTCTGCTCGATCACTGTCATGCTTGCGGAGCCGCTGTGGCATTTCATCGTGTGGATATGAACGCAGAGTGGGTTGAAGATGCTTTGCTGTCGCGGTGTCACGAGTGCGGGCAAGAGCTCGGCAGTGGTCCCCGGATTGCTCCGGCAATATGGGATGACGAGGCGTTTCTTGCCATACGGAAAATTATTTCTGCTCTGGATGTGGCCACTGATGGCCATCCGACTCTGCTTGCACCAGGTACGCTCGCCGTGCTTCGTCACTTATGCACCATGCAGCTTGGGCATCGCCGCAAACAGAGGCTGCAGGCTTATCTGACTGAGATCTTTCGCGCGGAAGATTTGCAAATCAACAGTCCGAAAAGAGTAGTCATTGAATCACTGGGTAGCGACTTACGGCATAACATCATTGTTTGGGCCGCTTGGTTGTTGTGCGCACCAGGTGAGCGAATTGAACAAGCTATTGCTGCGCGAGCTGTTCAGTTCAACCATTTCTTGAGAGATTTCGATGATCCACCGCAGTGGTACTTGGATTGCGTTAGGCAGCACGCTGGAGCATGGCGGAGGTACAGAGAAATGCTGCACTGAAGCTGGTGCAGCTATTCACGAGATGCCCTTTGGGCTTGGAACTGCCGAACAGACGACTAGCGCGAGCAGATTATGCTGCTTGGTTAAGATCTCTCTTGTATTCCTCTGAGGTCTCACTCGCGCTCTTCATCGAGTATTGACCCACTCTGTTGTATGAGCTGAGGCATTTGCGATGCGGGGCCGTGATGGATATGGTGCGGAGCTTCTGCAGGACCGAGCGGCTGCAGTGCGCCCAAAGCAGACCCTGGCTGAACCGGTCGTTCAACTCCCATTGCGGTCCTCCGCACAGTTCGTCCAGCAGCTCTTTGCCTCCTTATTTTCATATTTGTTGAAATATCGTATATTTAGAGCCATGGATGAATCACAAGTCGTCGACTCTCTCGCAGCACTCGCCCATCCGCTGCGCCTGCGCATCTTCCGCGCGCTCGTGGTCGCAGGCCCTGAAGGGCTGACGCCTGGCGTCATGGCCGAGGCACTGGAGACCGCCAACACCACGCTGTCGTTCCATCTCAAGGAACTGACGCATTCGGGTCTGGTGACACAAGAGCGTGCGAGCCGCAATCTGGTCTACCGCGCGGCCTTCGACCGCATGAACAGCCTTCTGGGCTACATGACGCAGAACTGCTGCGCTGGCGCCGCATGTGAAGTGACCGATGTGAGCTGCAAGTCCTGCTGATTCCGACAGTTCCACCACCACGACCACTACCTGCCATGACCACCGAGAAGCCTCTGAACGTCCTGTTCCTGTGCACGCACAACTCTGCCCGGAGCATCCTGGCAGAAGCTCTGTTGAACCACCTTGGCGGTGGGCGCTTCAAGGCGTTCTCCGCAGGAAGCAGCCCTCGCGAAAACCAGCAGCCGAACCCGCTGGCGATAGCGGCATTGGAGCGCGTGGGTGTCCCCACCGAAGGCTTGCGCAGCAAGAACTGGGATGAGTTCGGCGCATCGGACGCGCCTCACATGGACCTCGTCATCACGGTGTGTGACAACGCCGCAGGCGAAGCCTGTCCGTACTGGCCAGGTCATCCGGCCACGGCCCACTGGGGATATGCAGACCCCTCCGAGGTCAAAGGCTTCGATGAAGAACGGGTAGCCGCTTTCCGGCAGACCTTGTTTGCTATCCGTCAGCGCCTGGAGGTGTTTATCAATCTGCCGCCATCGGCTATCGACAAGCTGACCTTGCAGCAGTCCGCCCGCGACCTGTCCAAGAGCTGATGCCTCCTGCGGCCGCTCGGCCGCGCACACCGAGAAGAAGAACAGAGCATGCTTGCGGCCATCCTGATTTTTGTTTGCACCCTCGTCCTGGTCATCTGGCAACCGCGCGGGCTTGGCATCGGCTGGAGCGCATCCTTCGGCGCCATCGTGGCCCTCGCATTGGGCGTTGTGCACTGGGCTGACATCGCTGTCGTCTGGGGCATTGTGTGGAACGCGACGGCGACATTCGTGGCGGTCATCATCATCAGCCTTCTGCTTGATGAGGCTGGGTTTTTCGAGTGGTCTGCGCTGCACGTGGCCCGCTGGGGTGGCGGTAGCGGCAAGCGGCTCTTTGCCTTCATCGTGCTGCTGGGCGCAGCGGTTTCAGCGGTCTTCGCCAACGATGGAGCTGCACTCATCCTCACGCCTATCGTGATGGCCATGCTGGTGGCGCTGGGCTTTTCGCCGGCAAGCACACTGGCCTTCGTGATGGCGGCAGGTTTCATTGCCGACACCGCCAGTCTGCCGCTGGTGGTCTCCAATCTGGTCAATATCGTCTCGGCCGACTTCTTCCGTATTGGGTTCAACGAGTACGCATCGGTCATGGTCCCGGTGAATCTCGCTGCCGTGGGCGCCAGTCTCGGCGTGCTGCACCTGTACTTCCGCAAGGACTTGCCTCAGACGTATGCCTTGGAGCGCTTGAAGGAGCCAAGCTCCGCGATTCGGGACATCAGCACTTTCCGAGCAGGGTGGGCGGTACTGGCGCTGCTGCTGGTCGGGTTCTTTTGGCTGGAGCCGCTGGGTGTGCCGGTCAGTGCGGTGGCTGCGGTGTGCGCCGCGCTTCTGTTGGCAGTCGCCGCGCGAGGCCGGACCATCAGCACCATCCAGGTCCTGAAGGGCGCGCCGTGGCAAATCGTGGTGTTCTCGCTGGGGATGTACCTGGTGGTCTACGGTCTGCGCAACGCAGGGCTCACCAGTGCGCTGGCACGTGCGCTCGATGTCTTTGCTGAGGGTGGTGTGTGGGGCGCTGCGATGGGAACAGGTTTCCTGACAGCCGGTCTGTCCTCAGTGATGAACAACATGCCCACCGTCTTGGTCGGCGCACTGTCCATCGACCAGTCTGGCGCCACGGGCTTGGTTAAAGAGGCCATGGTCTACGCCAACGTGATTGGCTGCGACCTGGGACCCAAGATTACGCCTATAGGCAGCTTGGCGACTCTGCTCTGGCTTCACGTTCTGTCCAGCAAGGGAACGACGATTGCCTGGGGCTACTACTTCCGTGTCGGGGTCGTTCTGACGGTTCCGGTACTGGCCGTCACGCTGGCTGCGCTTGCGTTGCGCCTGAGCGTAGGCTGATTTCTGAGATGCATATGACCGATACCACTGACCTGCCCAACATCGACCCCGCCCAGTTTCAGCCGCTTGACCCGTCTCTACTTGCGCCGACAGAGCGAGCATCGCATCCCCCGCGCATCCTGCTGCTCTACGGCTCGGTCCGCGAGCGCTCGTACAGCCGGTTGTTGGCGGAGGAGGCGGCGCGGCTGTTGCAGGCCATGGGGGCAGAAACACGGCTCTTCGACCCTCGGGAGCTGCCGCTGCCGGATGGAGCGCCGGACGACCACCCGAAGGTGAAGGAACTGCGCGAACTGGCGCTTTGGAGCGAGGGCATGGTGTGGTGCTCCCCGGAGCGCCACGGGGCGATGTCTGGCATCTTGAAGTCCCAGATTGACTGGATTCCGCTGACGGCTGGTGCCGTACGGCCGACGCAGGGCAAGACGCTGGCGCTGCTTCAGGTCTGCGGTGGGTCGCAGTCCTTCAATGCCGTGAACCAGATGCGTGTGCTGGGGCGCTGGATGCGCATGGTGACCATCCCGAACCAGTCCTCCGTGGCGAAGGCATTCACTGAGTTTGACGAAGCGGGCCGGATGAAGCCCTCCGCGTACTACGAGCGCGTGGTCGATGTGATGGAGGAGTTGGTGAAGTTCACCTGGCTGACGCGGGGTGCGACGCCGTACTTGGTGGACCGCTACAGCGAACGGCGGGAGTCCGCCGAGGCGCTATCGAAAAGGGTGAACTTGCGCAGCATCTGAGGGCGCCTGCAAAACCGGTGTTGGCCCCGATTCTGCTCTTGAACGGGCGTCCGCTTCTGGCCCCATTTCTGCCGTTGGAGCCTCGTCTGCAACCGACGGCAACAGTTGCAGGTTTCAAGTGCCGAGAAGCAGGGTAAAGAACTTTGGCGCGCTTGAAGGCCAGTGCGCTAATTCATACGCAGACTGGTCTGAGTCTGCGGTGCGAGTCCCGTAAAGTCCTTGATTTTGCGCCTTACGACAGTTGGTCGCTTACGAACCTGCGGAGACCATTCGTGACTTGACGCCCTCTAGGTATTCAACAAGCAAATCGACTTGACGTGAAGTAGTTGCGATTGGGTAGCCGCCGTGGACGGCTCTCAAGACGTCGTGATGATCAGTAAAAAAGAGTCCTCCATCAAGGTATTTCGAATAACCCACGTCTGGCATCTCGCGCATTGAAGGGATGTCGGCAGCTTCGCTGTCTTCCTGGATGGTTACAGGGGTGAATCCGGTGTATGCCATGAGACTTCCTTGGTTGTAGAGGCATTTTGGGGTTTGGTTACCGCGATCGACCTCGTGGCGGACCACTGCTGTGTCCAAGACTCTGGTCCTTGCTCGAGGACTATTCCGATCTGCGGATCGAAATCGCCACCGACTTGCCACGACTGCATCGTCTCCGAACAGCCTGCGCCGGGTCATCGCGCTTTTCTCATTCATTTGAAATCCCTGCTTTCGGTGGCAAGGCGGCCCAGCAGATGGCTGAGGTCGGCCAGCTTGTCCGCTATGAGGTTGCAGACCTCACCCTGGCGTTGCCATTTGCCCTGCACGGCCATCAGGCGGGACTCAAGTAGCACGCGGCGCTGTTTCTCCTTGACGTCCCGCCATACGATCACCTGGGTGGCGCCGTCCTCGTCTTCCAGGCTGACGAAGATCGTCCCGTTGGCGGTATCCGGTTGCTGCCTCAGCGTCACGATTCCTGCGGTGCGAACGACGCGACCATCCGGAACTCGTCGGAGCTCTCCCGATGTCTTGAGCTTCCACCGGTCAAGCTTGGACCGCAGCAGTTTCATGGGGTGGCTGCGCAGCGTGAGGCCCACGGATGCGTAGTCCCATACGACCTCTTCGCCTTCTCGGGCCGCTTCAAGCTCGAGGACCTCCTCGTCCACTGGAGCGTCCTGCAGCAGTTCAGGCAGGGAATGCAGCGCGGCAGCTTCCCAGACCTGTTGTCTGCGATGGCCTGACAGCGAGGCCAGGGCGTCTGCGGCCGCCAGCAGCTTCATCTCGTGGAGCTCCAACCGCGCTCGTCGCGCCAGGTCTTCTGCGTCGGTGAAGGGACCTGCTGCTCTTGCAGCCTCGATCCGCTGCGCGCTGTCGGCACTGAGGCCAGCCACCATGCGCAGGCCCAGCCTGACAGCCGGCTGGTGCTCGAGTTCTTCAAGTGTGCAGTCCACCTGGCTGTGCATGACATCCACGGGACGTACCTCGACGCCATGCCGAATGGCATCCTGGACAAGCTGGCTTGGGCTGTAGAAACCCAAAGGGAAGCTGTTCAACATCGCCGCCAGGAAGGCAGCCGGCTCATGGTGCTTGAGCCAGCATGACGCGTAGACCAGCAAGGCGAAGCTAGCCGCGTGCGACTCCGGGAAGCCGTAGCTCGAGAAGCCCTTGATCTGTTCGAAGATGGCATCAGCGAAGCTGCGCTCGTATCCCCGCGCCGTCATGCCATCCACGATCTTGTCGTAGTAGCGCTGCAGACCGCCTTTGCGCTTCCACGCCGCCATCGCTCGCCGGAGTCCGTCAGCTTCCCCGGGGGTGAAGCCTGCAGCCAGGATGGAGATTTGCATCACCTGCTCCTGGAACAGCGGGATGCCGAGGGTGCGGCTCAGCGCCTCCTTCAAGGCCTCGCTGGGGTAGCTGACGGGTTCGTGCCCCTGTCGGCGTTTAAGGAACGGGTGCACCATGCCGCCTTGGATTGGGCCTGGCCGCACGATGGCGACCTGGATCACCAAGTCATAAAAGCACCGCGGACGCAGCCGCGGCAACATCGACATCTGTGCCCGGCTCTCGATCTGGAACACGCCGATAGTGTCAGCCTTGCAGATCATGTCGTAGGTCCCCGGATCCTCTGCCGGAATGTCCTGCATCGTGAACTCGTATCCGCGGCGCAGGCTCACAAACTCGAGTCCCCGCCGGATGGCGGACAGCATGCCGAGCGCCAGCACATCCACCTTGAGCAAGCCTGCAGCGTCAAGGTCGTCCTTGTCCCATTGGATGACGGTGCGGTCTGGCATCGAAGCGTTTTCGACAGGAACCATGCGAGTGAGTGGCCCACGCGTCAGCACGAATCCGCCCGTGTGCTGCGACAAATGCCGTGGGAAGCCTATGAGCTCGTCGGTCAGCTCGAGCAGCTGCCGCACTTGCAGGCCGTCTGCTGACATGCCCAATTCGTCGAAGCGTTCGATGCGCACCCCTTTGCCGTCGAACCACATCTGGCCTTTTGCGATAGCGTCTACGGTTTCCAGATCGAAGCCCAGAGCCTTGCCAACGTCGCGTATTGCGGAGCGGGGGTGGTAGCTGGCCACGGCTGCAGCCAGGGCAGCGCGGTCGCGGCCGTATTTCTCGTAGAGGTACTGGATCACCTCCTCACGCCTTTGATGTTCAAAGTCGATGTCGATGTCGGGTGGTTCGTTACGCTCCTTGCTGATGAACCGTTCAAACAGTACCGACATTCGCCCGGGGTCGACTTCTGTCACGCCAAGGCAATAGCAGACCACCGAGTTGGCTGCGGACCCTCGGCCCTGACAGAGAATGTGCCGCGACCTGGCGAAGACCACGATGTCGTAGACGGTCAAGAAGTACGGCTCGTATCCGAGCTCGCAAATGAGGTCGAGCTCGTACTCGATCTGCTTTTGCACCTTAGAAGGAATGCCTGCAGGCCAGCGCCGGCCTGCACCCTCGTAGGTCGCCTGGCGCAGGTAGCTGGCCGCTGTGTGGCCCGGTGGAACCACTTCGTCGGGGTACTGGTACTTCAGCTGGTCGAGGGTGAACTGGCAGCGTTGGGCGACGTTGAGGGTTTCCGCCAGAAGGTCTGCCGGGAAGGTCTGCGCCAGGCGCAAGCGGCTGCGCAGATGGCGCTCAGCGCTGCGCTCCAGTTCGAAGCCACACTCGGTCAGCGGCTTGCCCACGCGGATGGCTGTCAGCACATCCTGCAGAGGTTTGCGTGACCGCACATGCATGTGCACATCGCCCACGGCAACCAGCGGGAGGGCGGTCAGCGCGGAGAGTTCGCGCATGCGGTACAGCCACAGTTCATCATCGAGGCGACGGACGAGGTCGACGCCTATCCAGGCTCGTCCCGTGAAATGCCGCAACGTCCAGCGCCCCATGATCTCCAGCTGCGCATCCGTGCTGGCGCGGTCGGGGCACAGCAGTGCAAGGCAATGGGACAGTTCGCCTTTCTTCAGCCCGTGGGTGGCGAGGTGGTATTCGCCTTTGGGTGAAGCGCGCCGAAGTTTCGTAATGAATTGGCAGAGGTTGCCGTAGCCCTCCAGGTCCTGGGCCAGCACAACCAATGTGGACCGGCCTTCGGCTTCGCTCTCGGGCTGGACGACAAAGTGCGCACCGATCAGCAGCGGCAGTTCCGCTTCCTTCGCTGCGACATGGGCGCGCACGATGCCTGCCAGGCTGCACTCGTCCGTGATGGCCAACGCGCTGTATCCAAGTTGCTTGGCTCGCTGCACGAGTTCGTGCGCTTCGCTGGCACCCCGCAAAAAGGTGAAGTTCGACATGCAGCGAAGCTCGGCATACGCGGGCAGGAGAGAAGTTGATTCGGACGACATGGCTGGTCTTAGCTGTCAGCCGTAATGGCCATGGAGGAACCAGGCGGTCTCGTCGCCAGCCAGGCGGGTGTGGAACACCCACAGCACTCCGGCTGTTGGGCTCAGCGCCAGCCAATAGTCCCGCTGCACGTTATGGGTGGACCCATCTTCACCTGCTGATGTTCGGTGCCACCACCCACCTTCGATCCGGTCGGGGCCCAAAAGCAATTGCAGCAGTCCTTGGTACACGGGCCGGTGGTCTCGCTCTGCGAGGCGCAAGGGCTCGTCCAGCACCCACGTGGGCACGGGCAGCTGCTGCGCCCAAATGACCGTCTCCGGCTTGCACTTGGCCGTCGAGCACCAGGACTGCGCCCATTCGAGCCGATGGTCTTCTCGCATGGTGGGGCGACGCACGCTCTCGTCCCCGAGGCGGGCTTGGATGCGCTCCAACGTCAACACCATGCTCGCGCCCTGGCGGACGCTATCGGGAATGAGGGAGCGGCTCTCTTCAACGAGCGGTGCCACCTCGCTGACCACGAGCTCGATGTCACCTGCCGGCGCCTTCAGCGTTTCCTTGGACAGGTGCTCCGCCAACAACCGTGCCAGGTGCTCGATGTTCTGCGTGGCGGATCCGGTGCGGACGGTGAGCTCGCCACCGGTGCCCGCATCCTTGGATCGCATCACGTCGTGGCACCAGCGTAAAGTGAATGCGGTAGTGCCGAGCCGCCGGGATCTCAGCCATCCCACCAGCTGCAGCAAGAGGCGCCGGGCGCCGAACAGCAATGCGGGTGCCGTCTCGACGCGTGACATGAGTTCAAGTCGGGCACTGAAGGTGTCGGGGATCGTCTGCCACTCGTAGGCTTCCGGGCGCAAGCCATACGCTTGGTCCAGGGCGGTGAGGAGTTCTTTGTCGAAGCGTCGGCCCAGACCACCGCGCGGCAGTGCGCGCACCTGGCCGAGCGTGCGGCAACCGACACGGGCGAGAGTGGCCTGGTGCCTACCTATCGCAGTGATGGAATCTAGAGGGAGCTTGTCCAGGGTCCGCGCGATGGGCGTAGACAGGCCGTCAGCAATGCCATGCCGAACCAGTGCCAAGGCCGCAAGACCTGTCGGCGCCCAAGCCACGGCGGCACCGAGCTCATGCGCACCTTCCGCGACCTGCGCCTGCAATGCCTCAACTCCGCCAAACAGCCTCGCGCTTGCCCCTACCTCCAAGAGGACCGCGCCTTCAACCACCGCGACGCGGGGCGTGAACTGCAGGGCCCAAACACTGAGAGGGAGCGGATCAGTTGGCGACTCGGATTCTGTCGGTACGGGGAGCAGTGCGGCCCACAACATGGGTCACCTCCGAGCCGTTGACCTGCAGCGGCGCAAGTGTGCGCAACCGAGGGGGAATGACGATGTCGAGATTGCCTGGCATCGCCGGGAGGTGCAGCACCTCATCAAGCGACGCACCGCGGCGCTTGCGCACCTGGACATCGATGTGCCACCCGACACCCGGACGCACCGACAGGCGCAACGGCGCAGGCGACGTATCACGCAGAGCTGATTCCGGGCGAAACAGGAAGATCGGAGCGTCACAGCTGTGGGCGTGTACCTGGAGCCGGCGGATCTGCTCCGGCCGCGCCTGCGGAAGCCATGACAGCACGGCGCCTGCCGGATCGGACTTGCACAACTGTTCGGTCACCCAGAGCCGGTCTGCGGGGCCGTCGGCCGCGATCCACACCACCTGCTTGGGCTGGACGCCGAGTTGCGCCAGTCCCATCGCACTGGGCTGCTTGGGCGGCGCGACGAGATAAAGGCAGCAGTCCTTGTCTGCCAGCAGACCCGACAGGGCCGGCGAGAGCAGGCGCCACTCGCAGACCGCGGCCTGCGGCTGGAGCACCTCTGACAGGCTGGCTGTGGGCCATCCATTGCCTGGCAAAGCCCGATCCAGAAGCTCATGGCCTGTGGATACAGTTCTTCCTTCCGACGCTCCCAGCTCGTCTCCTTTCCAGACCGCTTCCGCCACATGGGTGGGCAGCTGCCACCGGTCGAAGCTCGACGGTGGATGGGTGAGCGATGGTGCTGCGCAGGCCATGATTTAATACTGTATTTATGTACAGTATATTGATCTCCCGAGCCTTGAGCGTAGGAGTTTTTCTCCTTGGCCGAAGATTGCTGCGCATTCCGTAGCGTCCAATCCAGCATCGGCGCCACGACTTGCGCTTGAGGGCAATTTGGAATCTGAAAAAGAAATCTTGATCGGCTTGCGGGGCCATCCGTTCTTGCCTGCGAGCGTCCTTGCACATCCACACCAGTAGACTCGCCCGCCGATGACAAGCAAGCGAAAGAAGAAGCCTTCCCGTAAGCCTACGGTCCGACTCGTGAAGGGATCGAGCGGCGTCAGAAGGCTGCTGATTGCAGTGTTTACGGCCAGCGTTTTAGGCCTGCAGGCAACCGGTTGCGGAATGGTGCCGACCGGCATCGGCCAGGACGAGCCGCGTGCGACTGTTCAATCCAGTGCTCCTGTCAGCGGAGGTTTTGGGACTGTCCTCAGCACTTCGCTGGTGGAAGGCCACCCGTCACGCCATCGGCGCCCAAACTCCGCGAGCTCTGCTTCGATGCCTTCGCAGTGCTGCACTCAGGCAATACCAAGACGCCGGTTTTCGTAGCGCAGAGACTCAATCGACAGATCCTCATCTCTGGCCAAGGCTTGAAGCGCCCAGACAAATTCTTTGCCGATGCACGCCTGCCGCGCGGCGAAAGAGCCGAACTGGACGACTACAAAGGCTCAGGCTGGTCTCGAGGTCACATGGCACCCGCTGGAGATATGGGCACGGCTGAATCCATGGCGCAGTCGTTCAGTCTTGCGAACATCGTGCCTCAAGATCCCAAGCAAAACGGCGGCTCGTGGGCAAAGATTGAGGATGACACCCGCAAATACGTGATGCGTGCCCGTGGAGATGTTTATGTCATCACGGGGCCTGTGTTCGAACCTGGCGCTCGTAAGATCGGCTCAACGGGGGTCGCCGTGCCCACGCACCTGTTCAAACTGGTGTACGACCCCTCGCGCGGTAAGGCCTGGGCCCACTGGCAAGAAAATTCTTCCGCAGCAATCGTCGCTCGACCCATCAGCTATGGAGAGCTGGTTCGTCTTACCCGGATAAAATTTCTTGCGAGGCCTCCACTGTAGGACTCGACTGAGGGCACTCCGCTCGGACAGGGATCCGGTACTTGCCCGGTGGTCTGACATGGAAGTACCGGATTTTTCCAGCGTCGTCTTGTGCGGTGGCCCAGGTGCAGAGCTTGGACGGATGGGAGGCTGCGCTGCTCGATCCGCAGCCTTTGCGGCTGCGCAGTCTTCCCTGTCTTCTTACGCCTGCGCGCCGCTGGCCGGCAGCTTCATGGTCACTTCGACCATGCCGTTCTCCGAGCAGGCCGTGATCTGGCCGCCGTGCGCATCGACGATCTGCTTGCAGATGAACAGGCCCAGGCCCAGGTTGGTGCGGTGACCCGTCTGGTAGCCCTGGCCCCGCTTCATGGGCTCGAAGATGCCGGGCAGCGCCGCCTCGGGGATCTCGCCGCGGTTGCGCACGGTGACCACCAGCTGATCGCCATCTTCGCGCACGTCCACCTGCACGCTGCGGTCGGTGCCGTGCTGCACGGCATTGGACACGAGGTTGGACAGCGCCTCGCGCACGCGCGACACGTCGAACACGCCGTTGCCCGGGCCTTCGCAGTGCAGGTCGATCTGCGCCTCGGGGAACGCGGCGCGCACGATCTCCAGTTCGTCCTCGGAGACGGCGCACAGGCTGGCTTCCTCCCTGGCCAGCGGCATGGGCGTGCCCACCTGGCTGTTGCTGTATTCCAGCAGGGAGTCGAGCATGCTGCCGATGCGCTTGGTGCCCTTGGCCACCACGTCCACATGCCTGTGCAGGGCCTCGGGGGTCTTGATGCGCAGCACTTCGCCGGTCAGCGCCATGGCATTGAGCGGCGCGTGCGCAGGTCGTGCCCCACCACGCCCAGGAAGATGTGGCGCCACGAGTCCACCTGCTCCTCGAAACGCACGATGGATTCGGCCAGCGCCTGGTCCACCGCCTCGTTGAAGCGCGTGATGTCGTCCACGATGTGGCCGCTGTCGGCATGGTGGTCCAGCCAGAGCCGCAGCACGCTGGCGCGCAGGGCGCGGTACTCGGACACCAGCTGGCTGGTGGTCAGGCCGCTGTTGGCACGGGCCACGCCGTGTTCTTCAGCCGCCGTGGTGGCGGGGCCGCGCGGGGCCTTGCCCTGCGACTTTTCAATAGACTGTGTCCTACTCTGCGGTGCGCGGATGTCCGTTGCAATGGCTTCAAGACATTGCGCGAAGTGGTCCCGCAACGTTTCATCCGTGGCGTTCTTCAGGCTGGGCAAGGATTTCGCAAATTCCGCGGCCTCGTCCACGATGGCGTCTCTGTAACGGTCCAGAAAGTCTGCAAGGCGCATAGCCGTCCCACGATGAGATAAAACACATGAACGGCCTGCACCTACTGATAGTCGATGACGAGCGGGAAGCCGCAGAACTTCTCAAGATTATCTTGGAGGAAGACCCGCGCGTTCAATGCGCGGCTGTCGCCGAACATGGGAGCCACGCCTACCTGGCCTGATTCATGGGTTTGCCGAAGAGCAACCGGATCTGGAAATCCGGTCGCCAACATCGCCGCTTCGATTCCGTGAAGCGGAAACGTCTTACACCCCTACCGCGGGTGATACGGCATGCTTGAATTTCTGGGCTGTTCCCGGCAGTCCACCATGGCACTAGCCATTTATAGCCCTCTTAGAGCGGGCATTTTAGGATCGGACGGGGAGACTATGTCTATTTCAAGCCATGCCATTCAAGGGATAGATATTGGGGTTGCTTCCGTCGTAACCCGGGTGAGGTCCGTCCGGGTTATCGCACTTTCAGGCCAAACCAATTTCGTCGAGGATGGCTTTGAGGTACCGCGAGCAACTGGGGTGATCGAGGTTCTAGGCGCCCGAGCTGGACGTCGGTCCACTGTCTTGAAGATAGGTTTCACCGACGAGCCCGACGGGCCAGGGTATTCACTGGCTCGCACCGAGCACGAGTTGGTCGGAACGCTTCAAATGCCGAGCGCTCTGTTTGCCCCCTACCTGACCATCGCAAACTCTGCCAATGCTCACCTACGTTTAGGAGACGATGGCAAGCAAAACGCACTCGCTTCTGACCAGTCAATTCTCGAGTAGGGCTCTAAGGCGAGCTCTGGCTACAAATTCGGTCAGGGACAGCAGGGCCCGCCCATCAGGAGTGACGCAATGGATCACTGCGTACATCGGTTGGCCTTCGGGGCGGTGAAGTAGACCAGCAACTAGCCCCTTGCTGAGCAACACGTGGAATGCCTGAATTTCAGAATCATCACGCAAGACCAAAGCCTCGGGTGAAACGGCAGCCCGTCGAAGCAGCTTGTATTGCATTCGGGAAAGATACAACGCCTACTGGGATTACAGGCTACTGGATTAGCTAGCAAAAGTAACGGTCCGCAACACAACATGCAGTCGTTCAACCCGGAGGGGGAGCGGCGCAGAAGTCGAAAAAGCTCTCCAGTTCAGTAGATTTGTCGAAGACGGCGTCGGCACCTAAAGATTCACATCTCTGCCGGGTTGCTGCGGTCGCGTAGTTCGTAAGCACGCATATCACCTGCCCACTTCGTCGCCGCCTAAGGGCTTCCAAGATCATAAGACCGTTCCCCTCCTTCAGAAAAAGGTCCAAGACCATCAGCCTCCAGCTTGACGACGCTTGGGCCAGTCTAAGGGCATCAAGAGCGGTTTCCGCTGTAGCACACACTGCCACATCAGCAAACTCTTGCAGGACTGGAATAAGGTTTTCCCGGATCACCGGGCTATCTTCGACGAGGAGAGCTTCGATTGGCATTTATCGGCACGCAGAGCAAGCGTTAACTCTGCTACCACGCATGTCAGAAGCTGTAGGAAAAGGCCTTTTGCACCACAGATTTCTGCAGTGCGGCAAAGTCGATGACGCTAGATGGTGTGAACCGGAGAATCTGCTTCGTCGTATGCGCGAATAAGGCCGTTGAACGAAATCAGCTGGATTTTGAGTGGCTGAGGTAGATGCCGAGCTCATGACAGACTATGCCCATATCCCGCTGCCCTAGCGTAAGTGCTCGACGCGGAGACCCGATTTTTGCCTGCTTAGTGGGCAATTGAGGGAATTTACTCCAGATCCTTTAGCGCCGATACAGGCAAATGCTAGGGCCAAGTGGTGCAAGCAGCTCATGGAAACACCCATACGGCGCGGAACTATTTCTCATCGCTACCGGTTGGGAAATGAGAAAAGTGAGGGCTCCGTCAGACCCTCCTCGCGCGAATCGCGCCCCAAGCTTACGCATATCTTACTTTGATGGATCCGCGTGATTGGCGCTAACCCTATTGACGCGATGGATTGTATTGGCTTGTATGAATAAACATTCCAGATTGGAATATTCGCATGCGAATATTTAGTTATCTCATCTGAATGTTTCTGGCTAAGCTGACTGCTGTCATTACAACGGAATCAATCATGGCCGAACTAAATAGCGACCCCGGGAAGAAGCGCGCGCCGCTTTATGGTCGAGCTGTACTTTCAGCTCCGATTGGGCTGGTCATTTTTATCTCCACCATTTCGATCCACGCCGCAGAACCGAAGCCCGTTGTCAGTAATTCGGCTCTGCTGGTCGACAGCGTGGCGGTTTACCAGCCAGCGCATACTGCGGCCGCCGGCCGAAATGGAATGGTGTCTAGTGGGCACCATTTGGCAAGCAAAATTGGTGCTGCAATTTTGTCTGACGGCGGCAACGCTATTGATGCCGCCGTTGCCGTCGGATATGCCATGGCGGTCACAGTGCCGGGAGCCGGAAATATCGGTGGTGGCGGTTTTATGACTGTTCGCATGGCAAACGGCGTCGAAACCATGATCGATTTTCGTGAAGCTGCGCCGGCCCGAGCTACCCCTACTATGTATTTAGATTCGGAGGGCAAGGTCGTCGGCGACGCGGGGGCCCGTTCATGGAATGGTGTCGCCGTGCCAGGTACCGTGGCCGGACTTGAATTTGCACGGAATAAATTCGGAACCCTTCCGCATAAGACATTGGTCATTCCCGCTGTCAGACTCGCGAATGATGGTTTTAGGTTGACCCAATGGGACGATATCGTGGAGCACTCCGCTGAGCTTGCTGCGCTTGCGAAAAGTGATGCGTATATCGGTCGATTCTTCATGAAAAATGGTGAGCCCTACAAGGCCGGCGAAATCTTTAAGCAACCGAATCTCGCTAAAACCTTGCAGACCATCGCAAATGACGGTGCTCAGTCCTTCTACCAAGGTTGGATTCCAGCGGAGACCGTGCGCGCAAGTTCTGCTGCTGGTGGCATCCTCACACAGTCCGACTTCGAAAAATATCAGGCATTGGAGTACGACCCGGTGCGTTGTACGTATCGAGGCTACAACGTAATATCTGCGGCCCCGCCCAGTTCAGGTGGCGTTTCAATATGTCAAACCCTCAACATAATGGAAGGATTTCCGCTTTCGGAAAAAGGCTATCAATCGCCTGAAAATCTGCATCATTTGATTGAGGCCTTCCGTTATGTTTTTCACGATAGGAACATGGAGATTGGCGACCCTCGGTTCGTTACCAATGATGTCTCGAGGCTTACGGACAAGCGCTATGCTGCTGAAATCCGCAGCAAAATATCATCATCTAGGGCTGGCAGCTCTGATGACTTGAAGAAAGTTCCCGTTGCGAAGGAATCAAGATTCACGACTCACTATTCAGTGGTCGATAAGTGGGGCAACGCGGTCTCAGTAACCTACTCACTCGGATTAAGGTTTGGAACGGGTAAGGTGGCCGGCGAGGCTGGATACTTCCTCAATGACACCATGATTGGATTCACCGCCAAGGTCGGTGCTCCAAATGCGTTTGGCTTGGTGCAAGGACCGGCAAATTCGATTGCACCTGAGAAGCGTTCCCTTAGCTCGATGTCACCTACCATTATTACGAAGAACAATAAAGTAGCGATGGTGGTAGGAGGGGCAGGCGGCCCACGAATTATTAGTGGCGTGGCTCAAGTCATTATGAATGCTCTAGACTATCAGCTTGACGTGAAGCAAGCAGTGGATGCTCCCCGGATTCATCACCAATGGTTGCCTGATGTAACCTCTCTCGATTACCAAGCCATTCCCGTTGCCACAAAGGAAAAGCTAAAAGCAATGGGACATGCATTTAAAGGCGGCGAGACGGCTACGTCAAATGGTCCGCTATCATATATGAATTCGAGTTTCATCAATGCAATCCTAGTTAATCTGGAAAGCGGATTAATGACCGGATCGCATGACAGCCGAGAACCGACCGGGAGTGGAGCAGGCATACCTTAAGTCGAATTGTCGGGAGATTTGTCAACGCGGATTAAGACTCAAACACAGCAGGTTGCGAGTGCCGGCCCTTCAGGACCGGCGCTTGTACGAGGCAAGTCTTCTCCGACATCGAGGTCGATTTCTCGGCTTTAATTGAACCCTTGGCGCGAACGTCCTCTCGGAAGGGTACGCAGAATTCCGAGGTTAGGTCCTACACCGCAGCGAGCGGCCGCGCCCACCACAATGACCTTATCGCTTACTTTCCAGTTAGGGGCGGGATCTCTCGAGACGTAGACTGCGCGCCGCAATTATGGACCTACAAACCATCAAGGTTGCATGTTCAAAATGCAACTTGCGAGAATTGTGTATGCCGATGGGGCTGGATGAAAAGCAACTGCGGCGCATCGACGAAATCGTTGCAAAGCGCCGCAAGGTTGAACGCGGTGCCCCTCTTTACAGCGATGGAGAGACCTTCAGTTCTCTGTACGCGATCCGTACTGGTTTCTTCAAGACGTGCGTGACTACAGAGGACGGACGCGAGCAGGTTACTGGGTTTCAGATGGCAGGGGAAATCATCGGTCTAGACGGAATCGTGAGCGAACGCTACACCTGCAATGCTGTCGCATTGGAAGACGCCGAAGTCTGCGTCATGCCGTTTGACCGCCTAGAGGAGATGTCGCGCGAAATCACGGCGCTCCAGCACCACGTGCACAAAATCATGAGTCGCGAAATCGTGCGAGAACACGGTGTAATGCTCCTGCTGGGCAGCATGCGCGCAGAGGAGCGTCTCGCTGCCTTTCTGTTGAATCTCGTCCAGCGGTTGCATGCTCGTGGCTTCTCGCGCACAGAGATGATCCTGCGTATGTCCCGGGAGGAGATCGGCAGCTATTTAGGAATGAAGATTGAAACTGTTAGCCGTACCTTTTCCAAGCTAGTGGAAGAACGAATCTTAGAGGTCAGCCAAAAACAGGTCCGCATCGTCAATGCGGATGCTCTCCGTGACATCGCGAGCCATCAGCGCGGCGGCTGAGACGCCACGGGGAGCCAGTTTAAGATGCCGCGTCGCCTCACCATCTCCCGTCACATGCACTTTCACACTGTAAGAAAATGCCTACAAACAAAAACTATCAGCCGTGGCAATATCGATCTCGCCGGTAATCCCGGCACCCTCTGGCGACTAAGTCGCATTTGCCCGCGCATGCGGGCCTTTTTTTTGTCGGATCAAAACGCAACTTGCGCCAGCCGAGGTCGCCTTCGCCGACTACCTAATGCAATTGCAATACGGAGTTTTATTGTTAGGTGTGACCGATGACGCCTCGCCCCACGTCGGACATAAAAGGCGTCTTTGAGCCTGATCTCACCCTCTGGTGGCCTTGCGGTTCACCCCCCAGAGATCGCGCTTTTCTTCAATATGCGCAGCACGTCAGTGACGTCATAAGGCTTCGCCAGAACGTTCACTCCTGCAATGGCGACTCGGTTCTCCGAGTACCCGGTCGCGAGAACGACCTTGATGTGTGGGAACCGGCTTTGAACAGCCTTGGCTAGGTCGATACCGTTCAACGCGCCCGGCATCACGACATCCGAAAATACGAAGTCAACTTTGGTTCCAGCTTCCAGGCACGCGAGAGCCGCCTCCGCGTTCTCTGCAATTACCACGAAGTAACCTGCATATTCGAGAGCGGGCGCGACACTCTCCCGAACCAACGGATCGTCTTCAACGAACAGGAGCGTCGCATTTACACGCTGCTGGTTGTCAGCAGTGTCTTCGGTTCGGGCCGGAGGCTCGACGGGTGCGTCCCCCGCTCTGGGAAGGTAAATGTCCACCTTTGTGCCGGCACCTTCTTGGGTACTCAGTACCAGTAGTCCTCCAGATTGCCGCGCGAAGCCGAAGGCTTGGGGAAGGCCCAGACCGGTACCCTTGCCGACCTCCTTCGTTGTGAAAAATGGGTCCAAGGCCTTGGCCATCACCTCGGGCGGCATTCCGAACCCTGAATCACTGACGGTTAAGCGAACATAGTCACCTGTCGGAAGATCTGCACCGGGACGCACCCTCAGCTCGTTCATCACAGTGACCTTGATGCTCCCGCCCGACGGCATAGCGTCCTTCGCGTTGATCACGAGGTTGAGAAAAGCCAGTTCAAACTGCGTCGGGTCGATCGTGACCGGCCACACGTCCTCAGCCAACTCGACTTCAAGCGACACAGTGGCGGGAAGTACGTTTTCAACCAACTGGCGGAAGTCCCGCACCTGCTTTGGCAGATAAACCGTCTCCAGCCGAGCATCCTGGGTGCGACCAAAGGAGCTCAGTTGACCGGTAAGGGTCTTGGCACGCTTGAGCGCCTTCGTGCAGCTCTCGAGTAAAGACTGCACCCGCTCGGGATCTTTGGCCTTCTTGGCCAGTTGCAGCGACGTGGCAAGCGTCTGCAGAAGATTGTTGAACTCGTGTGCGATCCCGCCAGTCAGGCGGCCCAAAGCTTCCATTTTCTGGGCTTGGAGCAACGCTCTTTGCGCTCGCTCGCTCTCTTCCACGGCGTGCGCCACGCGGAGCTCGAGTTCGCGTTGCGCTGCACCGAGCTGATCGCTGGCAAGAGCGATACGCTTTCCGACCTCATCGACCTCGACCAAGCCCAGGGGTTCGTACGTAACCCTCTCACCTCTTCCGAGTGCTTCAGCTGCCAACTCCAATCTGCGCATGCGGGCGATCACGCTCAGCCCGATTCGCCTTGCGATCACCAGTGCGAGACCAAGTATCAATAGCGAGGTAGCCGCAAAAACCATGGCACCCCTGACCGCACTTTGGCGTACTTCGCTCTCTGGGATGCTGAGAACTACTGTCCAGTCTGCGGCGGGCACTCTGTAGAAAAATGTTTTAACGGGCACGCCGTCCAGCGTCACCGATCGCGTAGTTCCGCTGACCTGGGTCGAGAATTTCTGTTGAAGGGCTTCGTCCGCCGGCTTACCGACAAACTTCTCAGGGTCACGGGACCGCGCCACGAGAACGCCCTTGCGATCGACGATCACGCTGAGCCAGTCCTGAGGGAGGTTCTGCTGCGCCATCAACTGCTGCAGGGCCGCTGCATTCAAACCCATCGCCACGAAGTAGCTGACCTCACCTCGTTCCATGTAAGGTACTTGGATACTGAAATCGTATCGCTTGCCCAAGGGAGCAAAGAAGACATCGGAGACCAGTGGACTGAGAACCCCATGACGCTGCATCAACGCTTCCATGGTGGAAGCGCGTTGCGCTGGCAGGGCTGCTCCAAAAGCAGCGCGTGTATTGATCAGCTGGCGCCCAGTCTTATCGAAAAGAATGATGGTGGTGTCTTCGGTAGGGGCGTTATTCTTGGCGAATGCGTAGAAAGCCTCGAGATCGCCATCCGCAAGGGCTGGAGAGTTGGCAATGGTCTGCAGGATCCGTTGACGCGATTTGAGTTCGTTATCTACGAGATGTGAAAAGGCACGCGTGGTAGCCAGGAAGCGCGCTTCCTGTGCCATTTGCTCGTCTCTGTAGACGTACCAGACCGCCAACATTGCCGCGATGAACGCGGGAATGAGGACCGAGAGTACGAGAGCGAACAGCTGACTTTTGAATCGCATGGGAAGCCTTGGGCGGGTCCATGTAGGCCAGCGGAGGGAAAAACAGATTCGAGCTTATACCCCGAAGTCTGATGCCGGTGCTATGACACTGCCATGGCTTGCCATCCCTTGGTCGGTGAAACTGGCGATCCCTGAACCGATCAAGACCGCTTCCGGGATCAGAAAGCCTCCCACTCATCGTCCTTGCCGGCACTAGTGGAGCGATCGACTGCAGGTGTCGCGTTGGAAAGAGCCGGTGCGGGCACGGTTGCCTTCTTCGCGACCGGCACTTTTGCGGCTGAAGTGGTGTTGGCGCGTTTTGGCGTCGTTGCTGCAGGCACAGAGGGGCTGTAGGGCTTCACAGCCGCAGACGTACGCAGCATCTCCTGAGGCCGTTGAGATTCGGAGATCTGGAACACCGCTACGACGTGCACCAAGTCCTGTGCTTGGGTACGGAGGCTGCTCGCCGCCGCTGCCATCTGTTCCACCAACGCTGCGTTCTGCTGTGTGGCTTGATCCATCGAGGTGACGGCTTCGCCCACTTGGGCGACGCCCGCGCTTTGCTCGCTGCTCGCGGCGCTGATTTCTCCCATGATGTCGGTCACGCGGCGAATGCTGGTCACCACCTCGCTCATGGTCTGCCCCGCTTTGTCCACCAAGGAGGTTCCCTGTTCCACTCGCTCCACGCTGGCGTTGATCAGGCTCTTGATCTCCTTGGCTGCCTCAGCGCTGCGGCTGGCCAGGCTACGCACCTCAGACGCCACCACTGCAAAACCGCGACCCTGTTCGCCGGCCCGGGCCGCCTCAACGGCGGCATTGAGCGCCAGGATGTTGGTCTGAAACGCAATGGAGTCGATGACGCTGATGATGTCGCCAATCTTGCGGCTGGCATCATTGATGCCCTTCATGGTCTCCACGACCTCACCGACGACGGCGCCGCCTTGGACGGCGACGTTGGATGCAGTCAGTGCCAGCTGGTTGGCCTGCTTCGCGTTGTCCGCGTTGTTACGCACGGCGGAGTTCAGCTCTTCCATGCTGGCGGCGGTCTGTTCCAGCGCGCTGGCCTGGTGTTCGGTTCGGGAGCTCAGGTCGCTGTTGCCTTGGGCGATCTCGGTGCTAGCGTTGGACACAGACTCCGAACCGCGGCGCACTTGGCTTACTACGGTAGCCAGATTGGTCTGCATCACCTCCAGCGAAGACAGAAGTTCTCCCACTTCGTCCTTGCCGTGTGCGGGTACGCGCGCAGTGAGGTCGCCTTCGGCCACACGTCGTGCCAGATGTGATGCCTGCGCCAGCGGCGCCGTGACCGACCGTGCCAGGATCCAGGAAAACAGGGCGCCCAATGCCACGCTGAGCACGCCCAGCACCACTAACAACCGGCGGCTGGAACTGCGGTTGTCCTGGATTGCACGGCCCAGTTGGTCCACCTGCTCACGCTGGTTGCGCAGGAGTTCGTCCATCTTTGCCGCATAGCGCTTGGCGTCAGGCATGAACTGCGATTCCAGCAACGCGTTTGCCTCATCCACTCTGCCTTCCTTTTTGAGGGCAAAAATGGTGTCGCGATTCTTGAGGTACACCGCGCGTAGCGCTCCGATCTCCTGAAAATTCTTCTTTTCAGAGTCGAGGAACATAAGAGCCTCGACGGCTTTCTGAAGTTCGCCAGAGCTCTTAGAGGAGGCCTTGCTGTCTTCCGCGAAGAACTCTGCCAGCACCGGATCGGAGCTACGTGCCACTGCCGCCGTGCGGGTGATGCCAGTGTGCAGATTGCGCGACCAATCGCTCACCAGACGCTCCGTCTTGATGGGGTTCTGCACCATTTCCTCGGTAGCGTCCGCCAAAGCGTTCAACCGAGCGATGCTCAGAGCGATAACCCCCATGGAAAGCAAAAGGACGAGCGCGAAGCCCAGGGCGAGGCGCTTAGCCACGGACATGTGAGTGAGGAATTTCATAGAGTACGCCGGTTCTGTGGGTAGCGACCACGGACGGGCGCGCGCCAGACGCCGACGGCGTCGCGGCGCACTGTGTCTCCCGAACTTGTAGTCGTTTGCTGCGAGTGTAGAAAGCTGTCCACAAGCTGTCAGGACTTTTCGAGCGGCTGTTGCGTTTTCACGGCGCGCCGGTAGCTGTCTTGACTAGTTCTTCCAATGTCTGGAGGGCCGTTTCAGAGATCAGCTCTGAGACTGGAGCTGCGGCTTGAACCCCAGCAGTCGCACGGCGGACGCTAGCGACTGCTTCTTTTGCCAGTAGCCGCTCCAAGGGTCCGCATTCCGGGAGGCCAAGTATTCAGGGGCGGTAGCGATGCTCCAGTTCGCACCGGACTTGAGACTGGGCAGGTCGTCCCAGGCGATCGGCATGGACACACCCATCCCCGGCCGGGCGCGCGCGGAGAACGCAGTCGCCGTGGTCGCGCCATGCCCGTTGCGCAGATAGTCAACGAACAGCTTTCCCACGCGATTGGACGGGCCGCTCTTCGCGACGAAGCGCTGTGGGATGGTCTTCGCAAGGTGCTGAACGATGGTCTTCGATAGCGCCTTGACGGTGGAATACGATAGCTTGGGCGTGATCGGGACGACCACATGCAGTCCTTTGCCTCCGGAAGTCTTGAGCCAGCAATCGAGCCCAAGCTCTTCGAGCAGCGCACGGACCAGAACAGCGGCTTCCTGCACATGCGCCCATGGAGTGCCTTCTCCAGGATCCAGGTCGAAGACCATCCGATCGGGCTTATCGATATTCTTCGTGAGGGAGTTCCAGGTGTGAAACTCGATCACATTCATCTGAGCGCTGCTCACCAGGGCCTTGGCGGTCGGCACTTCGAGCAGTGCTGGATGCCCAGGCCACAAGTCTGCCGGCAGCTCCTTCAGGCCTGGTATCGACAGCTTGTCATCGTGTTTTTGGAAGAAGAGCTGTCCTTTCACACCTGAGGGTCCCCGAACGAGCGAAACGGGCCGTCCTTTCAGATGGGGGAGCATCCATTGCGCCACGCTTTCGTAGTACCGTACCAAGTCCAGCTTCGTGAAGCCGGTCGTGGGGTCGATCACGCGGTCACCGTGGCTCACTTTGACGCCACTGGTGTTGGACGACGTGCTTCCGGTGCCCGAATACACCTTGGCCCTCTCGCGCACGATCACCTTCGCGGGTTTATCGCTTCGGAGCGAGACGAACGACGCATGACGGATCTGGCCATCAGGCGTCCACTCGGCGAATTCGACTTCCGCCACAAGCTTGGGCTGGACCCAGTGCTCCGAGCCGGCCACCCGTCGTGACCACCGACCAGGCTTGGAAGCTCCGGCTGCGAACGGCACTTCCTTCGTCTCCAGCTTCTGAAGGCGATCTTTCAAAGCCGCCGCTTCTGCAGCATCCCAACCTGTTCCCACGCTGCCTACGGATATGAGCTCGTCTTTTTCTCCATATACGCCCAGGAGCAGGCTGCCCACCTGTCGTGGTCCGTTCGTGCGGTCTGTGTAGCCCGCGATCACGAACTCCTGACGCTGCTTGCACTTCAGCTTCAGCCACGTTTCGGAACGGCGCGAGTTGTACGTCGAGTCCAGCCTTTTGGCGATGACACCTTCCAGATGCAGTCGACAGGCGGCTTCCAGCACCGCCGTCGGCGCAGCCTCCACATCAGCGCTGTACCTGACGAAGTCTCCGTCGTGGGGGCGTAGAAGACTGTGCAAGAGCTCTCGCCGGTGCCTGAGTTCCACCTCCCGCAGATCCATGCCATCAAAAAACGGAACATCGAAGACGAAGTAGACAATGTCGGCGGCTGAGCGGGTATCGAACGCCTTTTGCAAGGCATTGAAGTCCGGGGTGCCCTGCGGCCCCATCACCACGATCTCCCCGTCAAGCCAACCGGATTTCAGCTTGAGCGTTTCAAGCTCCTTGGCAAGCCTGGGCATGCGATCCGTCCAATCGTGTCCCGCCCTGGTGAACAAGCGCACCCTCCCTTTGTCGAATCGGGCGAGGATGCGATAGCCGTCGTACTTCAACTCAAATACCCAATCTCCCGCAGGCAGGCTTCCGGTCGCGAGAGTGGCGAGCTGCGGGGACAAGGTCTCGGGCAGTTTCGCCTTCGAGGCGCCCGGAAGGGAGGGCGACCCGGCGCTGCGTGGGCGCCTCGACGATGCAGGCTCGGCTGAGGCGACAGGTCGGGCTCTCGTCGCGCGGGTTGACGTTCGGACTTGCAGTTCTGCCCAGACGGGCGCATGGTCGCTGGCGCCTTCCTTGCCACGCTCCTCACGGTCGACGCCGGCGTCAAGCACTTGGAGCTTCTTGCTAACCAGGATGTGATCGATGCGAAGACCCGCGTTGCGCTCCCACCGCTTGCGCCGGTAGTCCCAGAAAGTGAACTGCTTGCCGCCGGGGTGGACGCTTTCCAGCGCATCTGTCCACCCCTGTTTCAGAACCGCAGCGAACTCCGCTCGTGGTTCAGGCTGAAGCAGAGCATCGTCCCGCCAGGTGTCCGGCTTGTAGATGTCAGCATCGGTGGGCACCACGTTCCAGTCGCCCAAAAGAACGACGGGTTCTCCGGAATCCCAGAGTTCCTGCGCTCGCTTGCGCAGGCGTTCAAACCACCGCAACTTGTACTCGAACTTCGGACCAGGTTGCGGGTTGCCATTGGGTAGATACAAGCATGCATAGAGGACGCCGTTTACCGCTGCCTCGATGTAGCGCGCCTCCTGGTCTTCGGCGTCCCCCGGAAGCACTTTTTTCACTAGCAGCAGATCATGGTCTCGGGCAAGCAGGGCAACACCGTTCCATGTACGCTGGCCCACCACAAGCGAGCGGTAGCCAGCGGCTGCCAGCGCCTCCCTTGGAAACGACGACGTTGGCGCTTTCAATTCCTGGAGCGCAACGACGTCAGGTTGCGTGCTTTGCAGCCAGGCAAGCAGCAAGTCGATCCGCCGTACGACGTTGTTGATGTTCCAGGTGGCTACCCGCATGGTGTGGGCCGTAGCGTCGCGATACTGAGGGGTAAGAGCGTACTGTTTCGACACGCATAGAGGCATGCGTCAGGTCAGCCGCTAGCATCACGAGCGAGAACCAGTCGTCCTGTAGGAGCCGCAGCGGACCATCTGTCAGCAGCAGTGTGGGAGCAGTCTTGCACGCTCTGCCGCGATAGTCTGGCGCTGAGACGTCCTAAGGCTCAGAGGATGTGAGAAGCGGCACGTGCCGCTCTCACCTTAGGAGCAAAAATGGCAGACGATAAGACCAAGACCGGCGGGCAAGACCGTACTCGCATCAACGTCAACGAGGACTACGAGTTGCGCGACTGGTCGCAGAAATTCTCGGTCACACCGGAGCAACTCAAGGCTGCGGTGCAGGCCGTCGGTACAAGCGCGTCAGCAGTCGAGCAACACTTGAAAAACTCCTTCGCCCGTTGATCAATGAGACCGGCGTTCGGTAGACACGTGGTTCTGTCGCCAAAATCGCATCGTAGAACCACAACCGTGTCTGTATAGAACATCGTTTCGCCAAAGCCTTGATCACATCAGCATAGGTTGTCAGCATGCGCTTCGCCGTGACCATGACGACGACCTGACCATCCTTCCCGCTCAGGTCGTAGGCCCTGGTAGGACTTCTGCTGGTTCTGCTTGAGTTCAGAACCATACTCTTTTAGCGATCACTTTCGCGCTTTTCAGCACGCAAGCGAAGCGCACCCTCGAAGTTGGAACCGGCTAGTGATCGGCGGGGGGGTGAGGGCGTTCGCTTTCCGTCTCCTCATCGGGAATGAAGTCGCCGTTGTCCAGCAGCCGTCCGCGGATGACCGTCTCGTCCGGTAGGGTCTCCCACGCGCGGGTCGGATCGTCGGGATCGCAGTTGACGCGGTGGGTGCCTAGCAGTGCTTTCGAACGGACCTCTTGACTCTCGGGCCCCAGCAGCCAGATCATGGCCGCAACGAGGTCGGGCTTCTCTGGGCGTTCTTCAGACATGTGGCTCTCCTGAGGAGTGGTGAGACGAATGAGGGGCCGGCATGCGCGGTCAGGTGCACAGCTGCCTGTGTCGAGACACTGCGTACCTGGCTGTGGATGAAATATTGCGCTTGCTGGCGCGCTGTCTCGCACCAAGCCGCCGGCGGCTACAGCCGCCGACAACGACGGTTAGAGGCACACCAAGCCTTGAGCGACGTCCCAGCCCACGTTCACGTACTGAACTCGCGGGCTGTGGGGCAGCACGTCTCGGTGGAGATGGCCGTGGTAGTTCAGCAGCGGCAGAGCGGGTGCTGAATCGTCTGCGACAGGTGGCACGGCAGGAACAGGCATCTGCAGTGGATAGTGGGTCACCATCACCTGCTGGCCACCGTGCCCAGCCCAGAAGAGAAACGGCACTACCGCCTCGAACAACGGGGAACCTGCATCGTTGGTGGCGGCCACGTAATGGCAAATGCCAGCTCGGGTGATGTCGTGGTTACCAAGGACCAGCACTTTGCGTCCCGGGATCTGCCTAAGCAGCGGGAGTGACAGCAAGTGATTGCCCATAGCTAGGTCACCCACAAGAATCAGCCACTCATCGGTGCTGACCTTGCGCAGCTGACGTACCAGCGCGCCGTCCATGGAGGGCGCATCGGAAAACGGACGGCTGCAATAGTCAATGACGCGCTGGTGGCCTAAGTGGAGGTCTGCCGAAAGCCATACCCGCTCTTCCCCCTGCCAGGCCACTCGGATCGACTCGCTGATCCGTTCGATCAAAGCTTGGTCCGCGAACTGGAGCATGGCACCGTGGATATCAGGTCGTGGCCGCTCCTGCTGTTCCAGGGTGTGCTGAAACAACGATAGCGCTGCTCCATAGGTGAGGCAGTTTGAACTCCGAGGGGGGTCAACGCGCAACGCGAGGAGCGATCAGCGTCAGCGAGAAACGGTGTCTCGCACGGAGGGCAATCAGCAGGGTCGGAAACGAAGGACATGAAGGGCGAATCCAGGGTAGGGTGCCGTCATGACCGGGAGTGAACACGCCAGCACCTGATGAAGGGAAGCTGGCATGGCAGGGAAAAGACGCAACGTCATATACCCACACGAACACCAGCGCGTCGCTGTATCGGGACGGCGTGGCGTATGGATGGGCTGAGGTGCATAAGGATTAGATCCACGAATCTCGGATGAACCACAGAGTACAGAGCACCGACAAGCGTGTCTAGAGGGGGGTCAACGCGCAACGCAGTGCTGAGATCAGACCAGCCTCGCACCCGGGATCCTGGCCATCGTCGATGAAATCTGCTCAAAAAAGTCCAATTGATACTCCGCGGATGCCGACATCTTCTTGCCCGAGCGCCACATCATGATGGCGCCTCCGATGATCGGGATGCCGATGAAGACCATCAGCAACGGGATGCCCATCAGGCCCACGGCTACCGCGGCGAATTGAAACCTCTTGCCACTCTTGCGCATGCGCTCTGTCTGCTGAACAGCATCACCCGACCCGCGTCCTGCGATGTCCGCCGCGTAGACGGGCCTGTCCTCCATCCCTACGGCTACCAGCATGCTGGTGACGTCACCGGTCTGCACATGCTGCCCTTGAATGAGGTGAAAGGTGGCGTTGTCCGAACCGAGCGCATCCTGAAGCTTGGTCGCGAGATCGGTGATCACGGTGACGTTGCGAACCCGCCCCGCGTCGCGGAACTCGAGATATCCGTATTTCGTGTACTCGAGGGTGACCTCAGAGGGGCCGATTTCGACCAGACGATCCTGCAGCTTCAGCGGCTGCCATGGCTTGAACTTCACTGAACCTCCCTTGCGTTCATATCAAATGTATGAATTGGTGTGTGTATCAATGAGGATACATAGCAGACAGTCTGGGACGTGTCGTCAGGAAGCCCGTCCACTGCTGCAAGGAAGAGCCGGTCCGAAATGGATCCACGCCGAAGCCTTGGGCTGCGCATCAAAGAGTTGCGCGCCGAGCACGGCTTCACCCAAGAAGAGCTGGCGGAACGCAGTGGGCTGTTTCGCACCTACATGAGCCGGATCGAATCTGGTTCCGCCAATCCCACATTGACGATGCTTTACCAGATCGCCGGGCGTTTCCAATTGATGTACGGGATCTCTTGAGTCCTGTGACGAGTACGGCCCCCGTTAGGGTGAGGGCGGCGGAAAAGGTGTCTCGGGGACGTGTCAATCGATGACCGAGGTCGCGGCAAGCATCTCTATGCTTGCCGTGTAATGGGTATGTAGTCACATTGATCGGATCTGTTATTGAGACGCTGTTGGATGCAGCATTCGATTGGTAGGCGGCGTCAGGCTGAGCTGAGACATTCGAGCTCGGTACGCCGCGACGGTTGCAGCCATTCGATCGCACCGTCAGATATGTGAGGCGCCGCGCGGCAACCAACGTGGGTTTCGCCCAAGAAAACCATGCGAAGCAAGACGCTGCCCAACGTGCCAAGTGCATACGATGTCCGGGCTAGCTGCTCTGGCGATGCATCCGAGGACAAGGATGTCGACGTACAGTACCGTGGGCATGGTCAATTTGTTTGCCCATCCACGCCAGCTAGTCATGTCAGAGGTCAGAGAAATTCCAGGGAGTAGACATGGGAGAAGCCAAGAGAAGAGGCGCCAAGGCGCAGCGAGTTGCTGACCTATTGACAGCAAATGGGGTCGCGGCGATGACACCCGAACGCTATAACGCGTTCGTTGCATGGACGAGATCCCCCATCGCTAATGACATTGGAAAAGAGCTGGAGTTCTTCTCCAGTGCAGATGAGAGTCTGATCGGCGTCGTCATCAAGGACCTCACGGATCGGGATTTTGGGTATGTCCTCCTGGGACGAGATCTGAAAGGGCGCTTCCGATGCATTGACGTCGATATGAGCTTCAAAAAGACCGCGGCTCGTCACGCCTTGTTCGCATCGGTGAAGCGGCATGTCGCCGAGGGGAAGACCGTCTTCGACCAAGGCGACGAAGCGACCGACAAGGCGGGCATTGATCTCTTCACCATCATTGCCCCTGAAGACAAGCTTCATCGAGCTTTCCAGATTCTCCAGTCCCTCGACCACTGGATTCCCGCTCGGGGAATCATGACGGAGATGATGAAGCACTACGTCGATGTCGATGGAAATTTCGTCGAACAGTTCCAGACGACTGCTTTCGACTCGCGCATTTGGGAGCTTTACCTTTACGCGGCGCTCCTTGAGATGGGCCTGTTCGTGAACAAGGACCGCGAAGCGCCTGATTTTGAGGTCCACCGCCACGGCAAAAAAGTGTTCATCGAAGCGGTCATCGTCGGGCCGTCGCCAAAGGATCCACCGCTAGAGCTTGACGAAAACGGCATACCGGAGCTGCGATCACCGGAGGCCGTTCGTGAGCTGCTCAAGACCCGTATGCCCATCCGCTTTGGAAGCGCGCTGTATTCGAAGCTCAGTCGGGCCAAGCCCTACTGGGAGCTGGAACACGTCAGGGGTCATCCCCTGGTGTTCGCAGTCGCTGATTTCCACGAGGACCAATCCATGACGTGGACATCGCCCGCCCTGATGGAGTACCTCTACGGGGTGACGCATGACTTTATGTTCGACGATGCTGGCCAACTGGTGATCTCGCCGCTGCAGATCGAGACGCATGAGTACAACGGCAAGGTCATCCCCTCGGGGTTCTTCCTTCAGCCATGCGCCGAAAATGTCAGCGCGGTGCTCTTCTCTGCGTCGGGGACGATCTCCAAGTTCAATCGCATGGGCAAGCTGGCGGGATTCGGCCTGCCCAACCAGATCATCCGCAGGTTCGGTGTGCGGCATGACCACAACCCAAATGCTGCGTTGCCAAAGGGCTTTATGCACGACGTGCAACAAGGTGACATAACCGAGTCGTGGGCAGAGGGTCTTTCGATGTATCACAACCCCTCTGCTACCCATTCCGTGGATCCTGAATTGTTTCCGGGGATTGCGCACCACTTCCTGGTTGATGGGCAGATTCGAAGCATCCTGCCTGAGTTCCATCCGTACAGCTCCTTCACCTGGAACATCATGGTTAGAGAAGGCGATGAAATCGGCTGATGAGCAGCTCGTGAAGAAGCCCAGAGAAGTAAGCTGGCCGGCGAGGATGCTCGCCGACCGAGTCGACGTTTTGACGCGCCTCGCGGGCCCGCCCGAAACGGATACCTTATTGAAAATCTACGGGGTGTGACACGCCGTCACGCCAGAGCGGCAGCTTTGAACGAATCCGCTGCTGAGGTCTCGGCTCTGCTAAACATAGCGCTGCCGCGTTTCAAGTCGCTGAAGGTTGCGGTTCATGCAGTGAGACTTTGACGCTTTGCTTGCTGGCGTGTGATGTCCGCGAGCCCCTGTATTAGCGCGTGGCGGGCGAGTGGCACTCCAGTTGGCATGGCCTCTGATATAAAGGTCTTACGCACACCAAAAGAAGATAGGGCACCGCCGCGCGCGGCGATCCGCAAACACTCTGCGGTTGGATCTGCGGCTTGTTCGGGAGTTAAAGAGTTCAGAACGAGCAGGGCCGACACGCCTTCAATAACCGTCGCTATGGCATTGGTTGTCCCCATCTTCAGAACAAATGACGCAGTGCGCGAGCTCTTCTCGGTCTTGCCACGAAGCGTCCGTTGACCGGGCACAACTCCATCCTCGTCAGCGAGATAGGCTGCTGGGACCGTCCAGTCTTGATCTTCACTCGCCTGCAATAGACTTACTTGCAGTCCTTCGATACTCTCCATGGCCGCAAGGGCGGTACGGAGGAAGCTTGGCGGTTCAGTTCTCGCGTGGGCACTGGCGTCGATGAGGCTGACAGGGCGAATTCGCCTAGAGGAGCCAGGGTCGCCTGTGGCCAAGTCCGTTACGGCAGGTGATGAGCCGGTGTGTGTCTTTGGTGCGATTGAAGGGCGGGTTGCCTGCTCGGCCCGAATGAACTTATGTTCAAGATCTGTGAATCGGCGGCGTCCACTCACTACTCTCACTGTGGCTGCAAGCGTTGACGAAGCATCATGTTCCTGGAGGGACGATGTTTTCGGTTGGGCTGCCGTACGCTGCGGACGTGCTTCGGCTAAATTCGCGCCAGCATTCGCCGCTGTGTTGCCAGGGCTTGGCGTGGAGCCCTGATTTCGTTTGAAGTGAAGCGACTGAAAGGGAAATGGGTGACTGCAGCTCAGAATTTGATAGGCAAGAAAAGTGCCTTGCTCGACGTCGCCGCGTGGTAGCCATTTCCCAATTACTTTGAGTGTCGTGTTGCCTTCAAACGGGAAGACTGTCTGGGGGTAGATGTCTCGGCCAGCTGCTGAAGCTTTAAGGCATGACGATGTAACAAGCGCCGCAGCACGCCATGCGAAGTCGCTTCCGGCGATTCGTCCAATGTCTTCAGCACTCGCCGATGGAATGCGCTCTGCCAACTCTAGATTCATCCGGCCTTTTGACGACGTGTAGCACTTGTCGTACAAGCGGCTTCTTGTCAGCGGTGGAGCGAAAAGGCGTGAGATGAGTTCGCTAGATGAGCCGAAGTAGAACCGTACCAATTCCATGCATGGCACGACCAAGCTTCGGCCATCTGGCAGCTTGACGTTAACGCAGTAAGAGTGCGTATTGTTTAGGTGCCAGGGGTGATGGGAAAGTGGCAGTAGGAAGCTGCCGTCTTCGAAGCTGAGCCCCGCCTTTGTGAGACTGGCATGTTCACGATCGATGGTGACGTCGGTGAGCGTTGCTTCGTCATAAACCGGGCGTCCGATAAGTGTCTGGTCCTGCCAAAGATCACCTATTCGCAATAGCAATGTCGTACCAACGCTGACCCATCTTTTGGCCTGTTGATGCGCTGGCAGAGTGCAGCTTGGCAGGAGCAAGCGGCCCTGTTCCTCCAGAGCAGATGGCGCAATCACTTTCGAGAGATACACCAACACCGATGGGTGCTTTTTGCGCTCCATTCGATTTGGAAACGCAATGGGACCGAACCAGTCAACACGCCAGATGTCCCTACCGGTTGGAAATGCACTGATTTGCAGCACAGGGTCCGTTGCGCCCTGATGCAATGTCGCAGGCCTCGTAAGTTCAAGCACAGGTCACCAGATCACTTTTTTCGCATCACTCCGATAATTTCGCAACTACTTCGATATTTTCTCGTTTACTTCGAGTTCTCGACACAGACGCCGGCTGCGTGCGCCTGCTGGTCCGCGTGGTAGCTGGACCGCACCATCGCGCCCACGGCGGCGTGCGTGAAGCCCATCTTGTAGGCCTCTTCCTCGTACATCTTGAAGGTGTCCGGGTGCACGTAGCGGCGCACGGGCAGGTGGCTGTTGGAGGGCGCCAGGTACTGGCCGATGGTCAGCATGTCGATGTCGTGCGCGCGCATGTCGCGCATCACCTGCAGGATCTCTTCGTCCGTCTCGCCCAGGCCGACCATGATGCCGCTCTTGGTCGGCACGCCGGGGTGCAGCGCCTTGAACTTCTTGAGCAGGTTCAGGCTGAACTGGTAGTCCGATCCCGGGCGCGCTTCCTTGTACAGGCGCGGCGCGGTCTCCAGGTTGTGGTTCATCACATCGGGCGGCGCAGACTTCAGGATCTCGAGCGCGCGGTCGTCGCGGCCGCGGAAGTCGGGCACCAGGATCTCGATCTGCGTGGCGGGCGAAAGGGCGCGGATGTTCTCGATGCATTCGACGAAGTGGCCGCTGCCGCCATCGCGCAGATCGTCGCGGTCCACGCTGGTGATCACCACGTACTTGAGCTTGAGCGCGGCGATGGTGCGCGCCAGGTTCAGCGGCTCGTCCTTGTTCAGTGGGTCGGGGCGGCCGTGGCCCACGTCGCAGAACGGGCAGCGGCGCGTGCACTTGTCGCCCATGATCATGAACGTGGCAGTGCCCTTGCCGAAGCACTCGCCGATGTTGGGGCACGAGGCCTCTTCGCACACCGTGTGCAGCTTGTGCTCGCGCAGGATTTCCTTGATCTCGTAGAAGCGCGTGGTGGGCGAGCCGGCTTTGACGCGGATCCACTCGGGCTTCTTGAGCACTTCGCCTTGCTCGACCTTGATCGGAATGCGCGACAGCTTGGCCGCGGCCTTCTGCTTGGCGAGCGGGTTGTAAGCCCCGGTGGACTGGGCTTCGCGGACGACTTCGGAAGTGCTCATGCTGTTTGGGAGGATCAGGGTGCGAGGCGGATGGAAAGCTGGTGGCCCAGCACCGCAGCAGCCTCATCCCAAGTGGTTTGGACCCCGATTGTAGAAAGGTCCACCGTCTGCAGCTCTGCGTAGCCGCAAGGGTTGATGCGCGAATAAGGTTCCAGGTCCATGTCCACGTTCAGGGCGACGCCGTGGTACGTGCAATGCCGGCTCACCTTGATGCCCAGCGCGGCGATCTTGCCCAGGCCGGAGAAATCGGGCGCTACCGGGGCCGTGGGGCCATCGCCGGAGGCCTTGCGCGGGCGCTGCGGCAGCAGCGCGTGGCTGGCGGGATCGTCCAGGCGCACGTAGATGCCTGGCGCCCCGCCCACACGGTGGCCCGTCACGCCGAAATGCATGAGCGTGCGGATCACGGCCTCTTCGATGCGAAACACGTACTCCTTGACGAAGTAGCCGGCGCGCCGCAGGTCGATCAGCGGGTAGCAGACGACCTGCCCCGGGCCGTGGAACGTGACCTGCCCCCCACGGTTGGTGGCCGCCACCGGAATGCTCCCCGGGTTGAGAACGTGATCGCTATTGCCGGAAATGCCCTGCGTGTAAACGGCTGCGTGCTCGCAAATCCACAGCTCGTCAGGCGTGTCGACAGCCCGCTCGTCGGTGAAGCGCTGCATGGCATGCAGCGTCGCGCCATAGTCCACGCGGCCGAGGTTGCGCAGTTGCACTGCCGCGCTCTCGATCAGAGCACGACCTTGACCAGCGGGTGCGAAGACAGCGCCCGGTACAGGTCATCGAGTTGCTCGCGGCTGGTGGCGGTGACGGTGATGGTCACGCCGAGGTAGTTGCCGGCACGGCTGTCGCGCAGTTCGATGGTCGAGGCATCGAAGCCCGGGTCGAACTGGCGCGCGAGATCGGTCACGGCGTGCACGAAGCCGTCGACCTTGGCGCCCATCACCTTGATCGGGAACAGGGACGGGTACTCGATCAACGAGTCCTTGCGGGAGTCGGCGGCGTCGCCGGCAGCGGGGGTGGAGGGTGTCGTCATCTGTGGCTTTCGAGTCCGCGCACGGCGCAGTAGCCGTGCGATTGTGGGGGATTGCTGACGGCTCCGGTGCGAACCAAGGCAAACTGCGCTCTGCGTCACATTGCCGGTGTGGCGCCGTGCGTCATCTGCGCTCTGCGTCCCCCCCAGGCTGAAGGCGGTTGCGCCCAGCGCTGCGAATGCCCGTGACACGCAGGAGATTGCGGAGCCCTGTCGGTTTTTACTTATAATCAGGGGCTTTGTGAAAGTTCCGGTCTGTAACGCGGGCGTCATTCAAAAATGAAAACAATCGCACCCGAGACCGAAACTGAGGCCGGAGATTCCGACTTCAAGCCCCTGACCGCCGAAGAGGCTCAGCAGTGGCGGCAACGCCACCCGAACGTGTCTATCTGGCGCATCGTGTGGTTCCAGGCTCTGGTAGGTGCCCTGGTCTCCCTGGTGGTGTGGCTGGTGTCCGGCAAGCCGCATCTGGGTGTGTCTGCCGCCTATGGCGCCTTCTCCGTCGTGCTGCCCGCCGCGCTGTTTGCGCGGGGCATGGCACGCCAGCAAGGGTCTGCAGGCGCTGCGATGGCGAGTCTGTTCGGTTGGGAGTTGGCCAAGATTGTTTTGACCGTTGCCATGCTGGCGGCGGCGCCCCGGCTGTTGCCGGGCCTGAGCTGGCTGGCGTTGCTGGTCGGCATGGTGGTGACGATGAAAACGTACTGGATCGCGCTCCTGGCGCGGCCCGGTGTTCGCAAACCGGTTTGATATTTGAGAGAAGAGTTGTCCGATGGCCGCAGAAGCGCATGCCCCGACTGCCAGTGAATACATCGTTCACCACTTGCAGCATCTCCAGAACATCAAGCAGAAGTCCATCGTCGATTTCTCCGTGGTGAACATTGACTCCGTCGTGGTCGGTTTGGTTCTCGGCGTGCTGGCACTTTTCGTGTTCTGGCTGTGCGCCCGCAAGGCCACCTCCGGCGTGCCGGGCCGCTTCCAGGCCGCGGTCGAGATCCTCGTCGAGATGGTGGACAACCAGGCCAAGGCCAACATCCACAACGCCGAGAGCCGCAAGTTCATCGCCCCGCTGGCCCTGACCGTGTTCGTCTGGATCTTCCTGATGAACGCCATGGACATGCTGCCGGTCGACCTGCTGCCCGCCATCTGGGCGCAGATCTACGGTGCTGCCGGCCACGACCCGCACCACGCCTATCTGCGCGTCGTGCCCACGGCCGACCTGTCCACCACGCTGGGCCTGTCCTTCGCCGTGCTGGTGCTGTGCCTGTACTACAGCGTCAAGATCAAGGGTCTGGGCGGCTGGGCGCATGAACTGGTGTCCGCTCCCTTCGGCACCAGCAAGAATCCTTTCTTCGCCCTGATCCTGGGCGTGGTCAATCTGCTCATGCAGATCATTGAATACGTTGCCAAGACGGTGTCGCACGGCATGCGACTGTTCGGCAACATGTACGCTGGTGAGTTGGTGTTCATGCTGATTGCCCTGATGGGTGGTGCTGCTGCCATGTCGCTTTCCGGTGTGTTGCTCCCCGTGGGGCACATCATTGCGGGCTCTATCTGGGCGATCTTCCACATCCTGGTGATCACCCTGCAGGCCTTCATTTTCATGATGCTTGCGCTGATCTACCTCGGCCAGGCGCATGAAGCTCACTGATCCCTCTCTTTCCTTTCTCAACCTTTCTTTCTTTTCATCCTAGGAGTCATCATGGAAAACGTTCTCGGTCTCGTCGCTCTGGCTTGTGGTCTGATCGTGGGTCTCGGCGCTATCGGCGCTTCGATCGGTATCGCCCTGATGGGTGGCAAGTTCCTCGAGTCTTCCGCTCGCCAGCCCGAACTGATCAACGAACTGCAAACCAAGATGTTCATCTTGGCCGGTCTGATCGACGCTGCCTTCCTGATCGGTGTGGCCATCGCCCTGCTGTTCGCTTTCGCCAACCCCTTCGTCCTGGCCTAAGCTCCGTTCAACGCCCAACTAGAAAGGTGTTGCCGTGAGTATCAACGCGACCCTGTTCGTTCAGGCCATCGTCTTTCTGATCCTGGTGCTGTTCACGATGAAGTTCGTGTGGCCCCCGATCGCGAAGGCGCTGGATGAGCGAGCCCAGAAAATCGCCGATGGCCTCGCTGCTGCCGACCGTGCCAAGTCCGAACTGACCGCTGTGAACCAGCGCGTCGAGAAGGAACTGGCCCAGACGCGCAACGAAACGGCATCGCGTATTGCGGACGCCGATCGCCGCGCTCAGGCCATCATCGAAGAGGCCAAGGCCCGCGCGACCGAAGAAGGCAACAAGATCATCGCTGCAGCCCGTGCCGACGCCGAACAGCAGACGATCCAGGCCCGCGAAGCCCTGCGCGAGCAGGTGGCCGCACTGGCCGTCAAGGGTGCCGAGCAGATCCTCCGCAAGGAAGTCAATGCCGGCGTCCATGCGGATCTGCTGAACCGCCTGAAGACCGAGCTGTAAGGAGCGACGCAACATGGCAGAACTCGCCACCATTGCCCGCCCTTACGCGGAAGCCCTGTTCAAGGCCAGCGCCGCCCAGTCGGGCGCCGACCTGAATGGCACCGTCGCCTGGGTGGAAGAAGTGGCGGCGATTGCCGCCAACCCGCAGCTGCGCCAGCTCGCGGACAACCCCAAGGTGACCTCCGACCAGGTGTTCGAGGTCATCGCCGGTGTCGTTCGCGCCCCGCTGCCGGATGCCGCACGCAATTTCCTGCGCGTGATCATCGACAACGGCCGCGTGGAAGCCCTGCCCGAAGTGGCGGCGCAGTTCCGTGCCCTCGTCAACCAGCGCAACGGTTCTTCGGATGCCGTGGTGTTCAGTGCCTTCCCGATGGACACCGCCGCGCTCGCTGGTCTGGACGCAGCGCTGGAGAAGCGCTTCGGCCGCAAGCTGAATGTCTCGGTACAGCAGGATGAATCCCTGATCGGCGGCATTCGCGTAGTGGTGGGCGACGAGGTGCTGGACACTTCGGTCAAGGCCCGTCTGGAACAAATGAAAGCGGCCCTCACCGCCTGACGGCGTTGGGGTTTCGGCTAACCAAAGAAAGAAGGAAAGAGTCATGCAACTCAATCCCGCAGAAATTTCTGAACTGATCAAGAGCCGCATCGAAGGTCTGGCAGCGAGCAGCGACATCCGCAACCAGGGCACCGTGGTGTCCGTGTCGGACGGTATCGTGCGCGTGCATGGCCTGTCCGATGTGATGCAGGGCGAAATGCTCGAATTCCCCGCCACCAAGGACGGCCAGGCCTCCTTCGGCCTGGCGCTGAACCTCGAGCGCGACTCCGTCGGCGCCGTGATTCTGGGCGAGTACGAGCACATCTCCGAAGGCGACACCGTCAAGTGCACGGGCCGCATTCTGGAAGTGCCCGTGGGCCCCGAACTGGTGGGCCGCGTGGTGAACGCCCTGGGCCAGCCGATCGACGGCAAGGGCCCGATCAACGCCAAGCTGACGGACGTGATCGAAAAGGTCGCCCCCGGCGTGATCGCCCGCAAGTCCGTGGACCAGCCGCTGCAGACCGGCCTGAAGTCCATCGACTCGATGGTGCCCGTGGGCCGTGGCCAGCGCGAGCTGATCATCGGTGACCGCCAGACCGGCAAGACGGCCGTCGCCATCGACGCCATCATTGCCCAGAAGGGCCAGGGCGTGACGTGTATCTACGTCGCGATCGGCCAGAAGGCATCCTCCATCAAGAACGTCGTGCGCGCTCTGGAGCAAGCCGGCGCGATGGAATACACCATCGTGGTGGCCGCATCGGCTTCCGAATCGGCTGCCATGCAGTACGTGTCGGCCTACTCCGGCTGCACGATGGGCGAGTACTTCCGCGACCGCGGCGAAGACGCCCTGATCGTGTATGACGACCTGTCCAAGCAAGCCGTGGCCTACCGCCAGGTCTCGCTGCTGCTGCGCCGCCCGCCAGGCCGCGAAGCCTACCCCGGCGACGTGTTCTATCTCCACAGCCGTCTGCTGGAGCGTGCCGCCCGCGTGAACGCCGACTACGTCGAAGCCTTCACCAAGGGTGAAGTCAAGGGCAAGACGGGTTCGCTGACGGCACTGCCGATCATCGAAACGCAAGCCGGCGACGTGTCCGCTTTCGTTCCGACCAACGTGATCTCGATCACCGACGGCCAGATCTTCCTGGAAACCAGCCTGTTCAACGCCGGTATCCGCCCCGCCATCAACGCCGGTATCTCGGTGTCGCGCGTCGGTGGTGCTGCCCAGACCAAGATCATCAAGAGCCTGTCCGGCGGTATCCGTACCGACCTGGCCCAGTACCGTGAACTGGCTGCGTTCGCGCAGTTCGCTTCCGACCTGGACGAAGCCACCCGCAAGCAGCTGGACCGCGGTGCCCGCGTGACCGAACTGCTGAAGCAGGCACAGTACAGCCCGCTGCCCATCTCGCTGATGGGTGCCACGCTGTTCGCTGTGAACAAGGGCTTCATGGACGACATCGAAGTGAAGAAGGTGCTCGACTTCGAACACGGCCTGCACCAGTTCCTGAAGACCAGCCACGCCGCTCTGCTGGCCAAGCTGGAACAGGCCAAGGCCATGGACAAGGACGCTGAAGCCGAACTGACCGCAGCCATCGCCGCGTTCAAGAAGTCGTTCGCCTAAACCGGACGAGGAGCCATCATGGCAGCAGGCAAGGAAATACGCGGCAAGATCAAATCGGTGGAGAACACCAAGAAGATCACCAAGGCCATGGAGATGGTGGCCGCATCCAAAATGCGCAAGGCGCAGGACCGGATGCGCGCTGCCCGTCCCTACAGCGAGAAGATCCGCAACATCGCAGCCAACCTCGGTCAGGCCAATCCGGAGTACGTGCATCCTTTCATGAAGGAAAACACGAACGCCAAGGTGGCCGGCATGATCGTCGTGACGACCGACAAGGGCCTGTGCGGCGGCATGAACACCAACGTGTTGCGTGCCGTGACGACCCAACTGCGTGAACTGCAGAACGCTGGCGTGTCGACCGAAGCCGTGGCCATTGGCAACAAGGGTCTGGGCTTCCTGAACCGCGTCGGCGCCAAGGTGGTTTCCCATGTCACGGGTCTGGGCGATACGCCGCACCTCGACAAGCTGATCGGCCCCGTCAAGGTGCTGCTCGACGCTTACGCCGAAGGCAAGATCAACGCGGTGTATCTGAGCTACACCAAGTTCATCAACACCATGAAGCAGGAGTCGGTGGTGGAGCGTCTGCTCCCCCTGTCCTCCGCGCAGATGCAGGCGGAAACGACCGAGCACGGCTGGGATTACATCTACGAACCCGATGCCCAGAGCGTCATCGACGACCTGCTGGTGCGGTACGTGGAATCGCTGATCTACCAGGCCGTGGCCGAGAACATGGCGTCCGAGCAGTCCGCGCGCATGGTGGCCATGAAGGCCGCCACCGACAACGCGGGCAGCGTCATCGGCGAGTTGAAGCTGGTCTACAACAAGACGCGCCAGGCAGCGATCACGAAGGAATTGTCCGAGATCGTGTCCGGTGCCGCCGCTGTGTAAACAACAGCTCGACAGACAAACATTATTGGAGCGACAAATGGCTCAAGCACAAGGCAAGATTGTTCAATGTATCGGCGCCGTGGTGGACGTGGAGTTCCCGCGTGACCAGATGCCCAAGGTTTACGACGCCCTGAAGCTCGACGGTTCCACGCTGACGCTGGAAGTCCAGCAGCAGCTGGGTGACGGCGTGGTGCGTACCATTGCCCTGGGTTCGTCCGACGGCCTGCGCCGCGGCATCGTGGTGTCCAACACCGGCAACCCCATCAACGTGCCCGTCGGCAAGGCCACCCTGGGTCGCATCATGGACGTGCTGGGCGCGCCCATCGACGAACGCGGTCCCGTGGACCAGACGCTGACGGCTTCCATCCACCGCAAGGCCCCTGCGTACGACGAACTGTCGCCTTCGCAGGAACTGCTGGAAACCGGCATCAAGGTGATCGACCTGGTCTGCCCGTTCGCCAAGGGCGGCAAGGTGGGTCTGTTCGGTGGCGCCGGCGTGGGCAAGACCGTGAACATGATGGAACTCATCAACAACATCGCCAAGGCCCACAGCGGTCTGTCGGTGTTCGCTGGTGTGGGCGAGCGTACCCGCGAAGGGAACGACTTCTATCACGAAATGGCCGACTCCGGCGTGGTGAACCTCGAGAAGCTCGAGGACTCCAAGGTGGCCATGGTCTACGGCCAGATGAACGAGCCTCCAGGCAACCGTCTGCGCGTGGCCCTCACCGGTCTGACGATCGCCGAATCGTTCCGTGACGAAGGCCGCGACGTGCTGTTCTTCGTGGACAACATCTACCGCTACACGCTGGCCGGTACCGAAGTGTCCGCGCTGCTGGGCCGCATGCCCTCCGCCGTGGGCTACCAGCCCACCCTGGCCGAGGAAATGGGCCGTCTGCAAGAGCGCATCACCTCGACCAAGGTCGGTTCGATCACCTCCATCCAGGCCGTGTACGTGCCTGCCGATGACTTGACCGACCCGTCGCCTGCCACGACCTTCGCTCACTTGGATTCCACCGTGGTGCTGTCGCGTGACATCGCTTCGCTGGGTATCTACCCTGCCGTGGATCCCCTGGACTCCACCAGCCGCCAGCTGGACCCCCAAGTGGTGGGCGACGAGCACTACCAAGTGGCCCGCGGTGTGCAAGGCACGCTGCAGCGCTACAAGGAACTGCGCGACATCATCGCCATCCTGGGCATGGACGAACTGGCTCCCGAAGACAAGCTGGCCGTGGCCCGCGCCCGGAAGATCCAGCGTTTCCTGTCGCAGCCGTTCCACGTGGCCGAAGTGTTCACGGGTTCGCCTGGCAAATACGTGCCCCTGGCCGAAACCATCCGTGGTTTCAAGATGATCGTGGCCGGCGAGTGCGATCACCTGCCAGAGCAGGCGTTCTACATGGTCGGCACGATCGACGAAGCCTTCGAAAAGGCCAAGAAGCTGGCGTAAGCAAGCATCTACCGGTAGGCGCCGCTGCCCCGGAGCGACTGGAGGGTTCATCGAAATCCCAGGCGCCCTGGTGGCAAATCCGGTGCTTCCAGATCTGCTTGCTCCCTCTTTTTGAACATTCAAGGAACGACCCATGGCCAACACCTTTCACGTTGATGTCGTCAGCGCCGAAGAGTCCATCTTCGCCGGCGAGGCGCGCTTCGTGGCGCTGCCTGGCGAAGCGGGCGAACTGGGCATCCTGCCCAAGCACACGCCGCTGATCACGCGCATCAAGCCGGGCTCGGTGCGTATCGAACTGGCCGACGGCAACGAGGAGTTCGTCTTCGTCGCCGGCGGCATCCTGGAAGTGCAGCCCGACCGCGTGACCGTGCTGTCCGACACCGCCATCCGCGGCAAGGATCTGGACGACGAGAAGGCCAACGCCGCCAAGGCTGCCGCCGAGGAAGCACTGAAGAACGCCAAGAGCGATCTGGACCTGGCGAAGGCGCAGTCCGAGCTGGCCGTCATGGCGGCTCAGATCGCTGCGCTGCGCAAGTTCCGCCAGAAGCGCTGAGCTGCCGGTAGTGCCTCGCGGCACGGCAGCGCACACCATGCGCTGCGATCGCTTCATAAAAAGCCGCCTTCGGGCGGCTTTTGTCATGCTGGGGCTGGCCGTGGCGCTTGGCCACTGCGCGGCAATAGGTCCCACCCTTCTACCTGGTTTTCGCCCGCTGCGATGGGCCGGGGCCTCTCCTGCCGGCCTGTGTGAAAGACGTCGCGCCGCTTCGGCGGTCAATCGCCGCTGTCGCTGCCCCATCCCCGGCGACCGAGGACCGGTGCATCCGGCAGTTCATCGGCATCGGGGTGGGCGCTGCCGGCGGCGTCCGGAGGCACCGGGAAATGCGCCACCAGCAGGGCCGAAACCTCCGCCAGCGCCTGGGTCAGGCCGTCTTCGTAGCGTCCGCCGCGGAAGGCCTCGCCCATGTGCGCGACGAGCGTGCGCCAGGTTTCTGGCGGCACGGTGCGGGCCAGACCGCGGTCGGCCACGATCTCGATGGCGTGCTCGGCCAGCAGCAGGTAGATGAGCACGCCGTTGTTGTGCTCCGTATCCCAGACGCGCAGCTTGCCGAACTGCGCCACGGCGCGATCGCGGGCGCTGGCGCCGCGCCACAGGTAGGACAGCGGCAGACCGCCCTCGATGCAGATGCGGATCTGGCCCGTGTGGCGGCGTTCGCTGGCTGCCACGCGCCGGGTGAGCCGCTCCACGAGGTCTGCCGGTAGCGCGGTGCGCAGCAGCCTGCCTTCGGACCAACGGTGTCGTACCAGCCGGGCGATGCGCGCAGGCAGTGTGGGGTGGGGTGATGCCATGGCCATGTTCACCAGTCTCCCGAGGCGCCGCCGCCTCCAAAATCTCCGCCACCCCCTGAGCTGAATCCGCCGCCGCCACCACTGCTGCCGCTGCTGCTCCAGCCCCCACCGCTTCCGCCGCTGCTCAAGATGACGCCGGGACCGCCGCCGCGACCGGTCCGGCTGGCGGCGCTGAACAGCGCGGTGTACGCCAGGGCCAGCAGGCCCGCGCCAGCGGACACCAGCACGCTGGCCGTGGCGAGGAATGCCAGCCCTCCAGCGCCTGCACCCATCAGCAGCCCGCCCTTCCCCGCGCCGAACAGCGAACGTGCGATGGGCCCGCCGATCATCACGCCGAAGAACAGGAAGATGCCCATGTCCATCCAGTCGAAGCCACTGGCGGTGCCGCCGCGCTGGCGGCTGTCGCCGGACGGCTCGGGCAGGGGCAGGGGCTCGCCGGCGATGCGGGCGCCGATCTGGTCCACCGCCGCCGTGAGCCCGCCGGCGAAGTCGTTCTGCCGGAAGCGCGGCTTCATCGCGCCGTCGATGATGCGGGCGGCGGCGATGTCGGGAATCGCGCCCTCCAGCGCCTTGGCGACCTCGATGCGCATCTTGCGGTCGTCCTTGGCGACGACCACCAGCACGCCGTCGCCCACGGTGCGGCGGCCGATCTTCCAGGCATTGCCCACGCGGTTGGCGTAGGCGGCGATGTCCTCGGGGGCCGTGGTGGGCACCATCAGCACCGCCACCTGCGAGCCATGCTGCTGCTCGATGGCGGCCAGTTGGGTCTCGAGCGACTGGCGCTCGGCAGGCGCCAGCGTGCCGGTCGTGTCGACCACCCGGGCGGTGAGGGCGGGCACGGGCTGGGGCGCCTGGGCCCAGGCGGCAGGCGCGCCTATAGCTATTAAAAGTGTAGCTACGAACGCTTGAACGACAAGCGCTAGAGGCATATTGGGCTCAAACTCCGTATCACGGCTTGGAGGCCGGCGCTGCGGCGGGCGACGAGAAGTCCACCGTGGGCGGCACGCTGATCTGCGCTTCGTTCTGCACCGTGAAGCTCGGCTTGGGATCGTAGCTGAACACCTTGGCCGTCACGTTGGTCGGGAAGCTGCGCGCCAGCACGTTGTACTCCTGCACCGTCTGGATGTAGCGGTTGCGGGCGACGGTGATGCGGTTCTCGGTGCCCTCCAGCGTCACGCGCAGATCGCGGAACCCCTGGTTGGCCTGCAGCGTTGGGTAGCGCTCGGCCACCACCATCAGCCGGGAGAGGGCGCTGGACAACTCGCCCTGCGCCTGCTGGAACTTGGCGAATGCTTCGGGGTTGTTGATCGTCTCCGGCGTGACCTGCATCGACGTGGCCTTGGCACGCGCCTCCACCACGCGGGTGAGCGTCTCCTGTTCAAAGGCCGCTTCGCCCTTCACGCTGGCGACGATGTTGGGCACCAGATCGGCGCGGCGCTGGTACTGGTTGAGCACCTCGCTCCAGGCGGCCTTGCTCTGTTCGTCCAGGCGCTGGAAGTCGTTGTAGCCGCAGCCGGTCAGGGCCAGGGCGAGGGCAAGAAGGGCGAGAAGTCGTTGCATGGCTGCCTGCGCGGGAGCCGAAAGCCGGCGACGTTGCCATGGGCTTCCCGGGCGCTGGCCATTGTGCCTGCACGCCGGCCGCGCCCTGCCAGCCGGCAGCCCGTGACAACGTCCGCCACGGCGCACACAATGGCGGCTTCCTGCATGCCGCGCCCTGTCCGCTCCACGCCATGACACGACCTTCCCTGCGCGCCGCCATCGTCGGCGGCACCCCCGACGAAACCGAGGCCGCGTTCTACGAAGCCTTGCAGACGGGCGATATCGATCAGCTGATGGCCTGCTGGGCCGACGACGACGAGATCGTCTGCGTGCACCCGGGCGGCCCGCGCCTGCTGGGGCCGGGCGCCATCCGGGCCGCCTTCGCCGCGATGTTCGAGCACGGGGCGCTGCGCGCCAAGCCCACGCAGGTGCACCGCGTGCAGGCGTTGGCCAGTGCCGTGCACAGCGTGGTCGAGCAGGTCGAGGTGGCCCTGCCCGACGGGCCGCGCAATGCCATCGTGCAGGCCACCAACGTGTACCACAAGACCCCGCAGGGCTGGCGCATGGTGGCCCACCACGCCAGCCCGGGCACGGTGCGCGAGACGCAGCCGCCGGGTTCGCCGCCACCGGTGCTGCATTAGATGGAGTGCCTCCTCCAGAGCGGCGTCGCCGTTTCCTCCCCCCGCCTTCGCCGTGCTGCCCATGACGGGCAGGGGGGCGCAGCCGTCGCTGCGGGGGGGCGCCGGTTCTGCGGCGGGGATGGAGTGCCTCGCCATGTGGGGCTGAGAGGATGATCGGAGACCTTGGCGCTGCACCGCGGCCACCGCACGGCGATGCGCCCCGCTGGCTGCCCGGAGGCCACGCCCAGACCATCTGGCCGGCCCTGTTCAGCCGCCGCACGGTCGGCCCCCGGCCGCTGTACCGCCGCGAGCGCTGGGCCACGCCGGACGGCGACTTCGTGGACGTGGACTTCCTGGCTGACGGCGCAGCGGCAGATGCCGGTGTGCGCGTGCCGCCGACCGCGCACGACGCGGCGCGGCCGCTGCTGGTGCTCTTCCACGGCCTGGAGGGCTCGTCGCGCAGCCACTATGCCGAAGCCTTTGCCGACGTCGCGCGCGAGCGGGGCTGGCGCTTCGCCGTGCCGCACTTCCGCGGCTGCAGCGGCGAGATCAACCACGCGCCGCGGGCCTACCACTCCGGCGACCATGAAGAGATCGGCTGGCTGCTGGCGCGCCTGGCCCAGGGGCAGGCGCTGCCGGGCGGTGGCCGCGCGCCGCTGCTGGCCGCCGGCGTCTCCCTGGGCGGCAATGCCTTGCTGCGCTGGGCCGCAGAAGCCGGTGCGCGGGCTGCACGGCAGGCCGATGCGGTGGCGGCCATCAGTTCGCCCATCGACCTAACCGCTGGCGGTGCAGCCATCGGGCGCGGTTTCAACCGGCAGGTCTATACGCGCATGTTCCTGCGCACCATGGTGCCCAAGGCCCTGGCCAAGCTGGCGCAACACCCCGGGCTGTTCGACCGGCAGGCATTGCTCGCCGCGCGGGACCTGTACGCCTTCGACAACGTCTTCACCGCGCCGCTGCACGGCTTTCGCGATACCGACGACTACTGGCGCCGCGCCTCCGCCAAGCCGCTGCTGGGCGACATCCGCATTCCGGCCCTGGTGCTCAATGCGCTGAACGACCCCTTCGTGCCTGCCGACAGCCTGCCGCGGCCCCAGGCGGTGCGGGCCGCGCCCGTCACACTCTGGCAGCCGGCGCACGGCGGCCACGTCGGCTTTGCCCACGGCGGCTGGCCCGGCAGCGTACGCCGCATGCCCGAGCAGGTTGCCGATTGGCTGGCGCGGAAGGGCGGGGCAGCGGACTACGCCTTGCCCGCTGCACCCGCGGCAGAATCGCCGCATGGATGACATCGTCAGGCAGGCCATTGCCAAGTGGCCCAACGTTCCGGACTGCTTCGGCTGGCTCGGCTTGGATGCGCGCGGCCAGTGGTACATGCGCGATGACGCCACGCAGGCGCAGGGCCCGTTCCCGCAAGCCCGCGGCGCGGTGCTGCGGCACGAGAAGCTGATCGATTTCATCCACCGAAACTACGAGTCGGACGCGCAGGGCCGCTGGTTCTTCCAGAACGGGCCGCAGCGCGTGTATGTCGAACTGGAGGCCACGCCGCTCGTCTGGCGCCTGGGTACGGACGGCGTCCCCGTCGCGCACACGGGCCTGCGCATGCCCGACGCGGGCGAATGCCTGCTGGACGAGGCGGGCCGGGTCTACCTGGCGAGCGGCGCGGGGCTGGGCCTGGTGCACAGCCTGGACGTGGGCTTGGTGGCCGAAGCCATCGAACAGGGCCGCTGGACGCCGCAGGAGGTGCAGGCGGACCGCCTGCCGGAGCGCTACGGATTCGTGCGGAGCCCGGCCGCGGCGCAGTAGGCGGGCGAGAGACTCGGCGGGACGCCGCCGGAAAGCAGCGCAGGTCGCCCTGGCGGTGCCATGGACGCGGGGCGCTGCAGGGCTCTCGCTTCTTCCTGCATGGCCTGGCACAGCCGGTTCCTTGGGGGTGAGAGGGGCTTCGGCTGCCTCATCCCGGTCTCGCAGGGCAGCGGCCGCGATGAAGCAGGCAGCGCATGGCTAAAGAGACTGCCCACGATACCGCCCCACGTCGTCGCAGAAACGGTGTCCTGCACTCCCTCCAACGCCCCATTGCTCGCCTCAAAAACTATAGCTATTACCGCTGAACGGGCGGCGCATTGAAGCCTTTAGAGCGTTGAAGTCCTTTGGTGATAAGCGCATCGCGCTCTCGTTCTAGGAGCGGTGCACTTTTTCCCTGCTGCGGGCATCCCAGAAACGACGAAGCCGGCGCAGGGCCGGCTCGGGAGGGACGCAGTATGTATGGGGGCCGGGTCAGCCGCCAGAGGCTGCGGGGGCCGGTGCAGCAGCGCCGTCGGCCGCGGGGGCATCGGGACGGTTGGGTTCCTCGAACTTGCCGCCGGAAGCGTTGGCCATGTAGGCCACGCCACGGGCGATTTCCGTGTCGTCGAAGTCGCCGCCGCCCTGAGGCGCCATGGCGCCCTTGCCCTTCAGGGCCGATTGCACCAGGGCTTCGAAGCCCGTCTGGATGCGCGGTGCCCAGGCCGCGGCATCGCCCAGCTTGGGCGCACCGGCCGCGCCCGTGGCGTGGCAGGCGGCGCATTGGCCCTTGAAGACTTCCTCGCCGGGGCGCAGCGGACGGTTGGCGTCTCGCACCTCCACCATGCCCACCTTCTGGATGCGCTGGGCGATGGCCATCTCGGGGTTGGCCACGCCTTCTGCGGGCTTGTTGCCCGACGTCACGAACACGACGAGGCCGATGATGGCGAAGACCGGCAGAACGAAAGACAGGAAGACCGTGAGCAGCAGTTGCTTGGGATTCTTGATCGGGCCGGTGTGCGCTTCTTCGTGGGTGTCGCTCATGACGTCCTCTGAGGTATCGGGGGCTTGTGGGGGATCAACTCTTCATTATAGGAAGCGGTCCCCAGGGCTGGCCGTTAGGGAAAACGGCCAGCCGCGCCCTCTTGCGCTACATCAAGAACGTGGTGCTTGCTGCGGCGGCTCGGTCCATCCGCCGCCCAGCACCTTGTACAGCGTGACCTGGTTCTGCAGCTGCAGCAGGCGGGTCTGCACCAGCGTCTGCTCTGAGGCGAACAGCGAGCGCTGCGCATCCAGGAAGTCGAGGTAGCTGGACACGCCGTTGCGGTAGCGCAGGTCCGACAGCTCGGTGCGGCGCGCATCCGCCTGGCGGGTGGCGCGCTGGGCGTCCAGCTGCTCCTGCAGCGTGGCCTGGCCGGCGAGCGCGTCGGAGACTTCGCGGAAAGCCGTCTGGATGGACTTTTCGTACTGCGCCACCGCGATCTCGCGGCCGGCGCGGGCCGATTCCAGATTGGCTTGGTTGGCTCCGGCATTGAAGATCGGCAGCGTCAGCTGCGGCGCCAGCGAGAAGGCCCAGCTGCCGCTCTTGAACAGGCCCGACAGTTCGTTGCTCACCGTGCCGGCCTGGGCCGTCAGCGCAATGCGCGGGAAGAACGCGGCACGGGCCGCGCCGATGTTGGCGTTGGCGCCGATCAGCAGCTGCTCGGCCTGGCGGATGTCGGGCCGGCGGGTCAGCAGATCGGAGGGCATGCCCGCGGGGAGGCCGGGCATGGCCGGCGCGTCGGCCAGCCGTGCCTGTCCCAGGCTGGCACGGATGTCTGCCGGCAGCTGCTGGCCGAGCAGCAGCACCAGCGCGTTCTCGTCCTGCATGCGCTGGCGTTGCTGCTGGGCGTACGTTGCGCGGGCGGTCTGCGCCAGGCTCTCGGCCTGGCTGTTGTCCAGCTCCGAGCTCACGCCGTTCTCCAGGCGCAGGCGCGTCAGCTTCACGGACTCGTCCCGGGTGCCGAGCGTGCGGCGCGACAGGTCGAGCAGCTCCTCGTCCGCCAGCAGGTTGAACCAGGCCTGCGCCACCGCGGCCACCAGGCTGATCTGCGTCGACTTGCGCGCCTCGTCCGTGGCGAGGTACTGCGCCAGGGCCTGCTCCTTCAGCGCGCGCACGCGGCCGAAGAAGTCGATCTCCCAGGCCGACACGCCCAGGCCGACCTGGAACAGGTTGCTGTACTGGCCGGTGGCCGTGTTGGGCTGGCGGGTGGCCGAGGCGATGCCGTTGACGGCGGGGAACAGGTCCGCGCGCTGGATCTGGAACTGCGCCCGGGCCTGCTCGATGTTGAGCACCGCCACGCGCAGGTCGCGGTTGTTCTCCAGCGCGATGCCGATGAGCTGCTGCAGACGCGGGTCGGCGAAGTACTCCTTCCAGTCGATGTCCGAGGCCGCCTTCGCGCCCACGGGCGCTGCGGCTTCGGCGGCGTTGAAGGCGGTGGGCACCGGCGCTGCCGGGCGCTCGTAGGTCGGGATGAAGCTGCAGCCGGCCATCAAGGCTGCCGCCGCCACGACCGTCAGCACCAGGCGCGGCATGCGCGCGCCGGAGTGCAGAGGGGAAATGTGTTGCATGGTTTCTCTCTCCAGCAAATGGGGCTTATTCCAGCGCTTCCGCATCGCGGCGGTGCTGTTGGTTGACCTTGGCGTCGTGGTCCTGCTGGCGCTTGCTGCCCTTGAAGAAGGTGCGCACCAGCACGAAGAACACGGGCACGAAGATCACCGCGAGCACGGTACCCGTGATCATCCCGCCGATCACGCCGGTGCCGATGGCCCGCTGGCTCGCCGAGCTGGCACCCGAGGCGATGAACAGCGGCACCACGCCCAGCGTGAAGGCCAGCGAGGTCATGATGATGGGACGGAACCGCAGGTGGGCGGCCTCCAGCGCCGCCTCCAGCACGCTCTTGCCCTCGGCCTGCAGATCCTTCGCGAACTCCACGATCAGGATGGCGTTCTTGGCCGAGAGCCCGATGATGGTCACCAGCCCGATCTGGAAGTACACGTCGTTGGACATGCCCCGCATCAGCGTGGCCAGCAGCACGCCGAGCACGCCCAGCGGCACCACCAGCATCACCGAGAACGGGATCGACCAGCTTTCGTACAGCGCGGCCAGGCACAGGAACACGGCGAGCAGCGAGAAGGCATAGAGGATCATGGCCTGCGAGCCAGCGAGCTTTTCCTCGCGCGACTGGCCCGTCCACTCGAAGCCGAAGCCGGGCGGCAGCTGGCCGGCCAGGCGTTCCATCTCGTTCATGGCCTCGCCGGTCGTGTAGCCGGGGCCGGCATCACCGGCGATCTTCATCGACGGGTAGCCGTTGTAGCGCACCGTCTGCATGGCGCCGGTGATCCAGCGCGTGGTGGCGAAGGTCGACAGGGGCACGGTCTGGCCGCGGCTGTTCACCACCGGCAGGTCCAGCACCGACTCGGGCCGCATGCGGGCGGCGGCGTCCGCCTGGACGACCACGCGCTGCAGACGTCCCTGGTTCGGGAAGTCGTTGATGTAGGCCGAGCCCAGCGCCGTGGACAGCGCGCTGCTGATGCTGTCGAAACCGATGCCCAGGGCGTTGGCCTTGTCGCGGTCGATGTCGATCTGCATCTGGGGCGCGTCTTCCATGCCGTCGGGGCGCACGCCTGCCAGGATCTTGCTCTGCCCGGCCATGCCCAGCAGCTGGTTGCGCGCGTTGACCAGGGCGTCGTGTCCCTGGCCGGCACGGTCCTGCAGCCGGAAGTTGAAGCCGGTGCCGGTGCCCAGTTCGGGAATGGGCGGCGGGCTCAGCGCGAAGATGAAGGCATCGCGGATGCCCGACAGCGCCATGAAGGCGCGGCCGGCCACGGCCGAGGCCGTGCTGTCGGCGCCGGAGCGCTCTGCCCAGTCCTTCAGGATCACGAACGCGAGGCCGGCGTTCTGGCCTTGGCCCGAGAACGAGAAGCCTGCCACGGTCACGATGTTCTCCACCTCGGGCTGCTTCAGCATGAAGCCTTCCACCTGCTGCAGCACCTCGCTGGTACGCGACTGCGCGGCACCCGGGGGCAGCTGCACGTTGGTGATGATGTAGCCCTGGTCTTCGTTGGGCAGGAACGAGGTGGGAAGGCGCGTGTACACCAGCGCCACGGCGCCCAGCAGCACGGCATAGATGATCATCATGCGGCCGCCGCGGCGCAGCAGCTTGGCCATCCAGCCTTCATAGCGGTGCGTGGTGCTCTTGAACGAGCGGTTGAACCAGCCGAAGAAGCCTTTCTTCTCGGCGTGGTGTTCCGGATCGATGGGCTTGAGCAGCGTGGCGCAGAGCGCCGGCGTGAGGGACAGTGCGAGGAAGGCCGAGAACGCGATCGAGGTGGCCATCGTCGCGGCGAACTGGCGATAGATGTTGCCGGTGGAGCCGGCGAAGAACGCCAGCGGCACGAACACCGAGATCAGCACCACGGTCACGCCGATCACGGCGCCCGAGATCTGGCCCATCGCCTTGCGCGTGGCCTGCAGCGGCGGCAGGCCTTCCTCGGCCATGATCCGCTCGACGTTCTCCACCACCACGATCGCATCGTCCACGACGATACCGATCACCAACACCATGCCGAACATGGTGAGCACGTTGATCGAGAAGCCCATCGCCAGCAGGGCGCCGAAAGTGCCCAGCAGCGCCACGGGCACCACGATGGTCGGGATGATGGTGTAGCGGAAGTTCTGCAGGAACAGGAACATCACGATGAACACCAGCACCACGGCTTCGATCAGCGTGTGCACCACCTTCTCGATCGAGACCGAAACGAATTTGGAAGTGTCGTAGGGAACCACGTAGTTCACGCCCTGCGGGAAGAACTTCTTGAGCTCTTCCAGCTTGGCGCGCACGGCCTTGGCCGTCGCCAGCGCGTTGGCCGATGGGGTGGGCTGCACGCCCAGGCCCACGGCCTGCTTGCCGTTCAGACGGGCGCTGGTGTTGTAGCTCTGCGAGCCGAGTTCGATGCGGGCCACGTCCTTCAGGCGCACGGCGGAACCGTCGGTGTTGGCGCGCAGTACCACGTTGCCGAATTGGTCGGCATTGGTCAGCTGGCCTTGCACGACGATGGTGGCCGCTACGGGCTGGCCCTGTTCGGACGGCAGGTCACCCAGATTGCCGGCCGACACCTGCACGTTCTGTGCGCGGATCGCCGCATTCACCTGGTCGAGCGACAGGTTGAAACCCTTGAGCTTGGCCGGGTCCACCCAGATGCGCATGGCGCGCTCGGAGCCGAACTGGGTGAGCGTACCCACGCCGGCCACGCGCTGCAGTTCCGGCACCACGTTGCGGGCGGCATAGTCGTTCAGCGCCTCGATGCTCACGTCGGGGTTGTCCGTGGAGAGCATGGCGAACATCAGGAAGTTCGAACGCGACTGCTCCACGCGCACGCCCTGCTGCGTCACTGCGCTGGGCAGCCGCGGCGTGGCGCGCGAGAGGCGGTTCTGCACGTCCACCTGCGCCAGATCGGCGTTGGTGCCAGGCTCGAAGCTCAGCACGATCGAGCCGGTGCCGTTGGCTTGGCTCGTCGTTTCGATGTAGGCCAGCCCGCTGGCGCCGTTCATCTCGCGTTCGATGACTGCGAGCACGCTGTCTTCCAGCGTCTGCGCGTTGGCGCCCGGGTAGGCGACCGACACCTGGATGGTCGGTGGCGCCACCGCCGGGTACTGGGCGATGGGCAGCTTGGCGATGGAGATTCCCCCCATCACCATGATGAAGATCGTGATGACCCATGCAAAGATGGGCCGTTCAATGAAGAACTTGGCCATGTGCCGCGCTCCTGGTTGTCTTACTTATTGCTTGGCCGGAGCCGAAGCGGCAGAGGCGGGCGCCGCAGCGGGCTTGGCACCGGCGGGTTGCCAGGGCACGGGCTTGACGACGATCGGATCGCCGGGCTTGCCGCGGGGCAGCTTCTGGAAGCCGTCCACCATGACCTTTTCGCCGGCCTTCAGGCCTTCCAGCACCACCCAGTTCGTGCCTTGTGCCGGGCCCAGCTTGATCGGGCGGGGCGTCAGGTGGTTGTCTTCGCCCACCACCATGACCGTGTCGCCCTTGGCCGAGCGGGTCACGGCCTGCTGGGGCAGCAGGACGCCGTTGCCCACCTGGGCCTGCTCGACGCGCACGCGCACGTACAGGCCGGGCAGCAGCTGGCGGTCGGGGTTGGGAATTTCAGCGCGAAGCGTGACCTGGCCGCTGGTGGCGTCCACCGTCAGATCGGTGAACAGCAGGCGGCCCGTGCGGCCGTAGACGCTGCCGTCTTCCAGCACCACGCTCACGCCGGCGGCACCGTTGCCGGCCTGCTTGTATTTGCCGCTGGTCAGGGCTGCCTTCAGCTTGAGGGCGTCCGACGCGGACTGCGTGAAGTTCACGTACAGCGGGTCGATCTGCTGCACCACGGCGAGTTGGGTCGGTTCGCCCTGGCCCACCAGGGCGCCTTCGGTCACCAAGGCGCGGCCGATGCGGCCGGAGATGGGCGAGGTCACCGAGGCATAGCCCAGGTTGATGCGCGCGGTGGTCACCGAGGCCTTGGCGGCTGCCAGGTTGGCCTCGGCCGTCTTTTGGGAAGCGACCGCGTTGTCGTATTCCTGCTTGCTCACCGCGTTCACGGCCACCAGCGGCTTGTAGCGCTCGGCGAGTGCACGGGTCTGGGCCACGTTCGCTTCGGCCTGGGCGACGGAGGCCTGCGCGCTTTCCAGCGTGGCGCGGTAAGGCGCGTTGTCGATAGCGAACAGCGCCTGGCCGGCCTTCACATCACTGCCTTCGGTGAACAGGCGCTTTTGCAGGATGCCGGCCGCCCGGGCCCGCACCTCTGCCACGCGTGACGCCTCGAGGCGGCCTGGCAACTCGGTAACCAACCCGACGTCACCGGGGGTGACCGTCACCACGCCCACCTCGGCCGGCGGGGGCTGCTGCGGGGCGCCGCCCTGGGCATCAGCGTCCTTCTTGCCGCACGCCGACAGGGCGAGCACGGCTGCGCAACCGATGGACAGTGCGAGAAGCCTCAAGGAAGGGGGTTGGGAGACGGAGCGGACGGAGTGGTCGTCGTTCAGGCGCTGCATGGAAATCCCTTTGAGAAAAGGCAAAAAGCGAAAGGTGCAGAAACAGAAATTCCCGATGCCGGACGCATGCAGCTGACCGGCATCAAAGAAGAGGGCAAACGAAAGTGGGCGCCATTGTACATACAAACATGAATGTATAATTGCGATTACATCGTTACCAGGCCAACACCTACAGGAGACAACCGCCCCTATGGCCCGTCGTACCAAAGAAGATGCCGATGCTACGCGCAACAGCTTGCTGGATGCGGCCGAATTGGTGTTCTACGAAAAAGGCGTTGCCCGTGCGTCGCTCAACGACATCGCTCAGGCGGCCGGCGCCACGCGCGGGGCGATCTATTGGCATTTCAAGGACAAGCTCGACCTGTTCAACGCCATGATGGATCGCGTAACCTTGCCGCTCGAGCAGGCGACAGAAGACGACGATTTCGCCGCCGGCCTGCCGCCGCTGGAGCGCTTGCGCCGCCTGATCGATTTTGTGCAGCGCAGCATCGCCCATGACGAGCGTACGCGCCGGGTGTTCGAGATCGCGATGTACCGGATCGAATACGTCAACGATCTGGCAGACGTGCGGGATCGCCACATCGAGGGCTGCGCGGGATTCCAGTCGCAGATCGAACGCTTCGTCCGCGAGGCGGCAGAGCAGTACCAGGTGGCCCTGCCCATGGACCCGGCCACGGCGGCCATCGGCTTGCGCGCCATCTTCGAAGGCCTGATGCAGGCGTGGTTGCTGAGCCATTCGAGCTTCGATCTGGTGGCGGTCAGCCAGGTCAGCGTGGACACCTATCTCAAGGGTTTGGGTTTCCGGGTGGAGTAGCGTGCGATAATCCACTGCTGTTTGCGGCCACCCGGCCCGCAGATGTCCAGCGGCTGTAGCTCAGTGGATAGAGTATTGGCCTCCGAAGCCAAGGGTCGTGGGTTCGATCCCCGCCAGCCGCACCACTTCGCCTTTCGGCGAAGCGTTTTTCACACAGCATTTCCCCGTTCTTTTGCCTTTTCGGTCAGGCCGTCGCCTGGTCGGCGTTGCCGTGCGCGTGGCGCAGCACGTACAGGCCCACGTCCACGCGCCCCGTGCGAAAGCCCGCCTCGCAGTAGCTGAGGTAGTACGTCCAGAGCCGCCGGAAGGCGTCATCGAACCCCAGCGGTTCGATGGTGGGCCATGCGGCGAGGAAGCGTGCCCTCCAGGCGGCCAGCGTGAGCGCATAGCTGGCCCCGAAAGTCTCCGCGGTCTCCAGCGTGAGTCCGGCGCGCGCAGCTTCTTTGCCCAGCGCGCGCACCGTCGGCAGCATGCCGCCCGGGAAGATGAAGCGCTGGATGAAGTCCGGATGCCGGCGGTACTGCTCGAAGCGGTCCTCGGCGATCGTGATGACCTGCACGACCGCCGTGCCGCCCGGCTTCAGCCGTGCCCGCAGGGTGTCGAAGTAGGCCGGCCAGTAGCACTCGCCAACGGCTTCGAGCATTTCGATGGACACGATGCGGTCGAAGTGCCCCTCGACATCGCGATAGTCCTGCAGGCGCAGGTCCACGCGGTCCTGCAGCCCTGCGGAGGCGACCCTTTCCCGCGCATGCGCCAGTTGTTCGGTCGAGAGTGTCAGGCCCGTGACCCGGCCTGCAGGCGCGGCCTGGCCCACCTCGGTTGCCAGGGCGCCCCAGCCGCAACCGATCTCCAGCACCTCGGCGTCTTCCGGGCAGTCCAGCAGCGCGAGGATGCGTGTCAGCTTGCGCGCCTGCGCTTCTTCCAGCGTGGCGCCGGGGTGGGCATACAGCCCGCTGGAATAGAGCATGGTGCGGTCCAGCCACTGGCCGTAGAACGCATTGCCCAGGTCGTAATGGAAAGCGATGTTCTGGCGGCTGCCCGTGCGGGTGTTGGCGCGCAGGCGGTGCGCCAACTGGTGGAACCAGCGTGCCGGCGCGCTCGCCTGCAGGGCGGCCCCCCAGGCCTGCTCGTTGTGCAGACCCAGTTCCAGCAGCGCCGTCAGGTCGGGCGTCATCCAGTCGCCGTCGCGGTAGGAGCGGGCCAGGCCGATGTCCCCGTGCAGCAGCATCTGCCATACCGGGCGCCAGGAGTGCAGGACCACGGCGGCGGCCGGGCCGGGGGCCGCGCCATGGCCCTCCAGCCGCTGGCCGCCGGGCAGGCTGATCGACAGGCTGCCGCACTGCAGATGGCGCAGCAGCCTGCGGAGCAGGCCGTGCAGCGGGCGCAGCGGGCTGCCGGCCCGTACGGCATGCGGTGGCGAAGCGCTGGGCAGGGACGTCGAAGTCGGCGGGGAAATGCGCATGTCAGGTGTCTTTGCGGGCGATGAAGCTGATGGCTTGGGGCGGCGGTGGCGGCTTGCGGTGCAGGGGAACCCGCTTGAGCCAGAGCCGGAGCGCCTCCCAGTGGATGGCGCCCACGACCTTGAGGGTGAGCAGCGGGTGGGTGCCGAAAGCTCGCAGCAGAGCCGCATCGGTGAGGGCGCTGCGCCGGGCGAGCCAGCGGGCTGCCAGCACCGGGCCCTGCGCATCGTGCACGGTGACGCCCACGCGCAGATGCTCCCGTTCCGGCCGCGGTGGCGCGATGTCGAAGGCGTACTGCATCGCCAGTTCCATGAAGGGCGAGACATGGAAGTCCTTGCCGCAGCCCTGGCGCAGTCGCGGGGCGAAGGCCTCGTCGGAGCCGACGGAGATCACGTAGCTGTGGCGCTCGCCGAAGGTGTTGTTCACTTCGTAGACGATGGCTTTCAGGCCGCCGTCCGGACGGTGGCAGAAATAGACGCTGAGCGGGTTGAAGGCGTAGCCGAGGATGCGCGGCATCGTGAGCAGCTGCACCGGTCCGCCGGTGGGGAGTCCGGCCTGCGCCAGTGTGCGGTCGATGTGCGCGCGCAGTCCGCCGGCCTCGCCCGCGCCATAGTCCGCTTCGTGCAGGCTGAACAGATTGCGCCGGTTCAACGAGAACCAGCGCAGCCGGCTGTCGAGCGCCGGCAGTTCGTCCAGATCCACCAACAGGGAAAAGATGCGGTACTCCAGCCGGTGCCTCGCCGGCCGCAGGCGCTGGTGCATCACGCGCCCGGTGTACAGCGCGGACGCTGGTGTCATGCCGCGCGCTCCTCGCGCAGCGTGGCCGGCGGCACATGGATGCGGCCGGATTCGTCGCTCACGTTCCACGGACGCCGCACGCCGCCCAGGGCTTCGGCCACGGCCAGCCCGGCCTGCAGGCCGTCCTCGTGGAAACCGGAGCCGAAATACGCGCCGCAGAACCAGGTCCGGCGCTGCCCTTGCAGGCTCCAGAGCTCGCGCTGGGCGCGCAGGGCCGCCGTGTTGAACAGGGGGTGTTCGTAGACCTGGCTGCGGATGAGCTGGTCCGGCGCGGGCTCGAGCAGCGGATTGAGCGTCAGGAACACCGGCTGCTTTGTGGGCAGCGGCTGCAGCTGGTTCATCCAGTAGGTCACGCACAGCGCGTCGCTGCGGCTGCGGTCGGCCAGGTAGTTCCAGCTCGACCACACCGACCGGCGGCGCGGCATCAGGCGCGGGTCGCTGTGCAGCACCGCGCGGTTGCGGCTGTATTCGAAGGCGCCCAGCAGGCGGGATTCTTCAGGGGATGCATCGGGCAGCAGGCGCAGCGCCTGGTCGGCGTGCGTGGCCACAACCACCTGGTCGAAACGGCCGGATTCCCGTGCGTCGGCAGAGCGGATGAAGACGCCGGTGGGCGTGCGGCGGATCTCGACGGCGGCGTTCTCCAGCCGTAGGCGGGAGCCCAGCCCTTGCGTCATGCGCTCGACGTAGACACGGCTGCCGCCGCGCACGGTGCGCCAGGCCGGCCTGTCGCCCAGCACCAGCAGGTGGTGGTTCTCGCAGAAGCGGACGAAGGCCTCCACCGGGTACTCGCCCACCCGCGCCGCGGGGGTGGACCAGATGGCGGCGGCCATGGGATAGAGGTGGTCCTCCCGGAAGGCGCGGCTGTAGCCGCGCTGCGACAAGTACTCGTCCAGCGGCATCAGGCCCAGGCGCTCTGCCTCGGCCGGCGCCTGGCGGTAAAAGCGCACCAGGTCGCGCAGCATGCGCCAGAACCGGGGGCGCAAGGCGTTGGCGCGCTGGGCGAAGAGCCCACCCAGGCCGGAGCCGGAGTACTCCAGCGCACCCTGGTCCAGGCTGACCGCGAACGACATGTCGGTGGCCTCCGTCGGCACCTGCAGGTGAGCGAACAGCGCGGTGAGGTTGGGGTAGGCCGACTCGTTATAGACGATGAAGCCCGTGTCGACCGGGAAGGTGCTGCCAGCATTCGGCACGTCGACGGTGTGGCTGTGCCCTCCGGCGCGGTTGTCCGCCTCGAAGAGCGTCACCCGGTGGCTGTGAGACAACAGCCAGGCGGCGGAGAGACCCGAAATGCCGCTGCCGATCACGGCAACGTCCATCACAGGTCGCAGGTGAGCTGGGGGCCGCCCCGTCGTTGCGGCGAAGGTCATGGCGTCGGTTCCTTGGTCTGTGGGCTCGCTCGCGTGGCGGCACGCGCTTGCGCTGCCTGCTGTGTACGCACCGTCCCGCGCTTTGGATCGGTCCGGCGGTGCGCTGTGATCTAATGGGCCGAGCGCTGCGTACCAGCAGCATGAACACTGTCCATCAGCCATCGGCGTGGGCTCGCGAGCCGGCCACGCCATGGCCTCCCTATCTGTCGATCGTGACACCGCACCACACCGGATTGATGCCGACAGGAGAAGACCTGGCCGCCTGGATCACGGCGGTGGCCGCGCATGAAGACCGGCAGGCTTTCGCCGCGCTGTTCAAGTATTTCGCGCCGCGCGTCAAGGCCTACCTGATGCGTTTGGGCAGCGCCGAGGCGCAGGCCGAGGACCTGGCGCAGGAAACGCTGGTGAGCGTGTGGCGCAAGGCGCCTACCTACGATCCCCGCCATGCCGGCGCATCCACCTGGATCTTCACCATCGCCCGCAACCTGCGGGTGGACCACTTCCGCCGCAAGGGCCATGCGCTCATCGCCGATGGTGAGGAGTGCGACGACGGGCAGATGCCCGATACCGCCCCCGAGCCCGACGAGCAGTTGAGCATCCGCCAGCGCGAAGAGCATGTGCGGGAAGCGATGAAGCAGCTGTCGGTCGAGCAGGTGCAGATCCTGCGACTGTCGTTTTTCGAAGAACATCCCCACGCCCAGATCGCACAGGAGCTCGGCATACCGCTGGGCACCGTCAAATCCCGCGTTCGTTTGGCCGTGAACCATCTGCGCCGCCTGCTCGGCGCTCTAGAGCCATGATCCGTCACCATCCAGATGATGCCCTGTTGCTGGCCCACGCGGCCGGCAGCCTGCCTGCGGGCGCCGCCATCGTGGTCGAGAGCCATCTGGAGGCCTGCCCGACCTGCTGCGACCGCCTGCATGTGCTGCAGGCCGTGGGTGGCGCGTTGCTGGAGGACATCGAGCCGGTGGCCCTGCAGCCCGACGCGCTGACGCGGGCGCTGGCCGCGATCGACGGCACGGCGCTCGTGCACGTTGCGGCCGAGCCCGCCGCGCCCCTGCCGGCGAAGACCCGTGCAGGCAGCCCGCGGCCCGAGCTGCCGGCCGGCACGCGGTGGCCGCGCGCCCTCGAAGGGTGCACGGTGTCGCCGTGGCGCTGGCTCGGCCCCGGCATGCGCTGGAGCCGGGTCACGGTGCCGCACGACCGCTCGGCCAACGTCTTCCTGCTGCGCATCGGTGCCGGCAAGCGCCTGCCGCAGCACACGCACAGCGACCTGGAACTCACCCAGGTCCTCTATGGCACCTTCGGCGACGACCGCTCACGGTACGGCCCGGGCGACTTCGACGGGGCCGACGGGGATGTCGTGCATCAACCAGTGGTGGCCGCCGGGGAAGAGTGCATCTGCCTGACGACGGTGCAGGGCCGGGTGCTGTTCAAGGGGGCGATCGCCCGCACCGTGGGCGCGCTCGTCGGCATGTAGATCGGCGCGATGGCGCCGCGTACGCCGCGGCCCACGCGGTCAAGGCGTGCCGAAGCGCTGCACTGCCAGGCACGCGGCGGCCGCGGACACGGCGGTGGCGAAGGTGCCCCAGCATAGGTCGGCTACGGTCACCTGCCACGGCCAGTCCTTGAGCGTGGCCTGGTTGGTGAGGTCGTAGGTGGCATAGGCCAGCAGGCCGAGCAGCGCCCCCCATCCCAAGGCATGCCAGGCAGAACCGCTTTGCAGCGCGGGCCGTACGGCGAACACCACCACGCCGCCCACGTACAACACGTAGAACACCAGCGCGGGCGCCAAGCTGAAGCCCTGCTGCATCAGGTGGCCGATGGCGGGGCGGTACAGGCGGTCGGCCATGGCACTCAACCAGACCGCATCCATGGCGAGGAAGACGAGGGCAACGGTTCCGTAGGCGATGGCGTACTGGCGGATCATGGTGCGTGGCTCCTGAAGGTGCTGGGTGGACAAGGGGTGAAGGGTCAGCCGGCCTTGGGCGGGCCGGGCACGAAGGCGTTGGTGCGGCGGATGTACGCGCGGTAGGCCGGGCGCCGGTCGGCGATGTCCTCTTCCTGCAGCCGCACGCCGGAGACGCGCAGCAGCAGCACCGTCATCAGCAGCGGCGACACCACGGTCCATGCGCCCAGGCGGCCCTCCGCCGTGCAGGCCATGAGCCACAGGCCCCACCAGACGCAGGCCTCGCCGAAGTAGTTGGGATGGCGCGAATAGCGCCACAGGCCGCGGTCCATCACCTGCCCGCGGTGCTGCGCCTGCGCCTTGAAGCGGGCGAGCTGCGCGTCCGCCACCGCCTCGAAGCCGATGCCGAACACGGCCAGCGCTGCGCCGATGCCGCTCCACAGGGATAAGCCGCCGCGGTCGACGGCGCCCGCCAGCAGGGGCGCCGACACCAGCCAGGCCAGCACGGCCTGCAGACCGAATACCAGGTACAGGCTGCGCCATGCAAAGTGCGGCTGGTTGCGGGCGCGGATGGCCTGGTAGCGCCTGTCTTCGCCATGGCCCCAGTTGCGCCAGGTGATGAACAGGCTCAGGCGCAGCGCCCAGATGGTGGCGATGGCCACCATGGCGTAGCCGAGGGCCCCGGCGCCGGGCTGGCTCAGCAGGTACATCCACCCGGCCCCGGCGATGCACACGGCCCAGACGCGGTCCACCAAGCTGGCGTCGTGCCGCCATACGCTGGCGATCCAGGTCAGCACCGCGATGGCGACCGTCCAGCCCAGGCCGGCGACTGCGGTGGTGGGCAGGTCAGCGCCCATGGAGCCGCAGCGGAGCCGCCGCGTCCGCAGGCAAGGGCACGCGCTTGTCGAACACATAGTGGCTCACCCACCACTGCTGGCCGCCGCGGTAACCGAACAGCTCCGCCACGGACAGGAAGAACAGCCGCCAGCGCTGCCACCACAGCGATGCTTGTTCAGCGCCGTAGGTTTGCTCGAACAGCGGCATCAGCGCGGCGCGCTCGGCGTCCATGTTGCGCAGCCAGGCTTCGGCCGTGCGCTGGTAGTGCGTGCCGTCCCAGCGCCAGCGCTCGCGCAGGGCCAGGTCCTGCTGGCAGTGCAGCGCCAGGTCGTCGCTGGGCATCATGCCGCCCGAGAAGAAGTACTGGCTCATCCAGTCGCTCTCGTCGCGCGCCTCGAAAGGGTAGGGAGCTTCGCGGTGCGCGAACACATGCATGAAGAAGCGTCCATCCGGCTGCAGCCAGCGCGCCACGTGGGCAAAGGCCTGCGGCCAGTTGCGCAGGTGCTCGAACATCTCCACCGACACGATGCGGTCGAAGCGCTCCGGCGTATCGAACACATTGAAGTCGCAGGTGATCACCTCGACGTTGTGCAACCCGCGTGCCTGTGCCTGGGCCTGGATGTAGGCGCGCTGGGAATGCGAATTGGACACCGCTGTGATGCGGCTTCCCGGATAGTGCGCCGCCATCCACAGCGTGAGCGATCCCCAGCCGCAGCCCAGCTCCAGGACCCGCTGGCCGTCCTGCAGGCCCGCGTGCGCGCAGGTGATGCGCAGCGCCTGGGCCTCGGCGTCTTCCAGCGTCGCCGTATCGTCGGTCCAGTAGCCGCAGCTGTACTTGCGGTGCGGACCCAGCACGCGGCCGAAGAAATCGGCCGGCACCTCGTAGTGCTGCTCGTTGGCCTTCTCGGGCAGCGGAGCGAGTGCCGAGGCACCCATGCCACGCAGGAATTCCTGCGTGGCCGCGGCCGCCCGGGCCGCGTCGCCGCTGTGCATCTCGGCGAGCCGGTCGCGCAACAGGTGGCGGATGCCGTAGCGCACGATCGGATCGGGCAGCAGACCTTTTTCAACCCAGCGGATGGCGGCGGCGGTGGCCTGGGACATACAGCACTCCTGTGGTTCTTGGACAGACGCGGTGGTTTGGTTGCGCTGTGTACGCAAGCCATGCAGGTTTGGATTGCCCGTTGCAAGCGTCGCTTGCAGGTCTGGCAAACCGCCGAGCAGGGCGGATGCGCTTATCCGATGCGCGGCATCGGTGGCGTCCGACAGGGCGGTGCTGGCGGCGGTGCGCCAATAGAGCCACTCCGCACCCGGCCCTTGTGGCGCGTGGGGCGGCCGCTGGAGACCTCACGATGTCCAAGACCTATCGCCACCTGTCCGAGAAGACCCTGAAGCCGCGCGAGCTCAAGCGCCAGCGCCAGCGCGAGGCGATGCTGCCCGCCGGCAAAGCAGCCTGGCACGCCGTCTTCCTGCCGGAGCCGGAAGCGCCGGTCTGGAAACCGTTGGGCTGACCCGGCGGCGGGTCGTCAGCTGCCGATCGGCGGCAGGCACTGGCCGTCCACGAAGACGCGCAGCTCTCCGCTCCGGAAGGCCGTCCACTCCTCATTGGTAGTGAGTGGAGCGGTCACCACCACCGCCACCTGGTCTTGCGGCGTTGTGTGGGCGGAGAAGTCGATGCGCAGATCTTCGTCGCACAGCTGGGCCTGCGAGAACGGGTGGCGGCGTTCGATGTAGTAGAGCTGGGTCGACGCATGCGCCCACAGCGCCTGCCCATTGGAGAGCAGGAAGTTGAAGGTGCCATGCGGCGCGATCCGAGCGGCCAGCTCTTGCAGCGTGATCGTCAGCTCGGCAATGCTCGGCACATCGGCGTGGGACTTGGACAGCTCCTGCATGATCCAGCAGAACGCGTGCTCGCTGTCGGTGCTGCCGACGGGCTTGAAGTGGGCGTGCAGGCGCGGGCGGAAGTCCTTCAGGTCGCCGTTGTGCGCAAAGACCCAGTAGCGGCCCCACAGCTCGCGCACGAAAGGGTGGCAGTTCTGCAGCGACACGCTGCCCTGCGTGGCCTTGCGGATGTGCGCGATCACGTTGCGGCTCTGGATGGGGTAGCGGCGGATCAGCTCCGCCACCGGCGAATCCACGGCGCGCTGGTGGTCCACGAAGTGGCGCAGGCCCTTGTCCTCGAAGAAGGCGATGCCCCAGCCGTCCGAATGGTCGGCCGTCACGCCGGCGCGCTGCGCGAAGCCTGTGAAGCTGAAGGTCACGTCCGTGGGCGTGTTGGCATTCATTCCGAGCAGCTGGCACATGGGATTCGGGGCTTCTTTCTGTGAACGGAGCGCTTCAGGCGCTGGGGGGCTGGGCGGGCTGTGCCTTGGGCGCCGGGCGCAGCTGCCAGGCGGCGGCCAGTGCCACCAGGCACAGACCCATCAGCAGCAGGAAGGTCTCGCCAAAGGCATCGATGCGCGCGGCGCTGCTCTGTGCGACCTGCAGCGAATCGCCATGGACCGCGATGCGCCATTCCAGCACGATGCCGCACAGGCTCACGCCGGCCGCGCCGCCCAGCATGCGCACGAAGCTGATGGCACTGGAGCCCTGGGCGATGAGGGATTTGTCCAGGGGCCGCATGGCCCCGAGGTTCAGCGACGGCAGGATGAAGCCCAGGCCGATACGGCCCAGAATGGCAAAGGCCACCAGCACCCACAGGCCCGTCTGCAGGTCCACCCACACCATCAGCCCGAACGACAGCGCCAGCAGCGCCAAGCCCGTGCCCACCAGCAGGTGCGTGGGCTGGCGGTCGGCCAGCCGGCCGACGAGGGGAATGGTGATGGCCAGCACGATGCCGGCCGGCAGCATGAGCGTGCCCACGTGCGAGGCCGACAATTGCAGCCCGAGCTGCAGGAACACCGGCAGCAGGTAGGTCGAGCCGAACAGCGCCGTGCCGTAGATGAAGGCGACGATGCTGCCCATGGCGAACTGGCGGTACTGGAACAGGCGCAGGTCCATGAGCGGCTTGGCGCCGCGCGCCAGCAGGCGCCGCTGCCACCAGACGAATCCGATCAGCGAGGCCAGCGCCACCAGCAGGAAACCGCCCGCTTGCGCCGCGGGGCCGCTGTGCAGCGCCACCAGGCCGTTGAGCAGGCCCAGCGTGCCGACGGCACCGAGCAGCAGGCCACGCCAGTCCAGCGCTTCGCCGCGTCGGTTGGCCGCCAGGCCGCCGGGACTGCTCACCGGCACGAACTTGTAGGCCAGCCAGAGCGAGGCCAGGCAGAACGGCACCACCATGAAGAAGATGGAGCGCCAGCCGAACCAGTCCACCAGCAGGCCGCCGATGCTGGGGCCGAGCGCCGGCGCCAGCACCACGCCCATGCCGAAGATGCCGCTGGCGCGGCCCTGTTCATGGGGCTGGAAGGCGTAGAGGATGATGACGGCCGGTATGGGCTGCACCACGCCGGCGGCCAGCCCTTCGAGCACGCGCGCCAGCAGCACCCATTCGTAGCGGCTGGCCAGGCCGCCGCCCACGCCGCCCACGAGCAGCAGCACCATCGCGCCGACGTAGGTGGCGCGGTAGCCGTAGCGGGCCAGCAGCCAGGGCGTGGTGAGCATGGCGACGGTGGTCGCCACCATGAAGCCCGAGCTGACCCACTGCGCGCGCTCTTGGCCCAGCGTGAAGTAGTGGCTCATGTCGGGGATGGCCACGTTCACGATGGTGGACGACATGATCGAGGCCATCGTGCCCACCATCACGGAGAGCAGCAGCAGCCAGCGGTAACGTTCGCCGTAGCGTTCACGTAGCAGGGCGGCGGACGCGTTCATGTCATGCCTTGGAATGGGCCGAATGGGCTTCCGTGCTGGGCTGCGGGCAGGGCCCAGGCCAGCAGGCGTCGTACCCCCTCCCGCATTGCGCAGCAGGGCAAGAGACGGCGGAAGCGGAGCAGCCGCTCAGGGAGATGCTCATTGCCTCTCTGACCAGAGCTTGCCGCCGGTGGCCCAGTTCTCGCGCTTCACGTCGGTGATGAGGATGTCGACCATCTCGGGCGTGCCGCCCAGCACCTCGACGGAAACGCGGGTGATCTCTTCCACCAGCTTCTTCTTCTGCTCGATGGTGCGGCCTTCCATCATTTCGATGTGGTACGTGGGCATGTCGGGGTCCTTGTAGAAGAGTGAGAAAACAGCCGGTCGATCATATCGGCGCATCGGCCGGCGGATCTGCAGGACCGGGCGCCGCAGCGCAAGCGGGGCACAGGCAGGCGCGGCCCCGCTGCGCAGGCGGCAGGGCCGCCAGGGCAGCGGGCGCGATGGGCGCGGTCATGCACCAGCAGGTCGCGGGGTCGGCGCCCGCCTCGGCGGCGCACTGGTTGCTCCGGCCGCAGAGCGGACAGTGGGCGGGGTCGAGGGGAGGAAGCGGGGGGTGCGGCATGGTGGGCGGCGGCCAAAGAGCCGCCCCTGGATCATGCCGGGAACGGGGCGCCCGCGCCCCCGCCTGGCTCCTGCCAAGCAGCCCGAAGCGCGGTGGCTGGGCCAGGAGTTCAAGCCGAATCGGCCTCTGGCGCTTTATCGATAAGCGGTTGTAGCTATTAAATTAATAGCTAACGTGGCTTGCGTCCTCAGGCCGGCAGGCGGGGCGCCGTTGCCGCGCCCTGCCAGCCCGCCAGTGCGGGCGCCGCGGCGCCACTGCCCAGCGCGCCGGCCTGCACGCGGAACACCGCCATGGCCTGCACCAGCTGCGCGGCCTGGGCCTCCAGCGAGCCGGTGGCCGCGGCGGCCTCTTCCACCAGGGCCGCGTTCTGCTGCGTGACCTGGTCCATCTGCGTGATGGCCTGGTTCACCTGCTCCAGGCCGCTGGTCTGCTCCTGGCTGGCGGCGCTGATCTCGCCCACGATGTCGGTCACGCGGCGCACGCCGGCCACCACGTCGCGGATCACCGCGCCGGCTTCCTCCACCAGGCGGTTGCCTGCGTCGACCTGCTGCACCGAATCGTCGATCAGGCCCTTGATCTCCTTCGCCGCCGTTGCGCTGCGCTGCGCCAGCGTGCGCACTTCGCTCGCCACCACGGCGAAGCCGCGGCCCTGCTCGCCTGCGCGGGCGGCTTCCACGGCCGCGTTCAGCGCCAGGATGTTGGTCTGGAAGGCGATGGAGTCGATCACGCCGATGATGTCCACGATCTTGCGCGAGGCCGTATGGATGTCGCCCATGGTCTTGACCACGTTGCCCACCACCTCGCCGCCGCGCACCGCCATGTCGGAGGCCGACTTGGCCAACTGGTTGGCCTGCTGAGCGTTGTCGGCGTTCTGGCGCACGGTGGCCGTCATCTGCTCCATCGAGGCAGCCGTCTGCTGCAGCGCGCTGGCCTGCTCTTCGGTGCGGCTGGACAGGTCCAGGTTGCCGCTGGCGATCTCGCTGGAGGCCAGCGCGATGCTGTCGGCGCCGTGGCGCACCTGGCCCACGGTGCTGCGCAGCTGCGCGCCCATGGTGTCCAGCGCGCGCAGCAGCTGGCCCGTCTCGTCCCGGGCGGTGCTGCCCACCTGCAGGGTCAGGTCGCCGCCGGCCACCGTTTCGGCCACGCTGACAGCCTGGTGCAGCGGCCGCGTGATGCTGCGGGTGATGACCACGGCCAGCGCGAGGGCCGCCACGAGGGCGGCGATGCCCAGCGCCAGCAGCTGCGCGCTGCCGCGCTCGTAGCCGCGGCGGATGTCCGCCGCGGTGGCGTTGATGCTCGCGCGCTGCTGGTCCAGCAGGGCCTGCAGGCTCTCCAGGTAGCGGACGCTGGCGGGCTGGAAGCCGGTGGCGAACAGGCGCTCGGCCTCCTCGGCCTGGCCCTCCGCCTTGGCCTTGCTGACCGCGTCACGGGCGGCGATGTACTGCTGGCGGGCCTGCGACAGGGTCGCGAAGATGGCCTTCTCGTCCGGTGTGTCCAGCAGCGCTTCGATCTGCTTTTGCTGGTCGGTCGACATGCGGCCGGCCTCGGCCGTGTCGGCCGCGAAGAAGGTCGCCAGCGAGGGGTCGGCGCTCTTGGCGATGGCGGTGGTGCGGCGCACGCTGGTGTGGATGGTGCGGTACCAGTCCGAGACCAGGCGCTCCTTGGTGAGCGGCCGGGCCATCATGGCGTCGGTCTGTTCGGCCACGGCCTGCAGGCGCCACTTGCCCACGGCGAGCATGGTGACGATGAAGAGAATCAGCACCGCGAAGGCCAGGCCCAGCCGCTTGCCGATGGAAATGTTTTGAATAATCATGATCCAGATCAGGGTTAACCCTTATTAATCGGCCATTGTCCTTGCGACTTGAGCGCAAAAACTACAAAGCCTTACGCATCGATAGCGCTTCTGGATGACAGGGCTTCCCCCGGCGGGTTCAAGCGTCAGTGCTGGCGCGGCTGGGCTGCTCCCAAAAAAGACAAAGACACAGCCTGCGCGGGCAGGGCTGTGTCTTTCAGGCCACAGGCACGCCGGCGGCGGGCCGGCGGCAAGGGGCGCGAGGAGGCGGAGGCGGGGCGTCCCGTCAGCGCGCGGCGCCGGCCTTCACCTTCAGGCGCCAGGCGTGCAGCAGGGGCTCGGTGTAGCCGCTGGGCTGCTCCACGCCCTTGAAGACTAGATCGCAGGCGGCCTGGTAGGCGGCGGATTCGGCAAAGCGGCCGGCCATCTTCTGGTACAGCGGGTCGCCTGCGTTCTGCTGGTCCACCACCGCGGCCATGCGCTCAAAGGTTTCCTTCACCTGCGCCTCGGTCACCACGCCGTGCAGCAGCCAGTTGGCGATGTGCTGGCTGCTGATGCGCAGCGTGGCACGGTCTTCCATCAGGCCCACGTTGTGGATGTCGGGCACCTTGGAGCAGCCCACGCCCTGGTCGATCCAGCGCACCACGTAGCCCAGGATGCCCTGGGCGTTGTTGTCCAGCTCCTGCTGCTTCTCGGCCTCGCTCCACTTCGGATCGCTCGCCACGGGAATGGTCAGCAGGCCGGTCAGCAGGTTGTCGCGCTCGGCGTTGGCGTCGGTCTTTTCCAGTTCCTTCTGCACCTCGGCCACGTTGACCTGGTGGTAGTGCAGCGCATGCAGCGTGGCGCCCGTGGGGCTGGGCACCCACGCGGTGTTGGCGCCGGCCTTGGGATGGGCCACCTTCTGTTTGAGCATCTCGGCCATCAGGTCGGGCATGGCCCACATGCCCTTGCCGATCTGCGCCTTGCCGCGCAGACCGCAGGAGAGGCCCACCAGCACGTTGTTCTTCTCGTACGACTGGATCCAGGCGCTGGTCTTCATGTCGCCCTTGCGCACCATGGGGCCGGCGCGCATGGCGGTATGCATCTCGTCGCCCGTGCGGTCCAGGAAGCCGGTGTTGATGAACGCCACGCGAGCCGAAGCCGCGGCGATGCAGGCCTTCAGGTTCACGCTGGTGCGGCGCTCCTCGTCCATGATGCCCAGCTTCACGGTGTTGGCGGGCAGGCCCAGCAGCTGCTCGACGCGGCCGAACAGGTCGCTGGCGAAGGCCACTTCGGCCGGGCCGTGCATCTTGGGCTTGACGATGTACACGCTGCCCTTGCGCGAGTTGCGGATGCCGTTCTGGCCCTTGCCCTGCAGGTCGTGCAGGGCGATGGCGGTGGTGACCACGGCGTCCAGAATGCCTTCGGGGATCTCGCGCTGCGTGCCCTGTGCGTCCTTCCACAGGATGGCCGGGTTGGTCATCAGGTGGCCCACGTTGCGCAGGAACATGAGCGAGCGGCCGTGCAGGCGCACCTCGCCGCTGCCGCCGGGTGCCGTGTACACGCGGTCGGGGTTGAGGCCGCGGGTGAAGGTCTTGCCGCCCTTGGTGACCTGCTCGGTCAGCGTGGCCTGCAGAATGCCCAGCCAGTTGGCGTAGCCGGCCACCTTGTCTTCGGCATCCACGGCGGCCACGGAATCTTCCAGGTCCAGGATGGTGGACAGGGCGGCTTCCACCACCAGGTCGCTCACGCCGGCCGGATCGGTCTGGCCGATGGGCGTGCTGCGGTCGATCTGGATGTCCAGGTGCAGGCCGTTGTGGCGCAGCAGCACGGACGAGGGCTGGGCGGCGTCGCCCTGGTAGCCCACGAACTGCGCCGCGTCCTTCAGGCCGGTGGTGGCGCCGCCTTCCAGCGCCACCACCAGCTGGCCGCCTTCGACACGGTAGGCGGTGGCGTTCTTGTGCGACTGGGTGGCCAGGGGCGCGGCTTGGTCGAGCACGTCACGGGCGAAGGCGATCACCTTGGCGCCGCGCACCGGGTTGTAGCCCTTGCCCTTGTCGGCGCCGTCGGTTTCGGGGATCGCGTCGGTGCCGTACAGCGCGTCGTACAGGCTGCCCCAGCGGGCATTGGCGGCGTTGAGTGCGTAGCGTGCGTTCAGGATGGGCACCACCAGCTGCGGGCCGGCCTGGGTGGCGAGCTCGTCGTCCACGTTGGCGGTGGTGGCCTGCACCTGGGCGGGCTGGGGCACCAGGTAGCCGATCTGCTCCAGGAAAGCGCGGTAGCCGGCCATGTCGGCGATCGGGCCGGGGTGGGCCTGGTGCCAGGTGTCCAGTTCGGCCTGCAGGCGGTCGCGCTCGGCCAGCAGGGCGATGTTGCGCGGCGCCAGCTCGGTCACCAGCGCATCGAAGCCCTTCCAGAACGCCGCAGCGTCCACGCCGGTGCCGGGCAGCACGCGCTCTTCGATGAAGCGGTGCAGGGAGGTGGCCACTTGCAGGCCGTGAACGGTGGTGCGGTCGGTCATGGTTGTCTCTTCAGAAGGGTTGGAATGGGGGAAAACAGGCGAGGGCGGCGGACCGCCATCACGGTGACGATCCACTGTATTGCAAATTTTTCTGCGCATAAACCGCCTGCAAAGTTCTAAACCAGTGACTTTTTGCGCACAAATGGGCGGCATTGCCGGGGGCGCACGTCGGGGCGGCGGTCGGAGCGCTGGGGCCACTAGGGCGGATCGCCCTGCTCTGGCGCCTTGCGCCAGCGGACGGTTGTGCTGCGTCAGGGTGGGGAAGGGCCGTGCCTCTACCATGGCGGTACGGAGGTTGAACCATGAAGAGACATATCCTGCTTCTGTGCCTGTCCCTGGGGGCGCTGGCCGGCCCGGTGGCGCAGGCCCAGGTCCACCGCTGCAGCACGGCCTCGGGTGCCACGGTGTATTCCGATGCGCCCTGCAGCGAGGGCCAGACCGGCCGCCTCATCGAGCGGCACAAGAGCCCCGAAGAACTGCAGCAGGAACGCGCCCAGGCCGCCGCGGCCAACGACCGGCAGGCCCGTGAGCGGACGGCCGAGCGCCTGCGGCAGGACGTGCTGTCGACCGTGCCCGAGCGCAGCGCCGCGGCGGCGCCCCTGCCCAGCGACTCACGGGCCTGTAAGAACGTGTTGACGATCTCGCAGGGGTCGCGTTGGAGCGCAATCGGGATGAGTGGATGCTCCGGGTGAGCCGCATGGACTCGTGCCCATGCAAGCAGCCGGGGCGTTCAATCGCCCGATTTCGCTCCAACCCGAAGGGCAGCGGTGTGGGCGGGCGGTCTGCGGCGTTGCGGCGCTGGTGGATAGCAAAGGCTATCCACTGCGCACCGCGCCTTGCATCCCATCCCGCCCACACCGCTGCGCGACCCCTGGGAGATCGTCAACACGTTCTAAGAGCGCGCAGAAAGAGCTGCAGTTCGTGAGCAGCATCCGCACGATCTCCGAGGAAGAGAAGCGCCTGCGCGTGAACGCCGCCATCACCCAGATCAATGCGGCCTGCGGCTCCCAGACCCCGCTGATGCAGGAGCCGGCCCGCGTCATCGTGGTGCCGCCCGCCTACGGCCACGGCGCCACGACGCGCTGACGCCTCGGGCCGCTGCCGGGCCCGCATCTGCTGCCCTGGGGAAGGCCGCGCTCAATTGCGGCTCACCGGCGTGTGTCCCCCGGCGGGGCTTGCGGGCCGGGCACTCTGCTTTTGATAGCTGGATGCGCTTGATGTATCAGCGCAAGAGGCCTATTTGGCTTCGAATCCTACGTCCGCAATCCGTTGGTAACCCGTAGGTATCCGTGACTTCCATCCGCATAATCGGCGGCCATGGACAAGCTCAAGGCCTTTGAATCGTTCGTGTCGGTTGCCACCCGCGGCAGCCTCACCGCCGCCGCCAAGGCCGAGGGCGTGGCCCCGGCCATCATGGGCCGGCGGCTCGACGCGCTGGAAGAGCACCTGGGCGTCAAGCTGATGGTGCGCACCACGCGGCGCATCAGCCTCACGCACGAGGGCAGCGCCTTCCTGGAGGACTGCCAGCGCCTGCTGTCCGACGTGGCCAACGCCGAGGCCAGCGTGTCCGCCGGCGGCGTGAAGGCCACGGGGCATCTGCGCATCACCGCGCCCGCCGGCTTCGGGCGCCGGCACGTGGCGCCGCTGGTGCCGCTGTTCCGCGACCTGCATTCCGAGGTCACCATCTCCCTGAACCTGAGCGACCGCGTGGTGGATCTGGCGGGCGAGGGCTTCGACTGCGCGGTGCGCGTGGGCGACCTGCCGGATTCCGCCCTGGTGAGCGTGCGCATCGCCGACAACCGGCGCCTGTGCGTGGCCACGCCGGCCTACCTGGAGCGGCGCGGCGTGCCCACCCACCCCAACCAGCTGGCCCAGCACGACTGCCTCACGCTGTCGAGCGACGCCTCGCAGACACGCGGCTGGGCGTTTCGCGTACCGGGCGAGCACGGCGCGGCGGAGGTGATGCATTTCAAGCCTGGCGGGCCGCTGGACTGCTCGGACGGCCAGGTGCTGCACGACTGGTGCCTGGGCGGCTGGGGCATCGCCTGGCGCAGCACCTGGGAGGTGGAGGCCGAGATCGCCGCCGGCCGCCTGGTAGCGGTGCTGGAAGAGTTTGCCGCGCCGCCCAACGGCATCTACGTGGTCTTCCCGCAGCGCAAGCACCTGCCGCTGCGCGTACGGCTGTGGATCGACTACCTCAAGCACCACTACGCGCAGCCGGCGTTCTGGCGCCGGCCGCCCGGCGAGCTGATGGCCTAGGGCTTGTTCACACTATTTTTGCCAGATGCGTTGCGTTGCCCATGGGCCAGGCGCTAGGCGCCAAACGAAGCTGGGGTGCGGCCCCAGCGAGGCTTGGCAACGCCGCGGATGGCCCGTGGGCATCGCAACCCGAAGGGAAGGCCTCCCTCGCCAGGCCACTCGTCGTTGCGTTCCTAGCCAAGGCCCCGGCCTTGGCGTCGTCACGCGTCTAGATTGGCCTGGCGGGGGAGGCCTTCGCACTGGCAAAAATAGTGTGAACAGGCCCTGACGCAGCCCAGAAGGCACGCGCCCCCGCGCCAGCACAAGAAATGAACCAAGGAAGAGAGGACAGCCCATGACGACGATGACGATCTCCCCCGCTTGGCCGGGGCTGTCGCGCTGGTGGCGGCGCGCGCTGGGCGCCGCCCTGGCCTGCCTGGCGGCCGGCTGCGCCACGCAGGCGCCCGAGGCGCCGCTCGCAGGCCCCGCCGGAGAGGGCCCGGGCGGCGTACCCGCCGGTATCGTCAGCGTCACCTATGCCGACCCCGCCCGCTTCAGCGATGCGCGCAATGCCCCGCAGCGCGAGAGCGCGCAGGCGCGCAAGGCCTGGCTGGACGCCCTCAGCCTGCACCTGGCCGACCAGGCCGCGCCGCGCCTGCCCGAGGGGCAACGGCTGGAAGTGCACCTCACCGACGTCCAGCGCGCCGGCGGCTTCGAGCCCTGGCGCGGCCCGCAGGCGGCGGACGTGCGCATCGTGCGCGACATCTACCCGCCGCGCATCGACCTCGAATTCAAGCTGCTGGCTGCCGACGGCCGCGTGCTGCGCCAGGGCCGGCGCCAGCTGCGCGACGCCAGCTTTCTGATGCGGCCCGGCGCGCGCGGCAGCGACCCGCTGGCGCACGAGAAGGCGCTGGTGGACGACTGGGTGCGCACGGAGTTTCCGCGCAAGGGCTGAGGGCTCTGCCTGCCACCGGGAAGCAAACGGCGCGGAGTCGTTCACCACGGCAGGGCGCCGCGCGGTCTGCATCGCTGCGCTGTGCGCACCGGCCGAGCCATGGCCTGCCTGCACCCCCGCCAGCCGCAGCCGCATCTGCAGCCGCAGCCCCTTGCCCGCCGGGCCTCCTGATCCATACCTCTTGCGGCGTGGCAGACTGCGGGCTATGTCCGAGCCCACGCTCCTGGTCGCCGACGACCATCCCCTGTTCCGCGCTGCGATGCTGCATGTGCTGCGCGAGCGCCTGCCCCAGTTCCGCACGCTGGAGGCGGCCAGCGCCGCCACGCTGGGCACGGCGCTGCAGGAGCACCCCGAGGTGGAGCTGGTGCTGCTGGACCTGAGCATGCCGGGAACGCGCGGTTTCTCGGCCCTGCTGCACGTGCGGGGCGAGTACCCGCAGCTACCCGTGGTGGTGATCTCCTCCAACGATCATCCGCGCGTGATCCGCCGCGCCCAGCAGTTCGGCGCCGCCGGCTTCATCCCCAAGTCGGCCCCGGCCGACGCCATGGGCGATGCCATCGCCGCCGTGCTGGACGGCGGCAGCTGGTTCCCGCCCATGGCGGCCGAGCGCTCCGAGGCCGACGCCGAGCTGGCCGCCCGCCTGGCCCAGCTCACGCCGCAGCAGTTCCGCGTGCTGCTGTGCCTGGCCGACGGCCTGCTGAACAAGCAGATCGCCCACGAACTGGGCCTGGCCGAGAACACGGTGAAGGTGCACGTGACCGCCATCCTGAAAAAGCTGGAGTGCTACAGCCGCACCCAGGCCGCCGTGCTGGTCAAGAGTCTGGAGACGGAGGACGGGGCTTCTGCCTGACGGCGGCAGGGTGATGGGGTGAAATCGCCCTTCAGACCTTGTGTATCCAGGGCAGGTAGCTATCGAATGCATAGCTCTGGCGGCGCTCCGGGTTCCAGGCTGCAGTCCCGGTAGCGAGCCACGGAGCCGGGCGCCCGGAACCACGACGGCCTTCCTCGTCCCATGGCCGCGGAGCAGGCCAGGCCAGCAGACGCCGCGCAGCGCTTCAGGGGAAACGGGAGATGCTGCTGCAGACGGACTCCCTCGCGGGGCGGATATCCTGGAGCGCAGTTCGTGCAGGGGCGCGGCCCACCCCGGCGGCAGCCGCGCAAGGGCCGCCCCGCCGCGCTGGCTGCGTCCCCCTTCCCGCCTTGCGCAGCCAGGCGAGAGAAGGGGGAAGGCGCGCAGCGCCTCAGGGGGATGTTCCTTACTTCAGCCGCAGCAGCGTCTGGCTCATCAGCGCCCGCAGCGCCGGTGCACGCACGGGCTTGGCCAGAAAGCCCCAGCCGCGTTCGGCGGCCTGGCGGCGCAGGGTGGCGTCGCGCTCGGCAGTGACCAGGATCACGGCCGGCGACTGTCCCCAGCGCTGGCACAGCTGGGCATAGACCTCGGGCCCGTGCAGGCCCGGGCCCAGGTGCACGTCCAGCAGCACCAGTTGCGGTGCCCCGCCCGGACGGGCCTGGTCCAGCGCCTCCTGTGCGCCGCCGGCCAGCGGCACCTGGCAGCCCCAGCGCTGCAGCAGCGCGCGCGTGGCGGCGCAGGTGGGCGCGTCGTCCTCGATCACCCAGGCGCTGCTGCCGTGGAGGGGCGCGTCGTCCTCCTGCACGGTCGCCGCCGATGACGCCAGAGACGAGGACGTGGTGGACTCCGCCGAAGCGGGCGCCGAGCCGATGTGCCGCACGGCGGCGGCGTCGCCCAGCGGCACGCGCACCCAGAACACGCTGCCGCGCCCCAGCTGCGAGCGCAGGCCGATCGGGTGGCCCAGCAGCCGGCCCAGGCGTTCGACGATGGCCAGGCCCAGGCCGGCGCCGCGGTCGTCGTCGCGGCCTTCGTCCAGGCGGCGGAACTCTTCGAAGATCTCGCGCTGCAATGCCTCGGGGATGCCCGGCCCCTGGTCGTGCACCTCGATGCGCACATGGTCCGGGCCGTCGCGGCGGCAGCCCACCACGATGCGCCCGCGCCGGCTGTAGCGGATGGCGTTGGAGACGAAGTTCTGCAGGATGCGCCGCAGCAGGTTCTCGTCCGTGCGCACCACGCAGCGCGTGGGCACGCAGGCGAGCTGCAGCCCGCGCCGCTCGGCCAGCACGCCGAAGTTGTGGCCCAGCACCTGCAGCAGCGGGCCCAGCGCCACGTCGCGCACGCGCACCTCCAGCTGGCCCGACTCCATGCGCGCGATGTCCAGCAGGCTGTTGAGGATGGCGTCCTGCGAGGCCAGCGCGCCGTCGATGCTGTCGGCCGCGCGCTGCGCCGCCTCGCCCTGCAGGTGGCTGCGCAGCAGCGAGGTGAACATGCGCGCCGCGTTCAGCGGCTGCAGCAGGTCGTGCACGGCGGCGGCGACGAAGCGCGTCTTGTAGCGGTTGGCGCGCTCGGCCTCCTGGCGGGCGGCGTCCAGGTCGCGCGTGCGGTCGGCCACGCGCTGCTCCAGGGCGTCGGCCAGCGAGCGCAGCTCGCGCGCGGCGTTCTTGTAGCTGGTGATGTCCGCGTAGCTGGTGACGAAGCCGCCGTCGGGCAGCGGGTTGCCGCGGATCTCCAGCACCGTGCCGTCGTCCTTGGCGCTTTCGTGCAGGTGCGGCGTGCCGCTGCGCAGGTGCGCGATGCGCCGGTCGATGGCCTCCTGCACCGGGCCAGGCCCCAGCAGGCCGCGGCGCGCGTTGTGGCGCAGCAGATCCTCGATGGGCTGGCCCACCACCATCAGATCGGCCGGGTAGCGGAACAGCTGCACGTAGCGCGAGTTCCAGGCCACCAGCTTCAGGTCGGCGTCGATGATGACCACGCCCTGCGGCAGGTGCTCCAGGCTGCGCGACAGCCCCATGTCGGTCTGCTGCGCCGCCTGCTGGGCGGCCTGCACGATGCCGTCCTGCGCCGTGCGCAGCTCCTGCGCGTGCTGCTGCAGCACCGTCTCCAGCTCCTGCCGGCTGCGCTGGCGCAGGCGGGCCAGGCGCTGGCGCTGGCGGATGAAGAGCACCAGCAGGCCGCCGGCCAGCCAGCCGCCGGCGCCGGCCGCGGCCGCCCAGCGGCTGTCGGCCACGCTGCTGTGCGTCTCGTGCACCAGGTGCAGCCGCCAGGCCGTGCCCTCCAGCGGCTGCGTATGCCACAGCACCCGGCCGGGCAGGGCGGGGGCCTGCAGCGTGACCAGTCGCCCGCCGTCGTCCAGCCGCTCGGCCACGCGGAACTCCAGCGGGCGCAGCGGCTGGTCGGCGTACTGGCGCGTGCTGCTCAGTTCGTTGCGCTCGGCGTCGGTCAGGGGCTGCAGCAGGCGGTAGCGCCAGTCGTCCTGGCTGGCGAGGAACACCACGCCGTGGGCGTCGGAGGCCAGCACGATGTCGGGCGTCTGCAGCCACTCGCGCTCCAGCTCCTGCAGTGCGATCTTGATGGCCACCAGGCCCAGCGTGCGCCCCTGCTCGTCGCGGATGGCCTGCGACAGAAAGTACCCCGGCTCGCCGGTCGTCACGCCGATGCCGTAGAAGCTGCCATTGCCCTGGGCCAGCGCCTGCTGCACGTAGGGGCGGAAGCTGTAGTCCACGCCCACGTTGCTGGTGGCGCTGCGCCAGTTGCTGGCGGCCACGGCCTGGCCCTGGCGATCGATCAGCGTCAGTGTGGACGACTGGCTGGCGCCGTTGGCCTGCTCCAGCTTGCGGTTGAGCCGGTCCACCTCCTGCGCGGGCAGGGGGCGGCGCAGGGCGTCGCGCAGTTGCTCGTCGAGCGCCAGCACCTCGGGCAGGGTGCGGTAGCGGTCGATGCGCTGGCCCAGCGTCTGGCCGTACAGCGCCAGCTGGCGCTGCACCGTTTCGCTTTCCTCGTGCAGCGAGTGGCGCCAGGCCAGCTGCCCGGCCAGTAGCATGCAGCCGGCCATGCCGCCCAGCAGGATGAGCAGGGTCCAGAAATTCCGTCGGTGGGTGGAGGGCGCGCGCACCGGGCGATTGTCCGCGAGGCGGGTGAACGGGGCGGGCGTCGGCCCTTGGCAGGCCGCAGCACCCTAGGGCTTTCCCTAGGTGGGCGCGCGCGCCCCGAGGGGCGCCGCGGCGGCTAATACCAATAGGTTATCGGCCCCGGCGGCGGCCAGCAGTACAACCGGCACCCTCGAAGCACCCTGGTGGTGCCTCACCCCGATCCAGGAGACTGCCCCATGCATGCCATTCCCACCGCGGACATCCGCCACCCGCGGCTGCCCCTGCCGTTCTACCGCCAGCTGTACTTCCAGGTGGTGGTCGCCATCATCCTGGGCGTGCTGCTCGGCCACTTCGAGCCCGCCTACGGCGCCGCGCTCAAGCCGCTGGGCGACGCGTTCATCAAGCTGATCAAGATGATCATCGCCCCGGTGATCTTCCTGACCATCGTCACCGGCATCGCCGGCATGACGCAGCTCAGCAGCGTGGGCCGCGTGTTCGGCAAGGCCATGGCGTACTTCCTGACCTTCTCCACGCTGGCGCTGGTGATCGGCATGATCGTCGCGAATGTGATGCAGCCGGGCGCCGGCATGCACATCAACCCGGCCGATCTGGACCAGAAGGAAGTCAGTTCCTACGTCGCCAAGTCGCACGACATGACCCTGACCGGCTTCGTCATGGACATCATTCCCAAGACGCTGGTCAGCCCCTTCGTGGGCGACAACATCCTGCAGGTGCTGCTGGTGGCCGTGCTCTTCGGCGTGGCGCTGGCGCTGTCGGGCAACGCCGGCAAGCCGGTGTACAACTTCCTGGAATCGCTGACGGTGCCGGTGTTCAAGCTGGTCAACATCGTCATGAAGGCCGCGCCCATCGGCGCCTTCGGTGCCATGGCCTTCACCATCGGCAAGTTCGGCCTGGGCTCGCTGCTGAACCTGGCCGAACTGGTCGCCACGTTCTACATCACCTCGCTGCTGTTCGTGCTGGTCATTCTCGGCGCGGTGGCCCGTGCCTGCGGCTTCTCGGTCATCAAGCTCATCAAGTACCTGAAGGCCGAGCTGCTGCTGGTGCTGGGCACGTCGTCGTCCGAGTCGGCCCTGCCGTCGCTGATGGAGAAGATGGAACGCGCCGGCTGCAAGAAGTCCGTCGTCGGCCTAGTGGTCCCCACCGGCTACTCGTTCAACCTGGACGGCACCAACATCTACATGACGCTGGCCGCCCTGTTCATCGCCCAGGCCACCGACACGCACCTGACGCTGGGCCACCAGATCGCGCTGCTGCTGGTCGCCATGCTGTCGTCCAAGGGCGCAGCCGGCGTGACCGGCGCCGGCTTCATCACCCTGGCCGCCACCCTGGCCGTGGTGCCCGAAGTGCCCGTGGCCGGCATGGCGCTGATCCTGGGCGTGGACCGCTTCATGTCCGAGTGCCGTTCGCTGACCAACTTCATCGGCAACGCCGTGGCCACCGTGGTCGTCTCGCGCTGGGAAAACGCGCTGGACCACGAGCGCCTGGATGCCGCCCTGAACGGCGAGCCGCTGCCCCTGCCCGTGACCGTGGCGGAAGAAGCCACGCCGGTCGCCACGCCCGCCTGATCGGCCGCACGACCTGTCCACTGCCAAAGGCGGTGCGGACCTTCGGGGCCGCACCGCTTTTTTCTTGGGGTGGGGCGACGCTTGCGCGGTGGCCATGCGTCGTCAAAATAAAGAGCAGCCAGCGCTTGTCAGATATAGGTTTCAAATGCTTTTTTAGTTGAAATCAATTCCTATCAAGCGCTGGCTGCTCACTTTTTTGCATGCCCGCCGCCCCGCCGTGCCACCGCGGGGCGCCCGGCGCCGGTCAGAACCTGTACTTCATCGACAGCATGAAGTTGCGCGGCGCACCGAACATGCCCGAGCCGCCGGCCAGCGCGGCGTAGTAGCGCTTGTCCAGCGCGTTGTTCAGGTGGGCGCTCAGCGTGAGCTGCGGCGTCACCTCGTAGCGCGCCATCAGGTTGACCACGGCGTAGCTGTTCTGCGTGTAGGTGGCCAGCGGGTCGCCCGTGCGGGTTTCCCAGTTGGCGCCGCCGCCCAGCGTGAGGCGGTGCCAGTCGCCCGGCAGGCGGTAGGTGGTGAACAGCTTGACGGTGTTGCGCGGAATGCGCGTCATGATGCGCTTGCCCGCCTGGTTGTGGCTTTCGCTGTAGGTGTAGCCGGCGCCGAACTGCCAGCCGGGCGTGAGCTGGCCGTTCAGCTCCAGCTCCACGCCCTCGGTGGTGGCGTCGTTCACGGCTTCATACGTGAAGAGGGCCGCGTTCCACAGCGCCAGGTTGTCCTGCTGGGTGCGGAACAGCGACAGGCTGGACGTCAGCGCGCCGCCCTGGAAGCTGGCTTTGATGCCGGCCTCGTAGCTCACGCCTTCTTCCGGGGCCATCTCGCCGCTCAGGGTGTTGCGCAGCGTGGCGGCGTCCTGCGGGCGGAAGATCTTGGTGTAGCTGGCATACAGCGAGTAGGTGTCGTTCAGCGCGTGGACGATGCCCAGGTACGGAATGAACACGCTGTTCTCGCGGGCGTGCGCCTGCGTCACCGCGCCGCTGGCGTAGGTCAGGCCGCGGGTGTCGCGCTTCCAGCTCGTCAGGCGCCCGCCGGCCAGCAGGCTGGTGGCGTCGCTGAGCTGCAGGCGCGCGCTGAGATAGGCGCCGTACTGGTATTCCGTCGATTCGCTTTCGCCGGTCTGCGGGAACGTGGGCGCTGGCACCGGATCGGCCCAGCCGAAGATGCCGCGCACGTTCTGGCGCACCACAGGGTAGCTGGGGCTGTCCTGCGCCACGCGCGACAGCGTGACGCCGCCGATCAGCTCATGCCGGCGCCCGAGCAGTGAGAACGGCCCGGTCACGTAGGCGTCCAGGCTGCTCTGGTGCGCCGTGTTGGCCCACAGGGGGCTTTGCGCATAGAGGCCGGTGCCGGCCTGGTTGATGGTGCCGCCGAGCGAGGCGATCACGGCGTCGTAGGTATAGCGCGCATGCGTCAGCTCGGCCTTGGCGCTCCAGCCCGAGCCGAAGGTGTGCTCCAGCGAGCCGAACACGCTGTCGTGCTGGTGGTTGTAATAGGTCCAGTCGGGCGCCTTGCCGTCCGAAGGGCGGGCGCCGGTGGGCACGCCGTTGTCGTAGAGGATGGGGAAGGCGCGGATCGGCGCGTCCGTGTCGCGCTGGATGTGCGTGGCGCCCACGGTGAGCAGCGTGCGCGGGCCCAGGTCGGCCTCGACGATCCCGTAGAGCACGCTGTAGTCCTGGCGGTAGTTGTCCGTCCACGCGCCCTGGCGCTTGAAGTCGGCCACCAGGCGGCCGCGCACGGAGCCGTCGTCGTTCAAGGGGCGCGACAGGTCGGCCCCCGTGCCGTAGCGCGACCAGTTGCCCGCCTCGGCCGTCACGCTGGCCTGCGCCTCCTTCGTGGGGCGCTTGCGGATCAGTTGATGGTGGCCGACGGCGTGCCCAGTCCGCTCATCATGCCGGTGGCGCCCTTGACCACTTCCACGCGGTCGTACAGCACGCTGCTCTGCAGGTAGTTGCTCATCGACGTGGAGCTGGGGATGCCGTCGATCTGGAAGTTGGTGATGCTGGCGCCGCGCGCCCAGATCTGCGGGCCGTCGCCGCCCACGCCGAACGCCTTGACGGTGATGCCCGGCGTGGCATCCATGATGTCGTTCAGGCCGACGAGGGCCTGGTCGTCCATGCGCTGGCGCGTGATGACCGAGATGGGCTGCGGCGTCTCCTGCGGGGTCAGGTTGAGCCGGGTCGAACTGCTGGTGGACCAGGTGGTGTAGGAGCCCGTGCCCTCCGTGGTCGAACCCTCGGCCTTGCCGGACACCGTCACCGCCGGCAGGGCGTGGGCGCCGGTGGCGGGTGCCGCAGGCATAGCGACGGAGGGCGCCGGGGCAGGGGCAAGCCCCCAGTTGCCGCGCCCGGTATGCGTCAGCGCCAGCCCGCTGCCGGCCAGGGCCGCGCGGGCCGCCTGCTCGGGGGTGTAGCTGCCGTGCACGGCGGGGGCGGTGCGGCCGCGTACCAGTTCGGCGTCGATGCTGATCTGCTGGCCCTGGTCGGCCGCGATGCGCGCCAGCGCGCTGCCCAGCGGCTGGGCGGGCAGGTCGTAGCTGCGCACGGCCGGCGCGGTGGCGGCGGAAGGCGGGGCCGACGGGGCGGGGGACTGGGCCTGGGCGTTGAATGCGCAGGCAGGGTGGCGATGGACAGGGCGCGCAAGGGCAGGGGGCAGGGAAGCGGCATGCGGTTTCTCTCGACAGATACAGGGATGAAAAGCGGTCTCCCTGGCTTGTCGCGCGGGCGAAGAAAAGTGTTCATCTTTTTTTCGCGCCGGCGGATTTGCTATCAAATGAATAGCTTCATGCGCTTTCCCATCGGGCGCGGGAGGCACTTTTGCCTTTGTTCGCGCTCACTCGATGCGCACCAGCCAGCCGCGCTGGTACACGCGCACCTGCACCGGCAGCGTCTCCGCGAGCGCGGCCAGGGCGCGGTCGGTGTCGTCCAGCGCGTAGGTGCCGTACACGCGCAGCGCTGCCGCCTGGGGCGATACGCGGATGAAACCCGGGCGGTAGGCACGCAGTGCCTGCACCACCTCGCCCAGCGGCAGGTCATGGGCTTCCAGCATGCCGCGCTGCCAGGCGCTGGCGGCCACTGGCGACTGCGGCGTGCGCTCGATGCCGCCGGGGCCGCCGAAGCGCGCGCTCTGGCCCTCGTCCAGCTGCAGGCGGTCTCCTGCCGGCGTGGTGATGGCGACGCTGTGCTCCAGCATGCCCACCTGGGTGTGCGTGACCTCCTGCCGCACCACGAAGCGCGTGCCCAGCGCCTGCACCTGCCCCTGCGCGGTGCGCACGATGAACGGCGCGCCGCCCGGCGCGTGGCGCGCTGGCGCGGCCTGCGCCATCAGCGCCCCCTGGCGCAGGACGACCGTGCGTTGGCCGCCGGCAAAGTGCAGGTCGGCCGCGGAGCGCGCATCCAGCGTCACCGTGCTGCCGTCGGGCAGCGCGAAGTCACGCCGCTCACCCGTGGCGGTGCGCAGATCCGCGCTCCAGCCGCCCAGCGGCGCAAAGCGGTCGGCGAGCAGCGCCGCGCCCACCGCCACCCCGCCCACGCCGAGGGCGCCGCGCAGCAGCACCTGGCGCCGCCGCCGCGTGCGCGCCTCCGCGCGGGCCAGCGCGTCGCCCATCAGGCGGCCGGGCGGTGCGGCGGCGGGGGTGTGCAATCCAGATGCGGATGCGGATGCGGCCGCCGCTGCGGGCCGCAACGGGTCCAGCAGCTGTGCCAGTGGCTGGTTCAGGGCGTTCCAGGCCTGTCGGTGCTGCGGGTGGGCCGCCAGCCAGCGCTCGAAACTGCGGCGCTCGCAGGCTTGCACCTCGCCCGAGCCCAAGGTCACCAGCCAGCCGATAGCCGCCTCGGTGGCGGCGTCCAGCGCCGCCGCGCTGTCGCCGGGAGCGGCGCAGCGCCCGGCCATCACGCGACGCACGGCAGAGGGACGCCGGCCTGCTGCCGCACCAGCGCCCGCGCGATGCGGCGGAAGCCTTCGGCCATGTGGCGCCGCACCGTGCTCTGGGAAATGCCTAGCTGCTGCGCGATGGCGGCGTACGTCAGTCCGTCGACTTGGCTGAGCAGAAACGCCTGGCGCGCCTTGAGCGGCAGGCCGTCCAGCGTTTGGGCGATGTATTCGAGCGTTTCCAGCAGCAGGATGCGGTCTTCGGGCGAGTGCGCGAACTCTTCCGGCTGCAGTGCCAGGGTCTCGGCATAGGCGCGCTCCAGCTCACGGCGCCGCCACAGCGTGAACAGCAGCCGCTTGGCGATGGTGGTGAGAAACGCGCGGGGCTCCTGCACCACAACGGGCTGGGGTGCGGCCAACACGCGCAGGAAGGTCTCGGAAGCCACGTCCTGCGCCTCGGCCAGGTTGCGCAGCCGGGCCTGCAGGCGCGACAGCAGCCAGGCATGGTGCCCAGCATACAGCTGCTGTGCATGTCGCATCGGTTCGGCAGGGGCGGTGGCGGAAGACAGGGGCGGCATGGTCCCGCATTCTAAATAATGGATAAGAATGGTTTTCATTATCGTCTTGATGCCAACCCCTGGCCGCGTCCGCACGGCCGGGCTAGGATGCGCGCCTGTCATCGATTCCCCCTCCCACGAGAACCGCGCCCATGACCACCGAAGCCCTGCTGGCCTATGCCCATTTGCTGACCATCCTGATGATGGCCACCTTCCTTGCCAGTGAGGCGGCGCTGTGCCGCAAGGAGTGGATCAACCCGGCCGTGGTCGAGCGCCTGGCGCGGGTGGACCTGCTCTACGGCGTCTCCGCCCTGGCGGTACTGCTCACCGGCGCCGCCCGCGTGGTCTGGGGCATGAAGGGCGCGGCGTGGTACGGCACGCAGCCGCTGCTGCACGCCAAAGTGACGCTGTTCATCGTGATCGGACTGATGTCCATCGTGCCCACCATGCGCTTTCTGCGCTGGCGCAAGGCCCTGCGCACCACCGGCGCCCTGCCGGACGAAGCGGCCCTGCGCAGCACGCGCCGCCTGGTGATGATCGAGGCGCATCTGCTGGTGCTCATTCCGCTGCTGGGCGTGTTCCTGGCGCGCGGCGTCTTCACCCGCTGAAAAAAGAAAACCCTGCAGCGCGAGGCATGCAGGGTGGAGGTGGGGGCGTCAAGTCCAAGGGCAGTGCTGATGCCCGTTGCGCTCTTTGACGCCGCCAAAATCCGCCGGCAACTTGCGTGCACCCAGAGCCGCAAGGCCGCGGAGCAGGTCATGCCAGCAGACGCCGTGGAACGGGCTTCGCCCGGCCACCGGCGGCGTCCCCCTTCCCGGCGTAGCCGAGAGAAGGGGGAAGGCGCGCAGCGCCTCAGGGGGATGTCACTTCCCGCTCAGGCATTCCTTCATGAACGCCTTGCGTGCGTCGCCGCTGAGCGCCTTGGTCTTGGCGTCTGCGTTGCAGGTCTTCATCTTGTCCTGCTGTTTTTCCTGCTTGTTGGCCGAGAGGCATTCCTTCATGAAGGCCTTGCGCTCGTCGCCCTTGAGGTCCTTGGTCTTGGCGTCGGCATTGCAGGCGGTCATCTTGCTCTGCTGCGCCGTGGGCGCCTTGGCGGGGGCAGAGGCCGCAGCCGCGGGGGCGTCGGCAGCGTGGGTCGCGGTGGACAGCGAAAGGGCCAGGCCCGCGGCGGTCATCAGGGAAAGCAGTTTCTTCATGTAATGCTCCTGCAGTAGGGATGAACAGCAGCCCCGGACTGAACGCCACCCGGCGCCCAGCAACCAAGGCTGTTCAGCATAACGCCGGCCGGCGCGCGGCGGATGACGGCCGCCCCGTAGAATCCGTGCATGCTCTCCGTCAAACAGGAATTGCTCGCGGCGCTGGCCGGCGAGCTGGAAAAATTGTCGCCCGGCGCTGCCGGGCGCGCTGCTTTTGAATCGCCCAAGGTGGCCGCGCACGGCGATTTCGCCTGCACCGCCGCCATGCAGCTGGCCAAGCCGCTCAAGCTCAACCCGCGCGCCCTGGGCGAGCAGCTCAAGGCCGCGCTGGAAGCCACGCCCGCCTTTGCGCGCTGGGTCGTTGCCATCGAGATCGCCGGCCCCGGCTTCCTGAACATCCGGCTCAAGCCCGCCGCCAAGCAAGAGATCGTGCGCGAGGTGCTGGCCGCGGGCGAGCGCTTCGGCTACCAGCCGGACAACGGCCAGCGCCTGCTGGTCGAGTTCGTCTCCGCCAACCCCACCGGCCCGCTGCACGTGGGTCATGGCCGCCAGGCGGCGCTGGGCGATGCGATCTGCAACCTGTTCAGCACCCAGGGCTGGACGGTGCACCGCGAGTTCTATTACAACGACGCAGGCGTGCAGATCGACACGCTCACCAAGAGCACGCAGTTGCGCGCCAAGGGCTTCAAGCCGGGCGATGCGTGCTGGCCCACCGACAGCGAGAACCCGCTGGCCAAGAATTTCTACAACGGCGACTACATCGCCGACATCGCCGAGGCCTTCAAGGCCAAGGCCACCGTCAAGGCCGACGACCGCGAGTTCACCGCCAACGGCGATGTCGAGGACTACGACAACATCCGCCAGTTCGCGGTCGCCTACCTGCGCAACGAGCAGGACAAGGACCTGCAGGCCTTCAACCTCCAGTTCGACGAGTACTACCTGGAATCGAGCCTGTACACCAGCGGCCGCGTCGAGGCCACCGTGAACCGGCTGGTGGCCAACGGCCACACCTACGAGCAGGACGGCGCGCTGTGGCTCAAGTCCACCGACTACGGTGACGACAAGGACCGCGTGATGCGCAAGAAGGACGGCACGTACACGTACTTCGTGCCCGATGTGGCCTACCACATCGCCAAGTGGGAACGCGGCTTCACCAAGGTCGTGAACATCCAGGGCACGGACCACCACGGCACCATCGCCCGCGTGCGCGCCGGCCTGCAGGCCGCCGACGTGGGCATTCCGCAGGGCTACCCCGACTACGTGCTGCACACCATGGTGCGCGTGGTCAAGGGCGGCGAAGAGGTCAAGATCAGCAAGCGCGCCGGCAGCTACGTCACCCTGCGCGACCTGATCGAATGGACCAGCAAGGACGCGGTGCGTTTCTTCCTTCTGAGCCGCAAGCCTGACACCGAATACACCTTCGACGTCGACCTGGCCGTGGCGCAGAACAACGACAACCCGGTGTACTACGTGCAGTACGCGCATGCGCGCATCCAGTCGGTGCTGCGCGCCTGGGCAGAGGCCGGCGGCAGCGACGTGGCTTCGCTCAAGGACGTGGACCTGTCGGCCCTGGACGGCCCGCAGGCCCAGGCGCTGATGCTGCAGCTGGCCAAGTACCCCGAGATGCTCACCGCCGCCGCAGACGGCGAGGCACCGCACGACGTGACCTTCTACCTGCGCGATCTGGCCGCCAGCTACCACAGCTACTACGACGCCGAGCGCATCCTGGTGGACGACGAAGCGGTGAAGAAGGCACGCCTGGCGCTGGTCGCCGCCACCGCCCAGGTATTGCACAATGGCCTGGCGGTGCTGGGCGTGTCGGCGCCCCAAAGAATGTGAGTACAAGAAGTATGAAGAATCAGCAACGTGGCGGCACCGCGGTCGGCTTCATCCTGGGCGTGGTGGTCGGCCTGGGCGTGGCCCTGGGCGTAGCCGTCTACGTGACCAAGGTGCCCGTGCCCTTCCTGAACAAGACCGGCCCGCGCACGGTCGACCAGGACGCCGTCGAAGCCCAGCGCAACAAGAACTGGGACCCGAATTCGCCGATGTACGGCAAGAACCCGGCGCGCCCCACCGTGCCGGCCGCATCCGTGGCCGACCCGGCGCTGCCCACGCCCGCCGTCACGGCCAGCAGCGCCGTGGCCGCGGCCTCGGCGCCCCGCGGCGCGGCCAGCAAGCCGGCCACCACGTCCGATCCATTGGGCGATCTGGCGCGCGCCCGTGCCGCCGCTACGCCCGGTGCCGATCCGTTCGACTACTTCGTGCAGGCGGGCGCTTTCCGCACGCAGGCCGATGCCGATGCCCAGCGCGCCAAGCTGGCCATGCTGGGCTGGGAGGCGCGGGTGAGCGAGCGCGAGCAGAACGGCCGCACGGTGTTCCGGGTGCGGGTGGGTCCGTTCACCAAGCGCGACGATGCGGAAGCCCTGAAGGAAAAGCTGGACGGCGTGGCCGTCGAATCCGCGCTGGTGCGCGTGCAGCGCTGAACTGAACTTTTGCACCGCCTGCCGCTCACAAACCTCAGATCGAACCAAGGAGTGTCCCGTCTCATGAAACGCCGCGAGTTTTCCCTGTCCGCCGCCACTGCGGCGGCCGCCTCCGCCCTGACGCTGCCCCTGGCCACGCCCGCGTTCGCGCAGGCCCGCCAGTTCAAGGAAGGCAAGGAGTACGTGAAGCTCGGCAAGCCCGTGCCTACGGAAGTCTCGGCCGGCAAGGTCGAGGTCATCGAGTTCTTCTGGTACAGCTGCCCGCACTGCAATGCCTTCGAACCGGCGCTGGAAGCCTGGATCAAGGCCGCCCCGAAGGACCTGCACATCCGCCGCGTTCCGGTGGCGTTCAACGCCACCTTCGTGCCGCAGCAAAAGCTGTACTTCGCGCTGGAAGGCATGGGCAAGCTGCCCGAGGTGCATGCCAAGGTCTTCCGCGCCGTGCACGTCGAGCGCCTGCCACTGAACAAGGACGAGCTGATCTTCGACTGGATCGCCAAGCAGGGCGTGGATGCGGCCAAGTTCAAGGAGGTCTACAACTCCTTCACCGTCTCCAACCAGGTGCGCAAGGCGTCGCAGCTGCAGGAGGCCTATGGCGTGGAAGGCGTGCCCTCGATGGGCGTGGCCGGCCGCTACTACACCGACGGCACCATGGCCGGCAACATGCAGAACGTGCTGCAGGTGGTCGACCAGCTGGCAGCGCAGGCGCGCAAGGGCTGAGGCCCGGTGCCGGCCCTGCCGGCATGCCCGCAGACTGCGACGCGCCTTCGGGCGCGTTGTGCTTTCTGCAGCGTGCTGCGACGGTGCGGTGCAGCCTTTTGCGGGATCGCGGGTCTTTGCCGCGCAAAGGCCAGGCAGCGTCAGTACAATGACCGCAAGATTCGTGCCCTATGAGAAAACAACTGCTCCCGCTCCTCCTGCTTTGTGCGCTGGCCTGTGCCTCATGGGGCGTACGCGCCGAGAAGGCCGACCGCAACAAGCCCATGAACATCGAGGCCGACGCGCTGCGCCACGATGAGCTCAAGCAGACCAGCGTCTTCACCGGCCGCGTGGTCATGACCAAGGGAACCATCGTGCTGCGCGGCGCGCGGCTTGATGTCCGTCAGGATCCGGACGGCTTCCAGTACGGCGTGGTCACCGCGGAGGCCGGCCAGCGCGCCTTCTTCCGCCAAAAGCGCGACACGCTGCCCGGAGCGCCCGACGAATACGTCGAGGGCGAGGGCGAGGTGATCGAGTACGACGGCAAGGCCGACATCGTGAAGTTCATCCGCCGCGCCGAGCTGCGCCGCTACCGCGAGGCCACCCTGACCGACGAGCTGCAGGGGGCCACCATCGTCTACAACAACGTCACCGATGTGTTCACCGTGGATGGCCAGCGCACGGCGCCCGCCGGCACGGCATCGGGTACGCCGGGCGGCCGCGTGCGTGCCGTGCTGGCGCCCAAGGAGCCCGCGTCGGGTGCCGCGCCGGCCAACGCGCCCGCCACCCCGGCACCGGCCCTGCGGTCCAGCCCCCAACTGAACGACGGCGCGAAGTGAGCGATTCGAATTCCACACCCTCCGCCTCCAGGGCGACGGGCGAAAGCCGCCTGGAGGTGATGCACCTCGAGAAGTCCTACGGCAGCCGCAAGGTCGTCAAGGACGTGTCCATGCTGGTTCAGAAGGGCGAGGTCGTGGGCCTGCTCGGCCCGAACGGCGCCGGCAAGACCACGTCGTTCTACATGATCGTGGGACTGGTGCGCTGCGATGGCGGCGACATCCGCATCGACGGCCAGTCGGTGGCCGACATGCCCATCCACCGCCGTTCGCGCCTGGGCCTGTCGTACCTGCCGCAGGAGGCCTCCATCTTCCGCAAGCTCAATGTGGAAGAGAACGTGCGCGCCGTGCTGGAGCTGCAGAAGGACGAGCACGGCAAGCCGCTCACGCGCGCCGTGATCGAGGAGCGCCTGACGGCCCTGCTGCAGGAGCTGCGCGTGGAGCATCTGCGCCAGTCGCCCGCGCTGGCCCTGTCGGGCGGTGAACGGCGGCGCGTGGAAATCGCCCGTGCGCTGGCCACGCAGCCGCGCTTCATCCTGCTCGACGAGCCCTTCGCCGGCATCGATCCGATCGCCGTGATCGAGATCCAGCGCATCATCGGCTTCCTGAAGGAGCGCGGCATCGGCGTGCTCATCACCGACCACAACGTGCGCGAGACGCTGGGCATCTGCGACCACGCCTTCATCATCAGCGATGGCCGCGTGCTGGCCCAGGGCACGCCTGCCGAGATCGTCGACAACCCCGAGGTACGCCGCGTCTACCTGGGCGAACACTTCCGGATGTGAGCATGGGCTGCCTGCCATCCGTCCCTTCGTGCCGGACGCGGCGCCCCATGGGCCCGGCCGCGGCGTGCGCCGGTTGATGCGATGAAGCAGGGCCTTTCCCTCCGCGTCTCGCAACACCTGGCGCTCACGCCGCAACTGCAGCAATCCATCCGCCTGCTGCAGCTGTCGACGCTGGAGCTGTCGCAGGAGGTCGAGCAGATGCTCGACGACAACCCGTTCCTGGAGCGCACGGCCGAAGAGGCGCCGCGCGAGGACTTCGGCCTGGCGCAGGCCGATGCACCCGTACAGGAAGACGACCGACACGCTGAAGATGCTCTGTATTCAGGAACATCCAGCGCAAGCACCACGGCTGCAGAAGCCTCATCCGATACCGATACCCCGGCCACCGCCGACGCTGCGACCGACACGCCCGACTGGGAAGGCGATGGCACGGTGGACATGGCGCCCGACGACAGCGAGTGGGGCGGCGACGCCCCCGCGCGCAACCGCAACGGCGGCGACGAGGGCGATGAGGCCGATGCCACCGAGCTGGCGCGCAGCCACCTGTCGCTCACCGAATTCCTGCACCGTCAGGCCCTGTCCCTGCGGCTGTCCGAGGTGGACACGGCGGCGCTGCGCTTTTTGATCGAATCGCTCAACGACGACGGCTACCTGGACGAGCCGCTGGAGTCCCTGGCCGTGAGCCTGGCCGGCGAGGAAGATCCCGAGCAGGTCGAGGAGCTGGTGCACCGCTTCACCGTGGCCCTGCGCCTGCTGCAGAGCCTGGAGCCGACGGGCGTGGGCGCCCGCGGCCTGGCCGAGTGCCTGACGTTGCAGCTCAAGGCGCTGCAGCACGACGAGGAAGGCGACCCCGAGGTGCTGCAGGCGGCCCTGGCCATCTGCCGCCAGCCGCTGGACATGCTCGCCCGCCGCGACGTGCGGCGGCTGACGCAGGCCTGCGGCGCCGGCGAGGAGCGCACACGCAGCGCCATGGCCCTCATCGCGCGGCTGGAGCCGCGGCCCGGCCGGCGCTTCACGGACGTGGAGCGCAACATCATCGTGCCCGACGTGATCGTCAAGAAGACGGGGCGCGGCGCGCAGCAGAACTTCAGCGTGCAGCTCAACCCGGATGTGATGCCGCGCCTGCGCGTGCACGACATCTACGCCGGCGCGCTGCGCGGCAACCGCGGTGGCGAGGGCCACCAGGCGCTGCAGCAGCGGCTGCAGGAGGCGCGCTGGTTCATCAAGAACATCCAGCAGCGCTTCGACACCATCCTGCGTGTGTCGCGCGCCATCGTGGACCGGCAGAAGAATTTCTTCGTCCATGGCGAACTGGCCATGCGCCCGCTGGTGCTGCGCGACATCGCCGACGAACTGGGCCTGCACGAATCCACCATCAGCCGCGTGACCACGGCCAAGTACATGGCCACGCCGCAGGGCACCTATGAGCTGAAGTACTTCTTCGGCTCGGGGCTGGGCACGGAGACGGGCGGCAATGCCTCCAGCACGGCGGTGCGGGCGCTCATCAAGCAGTTCGTCTCGGCCGAGAACCCGAACAAACCGCTGTCGGACAGCCAGATCGCGGAGATGCTGAAAGAGCAGGGCATCGAGTGCGCCCGCCGCACCGTGGCCAAGTACCGCGAGGCGCTCAAGATCGCGCCGGCCAACCTGCGCAAGGCGCTCTGAGCCTGCGCGCCGTCGGCGCGCGTGGCACTTCCCAGGTCAGCCCAGTACCTGCGGGTTCAGACGCCACAGCGTGAAGTTCAGGGCGGCGGCAAAGCTGATCCAGGCCAGATAGGGCACCAGCAGTGCGCCGGCCAGCGGCCGCAGGCGCCAGAAGGCCGCCAGCGTGGCGGCCACCCCCAGCCACAGCGCGGCAATGTCGGCCAGCGCCCAGGCGCCCAGCTGCCATTGGAAGAACAGCCAGCTCCACAGCGCATTGAGTACCAACTGCCCGCAGAAGAGCGCCAGCGCCTGCCGCCGTGCGGCGCCTTGCGGCGTGCGCCAGACCAGCCAGGCGGCGATGCCCATCAGGGCGAACAGCACCGTCCACACCGGGCCGAAGACGGAGGGCGGGGGCGCCCATTCCGGCTGCACGAGCTGGCCATAGAACTGCGGTGCCTGCACCGAGGCCACGCTGCCGATGGCTGCGGTGGCGAAGGCCAGCGCCAGCCAGCCGGCCAGTGCCAGCCATTGCCGCCCGCGGGGCTGCGCAGGCGGCAAAGCGGAGCCGGGAGACGCCGGACGGGCGCAGGAGGGGGAGGCGGTGTGCGAGGTCATGCGCAGATCTTCTCTCGCCCGGCGCGGGCCGGGGCGCCGGCCAGGGGGCCGCGCGTGTCGGACGGCGCCGCGATCTGCACGGCAGCGCTTCGGCGCGGCGGGCGTTGGCGCCTTCCGAATGCGCTGGAATGGCCGACGTAGCACTGGCCCCACGCCCGTCCGAAGATCGGGTTCGGATCGTGCGGCGCTGGCCGGCTGCCTGCCCTGCTTGGCGGCAGCCACAGTGTGCGCTCAGGCCGGGCCGTGCACGGAGGCGACCAGATCGACTTCCACCGTCGCGTTCTTGGGCAACTGCTGCACGCCCACCGAGGTGCGGGTGTGCGCGCCGGCCTCGCCCAGGATGGAAAACAGCAGGTCCGATGCGCCGTCGGCCACCTCGCTTTGCTGCGTAAAGTCGGCCGTGCACTGCACATACACGGTGATGCGCAGCAACGTGCGTACCTGCTCCAGGCTGCCCAGGCTCCGCTGCAGCAGCGCCAGCGCGCGCATCACGCAGACCCGCGCGGCGTGCTGGGCCTGCGGCAGGGAGACAGTGTCGCCCGCGCGCCCCTGCACCACCACCACATCGCCCACGCGGGGGATCTGCCCGCTCAGGTACACGGTGTTCCCGTCGCGCACCAGCGGCACGTAGTGGCCGCCGATCTTGATCTCGCCATCGAAGGAATAGCCGAGTTCAGCGGCGGCCTGGGTGAAGCGTTGGTCTTTGTCCATGGAATTGAGCGTACGGGAGCGTGGGGGAAGTGCGGCCGTGTGGGGGCGCTGTACACGGCGTGGCATCGGCGGGAGTGATTTTTTGAAAAGTGCTATATTAATAATAGCAATATGCGCTTGCTGTGTAAGGGCTAAGGCCTGTTTTCATTCTAATCCACCGGCGTGGGCAGCACCGGCGCCGCGGCGCGGACAAGAGCACCACCGCGGCTCGCAGGCCGGCCTGTGTGCACCAGCCCCGGATCGCACCGGCCGCTCCGGTGGCGCTGGGCTTGCAGCCGCGGCACCCGCCGCCTGCCGCCGCCCGGTCGTGGCGATGCCGCGGTTTCAGCGCAGGGCGCGCAGTTCGCTGCCGGTGGCGCCCTGTGCCGGCCGCACCGCTGCCGCCCCGTGGGCCTCCAGCTTGAAGCCGGCGACGACTTCCGCCAGGTGCGCGGCCTGCTGCTGCAGCGACTGGGCGGCGGCGGTGGCCTGCTCCACCAGCGCGGCGTTCTGCTGTGTGGCCTGGTCCATCTGCGTCACCGCGCCGCCGATCTCGGCGATGCCGGTGCTCTGCTCCTGGCTGGCGTTGCTGATCTCGGCCACGATGGTGGTCACCTGCCGCACGCTGTCCACCACCTTCTCCATGGTGGCTCCCGCGTCCTGCACCAGGCGGCTGCCGGCGTTCACCTGCTGCACCGATGCGTCGATCAGCGCCTTGATCTCCTTGGCGGCGGTGGCGCTGCGCTGGGCCAGCGTGCGCACTTCGCTCGCCACCACGGCGAAGCCCCGGCCCTGCTCGCCTGCGCGGGCTGCTTCCACCGCCGCGTTCAACGCCAGGATGTTGGTCTGGAAGGCGATGCCGTCGATGACGCCGATGATGTCCGCGATCTTGCGCGACGAGGTCTCGATGCCGCCCATGGTCTGCACCACCTGGCCGACTACCGTGCCGCCGTGCGTGGCGATGTCGGAAGCGCCCGTGGCCAGCTGGTTGGCTTGGCGTGCGTTCTCGGCGTTCTGCTGCACCGTGGCCGTCAGCTGCTCCATGGCGGCGGCGGTTTCTTCCAGCGAGCTGGCCTGCTGCTCGGTGCGCCCGGACAGGTCCTGGTTGCCGCTGGCGATCTCGGTGCTGGCCACGCGCACCGACTCGGATGAATCGCGGATCTGCACCAGCACCGCGGCGATCTTGTCCACGAACTGGTTGAACGCCCGGGCGATCTGCGTCAGCTCGTCGTTGCCGTGGGTGGACAGGCGGCGCGTCAGGTCGCCGTCGCCCGAGGCGATGTCGTCCAGCGCGTCGCGCACCAGGGCGAGGCGGCGCAGCGAGCGGGCAATGGCCGCGCCCAGCACCAGGATCGCGAGGGTCAGCGACACCACCACGGTGATCGCCGACACCTTGAGCAGCGTGCCGATGGAGGCCAGCGCCTGCCCGCGGTGTACGGCGGTCACCAACTGCCAGTCGGTGCCCGGCACGGTGTGGCTGTAGAGCAGGTAGTCGGTGCCGTTGATGTCCGTGCGCATGCCGGTGGTGGCCTGTTCCAGCTCGCGCATGGCGGCAGGCTGCAGGTTGGGCGACAGGGTGGACACGGGCTTGAGCGTCAGCGCGGTGTCCGGGTGCGTCACGATGGCGCCGGCCTGGTTGGCCAGGAAGGCGAAGCTGTCGGGCGTGGGGCGGATGGACGCCACGGTGCGCACCACGGTGGTCAGCAGCACGTCGGTGCCAACGACCGCGGTGGGGTTGCCTGCCGGGCCGACTGGCTCGGCGAAGGTCACGCCGACTTCGGGCGGCGAGGTGAACAGGTAGGGCGCGGTCACGATGGGCTTGCCCTCCTGCACGGCCTGCTTGTACCAGGGGCGCGAGGTCACGTCGTAGCTGTCCGGCATGGGGTTCAGGAACAGCGTGCGCTTGTCCGGAAACCCGACGTAGGCGTCGGAGAAGCCGCCGCCGTCGCGCAAGGCCTGCAGCACGCCGCGCGGATCCGGCTGGTCGATCGCCAGCGTCAGCGTGTGGGTCAGCAGGCGTTTGGATTCGACCCAGTCGCCCAGCGCGCGCGCCTGCGCGGCCACCAGCTGGCGGCTCTGCGCGTCCACTGTGGACTGGACGTGGCCGCGAACAGTCAGGAAGTTGGCCGTGGCCAGCGCCAGCATGGCCACGGTAACGATCGCAACGCTGAGCGCAATGAGGCGAGCGCGGAGGGTGAGGGACATGGTGGGGCTCCTGTCGACAGGTCGTTACCCATTGTTGCATCGAAGCGTGCCGCGGTGTGAAATTCAGCCACGCCGCGGACGTGGATGCGGCGGACCGCAGCGCGTATCCTCGGGGGCTTCCCTATGAACCAACTTCAACTCTTTCTGCCCTGCGCCGCCGGCGTGGAGGGCTACCTGGCGGACGAAGTCCACCAGATCACCGGGCTGACCGGCCACGACCTGCTCACCGGCCGGGGCGGCGTGCTGCTTCGCGCCTCCTGGCGCGACGCGTTGCTGCTCAACCTGTACAGCCGCCTGGCCCAGCGCGTGCTGGTGCAGGTGGGCCAGCGCATGTACCGCAGCGAGAACGATCTCTACGGCATGGCCAGCGATGTCGCCTGGGAGATCTGGTTCACCACGCGCCAGAGCTTCAAGATCGAAGTGACGGCCCAGCACAGCCCGCTCACCAGCCTGAACTTCGCCGCGCTGAAGGTGAAGGATGCCGTGGCCGACCGCTTCCGCCACAAGAGCGGCGCCCGCCCCGATGTGGACACGCAGTGGCCCGACGTGCGCATCCACATGCACCTGACGACCGACGAGGCCACGCTGTACATCGACACCTCGGGCGAGGCGCTGTTCAAGCGCGGCTGGCGCGAGGACAAGGGCGACGCGCCCCTGAAGGAAACGCTGGCCGCGGCAATGATCGCCGCCAGCGGCTGGGATCCGCACGGCGACGACCCGCAGCCCCTGTACGACCCCTGCTGCGGCAGCGGCACCATCGCCATCGAGGCCGCGCAGATCGCCTGCTGCATCCCGTCGGGCATGCGCCGGCGCTTCGCGTTCGAGAAGATGCTGCCATTCCAGGCGCATGTCTGGTCTGCTATCAAAGAAGAAGCGGCCAGCGAAATAAAGGCAAGCGCTGTGCCCATTTTTGGCAGTGATGTGTCGCACCGCATGGTGGACTTTGCCCAGCGCAATGCCGAGCGCGCGGGCGTGGCCCAGGCCGTGCAGCTGCGCGGCGGCGACGCGCTGCAGCGCATGCCGCCCAGCGAGCAGCCCGGCGTGATGCTGCTGAACCCGCCCTATGGCGAGCGCATCGCCGCCGCCGGCAGCGCCGGCCGCAATTCCGCCGAGCGCATGGGCCAGGTGGAACGCGCCGGCCGCGAGACCGCGCAGACCGAGGACGGCGGCGAGTTCTTCAGCCAGCTCGCCTCGCACTGGAAGAAGAACTACAGCGGCTGGACGGCGTGGATGCTCACCCCCGACCTCAAGCTGCCCGGCAAGATGCGCTTGAAGGAAACGCGTCGCGTGCCGATGTGGAACGGCCCCATCGAATGCCGCATGTTCCGCTTCGACATGATCAAGGGCTCTGTGCGCGAGCGTGCGCCCAAGGCGCCGACCGAAGGCGGCGGCGCATGAAGGTGGAGCTGCGCCTGCCGGCCGCGGCCGGCGCTCAGGAGCCTGTGCGCCCGGTGGTGGTGGACACCAACGTGGCGCTCGACCTGCTGGTCTTTTCCGACCCCCGCACCGCGCCGCTTCGCCAGTTGCTAGCCGAAGGCCGCCTGGCCTGGATCGCCACGCAGATCATGCGCGACGAACTGGAGCGTGTGCTGGCCTACACGCACATCGTCGAGCGCATGAATTTCTACCGCGTGAGCGCCGCCCAGGTGCTGGCCGCATTCGACGCCCAGGCGCGCCTGGTGGACATCGCGCCCAAGGTCGCCTACGTGTGCAAAGACGCAGACGACCAGAAGTTCATCGACTTGGCCGCGGCGCACGCGGCCATTCTGCTCAGCAAGGACAAGGCCGTGATCTGCATGCGCAAGCGGTTGATGAACCTGGGCGCGGATGTGGCGACGGCGTTGGTGCTGGAGGTTGCCTCCGACGAGGCGGTCCACGCCTAAACGGCAGTGCGGGGAGTGTGGGCTGCTGTGTCCGCAGCGCTGCCGAACGGCTGCTGCTGCAGCACGCCACGCACCCGTGTGGCTACCGGGTGACGGCTCTCGCGCCGCCAAGCCAGGTGCAGTTCGGCATGCAGGCCGGCCGGGTCCTGCAACGGGCGGTACGCCACCTGCGCAAAACCCAGGCGCGTGGCGGACTGCGGCACCAGCGCCGCACCCCAGCCGGCGTCCACCAAGGACAGGATCGAATGCGTGTGGCTCACGGTGAGCACCGTGTCGGGCGCCACTCCCTCGGCGCGCAGGCGCCCGGCGATCAGCTCGTAGATGTAGCGCGTTTCTGAAGGGCAGTATTCGATGAAGCGCTGGCCCTGCAGCGCGGTGAGTGGCACCGACTCGGCACCGGCCAGGGGGTGGCTGGCGGGAACGGCCAGCAGCAGGGGCTCCTGCAGCAGCGGCGCCGAGTCTGCGAACGGACGTGGCGCGAACGGGCGCACCAGCCCCAGGTCGATGCGGTCGCCCGCCAGCGCGTCCAGCTGGTCGAAGGTCTGCATCTCGCGCAGCACCACGTGCACGTCGGGCAAGTGCTCGCGGATGCGCGCCAGCGCCTGCGGCAGCACGGCCAGGCCGGCCGCGGCGATGTAGCCCAGCGTGACGCTGCCGGCGTCGGCCTGCATGGCGCGGCGCGCGGCCAGCGTGGCGGCCTGGCTGCGGCGCAGGATGTCCTCGGCCTCGCGCAGGAAGATGGTGCCGGCCGGCGTGAGCCGCACCGCGCCGCCCGAACGGTCGAGCAACTGCACGCCCACCTCGTGCTCCAGCAGCTGGATCTGCCGCGTGAGGGGTGGTTGCGTCATGTGCAGCAGGGCGGCGGCGCGGCCGAAGTGAAGCTCGGTGGCGACGGCCACGAAACACCGCAGTTGGGAAAGCTGGAACACGGCAGGGGCCCATTCAATTCTTGTATGGCGCCATCGCCTGTTTGGATTGGACGGCGCCTGTCTCGATTTCTAGAGTAGCAGCTTCATTCCACTGCATTCCCCTCCGATCATGGCCTCTTTTTCGCAACCGGCGCTGCGCGAAGCGCTCAACGGCATCTCCGGCATCCTCGTCACGCCCTTCGACGCGCAGGACCAGGTGGTGGCCGCACCGCTGCAACCCATCGTGGACCGGGCCGTGGCGGCCGGCGTGCAGGTGCTGGTGGCCAACGGCAATACCAGCGAGTTCTACGGCCTGCAGGCCAGCGAGGCCGAGCGCGGCGTGCACCTGTCTGCGCAGTGCATCGCGGGGCGCGTGCCCCTGGTGGCCGGCGTGGGCCGCAGCGTGCACGAGGCCTGCGCGCTGGCCCGCGTGTCGCGCGATGCCGGGGCGGACGCACTGATGGTGCACCAGCCGCCGGATCCGTTCGTGGCCCCGCGCGGCGTGGAGGACTATGTGCGCCGCATCGCTGACGCGGCGGGCGACCTGCCGCTGGTGCTGTACCTGCGCAACGAGAACATCGGCCTGCCGGCCATCGAGGCGCTGTGCCGCATCCCGCAGGTGATGGGCATCAAGTGGGCCTCGCCCACGCCGCTGGTGCTGGCCGCCGCCATGCGCCGCGTGGCGGACCGGCAGCTCGCCTGGGTGGGTGGCCTGGCCGAGGTCTGGGCCGCACCGTTCTACGCAGTGGGCGCGCGGGGCTTCACCTCGGGGCTGATCAACGTGCTGCCGGAACGCTCCGTCGCCATCTACAACGCGCTCGAAGCGGCCGACTATCCGCTCGCCATGCGCCTGGTGGACGAGATGCTGCCGTTCGAGGAACTGCGCGCGCAGGAGAACAACGGCACCAACGTGACGGTCGTGAAGACCGCCCTGCAGCTCATGGGCGACGACTGCGGCGCCACCCGCCCGCCATCGGCCTGGCCGCTGGCCGACGGCCCTGCACAGCAGCTGCGCGCGCTGCTGCAGGGCTGGAACCTGCTGCGCTGAGGCGCTTCCCCTTTTGCTTTTTTCGCCTGCCCACAAGAACCATCGGAGACACGACATGATCCAACGCCGCCATTGCTTCACCCTGGCCGCCTGCGCGGCCGCTGCAGTCACCCTGGCCTCGCCTGCGCTCGCCCAGGCACCGGCCTATCCGGCCAAGCCGATCACCATCGTGATCGGTTCCACGCCCGGCAGCGCCACCGACGGCCTGGCCCGCGCCATCGGGGCGGAAGTCACCAAGGCCACGGGGCAGGCCGTGGTGGTGGAGAGCCGCGCCGGTGCGTTCGGCGGCATCGCCGCGCAGTACGTGGCCAAGGCCCCACCGGACGGCTACACGCTGTTCATGACGACCAACACCACGCAGTCCGCCAACCCGCACCTGCTGCAGAAGATCGGCTACGACCCGATCAAGGACTTCCAGCCCGTCGCGCTGCTGGCCAAGGGCTACATGGCACTGGTCGTGAACCCGCAGATCAAGGCGAACAACGTGGCCGAGCTGGTAGCCCTGGCCAAGGCCTCGCCGGGCAAGCTCAACTACGGCTCGGGCAGCTCGTCGGCCCGCGTCGCCACGGAGCTGTTCCAGCAGGCCACGGGCACGCAGTTCAACTACGTGCCGTACAAGGCCAACCCGCCGGCGGTGCTGGACCTGGTGGGCGGCCAGATCGACCTGATGATCGTCGACCTGACCACCAGCCTGCCCCAGGTGCAGGCCGGCAAGCTGCGCGCGCTGGGCATGAGCAGCCCCCAGCGATCGCCCCTGGTGCCCCAGGTGCCGGCCATCAGCGAATCGCTGCCGGGCTATGAGTTCGGCTACTGGAATGCGCTGTACGCGCCTGCGGGCGCGCCGGCGCCGGTGGTGCAGCGCCTGGGCGAGCTGATGCGCGGCGCCCTGGCGGCGCCGGGCGTCAAGCAGGTGATCGAGAAGACCGGCCAGGAGGCGGCCTTCATGGACGCGAAGGAACTGGCCACCTTCCAGAACCGCGAGCTGGAGCGCTGGGGCAAGATCATCCGCGCCGCCAACATCCAGCCGGAGTGAGCGCGCCGCGCCGCCGGTGCGCGGCGATGCGGGGGCGGACGCAGTCGGTGCGTCAGTCCTCGAACTCGAAGTCCTGCGCGGCATGCACCTTCCAGCCGCCGTCGCCGGTCAGCTGCAGCACATGCGTATGGTGCGCCAGCACGGCGGGGCGGTGGGCCACGCTGATGACCGACGCGCCGCTGCCGCGCACGCGCTGGTACAGCGCGGCCTCGTTGGCGCTGTCCAGGGCGCTGGTGGCCTCGTCCAGGATGACGATGCGCGGCTGGCGCACCAGCACGCGGGCAAAAGCCAGGCGCTGCTGCTCGCCGATCGACAGCTGCTTGTCCCATTCGCGCGTGGCGCCCAGGCCGCCCACGCGCTCGGCCAGGTCTGGCAGGTGCACGTCCTGCAGCATCTGCAGCAGCTCGTCGTCGCTCAGGGTCGTTTCCTGCGCGGGGTAGATCATCTGGCTGCGCAGCGTGCCGTGCTGCATGTAGGGCCGCTGCGGCAGGAAGAACAGGTCGTCCAGCGGCGGGTGGTGGACCACGCCTTCGCCCTCGCGCCACAGGCCTGCGATGGCGCGCAGCAGCGAACTCTTGCCGCAGCCGCTGGGCCCGGTGATGAGCAGCGCATCGCCGCTCTGCAGTTCGAGCGACAAACCCTTCACCAGCAGCCGGCCGCCCTGCGGCGTGTACAGCGTCATGTTCTCGATGGCAAACCGCTCGCCTTCGAGCGACTCGATGGTCGCGGCGCCCGGCAGGCCGGCGGCCGACGGGGCCGACGGGGCCGGCGCGACCGGTGCCGGGCCTGCCGCTTCTGCCGGCAGCCCTTGCGCCTTCTTGCGGCGGGCGCGTTCCCGCAGCCGCTCCAGCCGTTCGCGCCGGCGCTGGCGCAGGGCGGCTGCGGCGGCTTCCGGCTCCTCGGGCTCATCACCGCGCGGCGCGCCCAGCAGCACCTGGCCCAGCGTGTCCAGACGGCCGATGCCGGCCACGAACTTGCTCAGGCTCTCGAAGTTGTCCACGATCAGCGAGACGGCGGCCAGCACGGCCGTGAAGGCGCCGGCCGCCTGGATGGCGCGCCCGACCTCCATCTCGCCCGACAGCACGGCGTCGGCTAGGATGATGCTGGGAATCACCACCGTGAGCTGGCTGAACGCGCGCTGGAACAGGTTCAACGAGCGCTGGCGCTTGATGAGCCGCGCGTAGTTGTTGAACACCGCCTGGAAGCTGTGGTCCAGCTGGGCGCGCTCCTGCGCCTCGCCGCGGTAGAACGCGATCGACTCCGCGTTCTCGCGCAGCCGCATCAGCCCGAAGCGGAAGTCCGCCTCCCGCCGCAACTGCCAGAAATTGAGCCGGATCAGGGGGGCGCCGAACACATACAGCGCCACCACCGTGCCCACCAGCGCATACACCGCCAGGAAAGCCACCAGCAGGCGCGAGATGGACCACAGCACGGCGCTGAAGGCGACCAGCTGCATGAGCGCCCCGAGGAAGATCAGCAGGAAGTGCGTGGAGCGGCCCGTGAAGGTGTTGATGTCTTCGCTGATGCGCTGGTCGGGGTTGTCGATCACGCCCTGCGCATTCAGGTCGTAGTAGCGGCGACCGCCCAGGTAGCCGTCCAGGAAGCGGTGGGTGAGCCAGCGGCGCCAGTGGTTGGCGAAGGCATCGCGCATGTAGTAGTAGAAGGCGTAGACCGGCACCGCGAAGGCCAGCACCAGCAGACAGGTCTGCACGGCGCTCCAGAAGCGGTCGCGGTCGTGCGCAGCCAGGGCCGAGGTCATTTCGCCCGTGCGGTCGATCAGCATCACGGCGAGCTGCGTTTCGCACAGCATCAGCAACACCAGCAGGCCCAGCAGCGACCAGGCCGCCATCTTGCGGTCGCCCTGCCAGTAGGGCTTGGCCACATTCATGAACTGCCGCCAGGCGGCCATGGACAGGCCGGGGGCGCGGCGGGGGGCATCGGCCCCGGACGGGCCCGTGGCGGCGGGCAGGGGGGATGCGGGCGATGCTGCGGCAGCGGCGGAGGACGGCATGTGTTGTTATGGTGTTCCGGGGGGGCTGAGGCACGATAGGCGGGCGCCCGGCGCCGGTCTGTCGGACGCCGCCCCTGGCCGGCTAAGGACGCCTTGCCGACACGCGGGCCGCCGCCGGCGTGCATGGCACCTGCGATGGCGCTACAGTGCCGGCTACGCACTTCCGGGCTGCCGTTGCCGGCCCTTCCTCTAGTCTCCCATTCCATGTCCAACCTCATCGTCCACGGCGGCACGCCCCTGCGCGGGCGCATCACGCCTTCCGCCAACAAGAACGCCGTTCTTCCCGTGCTGTGCGCCACGTTGCTCACGCGCGAGCCGCTGCGCCTGCACGGCGTGCCCGACATCACCGACGTGCGCAAGATCCTCGACATCTTCCGCACGCTGGGCAGCACGGTGCAGTGGGACCACGCCAGCGGCACGCTGGACCTGCACCACCGCGATACGGTGTTCGATGCGGCCAGCCACCGCCTGCCCGAGGAGATGCGCTCGTCCATCATGCTGGTGCCCCCGCTGCTGGCGCGCTTCGGCGTGGCGCGGCTGGAGGACAACGTGAAGGGCTGCACCCTGGGCGTGCGCGAGATCGATCCGCACGTGGAGGTGTTCCGCAGCTTCGGTGCCACGGTGGAGCGGGCCGAGGGCTCGCTGCTGGTGCGCTCGGCAGGCGCGCTCACGCCGAACGACCATTGGCTGGACTACGCCTCCGTCACCACCACCGAGAACTTCGTGCTATGCGCGGCGGGTGCGCCGGGTGCGTCCACGCTCACCAACGCGGCCTCGGAGCCGCATGTGCAGGAGTTCTGCCGCTTCATGGCGCTGCTGGGCCTGCGCATCGACGGCATCGGCACCTCGCGCGTGACGGTGCATGGCGGCACGCCGCTGGGCGGCGGGGAGTTCCGCTTCGACGAGGACTTCCACGAAATCACCACCTTCCTGGCGTTGGGTGCCATCACCGGCGGCGATGTGGTGGTGAAGAACAGCGCCCCCGAGAACTTTCCCCTCATCGACCGCACTTTCGCCAAGTTCGGCGTGCGCATCGTGCACGAGGGCGGTTGGTCGCGCGCGGTGGTGGACGGGCCGCTCAAGGTGCAGACGCCCTTCACCAGCAACGTGCTGACCAAAGTGGAGGCGGCGCCGTGGCCGTACTTTCCGGTGGACCTGCTGCCCATCTTCATCGCCCTGGGCGTGCGGGCGGAGGGCAATGCCATGTTCTGGAACAAGGTGTACGACGGCGCCCTGGGCTGGACGGGCGAGCTGTCGAAGTTCGGCGCGCACGTGTTCTCGTCCGACCCGCACCGCATCGTCACCTTCGGCGGGCATGCGCTGACCCCGGCGGTGGTGGAGAGCCCCTACATCATCCGCGTGGCGATCGCCCTGTTCATGGTGGCCGCCAGCACGCCCGGCCGTTCCGAGATCCGCCACGCCGCGCCCATCCGCCGCGCCCATCCGCGCTTCGTGGAGAACCTGCGCAGCCTGGGGGTGCAGGTGGAGTGGACCAGCGAGGAGTGACGACTCCCCCCTGAGCGGCTGCGCCGCTTCCCCCCTGCTCTCGGCTTGCTGCGCGCGCCGGGAGGGGGGACGACGCCGGTGGACCGGCGGAGCCGGATCCACGGCGTCTGCTGGGACGGGCCGTGCGCTGGTGAGCGCGGCGCCGGAAAGCGAAAGGGCAGGGCCTGGCGGTCATGGCTCCACGCGCCGCGGCATGCGCCGGGGCCACGGGTAGGACGCGCGAGTCGCTGGTTCTGCGGCGCCGGATCGCCGCGTTCAGGGCGCCAGCAGGTCGTATGCGGCGCGCACGCGCTGGGCGTCGCGGCCCCAGCGGCGGTCCTGGGGCAGCAGGCGCAGCCACGCCAGGCGGCGGGCGGTCGTCGCCAGCACGGCGCGGGCCTCGGGCAGCTGGTGCGGGGCCTGCAGCCACGCGGCCCAATCCGTGCGCGCTTCTTCCAGGGCGCCGGTCTGGCGCAGGTAGATGGCGGTGGAGTGGGCGTAGCAGAGCATGTCGCGCACCTGGCACACCGGCAGGGGCAGGGCGGCCTGCGGGTCGTCCTCGAAGTCCACATAGGCGAGCGCGCCATCGGGGCACAGCACCATGTTGCGGGCGAAGGCCTGGCTCAGGCACAGGCCCTGGGCGTGCACGTGCGTGAGCGCCTCCAGGCCCTGGCGCCACAGCGCCAGCACCGCCTGCGGGCCGGCGGGCACGGCCGCCTCCATGGCGTTGCCGAGCGAGGGCGCCTCCATGCCGGGCACGCCCAGGTGGCGCATCAAAAAGCCGTCGGGCGCGGCGGCCAGGACCTCGGGCACGCGCAGGCCGCGTGCGGCCAGCTCGTGCATGCGGCGCACCTCGGTGGCGATGGCCTCGCGGCCGCCGCGGTTGGGCACGGGCCGCAGTGCCTGCAGGCCCAGCAGCGTGGCGAAGAGGCCGAGCGCACGGTAGCCCCACGGCCCCACGCTCGCTCCCGCCCGCTTGACCCACACCTGCTCGGCGCCGATGCGGTAGCTGGCGATGGGAAAGCGCTGCAGGCCCAGCTGGTGGTCCAGGAAGGCGGCGTAGTCGGGGGCAGGGGCCTGCGCAGGGCCTGCGGGCGCGTGGGGGGCGGGCTGCGTCATCGTTGCCCCTCCTGCATGGCGTGCGCGGTCGGGCGCGGGGCGGGACACGGAAGGGGCAGCAAGACCATGGGCGGCCGGAGACTGGGGCGCATGCGGGTGGGTTCGGATCGTCGGAAAAAGCGGCGCGCGGACGCAGGCGCTACACTGGCCGCCCTCTTTTCCCGACCCGCGCGCGCCCGTCAGGGGGTACGCTGCCGGATCCGGGATCATAAAGAAATCCTTTCGATCCCCTCTGCCCCATGTCTGCCTCCACTCCCGCCACTGATGCCGCGACCGCGGCGCCCGTCACCTCCGCGCTCGGCGCCGATGAGCTCGACGAACTCGACACGCTGCTGGACGACCTGCGCTCGCGCGCCGAGGAAATCCCGCAGTGGGAGTTCTGCGACGGCTTCCTGACCGCGCTGATCTGCACGCGCCGGCCCATTCCGGCCGCCGAGTACCTGCCCATGCTGCTGGGCGACGGTGCCGAGCTGGACGTGGCCGAGGGCGAACCGCTGCCGCTGCTCCCCGCCTTCAAGGATGCCGCGCAGCAGGCCCGCTTCCTGGAACTGTGGGACCTGCGCTGGAACGAGGTGACGGCCCAGCTCGACGCCGATGTGAAGTCGCTCGACGAAGACATGGCGTTCCAGCCCGAGGCCATGGACATGCGCGGCGCCATCGCCGCCCTGCCCGAGGAAGAGCGCGCCGACATGGAAGGCCAGGAGATCCCCTCCTTCGGCCAGGTCTGGGCGCTGGGCTTCATGTTCGCCGTGGAGAACTGGCCCGAGGACTGGGCGGCGCCGCGCGACAAGGAAGCCGCGCAGTGGCTGGACGATGCCATGGACGCCATCGTCGCGCTGACCGAGGACGACACCGGCAAGCCCGAAGTCTGCATGTACACCGAAGACGGCCCGCCCAGCACCAGCCAGGCGCGCGTGGAGACCTTCGGCGAAGCGATCTGGGCCGTGTACGACCTGCGCCAGCTCTGGAAGAGCATGGGCCCGCGCGTCGAGTCCATTCGCAAGGAAGCCACGCCCGGCCGCAACGACGCCTGCAGCTGCGGCAGCGGCAAGAAGTACAAGAAGTGCTGCGGCGCGAATGCCTGATGGCGTGATGCGCTGAGCGTTTCCCTTTCCAGCCCTTGATCCGACGCGCGCCTCTGGCGCGCGTTGTCGTTCCATGAACCCCTCGCACTCTTTCCTCACCCGCCTGCGCGCCGAATGGGCGCCCAGCATCCCGCGCGAGCTGCTGGCGGGCGCTGTCGCCACCTTCGCCCTCATTCCCGAGGTCATCGCGTTCTCGTTCGTCGCGGGCGTCGATCCGTCGGTGGGCTTGTTCGCGTCGTTCGTCATCAGCATCGTGATCGCCTTCGTCGGCGGCCGGCCGGCCATGGTGTCGGCCGCAGCGGGCTCGGTGGCGCTGGTGGCCGCGCCGCTGGTGCAGTCGCACGGGCTGGGCTATCTGCTGGCGGCGGGGCTGCTGGCGGGGGCTGTGCAGGTGGTGTTCGGGCTGCTCAAGCTCGGGGTGCTGATGCGCTTCGTCAGCAGCTCGGTGCGCACGGGCTTCGTCAATGCGCTGGCGATCCTGATCTTCTCGGCCCAGCTGCCGCACCTGCACGGCGCGGGCACCGCCACCTGGGCCATGCTGGCGCTGGGCCTGGCCGTCATCTACGGCCTGCCGTGGCTGGGCCAGCGCCTGCAACTGCGGGCGCTCACGGCCATTCCGTCGCCGCTGATCTGCGTGGTGCTGCTCACGCTCATCGCCTCCGGCCTGGGGTTGCCTCTGCCCACGGTGTCCGATCTGGGCCGGCTGCCCGATGCGCTGCCGCTGTTTGGCCTGCCGGAGGTGCCTGCCTCGCTGGAGACGCTGCGCATCATCCTGCTGCCCGCGCTGGCCATCGCCATGGTGGGGCTGCTCGAATCCGTGCTGACCGCCGCCGTGGTGGACGAGATGACCGACACGCCCAGCGACAAGAACCGCGAATGCACGGGCCTGGGGCTGGCCAACATGGCGGCCAGCTGCTTCGGTGGCATCGCCGGCTGCGGAATGATCGGCCAGGCCGTCAGCAACGTGAAGTACGGCGGGCGCGGGCGCTTGTCGACCCTGTTCGCTGGCGTGTTCCTGTTGATCCTGATGGTGGCGCTCAAGGACTGGGTGTCGCGGGTGCCGGTGATCGCGTTGGTGGCCATCATGGTGATGGTGTCGGCGTCCACCTTCGACTGGAAGTCGCTGGGCACCCTGGTGCGCCACCCGCGCCTGTCCAGCGCCGTGATGTTGGCCACGGTGGTCGTCACCATCGCCACGCACAACCTGGCGGCCGGGGTGGCCGTGGGCGTGCTGCTGAGCGGCGTGTTCTTCGCCGTGAAGGTGTCGCACATGCTGGCCGTGCGGGCCGAGGACGACGCCGCTACCGGCCTGCGCACCTGGCGCGTGAGCGGCCAGGTGTTCTTCGCATCGGCCGATGCGTTCATCGAGGCCTTCGACATCCTGGGCGCGGAGGGCCGCGCCGTGCGCATCGACGTGGCGGGCGCGCATTTCTGGGACATCACCGCCGTGGCCGCGCTCGACAAGGTGGTGCAGCGCCTGCGCCACCACGGCTGCACGGTCGAGGTGGTGGGGCTGAACGCCGCCAGCGCCGTGCTCATCGACCGGCTGGGGCCTTCGGCCTGACCCAGGCCACGGGCGGCGGGCGGCGGGCGGCGGGCCCGCCTAGAGCGGGGGTGCCGCGTTCCGCAGGTACACGGGCAGGTCCAACGTCGGCGGGCGCAGGCCGGATTCGTACAGCATGTCGGCCACGTAGCCGCGGTGATAAGTCTTAGAACGTGCTGACGATCTCCCTGGGGTCGCGCAGCGGCATTTGCGGGATGGGATGCTAGGCGCGGTGCGCTGCCCATAGCCCGGCTATGGGCGAGTGCCGCAACGCCGCAGACCGCCCGCAAATACCGCTGCCCGCAGGGTTGGAGCGAAATCGGGCGATTGAACGCTTCGACTGCTTGCATGGGCACGGGCCCATGAGGCGCATCCGAAGCATCCACTCCTCCCGATTGCGCTGCAACGCGGCCCCTATTAGATCGTCAACACGTTCTTGCTGCACGATGTGCTGCAGCATGTCCCCGCGCGCCATCGACCCGGCGCCGCCGTCCACGAAGCGGAAGTCGATGACCTCGGCCAGCGCCGTCTCGGTCTGCGCATCGGCGAAGCCGATGTACCACTGGTCCAGCGCGTGCTGCGCGGCGTGCAGCGCGGACAGCGGCGGCAGGGGCTCCAGCGTGCGCGTGGTGAAGCCGTGCGCCCGGCCCTGCAGATGGGCCTGCCAGATCCGATCCACCACCTGCATGTGGCCCAACGTGCCGGCCAGCCCGGCAGGCCTGCCGGGGCGCGGCGCGGTGACCACGTCGGCCGGTGCCTGGGCCAGGGCGGCGTACAGGCGTTCGTCGGCCCATGCGGTGTAGCGGGCCAGCAGGCGGAAGGGGCGGGTGGCAGGGGTCATGGCGGCGGGCCTTTCGTCGATCCGTACGTGGTGTGCCGCGCGGCCCCGTCAGTGCGGATCGGCCGCCAGCCAGCGGCGCAGCTGCGCCAGGGCGTGCGCGACGGTTTGCGCGCGCACGGCGGCGCGGTCGCCGTCGAAGCGGCGGCGTTCGCTGTGCGTGCGGCCGTCCACGCACCAGCCGAACCACACTGTGCCCACGGGCTTGTCGGCGCTGCCGCCCGACGGGCCGGCCACGCCGGTGACGGCCACGGCCACCTGCGCGGCCGAGTGCGCGACGGCGCCGTCGGCCATGGCGCGGGCCACGGGTTCGCTCACGGCGCCGTGGGCGGCGATGAGGGCGGGCGGCACGCCCAGCATCTCGGACTTGGCGGCGTTGGAGTAGGTGACGAAGCCGCGGTCGAACCAGGCGCTGGAGCCGGCCAGGTCGGTGCACGCGCCGGCGATCAGGCCGCCCGTGCAGCTTTCGGCGGTGGCCAGCATCAGGCCGCGGGCCACCAGAAGATCCGAAATATCAGTCAAATCGGCCTGTAGCGCTTGTGCATCAAGCGCAGCGTGCTCTTTATTTTGTAGCATTTGCCTGACTCATCAGAACCAGCGCCACAGGGCGATCACCAGCAGCGTGCAGAACGCCGCCACCAGGTCGTCGAACAGGATGCCGAAGCCGCCGCGCCAGCCGAAGCCCTTGAAGCGGCCGTCCGCCCACTTCACCGGGCCCGGCTTGGCCGCGTCGAAGTAGCGGAACAGCGCGAAGGCGGCGAGCTGCCCCCAGAAACCCATGGGCATGGCCAGCCACAGGATGATCCAGACAGCGACGATCTCGTCCCACACGATGGAGCCGGGGTCGCTCACGCCCATGTGGCGTGCGGTGACCGTGCAGGCCCACCAGCCCAGCACCAGCGACACGGCGATCACGATGCCGATGCCCGCGGGCTGCAGCCACATCTGCAGCACCAGAAAGGACAGCCAGCCCCAGGCCGAGCCCACCGTGCCGGGCGCCTTGCGCGCCAGGCCGCTACCGAAGCCCAGCGCGATCAGGTGGGCGGGGTGCGCGAAGAGAAAGCCGCGCAGGGCGTGCGGCGAAAGAGGCGGGCGGGGGGGCGTGGCGGACATGCGGGCGATCGGTAGGCTGCGGCGTGAACGGGGGGCAGGACAGGGCGCGCTCAGCGGCGCTCCTGCAGGCGCACGTCCTTGGGGTAGCGCACGGTGTGCGATGCGGTGAAGCGCGCGCTGGCGCCGGCGGCCAGCGTCTGGCTCCACAGCACCGTGCCGGGCTGCTGGTTCCAGGCGGTGTCGGCAGGTGCGGGCTCGTAGCGCGACTCGACGGTGATCTGCTCGTTCTGCGAGACGGGCGCCGCGTCCAGTACCTGCAGCGCGATGGGCGCCGTGTGGCGGTTGTCCACGGTGTAGGCGCGCTGCTGCGTGCGCTCGGTGCGGGCGCCGGTCAGGCCGGCGCTGCCGGTGGCGTCGCGCGCGGGTTCGGCGCGCACCCGTACGCGCTCGTCGCGGCCGAAGGCCAGGCCCGTGCGCGCGATGGCGGCCGTGTCCAGCTGCCCGCTGCCGACGAAGGCACCGTCGCGGTAGAGCGCCACGGGCGCCGTCGGCCACACGCCGGCCGGTGCGGGCAGCACGGCGACCAGGTAGGCGGCTTCTTCCTGGGCCGGCACGGTGCGCGACAGCAGCTGCGCGCGGGCGTCCGTCTGGCCCAGCGCCAGCGTGATGCGCTGGCCGCCCGACGGGACGGTGATGCGCTGCGGCACGGCGAATTCGGTGGCGTAGGCGCCTTCGGCCACGGCGACGTCGAACGACGGCAGGGGCTCGGCGGCCTCGGCCATGGGGGCGGGCGCCACGGGCGCGGCCAGGCGCTGCAGGGACGCGGCGGCGGGCGCTGGGGCCGGGGGCGGCACGGGCTGGGGCGGCGGCTCCACGTCCAGCGTCCAGGGGCGCGGCAGGCGGCCGCTGGTGGCGCGCGTCGGCTGCCCGGTGGAGAGCGTCAGCTGCACGCCGCCCCAGTCTTCGCCCGTGTTCTGTGCCACCAGGGCCAGGCGTTCCAGGCGCACGCTGGCCGCCGCCGTGTCCAGCGAGGCGCGGTAGCTGGGCGACCAGCCGGGGCCGCGCACCTGGTAGGCCAGGCGCACGTCGGCGTCGCGCTCGGCGGCGAGCGTCACGGTGACCAGCGCGACGCGGGCGGCCGGGCCGGCGATGCGGTCGCGCTCCGCGGTCAGGGCTTTCAGCGCCAGTTCGGCGGCCTCCTGCCGGCGCTGGGCCTGGTGCAGCTTGACCAGCGTGTCCTGCGCGGAGCGGCGCAGCGTCTCGGTGGTGGTGTTGATGGTGCCGGCGCCGGGCGTGCCCGGGCCGCTGGCCTGCACGGCGGGCGGCGTGTTGGCCACCGTTTTCAGGTAGGTGTGCGCCAGCTCCAGCGCATCGCTCTCGGCGCTGGCGGCGGCCAGCTGGTCCTGCGCGGCGCGCACGCGGTCGTCCAGCGGGCTGGCGCAGCCGCCGGCAATGGCGCGGTCCAGCACCTGCACGCTGGTCTCGCCCACGCGCACGCTGGCATCGGCCTGCACCTGCAGGCTCTGCGCGTCCAGCCCGGCCGGCAGGCAGCGGAAGGTGAGGCTGCGCGCCCCGGCGGGCACGCGGGCCACGCGCTCCACGGTGGCGCTGCCGGGGTAGAGCTTGACACGGGCGATGCGCGAGGCCGGTTCACCGGCAGCGGGCGCGGCCGACGCGGCGGGCAGCAGGGCACTGGTGGCCTGGGCCGCGGCGGCCATCGGCAGAGCCAGCACGGCGCCGGCCAAGAGCAGCCCCGCCAGCGGGGCGGTGGTGCGGAACGGGGCGCAGCGTATGCGGAGCAATGGGGTCATGGAAAAGCCTCGCTGGCGCAGGGCGTGCCGAAAGGGACACGGTGAGCGCGTGAGGCCAGGATGCTAGCAGCCAGCGGTGTACGGCCGGGCGATTGCATGCCAAATCGGCCTGTAGCGCCCGCTGGTAAAGCGCAGTGTGCTATGTATTGTGTAGCGATGGTGGGCGCTGCTGCTGCCGCTCCTCAGGCGAAGTGATCGAACGACGCGTAGCGCGCATTCAGCGGCTGGCCGTTTGCATCCACCAGGCGCAGACCGGGCGTGGCCTCGATGGTGCCGATGCGGGTGACCGGCGTGCCGGCCGCGCGGCCGGCGGCCAGCACATCGCCCTGGCGCTCGGGGGCGGCAGTGAAGGCCAGCTCGTAGTCGTCCCCGCCCGCCAACGCGCACTGCAGCAGCACCTCGTGGGTGAAGCCGGCGTCCGTGCCGGCCGCCTGGGCGCCGGCGGCCACCAGGCCGGTGACCAGGGCCGTGTCGATGCGGGCGCCCACGCAGGAGGCGGCCAGGATGTGGCCCAGGTCGCCCAGCAGGCCGTCGCTCACGTCGATGGCGCTGCGGGCCACGCCGCGCAGCGCCTGGCCGAGGGCGACGCGCGGCGTCGGCCGCTCCAGGCGCTCGCGGGCGGCGGCCAGCAACGCGGGCGGCAGCGGCAACTGGCCGCGCAGGGCGTCCAGCGCCAGCCGCGCATCGCCCAGCGTGCCGCTCACCCACACGTCGTCGCCCGTGCGCGCGCCGCTGCGCAGCAGGGCCTGGCCCGCGGGCACCTCGCCGAACACGGTCACGCAGATATTGAGCGGGCCCTGCGTGGTGTCGCCGCCCACCAGCTCGCATTCGTGCGCGTCGGCCAGCGCCAGCAGGCCTTCGGAAAAGCCCTTGAGCCAGGCCTCGTCCACCTGCGGCAGCGACAGCGCGAGTGTGAAGGCCAGCGGCTTGGCGCCGCACGCGGCCAGGTCGCTGAGGTTCACGGCCAGCGCCTTGTGGCCCAGGTGCGCGGGGTACACGTCGGCAAAGAAATGCCGCCCCTCGACCAGCATGTCGCTGGACACGGCCAGCTGCATGCCGGGCGCGGGGGCCAGCAGCGCGCAGTCGTCGCCTACGCCCAGCGCATTGCGGCGCACCGGCCGCGTGAAGTAGCGCGCGATCAGATCGAATTCACCCATGGGGCAAGGATAAGGCCGGGTGGGCCGGGCTCTGGGGTGGCGGGGGCATTCGGGGCCGGCCGGCCGCGGGCGTGGTGTGGCGTGGCGGCGGATTTCACGGCGGCTTCATCGCGGCGTCATGGCCCGTGGCTACCTTGGGCCGCGCGGCGCGCCGTTGGGGCGCGCCGGCAGGTCCCGACCCCCTGTCCCTGGGCCGTTCCATCGACAAAAAACCATGACTACAGATGCTTTCCCGGGCGGCGCCGCTGCCGCCCCCGTGCCTGCGGCGCTGCCTTCCGATGCGGGCCCGGGCTGCGCCGCCGCGCCGTCGCCGCAGATCGCCTCCACACGGCGGGGGCTGTTGCGCGGCGGCCTGGCCGCGCTGCTGCCCACGGGCTCGGCGGCCCTGCTGGCGGCGTGCGGCGGCGGTGATGATGACGACGCGCCAGCGCCAGCGCCCGCTCCCCCACCCGCACCAACGCCTGCTCCCGCGCCTGCGCCTGCGCCTGCACCGGCCCCCGCACCCGCTGCAGACGCCACGCTCGGCTCGCGCTTCGCGCTGGCCGTGCTGCCCGACACGCAGTTCTACGCCCGCTATGCCACGCAGGCCGAGAACCTGCAGTTCAGCCGCAAGTTCGGCAGCGAGCCCTTCATGGCCCAGACCTTCTGGGCCGCCAGCAACGCGCGCGAACTGAACATTCCCTTCCTGATCCACCTGGGCGACGTGGTGGACCAGGTGGGCAAGCCCGACCAGTGGAAGGTGGCCGACCAGGCCATGCGCGTGCTGGAGACCGCCAAGCTTCCCTACTCGGTGCTGGCCGGCAACCACGACGTGCTGGACGACCGCGACTACGTGGACGCGAATTCGCAGTCCAGCGGCACCGACGCGCAGCGCACGCTGGCCAACGAGCCTTATCTGCAGTGGTTCGGCACCAGCCGCGCTCAGCGCCAGTCCACCTTCGGCGGGCGCGACGCGACGGGCTTCCACGAGTACCACGTGTTCAGCGTGGAGGGGCAGCAGTTCATGGTGCTGTCGCTGTCGTGGCGCATCTCGGACAACGGCATCGCCTGGGCGCGCCAGGTCATCAAGGACCACCCCACGCTGCCGGTGATCCTGGTCAACCACCAGCTGCTCAACATCGCCACCGATGCCGCGAGCCCGTTGGAGACGCCCTACGGCCAGATGCTGTGGGAGCGCCTGATCCGCGACAACGACCAGATCTTCATGACGCTCAACGGCCACCACCACGGCGCCGCGCGGCTGACCAAGACCAACGACTTCGGCAACCCGGTCGAGGAAATGGTGGTGGACTACCAGATGGCCTACCAGGGCGGCAACGGCCAGATGCGTCTGTACGAGTTCGACCTGACGCACAACACCATCGACGTGTTCTCGTTCTCGCCCTGGGTGGTGCAAAAGCCCCGTGACACACTCACGCCATTCGACCAGGCCGTGCTTTCCGGTGCCAACGAAGGCTTTCGCATCTCCATCGATTTCGCGCGCCGCTTCGCCCGCTTCAATCCCACGTTCAAGGCCGGCACCGCCAACCGCCAACCCATCGTGGAACAGGCCCGCGCCGCGCTGCTCGCGGGCTACGCCGAGCCCGCCGCGCCGGTGCAGAAGGAGCCCACCGGCCCGAACGACTATGTGAAGGTGGCCAGCACGGTGGCGCACTGGCGCTTCTTCGGCGGCACACCCGGCCAGCCGGTGCCCGTGGGCTATGTGGTGGCCGACGAGACCGGTGCCAACCCGGTGCGCCGCGAGGCGCTGAACGTCAATGGCGTGCAGGGCGCCGAGCTGGGCGACCTGGTGTGGGCGGCCGACCGGCACCGGCTCTCGGCCGCGCCGGGCTCGGTGCGCTTCCTCAACACCAACAAGAACACGCCGCGCATGAGCTACTTCGTCACCGAGGCGACGGCGGCGCTCAACCAGCAGACCTTCACCAGCGGCTTCACGGTGGAGGCCTTCATCAAGATCGACCGGGACTGGAGCCGTTCGCTGCACGCCTGGATGAACATCCTGACGCGCGCCGGCAACCGCGGCACCGTCGCCGGCTTCTCGGGAGAGGACCCGGAGGCCACGCCCGTGCTGTTCGCCATCTCCAGCCTGAAGGAGGTGCAGTGGGAGATCGTGCCCGCGCATGCCGGCACGCGCGCGCCGCAGGCCAGCTGGTCGGGCGAGATCCTGGTGGACCGCTGGGTGCATGTCGCCATCGTCGGCGACCCCGCGCAGCGCGAGACCGTGATGTCCGTGGAAGGCGCGCCCGTGCTGCGCAACAGCGGCGATGCCTCGGGCATCGCCACGGCGGGGGCGGCCCTGCAGTGGATGGTGGGCGCGGGCTCCTGGGACGGGCTGCGTGCCGACGGCTTCTTCGGCCAGATCGGCGAGATCCGTCTGGCCGCCGCACCGCTGCCGCCCACCCAGTGGCTCACGGCCCGCGCGGGCTGACCGGCGCGGGAGCCGCCCCCAGGGGGGCCGGCAGGGCGGGGCCCCGCCTCCGACCGCCCTGCGGCGCAGGGCGGCGCGGCGGCGCGCCTGCCGGCCGGTCGGCGCAGGGACAGGTCGCTACACTGCCAGCTCTTCGATCACCGGCAAGGAGGATTTCCGTGCACAAAGCCGTCGCCGTCACACTGGTTCTGGCCCTTTCCGCGGCATTGGGTGCGTGCCGCAAGCAAGACGCTGCGGCGCCCGCCGCGGCTCCGCCGTCCCCTCCCGCCGCCTCGGCCGCGCCAGCCGCCAGCGCACCGGCGCCCCAGACGGCGGCGGCCCCTGCGAGCAAAGGCTTCGACACCGCCAGCCTGCCGGTCTCCAGCGCCCCGCTCGGCGCCTTCCCCTACATCAAGCTGCCCAGCGGCTATGTGACAGGCACCACGCCGGACATGGCCGATTTCGACCAGGTGCCGTTCTGGACGGGCGACCGCCTGGAACCGGTGGAAGGCAAGGTCTGGTCCGCGAACGTCGCCGCCGAGCAGGGCAAGACCTTCTCCGACCTGGAGCTGGCGCGTAACATCGAGGCGGTGGTCGCCTCGCTCGGTGGCAAGAAGATCTTTGAGGGCCGGATTCCGGAGGCCGCAGGGCAGAAGATCAAGGAGTGGCCGCGCGACGTGGCGACCAAGTACAACAGCGGGCTGGGCGATGTGTGGAACAACCCCGTGCAGGTGTTCGTCGTCCACCGTGCCGACCGCGACATCTGGATCCACCTGTGCAGCCACCCGTTCGGCGGCGGCCTGCTGATCGCAGAGACCCAGCCGCTGCAGATCACGGCCGGCCTGTTGCCGGCCAGCGAGCTGAAGGCGCAGATCGACAAGGCGGGCAAGGTGGCGCTGCACGTCAACTTCGCCACGGACAAGACCGACATCCTGCCCGACTCGCAGCCGCAGATCGAACAGGTCGTGCAGCTGCTGCGGCAGGACGCGGCGCTGAAGCTGGCGGTCAACGGCCATACCGACAACACGGGCGACGCGGCGCACAACAAGGCCCTGTCCGAGGGCCGTGCCAAGGCGGTGGTCGCCGCCCTCGCCGCGCAGGGCGTGGATGCGGCCCGGCTGTCGTCGGCCGGCTTCGGTGACACGGCGCCGGTGGCGGACAACGCCACCGACGCAGGGCGGGCCCAAAACCGCCGTGTCGAACTCGTGAAGCGATCCTGAAGGGCGGCCGCGGGGCGCAAGGCCCCGCCTGCCGTGCCGTGCGGTGGCGCTGCGTCTACCCGCGGTCGCCGCGGAAGCGCTGCGCGGCCTGGCGGCTGACCTCGGCCAGCAGCTGCTCTTCGCGCTGGCGTTCGCGCAGCCAGCGGGCGTCGTTCTGGCCGGCGATGGCCTCGCCGCGCAGCATGTGCAGCGCGCCCGAAGCGCCATGCGCTCCCGCATGGCGGGCGATGTGGTCGATGGTCTGCAGCAGGTGGTCGCGCAGCGGCATGTGCTCACCCGTGGCGGGGTCCACGTACACGGCCTCCATGCCGAAGCGGCAGGCCTGGAAGCGGTTGTAGGTGTAGACGAGGTAATCGTCTTCCGACGGGGTGAACGGCTGCTCGGCCAGGAACCATGCGCCCAGCGACTGCACGAAGGCCGACAGGGCGGCTGCACGCTCGATGGTGAGCGGCGTGTCGAACACGCGGATTTCGATGGTGCCGAACTCCGGCTTGGGGCGGATGTCCCAGTAGAAGTCCTTCATGCTCTTGACCACGCCGGTGCGCGTCATCTTCTCGAAGTACTGCTCGAACTCCGTCCACGTCAGCACGCAGGGCGCGCGGCCCGACAGCGGGAACGCGAACACCGAATTGAGCCGCGCCGAGTCGAACGCCGTGTCCTGCCCCTGCACGTAGGGGCTGGAGGCCGACAGCGCGATGAAGTGCGGGATGTAGCGCGACATGCGGTGCAGCATGAGCAGCGCGGCATCGGCGTCGGGGCAGCCGATGTGCACGTGCTGGCCGAAGATGGTGAACTGCTTGGACAGGTAGCCGTACAGCTGCGACAGCTCCTGAAAGCGCGGCTTGTCGTAGATGCGCCGCTCGTGCCACTGCTGGAAGGGGTGCGTGCCGCCGCCCACCACGGCGATGTTGAGCTTGTCGGCGCTTCTCACCAGCGCGTCGCGGATCTGCGTGAGCTGGCCCAGCACCTCGCTGCCCGAATGGCAGATGCCGGTCGAGATCTCGATCATGCTGTTGGTCATCTCCGGCACCACGCTGCCGGGCAGGGGCTGCTTCTCCATCAGGCGCAGCATGTCCTCCGCGTAGGGCGCCAGATCGTAGTCGTGGGTGTTGACGAGCTGCAGCTCCAGTTCGACGCCCAGCGTCAGCGGCTCGGAATGGTGGAAGGCTTCAAGACTCACGGGGGCTGTCTCCGGTGTTGCTGCTGCTGGAGGGGTTGCGGCCGGCGCGGGTCAGCGGCGCCCAGGGCTTGGAGCTTTCGCCCGCCCGGTAGATGGCCACGGTGGCGATCACCGCGCCCAGCACTTCCATCAGCAGGATGGTCGGCAGGGCCACGCGGGCGATCAGGTGGCCGGTGGAGGCCGAGGCCACCACGAACTGCGAGGCGATGAGCAGGGCGATGGACGACATGGGCGTCATCGCGCAGCTCACCCACAGGGCCTGGCGCCAGCTCGCGCCGCTGCCGATGTTGCCCAGGCCCACGCCCACGGCCTTGGCGACCAGGCGCACGGCGATCAGGGCCAGCACCACGCCAGCTACCGGGCCGCTCCAGTCGGCCTGCGCGGCCACGGTGGAGACCAGCACGAACATCAGCATGGTGAGCAGCGAGGACGCCGTGCCCAGCTGGCGCGGCCAGGCCCAGGGGCGCGGGTTGAGCTGCTTGAGCAGCATGCCGCCCAGCAGCGCGGCCAGCGGGGCCGAGCCCCCCATGAAGGCCGCCACGGCCGTGCCGGCCGCGATCAGCGCCAGCAGCAGGATGGAGGTGTTCTCGCTCGTCGGGCTCATGAAGCGCAGCGCCATGCGCAGGGCCAGCGCCAGCACCGCGCCCACGATGATGGAAACGCCCAGCACCACCATCACGGGGTAGATGGTGTCGGTGAAGCCGGTGTTGGGACGGTTGATGAGTTCGGCCTGGGCGCTCCCCAGCGTCAGCGCATACAGGGTGGACAGCGTGGCCAGCACGATGGAGCGGTCGGTCACGGGGCCGGCGGCGCGCATGTCGGTCACCACGCGCGTCAGCACGGCGGGCGAGGCAGCCAGCGCGACCAGCGCCAGGGGGCCGGCGGCGCGGTCAGGCACGTCCAGCCAGATCAGCACCCAGTACACGGCGAAATACGTGCAGACGGACTCCGCCACGCTCTGCACCAGCACCATGGGGTTGTGACGGAACCAGCGCAGCGGAATGCGGGCGCCGGCTTCGAACAGCACCACGGAGATCCCCAGCTCCAGCAGGAACAGCCCGATGCCCTGCAGCGGCCACAGCGCGCCGCTGAATCCCAGCAGGCCGGCGATCGTGCCCACCAGGGTGTAGCCCACCACCTTGGGCAGGCCGGTATGGCGTTGAAACAGGTAGCCGGAAATGGCGGCGACCGCCAGCAGCATCGACCATTGCACGGTGGGCAGCCCCGCCGAAGGGCGCAGCCACTGCGCCCAGAAGCTCATCAGCTCATTCATTCTTTATGTGTCCTCTTCCATCTGCGGGTGGCCCGCTGTGCGGCCCTGCAAGGCCCAGCCCATCCCGGGATGTGGCCCGGTTCGGCGGCCGACCGAATCTACCTGTGGATACATGCAGTCCTTGTAGGACGGCGCGCCCCATCAGGAGGCGTTGGCGCGGCCCGCACAACCTGCAACGGAAGGACCGCATTCGGTAGGTTGTACTACACGCCGATGGCAGCGCAGCGTTCGCGGGCGCGCTTCAGGGGGACGTCCGCACGGGCATGAAGAACCCCAGTGGCGCCGTGCGCAGGCGGGTGCGCAACGCGCGGTAGATGCGGGCCCGTTCCACGCCGCTCACATTGTGCGCCCGCAGCGCGAGACGGAAGGCCAGGTAGAAGCTCACGGACACGTTCAGCGCCCCCAGCAGCGGCACGGTGGCCGCGGCCCACCAGAACGCCGGCTGGTGCAGCGCGCTCCAGCCCAGTGCCGTGGCCGCCGCGCCCAACTGGCCGGTGGACAGCGTCACGTGGCGCACATCCAGCCCCAGGCCGAAGAAGGCCGCGAACACGGGCACCAGTCCCAGCATGAAGCCGAGCGAGATGTTGGCCGCGAAGCCCGACAGGTTCTCCCGCAGGAAGTGCGCCCACCGCGGGGCGCGCCGCACGCCCAGCAGGCGGGTGATGCGCGGGTTGTACTCCAGGGCCGAGTCCAGCCGCTGCAGCACGAACCAGTTCTCGGCCCAGCCCGCGATGATGCTCGATGCGAACAGCAGCACCCCCGTGAACGCCGCGAAGAACAGGGACGGCCCCAGCAGATGCAGCGAATGCAGCACATGCTCGGCCTGGGCGGGCGTGATGGCGGGCTGCCCGGAGAACCACGCAATGCCCAGCGTGATGCCCACCACCAGCGGGAACACCACCAGCACGTTGCCCAGCACGGCCGCCACCTGCGAGCGCACCAGGCAGGCCACCTCATCCACGAAGGCCTGCACCGCCTCGTCCGTGCGCAGGTCCTTGAGCTTGGCGGCCATGGCCGGCGCCGTCATGGCCGGCTGCTTGGTGGCCACCGTGAAGTGCAGCAATTGCACGAGCACGAAGCTCACCGCGTAGTTCATGCCCGCCCAGAAGCCGCTCCAGAAGGCCGACAGCGCCAGGGCTCCCAGGCCGAACTTCATCAGCGTGGTGAAGGCCATCACCAGGCCGCCGCCGGCGGCCTTGCCCACCATGGCGCGGTACTCGGCTGCGGTGCGGGTGATGTAGTGCTCGCCGGTCTCGGCGCTGCGCTCGGCCACCTTGGCCGCCAGCAGGGACGAGTTGGAGGCGATCAGCGCCCGCAGGCTGCGGCGCTCGCGCCCCACGGTCACCAGGCGCGCCAGAAGCCGCGCTGCGCTCAGCGCCGGCGTGGGCGACAGCAGGCATTCCAGCAGCTCCCGCACGCGTAGGATGCGCTCGCGCAACTGCCGCAGCCGGAACACCAGTCCGACCGAGATCCCGTTGCCTTCGAAGTGCGAATACACCGTGGCCGCAGCGGCGCGGCAGGCGTCCAGCCGCTCGCGCAGGCGTTGCACGGACTCGTCGAGCCGGTCGGTGGTGCGCAGCGGGTGCAGCACCTCCACGCGCAAGCTTTCCACATCGCGGATCAGTGCATGGAAGGGCTGGGCGTCGCGCGCCGCCTCGCTCATGCGCAGGCGCAGCTCGGGCGCGAACCCTGTGGAGAGGATCTGCCCTGCGCAGTAGGTGATGGCGTCCAGCAGCGAGCGCTGCCAGCGCGAGGTGCCGCTGTCGTCCGGCGGCGCCAGCAGGGCGAGCAGCCGCTCCAGCAGCGGCTCGTCCAGCGTGGCCAGCCACTGGGCGTCCACGTCCTTGGGCAGGGCCAGCATGAACAGCTCAGAGGCGTCGATGGTTTCCGGGCTGGCGGGCAGCAGCTTGTAGCGCAAGCGTTCGGCCACCTCGCTGACCAGCGCGGTGCGTGGCGCAAAGCCGAAGTCGGCCAGCAGCGTGGTGATGTCCACCGTGTGCGTCAGCGCGCTCCACCAGGCCTGCAGGCGGGCCTGGGCGGCCGCGTCCTTCTCCAGCGTGTCCACCAGCAGGTGAACCCGCCCGACCGCACCTTCCACGGACTCGCCCGTGCCGCGCACCCAATCCAGAAGGGCGATCAGGGCCAGGTGGCGCTGGGCGAGCGGAGCAGAGGGGTCGAGATCGGCCAGCAGGCGGCCCAGGTCGGCCGCCCGTCGCTTGCCCTGCCTCAATGCAGCACCCGGTCGGTCCAGGGCTGGCCGTCGCCGCTGGCGTCGGTGGCTTCGAGCACGAACAGATCGACGGGGCACTCGAAGGGTTCGCCATCGTCCGCCACGCAGAAGAAGCGCCCATGCATGCTGCCGCTGGGCGTGCGCAGGCGGCATCCGCTGGTGTACTGGAAGGACTCGCCGGGCTTGAGCAACGGCTGGTGGCCGACCACGCCCAGGCCCTTCACCTCCTCGGTATGGCCGCCCGCGTCGCTGATGATCCAGTGCCGCGAGATCAGCTGGGCCGGCACCTCTCCGCTGTTGGTGATGGTGATGGTGTAGGCGAAGCTGAACACGCCGGCTTCCGGTGTGGATTGCTCGGGCAGGTATTCGGGTTGCACTTCGGCCTGGAACTGGTACTTCGGCATCGGGCAATGGTAAGGGTTGGCGCAGCGAACCGGCGGCAGGAAGGCTTGCGGGTTGCCCCGTGCGGCACTGCAACTGCGACAATCGGCGCATGAGCCGCCCCTACCGCATCGCCCCCTCCATCCTGTCCGCCGACTTCGCCCGCCTGGGCGACGAGGTGAAGAACGTCATCGCCGCCGGCGCCGACTGGATTCACTTCGACGTGATGGACAACCACTACGTGCCCAACCTGACGTTCGGCCCGATGATCTGCCAGGCCCTGAAGCCGCACGCCAAGAGGGCAGACGGCCAGGCCGTGCCGATCGATGTGCATCTGATGATCCAACCGGTCGACGCCCTCGCCGCCGCGTTCGCCGATGCGGGCGCCGACTACATCAGCTTCCATCCCGATGCCTCGGGCCATGTGCACCGCAGCATCCAGGCGCTGCGCGCCAAGGGCGTGAAGCCCGGACTGGTGTTCAACCCGGCCGAGCCGCTCGACGTGCTGGACTGGGTCATCGACGACATCGACCTGATCCTGATCATGAGCGTCAACCCCGGCTTCGGCGGGCAGAGCTTCATCGACTCGGCCCTGCGCAAGATCGAAGCCGTGCGCAAACGCATCGACGCCTGCGGCAAGGACATCCGCCTGGAGGTGGACGGCGGCATCAAGACGGACAACATCCGCCGTGTGGCGGATGCGGGGGCGGACACGTTTGTGGCAGGCAGCGCCATCTTCGGCAAGCCGGATTACGCGGGCGTCATCAGCGCGATGCGCCAGCAGCTGGCGGGCTGAACCTCCACGGAGGCACCCCGCGCGGCAAGGCGGGAAAGCCCGTCAGGGCTTGGCCGCAGGGATGACCGTCGTCGTTTCGGACTCGCGCAGCACGCCTCCGCCCTGGACGGAGCCGGATGCCGGCTGGTTCTGCGTGCGGTTCACACACTCGGCGCGTTCGCTGGCCGTGGGGAAAGCCGCACACCGCTGTTCGGCATTCTGGCCGTAGGTGTTGGCATCCCGGCTGGACAGTTGGCCGCCCCGGGCCGCCTGCTGGGCAGCGCCGGCTTCGCGGATGCAGGCCGCCTTGCTTTCGGGCGAGGCGATGTTCTCGCAGACCGCGCGCTCCTTGCTGTAGGTTGCGGGCGTTCCTGCCGCGTCAGCAGCGGCATGGGCCACGCCGCACGAGAGAACGGCAGCGGCCAGCGGAGCGGCAAGGCGCAGGGACAGTCGGGGGGCGAATCGCATGGCAATCTCCTTGGGGTGGTCGGCCGGTGTGCCGATGGATAGGGTCGCCAGCGTAGGCGGAGTGCCTCGGGCGCCCTGTCGGACGGACCGCCCAACCGGTGCCGGAGCAGCCCCGCAGCCCTGTCAGTACACTTCCGCGGCTTGTGGGGCCCGCCCTGGTCTCCCTATCGATGGATACAAGGACAACAAGCTTATGGTGAATCTTTCCGTAGCCGCGCTGGTGGCTCGCTCCGAAGCGGCGATCGTGGACCTCGACGGCACCATGGTGGACACGCTGGGCGACTTCTCCGAAGCGCTCAACCGCATGCTGGCCGATCTCGCCCTGCCCGCCATCGAGGCCCGCCACATCGAAACCATGGTCGGCAAGGGCTCCGAACACCTGCTGCGCTCTGTGCTCAATCATGTGCTGGTGCAAGAGGGGCGGGCGCCTGCAGCTATGGAAATCGAAGCGATGTATCCGCAGGCCTGGGACCGCTACCAGCACCACTACCTGGCGATCAACGGCCAGTTCGCCACGCTCTACCCCGGCGTGCTGGAGGGCCTGCAGGCCCTGCGCGCCGCGGGGCTGCGGCTGGCCTGTCTCACCAACAAGCCCACCGACTTCGCCCTGCCGCTGCTGGAGGCCAAGGGCCTGCGCGGCCTGTTCGAGCAGGTGTTCGGCGGCGATGCCTTCGAGCGGAAGAAGCCCGATCCGCTGCCGCTGCTGAAGACCTGCGAGGCGCTGGGCACCGAGCCCGGCCGCACGCTGATGATCGGCGACTCGAGCAATGACGCGCGCGCCGCCCGTGCCGCGGGCTGCCCCGTCGTGCTGGTCACCTATGGCTACAACCACGGCCAGCCGGCCCGTTCGGTGGAAGCCGACGGCTATGTGGATGCGTTGACGGAGTGCGTGGAGGGCTGAGGCCGCTGCTTTCGCACAGGGCAGGCAGGCCGGGCCAAGCTGGCTGGGCCTAGAAGCTCTCCCAGTCGTCGTTGTCTGCGCGTGTGCTCTGTCTTCCGCCCGGCGGTGCGGCTGCGCCCACGGCAGCCGGCGCAGTCGCGGCGGCCGTGGGCGCAGCCGCGGCGGGGCGGGTGAGGGCGGGGGACGGCTTTGCCGCGGGCTTGCGGGCTGCCTGCGCCCCGGTTGCCGTAGCGGGCGCCGAGGCAACGGCCGGCATGGGGCGCCGGAGCGCTGGTGGGGCAGCCACCGGGACCGCGTAGCCGCCGCCCTGCGGCAGGCGGAACACCGCTACCGCCTCCACCAGCTGCCCGGCCTGCGTCTTCAGGCTGCCCGCCGCTGCCGCACTCTCCTCCACCAGCGCCGCGTTCTGCTGCGTCGCCTGGTCCATTTGCGTGATCGCCTCGCCCACCTGGCCCACGCCCGCGCTCTGCTCGCTGCTGGCCGCGCTGATCTCGCCCATGATGTCCGTCACCCGCCGGATGGCGCTCACCACTTCCGTCATCGTCGCGCCCGCGCGGTCCACCAGCTGCGTGCCCTGCTCCACCCGCTGCACGCTGGTGCCGATCAACGCCTTGATCTCACGCGCCGCCTCGGCGCTGCGCCCGGCCAGGGCTCGCACCTCGCCGGCCACCACTGCGAAGCCCCGGCCCTGCTCGCCCGCGCGGGCCGCTTCCACGGCGGCATTCAGCGCCAGGATGTTGGTCTGGAAGGCGATGGAATCGATCACGCCGATGATGTCGGCGATCTTGCGGCTGGCGTCGTTGATGCCCTTCATGGTGTCCACCACTTCGGCCACCACTTCGCCGCCCTGGGCGGCCACGGTGCTGGCGCTCATGGCCAGCTGGTTGGCCTGGCGGGCGTTGTCGGCGTTCTGGCGCACGGTGGAGCCCAGCTGCTCCATCGAAGCTGCGGTTTCCTCCAGCGCGCTGGCCTGCTGTTCGGTGCGGGCCGACAGGTCGTTGTTGCCCTGCGAGATCTCGGCGCTGGCCGTGGCCACGCTCTCGGCGTTGCTGCGCACGCCGGACACCACGCGCACCAGGTTCTGCTGCATGTGCTGCAGCGCGCGCAGCAGCTCGGCGGCTTCATCGCGGCCCTGGGCGTCGATGGGCTGGGTCAGGTCGCCTTCGGCGATCTGGCCGGCCCGCGTGGCCGCCAGGGTGAGCGGGCCGATGATGGAGCGGCTCAGCACGAAGGCGCAGCCCGCACCGATCGCCAGGGCCAGCACCGTTCCGACGATGAGGATGAGGCGCCCCTGGGCCGCCTTGGCGCTGGCCTCCTGCCGGGAAGCCTCGTAGAGCATGCGCTGGCGCTCCTCCAGCGCGCGGATGCCGTTGATGTAGGCCTCGGCCAGCGGCCGGATGGTCTGGTCCAGTGCAGCGGACACGTCCTCGCCGGCCTGGCGCCGCTTGAGCAGATCGGCGCGGGGGCCGCGGTAGGCCTCGCGCGCCGCATCGATGCGGGCGATCATGGCGCGCCCCTCGTCGGACTGGATCAGCGAGGCCACCTTGTCGCGGGATGCCAGCGTGAACTGCGAGGTCTTGTCCATCTCCGCCATCCAGACGCCCATGCGGCTGGTGTCGGAGTCCAGCGCGGCGGCGCGCGTGCGGATCCAGTTCAGGTCGATGCTCTGGCGCCACTCCATGGCCGCCTTGGCCCGTTCGTTGTCGGTCGTGGTGAGCTCCTCTGCGCTGGCCGCCAGCTCCTGGAGACGCCAGACACCGATGCCCGCGACGATCACGGTGATGAGCAGCACCAGGCCGAACGAGAGGGCCAGCCGGCTGCCGACGCGAAGTTGGTTCAATTGGAGGCTCCTTCCTGCCCTGGGATACTGGAGCGCACCTTACCGGCTTTGCCGCAAGGCAGAAGGCGGGGATTTCCCAGGGGGCCCGGGGGCCGTCGGCGCCGCCGCCGGGGTCAGCCGGCCTTGCCGAGCAGGGCGTCCTTGAGTTTCCAGTCCGCCGGCTGTGCCCCGAGCCAGATGCCGAGCAGGGCGTTGAAGAACTCCGGCTCCTTGAAGGGCTCGCCCTGTGCCTGCCCCTTCACCGTGATCACGGTGCCCGTGCCCGGGAGCCAGTCCACGGTGAAGCGATCGCCGGCGGCCAGCCGTTTGTGGTCCGCAAAGATCTGCCCCATGCGCACGATGCCGGGCACGAGCTTGGAGAACTGCGCCTTGTCCATGTTGTCTTCCATGCCGCGCGAGAACAGCTTGCCGAGCTCCGCCGAGTCGATCTCGCGCACCATGGTGATCGCCAGGCGCTTCGGGCCGGGCAGGGCCGCGACCTCCGCCGGTGTGGCGGCCTTGCGCTCCAGGTACAGCGCCGCCGCGTAGACCTTGAATACCGCCTTGTAGCGCAGCCCGGCGCCGTTCAGCGGCAGGGTGACGCCCTGCAGTTCCACCGCTGGCGGGAACTTCACGTCGCCTGTGGCCGCTGGCGCTGGCTGCGCTGCTGCTCCCAGACCATAGAGCAGAGGTGCTGCGCACAGGGCGCGCCGCAGGGATGAGGGCATGGAGGGCTCCAAAAAAGAACGGTCGTGCTATTTGTCGAGAGGCATTGTCCCCAACGGTCGGTCCGGTCCACAACAGGGTTTCCGAGCGTGTCCGCCCGCCGTGCGCGTGTCCCAGCGCAGAAGCAGGGTGATCGGTCGCGGCAGGGCAGGGCTTTGCTACACTTTGCCCCCATGTTCATTCATCACGTGTTCATCACAGGTTGTAGCGACCGGGGAGCCTGGCCCTGGCGCAAGCCTGTCTCATCGACCGTTTGATGGCACCTGGGCCACTTCCCAGCGTGCGCCCGTGGCCCTGAGGGGCCAAGACCATGAATGAATGAACTGCGGTAGCCCGCGCCCGAGCGCGTACGACGGCCACCGCAGCAGCTGGGAACTGCTGTGATCACTGAACTCGAATTCAAAAGCCTGGCCGGCGAAGGCTACAACCGCATTCCGCTGATGGCGGAAGCCTTTGCGGACCTGGAAACCCCTCTCTCCCTCTACCTCAAGCTGGCGCACAGCAAGGACGGCGGCAAGTACAGCTTCCTGCTGGAGTCCGTGGTGGGCGGCGAGCGCTTCGGCCGCTACAGCTTCATCGGCCTGCCGGCGCGTACGCTGCTGCGTGCCACGGGCTTCGGCGCCGCCGCCAAGACCGAGGTGGTGACCGACGGCCAGGTGGTGGAAACCGCGCCTGGCAACCCGCTCGACTTCATCGCCGACTACCAGAAGCGCTTCAAGGTCGCGCTGCGCCCCGGGCTGCCGCGCTTTTGCGGCGGGCTGGCCGGCTACTTCGGGTATGACGCGGTGCGCTACATCGAGAAGAAGCTCGAAGACAGCTGCCCTCCCGACACGCTGGGCTGCCCCGACATCCTGCTGCTGCAGTGCGAGGAGCTGGCCGTCATCGACAACCTGTCGGGCAAGCTCTACCTGATCGTCTACGCCGATCCGGCCCAGCCCGAGGCGTATGCCAAGGCCAAGAAGCGCCTGCGTGAGCTCAAGGAGCAGCTCAAGTACTCTGTGAGCGCTCCCGTCGTGCGACCGACCGAGAGCCACCCCGCCCAGCGCAGCTTCGCCAAGGCCGACTACCTGGCGGCCGTGGACCGCGCCAAGGAACTGATCGCCGCCGGTGACTTCATGCAGGTGCAGGTGGGCCAGCGCATCCACAAGCGCTACACCGAAAGCCCCTTGAGCCTGTACCGCGCGCTGCGTTCGCTGAACCCGTCGCCCTACATGTACTACTACCACTTCGGCGACTTCCATGTGGTGGGCGCGAGCCCGGAGATTCTGGTGCGGCAAGAAAGTACACCGGAGGGCCAGAAGATCACCATTCGCCCGCTGGCCGGCACGCGCCCGCGCGGCGCCACGCCCGAGAAGGACAAGGCGACCGAGGTCGAGCTGATCAACGACCCCAAGGAGCGCGCCGAGCATGTGATGCTCATCGACCTGGCGCGCAACGACATCGGCCGCATCGCCAAGACCGGCACCGTGAAGGTGACCGAGGCCTTTGCGGTGGAGCGCTACAGCCACGTGATGCACATCGTGAGCAACGTCGAAGGCATCCTGCACGACGGCATGACCAGCATGGATGTGCTGAAAGCCACGTTCCCCGCGGGCACGCTGACGGGCGCGCCCAAGGTGCACGCCATGGAGCTGATCGACCAGCTGGAACCTTCCAAGCGCGGCCTGTACGGCGGTGCCTGCGGCTACCTGAGCTACGCGGGCGACATGGATGTGGCCATCGCCATCCGCACCGGCATCATCAAGGACGGCACGCTGTACGTGCAGGCGGCGGCCGGCGTGGTGGCCGACTCGGTGCCCGAGCTGGAGTGGAAGGAAACCGAACACAAGGCGCGCGCGCTGTTGCGCGCCGCAGAACTCGTAGAGGAAGGCCTGGAATGACCCGCGCGATCGACAAGACCCAAGCCTGCAAGAGCATGGCCGAAGTGCGGGCCCATGTGGATGCGCTGGACGACATCCTGGTGCCCCTGCTGGTAGAGCGCGGGGGCTACATGACGCAGGCGGCGATCAACAAGCCGCGGCAGTCGCAGGTGCGCGATGAAGACCGCATCGAGACCATCGTGCGCCGCGTGCGTGCCCGGGCTGAGGCCGAGGGCGGCGAGCCCGACGTGATCGAGGCCATCTACCGCAGCATGATGGAGGCGTACATCGCCTACGAACACCGCGAGTTCGACCGGCTGGTCGCTGCGGGCCGCAAGCAACCGAGCCAGGAGCCCACCGCATGACCCGCCTCTTGATGGTCGACAACTACGACAGCTTCACCTACAACATCGTCCAGTACTTCGGCGAGCTGGGCGCCGAAGTCGAAGTGTTCCGCAACGACGAGATCACGCTGGAGGGCATTGCGGCGCGCGCCCCCGACCGGCTCGTCATCTCGCCCGGCCCGTGCTCGCCGGCCGAGGCCGGCATCTCGGTGGCGGCGATCCGGCACTTCGCCGGCAAGCTGCCGATTCTGGGCGTGTGCCTGGGCCACCAGAGCATCGGCGCGGCCTTCGGCGGCACCATCGTGCGGGCGCAGGAGCTGATGCATGGCAAGACCAGCGTCATCACCACCACGCAGAAGGGCGTGTTCGCGGGCCTGCCGGAGCAGTTCACCGTGAACCGCTACCACTCGCTGTCGATCGAGCGCGCGAGCTGCCCGGACGTGCTGGAGGTGACGGCCTGGACCCAGGATGGCGAGATCATGGGCGTGCGCCACAAGGAGCTGGCCATCGAGGGCGTGCAGTTCCATCCGGAAAGCATCCTCACCGAACACGGCCACGCCATGCTGAAGAACTTCCTGCAGGAGCAGCGCGCATGACGGCGCCCTCCGGGGGCGACGCACCCGCTGCCGCCGGCCCGTTCGCCCAGCTGTTCCAGTACAAGCGCTGGGCCAACGAGGAACTGCTCGCGCTGGGCGAGTCATCGCAGGCCGCGCTGCCAGAAGACGACCGACGGCTCTTCGTGCGCATCCTGAACCACACCTACGTGGTGGACCGCATCTTCGCGAGCCACTTGCAGGGCCTGCCGCAGACGGCCTACGCAGCGACCAACACCGAAGAGACGCCGACACTGCCCGCCTTGCGGGACGCGGTCCGCGCGTCGGACGACTGGTATCTGCAGTACGCCGGCGGGCTCGACGCAGGCGCACTGGCCGAGCCCGTGCCGTTCCGCTTCACCGATGGCGACGCCGGCACCATGACGCGGGCCGAGATCCTGAACCACATCGTGGTCCACGGCGCCTACCACCGGGGCGCGGCCGGCCGCATCCTGGCGGGGCATGCGGTGCCGCCGCCGCGCGACGCGCTCACCACCTTCCTGCACCGCCTGCAACCGGAGCGACGCTGGTCGTAGCGCCATGCCTGACAGCCACCAACTGCTCATGTTCATCGCGGCCGGATGGCTGCTCAACCTCACGCCCGGCCCGGACGTGCTCTACATCGTGTCCAACGCGCTCAAGTCCGGCATTCGCGCGGGCATCGTCGCCGGCCTGGGCATCACGGCGGGGTGCTTCGTGCACATCTTCGCTGCGGCCATCGGCGTGGGTGCGCTGCTGGCCACTTCGGCCACGGCGTTCACCGTGCTCAAGTGGGCGGGCGCGGCGTACCTGATGTGGATGGGGGTGCGCATGCTGCTGTCCCGACCGGCGGGCGATGGAAGCAGTGCGGCCGCGCTGGCGGCTGCCAAGGCGTCAGCGGGCGAGGCCGCCACGCCGCTGTCGAAGGTCTTCTTCGGCGGGTTCTGGACCAACGTGCTCAACCCCAAGGTCGCGATCTTCTTCCTGGCCTTCGTGCCGCAGTTCATCGCGCCGGGCACCGAGAACAAGGCGCTGGCCTTCGTGCTGCTGGGCGTGCTGTTCAACGTCAATGCGATTCCGGTCAACACCGGCTGGGCGCTGGCAGCGGGCTGGATGGCGCGGCGCATGGGCGTGGTGCAGCGCGGCATGCACTGGCTGGACCGCGTGGCCGGCGCGATGTTCATCGGCTTCGGCCTCAAGCTGGCCTTCACGGATCAGCCCACGCGTTGAATCAGACGGCCACCGCCGTAGAAACACTGGAAACACCATGTCCATCACCCCCCAGGAAGCGCTGCAGCGCACCATCGAGCACCGCGAAATCTTCCATGACGAGATGCTGTCGCTGATGCGCCTCATCATGCGCGGCGAGCTGTCGCCCGTGATGACCGCCGCCATCGTGACCGGCCTGCGCGTGAAGAAGGAAACCATCGGCGAGATCACCGCCGCCGCGCAGGTGATGCGCGAGTTCTCCACCAAGGTGCACGTGCTGGACGATGCGCACCTGGTGGACATCGTGGGCACCGGCGGCGACGGAGCCAACACCTTCAACATCTCCACCTGCTCGATGTTCGTGGCCGCCGCGGCGGGCGCCAAGGTCAGCAAGCACGGCGGGCGCGGCGTCTCCAGCAAGAGCGGCAGCGCCGACGTGATGGAGTCGCTGGGCGTGCACATCAATCTGCCGCCGGAGGCGATTGCGCAGTGCATCGCCGACGTGGGCATCGGCTTCATGTTCGCGCCCAACCACCATCCAGCCATGAAGAATGTGGCGCCCGTGCGCAAGGAGCTGGGCGTGCGCACGATCTTCAACATCCTGGGCCCGCTCACCAATCCGGCCAGTGCGCCCAACATTCTCATGGGCGTGTTCCACCCCGATCTGGTGGGCATCCAGGTGCGTGCGCTGCAGCGCCTGGGCGCCGACCACGCGCTGGTGGTGTACGGCCGCGACGGCATGGACGAGGTGAGCCTGGGCGCCGCCACGATGGTGGGCGAGCTCAAGAACGGCGAGATCACCGAGTACGAGATCCACCCCGAAGACTTCGGCCTGCCCATGGCCAGCAACCGCACGCTCAAGGTGGACACACCCGAGCAGTCGCGCGAGCTGCTGCGCGCCGTGCTGAAGGGCGAGCCCGGCCCCGCGCACGACATCGTCTGCCTGAACGCCGGCGCCGCGCTGTATGCGGCCAACGTGGCCAGCTCCATCGCCGACGGCCTGCAGAAGGCCCGCGCGGCGATTGCCAGCGGCGCGGCGCACGGCAAGCTCGAACAGCTCATCGCGCGCAGCCGCGCGCTGGCAGCCTGAGGCGCACGCCATGTGGCGCGACCCCGGCGCGTGGATCGCCATCGGCATCTCGCTGCTGTTCATCGTCGTGGGCATCGTGATGCACCGCGTGTTCGTCAAAGTTCTGAAGCAGGGTGCCCCGGCGCCTGAGCCCATTCCCAAGAAGGTCCCCGACCATGAGTGACATCCTCGACAAGATCAACGCCGTCAAGCGCGAAGAAGTCGCCGCGGCGCAGAAGAAGATGCCGTTGGCCGCCATGCGCGCCGATGCCGAGAGCCGCGTGCTCACGCGCGACTTCGAGGGCGCGCTGCGCGCCAAGATCGCCAAGGGCCAGGCGGCCGTGATCGCCGAGGTGAAGAAGGCCAGCCCCTCCAAGGGCGTGCTGCGCAGCGACTTCATTCCCGCCGACATCGCGCAGAGCTATGCCGACGGCGACGGCAAGACCAGCGCGGCCTGCCTGTCGGTGCTGACCGACCGCCAGTTCTTCCAGGGCCAGCCCGACTACCTGAAGCAGGCGCGCGCCAGTTGCCAGCTGCCGGTGCTGCGCAAGGACTTCATGGTCGATGCGTACCAGATCTACGAGTCGCGCGCGATGGGCGCCGACGCCATCCTGCTCATCGCGGCCAGCCTGGACGATGCGCAGATGGCCGACTTCGAGGCCATCGCCCGCAGCCTGGACATGGCCGTGCTGGTCGAGGTGCACGACGGTGCCGAGCTGGACCGCGCGCTCAAGCTCAAGACGCCGCTGGTGGGCATCAACAACCGCAACCTGCGCACCTTCGAGGTGTCGCTGCAGACGACGCTGGACCTGAGGAAGCACGTGCCCGCCGACCGCCTGCTGGTGGCCGAATCGGGCATTCTGAAACCCGCCGATGTGAAGACGCTGCGCGACGCCGGCGTCAACGCCTTCCTGGTGGGCGAGGCCTTCATGCGCGCGGAAGACCCGGGCTTCGCCCTCGCGCAGCTGTTTGGTTGATGCTATATATTTAATAGCTTCTTACGCTTGATGGATAAGCGCTGGAGGCCGATTTGACCATGAATGACGCTGCACGCCCCGCCACGCAACTGATGAGCGCCGACCCGGCCGACTGGCCCGTCGCGCCGGGCTGGCAGCCGCTGGTCGATGCCTTCTTCGCCAGCGCCAAAGGCCAGGGCCTGTTGGCGTTTCTGCAGGCGCGGCTGGAGGCGGGCGCGGTCATCTTCCCGCCCAAGCCGCTGCGCGCGCTGGAGCTCACGCCGCCCGAGGCGGTGCGCGTGGTCATCCTGGGGCAGGACCCGTACCACGGCCGCGGGCAGGCCGAGGGGCTGGCGTTCTCGGTGGCGCCCGGCGTGCAGCTGCCGCCCTCGCTGCGCAACATCTTCAAGGAGATGCAGCGCGACCTGGATACGCCGTTCCCCACCTTCCCCGAGCCGGGCGGCAGTCTGGTGAAATGGGCGAAGAACGGCGTGCTGCTGCTCAACACCGGCCTCACCGTGGAAGAGGGCCAGGCGGCCAGCCACGCGGGCAAGGGCTGGGAGCTGCTCACCGACGAGGTGATCCGCCATGTGGCCGAGGGCGAGCGGCCCGTGGTGTTCATGCTGTGGGGCTCGCACGCGCAGTCCAAGCGCGTGTTCATTCCTGCCGATCGCGGGCACCTGGTGCTCACCTCCAACCACCCCTCGCCGCTGTCCGCGCTGCGTCCGCCGGTGCCCTTCATCGGCAACGGGCACTTCAGCCAGGCGCGGGCCTTCCGGCAGCAGCACGAAGGCGCAGGACGCTGAAGCGCCAGCGGCGCCCGCCCGCCGGCCGTGGCGCTGCGCGATCTGCAGTGCGCCGCTGCAGGCAGGCAGGCAGGCAGGCAGGCAGGCAGGCAGGCAGGCAGGCAGGCAGGCAGGCAGGCAGGCAGGCAGGCAGGCAGGCAGGCAGGCAGGCAGGCAGGCAGGCAGGCAGGCGCTCTACTGGGGAACCACACCGGGCACCGAAACGCCCGCGCACACGCCTTGTCAGTGAGGCCGTCCGTCCCTCGCCGGCCGCCACGGCGCCCTGCGGCTCCGCTCACGGGGGCTGGGCGTGCGGCAGGCGCTGGGTGAGCAGTTGCAGAAACGCCTGCGCCGCCACGGGCAGGCTGCGGCCAGTGAGGGTCTGCACCTCGATGTCGCGCAGTTCCATGCCCGGGTCCTTCAGGGGCCGCGCCACCAGCAGGCCCTCGGCCACCAGGTAGCGCGCGCTCACCTCGCTGGAGACCGAGACGCCGCCGCCATGCGCGACGAAGTTCAGCAGCGTCTTGGCGTGGTTGGTTTCCAGCACGGGCGACAGGTGCAGGCCTTGGCGGCTGCAGGCGATGTCCACCATCTGCCGTACGGCCGTCTCCGGCGGCGGCAGGCCCAGCGCGTACTGGCCCAAGCGCGCCAGCGTGAGGTGCGGGCTGGCCGCCAGCGGATGGCCTGGCGGCACGATGGCGATCACGGGCGCGCTCTGGCGGTAGGCCACCTGGATGTGCTTCTGCGGCGCGCGGCTGAAGCACAGTCCGATGTCTGCCGCGCCGGCGCGCACGGCCTCCGACACCTGGGGCGTGGGCAGCGACTGCACGCTGAACTCGATGCCCGAGTACGCCCGCTGGAACTCCACGCACAGGCGCGGGATGAGTTCGTTGGCAAAGGCGTCGGACGTAGCCAGCCGCACCTGGCCGGCATGCAGGCCCTGCAGCGCGTTGATCTCGCCCAGCGCGCGTTCGGCGTCCAGAAAGGTGCGCCGCGCGTGGGCGGCCAGAACCTCGCCGGACGCCGTCAGCACCATGCCGCGCGGATGGCGCTCGAACAGGGGCGTACCCAGCTGCGACTCCAGCCCGGCAATCTGCCGGCTCAGCGCCGAGGCGGCGACATGCAGGCGCGTGGACGCCTCGGTGAGCGAGCCGCTGCGCGCCACCTCCAGAAAGTAGCGCAGGGCGGTGTCCTGCAGGAATTGGGCGCGCATGGTGGAAGAGGGCGAAGGCGTTGCGATTTGCCGGGAAGCCGGTCGAGTATGCGGCTGCTTTGCCGCTACGGCAAACCGGTTTGCCCGTTTGCTGGTGGTCAGTGCCCGCCCGGCTTTCTAAGATGGCCGCCGTTGGACGAAAGAGGCCGCCGGTTTCCGGGGCCTTCTGCGTGCGCCCTGGGCGCTCTTCTTCCTTTCTACCGGAGCTTTTCATGCGTCGTTTTCTTTCCGTGCTGGCCGTGTGGATGGCCGCCGCCACGGGTGCCCACGCCCAGGCGCCTTCGTGGCCGACCCACCCGGTGCGCGTGGTCGTGCCGTTCCCGGCGAGCGGCGCGACCGATCTGGTGGCCCGCGTGGTCACGCAGCGTGTGGGCCAGGAGCTGGGCCAGCAGTTCGTCGTGGACAACAAGCCCGGCGCCGGCGGCACCATCGGCGCGGCCGAGGCTGCCAAGGCCGCGCCGGACGGCTACACGCTGCTGCTCACCACCAGCAGCACGCACGCCATCTCGCCCCACCTGCTGCCCAGGCTGGCCTACGACCCGCGCAAGGACTTCACGCCCGTCGCCCACGTGGCCGATGCGCCCAGCGTGCTGCTGGTGACCAACTCGCTGCCCGTCAAGACGGTGGGCGAGCTGATCGCCTATGCCAAAGCCCACCCCGGCAAGCTCAACTACGCCACCAGCGGCAACGGCACCATCGTGCACCTGAACACGGCCGCCTTCGCCGCGCAGGCCGGCATCGACATGGCCCATGTGCCCTACAAGGGCACGGCGCTGGCGATTCCCGATCTGGTGACCGGACAGGTGCATGTGCTGTTCGACTCGCTGCCCACCGGCATGCCGCATGTGAAGAGCGGCCGCCTGCGCGCCCTGGCCGTGACCAGCGCCAAGCGCAGCGCCCTCGCGCCCGACCTGCCCACACTGGCCGAGTCGGGCCTGCCCGGCTTCTCGTCGGTGACCTGGTTTGGCGTTTACCTGCCCGCCGGTGCGCCGCCCGCGCTGGTGGAGCGTGTGCACAAGGCTTTCACCAAGGCTGTGCAGTCGCCCGAGGTGGTCGACAGCCTGGCCAAGCTGGGCGTGGAGCCCGCGGCGCCCAGCACGCCGGCGCAGTTCAACGCCATGGTGCAGACCGACAGCGCGCGCTGGGCGGGTGTGATCAAGCAGCACAAAATAACCCTAGAGTGACAACCCCCTGAGCGGCTGCGCCGCTTCCCCCTTCTCTCGGCTTTGCCGGGAAGGGGGACGCACCCAGCGGCCTGGCCAAGCCCGTTCCGCGGGTGCACTGGCTTGGCCTGCTCCGCAGCCTTTCGACGGGTGGCCGTGTGACAGTCGCTTGAGGCTTGTTGCATGGTTTCACTCGGCAGTACGAACCCGTACCACCCGACGCGACGTCGCACCGCTACCCACCTCATAGGAGACAACCTCATGCAAGACAACGCCAAAACTCTCGACTGGTCCCTTCCCTATGCCTCCAACCGCAGCGCGGTGATGGGGCGCAACGTGGTGTCCGCCTCGCAGCCGCTGGCGGCGCAGGCGGGGCTGCGGATGCTGCTGGCAGGCGGCAACGCGGTGGATGCCGCGATTGCCGCCGCCATGGCGCTCACCGTGGTCGAGCCCACGGGCTGCGGCCTGGGCAGCGATGGGTTTGCCATCGTCTGGGATGGCAAGGAGCTGCATGGCCTCAATGCCTCCGGCCGCTCGCCGGCCGCGTGGACGCCGGAGTACTTCGAGAAGCTCGGCGGCATTCCGGAGATGGGCTGGAACGCCATCACCGTGCCGGGCGCGGTGTCGGCCTGGGTGGCTTTGTCCAAGCGCCTGGGCAAGCTGCCATTCGCCAAGCTGGCCGAGCCCGCCATCGACTACGCCCGCAACGGCTTCCCCGTGTCGCCCACCATCGCGCGGCTGTGGGCGCTGGGCGCCGCCAAGCTGGGCCAGCAGCCCGGTTTTGCCGAGTGCTTCATGCCCGATTGCCGGGTGCCGAAGGCGGGCGAGATCTTCCGCAGCGAGGCGCATGCGCGCACGCTGGAGCTGATCGCCGCCACCGAAGGCGAGGCCTTCTACCGGGGCGAGCTGGCCGAGAAGATGGCCGCGCATTCCCAGGCCCACGGCGGCGCCATGACGGTCGAGGACCTGGCCGCCCACCAGGCCGACTGGGTGGGCACGGTGAGCCAGCGCTTCGGCGACTCGGTGATCCACGAGATCCCGCCCAACGGCCAGGGCATCGCCGCGCTGATGGCGCTGGGCATGCTCGACGCGCGCGGCGTGGGCGCCCACGCGCTCGACAGCGTGGAGACCGTGCACGCCAGCGTCGAGGCGATGAAGCTCGCGTTTGCCGACCTGCACCAGTACAACGCCGACATCGACCACATGGACGTGACCCCTGCGCAGCTGCTGGACCCGGCGTACCTGGCCGAGCGCGCCGCGCTCATCGACACCGCCCAGGCGGGCGACCCGGCCTACGGCGCCCCGCGCCCGGGCGGCACGGTGTACCTGGCGGCGGCGGACGCGTCCGGGATGATGGTCTCGTTCATCCAGTCCAACTACATGGGCTTCGGCTCGGGCGTGGTGGTGCCGGGCACGGGCATCAGCCTGCAGAACCGGGGCCACGGCTTCACCACGCAGGCCGGCCATGCCAACCAGGTGGCGCCGCGCAAGCGCCCCTCGCACACCATCATTCCCGCGTTCGCCATGCATGCCGACGGCACGCCGCAGATGGCTTTCGGCGTGATGGGCGGCCCCATGCAGAGCCAGGGCCACACGCAGATGGCGCTGCGCGTGCTGCGCTACGGCCAGAACCCCCAGGCCGCGGCGGATGCGCCGCGCTGGCGCGTGACGGGCGGCAAGGGCGTGGCGGTGGAGCCGGGCTTCGACCCCGCCGTCGTCCAGGCGCTGCGCGCCATGGGCCACGAGGTGACGGTGGAGGAGGGCAATGGCGTCTTCGCCTTCGGCGGCGCCCAGCTGGTGCTGCGCGACGGCGACCATTACGTGGCCGGCTCGGACCCGCGCAAGGACGGCCACGCCGTCGCGTTCTAAGAACGTGTTTGCGATCTCGCAGGGGTCGCGTTGGAGCGCGATCGGGATGAGTGGATGCTTCGGGTGCGCCGCATGGGCTTGTGCCCATGCAAGCAGCCGGGGCGTCCAATCGCCCGATTTCGCTCCAACCCGAAGGGCAGCGGCGTGGGCGGGCGGCCTGCGGCGTTGCGGCGCTGGTGGATAGCCGTGCTATCCACTGCGCACCGCGCCTTGCATCCCCTCCCGCCCACACTGCTGCGCGACCCCTGGGAGATCGTAAACACGTTCTGAGCAAAATCGGGCTGTAGCGCTTACTGGATAAGCGCATGCAGCTATTATTTTGGTAGTGGGCGGCTAGCGCGTCTCACGCACCGTGAGCCACGCGCTCAGCGCGCCGCTGGCGGCGATGGCGGCCATGCCCGCCAGGGACCAGCCGTCCGGCATGTGGTCGTACAGCAGCCAGCCGGCCAGCATCGCAAAGCCGATCTGCGAGTACAGGAACGGCGCGATCGTGGCCGGCGTGGTGCGCGCATACGCCTTCAGCAGGAACATGTGGCCCAGCGCGCTGGTGAGCCCCATCACGAACAGGCCGCCCCATAGCCACGGGTCGGCGATCTGCGTCCACGCGAACGGCACGCCCAGCGACACCAGCGCCGTCGCCAGCCAGCCCGTGTAGAGCTGCGTGGTGGCGGGGCTTTCCTTGCCGGCCATCTTGCTGCTGAGGACCTGGTAGCCGGTGCCCGTCACCAGCAGGCACAGCGGCAGCAGCATGGCCCAGGTGAAGGACTCGCCCCCGGGCCGGATGATGGCCAGCGTGCCCGCCATGCCGGCGGCCACCAGCGCCCAGCGCAGCGCGCTCACGGGCTGGTGCAGCCACAGCGCGGCCACCAGCGTCACGCACAGCGGCGTGGTCGCCACGATGGCGGTGAACTCGGCCAGCGGCAGGTGCTGGATGCTGAAGAACCCGAACAGGCTGGTGGCTGCGAACAGCGCGGCGCGCAGCGCCTGGAAGCGCGGCTGCGTGGTGCGCAGGGCGCCCATGCCCTCGCGGTGCAGCACGAAGGCGGTGGTCAGCACCGACTGGATCAGGTAGCGCCACCACAGCGCCATGAACAGCGGCACCGCCGCGCTGACGAACTTGGTGGCGGTGTCCAGCAGGGCAAAGCAGGCGCACGCCGTCACGGTAAGGCCGATGCCGGCCAGCGCGCCTTGCCGCCGGCGCTGGGCCAGCGTGGCGGCGGCGGTGGCTTGCATGGCTGCGGCCGTCGCTGCGGGGTCGTCGGCGTCAGCGGTGGTGCTGTTCATGCGCGCGCAGGGGCCGCTCAGCCGCGCCGTTCCAGCAGCATCGCGTCGCCGTAGCTGAAGAAGCGGTAGCCCTGGCGGATGGCGTGGCGGTACAGGCCCATGACGTGCTCGTAGCCCGAGAGGGCGCTCACCAGCATCATCAGCGTGCTCTTGGGCAGGTGGAAGTTGGTGAGCAGCAGGTCCACCACCTGGAAGGCAAAGCCCGGGGTGATGAAGATGCTGGTGTCGCCCGTGGCCTGGCCGCTCTGCGCCCACGACTCCAGCGTGCGCACGGTGGTGGTGCCCACGGCGATCACGCGGCCCCCGCGCTGGCGGCAGCGCTCCAGCGCGGCCAGCGTGGGCAGGGGCACTTCGTACCACTCGCTGTGCATGCGGTGCTCGGCCAGGTTCTCGGTCTTGACCGGCTGGAAGGTGCCGGCGCCCACATGCAGCGTGACGCTGGCGCGCTCGATGCCGCGCTCGGCCAGGCGGGCCAGCACGCCGTCGTCGAAGTGCAGGGCGGCCGTGGGCGCGGCCACGGCGCCGGGCGCGCGGGCGAACACGGTCTGGTAGCGCTGCGCGTCCTCGGCGGCGTCGGGATCGTCGCCGGCCTGCTGCTGGCGTTCGATGTAGGGCGGCAGCGGCATGTGGCCGTGGCGCTCCATCAGATCGTGGGGGCTGGCGCTGTCGGCGCTGGCCAGGGCGAAGCGGAACAGCGGGCCGTCCGCATCGGGCCAGCGCGACAGCAGCGTGGCGTCGAAGCCGCCGGCGCGTGCGCCGCCGGCCATGTGCAGCACACCGCCCAGCTGGGGCTTCTTGCTGACCTTCATGTGGGCCACGACCTCGTTGCCGGTGCCGCCGACCAGCACGCGCTCGATCAGCAGCTCCACCTTGCCGCCGCTCGATTTCTCGCCGAACACCCGGGCCTTGACCACGCGCGTGTCGTTGAAGACCAGCAGGTCGCCCGGCTGCAGCAGATCGGGCAGCTCGCGGAAGATGCGGTCCACCGGATCGGTGGCGCGGCCGTCGAGCAGGCGCGAGGCGCTGCGTTCGGCGGCGGGGTGTTGGGCGATGAGCTGCGGGGGCAGTTCGAAATCGAAGTCGCTGAGCGTGAAGGTGCGGGCAGGGGTCGACATGTCTTGAGGGCCTGACAGGCCCGTGCCAAGGAGAAAACGGAAACGGCGCCTGCAGGGCGCCGTCGGATGCCGGATTGTCCCACGCCCGTGCGCGGGCCGCTGCCGCTACAGCCGGATGCCGGCGCCTTTCACCGCCGGCTCGAAGGTGCCGACCTGGGCCTTGACGAGGGCTTCGAACGCAGCCGTGGTCTCGGGCCGGGCGACGATGCCGAGGTCGATCAGGCGTTTCTGGACCTCGGGCAGCACCAGCACCTCGTTGCACGCGGCATGCAGCCGGGCCGTGATGTCGGACGGGAGCCGGGCCGGGCCGGACAGGCCGAAGAAATTCTCCAGCACCAGCGTGGGCCGGTTCAGTTCCGTGACGGAGGGAACGTCCGGCAGTAGCGGCGAACGCTGCGCGCCGGTGACGGCCAGCGGCACCAGCTGGCCGCTCTTGAAGAAGGGCACGTAGGCGGTGACGACGTCGATGCCGATCGGGATCGTGTTGGCGATCAGGTCGGTGGTCATGGGTGCACCGCCCCGGTACGGCACGTGCACCAGGTTGATCCCGAGCGCCTTCTTCATCAGCTCGCCGTGGATGTGGCCGACGGAGCCGGGCCCGCCCGAACCGAAGTCCATCGGCCCGGCCTTGCGCGCCGCCGCTTCGAACTCGGCAAAGCTCTTGATGCCCGACGGCTTGCTGGCCATGACCACGAGCGGCGCGCCCCCCAGCGAGGCCACGTGCGTGAAGGCGGTCAGGGGATCGTAGGGCTGCTTCTCGACGGTGAACGGACCCAGGGCGATCGGCGTGGTGTTGGACAGCATGAGGGTGTAGCCGTCGGCCGGCGAGGCTGCAACCAGGGCGCCGCCGATGGTGCCGCCCGCCCCGGGCTTGTTGTCGACCACGACCGGCTGCCCCAGCTTCTTCGCCAGCTGCTCGGCCATCAGCCGCGCGACGACGTCGCTGCCCCCGCCGGGCGGAAAGGTCACGATGATCTTGATCGGTTTGTCAGGCCATTGCGCGCGCGCCGGCAGCGCGAACGCCGCAGCGCCCGCGCCGAGGGCCTGGAGCACGCTGCGGCGCGTCGTGTGAAAGCGGGTCATGTCGGTGTCCGGAATGAAGGAACACCCGCCCATGCAGAAATCGTGCCCTCCAGTGCCGGCGCGTCGCGGGGCTCCGGCGGTTCATGGCCGACGGCCGCCGCGGGCTGCTCCGGCTCCGGAATGGGGCGCGCCGTGGCCGGGCCTCAGAACGTGTTGACGATCTCGCAGGGGCCGCGTTGAAGCGCAATCGGAATGAGTGGATGTCTCGGATGCGCCGCATGGGCTCATGCCCATGCAAGCATTCGAGGCGTTCAATCGCCCGATTTCGCTCCAACCCTTCGGGCAGTGGCGTTTGCGGGCGGTCTGCGGCGTTGCGGCACTTGCCAATAGCCGAGCTATTGGCGGCATACCGCGCCTTGCATCCCATCCCGCAAACGTCACTGCGCGGCCCCAGGGAGATCGTCAACACGTTCTCAGGCCTCGTGCGGCGCCCCGGTCCACAGCTGCGCCAGATCGGGAAAGCGCCACTGGTCGGGGTCTTCCCGCGCGACGATCTTCTCGGCGCAGCCGGGCGCGGCCAGGTCGAGCACCTCGGGCGGAATGCGCATGCCGGAGCGGGTGGAGAAAAACACCTTGACGCGCGGAGCGGTCAGCGAGCCCGCGCCCTGCTCCGTGACCACCCCGATGCGGCCCGAGGTCAGCCGCACCAGCGAGCCCACGGGGTAGATGCCGATGCTCTTCACGAACGCCTGGAACAGCCGCGCGTCGAAATGGTCGCGGCTCCATTCGGCCATGCGGCGCAGGGACTCGGACGGATCCCAGCCGCGCTTGTAGGGCCGGTCGGAGGTGATGGCGTCGTACACGTCGCAGATGGCCGCCATGCGCGCCACCAGGCTGATCTGGTCTTTCGCCAGGCGGTGGGGGTAGCCCGTCCCGTCGACCTTCTCGTGGTGGTGCAGGCAGGCGTCCATCACGGCCTCCTCCACGCCGCCGGCCGCCTGCAGCATGCGCCAGCCGCGTTCGGGGTGGCTGCGCACCACGGTGAATTCTTCGTCGGTGAGCCGGCCGGGCTTGTTCAGCACTGACAGCGGAATCGCCGCCTTGCCGATATCGTGCAGCAGCCCGGCCATGCCGGCGGTGCGCGTCTGCGCCTCGTCCAGCCCGATCTGGCGCGCCAGCGCGATCATCAGCGCGCACACGGCTACCGAATGCATGTAGGTGTAGTCGTCCGCCGTCTTGAGCCGGGCCAGGCTGATGAGGGCGCTCGCGTTGCGGGCGACGGAGTCCGCGATCTCGTCCACCAGGGCCTGGGCGCTGGCGGTCTCCACGGCACGGCCCATGCGCGCCTCGGTGAACATCGACACCATGGCCTGCTTGGCCTGCACGCAGATGCCCGCAGCGGCGTGCAGCTCGGCCTGCATGGTGGCAGGGGCGCGATTCCGGGAGCGGGGGGGCGTCAGCGGCTCGGGGGCGGCAGGCGGCGGGGGCGGCAGGTCCTGCAGGGTGGCGAAGTCGGTCTCGATCTGGGCGTCGGCCTCGGCCCGGCTGGTGGAGGCGACTCCGCCGGCCACGTCCAGGCCGCGTGCCACGTCGATCCACACCTCCTGGATGCCGCTGCCCAGGATGCGCGCGAGATCCTTCGGCTCCTTGATGACGAACCCGGCTTTCCAGAACGGGTGGTCCATCCATGAGCCGCAGAACTGGTGCAGGTACATGCCGAGGGACAGATGCTGGACATGGATGCGCTTGAGCATGATCGAAGGCGAGAGGACGGAATGCGCCCGCAGGGTCCCGGGAGCGCGGCGCCATGGTAGCCTTTTCCGTCCATGCCGGCGCTGTCCTTTTTCACAGATTCCACGATCCATGCCGCCCGCCCGTAGCGTCCCTGCCATTCCGGGCGGCGCCGCGGCCGCGCGCCCGCCTGCCAAGGCCCCGAGCCCGGCCCAGAAGGCGCTGCACAAGCTCGGCCTGACGCGCGACATCGACCTGGCGCTGCACCTGCCGCTGCGCTACGAGGACGAGACCCGCATCACCCCGATCCGCAACGCGCGCGACGGCGACACGGTGCAGATCGAGGCCACGGTCGTCTCGTCCGATATCCAGATGCGCCCGCGCCGCCAGCTGGTGGTGACGGTGGAGGACGACACCGGCAACTGCGAGCTGCGCTTCTTCAGCTTCTACCCCTCGCACCAGAAGACGCTGTCGGTGGGCGCGCGCCTGCGCGTGCGCGGGGAGATCAAGGGCGGCTTCTGGGGGCGGCAGATGCTGCACCCGGCCTTCCGCCTGGCCGGCGGCGAGCTGCCGGCGGCGCTGACGCCCGTCTACCCCACCGTGGCGCAGTTGCCCCAGGCCTACCTGCGGCGGGCGGTGGTGGGCGCGCTGCTGCGCGTAGACCTGTCCGAGACGCTGCCGCCGGGCGTGGAGCCGCCGGTGGCGCGGGCTTATGGCCAAAACGGCCTGCAGCGCTTATGGAATCTGCGCGAGGCGCTCACTTTTTTGCACCACCCCACACCCGACGTCGCCCTGGCCACGCTGCAGGACCACAGCCATCCTGCCTGGCAGCGCCTGAAGGCCGAGGAGCTGCTGGCCCAGCAGCTGTCGCAGCAGCAGTCCAAGCGCGAGCGCGACCGCTTGCGGGCGCCCGTGCTGCGCCCGCAGGCCGGCGGCGCTGCCGCGCCCCTGCATGAACAGCTGCTGGCGGTGCTGCCCTTCGGCCTGACCGGCGCCCAGCGCCGCGTGGGCGAGGAGATCGCCCGCGACCTGGCGCGGCCCGTGCCCATGCACCGGCTGCTGCAGGGCGACGTGGGTTCAGGCAAGACGGTGGTGGCCGCCCTGGCGGCCGCCGTGTGCATGGACGCGGGCTGGCAGTGCGCGCTGATGGCGCCCACCGAAATCCTGGCCGAGCAGCACTTCGCCAAGCTCATCGGCTGGCTGGAGCCGCTGCTGGCTGCGCACGGCAAGAAGGTGGCCTGGCTGGCCGGCGGTCAGAAAAAGAAGGAGCGCGCGGCCATGCTGGCGCTGGTCGAGAGCGGCGAGGCGGCCCTGGTCGTGGGCACGCACGCCGTCATCCAGGACCAGGTGCAGTTCAGAAACCTCGCCCTGGCCGTGATCGACGAGCAGCACCGCTTCGGCGTGGCCCAGCGGCTGGCGCTGCGCAAGAAGCTGGGCGCAGGCATCGTCGCCGGGCCGCCCCAAGGCGATGCAGCCCCCTCGGGGGGCAGTGACCCGCGCAGCGGCGGAGCGTGGGGGCAGACGGTTGCGATGGAGCCGCACCTGCTGATGATGAGCGCGACGCCCATCCCGCGCACGCTGGCCATGAGCTACTACGCCGACCTGGACGTCTCCACCATCGACGAGCTGCCGCCCGGCCGCACGCCCATCGTCACCAAGCTGATTGCCGACAGCCGCAAGGACGAAGTCATCGAACGCATCGGCGCGCAGGTGGCCGGCGGCCGGCAGGTGTACTGGGTGTGCCCGCTGATCGAAGAGAGCGAGGCGCTGGACCTGTCCAACGCCACGGCCACCCACGCCGACCTGAGTGAGGCCCTGCCCGGCGTGGCGGTCGGCCTGCTGCACTCGCGCATGCCCAGCGCCGAGAAGAAGGCGGTGATGGAGCTGTTCAAGGGCGGCCAGATGGGGGTGCTGGTCAGCACGACGGTGATCGAGGTGGGGGTGGATGTGCCCAACGCCTCGCTGATGGTGATCGAACATGCCGAGCGCTTCGGCCTCAGCCAGCTCCACCAGCTGCGCGGGCGCGTGGGTCGGGGCGCTGCGGCATCGGCCTGCGTGCTGCTGTATTCGACCAACGACAGCGGCCGCCTGGGCGAGACCGCGCGCGACCGCCTCAAGGCCATGGCCGAGACCAACGACGGCTTCGAGATCGCCCGGCGCGATCTGGACATCCGCGGGCCGGGCGAATTCCTGGGCGCGCGGCAGTCGGGCGACGCGCTGCTGCGCTTCGCCGATCTGGCGACCGACACGGTTCTGCTGGAATGGGCGCGCGAACTGGCGCCGGTGATGCTGGACCGCTACCCCGCCCTGGCCGAACGCCATGTGCAGCGCTGGCTGGGGGGGAAGTCGGATTTCCTGAAGGCGTGAGGCCGCCGGCGGGCGTTCACAGAACAGGTGCTTACTGCTTGAGCAGAACAACGTTGTCCAGCGTGTTGGGGTAGCCCTCCGCGTCGACCGCGCCGCCGTCGTCGGCAGACAGCCCCAGCACCAGTTGCTGGTTGCGGATCACCGCCACCTGCTTGTCCTGGCCCTGGGTGGGGCTGGTGAAGAGGATCCTGTCCACGGTTTCCGCGCCGATGGCCTTGGTGCCTTGCAGCGCGGCCGTGCCGGTGTCCGTGCTCGAGGCGCCGGCGGGGCTGGTGCCGGTGCAGTTGGTGCTGGGGTAGCCCACGGCCGTCAGCGTGTAGTTGCCGGCGGTGGCCGAGGTCTTGGTGAACGTGGCCGTGAGGCGGGCGGACACGCCGCTGTCGGCGAAGCAATTGCTCCACGTGCCCACATACTTGTCGATGGCATCGGCGCGCGGGTCATTGCTGCCGCCGTCGTCGCCACCTCCGCCGCCACAGGCCGTCAGAGCCGCGGCGGCCACCAGCGCCATGCAGGCGAAATACGATCGTTTCATTGGAATCTCCCTCTCTTGGTTGGTATGGAGCCTGGGTGCGCGCGTGGCCGGCCCGGCTCTGTAAACGCCGCACCTGCGTGCATGCGGCCGCCGATGGTAAGGGCATCAGGCACCGTCGGCGCGGCTCTCCGGTCACGGGGCTGACAAGGCGCAAGGCGCCGTGGGACTCCATGGGCCTGGGGCGAAGGGCGGTACAGCCAGCGTGGGCTGGCGGCCGTGTGGCGTTGCCGAAGCCGCGCTGCCGCAGCGCCTGCGGTCGCGCCCTGTTCCCCAGGGTAGGAACCGGTCCGCGCTGGTGTCGCCCGCTCTGCGGAACGGTCGGCGGCGCGGGCGGCCGAGTTGGCGCACAATCGCAGGTTCACCCGCCGCTCCGCCCATGACCCTCACCGAACTCAAGTACATCGTCGCCGTCGCGCGGGAAAAGCACTTCGGCCGCGCGGCCGACGCCTGCTACGTCTCGCAGCCCACGCTGTCCGTCGCCGTGAAGAAGCTGGAGGACGAGCTGGAGGTGAAGCTGTTCGAGCGCAGCGCGGGCGATGTGTCGGTGACGTCGCTGGGCGAGGAAATCGTGCGCCAGGCGCAGAGCGTGCTGGAGCAGGCCGCCGCCATCAAGGAGATCGCCAAGCGCGGCAAGGACCCGCTGGCCGGCCCGCTGACGCTGGGCGTGATCTACACCATCGGCCCCTACCTGCTGCCCGAGCTGGTGCGCCACTCCATCGCGCGCACGCCGCAGATGCCGCTGATGCTGCAGGAGAACTTCACCGTGAAGCTGCTGGAGATGCTGCGCACGGGCGAGATCGACTGCGCCATCCTGGCCGAGCCGTTTCCCGACACCGGTCTGGCCATGGCGCCGCTGTACGACGAGCCCTTCATGGCTGCCGTGCCCAGCAGCCATGCGCTGGCGGAACGCAAGAGCATCTCCACGTCGGAACTCAAGAGCGAGACGATGCTGCTGCTGGGCGCAGGCCACTGCTTCCGCGACCACGTGCTGGAGGTGTGCCCCGAGTTCGCCCGCTATGCGAGCAATGCCGAAGGCATCCGCCGTACGTTCGAGGGCTCGTCGCTGGAGACCATCAAGCACATGGTCTCGGCCGGCATGGGGGTCACCCTGGTGCCCCGCCTGTCGGTGCCGCGCGATGCGCTGCACGCCGGCTCCAAGCGCCGCAAGAGCGACGACACGCACATCCGCTACATGCCCATCGTCGAGGCCGACGGCAGCCCGCCGCCCATGCGCCGCGTGGTGCTGGCCTGGCGCCGCAGCTTCACGCGCTACGAGGCCATCGCCGCGCTGCGCAACGCCGTGTACGCCTGCGAACTGCCTGGCGTGACGCGCCTGTCCTGACGCCGGCTTCTTTCCTCTTCCGCCCACGCGCCTGCGCAGCCGCCCGGCCGCCTGCGACGCCGCACTTCATTTGTCCCCGCGCAGGGACGGGCCTGGCGCTTGCGCTACAGTTTCCGCAGGACTGCGCCCGGCCGTGGCAACGCTGGCCGGGGCAGGCTTCCCCGAGTTTTCCACTGCACGCAAGGAGCGACCATGGCCAAGACGACCGCCACCAAGACCCCCCTCAGCAAGACGGGCGCGCCCCGCATCAACATCGGCATCAGCGACAAGGACCGCGCGGCCATCGCCCAGGGCCTGTCGCGCCTGCTGGCCGACACCTACACGCTGTACCTGACGACCCACAACTTCCACTGGAACGTGACGGGCCCGATGTTCAACACGCTGCACACCATGTTCATGGGCCAGTACACCGAGCTGTGGAACGCCGTCGACCCGGTCGCCGAGCGCATCCGCTCGCTGGGCCACGCGGCGCCGGGCTCCTATGCCCAGTTCGGCAAGCTGACCACGCTGCCTGACGCCCCCAGCACGCCGCCCCAGGCGCTGGAGATGGTGCGCATCCTGGTCGAAGGCCATGAAGCCGTGGCCCGCACGGCCCGCGAGCTGTTCCCCATCGCCGACAAGGCCAGCGACGAGCCCACGGCCGACCTGCTGACCCAGCGCCTGACGGTGCACGAGCAGACCGCCTGGATGCTGCGCTCGCTGCTGGAAGAGTGATGCGCCCCTGCGGCCTGCGCGATCGCTGCGCGACCGTGATGAACATGCTCTAAGCTCGCGGTTCGCCGCAGCCCGCCACGCCCGCGCCTGCGGGCGTTTTCCTTTCCGCCCCTGTCTTGTCATGCCGACCACCGCCACGCCCCCGTCGCGCCTTGCGCTCTACCTCGACCTGATCCGCTGGAGCCGCCCCGCCGGCTGGCTGCTGCTGCTGTGGCCCACGCTGGCGGCGCTGTGGATCGCGGCGGACGGCTTTCCGGGCTGGCACCTGCTGGCGGTGTTCACGCTGGGCACCATCCTCATGCGCAGCGCCGGCTGCTGCGTGAACGACGTGGCCGACCGCGACTTCGACCGACACGTCAAGCGCACGGCGCAGCGGCCCATCACCAGCGGCGCCGTGTCGGTGCGCGAGGCGCTGGCCGTGGGCGCCGTGCTGGCGCTGGTGGCCTTTGCCCTGGTGCTGACCACCAACGCGGCCACCATCGCCTGGTCGGTGCCGGCGCTGGCCGTGACCATCCTCTACCCGTTCACCAAGCGCTTCTTCTCGATGCCCCAGGCGGTGCTGGGCGTGGCCTTCAGCATGGGCATCCCGATGGCCTTCACCGCCGTGGGCCGCGACGTGCCCTGGCTGGCGCTGTGGCTGGTGCTGGGCAATCTGTTCTGGGTGCTGGCCTACGACACCGAATACGCCATGGTGGACCGCGACGACGACCTCAGGATCGGCATGAAGACCTCGGCCATCACCCTGGGCCGCTTCGACGTGCCCGCCATCGTCGCCTTCTACCTGCTGCTGGTGGCGATCTGGGCCGCGGCCCTGGCACCCCTCGCCCTGGGCTGGCCCTTCTGGCTGGCGATCGCGGCGGTGCTGGCCCAGGTGGCCTGGCACTTCACCCTCATCCGCCGCCGTACGCGCGAAGGCTGCTTCACCGCCTTCCGCCAGAACCACTGGATCGGCTTCACGCTCTTCGCCGGCATTGCCGCCAGCTACGCGCTGCGCTGATGTGCTCTTGATTTGATAGCTGTTTGCGCTTTATCCAAGGGCGCTAGCGGCATATTGGGCCATTGCTCCAGCCCTGCCTCGGGCAGGGCTTACGGCGCCCGCATCGCACACAACCTTTGCCACCGGCGCGGCCAAGGCCGTAGACGCCCAGCAAGGGCCGCCCCGCAGCGACGGCGTCGTCCCCCTTCCCATCGCGCAGCGATGAGAGAAGGGGGAAGCGGCGCAGCCGCTCAGGGGGATGTCCCAAATTCTTCGCCCAGCTCCCGCGCCCGGTGCTTGGCCGCGTGCAGCGCGCGCATGAACTGCAGGTGCACCTGGTCCTGCTCCAGCGAGGTGATGGCCGCATACGTCGTGCCGCCCTTGGAGGTGACGCGCTGGCGCAGCAGCTCCGGCGGCTCGTCCGACTTGCGCGCCAGCTCGGAGGCGCCGACGAAGGTGCCCACGGCCAGCTTGTGCGCCTGCTCGCGCGTGAGGCCCATGTCGGCGCCGGCCTGGATCATGGCCTCCAGGAAGAAGAACACATAGGCCGGGCCCGAGCCCGACAGCGCGGTCACGGCATCGAGGTGCTTCTCGTCGTCCACCCACAGGAAGTCGCCGGTGGGGGCGATCACCTGCTCGACCGAGGCATGCTCGGCGGGCGTCAGCCCCGGGCGGGCGAACAACGCGGTCATGCCCTTGCCGATCAGCGCCGGCGTGTTGGGCATGGCGCGCACCACGCGCTCGGTGCCCAGCCACTCGGCAATGGTGCCGCTGCGGATGCCGGCGGCCACGCTCAGGTGCACGGCCTCGGGCGTGAAGGCGCGGGCTTCGGTGGCCGCCTCGCGGAAGGTCTGCGGCTTGACGGCCCAGACCACCAGCCGCGCGCGCTCCAGCTGCGGGCCGGGCTTGACCAGCGCCGTGATGCCGTGGGCGCGCAGCAGCGCCGCGCGGGCCTCGCCGAAGGGCTCGACGACCTCGATCTGCGTGGGGCGGCAGCCCTTGCCGGATCAGCCCGCCGATGATGGCGCTGGCCATGTTGCCGCCGCCGATGAAGGCGATCACGGGCTGCGAGGAGGACGGAGCGGAAGGGGAGGGTGAATGGGCGCTCATGGCGGTGGGCTGCTGCAGAGGGGGTGGAGGGAAAAGGTGGTCCGCATTGTCGCGCCTGGCGGGGCGCGCCAGCGGCGGTACGCGGCGGCCTGCGCAGGAAGGCGCGGCCGTCGGAGATTTGCTATTGAATAAATAGCTGCTTGCGCTTGCCCCTCTTGGTTTTTGATGCTGAATGGCATGCAAAGCTAGTAGGGGTAAGCGCAGCGTGCTATGTTTTTTTTACTGCGGCAGCGTGGCCTGTGCCACGGCGTGCTCCCATTGCGCCATGAGCGCCTGCGCGCGGGCCGAGCCCAGCGTGGGCAGAAAGCGCCGCTGCGCGCGCCACAGGGCGGACAGCTCCTCGGTGCCGCGGTACACACCGCACGACAGGCCGGCCAGGTAGGCGGCGCCCAGGGCGGTTGTCTCCACCACCTCGGGGCGCACCACGGGAATGCCCAGCAGGTCGGCCTGGAACTGCATCAGCAGATCGTTCACGCAGGCGCCGCCGTCCACGCGCAGCTCGCTCACCGGCGCGCCGCCGGCGGCCACCGCGTCGCGGCTCATGGCCTGCAGCAGGGCGGCGCTCTGGTAGGCGATGCTCTCCAGCGAGGCGCGCGCGATGTGCGCGATGGTGGTGCCGCGCGTCAGGCCGGTGATGGTGCCGCGCGCCTCGGGCTTCCAGTAGGGCGCGCCCAGGCCGGTGAAGGCGGGCACCATCATCACGCCGCCCGAATCGGGCACGCTCTCGGCCAGGGACTGCACCTCGCTGCTGGACGAAATGGCGCGCAGGCCGTCGCGCAGCCACTGCACCACGGCGCCGCCCACGAACACGCTGCCCTCCATGGCGTACTCGGGCCGCGCCGTGGCCTGGGCCGCGCTGGTGGTCAGCAGGCCGTTGCTGGACGTCTGGAAGGAATGGCCCGTGTGCATCAGCAGGAAGCAGCCCGTGCCATAGGTGTTCTTGGCCATGCCGGCCGAAAAGCACGCCTGGCCGAAGAGCGCGCTCTGCTGGTCGCCCGCCACGCCGCCGATGGCGATGCCGCCGCCCAACAGGGCGCTGTCGGTGGTGCCGAAATCGCTGCTGGACGGCTGCACGCGCGGCAGCAGGCTGCGCGGGATGCGCAGCAGGCCAAGCAGGTCATCGTCCCAGTCGTTGGTGTGCACGTTGAACAGCATAGTGCGGGCGGCGTTGCTCACATCCGTCACATGCACCTTGCCGCCCGTGAGCTGCCAGATGAGCCAGCTGTCCACCGTTCCGAAGGCCAGCTCGCCGGCATCGGCCGCAGCCCGCGCGCCGGGCACGTTGTCGAGCAGCCAGCGCAGCTTGGTGGCGGAGAAATACGCATCCACGCGCAGCCCGGTCTTGGCTTGGATGGTGGCCTCGTGGCCCTGGCTGCGCAGCTCGGCGCACAGCGGTTCTGCGCGCCGGTCCTGCCAGACGATGGCATGGTGCACGGGCTTGCCGGTGCGGCGGTTCCACAGCACGGCGGTCTCGCGCTGGTTGGTGATGCCCAGAGCGCGGATGTCGCCGGCCTGCAGCCCGGCCTGCTCCAGCGCCTGGCGGGCGGTGGCGATCTGCGTGCGCCAGATCTCCAGCGGGTCGTGCTCCACCCAGCCGGGCTGGGGATAGATCTGGGGCAGCTCCAGCTGCGCCTGGGCCACGATGCGGCCGCGGTCGTCGAAGACGATGCTGCGCGAGCTGGAGGTGCCCTGGTCGAGGGCGAGCAGGTAGGTGGTGGTGGATTTGTTTGTCATGGCAGGGAGTCTCCGGAAGGTTGCGGCGGCGCTGCCAGCGGCAGGACGAAGCGGGCCATCTCCGCCTGCTCGGTCCAACCGTGCCGGGGGTAGAAGCCCCGCGCATAGGACGGGCGCTCGCGGTTGTTGATCAGCCAGATGCGGACGCACTGGCGTTCGCGGGCCGCCTGCACGGCGGCATCGAGCAGGGCGCTGCCGGCGCCCGTGCCGCGCGCGGACTCGGCCACGAACAACTCGCTGACATAGGCTTCCCAGCCCAGCTGGATCGCCACCGGCAGCCAGTGCACGGCGCAGTAGCCGAGCAGCCGCGGCTGCGCGCCGTCCTCGGCCACCAGCAGCAGGCCGTGCTGCCCGCCTGCGGCGGACTGGATCAGCGCGCGCAGCCGTTCCTCGGCCTGGGCGGGCGTCGAATCCGCATAGACCGTGAACCAGCCCATGCCGCCGAGCAGGCCGGCCAGCGCGGCGGCATCGGAGGGCTGTGCGTCACGGATGTGCAGCGTGCTGTCCATGGCGGGCTAGCGCGTGGGAGTGCAGCCGTCCGCCGCCGTGTGCGGCAGCGCTGTGGCGCAGCGGCGTACAGCGGCATGCGTGGTGCAAGCCCCGAGGGTCTGCGATCGCCCCGCAGCGGGGCCGCAAGCGCCCGGCAGGCGCACGGACAAGAAAATCGTCATAGCCGCCGAGGATACGGCAGCGCGCCCGCCAAGGCGGCCGTCGCCAGCGGTGAAAAGAGCGCGACGCTGCACGGGGCAAAGGCCCCCTGGTGCGCCATCGAAGGCCTCCAAGACTGCCGCGGCGAAGGCGAGAGAACGATGAGCCCCATGCCGGGATGTCATTCTTCGGGGCATCCATCGTCAACGGCGGTGGATACCAGAGCGGCCCCGCCCAGCAGCAGCCAAGCAAGGGCCGCCCCGCAGCGACGGCTGCGTCCCCCTGCCCGCCGTGCGCAGCACGGCGAGGGCGAGGGAACGATGCGCCCCGCGTGGGGATGTCATTCTCCGGGGCATCCGTCGTCAACGAGGGTGGATGCAGGCGCGGCCTCGCCCCGCAGCAGCCAAGCAAGGGCCGCCCCGCAGCGAGGGCTGTGTCCCCCTGCCCGCCGTGCGCAGCACGGCGAGAGCGAGAGAACGATGCGCCCCGTGTCGGGGTTGTCATTCTTCGGGGCATCCATCGTCAACGGCGGTGGGTGCCGGCGCGGCCCCGCCCAGCAGCAGCCAAGCAAGGGCCGCCCCGCAGCGACGGCTGCATCCCCCTGCCCGCCGTGCGCAGCACGGCGAGAGCGGGGGGAAGGCGCGCAGCGCCTCAGGGGGGCGTTCCCCATTCACGGCGCCACATCAAGGTCCACGCCCGCCTCGCGCAGCAGGGCCGGGAAGGGCTCGGGCGCCGGGGCGTCGGTGAAGAAGCGGTCGATCTGCGCCAGCGTGGCCACCTGCACCATCGCCGGCCGGTTGAACTTGCTGTGGTCGGCGGCCAGCCAGACCTCGCGGGCGTGGGCGATGATGGTCTGGGCCACCTTCACCTCGCGCAGGTCGAAGTCGCGCAGGGAGCCGTCGGGCTCGATGCCGGAGATGCCGATGAGCGCGATGTCCACCTTGAACTGGCGGATGAAGTCCACCGCCGCCTCGCCCACGATGCCGCGGTCGCGCGCGCGCACCACGCCGCCGGCCACTGTCACCTCGCAATCGGGGTTGCCCGCCAGGATGGCTGCCACGTTCAGGTTGTTGGTGATGACGCGCAGGCCCCGGTGGTGCATCAGCGCCCGGGCGATGGCCTCGGTGGTGGTGCCGATGTTGAGGATCAGCGAGCAGTCGTTGGGCACCTGGCTGGCCACCGCGCGGGCGATGCGCGCCTTGCCTTCGGCATGCAGCGTTTCGCGCTGCAGATGGCCCAGGTTCTCGACGGTCGAGGCCGGCACCCGCACGCCGCCATGGAAGCGGCGTACCAGCCCCAGCTCCGCCAGCCGCTGCACGTCGCGCCGCACGGTCTGCAGCGTCACGCCCAGCGTGTCGGCCAGTTGTTCCACCGTGGCGGACTGGCGGGTGCGCACTTCTTCAAGCAGTCGCAGTTGGCGGGGGTTGGTGTTCACGGCGGGGCTTCCAGCGGCTAGCAGCAGCCCGAAACACAGAGAAAGGACTGCCGCCCTCACTGTAAAGCGAACCCAAACGAAAAGGTCCAGGGTAAACGTGGGGTGGAAACACTCACAAAGCAACACGCTCGGCGATCAAACGCGCTGAATCCGCAGGCCGGAGCGTCCCGGCGAGCGACGATGCAAGGCCTGCGCGGCCCGCCGCCATGCAGGCTCCGCGAGCGGACAAAAAAAATCCTCCGGGTGGAGGATCGTGGGTCGGGTGAAGCGAGCGAACCAGCGGTCCGAGTGACCGCCGGTGCTGCGCCGCCGATCAGAAGCGGTGGCGGATCGACAGCGTGACGCTGTTGACGTCCTTGCCCGGGGCCGAGGCCACGCCGCCCAGGAAGCCGTTGCCACCCAGCAGATCCTGCGAGGTGTTCTTGTTCTCCAGGTGCGTCACCACGGCATTCAGGTCGGTGCGCTTGGACAGCGCATACGTGTAGGCCGCGCCGTAGGAGTAGCGGTCGGCATTGAAGGGCCGGCGGTCGTCCATGTTGTTGTAGGCCACGGCCACGGTGTGCGGGCCGCTCGTCAGTCGGTAGCCGATCTGGTACAGGTGGGTGTCCTGGCGGAAGCCCTGCAGGAAGGCGTTCTGCACCAGGGTGGCCACGGGCGCCGTGGCCGGGTTGGCCGCCAGGCCCGCCGCGATGGCCGAGAAGTCGCTCGGGTTGTTGTCCTTGATGGTTGCGTACTGGCCCGTCAGCGTGCCGGGGCCCACGTCCACGGTGGCGCCGATGACGGCCGTGGTCAGGGACTTCTGGCCCAGTTCGTTGTTGCGGGTGTTGTAGCCGCCGCCGAAGGAGTAGCCGTCACCCTTGTAGATGGCCATCGCGCCCAGCAGACGCCGTGCGGTGGTGCGGCCGGCCACTTCGCCGGCGGCATACATGGCCGTGGCGGTGAGGCCGCCGACCTGCAGGCCGTACTGCAGCGAGTTGCTGATCCGGATGTCGAACGAGGCGGGGATCGCCACCAGCTGGCCCAGGGACAGGCTGGACTCGGTCTTCATCACATCGAAGTTCGCTGTGGCCAGGTAGCCGGGCGTGTACTGGCGGCCCACGGTGAACTGGCCGAACGGCGTGACCAGACCGGTGAAGATCTGGCGGTCGAAGAAGCTGTTGTTCAGGTTGACGCCGACGGAGTTGCCGATCTGGCCGGCCACCGCGGTCACGGCAGGCTGCAGCGCAGCGGGCAGGCCCAGCGAGGTGGCCGTGCTCAGGCGGTCGGGCAGGCGGCCGCCGGAGATGGGGCGGTTGCTCAGGCCGCCGGTGTCGGCTTCCAGGCGCGCTTCCATGGTGAAGATGGCCTTGTAACCGCCGCCCAGGTCTTCGCTGCCCTTGAAGCCGAGCCGCGAGCCTTCCATGTTGCCGCTGGTCACGCGCGTCATGCTGCCGCCGGGTGCGCCGGTGATGTGGTTGATGCCCACGTCGACCAGACCATAGATCATCACGCTGCTTGCGCCGGGCGTGGTGGCCTGGGCCATCGCCACAGACGACACACAGGCGAGAGCCACTGCCGACAGCGCATGGGTTTTTTTCATAACGTCTCCGAGTTGCAAGGTGAATGGGTTCGGCAGGTCCAGGAAATGGGTGGTGCCGTGGAAGCAGAGACTAGGGGGTACGTTTCAATCGGTAAAGAGTGGCTTTACCGAGCTTGCTGCATTAGAGACAGGGGAAAACCCGGCGATGTATTTGCGTTGGACCTCTGGTAAACGCACGGTCGTTCGTAAATTGCGACGGGGTGCTGATGCCTTTCGTTCCGTGTGCAAGCGAACCAAAACGAAAAGTCCCAGGGTAAACCTTGATTCGAAACGCTCACAAAGCAACAAGAATGATCGCAATCGAACGATCTTGGCCCTGGCGCAGCGGGCGTTGCACGAGCGTGCACCGGCGCTGGCGTCACACCAAACAAGGGGTGGCTGCATGCAGCTGGTATTGGAGAGCATCGGCAAGCGGGTAGGGGCACAGACCTGGCTGCACGAGATGGGCCTGTCGCTGCAGAGCGGGGCGGTCACCGTGCTGCTCGGGGCCACGCAGGCAGGCAAGACCAGCCTGATGCGCATCATGGCGGGGCTGGACGCTCCGACCCACGGGCGGGTGCTGGTGGACGGAGCCGACGTGACCGGCGTGCCGGTGCGCGAGCGCAACGTGGCCATGGTCTACCAGCAGTTCATCAACTACCCGTCCATGACGGTGGCGGATAACATCGCCTCGCCGCTGAAGCTGCGGGGCGAGAAGAACGTCGACGCCCGCGTGCGCTCCCTCGCCGAGCGGCTGCACATCGACATGTTCCTGCAGCGCCATCCCGCAGAGCTTTCCGGCGGCCAGCAGCAGCGTGTGGCGCTGGCGCGCGCCCTGGCCAAGGGGGCGCCGCTGATGCTGCTGGACGAACCCCTGGTCAACCTGGACTACAAGCTGCGGGAAGAGCTGCGCGACGAGCTGACCCAGCTGTTCGCGGCGGGCGACTCCACTGTGGTCTACGCCACCACCGAGCCGGCCGAGGCGCTGCTCCTGGGCGGGTACACCGCCGTGCTGCACGAGGGCGAACTGCTGCAGTACGGCCCCACGGCCGAGGTCTTCCACGCGCCCGCATCACTGCGCGTGGCGCGGGCCTTCAGCGATCCTCCGATGAACCTGGTGCCGGCCGAGCGCGTGCCCGGCGGCGTGCGGGCCGCCGGTGCCGATGTGCTCGCCCTGCCGGACGCCGCGCTGGCGGACGCACCGGCGACCGGACTGACGCTGGGGGTGCGCGCCAGTGCGCTGCACGCCCGCCCGCGGGAGGGCGACGTGGCGATCACCGGCCGTGTGGAGCTGGCGGAGATCTCGGGCTCGGACACCTTCGTGCATGCCGACACGCCCTGGGGCGAGATAGTGGCGCAGTTCACGGGCGTGCATTACTTCGAGCTGGGCGAATCGCTGGTGCTGCACCTGTCGCCGGCCGATGTCTACGTATTCGGCGCGGACGGCGCCTTGCTGCGCGCGCCACAGCGCCGGGGAGGGATCTGACATGGCGCGCATCCAGCTCGACCTGGCCCATTCTTACAAGCCGAATCCGCAGCAGGACAGCGACTACGCGCTGCTGCCGCTGTCCATGGAGTTCCGCGACGGCGGCGCCTACGCGCTGCTGGGCCCCTCGGGCTGCGGCAAGACGACCATGCTCAACATCATGTCCGGCCTGCTGGTGCCCTCGCAGGGGCGCGTGCTGTTCGACGGCCGCGACGTCACCCGCGCCAGCCCGCAGGAGCGCAACATCGCGCAGGTGTTCCAGTTCCCGGTGATCTACGACACCATGACGGTGGCCGAGAACCTGGCGTTCCCGCTCAAGAACCGCAAGGTGCCGGCCGATCGCATCCGCCAGCGCGTGGGCCAGATCGCGGAGATGCTGGAGATGAGCCACCAACTGGACATGCGCGCGGCCGGCCTGTCGGCCGACCAGAAGCAGAAGATCTCCCTGGGCCGCGGCCTGGTGCGCGAGGACGTGAGCGCGGTGCTGTTCGACGAGCCGCTCACCGTGATCGACCCGCACCTCAAATGGCAGCTGCGCCGCAAGCTCAAGCAGATCCACCACGAGCTGAAGCTCACGCTGATCTACGTCACCCACGACCAGGTGGAGGCGCTGACCTTCGCCGAAGAGGTGGTGGTGATGACGCGGGGGCGCGCCGTGCAGGTGGGCGCGGCGGACGCGCTCTTCGAGCGGCCCCAGCACACCTTCGTCGGCCACTTCATCGGCTCGCCGGGCATGAATTTCCTGCCCGCCACGGCGGCGCCCGGCGGGCAGCTGTCGGTGGCCGGGCTGCCGCTGGCGCCGCCGGACGGCCGGGCGTTGCCAGGCGGCGATCTGAAGGTGGGCGTGCGCCCCGAATACCTGGCTGTGGCCGCCGAAGGCCAGGCCGGCGCGCTGCCCGGCGTGGTGGAGAAGGTGCAGGACATCGGCACCTACCAGCTGCTGACGGCGCGCCTGGGCGAGCACCTGCTCAAGGCCCGCGTAGGCCCTGGGCTGCCGCTGCCCCCGGCCGGCGGCACCGTGTGGCTGCAGGTGCTGGGGCCCCACACCTGCTATTACCAGAACGAGGAGCTGCTGGGATGACGGCCTACCCCCTGAGCCGCTGCGCGGCTTCCCCCTGTGAGGGGGACGACGCCCTTTGCTGCGGGGCGGCCCTTGCTGGGCGTCCCGCTGATGGCGCTGCGCCCGTGCCATGTGCTGTGGCTGGCATCAGTCTTATGGAGACTCTGGCATGAGCGTGACTACCAAACCCGTGAACCAGAAGGCCTGGTTCCTCATCCTGCCGGTGATCATCTGCGTGGCGTTCTCGGCCATCCTGCCGTTGATGACCGTGGTGAACTACTCGGTGCAGGACATCATCTCGCCCGAGCGCCGCGTGTTCGTCGGCACCGAATGGTTCGCCGCGGTGATGCGCGACGAAGAGCTGCACGCCGCGCTGCTGCGGCAGATCACCTTCTCGCTGGCCGTGCTGGCGGTGGAGATCCCGCTGGGCATCTGCCTGGCGCTGTCCATGCCCGCGCAGGGCTGGAAGTCGTCGGCCGTGCTGGTGGTGGTGGCGCTGTCGCTGCTGATCCCCTGGAACGTCGTGGGCACCATCTGGCAGATCTACGGCCGGGCCGACATCGGCCTGCTGGGCGCGGCGCTGCAGTACGTGGGCATCGACTACAGCTACACCGGCAACGCCACCCAGGCGTGGCTGACGGTGCTGGCCATGGACGTGTGGCACTGGACGCCGCTGGTGGCGCTGCTGTGCTTTGCCGGGCTGCGCTCCATCCCCGATGCGTACTACCAGGCCGCGCGCATCGACGGGGCGAGCAAGTTCGCCGTGTTCCGCTACATCCAGCTGCCCAAGATGCGCGGCGTGCTGATGATCGCCGTGCTGCTGCGCTTCATGGACAGCTTCATGATCTACACCGAGCCCTTCGTGCTGACGGGCGGCGGGCCGGGCAATGCCACCACCTTCCTCAGCCAGTACCTCACGCAGAAGGCCGTGGGCCAGTTCGACCTGGGGCCGGCGGCGGCGTTCTCGCTGATCTACTTCCTCATCATCCTGCTGCTGTGCTTCATCCTCTACAACTGGATGCAGCGCGTGGGCACCGAGAAGCCGGAGGGCCAGGAATAATGGTCAAAAGTGCCTCCAGCGCTTATTGGATAAGCGCATGCAGCTATAAAAACAGGAGTAATCATGCCTGAGCGCCGTTTCCGCAAGCGGACGATCTTCCTGTTCGCGTACCTGCTCTTCGCCCTGCTGCCCATCTACTGGATGGTCAACATGAGCTTCAAGACGAACGCGGAGATCCTGTCCACGTTCTCGTTCTTTCCCCAGCACTTCACCTGGGACAACTACAAGACCATCTTCACCGACGAGTCCTGGTACTCGGGCTACATCAACAGCCTGATCTACGTGGCCATCAACACGGTGATTTCGGTCACCGTCGCGCTGCCGGCCGCGTATGCGTTCAGCCGCTACCAGTTCCTGGGCGACAAGCACGTCTTCTTCTGGCTGCTGACCAACCGCATGACGCCGCCGGCCGTGTTCCTGCTGCCGTTCTTCCAGCTCTACACCACCGTGGGGCTGATGGACACGCACATCGCCGTGGCCCTGGCGCACCTGCTGTTCAACGTGCCGCTGGCGGTGTGGATCCTGGAAGGCTTCATGAGCGGCATTCCGCGCGAGATCGACGAGACGGCCTACATCGACGGCTACAGCTTCCCGCGCTTCTTTGCCACCATCTTCCTGCCGCTGATCAAGGCCGGCGTGGGCGTGGCGGCGTTCTTCTGCTTCATGTTCAGCTGGGTGGAGCTGCTGCTGGCCCGCACGCTCACCAGCGTGAACGCCAAGCCCATCGTGGCGACCATGACACGCACGGTCAGCGCCTCGGGCATGGACTGGGCCACGCTGGCCGCGGCCGGTGTGCTGACCATCGTGCCGGGCGCCATCGTGATCTGGTTCGTGCGCCACTACATCGCCAAAGGCTTCGCCATGGGGCGGGTCTGAAATAGAAGGGGGCCCAGAGCATGAAACAACGAGCTTCAGCGCAGAGCTTGCGCGCAACGCCAGGCCAGCAGCAGCCGTGGAACGGGCTTTGCCCGGCCACTGGCTGCGTCCCCTCCGGGGGAAGCGCGGCAGGCGCTCAGGGGGGCGACCATGTTTGAGTGGATGGCCTGGACCACGCCTGTGGCCGTTTTTTTCCTGTGCATCGTGCTCATGCTCGCGGGCATGACGGTCTGGGAGGTCAAGTCTCCCACCACGCTGCGCAAGGGCTTTCTGCCCATCGCCACCACGCGTGGCGACCGGCTGTTCATCGGCCTGCTGCTGGCCGCCTACATCAACCTGATCTTCGTGGGCCTGGCCGGGCGCATGACGGGCTGGTTCGGCCTGGAGCAGGAGCCCTCGGTGTGGATCAGCTTCGTGGCGTCGATGCTGGTGCTGGCGCTGGTGATGCGCAAGGGCTGAGAACGTCCGTTCGATTCCAGTGCCTGCCGGCCCCCCGTTCCCCGGGGCCGGCAGCCCAAGCAGTGTGAGCAGGGGACATTCCATCCAAAGAGGAGACCGACATGAAGATGCGTTACACCGCCCTGGCGTTTGCCGCCGCGGCCATGGCGATGGGGCAGGCCGCCTGGGCCGGTGAGGCCGAGGCCAAGAAGTGGATCGACAGCGAATTCCAGCCGTCCACGCTGAGCAAGGACCAGCAGATGGCCGAGATGAAGTGGTTCATCGACGCCGCCAAGAAGCTGCAGGCCAAGGGCGTGAAGGAAATCTCGGTGGTGTCCGAGACCATCACCACCCATGAATACGAATCCAAGACCCTGGCCAAGGCGTTTGCCGAGATCACGGGCATCACCGTCAAGCACGACCTGATCCAGGAAGGCGACGTGGTCGAGAAGCTGCAGACGTCCATGCAGTCGGGCAAGTCGATCTATGACGGCTGGATCAGCGACTCCGACCTGATCGGCACGCACTACCGCTACGGCAAGATGATGAACCTGACCGACTACATGGCCGGTGCGGGCAAGGAGTGGACCAACCCGGGCCTCGACCTCAAGGACTTCATCGGCACCAAGTTCACCACGGCGCCCGACGGCAAGCTCTACCAGCTGCCCGACCAGCAGTTCGCCAACCTGTACTGGTTCCGCGCCGACCTGTTCGAGCGCAAGGACATCAAGGACAAGTTCAAGGCCAAGTACGGCTACGACCTGGGCGTGCCGCTCAACTGGAGCGCGTACGAGGACATCGCCGAGTTCTTCACCAATGACGTGAAGCAGATCGACGGCAAGCCCATCTACGGCCACATGGACTACGGCAAGAAGGACCCGTCCCTGGGCTGGCGTTTCACCGACGCCTGGCTGTCCATGGCCGGTACCGCCGACATCGGCGCACCCAACGGCCTGCCGATCGATGAATGGGGCATCCGCGTGGCGGACGACAAGTGCACGCCTGTCGGCGCAGCCGTGTCCCGCGGGGGCGCGACCAACTCGCCTGCCGCCGTCTACGCACTGACCAAGTACGTGGACTGGATGAAGAAGTACGCGCCCAAGGAAGCCATGGGCATGACCTTCGGCGAGTCGGGCCCGGTGCCTGCGCAGGGCCAGATCGCCCAGCAGATCTTCTGGTACACCGCCTTCACGGCCGACATGGTCAAGCCCGGCCTGCCGGTGGTGAATGCCGACGGCACTCCCAAGTGGCGCATGGCGCCCGGCCCGAACGGCCCGTACTGGAAGCCCGGCATGCAGAACGGCTACCAGGACGTGGGTTCGTGGTCGTTCTTCAAGGGCCACGACGCCAACAAGACGGCGGCCGCCTGGCTGTATGCCCAGTTCGTGACGGCCAAGACCACCTCGCTCAAGAAGACGCTGGTGGGCCTGACCCCGATCCGCGAATCCGACATCCAGTCCAAGGCCATGACCGACGCGGCGCCCAAGCTGGGCGGCCTGGTGGAGTTCTACCGCAGCCCGGCCCGCGTGGCCTGGTCGCCCACCGGCACCAACGTGCCCGACTACCCCAAGCTGGCCCAGCTGTGGTGGAAGAACGTGGCACAGGCCGTCACGGGTGAGAAGACGCCCCAGGGCGCCATGGACACGCTGGCCGACGAGATGGACCAGGTGATGGCCCGCCTGGAGCGCGCCGGCATGGCCCATTGCGCGCCCAAGCTCAACCCCAAGGGCGACCCCAACAAGTGGCTGAGCGACAAACAGGCCCCCTGGAAGAAGCTGGCGAATGAAAAGCCCAAGGGCGAAACCATCGCCTACGACAAGCTGTTGCAAGCCTGGAAGGACGGCAAGACCCGCTGACCCCCGTGGGCGGCCGGTGCGCATTGAGCGCTCCGGCCGCTCTGATAAACCCCGCGCAGGCCCTGGCCCTTGATCTCAGGTGCCCGGGCCGCGCGTCTTTTGGTTGGACAATCAAGGGATAACCCTTAATCGTTCTGAACAGCCTGCTGTGCAGGCCCTGTCTTTCTCCATGCACACCGAAACCACCCCCTTGCCCACCCGCCGTGCCGATCTGCTTGCCCGCCTCGCGCAGCCGCATGCCTACGATTTGGCGGTGATCGGCGGCGGCGCCACGGGCCTGGGCGTCGCTCTGGATGCGGCAGCCCGGGGGTTCAGTGTCGTGCTGGTGGAATCCCACGACTTCGCCAAAGGCACCTCGTCCCGCGCGACCAAGCTGGTGCACGGCGGCGTCCGCTATCTGGCGCAGGGCAACATCGCCCTGGTGCGCGAGGCGCTGCACGAGCGCACCACGCTGCTGAACAATGCGCCCCACCTGGCGCAGCCGCTGCCCTTCGTGATGCCCTCCTACAAGTTCTGGGAAACGCCTTTCTACGGCGTGGGGCTGAAGATGTACGACGCCCTGGCCGGCAAGGCCGGCCTGGGTGCCACCGAATTCCTGGGCCGCTCCGAGGCTTTGCGCCATCTGCCCACGGCCCTGCCCGATGGCCTGAAGGGCGGCGTCAAGTACTGGGACGGCCAGTTCGACGATGCCCGGCTGGCCCTGGCGCTGGCCCGCACGGCCGCAGCGCATGGCGCGCTGCTGGTGAACTACTGCCCGGCCCGTGCGCTGCTCCATGCCGAAGGCCGTGTCGCCGGCCTGGTGTGCGAGGACGCCGAAACCGGTCAGCGCTACGAAGTGCGTGCGAAGTGTGTCGTCAACGCCACAGGTGTGTGGGTGGACGGCCTGCGGGCGCAGGACGGCGAAGCCACCGGGCACCCGGCCAAGCCCATGGTGGCGCCCAGCCAGGGTGTGCACATCGTGGTGGACCGTGAGTTCCTCCCCTCCGACCACGCCCTGATGGTGCCCAAGACGGCCGACGGCCGGGTGCTGTTTGCGGTGCCGTGGCTGGGCAAGCTCATCCTGGGCACCACGGACAGCCCGCGCCAGGATCTGGCCCGCGAACCCCTGGCGCTGCGTGAAGAGGTCGCTTTCATCCTGGGCGAATCCGCCCGCTACCTGCGGCGTGCACCCCAGGCGACGGACGTGCGCAGCATCTGGGTCGGTCTGCGCCCCCTGGTCAAGCCGCAGGACGAAGATGGCGGCAATACCAAGAGCATCAGCCGCGAACACACGGTGGCAGTGAGCCGCAGCGGTCTGGTGACAGTGACCGGCGGCAAGTGGACGACCTACCGCGCCATGGCCGAGGACGTGCTGCAGAAGTGCTTCGACGAGCGCATCCTGCCGTCACGCCCCGCGGGCGTCACGAACCAGCTGCCGGTGGTGGGCGCGCCCCGGGGCGGAGTCCAGCACCGCCTGAGCGACGCCCAGGGGTTGCATTCCTACGGGACCGAGGCCGACGCCGTTCAGTCCCTGCCCGGCGCCTCCACCGTGCTGGCGGACGGCCTGACGGAAGCCATGGTGCGCTTCGCCGCACGCCATGAGTACGCCCGGACCGTCGAGGATGTGCTGGCGCGCCGGGCCCGGGTGCTGTTCCTGGATGCCCGGTTGGCGGCCACGTTAGCGCCTGCCGTGGCGGCCATCCTGCGCGACGAACTCGGGCAAGACCCGCAGTTGGAGCCGTTCCTGACTCTGGCGCAACAGTACGCAGCCGTGCCTGCATAAAAGCCGCTTGACGCAAGCCTGCGGTTTTGCCACAATCGAGGGCTTCGCGTTCAAAGCGCGAGGTTTCTGCCCAGACGGAAGCGCTGCAAATGGTTTGCGGCGTGGACGACGGGCCCAAGACTGACTGGCTGATTTCGGCCCTTGAGAGGTTCTCTGGGGCTGTCGATCTTCTGGTGCAAGTTGGGAATATTGAAATGATCCAGACAGAATCTCGGTTAGACGTCGCCGACAACACCGGCGCGAAGTCCGTCCTGTGCATCAAGGTGCTGGGTGGTTCCAAGCGTCGTTATGCCAGCGTGGGCGACATCATCAAGGTGACCATCAAGGAAGCCGCTCCGCGTGGCCGCGTCAAAAAAGGCGAGGTCTACAGCGCTGTGGTGGTCCGCACCGCCAAGGGCATCCGTCGCGGCGACGGTTCGCTCGTCAAATTCGATGGCAACGCAGCTGTGTTGCTGAATGCAAAGCTGGAGCCCATCGGCACCCGCATCTTCGGCCCCGTGACGCGTGAACTGCGTACCGAGCGCTTCATGAAGATCGTGTCCCTGGCTCCTGAAGTTCTCTGAGGACGCGCCATGAACAAGATTCGCAAGGGCGACGAAGTGATCGTGCTCACCGGGCGCGACAAGGGCAAGCGCGGCACGGTGTCGCTGCGCAAGGATGACTCCTATCTGGTCATCGATGGCATCAACCTGGTCAAGAAGCACGTCAAGCCGAACCCCATGAAGGGTACGACCGGCGGCATCGTGGAAAAGGCAATGCCTATCCACCAGTCCAACGTGGCCATCTTCAATGCCGCATCGGGCAAGGCTGACCGCGTGGGTTTCAAGGTGCAGGCGGATGGTTCGCGCGTTCGCGTGTTCAAGTCCAGCGGCGCGGAAATCAAGGCGGCGTAAGGAGTCAACATGGCACGACTGCAACAACAGTACCGCGACAAGATCGCTCCCGAACTCACCAAGCAGTTCGGCTACACCTCGCCCATGGAGGTGCCCCGCCTGACCAAGATCACCCTGAACATGGGTGTGAGCGAAGCGGTTTCCGACAAGAAGGTGATGGACAACGCCGTCGCCGACCTGACCAAGATCGCTGGCCAGAAGCCCGTGGTGACGAAGGCCAAGAAGGCTATCGCCGGCTTCAAGATCCGCGAAGGCCAGGCCATCGGCTGCATGGTGACCCTGCGTGGCGTTCAGATGTATGAATTCCTGGACCGTTTCGTGACCGTGGCCCTGCCCCGCGTCCGTGACTTCCGTGGTATTTCCGGCCGCGCCTTCGATGGCCGTGGCAACTACAACATCGGCGTCAAAGAACAGATCATCTTCCCTGAGATCGAGTACGACAAGGTGGATGCCTTGCGCGGTCTCAACATTAGCATCACCACGACGGCCAAGACCGACGAAGAAGCCAAGGCGCTTCTCGCTGGTTTCCGTTTCCCCTTCAAGAACTAAAGGCAGCGTATGGCAAAAGTAGCTTTGATCCAGCGCGAACTGAAGCGCGAAAAACTGGCCGCCAAATACGCAGCCAAGTACGCCGAACTGAAGGCGATCGCTGGCGATGCCAAGCGTAGCGACGAAGAGCGTGACGCAGCCCGTCTGGGCCTGCAGAAGCTCCCCCGCAACGCCAACCCCACGCGTCAACGCAACCGTTGCGAAATCACCGGTCGTCCCCGCGGCACGTTCCGCCAGTTCGGTCTGGCCCGCGCGAAGATCCGTGAACTGGCTTTCGCCGGTGACATCCCCGGTGTCACCAAGGCCAGCTGGTAAGCAAGCAGGAGAGATACAACATGAGCATGAGTGATCCCATCGCTGACTTGCTGACCCGCATCCGTAACGCACAGATGGTCTCCAAGACCACCGTGGCCGTGCCTTCTTCCAAGGTGAAGATCGCCATCGCCCAGGTGCTGAAGGACGAAGGTTATATCGACGGCTTCGAAGTCAAGACCGAAGCTGGCAAGTCCGAACTCGAAATTTCGCTGAAGTACTACGCCGGCCGTCCGGTGATCGAGCGCATCGAGCGCGTAAGCCGTCCTGGCCTGCGTGTGTACAAGGGCCGCGATTCCATTCCGCAAGTCATGAACGGTCTGGGTGTGGCTATCGTCACGACGCCCAAGGGCGTGATGACCGATCGCAAGGCGCGTGCCACCGGTGTCGGCGGCGAAGTGCTTTGCTACGTCGCTTAACGTGGCATTGAGGAGAAACTGAAATGTCCCGTGTAGGTAAAGCGCCGGTGACCATCCCCGCAGGTGTGGATGTGTCCATCAAGGATGACCAAATCAGTGTGAAGGGTTCCGGCGGCACGCTGTCGCTGACCCCCAATCGCCTGGTGAAGCTGTCCAACAAGGAAGGCAAGCTCAGCTTTGAGCCTGTCAACGAGTCGCGTGAAGCAAATGCGATGAGCGGCACGTTCCGCCAGTTGGTGAACAACATGGTGGTGGGTGTGAGCAAGGGCTTCGAGAAGAAGCTGAGCCTGATCGGCGTGGGCTACAAGGCCCAGGCTTCCGGCGCCAAGCTCAACCTGAACGTTGGCTACTCGCACCCGGTGAACTTCGAGATGCCCGCTGGCATCACGGTGGCCACCCCGACGCCGACCGAAATCGTGATCAAGGGTGCCGACCGCCAACGCGTCGGCCAATTGGCCGCTGAGATCCGTGCCGTTCGTCCGCCTGAGCCCTACAAGGGCAAGGGCATCCGCTATGCGGACGAAAAAGTCACGATCAAAGAGACCAAGAAGAAGTAAGGAGCTGCAGCATGTTGACCAAGAAAGAGCAGCGTCTTCGTCGTGCACGTCAGACCCGTATCCGCATTGCCCAGCAAGGCGTGGCCCGTCTGACGGTGAACCGTACGAACCTCCATATCTACGCCAGTGTGATCTCCGGCGACGGCACCAAGGTGCTGGCCAGCGCATCCACGGCCGAAGCCGATGTCCGCAAGGAACTCGGCGGCTCGGGCAAGGGTGGCAATGCCGCCGCAGCCCAGGCCATCGGCAAGCGCATCGCGGAGAAGGCGAAGGCCGCTGGTGTCGAGAAGGTGGCGTTCGATCGCGCAGGTTTCGCCTACCACGGCCGCGTCAAGGCTTTGGCCGACGCAGCCCGTGAAGCCGGCCTGCAGTTCTAAGCGGAGCGAAATACAAAATGGCTAAATTCCAACCCAAAGTGCAGAGCGAAGGCCAAGACGACGGTCTGCGGGAAAAAATGATCGCGGTGAACCGCGTCACCAAAGTCGTGAAGGGCGGCCGTATTCTCGGTTTCGCTGCACTGACCGTGGTTGGCGACGGTGACGGCCGCGTGGGCATGGGCAAGGGCAAGTCGAAGGAAGTGCCTGCTGCCGTGCAAAAGGCGATGGAAGAAGCCCGTCGCAATCTGGTGAAGGTGTCGCTGAAGAACGGCACGATCCATCACCAGGTGACGGGCCACCATGGTGCCGCTCACGTGATGATGGCTCCGGCTCCCAAGGGTACCGGCATCATCGCAGGCGGCCCGATGCGCGCCGTGTTCGAAGTGCTGGGTATCACCGACATCGTGGCCAAGAGCCATGGTTCGTCCAACCCGTACAACATGGTCCGCGCCACCTTCGACGCGCTGGTGCACTCCACGACCCCTTCGGAAGTGGCAGCCAAGCGCGGCAAGTCGGTCGAAGACATCTTCGCCTGAACGGAGCTGAGCAAATGACTACGCAACAAACCGTCAAGATTCAACTGGTGCGCAGCCCGATCGGCACCAAGGAATCGCACCGCGCCACCGTTCGCGGTCTGGGCCTGCGCAAGCTGAACAGCATCAGCGAACTGCAGGACAGCCCCGAAGTGCGCGGCATGATTAACAAGATCAGCTATCTGGTCAAGGTCCTCTGAGAGGTTGATGATGGAACTCAATAGCATCAAGCCCGCAGCAGGAGCCAAGCATGCCAAGCGCCGTGTCGGCCGTGGCATCGGCTCTGGCCTGGGCAAGACCGCTGGCCGTGGGCACAAGGGTCAGAAGTCGCGTTCCGGTGGCTACCACAAGGTCGGCTTTGAAGGCGGTCAAATGCCTTTGCAGCGCCGTCTGCCCAAGCGTGGCTTCAAGTCGCACCTGCTGAAGTTCAATGCAGAGGTGACGCTGAGCACCCTGGAGCAGCTGGGCCTGGCTGAAGTCGACCTGCTGGCGCTGAAGACCGCCGGTGTGGTGGGCCAGCTGGCCAAGGTGGTCAAGGTCATCAACAGCGGCTCTCTGACGAAGGCTGTCAAGCTGACCGGCATCGGCGCCACTGCAGGTGCCAAGGCCGCGATCGAAGCTGCCGGTGGCAGCCTGGCCTGATTTGGTTCTGAAGGAACGCATCCGTGGCTACTAACGCAGCTCAAATTGCAAAGACCGGAAAGTTCGGCGACCTGCGTCGGCGGCTGGTTTTTCTGCTGCTCGCGTTGGTCGTGTACCGGATCGGGGCGCATATCCCCGTTCCGGGCATTGATCCGGCGCAGCTTCAGCAGCTGTTCAGTGGCCAGCAAGGCGGCATTCTGAATCTGTTCAATATGTTCTCGGGTGGAGCGCTGTCGCGCTTCACGGTGTTCGCACTGGGGATCATGCCGTACATCTCGGCGTCGATCATCATGCAGCTGATGACGTACGTCCTCCCGGCGTTTGAGCAGTTGAAGAAGGAAGGCGAAGCTGGCCGTCGCAAGATCACGCAGTACACGCGCTATGGGACGCTTGGTCTGGCGATCTTCCAGTCCCTCGGCATTGCCGTGGCGCTGGAAAGCTCTGCCGGTCTGGTGCTGAGCCCTGGCTTCGGCTTCCGCATGACGGCCGTCGTGAGCCTCACGGCTGGAACGATGTTCCTCATGTGGCTGGGCGAGCAGATCACCGAGCGCGGCCTGGGTAACGGTATCTCCATCCTGATCTTTGCTGGTATTGCTGCAGGGCTGCCCAGCTCGATCGGCGGTCTGCTGGAGTTGGTTCGCACGGGTGCGATGAGCATCCTGGCCGCCATCTTCATCGTGATCGTCGTGGGTCTGGTGACGTACTTCGTGGTGTTTGTCGAGCGCGGTCAACGGAAGATTCTGGTCAACTATGCGCGGCGCCAGGTGGGCAACAAGGTCTATGGCGGCCAGTCGTCGCATCTGCCCTTGAAGCTGAACATGGCTGGCGTGATCCCGCCGATCTTTGCCTCGTCGATCATCTTGCTGCCGGCGACGGTGGTGAACTGGTTCAGCGCGGGCGAGTCGATGCGCTGGCTGCGTGACATCTCGGCCGCTTTGACCCCTGGTCAGCCCGTGTACGTGATGTTTTACGCCGCGGCCATCGTGTTCTTCTGCTTCTTCTATACGGCGCTGGTGTTCAACAGCCGTGAAACGGCAGACAACCTGAAGAAGAGCGGTGCATTCATCCCCGGGATTCGTCCTGGTGACCAGACGGCCCGCTACATCGACAAGATCCTGGTGCGCCTGACCCTTGCCGGGGCCGTGTACATCACGTTCGTCTGTCTGCTGCCCGAGTTCCTGATCCTGAAGTACAACGTTCCGTTCTACTTCGGAGGGACTTCGCTGTTGATCATCGTTGTCGTCACCATGGACTTCATGGCCCAGGTGCAGAACTACATGATGTCGCAGCAGTACGAGTCCTTGCTCAAGAAGGCCAACTTCAAAGCAACACCCGGAACCTGAGGTTAGGAGTCAACCAGGCAACTGCGGTATCATCGCGGGTTCGCCTGGGGACTGAACGATTTTTGATGCCCATCGATCCATCGCGGGCACAAGTTTTGTGTTCCGCGCTGAGGCCGGAACGAGTGGACAAGTTTTAGGAGAATGAAATGAGAGTTTCGGCTTCGGTCAAGAAAATCTGCCGCAACTGCAAGATCATCCGCCGCAAGGGTGTGGTGCGCGTGATCTGCACGGATCTGCGTCACAAGCAGCGCCAGGGTTGATTGGAAAGTATTAGAGGACGCATATGGCACGTATCGCTGGTATCAACATTCCGCCGCACAAGCACGCGGAAATCGGTCTGACCGCCATTTTTGGCATCGGTCGCACCCGCGCTCGCAAGATCTGCGAAGCAACCGGTATCGAGTATTCCAAGAAGATCAAGGATCTGACGGACGCCGATCTGGAAAAAATTCGCGACCAAATCGCCCAGTTCACCATTGAAGGTGACCTGCGCCGCGAAACCACGATGAACATCAAGCGCTTGATGGACATCGGCTGCTACCGCGGTTTCCGTCACCGCCGTGGCCTGCCCATGCGTGGTCAGCGTACGCGTACCAACGCCCGCACCCGCAAGGGTCCGCGCAAGGGCGCAGCGGCACTGAAGAAGTAAAGAGATTGAGAGATCAACATGGCTAAATCTCCCGCCAATAACGCTGCTCAGCGTGTTCGCAAAAAGGTTCGTAAGAACGTGTCGGACGGCATCGCCCACGTGCATGCCTCCTTCAACAACACGATCATCACCATCACCGATCGCCAGGGCAATGCCCTGTCGTGGGCGTCGTCCGGCGGCCAGGGTTTCAAGGGCTCGCGCAAGTCGACCCCTTTCGCAGCCCAGGTGGCTTCGGAAGTGGCGGGGCGTGCTGCCATTGAACAAGGCATCAAGAACCTGGACGTCGAGATCAAGGGCCCCGGTCCCGGTCGTGAATCGTCTGTGCGCGCACTCGGTGCGCTGGGTATCCGCATCACGTCCATTTCCGATGTGACGCCGGTTCCCCATAACGGCTGCCGCCCTCAAAAGCGCCGCCGTATCTGATTCTCTTCATGAAGCCCACCGCCAGTGGCTGCCTTGCGCGCCGCTGGCTCCCGCAATTGCATTGCGGCAGATGACAATAAAAGGAAGCTCAAGTGGCACGTTACCTCGGCCCCAAGGCCAAACTCTCCCGCCGTGAAGGCACCGACCTGTTCCTGAAGAGCGCCCGCCGCTCCATCGCGGACAAGGCCAAGTTCGACTCCAAGCCCGGCCAACACGGCCGTACCTCTGGCCAACGCACCTCCGACTACGGTCTGCAGCTGCGCGAAAAGCAGAAGGTCAAGCGCATGTACGGCGTGCTGGAAAAGCAATTCCGCCGCTACTTCGAGGCAGCCGATCGCCGCAAGGGCAACACCGGCGCCAACCTGCTGTTCTTGCTGGAGTCCCGCCTGGATAACGTGGTGTACCGCATGGGCTTCGGCTCGACCCGCGCAGAAGCCCGCCAGCTGGTGTCGCACAAGGCGATCACCGTGAACGGTCAATCCGTGAACATCGCGTCCTACCTGGTCAAGACCGGTGACGTGGTGGCCGTGCGCGAAAAGTCCAAGAAGCAGGCCCGTGTGGTCGAAGCCCTGCAACTGGCACAGCAAGTGGGCATTCCCGCTTGGCTGGAAGTCAGTGTCGACAAGGCCGAAGGCATCTTCAAGAAGACGCCGGACCGTGACGAGTTCGGTGCCGACATCAACGAATCCCTGATCGTTGAGTTGTACTCGCGCTAATCGTCGCTGATCTATTTACGAGAAAACCGTACCTGAACCGCGAGGCATCGCGGTTTAGGCGCTTCACCAGCCTTACCGGTGTAACGAGCTGGGGGTATTGAGAGGAAGTCTGCATGCAAACCAATTTGCTGAAGCCCAAGGCAATCAATGTCGAGCAGCTTGGCCACAACCGCGCCAAGGTGGCATTGGAGCCATTCGAGCGGGGTTATGGTCACACGCTGGGGAACGCCATCCGTCGTGTGCTGCTCTCGTCTATGGTGGGTTACGCAGCAACGGAAGTCACGATCGCAGGCGTTCTGCACGAGTACTCGTCGATCGACGGTGTCCAGGAAGATGTGGTCAACATTCTTCTGAACCTGAAGGGCGTGGTGTTCAAGCTCCACAACCGTGACGAAGTCACGCTGAGCCTGCGCAAGGACGGCGAAGGCGTGGTAACGGCCCGCGACATCCAGACGCCTCACGACGTCGAGATCGTCAATCCTGACCATGTGATCGCCCATCTGTCTGCCGGCGGCAAGCTCGACATGCAGATCAAGGTGGAGAAGGGCCGTGGCTATGTGCCCGGAAACCTGCGCCGCTATGCTGACGAGTCGACCAAGTCGATCGGCCGCATTGTGCTGGACGCTTCGTTCTCGCCGGTCAAGCGTGTGAGCTACACGGTCGAAAGCGCCCGTGTGGAGCAGCGTACCGATCTGGACAAGCTGGTGGTCGAAATCGAAACCAACGGCGCCATTACGGCAGAAGACGCCGTGCGTGCATCCGCCAAGATCTTGGTGGAGCAGCTGGCTGTGTTCGCACAGCTCGAAGGCGGTGAACTGGCTGCTTTCGATGCGCCCGCCAGCGCCCGCGGCAACGCCACGTTCGATCCGATCCTGCTGCGTCCTGTGGACGAACTGGAACTCACCGTGCGTTCGGCCAACTGCCTCAAGGCAGAGAACATCTACTACATCGGCGACCTGATCCAGCGTACCGAGAACGAACTGCTCAAGACCCCGAACCTGGGTCGCAAGTCGCTCAACGAGATCAAGGAAGTGCTGGCTTCGCGCGGCTTGACGCTGGGCATGAAGCTCGAGAACTGGCCACCGGCTGGTCTGGACAAGCGCTGATCTATAATCCCGGGCTCCCCATTTCGGGGACCCAGTGCTGCGGGCAGTACCTGATACGGCTGCCCGTTTTAATTGACTGATAAGGAAAAGCACCATGCGCCACGGACACGGACTCCGCAAACTCAACCGCACCAGCTCGCACCGCCTTGCGATGCTGCAGAACATGATGAACTCGCTCATCGAGCACGAGGCCATCAAGACGACCCTGCCCAAGGCCAAGGAACTGCGCCGCGTGATCGAGCCCATGATCACCCTGGCCAAGGAAGACACCGTGGCGAACCGCCGCCTGGCTTTCAACCGCCTGCGTGACCGCGACAGCGTCACCAAGCTGTTCAACGACCTGGGCCCCCGCTTCAAGACCCGTCCCGGTGGCTACACCCGCATTCTGAAGATGGGCTTCCGCGTCGGCGACAACGCGCCGATGGCCTTCGTCGAGCTCGTCGAGCGTGCGGATGCACCTGCCGCTGAAACGACGGATTCGGCACAAGCCTAAAAGTAGGTTATAATTTCTGTCTTGCCGCGCGATGGAGCAGTCTGGTAGCTCGTTGGGCTCATAACCCAAAGGTCGGAGGTTCAAATCCTTCTCGCGCAACCAAACAGACAAAAGGCCCGCTGATTTCAGCGGGCCTTTTTTGTTTTTGCGTTGATGGCAGCCAGGGAGACCGGGTGGGGCGAGGCGTCTCGCTTCACCGCGCTCGCCTATCTGGTGCGGCTCCCCTTTGTCGTCGCGCTGCCGCCCTTTGAGTTTCTGGATATGTTGAACGGATACACCCTGGGAATCGACTTCGGAACCTCGAATTCGGCGGTCGCCCTGCGCCGGCACGGGGAGGCCGCCGTCCGCTTGTTGCCTCTGGAGCCGGGCGGCGACGTCATGCCTACCGCGCTCTTCTTCAACCACGAGACTGCGCAAACCCATTTTGGACGGGATGCCTTGCGGCACTACCTGGAGGGGTTCGACGGTCGCCTGATGCGCTCTCTCAAAAGCCTGCTGGGAAGCGCCCTGCTGGAGGACAAGACTTCCGTGCACGGCCGCTTGGTGAGCTACCGCGACATCGTCGCCATGTTCCTGCAGCATCTTGCGGACCGCGTCGTCGCCGAATTCGGAGCGCTCCCGGAGCGCCTCGTACTGGGACGGCCTGTGCACTTCGTGGACGACAACCCGCTGCGGGACGGGGCCGCGCAAGAGGCGCTGCGCGACGCGGCGGCTCGGGCCGGGTTCGCGCAGATCGAGTTTCAGCTGGAGCCGATCGCTGCCGCGCTCGATTACGAGCAGCGCCTCAGTGCAGAGCAACTGGTGCTGGTGGTGGATATCGGTGGTGGCACGTCCGATTTCACGGTCGTGCGGCTGGGGCCCCAGAGGGCCCAGCGCGCCGACCGCTCGGCCGACGTCCTGGCGACGACGGGCGTGCATATCGGCGGTACGGATTTCGACCGCAAGCTCCACCTCGAACAGGTGATGCCGCTGCTGGGATTCAGGCACCAGGGCCCACACGGTCGCGAAGTACCCAGCCGGGTCTTCTTCGACCTGGCCACCTGGCACCTCATACCGTGGCAATACTCGGCGAAGGCGCTTCGGGACGCGCAACAGTTGCGCTCCGATTACGCGCAATCGCAGTTGCACGACCGCTTGATGACGGTATTGAATGAGCGGTGGGGACACCGCCTGGTCCATGCCGTGGAGCAGGCCAAGATCCAGGCTTCGCAGACGCGGGCTGCGGCAACCCTGGAGCTCGATTGGCTGGCGGCCGGCCTCGGCGCAGAGATCGGGCCGCAGCACCTGACGGGGCACCTGCATTCGGCACTCGCCCAGATCGCGGACTGTGCCCTGGAGTGCGTGCACTTGGCCGGCGTCGTGCCGGCCGACATCGGTGCTATCTATCTCACCGGCGGATCCTCCGCGCTGCAGGCGTTGCGAGACGCGCTGCACGAGGTGTTTCCGTCGACACCCCAGGTGGAGGGCGACCTGTTCGGTGGCGTGGCGTCGGGGCTGGCCTGGACCCAGCGCGGTTGATGCCAGCCTGCGGGCATGCGGTCCCGTGGGGTGGCAGATCGGACGGGAAGCTCAGTCCTCGCCGTCGGCACCGTCGCCGCGCTTGAGCTGGAGTGCCTGCTCGTAAAGAACGTTGCGTGAGCCGCCGGTGATCTCCGCCGCCAGTTTCACCGCCGTCTTGACCGGCAGTTCTCCCAGCAGCAGCCGAAGCACGCGTAGGCCCTGCCCATCGTCCGCCGGCGCCGCCTGCAGCGGATGGAGCAGAACCACGAACTCTCCGCGCGCGCGTTGCTCATTCTCCGCCAGCCAACCTGCCAGCGCCTGCGCCTGCAGGGTCACGATCTCTTCGAATTGCTTGGTCAGCTCTCGCGCCAGCGTGACCTGGCGTACGCCGAGCGTGCCGAGGGCCTCGGCCAAGTCGCGGATGCGGTGGGGCGCTTCCAGCACTGCCACGCAGCGCGGCTCCTGGGCCAGGTGCTGCACGGCGGTGCTGCGCTCGAGGGCCTTGGTGGGCAGGAAACCCGCGAAGAGGAATCCGCCGGTCTCGGTCTTCCCGGCCACCGCGCCGGCGACGCTCAGTGCTGCCGTCACGCTGCTGGCGCCAGGCAGCGGAATGCTGCGCAGTCCCGCGGCCCGTACGGCGGCGACCAGCCGTGCCCCCGGATCGCTCACGCCCGGGGTCCCTGCATCGCTGACGTAGGCAATGCGTTGCCCCTGCTGCAGGCGTTCCACCACCTGCTGGGCTGCTTGCGCTTCGTTGTGCTGGTGCACGGCCAGCCATGCCGAACCGCTGCGGTCGATGCCGTAGGCCCGCAGCAGCGACTGGGTGTGGCGCGTGTCCTCGCAGGCGATGGCATCGACCGTCTGCAGCACATGCAGGGCCCTTAGCGTGATGTCCGCCAGATTGCCGATGGGCGTGGCGACCACGTACAAGGCGCCTTGCGGATAATGCTGCGCACCGGACGCTTCACGTGCGGCGTTCAGGGCTGAAGCGAAAGAGGCGCTCAATGGGATTCCTCGGCAAGAACAAAAGGGGCGCGGCCCCGGCGGTGGCGGCCGGCTCGACGCGGGACCGCGGAAATGCGGCCGAAGACCGCGCGTTGGGCTATCTGCAGAAGGCGGGCCTGCGTCTGGTCGAGCGCAATTATCGGACGCCCGGGCGCGGCGGCGGCGAAATCGACCTGGTCATGCGCGAGGGCGACGGCACGCTGGTGTTCGTCGAGGTGCGGCAGCGTTCGAGTGCGGCCTTCGGCGGCGCGGGAGGAAGCATCGGTGCGGTCAAACAGGCCCGCGTCGTGCTGGCGGCGCGCCATTTCCTGATGCGCTGGGCGTCTCCACCGCCTTGCCGGTTCGATGTCGTGCTGGTGGAGCCGGCCGAATTGACCTGGCTGCGAGCGGCCTTCGACGCTGCCTGAGCGGCTTGGGTTGCCGTCGCTGGTGGTTCGGCGGCGGAGCATTCACTCTGGCCCTCGCTCTGGCTCTGGCCTGCTGCCGCAGACCATCCTGCGGCTTCCGGACGCTGCGGTGGTCCACCCCGCTCGCCGCCTACCGATTGCAACAGCGGCGAAGGCATGCGCAGGTATCATCGGCGGCCCATGCTCGAGCAACGCATCCAACAGCATTTCATTGACAGCGCTGATCTGAAGTACCAGGCCGCGCAAGCCCTCAGCCACCCCATTGCCTCGGCCGTCCAGGCCATACTGGCCTGCGTCACCGGCGGGGGAAAGGTCCTCGCCTGTGGTGGAGGACTCTCCGCCGTGCAAGCCCAGCAGTTCGCCGCCTTCTGTGTGGATGGGCTGGAAAGGGAACGTCCGGAGCTGGCCGCACTCCCACTGGGACCTTCGGCAGGCAAGGCCGATGCGGCAGCCCTGGCCCGGCAGGTGCGTGCGCTGGGACAGGCGGGCGATGTACTCCTCGCGATCACCGCGACCGGCGACGAGGATGCCCTGTTGGATGCCGCCCAGGCCGCGCACGAGCGGGACATGACGGTGATCGCGCTGAGCGGGCGTACCGGCGGCGCATTGGCCGGCCTGCTGCGCGAAACCGACGTGCAGATCTGCGTACCGCATGACCGCGCTGCGCGCGTGCGTGAAGTCCATGCCCTCGTCCTGCACTGCCTGTGCGATGGCGTGGACGCCCAGTTACTTGGTGAACAGGAGATACCTCTATGAAGTCGAAGATGTCCCGGACTGCCTGCACGGTGCTGGCGGTGTGTGCCCTGGCAGGTGCGTTGTCAGCCTGCGCGCCCATCGTGATCGGGGGGGCCGCGGTCGGCACCATGATGGCGGCCGACCGGCGTACGACAGGCTCGCAGGTGGAGGACGAAGGCATTGAACTGCGCGCCGCCAACCGCATCCGCGAGCAACTTGGCGAGCGGGCCCACATCAACGTGACCAGCTACAACCGCCAGGTGCTGCTGACCGGCGAGGCCGCGACGGCCGCGGACCAGCAGCGGGCCGAGCAGATCGTGCTGGGCGTGGAGAACGTTCGGTCGGTGGTGAACGATGTGGCCGTGATGCCCAACACCTCGCTGACGCAGCGCTCCAACGACACCTTCATCACCGGCAAGGTGCGCGCGAGCTTTGTCGATGCCAAGGATCTCTACGCCAGTGCCTTCAAGGTGGTGACCGAGCGGGAGGTCGTGTATCTCATGGGCCGGGTGAGCCAGCGCGAAGCCACGCGCGCCACCGACATTGCCCGCGGCGTCAACGGCGTGCGCAAGGTGGTGCGCGTGTTCGAGATCGTCTCGGACGACGACCTGCGGCGCGGAACGGTCCAGCAACAGCAGCTGGCCCCGGTGACGCAGGACCCGGCTGCGGCCACCGCGCCGCGCAACTGACGGCAGCGCTCCGCGCCCGCTTCGCGCGGGCCGGTGCGATGGCTCCGATCAGCCCTTCTTGCGGGCCAGGCGGGTAATCAGGCTGGAGGTGTCCCAGCGCTGTCCGCCCGCCTGCTGTACGTCCGCATAGAACTGGTCCACCAGCGCCGTCAGGGGCAGCCGCGCACCGTTGCGCTTGGATTCGTCCAGCACCAGGCCCAGGTCCTTGCGCATCCAGTCCACGGCGAAGCCGAAGTCGAAGCGGCCTTCGACCATCGTCTTGCCCCGGTTCTCCATCTGCCAGCTTTGCGCCGCGCCCTTGCTGATGACGTCCAGCACGAGGGGCATGTCCAGGCCCGCGTGCTGCCCGAAGGCGATGGCCTCGGACAGGCCTTGCACGACGCCGGCGATGCAGATCTGGTTCACCATCTTCGCCAACTGGCCGGCGCCGCTGTCGCCGATACGCGTGAACGCGCGTGAGAAGGCCAGGGCGGTGGGGCGGACGGCATCGAAGGCGGCCGCATCGCCACCGCACATCACCGTGAGCTGGCCGTTCTGCGCGCCGGCCTGTCCCCCCGATACGGGCGCGTCGATGAACTGCAGGCCCAGCGTGCGGGCGGCGCCGCAGAGCTCGCGGGCGACCTCGGCCGAGGCGGTCGTGTGGTCCACGAAGATGGCCCCGGGTTGCATCCCGGCGAAGGCGCCGTCCGCGCCCAGCGTCACGGCGCGCAGGTCATCGTCGTTGCCCACGCAGCAGAAGACGATGTCCGCGCCCTGGGCGGCCTCGCGCGGCGTGGGCGCATGGCCGGCCCCGTTGAACTCCTGCTGCCAGGCCTCGGCCTTCGCCGGCGAGCGGTTGTAGACCGTGACCTGGTGGCCGGCGCGTGCCAGATGGCCGGCCATGGGGAAGCCCATGACGCCCAGTCCGAGGAAGGCCACGCGGCGGGCGGGTGCGGCGTCGTAGCTGCGGGTGTTGATGCTGGTCACGGGGTGTCTCCTTGAAAGAAAAAGCCCGCCGGTCGGGCGGGCCGGTCAAAAGGCGGTGCGGTCAGACGATGGCGAAATGCTCGGTGCCCGCGGCCAGGTCGGTGGTCTTGGCGCGCTGGCTGTTGAGCTTGATCTGCAGTCGCAGGTCGTTGAGCGAATCGGCATTGCGCAGTGCGTCCTCATAGCTGATGACGTTGGCCTCGAACAGGTCGAAGAGCGACTGGTCGAAGGTCTGCATGCCCAGGTTGCGGCTCTTCTTCATGATCTCCTTGATCTCGACCACATCGCCTTTGAAGATCAGGTCGGCGATCAGCGGCGTATTCAGCAGCACCTCGACGGCGGCAGCGCGGCCCTTGCCGTCCTGCTTGGGGATCAGGCGCTGCGAGACCATGGCGCGCAGGTTCAGGGACAGGTCCATCAGCAACTGCGCGCGGCGCTCCTCGGGGAAGAAGTTGACGATGCGGTCCAGCGCCTGGTTGGCACTGTTGGCGTGCAGCGTGGCCAGGCACAGGTGGCCGGTCTCGGAGAAGACGATGGCGTGCTCCATGGTCTCGCGGTCGCGGATCTCGCCCATGAGGATCACGTCGGGCGCCTGGCGCAGCGAATTCTTGAGGGCCGCCTCCCAGCTGTCCGTGTCCAGCCCCACCTCGCGCTGAGTGACCACGCAGTTCTTGTGCGGGTGCACGAATTCGATGGGGTCCTCCACCGTCACGATGTGGCCGAAGGAGTTCTCGTTGCGCCAGTCCACCATGGCCGCCAGGGTCGTGGACTTGCCCGATCCCGTCGCGCCGACCAGGATGCACAGGCCGCGCTTGGTCATGGTGACTTCCTTGAGCACCTGCGGCACACCCAGGCCGTCGATGGTCGGCAGCGTGAGCGGAATGGTCCGCAGCACCATGCCGACGCGCCCCTGCTGGATGAAGGCGTTGACGCGGAAGCGCCCGATGCCGGCAGGCGAGATGGCGAAGTTGCACTCCTTGGTGCGCTCGAAGTCCGCCACCTGCTTGTCGCTCATGATGGAGCGCGCCAGCGTCAGCGTATGGGCGGGCGTCAGGGGCTGCGGCGAGACCTTGGTGACCTTGCCGTCGACCTTGATGGCCGGCGGGAATTCGGCGGTGACGAAAAGATCGCTGCCCCCGCGGCTGACCATCAGCTTGAGCAGATCGTTGATGAATTTACTGGCCTGATCGCGTTCCATCAGACTTCCTTCCGTGCCGGTGCGCGCTGTCCGTGTTGCGGTGTCATTTCTGGTGCTCGCTCAGCCGGGCGCTCACCACCCGCAGGCGCAGCGACAGTTTGCGGGCCAGCAGGGCCACCAGGCTGGCGGCCAGCTGAGGATCCTTGGACATCATGTCGTCCATGGCCTCCGCGCTCAGCACGGCGATTTCGCAGTCGGTCAGCGTGGTGCAGGCCGAGAAGCGGATGCCGCTGTCCAGCAGCGACATCTCTCCCAGGATGTCGCCCGGCCGCGTCTCCGCCAGGCGCAGGTGCTCGCCCCAGGGCTGCAGGCGGTCCACGGCGATGGTGCCGGTCAGCAGCACCACCATGAAGTTGCCGTATTCGTCCTGGCGGATCACGTCGCGGCTTGCCGGCACGGCGGCGAACTCGAAGAAGCGCTCCATGCGCTCCACCGCATCCTTGTCGAGGTGTGCCATGTACCGGTCTTTGGCCCACAGCGCCTGCAGCAGCTTGCCGCCGCGGCTGGCGGGCAGGCGCTTGGCGCCCACCTCGACGGCGCGCGCTTCCCACGGCACCAGCATGGAGTCGTCCACCCCCTGGCCCGCGAAGGCCGTGGTGAAGAAGACCGAGTCGCCGTGGTCTTCCGGGCCCTTGCGGGATTTGGCCTTCAGCAGGCCCAGGATGCCTTTCATGGTGTGCTCCAGTGGTGCAGTCGTGCGATGGGTGCGGCCGCCAGCGGACGGCCGGGAGGTGGGGCCGGTCAGCCGGGGAAGTTGTCGGGGATCTTGGCCTTGCCGCGGGCTTCCGCCGGGCTGATGATGTTGCGGCGCACCAGGTCGGTCAGGTTCTGGTCCAGCGTCTGCATGCCCATGCTGTTGCCCGTCTGGATGGCCGAGTACATCTGAGCGACCTTGGCTTCGCGGATCAGGTTGCGGATGGCGCTGGTGCCCAGCATGATCTCGTGCGCAGCGACGCGGCCGGAGCCGTCCTTGGTCTTGCACAGCGTCTGCGAGATCACGGCCTGCAGCGACTCGGACAGCATGGCGCGCACCATCTCCTTTTCTTCCGCGGGGAAGACGTCGATGATCCGGTCGATGGTCTTGGCGGCGCTGGACGTGTGCAGCGTGCCGAAGACCAGATGCCCGGTTTCGGCCGCCGTCATCGCCAGGCGGATGGTCTCCAGGTCGCGCATTTCGCCGACCAGAATCGCGTCCGGGTCTTCGCGCAGCGCGGACTTGAGCGCTGCAGCGAACGAAAGCGTCATCGGACCCACTTCGCGCTGGTTGATCAGGCACTTCTTGGACTCGTGCACGAATTCGATCGGGTCCTCCACCGTGAGGATGTGGCCGTACTCGTTCTCGTTGAGGTAGTTCACCATCGCCGCGAGCGTGGTGGACTTGCCCGAGCCCGTGGGGCCGGTCACCAGCACCAGGCCGCGCGGCTTGAGCGCCAGGTCGGCGAAGATCTTGGGCGCGTTGAGCTGCTCAAGCGTGAGGATCTTGCTGGGAATCGTGCGGAACACCGCAGCGGCGCCGCGGTTCTGGTTGAAGGCGTTGACGCGAAAGCGCGCCAGCCCTTCGATCTCGAACGAGAAGTCGATCTCGAGGAACTCCTCGTAGATCTTGCGCTGCTGGTCGTTCATGATGTCGTAGACCATGGCGTGCACCGTCTTGTGGTCCAGCGCGTCCACATTGATGCGCCGCACGTCGCCGTGGACCCGGATCATGGGCGGCAGGCCAGCCGAAAGGTGCAGGTCCGACGCCTTGTTCTTGACGCCGAAAGCGAGCAGTTGGGTGATGTCCACGGAGTCCCTCGATCGTTTGATACGCTTGGTCACTCATTATGACGACGATCGATCACAACCTCCAGACCGTGCAGGCCCGCGTGCGCCAGGCGTGTGCCGATGCGGGGCGCGCGCAGGGCAGCGTGGCGCTGCTGGCCGTCTCCAAGACCTTCGGCGCGGATGCGGTGCGCGCGGCGGCGCTGGCCGGCCAGCGCTGCTTCGGCGAGAACTACATCCAGGAGGCCGTGGACAAGATGGCCCAGGTGGCGGCGATGCAACTGCCCGGGCCGCTGGAATGGCACTGCATCGGCCCCGTGCAGAGCAACAAGACGCGCCTGGTGGCCGAGCACTTCGACTGGGTACACACGGTGGACCGGCTCAAGACGGCGCAGCGCCTGTCGGACCAGCGGCCCGCGCACCTGCCGCCGCTGCAGGTGTGCATCCAGGTGAATGTGGATGGCGGCGCCACCAAGGCCGGCGTGTCGCCCGAAGACGCGGTGGCCCTGGCCCGCGCGGTGGCGGCCTTGCCCCGCCTGTGCCTGCGCGGCGTGATGAGCATTCCGGATGCGCTGCCCGCCGGACCGGCGCAGGACGCGGTGATGGGCCGCGTGCGGGCGGTGTTCGACGCCGTGCGCGCCCTGGAGGGCGAGGGCCTGGGCGCGGTGGACACGCTGTCGCTGGGCATGACGGCCGATCTGGAAGCCGCCGTGCGCGCCGGCAGCACGCTGGTGCGGGTGGGTAGCGGCATCTTCGGAGAACGCCACTACCCCGCGGCCTAATTACTGCCCTGCGCTCGATTTCAAGCCAAATCGGGCTCTGGCGCTTATGGGATAAGCGCAAGCAGCTATCAAATCAGGAGTTATGCGGTGCCGAAGCGGTGGATGCAGTCCAGCGTGTCGGCCACGTCCTGCGGCCCCACGTCCAGGTGGCAGACCCAGCGCAGGCGCACCTGGCTACCGTACAGCCCGCTGGTCACGCGCACCTGGTGCTGCGCCAGCCAGGCGGTGAAGTCCGCCGCCACATCGGCGTGCACGTCGGTGAACAGGATGTTGGTGTGGGCGGACGCCACCTGCAGCTTGCCCGCCAGCACGGGGTGGCTGCGGCCCGCCTCGGCCAGGCCATCGGCCAGCGCGCGCGCCAGGGCATGGTCGTCGGCCAGGCGGCGCACATGGTGCTCCAGCGCATGCAGGCCGGCGGCGGCGAGGATGCCCGACTGCCGCATTGCGCCGCCCAGGATCTTGCGGGTGCGCCGCGCCTGGCGAATGAAGTCGCGCGGGCCCAGCAGCAGCGAGCCCACCGGCGCGCCCAGGCCCTTGCTCAGGCACACGGAGGCGGTGTCGAAGTGCGCGCAGATGGCGCGCGCCTCGTCGTACACATCCGTGCCCTGGGCCGTGGCATTCGCGGCCGCGGCGTTGAACACGCGCGCGCCGTCCAGGTGCATGGCCAGCCCGCGCGAGCGCGCCAGCTGCGCCACCTCGGCGATGTAGGGCGTGGGCAGCACCTGGCCGCCGGTGGTGTTCTCCAGCACCACCAGCCGGGTGCGCGCGAAGTGCGGGTCGTCCGGCTTGATGGCCGCGGCGATGTCCGCCACGCGCAGCGTGCCGTCGGGCTGGGTCTCCACCGGCTGCGGCTGGATGGAACCCAGCACGGCCATGCCGCCGCCTTCCCAGCGGTAGGTGTGCCAGCTCTGGCCCACGATGGCCTCGTCGCCGCGCTGGCAATGGCCCATCAGGGCGATCAGGTTGGTCTGCGTGCCCGACGGTGCGAACAGCGCGGCCTCGAAGCCCAGCCGCTGCGCCGCATGGTCCTGCAGCGCGTTCACGGAGGGGTCGTCGCCGAACACGTCGTCACCCAAGGGCGCACGGAGCATGGCATCGCGCATGGCGGCGGTGGGTTGGGTGACGGTGTCGCTGCGAAAGTCTGGCATGGGCAAGGTCCTTGGGGGGAGGGGATCGGGGCCCGCTGGGGTGTGCGGGCCGTGCGGCGGGTCGGGCGCCAAGAATACTGCCGTCGCCGAGGCGCCGCAGGACCGCCTCTCGCCAGCGCCCCGCGCTCCGGGGCGCGCGTGCGGGTGTTCTCAGCGGTGGCGCGCACCGGCGGCCTGGCCGCCGCGGTCGGGGCGCTGGCTTTGCGTCAGAGACCCCCGCCCAGCGCCTGGAACAGCGTGGCGTGGTTGCTCAGGCGGTTGAGCCGGTTTTCCGCCAGGGCCGTCTCGGCGGAACGGCGCTTTTCCTGGGCGTCCAGCCAGGGCTTGAGGGCGACGGCACCCGCGCGGTAGCGCACCTCGTAGAGCTGCTCGGCGCGGCGGGCATCGGCCAGCGACTGTTCCAGCTGGGCCGCCTGTTCCTCGTACCGCAGGCGGGCCGACAGGGCGTTGTCCACGTCGGTGAGCGCCTGGTAGAGCGTCTGTCGGAAGGTGACCACGGCCTGCTCGTAGTCCGCGCGGGCGATGTCGGTGCTGACCTGCATCTCCGTGCGGTTCAGGAAGGGCAGCACCAATCCCGCGCCCAGCGTGGCGATCGGGTTGGCCAGCACATTGCCCAGCGAGGCGCTGGATCCACCCAGCGCGCCGGTGAGCGAGAACTGCGGGTAGTACGACAGGCGCGTGGCGTCCACGGACGCCAGGGCCTCGCGCAGCCGCAGCTCGGCCGCGCGCAGGTCGGGCCGGCGGGCGAGCAGTTCGGCGGGCAGCCCGGCGGAGACCTCGGGCAGCGGCTGGGTCGGCAAGGCCCGCGGCGCGCTCCAGCCCGGGGCGGCCGGCCCGATGGCCGAGCCGTCGAACAGCAGCACCAGGGCATTGGAGGTTTCCACGTACTGCTGCTGCAGCAGTGCCAGGCTGGCGCGCTGGCTGGCCAGGCTCTGGCGCGACTCGGCCACCTCCAGCGACGAGACGGCGCCCGCGTCGTATTGCGCCTGCACCAGCGCCAGGGTGCGCTCGGCATAGGCGATGCTTTCCGACGCCGCCGCCAGGCGCTGGCTGTAGTAGCCCAGCTGCCAGTACAGCGTGGCCGTGGTGCCCACCAGGGCCTGGGCCGTGGCCTCGCGGTCCTGCACGGTGGCCAGCGCTTCCCAGCGGGCCACGTCCAGCGAGGCACCCAGGCGGTTCCACAGGTCGACCTCGTAACTCACGCCCAGCGAGACGGAATTGGAGCGCGTGCTGGCGCCGCCGTCGACGGGCCGGCTGGTGCGGGCGTTGGTGCTGGCGTTGAACTGTGGCCGGTGCTCGGCCAGGCGCGCCTGCAGCTGCGCGCGGCGCACGCGGATGGTGGCCACGGCCAGGTCGTTGTTGCGGGCGAGGGCAGATTCGACCAGGCTGTCGAGCACCGGGTCGTTGAAGGCCTTCCACCACGCGCCCGTGGCGGCCTGGGCATCGCGGGCGCCGTTGGCGGCGGCGGGGCCTGTGGCGTGCTGCCACTGCGTGGGGATGGCCACGGCGGGGGCCTCGTACGGCGTCCGCAGGGACGAGCAGCCGGCCAGCAGCAGGGCCAGGGCCAGCGCGGCAGGGCGCAAGAAGGGGGAAGAGCGGTGGAGGGTCATTCGCGGGCCAGGGCTTCGACAGGGTCAAGACGGGCGGCGCTGCGCGCGGGCAGGAAGCCGAAGACCACGCCGATCAGCGTGGCGCAGAGGAAGGCGGCGGCCATCGAGCCGTGCGAGTACACCATCTGGAAATCGCTGCTGGTGCGGGCGAAGATCTGGCCGAAGCCCAGGGCCGCCAGGATGCCCAGCACGCCGCCGATCAGGCACACCAGCACCGCTTCGATGAGGAACTGCTGCTGGATGTCGCTCTGGCGCGCACCGACGGCCATGCGCACGCCGATCTCCCGCGTGCGCTCGGTGACCGAGACGAGCATGATGTTCATCACCCCGATGCCGCCCACGACCAGCGAGATGACCGCGATGGAGCTGATGAGCAGCGTCATCGTCTGCGTCGTCGCCTCGATGGTCTGGCGGATGCTGTCCGTGTTCAGCACGTAGAAGTCCTTGCGGCCGTGGCGGCGTTCCAGGATCTGGTTGATGCCCTGTTCCGCGGCGCTGGTGGGCGCGTCGTCGCGCACCCGCACCGTGATGCTGCGCAGGTAGTTCTGGTTGACGATGCGGCTCATGGCCGTGGTGTAGGGCACGAAGACGTTGAGCGCCTCGGTGTTTCCGAAGGCCGACTCGCTCTTGGCCGCCACGCCGATCACGCGCACCGGCACGCTGCCCAGCAGGATCACCTCGCCCACCGGGTCGGGGGTGTTGGGGAACAGCGTCTTGCGGGTGTTGTCGTCGATCACGGCGACCTGCTCGCGCCGCGCCACGTTGTCCGCGCCGAACGGGCTGCCCTGCGCGATCTTCACGCCCTTCACGCGGAAGTACTGCTCGCCCGCGCCCATCACGGTCATCGCCGCCTCGATGTTGCGGTAGCGCCCGGTGACCGATGCGCTGAGCGTGGGCGTCACGCTGTCCACATAGCTCTGGCGGGCCAGCACCTCGGCATCCGCAGGCACCAGGGTGCGCACGCGCGAGGCCCGGGTATCCCCGAAGCCCGAACCCGAGAAGATCTCGATGGTGTTGGTGCCGATGGAGCTGATGTTCTTGAGCACCTGCTGCCGGGAGCCCTCGCCCAGCGCCACCACGGCCACCACGGAGGCGATGCCGATGATGATGCCCAGCATGGTGAGGAAGGTGCGCAGCCGGTGCGCGTTCATCGCCAGCAGCGCCATCTGGAAGGCCTCGACGAAGCGGTCGCGCAGCGCGCCGACGCCGTTGCGGCCCGCCGGCCGCGGGGGCAGGGCGGGCGCGGCGACGCGGGCCGGCTGGTCGGCCATGCGGGCCGTGGGCCGGTCGCCGATGATCTCGCCGTCGCGGATCTCGATGATCCGCTCGGCATGCTCGGCCACCGCCATGTCGTGGGTCACGATGATGATGGTGTGGCCCTCGGCGTGCAGTTCCTGCAGGATCTTCATCACCTCTTCGCCGCTGGCCGTGTCCAGCGCGCCGGTGGGTTCGTCCGCCAGGATCACGCTGCCGCCGTTCATCAGCGCGCGCGCAATCGACACGCGCTGCTGCTGGCCGCCCGACAGCTGGCCGGGCCGGTGGGCCGTCCGCTCGGCCAGGCCCAGCCGGCCCAGCAGGGCGGCGGCGCGGTCGTGCCGGGCGGCGGCCGGCGTGCCCGCGTAGATGGCCGGCACTTCCACGTTGCCGCGCGCCGTCAGGTCGCCCAGCAGGTGGTAGCGCTGGAAGATGAAGCCGAAGTACTCGCGGCGCAGGGCCGCCAGCTCGTCCGGGCCCAGCTGGCCGGTGGCGCGGCCGGCCACGCGGTAGGTGCCGGCGGTGGGTTTGTCCAGGCAGCCCAGGATATTCATCAGCGTGGATTTGCCCGAACCGGACTGTCCCACGATGGCGACCATCTCGCCGGCGTGGATGGACAGGTTGATGTCCTTGAGCACGGCGATCGTGCCCTCGCCCGCCGGGAATTCGCGCCGCAGCTCGCGGATCTCCAGCAGCGGGGTGCCGGCAGACGCCGCCGGCGCCCCGGGGGGCGTGGTGGGGTGGATGGGGTCTTGCTTCATGGCGCCGTCCTCACAGGCGCATGGGCGGACGGCGCATGTTGGTCTGGCCCCCGGCGCCCGGCGCGGCCGACTCGGCCACCACCACCTGGTCGCCTTCGGCCAGGCCCTCGGTGACCTCGGCGTTCACGTTGTTGTTGATGCCCACGCGCACCTTGCGCGCCTGGGGCTGGCCCTGCGCGTCCAGCACGCGCACCGTGTAGCCCTCGCGCGAACGCTGGCCCAGTGCGGACGACGGGATGAGCAGCGCGTCCTTGGCCTGGGCGCGCACGATGGACACCTGCGCCGTCATCGAGATGCGCAGCTTGTTGTCGGGGTTGGGGACATCGAACAGGCCGTTGTAGTAGATGGCGGTGGTCGAGCTGCTGGCCGTGGAACTGCTCGACGACGAGGACGTGGTCTCCGTCAGGATCGCGTCGGTGGCCGGCTCGATGGTGCGCAGCTCGGCGTTGTAGCGGGTGTCCGGGTCGCCCAGGATGGTGAAGTACACGGGCAGGCCGGGCTTCACCTTGATCACGTCCGCTTCTGATATCTGCGTCTTCACCGTCACGGTGTCCAGCTGCGCCACCTTGATGATCGTCGGCGTGGTCTGGTTGGCGTTGACGGTCTGGCCTTCCTGCACCACCAGGGCCACCACGATGCCGTCGATGGGGGACACGATCTTGGTGTAGCCCAGGTTGACCTTGGCCGTGTCGGCCGTGATGCCGGCCTGCTTGATCTGGGCCTGCAGCGCGGCGATGTTGGCGCGCGTGGTGTTGCGCGTGGCTTCGGCCGCCTCGAAGTCGGCACGCGAGCCGGCGTCGGCGTCCAGCAACTGCTTCTGGCGCTTGTAGCCCAGCTCGGCCTCGATCAGCGAGGCCTGCTGCGCGGCCAGCTGGGCGCGCACGTTCTCCAGGGCTGCCTCGGCGTTGCGCACGTTGTTCTGCTGGGTGATGGAATCGATCTCCGCGATCAGCTCGCCCTTCTTCACCCGCTGGCCCAGCTGGACCTTGAGCGATTTCACCTGGCCCGACACCTGTGCGCCGACGCTCACCTGCTTGAAGGCCTGCACCGTGCCCGTGGCGAGCACGGCGTCCTCGATGCTGCCGCGGGTGACCGTGGCAGTGACGAAGCGCGGTGCCTGCTTGGCGGGGAAGAAGAGCAGCTTGGCCCCGACGGCGAGGGCCGCCACGACGGCGAGGGCAAGCACGATGCGCAAGGCGGGAGGAATGCGGCGAAGTTGAAGCATGGGTGTCTGTAGAAGCCGTTCAGGCCGGAGCAGGGCCGGCACGGCGAGTGTGCCAAGGCGGTGTGGCCCAACCTTGGCGCGAGGGTAAAGATCGGGTAAATGCCGGGCGCGCCCGGTCCGGCCGGAGCCCGTGCGGACGCTGCCCGCACCCTCGCTGCGCCCTCCACCACGCGTGCTAAGCTGGCCGAGTCTAGGCCGGCAGTCGCCGCCCGCGCGTCGGCCAACTTCCCTGTCTCGGAGAGAAAAACCATGCCCGGACTGCTGTCCCACGTCGACCCCGACGGCCTGCTCGAATTCTCGGTCGTCTACACCGACCGCGCCCTCAACCACATGTCCCGCCGCTTCACCGGCGTGATGCAGGACATCCTCGCCACGCTCAAGTCCGTCTACCACGCGCACACGGCCGTGCTGGTGCCCGGCAGCGGCACCTTCGGCATGGAGGCCGTGGCCCGCCAGTTCGCCAACCGCGAGAAGGTGCTGATCGTGCGCAACGGCTGGTTCAGCTACCGCTGGAGCCAGATCTTCGACGCCGGCGGCCTGGGAGGCGGCGCGGTGGTGTGCAAGGCGCGCCCGCAGGGCGAGGGTCCGCAGGCGCCGTGGGCGCCCTGCCCGGCCGAGGAGGTGGCCGCCGCCATCCGCGCCGAACGGCCCAAGGTGGTGTTCGCGCCGCACGTGGAGACGGCCAGCGGCATCCTCCTGCCCGACGACTATCTGCGCACCGTGTCTGCGGCCGCGCACGAAGTGGGCGCGCTGTTCGTGCTCGATTGCGTGGCCTCCGGCGCCATGTGGGTGGACATGCAGGCCACCGGCGTGGACGTGCTGATCAGCGCGCCGCAAAAAGGCTGGAGCGGCTCGCCCTGCTGCGCGATGGTGATGCTCAGCGAGCGCGCCCGCCAGGCCATCGAGGGCACGCAAAGCTCCAGCTTCTCGTGCGACCTCAAGAAGTGGATGCAGATCGCCGAGGGCTACGAAAAGGGCCAGCACGCCTACCACACCACCATGCCCACGGATGCGCTGGTGCAGCTGCGCGACGTGATGCTGGAGACGCGCGACTACGGCTTCGACAAGGTGCGCGAAGAGCAGATCGAACTGGGCGCCAAGGTGCGCCAGCTGCTGGAGTCGCGCGGGCTGCCCAGCGTGGCCGCCGACGGCTACAAGGCGCCCGGCGTGGTGGTGAGCTACACCACCGACCCCGGCATCCAGAACGGCAAGAAGTTCGCCGAGGTCGGACTGCAGGCGGCGGCCGGCGTGCCGCTGCAGTGCGGCGAGGGCGCGGACTTCCAGACCTTCCGCGTCGGGCTGTTCGGCCTGGAGAAGTGGCACCACGTGGACCGTACGGTGGGCCATCTGCGCACCGCGCTGGACAAGGTGCTGCCGGCCGCCTGACCGCGCGCCGGCTGTGTCGGCAAAGCCCTGCGGCTTGCCCAGGGCGGGGGCGCGCGGCTATTCTGCGCCCATGCAAGCTGCGCAAAAGAACCATGAGGCGCTGCTTCGGCGCGCAAAGTGGCAGGCCAGTGGCCTGCTGCTGGCGGTGGTCGCCGTCTTCGCCCTGACCTATCTCTTTCCCCGCGGCCTGGCCGTCGAGGGCGTGCGCGCCGTGGCCGAGGCCGCCATGGTCGGTGCCCTGGCCGACTGGTTCGCCGTCTCGGCCCTGTTCCGGCGCATTCCCCTGCCCGGACTGCAGCGCCACACGGACATCATCGCCCGCAACAAGGACCGCATCGGCGGCAACCTGTCCGAGTTCGTGCGAGACGAATTCCTCGACGGGCCCTCGCTGGTCGCCATGATCCGCCGGCACGACCCGGCCGACATGCTGGCGAAGTGGCTCACCTCGGCGGGCAACGCCGGCCTGCTGGGCCGCCAGGTTGCGCGGCTGGCGCTGGCCGCCCTCGACACGGTCGAGGACGTGAAGATCCAGGAGCTGCTCGCCCAGGCGCTGCGTTCCCTCATCGGCCGCCTGGACCTGAGCCGCTCCATGGGCGCCGCGCTGGGGGCTCTCACCCACAACGGGCGCCACCAGGCGCTGCTGGACGATCTGCTCGGCCGGCTGGGCACCATGCTGCAGTCGGCCGAGACGCGCACCTTCATCGCCGACACCCTGGTGCAGTGGATCAAGCGCGAGCACCCGCTCAAGCAGAAGGTGCTGCCCACCGACTGGCTGGGCAGCAAGGGCGCAGGCGCCATCGCCCATGCCATCGAGAGCCTGCTGCAAGAGGTGGCCAAGGACCCGCAGCACCAGCTGCGCGACACGCTGGACGCCACCGTGCAGCGCCTGGTGCAGCGCCTGCAGTCCGACCCGGACTGGGGCCGCCGCGGCGAAGAGATCCGCCTGTACCTGCTGAACGACCAGACGCTGGGCGCCTACGTGCAAGAACTGTGGGGCAGCCTGCGCGCCAGCCTGCAGCGCGACCTGCACGACGAATCGTCCGAGATATCGCGCAAGGTGGCCGACATGGGGCAGTGGCTGGGCATGTCGCTGGCGGGCGATGCGGCCCTGCGCGTGCGCCTGAATGTGCGGCTGGAACTGTGGGCGGCGCAGTGGGCGCCGGACGTGGCCCAGTCCGTGGCGGAGCACATCCGCGCGACCGTGCAGCGCTGGGATGCGCAGGAGATGGCGCACCTGGTGGAACTGCACATCGGGCGCGACCTCCAGTACATCCGCATCAACGGCACGGTGGTCGGCGGGCTCATCGGCCTGGTGCTCTTCGCGCTGTCGCATGCGCGGGAGCTGTACGCCCTGGCACGCGGCACCATCGGGGGCTGACGCGGGCCCCCGGCCTTGCCGGGGCGGAGGCAGGGAAGGCTTCCTAGGGGTGGGCCGTGCGCTGCTCAGCCTCTTCTGCCGCATGGGCTTTGGCGATGGCCAAGATGACCTCCCGCGCCAGGCGGCGCTTGGGCACCGGCAGGCGCAGGTACAGATCGAACAGCTCCCGGTCCTGGTAGCCCACGGCCGTATGCCAGGGCGCCTGGCGCTCGCGGGCTTGCGGTGCGGCACTGTCGCCGCCCCAGCCGAGCTGTTGCACCGGGATCTGCAGCCAGTCCGCCAGCGTGGTCAGTTTTCTGTGGTCGGGAAGGGTCTCCCCGACCAGCCACCGCCGCACGCCGTGAAGCGTCATGGGCTTGCCCCAGTGGCGGGTATTGAACTCGCGTTCGAGCACCGCCGCCCGCGGTTCGTAACCGGCGGCGACCATGGCATCGCGTAACCGCTGCGCGAATTCCTGCTTGGCGTTGTCCATGCGCGCACCCTAGGGAGACGGGGGCGGTGTGGCGTAATTGTGCGTGTGAGTCACGTTGCTGTTTGATTTATAGTTACGTGACAGTGCAGAACAGACCACACTGGGCGCGTAGGTGGGTGCCGACGGGTTGGGGGAGCGCAGACCGTGCGCGATGCGCAATGTAGCCCGCGGGTGCCGCCTTTTTGAGCAGGGGAGCGGAATGCCTAAAAAAAGCGAGCAGAGAACCCCGGGTGTCCTGGCGGCGTCGCCAGATCTACGGCCCCCCTCGGCCGAGCCGCGGCTGGGGGGCGGGCGGCGGCGGTCGCCTCCACCACTGACCCGCGAGCAGATCCGCCGCATGCTGGACAACACGCAGCGCCTGCGGGACCTGCACGCGCAGGAGCATGGCGTGAAGGGCCGCGGCGGCGGTGGAGAGTAGGACCGCGGTGCCGGCGGTGCGGGGCGAGCGTGCCTGCCGGATTCGATCTCGCCCGGAATTGGCAGCCAAGTGTCCCGGGCCGGCCTTGTCAGCGCGGCCGGGCGGCCGGTCAGAACCGCGGCAGGTCCGGGCGGCTGATCTGCCCGGCGCGCACCAGCATCTTTCCGTACTCCGCGCAGCGGTGCAGCGTGGGAATCACCTTGCCGGGGTTGAGCAGCCCGGCCGGATCGAATGCGGCCTTGAGGGCGAACATCTGGGCGTTCTCCTCGGTGGTGAACTGGGTGCACATGCTGTTGAGCTTCTCCACGCCCACGCCGTGCTCGCCCGACACGGTGCCGCCCATGGCCACGCTGGTCTCCAGGATGTCGGCGCCGAAGAGTTCGCAGCGGTGCAGTTCGTCCGGGTCGTTGGCGTCGAACAGCACCAGCGGGTGCAGGTTGCCGTCGCCGGCGTGGAACACGTTCACGCAGCGCAGGCGGTACTTCTTCTCCATCTCCTGGATGGCGAGCAGGATGTCGGCCAGGCGCTTGCGCGGGATGGTCGAATCGAGGCACATGTAATCGGGGCTGATGCGGCCGCTGGCCGGGAAAGCGTTCTTGCGGCCGCTCCAGAAGCGCAGGCGCTCGGCCTCGCTCTGGCTCACGGTGATGGCGGTGGCGCCGGCGGCGCGCAGCACCTCGCTCATGCGGCCGATCTCTTCCTCCACCTCTTCCGGCGTGCCGTCGGATTCGCACAGCAGGATCGCGGCGGCCTCCAGGTCGTAGCCGGCGCGCACGAAGTCCTCGACCGCGGCCGTCATGGGCTTGTCCATCATCTCCAGTCCGGCGGGGATGATGCCGGCCGCGATCACGGCGGCCACCGCATCGCCCGCGCGGCGCACGTCGTCGAAGCTGGCCATGATGCAGCGCGCCAGCTGCGGCTTGGGGATGAGTTTGACCGTGATCTCGGTGGCCACGGCCAGCATGCCCTCGCTGCCGATCACGGCGGCCAGCAGGTCGTAGCCGGGTGCGTCCAGCGCCTCGCTGCCGAAGGTGACGGGCTCGCCCTCCATGGTGTAGCCCCGCACCTGCAGCACGTTGTGCACCGTCAGACCGTACTTCAGGCAGTGCACGCCGCCCGAGTTCTCGGCGATGTTGCCGCCGATGGTGCAGGCGATCTGGCTGGACGGGTCGGGCGCGTAGTACAGCTGGAAGGGCGCGGCCGCCTCGCTGATGGCCAGGTTGCGCACGCCGCACTGCACGCGGGCCGTGCGGCTGACCGGGTCGACCTGCAGGATGCGGTTGAAGCGCGCCAGCGACAGCGTCACGCCCATGGCGTGCGGCATGGCGCCGCCCGACAGGCCCGTGCCGGCGCCGCGCGCCACCACCGGCACCTGCAGCGCGTGGCAGGTGCGCAGCACGGCCTGGACCTGCGCCTCGGTCTCGGGCAGGCAGACCACCAGCGGGCGCTGGCGGTAGGCGGTCAAGCCATCGCATTCGTACGGCGTGGTGTCTTCCGCATGCCAGAGCAGGGTGTGCGCGGGCAGGTGGGCGCCCAGGGCCTGGACGACCTGCGCCTGCCGCGCGGCCCGTTCGCTGGGCGTTGCCGGGGGGGCAGGGCTGGTGGAGCCGGGGGATGCGGAGGAGGGGGCAACGGCGGCGCTCATGCCCGCCACTGTAGAGGAAGGCCGTGCGCCCGTGCGTGAGTTTTCTTGCAGCGCGCCGTGAATTGGCTGCCAGTCCTCAATGCTATTGATAAGTGAGCTGCATGCGCTCGTCGAATAAGCGCTGGAGGCCGATTGGGCTGGAGGGCCGCTCTGGCCCCGGCCGTCAGACCGGCCCCGGGCTCACCGGCCGCTTCTCGCCCTCCAGCAGCCACAGCCGGTGGCGGGCCCGTGTCATGGCCACGTAGAGGCGGTTGCGTTCGCGGTACGCCTCCTGCGCGGCGGCGCTGCGGGGGAAGCGCCCGCGCTCCACCAGGGGCACGGCCACGTGATCGTATTCGTGGCCCTTGCTGCGCTCCACCGTCAGCAGTTGCAGGCTGGGCTGCTCCTGCTGGCGGTGCTGCGCAATGCTGGCGTTCACCATGAGCGCCAGCCGGCCCAGGAATTCGTCGACGGCCAGGCCGGCGCAGATGCGGGCCAGCGCCTGCAGGCTGTCCAGGATGTGGCGCCGCTCGTCGGGGTTCAGGGGGGCCTGGGCGAAGAAGCGCAGCAGCAGCGGGTGCGTGCACAGGAGGCCCGCGTCGGCGCAGGCCGCGGGCGGCAGCTCCAGCCACTGCTCTATGGCGGCCGAGGCCACGGGCGCGTTGGGGTCGAAGCTTGCGCGCAGCAGAAACTGCCGCAGCAGCGCCGGCTTGCCGATCAGCTCGGCCGCCACGGCGCGCGTGTCGCGCTCCATGGGCGATTCCTTGTCCAGCGCCTGCAGGTCGAAGCGGCCGTTGGCCAGCACGTCCGGGTCGGGCTGGCTGGTGCGGCGCGCGTAGCGCAGCAGGCCCTCGATGGCGCTGCTGAGGATGCCCTGGGTCAGCCGCACCGTGGCGCCGCAGCCGGGCAGGGCGGCCATGAGGGCCAGCACCAGGGCGATCTCGCGGCGCTGGTAGAAGCGCTTGAGCCCCAGGCAGGCGTAGTGCACGCCTTCGTGCGCGAAGACCCACTCCAGCAGCACCGAATCCTCGGGCGAGCGCAGCACCACGTTCAGGCAGGGCGCCGGGGCGGGCGTGCCTGCAGGACCGGCGGGCCGCGCCGGCTGGCGCAGCACGGCCGCGTGGATCTCCAGCAGCTGCCGCGCGCAGTCGGCGTCGTCCACGTAGCGGCGCGGCTCGAACCCGGCCGGCTTGTTCGGGTAGTGCGCGGCAAACGCCACGTCGAACAGCGGGTTCAGCGCCTGGCAGATGGCGTTGCCGAAGCGGTAGGTGGTGCGCAGCGTGAGCACCTGCGCGTCGGCCGGCAGCGCCTGGCGGATGCGCGCCAGCCCGTCGCCGAAGACCGAGAACGCGCCGGGCAGGATGTGCTGGTTGAAGTCGCCCGCGCCGACGAAGCGGCCGTTGCCGCCCGCCACCAGCGCGCGCAGCACCTGCAGGGCGGCCTCGTCCAGATCCTGCAGCTCGTCGAACAGCACGGCGTCGAACCGGCCCTGCAAGGGCGCGAACACGGCGCCGAGGTCGAGCGCGCCGAGCTGCAGGGCGACCTCGTAGGTGCAGTCGCCCGGCGCGTAGAACACCGGCTCGTCCTGCAGGCCGCGGCGCAGGCGCTCGTACTTGAGCAGCAGCAGGTACAGGCCGTAGTCCAGCGCATGTTCCTCGCAGTAGGCCTGCGGGCCCAGGCCCGAGTCCGCGATGTCGCGCAGCAGCAGGCGCTGCTTGGCCAGGGCCTCGAACGCGGTGAAGGCTTCCACGTCCAGCTCGCCCGCCAGGCTTTCGGCGGCGTCCGCACCGTGCGCCCCGCGCTCCTGCAGCAGCGCGGCATGGGCCTGGCGGATCAGCTGCTGGCGCTGCAGCGGCTCGGTCACGCGATCCACGGCGTCGCCCTGCGATTGCAGCACGCCGGCGCACAGCTGCTCCACGGTCATGACCTGCACTTCGCGCGGCACGGCGGGCAGAAACTGCTCCAGCCGGCGCACGATGGCGCCCAGCCCGGCCTCGGAGTACGCCAGCATCAGGATGCGGCTGCGCGGGTGGGCGCGCAGCAGATCGGCCGCCTGGATCGCCAGCGTGGTGGTCTTGCCGGTGCCGGCCAGCGCGCTCACCAGCACCGCGCGGGCGGTGGCGTTGAGCACCGCGTTCTGCTCCAGGGTGGGGTAGCGCTTCTTGAAGGAGACGTCTTGCGGCAGGGCCATGGGGTGGGATCGGGGCGGGGCGTAAGGGGGCGGGGCGTGGAGGAGCTGCGGGAAGGCGGTCGCGCCGGCAAGAAAGCAGTTTGCTATATAAATTATAGCTGCATGCGCTTGTCAAATAAGCGTCAGAGGCCTTTTTGGCATGAATGCCTGGGCAGTCAGGCCATGGCCCGGCGCAGCCATTCGGCGAAGGCGGCGCATTCCCAGCGGTCCATGGTGCCGGTGCGCCAGCACAGGTAATGCGCGTGCGGGCTGTCGGCCTGGATGTCGAACAGCCGCACCAGCGTGCCCTGGTCCAGCCAGGGCGCGCCCAGCTTCAGGCGCACCAGGGCCACGCCCATGCCGGCGGCGGCGGCGTCGCACATCAGGCCGATGTCGTTGAACTGCGAGCCCTCGGTGGGCGCGGGCCAGTCGAGCTTGCAGGCGGCGAACCAGCTGCGCCACGGCTCCAGCGGGCTGCGCAGCAGGGGCACGTGCTCCAGGTCCTCGGGCCGCTCGAAGGGGCCGTGCTCGCGCACGAAGGCGGGCGAGGCCAGCGGCGTGACCACGTCGCGCGCGATCTCCACATGCTCCATGTCGGCGTAGTGGCCGGGACCGAAGCGCACCACCAGGTCCGCGTCCTCGGCCACCACGTCGAGCAGCGGGATGGAGACCTGCAGCGCCAGGTCGATCTCGGGATAGGTGTCGGTGAACTGGCGCAGCCGCGGGATGAGGATGGCCCGCGCGAACGTGGGCGTCACCGCCAGCTTCAGCCGGCGCTTGCCGGGCGCGCTGGCCGTGCCGGGAAAGCGCTGCAGCGCGGTCAGGCCCTCGCGCACCTGCGACAGGTAGGCGCTGCCCTCGGTGGTGAGGGAAAAGTCCGCCCGGCCGAACAGGCGCGTGCCCAGCAGCTGTTCGAGCTGCTTGACGCGATGGCTCACGGCGCTGGGCGTCACGCACAGCTCCTCGGCCGTCTGGGTCACGCTGCGCAGACGCGCCAGCGCCTCGAAGGTGAGCAGGCACTGGATGGGCGGGATGCGGCGGCCGGAGGAGGTGAAGCGGTCGGTGGACGGTGGCATGGGCTCGGTGGTGGCAAGGGCGGCGGCCGGTGCGCAGGCGGCGCGCGCGGCAGGCGGATGGGAATGCTCGCATGCAGCGGCCCACTCGCGCAACGGCGGATAGGCGGGGCGGCTGGGCTCATGCGCCCAGCGAGCAAGCATATGCGAGCATGGCATTTCACGCGACCGCCCCGCAGCGCGAGCATGGCAGGTCCGCCCTGCCACCCCATCCGCTGCCATGCCCACCGCCTGCTCTACCGGTCCCGCCTCTCCCCTGCCTGCCGACATCGACCACACCATCGACCGCCTGCTGGCCGGCCTGCAATGGGAGACCACCGTGTTCCATGTGGGCCGCTACTGCGGCGAAAGCTGGCGTGCCTCCACCGCTGGCCATGCCATGGCGGGCTTCCACATCGTGCTGCACGGGCAGTGCTACCTGCACCGGCCGGGCCAGCCGCCGCTGGCGCTGGCGTCTGGCGATGGCGTCTTTCTGCTGGCCGACACGCCGCATGCGCTGTCGCCGCAGCCCGATGCGCCGCTGCCGGCCTGCGCGGGCCCGGCCATGCGGCCCCTGGCGTCCGGCGCCGCGGGTGCGGCCGAGGGCACGGGGCTGGCCTGCGGCTTCTTCCAGTTCACCGGATCGCTCAGCGCCCTGCTGCTGCGCGCGCTGCCGCAGGTGCTGGTGCTGCGGGCCGCGGGCGATGCGGCGCCGGCCGCCCTGCTGGTGGACTGCATGCTGCGCGAGGCGCGGTCGGCGCACGCGGCGCACGGCGCGGACGCCGCGCTGTCGCCCGTCGTGGCGCGGCTGACGGACCTGCTCTTCTTCTACGTGGTGCGCCACGCCGCGCGCGAGGGCTCCGTGCCCGCCGGCCTGTGGCGGCTGCTGCGCGACCCGGCCCTGGCGCCGTTGCTGGCGCGCCTGCTGGATGCGCCGGGCCAGGCGTGGACAGTGGAGCAGATGGCGCAGGCCGTGCACATGTCCCGCGCGCGCTTCTTCCGCGCATTCCAGAGCGCGTGCGGCGTGGCGCCGGCGCAGTTCCTCGCCACGCTGCGCATGCAGGTGGCGGCGCAGCGCATGGAGCGCGGCGAAAGCATCGCCCGCGCCGCCGAACACGTCGGCTACCAGTCGTATGCGGCGTTCTCCCGGGCGTTCAAGAAGGCCAACGGCCTGCAGCCCGGCGCCTGGCAGCGCCTGCGCATGCAGCCGGGCGCCCGGCCGCCGCATTGACGCGTGACAGCCGGGCTACCGGCACGCGGATGTGACGCTGGGGCATAAAAGCGGGACGGTGGGGCAGGGCTTTTCGTCCCCGCGATCGCACAATGGACCGCTCCCCCTTCCCGACCGGAGACTGTATGAGCCGCACCCCGCAGCACACCCTCGCGACCGCCCCCGAAGCCAGCCGCCCGCTGATGGAGCGGGCCATCGCCAACAACGGCTACCTGCCCAACCTGATTGGCGTGCTGGCCGATGCGCCCGTGGCGCTGGAGACCTATCTTACGGTCTCCGGCATCAACGGCCGTGCCAGCCTGCCGCTGGCCGAACGCGAGGTGGTGCAGATCACGGCCGCGCGCATCCACGGCTGCGGCTTCTGCGTGGCGGGGCACACGGCCGTCGCCACCAAGAAGGCGCAACTGCCCGGCGTGCAGGTGCTGGCGCTGCAGAACGGCCAGCCCACCGGCGACGCGCGGCTGGATGCCGTGGCCGCCTTCACCACGGCCGTCATCGCCACGCGCGGCGCGGTGCCCGATCCGGCACTGGCCGCCTGGCGCGCGGCCGGCTATGGCGACGACCAGGCGCTCGAAGTGGTGCTGGGCGTGAGCCTGGCCACGCTGTGCAACTTCGCCAACAACCTGGCGCAGAGCGACATCAACCCCGAACTGCAGCCGTTCGCGCACGGCCGCTTCGCCGCATGAGCGCCGCCATCGATCAGACCCTGCGCTTCGTGCCGCAGGCCACCCGCGACTGGCTGGCCGCGCAGGCCGCCGCGCTGGACACCAGCGCCGCCGCCGCGCCCGAGGTGCTGCGCCGGCTGGGCGATGCCGGCCTGCTGCGCGTGGGCGTGCCGGCCGCGCAAGGCGGTGCGGGCGGCGACACGCGCGACGCCGTGGCCGCCATCGCCGAGGTGGCGCGCCTGTCGCTGGCCGCCGCGTTCGTGCTCTGGGGGCAGCGCTGCTACATCGACTTCGTGCTGCAGGGCGGCAGCCCCGCGCTGCAGCAAGCGCACCTGCCCGCGCTGCTGGCCGGCACGCAGGCCGGGGCCACGGGCCTGTCCAACGCGATGAAGTACCTGTCCTGCATCGAACCGCTGCAACTGCAGGCCACGCCCGCAGAAGGCGGCACGGGCGGCGGCCATGGCGGCTGGTCGGTGAGCGGCCGCATGCACTGGGTGACCAACCTGCATGCCGACGGCTTCCTCGTCGCGGCGGCGGTGCGGGTGCCGGGCACCGATGCACCGGTCATCGTGTCCATCGACAGCCGCAGCGCCGGCGTGCGCCGCAGCGCCGATCTGGACCTGCTCGCGCTGCGCGGCACGCACACGGCCGCCATCGACCTGCAGGGCGCGGCCGTGCCCGCCAGCGCCGTGCTGGCCGTGGACGGGCCGCGCTTCCTGCGGGCGGCGCGCCCCGGCTTCCTGGCCATGCAGTGCGGCATGTCCATCGGCCTGGCGCAGGCCGCGCTGGCATCGGCCCAGCAGCACATGGGCGATGCCCGCGCGGTGCTGGCGCCCCGCATCGGTGCGGCGCAGGCGGCGCTGCAGGCCGCGGTGGCGGCCATCGACCACGGATTGCTCAGCGGGCAGTTCGAGGCCCAGCCCGTGCCACTGTTCCAGGTGCGGCTGCAGCTGGCCGCGCTGGTGCAGGAGGCGCTGCAGCTCGAACTGCAGGCCACGGGCGGCAAGGCCTATCTGCTGGACCGCGCGCCCGACTTCGGCCGGCGCTGGCGCGAGTCGGCCTTCATCCCCGTGATCACGCCCAGCCTCACGCAATTGCAGGCGGCGCTGGCGCAGGCCGGTGTTCAGGCCCCCGCGGCCACCGGGGTCGCCGCGGCCGCCGCTGCCGGGGTGGCGGCCTGATGGCGCTGGCCACGCAGCCCCCTCCGATCGGGTCGTCCGAGCCGCCTGCCGAGGCGGGTGCCGGCATCGCGCTGCGCGGCACGGGCCTGTCTTTCCGGTACGCGGGCGGCGGCGCGCCGGTATTCGAGGACGTGTCCATCGCCATCGACGCCCGCGAGATCGTCGCGCTGCTGGGCGGCAGCGGCTGTGGCAAGTCCACGCTGCTGCGCACGCTGGCGGGCCTGCAGCCGCCCACGCAGGGCGCGGTGGAGTTTCTGGGCGCCCCGCTGACGGCACCGCACCCGCGCGCGGCGGTGGTGTTCCAGCAGGCCAGCCTGCTGCCCTGGCTGAACGTGGCTGCCAACACCGCGTTCGGGCTCGACTTCAAGCACCAGCCGGCCATCGACGCGGCCACGCTGCGCGGGCGCGTGCAGACCTGCCTGGCCGCCGTGGGACTGCAGGGCAGCGAGCGCCTGTACCCGGCGGCGCTGTCGGGCGGCATGGCGCAGCGCGTGGCCCTGGCCCGGGCTCTGGCGCGCGAGCCGCGCCTGCTGCTGGCCGACGAGCCGTTCTCGGCGCTCGATGCCATCACCCGCACCGGCATGCAGGACCTGCTGGTGGAGCTGGTGCACCGCTGGCACACGGCCGCGCTGCTGGTCACGCACGACATCGACGAGGCCATCCTGGTGGCCGACCGCATCGTGCTGATGGGCCCGCGCGGCGGCGTCGCGGGGCAGCCGGGCACGCTGGTGCGCGAATGGCGCGTGGACATTCCGCGCCCGCGCCATGCGCACCCGGCGGCCACCACGGCGCTGCGGCTGGACATCCTCGCCGCGCTGCACGACACGCACGTTGTGGCGCAGGCGCTGTAAGCGTCCTTGCTTCTGCTTCTGTATTCCCCCTCTCCCATCGGCATCGTGAAAGGTCTTTCCCATGTCCCACCACCGCTCCCCTGAATCGCTGAACTACCAGCACCTCTGCGCCTCCAGCCAGTGCGACTGCGGCATCACGCGGCGCGACTGGCTGCGCATCGCCGCGCTGAGCGGCGCCGCCGCCACGCCGCTGCTGCGTGCGGGCGACGCGCGGGCCCAGTCCTTCAAGGGCGACGATGTGCCCGTGCGCATCGGCTACCTGCCCATCACCGACGCCACGCCGCTGCTGGTGGCGCACGGCCGTCAGCTGTTCGAGGCCGAGGGCCTGCGCACCGAGAAGCCGCGCCTGTTCCGCTCGTGGGCGCAGATCGTCGAGGCCTTCATCGCCGGCCAGGTGAACGTGGTGCACCTGCTGTCGCCCACCACGCTGTGGGTGCGCTACGGCTCGAAGTTTCCGGCCAAGGTGGTGGCGTGGAACCACGTCAACGGCTCGGCCCTCACGGTGGCCAACGAGATCAACGCCGTGGGCGACCTGGGCGGCAAGACCGTGGCGATCCCGTTCTGGTACTCCATCCACAACATCGTGCTGCAGCAGATCCTGCGCGCCGAAGGGCTCACGCCCGTGTCCAAGCCGCGCAGCGCAGCGCTGGGCGCCAAGGAGGTGAACCTGGTGGTGCTGGCACCGGCCGAGATGGTGTCGGCGCTGGCGGCCAAGTCGGTGGCCGGCTACATCGTGGCCGAGCCCTTCAACGCCGCGGCCGAGAACCTCAAGATCGGCAAGGTGCTGCGCTTCATCGGCGACGTGTGGAAGAACCACGCCTGCTGCCTGGTGACGCTGGCCGAACGCGATGTGGCCGAGCGCCCCGAGTGGGCCCAGCGCGTGACCAATGCCCTCGTCAAGGCCCAGCTGTGGACGCGCAACAACCAGCTCGACACCGCCAAGCTGCTGGCCAGCACGGGCGAGGGCAAGTACACGCCGCACGGCCTGCCCGTGCTGTCCAAGGTGCTGGCCGCGTCGGACTACGCGGGCTACGAGCAGGCCGGCGTGGTCAAGCACAAGGGCTGGTACCAGCGGCGCATCGACTTCCAGCCCTACCCGTACCCTTCGTACACCGAGGAACTGGTGCGTGCGCTGCGCGCCACCCAGGTCGAAGGCGACGCCGCCTTCCTGCAGCAGCTCGATCCGGCCTTCGCCGCGCGCGACCTGGTGGACGACCGCTTCGTGAAGGCCGCGCTGGCGCAGGTGGGCGGGCTGGCCGCGTTCGGCGCGCCGGCCGCGTTCACCCGCACCGAGACCATCGCCGTCTGATGGCCGGCGCGGCACGACGATGGGCCGGCCGCATCGGCTGGCCGCTGCTGGGCTTCGGCATCGCGCTCGGGCTGTGGGCGCTGGGCGCGCGCCAGCTGTCGGACGTGGCGGCCATCCGCGACGCGTTCTCGCCGCAGGCGGGGCTGGCGGCGTGGTGGCGGCTGCTGGCGGACGGCAGCCTGTGGCACCACATCGCCATCAGCCTGCAGCGCATCTTCATTGCGCTGGGCGTGGCCCTGGCGGTGGGCGTGCCGCTGGGCGTGCTGCTCGGCATGTCGCCGCTGTTCGCGCGCATCAGCGGCACGGTGTTCCAGTTTCTGCGCATGGTGTCCCCGCTGTCGTGGATGCCGCTGGCCGTGATGGCGCTGGGCGTGGGCGAGGCACCGGTGGTCTTCCTGCTCGCCTTCGCCGCCGTCTGGCCGGTGATGCTGAACACCGCCGCCGGTGTCGCCGCGCTGGATCCGGCCTGGCTGCGGCTGGCGGCCAGCCTGTCGGCCACGCGCTGGGAGGTGGTCACGCGCGTGGTGCTGCCGGGCATCGTCACGCACGTGCTCACGGGCTTTCGCCTCGCCGTGGGCATCGGCTGGATCGTGCTGGTGCCGGCCGAGATGCTGGGCGTGTCTGCCGGCCTGGGCTATTTCATCCTGGACACGCGCGATCGCCTGGCCTACGACGAGCTGACGGCGGGCATTCTCACCATCGGCGTGCTGGGCTTCTGGCTGGATGCGCTGGCGCGCTTCGCCAGCCGGCGCTGGACGCACGCCCGTGGCTGATGGCGTGAGCTATTGAAAACATAGCTGCATGCACCTGATTTATAAGGACTTCAGGCACTTATGTGTCTGAATCCAAGGCGGGTCAAGCGCAAGGCGCTATGTTTTTGATCAAACGAAAGCCGTAAGCTGGCGAGCACGCCCTGCCGGCATGCGGCGCACCGGCCGGCCAAGGGGCGCGGCCGCCCGCCGTGCCTGAAGCGGCAGCAACCGCCGCCGCCCCAGCGGCAGCGGCGTCCGGGGCTCAGCGGAACACGACCGTCTTGTGGCCGTTGAGCAGCACGCGGTGCTCGGTGTGCCACTTCACCGCGCGGGCCAGCACCTGGCTCTCGGTGTCGCGGCCGCGGGCCGTGAGGTCTTCCACCGTGTCGGTGTGGTCGGCGCGGGCCACGTCCTGCTCGATGATCGGGCCTTCGTCCAGGTCGGCCGTCACGTAGTGGGCGGTGGCGCCGATGAGCTTCACGCCGCGGTCATGGGCCTGGTAGTAGGGCTTGGCGCCCTTGAAGCTGGGCAGGAAGCTGTGGTGGATGTTGATCGCCCGGCCTTCGAGCTTGCGGCACAGGTCGTCCGACAGCACCTGCATGTAGCGCGCCAGCACGACCAGCTCGGCGCCTTCCTGTTCGATGATTTCGAACTGCCGCGCCTCGGCCTGCGCCTTGTTGTCCTTTGTCACGGGAATGTGATGGAACGGCACGTTGTAGCTGGCGGCCAGCTGGTAGAAGTCGCGGTGATTGCTGATGATGGCGGCAATATGCACCGGCAGCAGGCCCGACTTCCAGCGGAACAGCAGATCGTTCAGGCAGTGGCCTTCGCGGCTGACCATGATGACGGTCTTGACCGGCGCGTTGGCGGCGTGCAGATGCCAGCGCATCTGGTGCGGCTCGGCAAAGGCCGCCAGGCGCTCGCGCAGCGTGGACTGGTCGAGGGTGCTGCACGCGAACTGCAGGCGCATGAAGAACAGGCCGGTCGCGTGGTCGTTGTATTGGGCGGCCTCTTCGATGTTGCCGCCCTGTTCCAGCAGGAATCCCGAGACGGCGTGCACCAGCCCCAGGCGGTCGGGGCAGGACAGGGTGAGAATGTAGGCTTGGGTCATAGCCCCGCGATTGTCGCAGCACGGCCCGGCCACCGGATGGTGTGAAGAGGAGTTTCATGGACAGGGACACGCCGGCCGCCCGGTTTTCCGCCCCTTGGGCGGGTGCGCTGGTCGCCGCCGTGGCCGGCGCACTGTGGGTGTGGGGGGCCGATGCGCTGCTGGCACCGCTGGCCGGCGACGCGCAGGCCCTGCGCCTGGCGCGGCGCGTGGGCGACTCGCTGCTCGTGCTGGCCGCGGCCGGCCTGCTGTGGCGCCAGCTGCGCCGCGTGCGCGCCGAGCAGGCGGCGCGCCGCTTCCTGCGCCGGGAGCGCGACCTGATGGTGCGCTATTCCCCCGCCGGCATCGCGCGCATCGCGCTCACCGGCCGGGTGCTGTGGGTGAACGAGCGGCTGCGCCACCTGCTGGCCCTGCCGCTGCAGACGGTGGATGCGCTCAACTTCCGCGACGTGGTGCAGTGCAGCGATGCCGACTGGGCCGCGCTGCAACTGCAGCTGCAGCGCCTGCTGTCCGGCCAGATCGACCACTACGTGGGCGAATACCTCTGCCGCCGCGCCAGCGACGGCCGGATCGTGCCCCTGCTGGGCACGACCACGCTGGCCCCGCGCGGCGATGGCACGGGGCCCGAGCACCTCGTCTGCGTGCTGCAGGACATGAGCGAGATCCGCGATGCGCGCCTGGCGCTGGAGCGCAGCGAGACGCGCCTGCGCCTGGCGCTGGAGGGCAGCGGCGGCGGCATCTGGGACTGCGACCTGCCGCGGCGCCAGCTCAGCTTCTCGGCCGGGGTGCAGCGGCTGCTGCACTACGGGGGCACCGACTTCGGCCGCGACTTCCACTGGCTGCACCGCCTGCATGCCGACGACCGGCGCCGCGTGGTGGCCTCCATCCGCTATGCGCTGGCGGCGGGCGAGCCGTTTGCCGAGAGTGCGCGGCTGCGCTGCTTCGACGGGGAGTTCCGCTGGTTCATGGCGCGGGGCATGCGCCACCTGGACGACATGGGCCGGCCGGAGCGCTTCACCGGCATCCTCACCGACCAGAGCGACCAGCGGCGCGACGAGGAGCGCCAGCGCCTGGCCGCGACGGTGGTGGACAACACGGTCGAGGGCGTGGTGGTGACCGATGCGCAGAACCGCATCCTGTCCGTCAATGCCGCCTTCACCCGGCTGATGGGCTACACCGAGCGCGAGCTGCTGGGCAAGACGCCGCGGCTGTTCAAGTCCGGCCGGCACGACCGCATCTTCTACGAGGCCCTGTGGGAGCGCCTGGTGCGCACCGGCCACTGGCAGGGCGAGATCTGGAACCGGCGCAAGAACGGCGAGGTCTTCCCCGAGCACATGTCCCTTTCCAGCGTGCGCGACGCGGCGGGCAAGGTCACGCACTACGTGTGCATGTTCACCGACATCTCCGAGGAGAAGGCGCGGCACCAGCGCCTGGAGTTCCTGGCGCACAACGACCCGCTGACCGAACTGGCCAACCGCAACTGGTTCGCGCACCAGCTGGAGCAGGCGATGCACGAGGCCCGCGCGAGCGGCGAGCACATGGCCGTGCTGCTGCTGAACCTGGACCGCTTCAAGGACGTGAACGACAGCTACGGCCACGCCACGGGCGACCAGGTGCTCAGGCACATCGCGCGCAAGGTGCAGGCGGCCATGCGGCCCGGCTACCTGCTCAGCCGCGTGGCCGGCGACGAATTGGGCGTGCTGGCGCGCCACCTGCGCAGCGACGAGGAGGCCGCCGACGTGGCGCGCGACATGATCGCCGCGGCGGCCGACCCGTGGCGCTCGCCCGAGGGCTTCGAGGTGGTGGCCGGCGCTAGCGTGGGCATCTGCCTCTTTCCCGAGCACGCCGCCACGGCGCAGACCCTGCTGCAGGGCGCGCACGCGGCCGTGTACGGCGCCAAGGCGCGCGGGCGCGGCGCGTGGTGCTTCTTCGACGAGCGCATGACGGCCGCCGCGCGCGAGCGCCTGGCGCTGGAGTCGCGCCTGCGCCAGGCCCTGGCCCTGGGCCACCTCAAGCTGTACTACCAACCGCAGGTGGACATCGCCACAGGCCGCATCACCGGCGCCGAGGCGCTGGTGCGCTGGGTGGACCCGCAGGAGGGACCGATCTCGCCCACGCGCTTCATTCCGGTGGCCGAAAGCTCCGGCGTCATCGGACCGTTGGGCGAATGGGTGATGCGCGAGGTCTGCCACCAGGGCCAGCGCTGGCGCGAGGCCGGCCTGCCGGCGCTGACGCTGGCGCTCAACGTGTCGCCACGCCAGTTCCACCTCACCGACCTGGTCGGCTGCGCCGCGGCGGCGCTGCGCGACACCGGCTACCCCGCCACGCTGCTGGAGCTGGAGATCACCGAAAGCGCGCTGGCCGAGCGCCCCGAGGAGGCGCGCCAGGTGCTGCTGCGCCTGCGCGAGCTGGGCGTCCGCATGGCGGTGGACGACTTCGGCACGGGCTATTCATCGCTCGCCCACCTCAAGCGCTTTCCGATCGACGTGCTCAAGATCGACCGCGGCTTCATCAAGGACCTGCCGCAGAACGCCGACGACATGGCCATCTGCACGGCCATCATCGCCATGGGCCACAGCCTGGGGCTGTCGGTGCTGGCCGAGGGCGTGGAGACGGACGCGCAGCTCGCCTTCTTGCGCGAGCGCGGCTGCGACAGCTTCCAGGGCTATCTGTGCGACCGGCCCCTGCCGGCCGATGTGTTCACCGCCCAGCTGCAGGCGCAGGTGCTGCGGCTGGCGCAGCAGGCGTCGTAGCCGCCGGCGCGCCGCCGGAGCCGGCCAGGCCACGGCGCAGGTCGGCGCAGGGGTCCTGTGGCGGCAGCGCAGGGGTGGGGAGGACCAGGTCTGCTTCGGAATTTGTAGCTGTCTGCGCTGGCCCTGATTGGGCCAGTGCCACTTTGGACGTCAAACCGGCCGGCCAGTGCGTGGGCACGCCCTGGTGGCGCAGCACATGGCCGCCGCCAGCGACCAGCACCACCACGCGGCCGGGCGCGCGCGCCGCCGCGGCCACGCGCGCCATGCTGGCGTCCCGCGCGATCTGGATGCGGGCCATGCCGGGGATCTGCGATTCAGGAAGGAGGCCGCAGTGGCCATCGCGCAGCGCCTGGTACTGCTGCTGCAGCGCCTGCGGCGGCAGGTGGCCGTCCCAGCGCTCGTCGCGCAGGGCGTCCCGCATCTGCGCGCGCGGCAGGTTGCCGCCCAGCACCGGCACGCCGGCCTGCACCGCGGCCATGGCGACCGGCCCGTAGTGGGCCCACGGCCAGGCCCGGTCCTGCCAGGCGAGCGCCTGCTGCACCTGCGCCTCGCTGGCGTCGCGGGGCAGGCCTTGCGTGCTGTGGCCCGCCTCGGCCATTTCCATCACCAGGGCCGCCAGCTGCTGGCGCGCGGCCAGCCACTGCACGGCTTCGCGCTGCAACTGCTGGTGTGCGGGGGCATCGTGCTGCTCGCCGATGAGCAGGATGTCGGTGGGCAACAGCGTGGCGATCTGCGCCGGCCACGGGGCGGGGGCCTGCGCTGCAGGAGTGGCGCAACCTGCCAGCGCGGCGGCCAGGGCCGCCAGGGAACAGGCCGCCGCCAGAGCGGATCGCCCCGTGCGAGGGGTTCGGTCGGAAGAGGGCATGGCGGCATCCTAGCGCGGCCTACCCAGCCCCCGGGCCGCCGCAGCGGCAGCCCGCAAGAGCCCTGTCTCTGATCAGACCTGGGAGATGAACTGCTCGCGCGGACGGCGGACCTTGGTCAGGTTCACCAGCCAATCGCCCTGCGTTGCGCGGTAGCCCAGGGGCAGCAGCGCTACGCTGCGCAGGTGGCGTTCGCCCAGACCCAGGATCTCGTCCAGTGCCTTGGGCTCGAAGCCTTCCATGGGCGTGCTGTCGACGCTTTCGTGCGCCGCGGCGATCAGGGCGGCGCCCAGGCCGATGTAGGCCTGCCGTGCCGCGTGCTGGAAGTTCACCTCCGCGTCGCGCTGCGGATAGGTGTTCAGCAGCATCTGGCGGTAGTTCTCCCAGCCTTCGTTCTTGAAGCCGCGCACTTCGTTGGTGTAGTCGAACATCGCGTTGATGCGCTCGGGCGTGTAGTTGTCCCATGCGGCGAAGACCAACAGGTGGGATCCGTCCACGATCTGGGCCTGGTTCCAGGCGATGGCCTGGATGCGTGCGCGCACGGCCGGGTCGGTCACCACGATGATTTCGAACGGCTGCAGGCCGCTGGACGTGGGCGCCAGGCGGGCGGCCTCCAGGATGCGGTCGAGCCGGTCGGCAGGCACCTTGAGCGCCGGGTCCATCTTCTTGGTGGCGTAGCGCCATTGCAGGCGTTCGATGAGGCCGGAGGCATCGGCCGGCGCACCGGAGGCGGCCTGTGGGGCGGAATGGGACGGGACAGAAGACATGGAAGGATTCCAGATGACAAAGGCGGTCAGTGTGCCGCCGGGCGCCCTCCCCACCAAGGAGATGCGCGACACCACTGTGTTCACGCCTTGGCAACAGTGGGACGCCATTTTTTGCATTGCGGAAAGAAAGTGCTGCCCCCGCGGGTGCCGCCGGGCCTCTTCGGGGGCCGCGGGTCGGTGCGCGGACACGGAGCCGGGCCGGCAAGACGGCCGGCCACAGTGGCGGTGAGGCTATCGGGGCGGCGTATGGTGTGGTTTCTCCCCAGCCAGGAACCTGCCGCCCGGACCCACCGCGCCGCGCCGCTCCCAGCGAGGACGGTAGCGCCGCCGCTGCCTGGGCCGGAAAGGTCTGGCGTCCGGCGGCACGGCCGCATGGAGGACGGCGACGTGCGCCGGTCCGGAGCGGTGGCAGGGGGCGCAGGTGCCGCCCGCTTGGCCGCTCCAGCCGGCGCGCAGCGCACCCGCCCCACCACCCGGTGCCTGGCACGATGGACCCGTCTTGATCGATTGACATTTGTCCACACGCCGGCAGGCGCCCGGGTGTAGAAAGGCGGTCGCCGTCCTGGGTACAACACCGCACACGGAGCTTGCGACATGAAACGAGACACCGATCCCCTGGCCCTGAGCGTTCCGGCCACCCCCCTGCCCACCCAGCCCATCAGCCTGGATGTCCTGCGCGAGAAATACCTCAAGCCGGGCGAGGACGATGTGGAGGTGCTCTACCGCCGCGTGGCGCGGGCGCTGGCCTCGGTCGAGCCCGCGGCGCAGCGCGCACGCTGCGAGGCCCTGTTCCTGGACAACCTGCGCGCCGGCGCCATCGGCGCGGGCCGCATCATGAGTGCGGCCGGCACGGACATCCAGGCCACGCTCATCAACTGCTTCGTGCAGCCCGTGGGCGACTGCATCCAGGGCGTGGACGACGGCGGCTACCCCGGCATCTACGAAGCCCTGCGCGAGGCCGCCGAGACCATGCGGCGCGGCGGTGGCGTGGGCTACGACTTCTCGCGCATCCGGCCGCGGGGCGCCCGCGTCAAGGGCACGGCCTCGCAGGCGTCCGGGCCGTGCAGCTACATCAACGTGTTCGACCAGTCGTGCTCCACGGTGGAGAGCGCGGGCGCACGCCGCGGCGCGCAGATGGGCGTGCTGCGCATCGACCACCCGGACGTGCTGGACTTCATCACCGCCAAGCGCACGCCGGGCCGCTGGAACAACTTCAACGTCTCCGTGGCCGTGCCCGGCGAGTTCATGGCGGCCGTGGAGGCCGATGGCCCCTGGGATCTGGTGCACCGCGCCGAGCCCGGCGAAGCGCTGAAGGCCGGGGGCGCGCGGCTGCGCGAGGACGGGGTGTGGGTGTACCGCACCGTGCCTGCGCGCGAGCTGTGGGACACCGTGATGACGTCGGCCTACGACTTCGCCGAGCCGGGGATCCTCTTCCTGGACCGCATCAACGAAGACAACAACCTGCGCTACTGCGAGGACATCGCCGCCACCAACCCCTGCGGCGAGCAACCCCTGCCGTCCTACGGCTGCTGCGACCTGGGGCCGGTCATCCTCACCCGCTTCGTGCGCCATCCCTTCGGCCTGCAGGGCGAGGCCCCGTCGTTCGATTTCGAGGCCTTCGGCCGCGCCGTGGCCACGCAGGTGCGGGCGCTGGACAACGTGCTCGACGTGACCTTCTGGCCGCTGCCGCAGCAGCGCGAGGAATCGGCGGCCAAGCGGCGCATCGGCGTGGGCTTCACGGGCATGGGCAACACCCTGGCCATGCTGCGCCTGCGCTACGACCGCCAGGAAGGCCGCGACATGGCGGTGCGCATTGCCCAGCACATGCGCGATGCGGCCTATGCGGCCTCGGTCGAGCTGGCCAAGGAAAAGGGCCCCTTCCCCCGTTTCGACGCCGAGGGCTACCTGGCGCCGGGCACCTTCGCCAGCCGGCTGCCGCAGGCGCTGCAGGAGGCCATCCGCCAGCACGGCATCCGCAACAGCCACCTGCTGTCCATCGCGCCCACGGGCACGGTGAGCCTGGCCTTCGCGGACAACGCCTCCAACGGCATCGAACCGCCGTTCTCCTGGACCTACACCCGCCGCAAGCGCGAGGCCGACGGCAGCCGGAGCGAGTACGCGGTGGAAGACCACGCCTGGCGCCTGTACCGCTCGCTGGGCGGGGACGTGGACCGGCTGCCCGACTATTTCGTCTCGGCGCTCGCCATGTCGGCCACCGAGCACGTGGCGATGATGGAGGCCGTGCAGCCCTACGTGGACACGGCCATCTCCAAGACCGTCAACGTACCGGCGGACTATCCCTACGAAGACTTCAAGGGCCTGTACCTGCAGGCCTGGCGCGCCCGCCTGAAAGGTCTGGCCACGTACCGGCCCAACGCCATCCTGGGCGCCGTGCTGGAGGCCACGCCGGCTTCTGCGCCGGCCGAGGCCCCCGCGGCCGCCGCGCCGGCCCCGGCGCCGGTGGCCGCGCCCCCGGTGGACCCGATGCGCGTGGTGGTCGAAACCCGTCCCAAGGGCGGCCTGGCCGCCGTGGCCGAGAAGATCGAGTACTGGACGCAGGAGGGCCACAAGACGCTGTACCTCATCGTCTCCTTCCTGCCCGTGCCCGACGGCCGCGGCAGCACGGTGGACCGCGCCATCGAGTTCTTCATGCCGGTGGGCCAGAGCGGCGAGTCGCAGCAGTGGATCACCTCCAGCATGCGCCTGCTGTCGCTGGCGGCGCGCGGCGGCTTCCTGGAGCGGGCCCTGTCCGACATGCGCAAGGTCGCCTGGGACCGCGGCCCCGTGCGCCTGGGCACCCACCGCAAGGACGACGGCACGCAGGTCCCGATGTGGCACGACTCCGAGGTGGCGGCCATGGCCTATGCCATCCAGAACATCCTGTCCCGCCGCGCCGAGGCGCCTGCCCAGCAGGTGCTGCCGCTGGACGAGCCACCCATGCCCACCGGCATGCCGCCCGCCATGGCCGGCAAGAAGTGCGGCGAATGCGGTGCCCACGCGGTCATCCGCAAGGACGGCTGCGACTACTGCACGCAATGCGGCCAGCTGGGCAGCTGCGGATGAGCGCACGCCTGCAGGACGCTGAGCCGCTGCCGGCGGCGGGCGAGACCGAGGGGCCTGCCGGTCGTTCCGCGGAATCGGAGATCGGGCCCGAGCCCCTGCAGGCCGCCGCCGCGTTGCAGGTGCTGCTGCAAGCCCGGCAGACGACCCTGCCGCGCCGTCTGGGCACGCCCGGGCCGGACGCGCAGCAGCTCGCCGCCATCGTCGGCGCCGCGGCGCATGCGCCCGACCATGGCCGCTTGCAGCCGTGGCGCTTCGTGCGGGTGCCGGCCGATGCGCGGGACGCGCTGGCCGAGGCCTTCGCGCAGGCGCTGCGGGAGCGCGAGCCCGCCGCGGAGCCCGAGGCGCTGGCCCAGGCGCGCGAGAAGGCCTACCGCAGCCCGGAACTGTTGCTCGTAGTGGTCGATGCCGCGCAGGCCGATGCCGCCGTGCCTGCGCCGGAGCGCTGGGTGTCCGCTGGCTGCGCCGTGCAGAACCTGCTGCTCATGGCCACGGCGCTGGGCTTCGGCTCCGCGCTGACCAGCGGGCAGTCCTTGCAGTCGCAGGCGCTGCGCACGCTGTTCGGTCTGCGCGCGGCCGAGCAGGCGCTGTGCTTCGTCAGCCTGGGCACGGTGGTGGTGGCCAAGGCGCCGCGGGCGCGCCCCGCCGTCGATGCGTACACGTCCACGCTCCGGCCCCAAGGCGCTCCGGTGCCGGGGCTGCATCTGCCGCCGGCCGTGGCGCCTTGACGCCTGACCGCCATGCTCGTGCCGCAACGCCGCCGCGTCCTTTCTTTGTAGCGCTTCCTTTGTACCGTTCCGACCTGCGGACTGTTTCCATGCATGGGCCTCTCTTTCGCTCCCCCCAACCGCCGTGCGCCGCGCAGGCGCAGCCGCAACGGCAGCGTCCGCCGCACCTCTGTCTCCGCCCCTGTCCCTGCGCCGGGCAGCGCGCGGCGCCGGGGCGGCCCCTTTGGCGCCAAAGTGTTTCTGGCCGCTGCCTGGGGCCGTCGCCCTCTGCCGCCGCGCACCGAAAAATGGGCCGCCCATGACCGCGCGGGTGTCGCTTCCCGGTGTGCGCTCGCCGGGCGTGGGTTTCGAGCAGCCCTTCGAGATGCTGGAGGCCTGCCACGAACGCGTGCTGCGCTCGCTCGATCTGCTGCAGCGGCTGCGCGCCCATGTGCGCAGCCACGGCGGCGATGCGTCCGCCCGGCAGGCGGCGCAGGATGTGCTGCGCTACTTCGACATCGCGGCGCCGCTGCACCATGAGGATGAGGAGCGGCACGTCTTCCCGCCTCTGCTGGCGCGCGCCGGCGCCGGCCACAGCGATGGCGGGGCACAAGCCGCCGAGGCGGTTGCCCAGCTCGTGCGCCAGCTGCAGCGCGACCACATCGCCATGGCCGCGGCCTGGGACGCAGCGCGCGGGCCGCTGCAGGCCCTGGCGCGAGGGAGCCTCGACGCCTTTGCGCCGGACCATGAAGCGGCCTTCGACCGGTTCGCCGCGCTGTACGCCGACCACCTGCGGCACGAAGACGCCACCGTCTACCCCGCCGCCCAGGCCCTGCTGGCGCCGGACACCGTGCAGCAGATGGGCCAGGAAATGGCACGGCGCCGCGGGGGGCGCTGAGGGCCGGCCTCGCTCTACGCACGGTTGCGCCCCCCGTGCCGGGCTGCCGTTGTAGGCACCTCTAGGCTGGATGCTCTGTTTTCGATAGCTGTCTGCGTTGGTGCAGAAAGGGCTGGAGCCCTGTAGGACCCTGAAGAATTCTCCGTCTGGGCCGGCCACCCAGAGCGGCATGCAGATGCATGCTCTTGGTTTAATAGCTGACTGCGCTGATTCCACAAGGGCTGGCGGCCTGTAGAGCCCGTAATCTCCCGCCCTGCCATGCCGGGTCCTGCACCGCTGGGCGATACTTGGCAGGCCTTCCCGCCCGCCTCCGCATGGTCTGCGCCGGACCTGGGCGCCGGATGCCCGGCACCTGCGGGACGGCCTGTCTGTCTGCCTGCCCGCCTGCTGCCTTCGCCGTTCCCGCCGCCCATGCGCCCGCTGCCGTCCCTGCCTTTCCCCGCCCGCGTCGTCCTCACCCTTGCCATTGCGTGGATCGCGGCCGCGGCCTGCGTGGCGCTGCACACGCCGCTGCCCTGGATGATCGGGCCGCTGCTCGCCACCTCGCTGCTGTCCATGGCCGGTGCGCCGACCGACAGCGCCGGACCGTTGCGCAATGCCGGGCAGTGGACCATCGGCGCGGCCCTGGGGCTGTACTTCACGCCGCAGGTGGGCGCGCTGATCGCGGGGCTGTGGTGGGCGATCGTGCTGGGCATTGTCTGGGCGCTGGCGCTGGGCTGGCTCTTCGGTGCCTGGTTGTACCGGTTGCATGCACCGCGCATGCACGGCGTGCCGGCGGCGATGCTCCGCCCGACGAGCTATTTCGCGGGGGCCATCGGCGCGGCATCGGAGATGACGCTGCTGTCCGAGCGCGAGAACGCCCGCACCGATCTGGTGGCCGCCAGCCACAGCCTGCGGCTGGTCATCGTGACGGTGACGATTCCCTTCGCGCTGCAGTGGAGCGGACTGCATGGGCTGGACACGCTGCCGCCCGCGGTGCGCACGGTCGATCCGGCCGGGCTGGCGCTGCTGGCGGCCGCCACGGGGGCCGGGGCGCTGGTGATGCGCTGGCTGGGCCGTGCCAATCCGTGGTTCATGGGCGCGCTGGTGGTGTCCATGGCCATCGCGCTGTGCGGCATCACGCTGTCGGCCGTGCCGCAAGCGCTGGTGAATGCGGCGCAGCTGGTCATCGGCGTCAGCCTGGGCGTGCGCTTTCGCGCGGATTTCCTGCACACCGCGCCGCGCTGGCTGGGCTCGATCGCCGTGGGCACGGTGGTGCTGATGCTGCTGTGCGGCCTGTTTGCCGTGGCGCTGTCCTGGGTCACCGGGCTGCACTGGGTGACGATGGTGCTGGGCACGTCGCCCGGCGGCATCGCAGAAATGTCGATCACCGCCAAGGTGCTGCAGCTCGGCGTGCCGGTGGTTACCGCCTTCCAGGTCTGCAGGCTGATCGCGGTGCTGCTGATCGTGGAGCCGATGTACCGGTGGATCTACCCGCCGCAGGGGCCGGCCACGGCTGCGGGCTGAAAACCCTTGCGGCGTTGCTGCCGGTCTCGGCTCTTGCCTCGGTGTGGGTTGTCCTGCTGGGTATGGTGTGTCGGCGACGGCCGCGCTAGGCCTTCAGCGGCCTTGAACGCTGAGGTTTGCCCACAGCGCAGAGGCCTTGCGCGCCCCCCACCAGCAGACGCCGTGGAACGGGCTTCGCCCGGCCACTGGCGTCGTCCCCTTTCCCGGCGCAGCCGAGAGAAGGGAAAGCGACGCAGTCGCTCAGGGGGTTGTCATCTAGTGCACGACGACCGGGTTCTGCGCCAGGCCTACGTAGCCGTCCAGGGTGTCGTCCACCTCTTCCTGGGTGGGCGTGTCGCGCTGCCAGGCCAGGATCTGCTCCTGGAACATCTCGGCCCAGGAGCCGTCGAGGTAGACCTCCTTGCCGGAGCGCTTGTCCACGATCTCAAAGCCGTGCCGTCCCAGCTGGGGGACCAGCGGGCTGGCGAGTTCGGCGTCCTCGCGGCCCGCGTCGGGCTGCATGTGGACCACCACAAAAGAGTCAGAGTCGTAGAGCATGTGCATGGAGTTCCCCCTGTCAGTACGTCTGATTCAGATGGCAGCCCCGGCGGCCAGTTCAAGCCCTGGCCTGTGGGCGCTGCTGGAACACAGTATTTCACGGAAAACCGGGCGGCGCGGGCTCGCGGGCCTTTTGGGGGATTCGTCCCACGCCGGTGTGGGCGGATGCGTACAGCGGCCCAGGCTCGCGCGGCGGGGCATCAGGGCGTGCCGTGGTCGCTCAGCCGCAGGTCGGCGTAGTCGCCGTTCGATTGCGTGAGGCGGATGCGCACCGGCAGATAGCCCAAATGCGTGCCCAGCCATAGCTCGGCCTTCTGGTCGTGGTCCTTGCGGGGCAGGCGCTGCAGTTTGAGGGCCGGCGTGGGGCCGGCGGGCAGGTCCAGCGTTTCGGCGCCTTCCACGGTAAAGGTCCAGCGGTCGGCGTTGCGCGCGCTGACGGTGGTCAGCGTGATACGGGTGCCGGGCGGGTAGCGGTCGGGTGCGGCGGCCAGCAGGGCGCCGAGCTGGATGAACACGCTCAGCCGGTCCTGCGCGCCGGGGCTGACGCCCGCCTGCGGCGTGTTGGCGCTGAACACCACCTTGCCGACTCCGAAGTCGAAATGCGCGGCCTGTTCACTGCGCGACTTGTCGCCGAAGCGCTCGGGCTGCAGGCCGGCGGCGGTGATCTGGCCGCGGCTGGTCTGGGCGCGTGAGCCGAGCAAGAAGGCCTTGACCTCCTGCCGCGCCTCGTAGCCCGCGCCGTCATGGCGCCAGACCAACTCGGCCCCGGCGTTGTAGTTGAAGCCCTTGGCCTGGCCGCTGACGTCGAACGCCAGCCGCGCCGGGTCGGGCAACTTCACGGGCGGCGGGGCCCCTGCGGCCGTATTGCTGGCGGCGCCCGGTGGGCGGATGTCGATGCCGGCGTCGGAGGCCTCCGGGGCCTCGGCGGCGGAGGCTGCGGCGACCGGCTCGGGCGCTGCGGCCGTTGCCGTGGCCGGTTCTGCGCGCTGCGAGGCAGGCGCCTGCGCGGCGGAGGCAGCGGCCAAGGCCGGATCGGCGGGGGAGGCGATGCCCTCGTCGGCGGGGACGGCCTCCGCTGGCGCCGCGGGGGCGGGCTGCGGCATGTCCGGCCCCTCGGCGGCAGGCGCTCGCTCCTGCGGTGCGGCCGCTGGCACGGGCGCCGGGGCGGGCGGCTGGGGCGGTGGTGGCGGCTTGCGCACCGGGGCGGGGCGGGGCGGGGGAGCCGGCGCGGGTTCCTGCACGGACGGTGGAGGCGGCGGCGGTGGAGGGGGTGGTGGCTCCACCATGCGTGTCTGAAAGGCCAGCGGCTGCGGCGCGCCGGCATCGGCATCGCTGCCGCCCAGCGGCAGGCCGCGCAGCACCAGCCAGTGCAGTGCCAGCACCGCGGCGGTGAGCCAGAGCAGCGCGCGGCGGGGCATCAGCGCTGCGCCGCCTCGCCGTCCAGCCGGCCGAGATCGCACGAGAGCTGGGCTGCGGCGGCCTGCAGCGGCGCGTCGATGGCGCCGCCCCAGGCCGTGTCGAATGTGGCGACCGAGCCCAGCGTGGTGATGCCCAGTGCCAGGTGCCCGTCGGCATCGAACACCGGGGCGCAGAAGGCGACGATGCCGGGCAGGAGCGTGTCCACCACGCGGGCCGAGCCGCGCTCTCGCACCTCGTGCAGCAGCGCGTCCACGGCCGCGGCGTCGGTGGGCAGGTCGGTGCGGCCCAGGCGCGCGGCGTGCTGCTGCAGTTCCTCCTGCAGCAGCGCGGCGGTGGTTTCGCGTGGCAGAAACGCCGCGAAGCAGCGCCCCGTGGCGGACGACAGCAGCGGCATCACGTCGCCCAGGCGCAGATTGGCGGTCACGGCCTGGGGCGACTCCTCCCAGTGCACGATGGTCGGGCCGCGGTTGCCCCACACGGCCAGGGCCAGGGTGTGGCCGATGGTCTCCATCAGCGCGGGCATGCGCTCGCGCGCCAGGCGCATGGCGTCCAGCCGCGCCAGCGAGGCCAGCCCCAGCTTGAGCGCGGCCGGGCCCAGGTCGTAGCGGGCGGTGCGCGCGTCCTGTACCACCAGGCCCAGGCGCTGGAAACTCACCAGGTAGCGGTGGGCCTTGGCGGCGCTCATGCCGGCGGCGGCGGCCAGGTCCTTGAGCATCAGCGGGCCGCGGGCGCGGGTCAGCCCGTCCAGCAGCGCGAACCCCACCTCGACCGACTGGATCCCTGCACGTTCCTTGTCCATCTGTTCTAGAATTTCGAGGTTTTGTTTAGTTAAATCAATTTACCCAATCGTAATTCGTGCTGGGTAAGGCCGGCGGTCTGCGGCAATGCCAGACGCCTGCGGGTGGCCGCGGCGCCGCACCGCGCGGAGACGAAAAAAAGTGGACCTGATCGCATGAAGCTCGCCACCTACAAAGACGGATCCCGTGACGGCCAGCTGGTCGTCGTCTCCCGCGACCTGGGCACGGCCCATTATGCGACCGGCATCGCCAGCAAGATGCAGCAGGTGCTGGACGACTGGGGCTTCCTCTCGCCCCAGCTGCAGGACCTGTACGACCAGCTCAACGCCGGCCGCTCGCGCCATGGCTTCCCGTTCGATCCCGCCCAGTGCATGGCTCCGCTGCCGCGTGCCTACCAGTGGGCGGACGGCTCGGCCTACATCAACCACGTGGAGCTGGTGCGCAAGGCGCGCAACGCCGAGGTGCCCGAGAGCTTCTACACCGATCCGCTGATGTACCAGGGCGGCAGCGACGACTTCATCGGCCCGTGCGACGACGTGGTGGTGCCCAGCGAGGCCATGGGCATCGATTTCGAGGCCGAGATCGCCGTGGTCACCGGCGACGTGAAGATGGGCGTGACGCCCGAGCAGGCGCTGGACGGCATCCGCCTGGTCATGATCGCCAACGACGTCTCGCTGCGCAATCTCATTCCCGCCGAGCTGGCCAAGGGCTTCGGCTTCTTCCAGTCCAAGCCGGCAACGGCCTTCGGCCCCGTGGCCGTCACGCTCGACGAACTGGGCGATGCCTGGCGCGAAGGGCGCCTGCACCTGCCGCTGCAGTCCACCTGGAACGGCCGCAAGGTCGGCCTGTGCGACGCCGGCCCGGAGATGACCTTCCACTTCGGCCAGCTGATCGCCCACATCGCCAAGACCCGCAACGTGCGCGCCGGCTCCATCGTCGGCAGCGGCACGGTCAGCAACAAGGGCGTGGAGCAGAACGGCCGCATGGAGTGGCCCAAGGGCTACAGCTGCATCGCCGAAAAGCGCTGCATCGAGACCATCCAGGACGGCAAGCCGTCCACGGAATTCATGAAGTTCGGCGACACCATCCGCATCGAGATGAAGAACGCGGCCGGCCAGAGCGTCTTCGGCGCCATCGACCAGGCCATCGCAGGGCCGGCCGCATGAGCGCTGGCGCAGCAGGCCTGCTGCGCGCCGCCCTGCGCCGCCGGCTGGCATGGGCCTGCGGCTGGGCGCTGCTGTGGCCCGCCCTGGCCGGCGCGCAGCCCGCCACGGCCGGGGTGCCGGCGCCCGCGGCGGCGGCTGCCTCCCTCCCTGGGCCCGCGGCCGCCTGCCCGCCTGCCGCCGTGCCGCTGGACCCGGCCACCATTCCCCAGGGACTGCGCCGCGCGCAGGACCGGGGCGTGCTGTGGCGGGTGGAGCAGGGCGGCCGCACCAGCTGGCTGTACGGCACCGTGCATGCCGCCTACCGCGACTGGATGCTGCCCGGCCCGCAGGTGCTGGCGGCCGTGCGTGCCAGCGACCGCGTCGCCCTGGAGCTGGATCTGCTGGACCCGGCCGTCGGCCAGGCCCTGGTCGCGGCCATGCGCCAGCCGCCGAACGCTCCGCCCCTGCCGCCGGCACTGGAACGCCGCCTGGATGCGCAACGTACGGCCGCCTGCGCCGAGGCGGGCTTGGCCGAGCTGCGGCCGGAGCTGCAGGTGGTCTCGCTCGCCGTGATGGCGGCGCAGTGGGACGGCATCGACGCCGCCTACGGTACCGACTTCGTGCTCGCCGGCCTGGCGCGGGGGCTGCGCAAGCCCGTGGTGTCGCTGGAAACGCCCGCGCAGCAGATGCAGGCGCTGACCTCGGACGATCCGGTCCGCACGGTGGCGGCCGTGGAGGCCGGCCTGCAGGCGCTGGAAGGCGGCAGCGTGCGCGGCACGCTGCGCACGCTCGTCCAGGCCTGGTCCGACGGGCGCACGCAGCTGCTGGAGAACTACGGCAGCTGGTGCCAGTGCATGGACACGGCCGAGGAGCGCGAGGACTTCGATCGCCTGGTGACCGGCCGCAACCCGGGCCTGGCCGATGCCATCGCCGCCCAGCACCGCGCGGGGCAGCGCGTGTTCGCCGCCGTGGGCGCGTTGCACATGGTCGGCCCGCAGGGGCTGCCCACGCTGCTGGCGGCCCGGGGCTTCCGCGTGGAGCGGGTGCGCTTCGCCGCGACGGCACCGGCATCGGCACCCGATTCACCGTCCAAAGGGCCGCCAAGGCAATAGCAGTAAGCGCCACCAGCTACCAAAGAAGTAGCGCGGCGCGGCGGCCGGGGCCGCCTTCCATCCCACGACACAGGAGACAAACACCATGCAGCGCAGACACCTGCTCCAGAACGCCCTGGCCCTGGCCGGCGCAGCGGCCGCGCCGGGCGCGTTCGCCCAGGCCGACTATCCGAACCAGCCCATCCGCTGGGTCGTGCCGTACCCGGCCGGCGGCGGCACCGACGTGCTGGCCCGCACCATGGCCGAGGCGATGCGCGGCCCGCTGGGCCAGCAGATCGTGGTGGACAACCGCCCCGGCGCGTCCACCAACATCGGTGCGCAGATGGTGGCCACGGCCAAGCCGGACGGCTACACGCTGATGTCGGCCGACAACGCCTTGCTGGCCTACAACGAGCACCTGTTCAGCAAGCTGCCCTTCAGCCCCGAGAAGGACTTCACGTACATCGGCGGGCTGTCGCGCTTTCCGCTGGCACTGGTGGTGCACCCGGGCTTCGCGGCGAAGACGCTCAAGGACTTCATCGCCTATGCCAAGGCGAACCCGGGCAAGCTCAACTACGCCTCGCCCGGCAACGGCTCGCCGCACCACCTGGCGATGGAGATGTTCAAGAACCGCACGCAGACCTTCCTGACGCACATTCCCTACCGCGGCGCGGCCCCCGCGCTGCAGGACGTGATGGGCGGCCAGGTGCCGTGCATGTTCCTGGACCTGGCGGCCGGCCTGCCCGTGATCCAGGCCGGCAAGGTGCGGGCGCTGGCCATCGGCTCGGCACGCCGCGTGGCGGCCCTGCCCGACGTGCCCACGCTGGCCGAAGCCGGCGTGCCGAACACCGAGGTCTATGCCTTCCAGGGCGTGCTGGCCCCGGCGGGTCTGCCCGCCGCGCTCACCACCCGGCTGAACGCAGAGATCAACCAGGCCCTGGCCACGCCGGCCGTGGCCAAGCGCATGCAGGACTTCGGCATGGAGGCGCTGCCCGGCACGCCCGAGCAGTTCCGCGCCATGGCACGGGCCGAGTCCCGCCGCTGGGGCGAGACCATCAAGGCCGCCGGCGTGAAGCTGGACTGATCGGGCCGCGCAGCGGCGTGGCGGCTGCGCTGGCGCCAGCCCTGCGCAGAGGGCGCCGCAGCCCGTTGCACGCGGTCGCCCGGCTGCCTTCCGTTGCCTGAAGGCCGGCCGGAAAGGGGCGGATGGCACCTGCCAGCCCGGGGGCTGAGCCCCTCTTGACCCCCGTCAAACCACCCGCCGGCGCGGGCCGCCCTCCCGGCGCCCGCCCGTCCGCACGATGGTTCCTGCTATGGGCTTTGAGAGTTGATAGTCAAATCGGGCTCTGGCGCAATACTGGCGTGCGCTTCTAGCTATTTTTTTGATAGTATCCCGGCCGCGCTGCAGCGCTCGGCCCTCCGCGCGGGGCCGGCCGGGCGCACCCCTTCCACCGGAGCCGCCTGCCATGCTCAATTTCGACTTCCACAACCCCACCCGCATCCTCTTCGGCCAAGGCCGCATCGCCGACATCGGCCAGCATGTGCCCGCCCAGGCGCGGGTGCTGATCCTGGTGGGCGGCGCCAGCGCCGAGCGCTCGGGCACGCTGGGGCGCGCGCGGCAGGCGCTGGACGGGCGGGTGCACGACACCTTCAGCGGCATCGAGCCCAACCCCAGCTTCGAGACCTGCCTGCAGGCCGTGCAGCGCGTGCGCGAGGGCGGCTTCGACTTTCTGCTGGCCGTGGGCGGCGGCTCGGTGATCGACGCGGCCAAGTTCATCGCCGCGGCGGTTTGCTTCGACGGCGACCCGTGGGAGATTTTGCAGAAGCGCGGCCGCAACATCCACGCGGCGCTGCCCTTCGGCACCGTGCTCACGCTGCCGGCCACGGGCTCGGAGATGAACAACGGCTCCGTCATCACCCACCGCGAGCGCGGCTCCAAGCTGGCCTTCAGCAGCCCGCACACCTACCCGCGCTTCTCGGTGCTGGACCCGGCCAAGACATACACCCTGCCGATCAAGCAGCTGGCCAACGGCGTGGTGGATGCCTACGTGCACACCATGGAGCAGTACCTCACCTACCCGGCCAACGCGCCGGTGCAGGACCGTTTTGCCGAAGGCCTGCTGCGCACGCTGATCGAGGTGGGTCCGCGCATCGTGGCCGCGCCCGAACCGGTGTACGACGACCGCGCCTCGCTCATGTGGGCGGCCACCATGGCGCTCAACGGCCTGATCGGCGTGGGCGTGCCGCAGGACTGGGCGACGCACATGATCGGCCACGAGCTGACGGCGCTGCACCACATCGACCACGCGCGCACGCTGGCGCTGGTGCTGCCCGCCATGCTGAACGAGCGGCGCGACGCCAAGCGCGCCAAGCTGCTGCAATATGCCGAGCGCGTGTGGGACCTGCGCGAAGGCAGCGAGGACGCGCGCATCGACGCCGCCATCGAACGCACGCGCGCCTTCTTCGAGAGCCTGGGCATTCCCACCCGCCTGTCGGCCTACCGGCTGGGCGGCGAGACGGTGGACGCCGTCATCGCGCAGCTGCAGGCGCACGGCATGACGCAACTGGGCGAGCACCGCGACGTGACGCCCGAGGTGAGTCGCCGCGTGCTGGAAGCGGCCCTGTAGGCCGCAACCGCGTTCCGGCGTGCAGCCCAGCGGCGCAGCCGCGAACGCTGCTACCGTGCGGGCCTGTTTGTTGTTTGCTGTCCCCTTCCTGTACAAGAAAGCGACCCCGACATGGCCCACATCCTCATGGTTCTGACCTCCCACGACCAGCTCGGCGACACCGGCAAGAAAACCGGTTTCTGGCTGGAAGAATTCGCCGCGCCGTACTACGCCTTCAAGGACGCCGGTGCGCAGATCACGCTGGCCTCGCCGAAGGGTGGCCAGCCCCCGCTGGACCCCAAGAGCGACGAGCCCGACGCCCAGACCGAAGCCACCCGCCGCTTCAAGGCCGATGCCGAGGCGCAGAAGCACCTGGCCACCACCGTGCCGCTGTCCAGCGTGAAAGCCGCAGACTTCGACGCCGTCTTCTACCCCGGCGGCCACGGCCCGCTGTGGGACCTGGCGGAAGACGCGCAGTCCATCGCGCTGATCGAGCAGACCTTGGCCGCCCAGAAGCCGCTGGCCCTGGTCTGCCACGCGCCCGGCGTGCTGCGCCACACCAAGGCGCCCGGCGGCGAACCGCTCGTCAAAGGCCGCAAGGTGACGGGCTTCACCAACACCGAGGAAGAGGGCGTGCAGCTCACCCAGATCGTGCCGTTCCTGGTCGAGGACATGCTCAAGGCCAACGGCGGCGAATACGCCAAGGGCGCCGACTGGGCCCCCTTCGTGCTGACCGACGGCCTGCTGGTGACGGGGCAGAACCCCGCATCGTCCGAGCCGGCCGCCAAGGCGCTGCTGCAGTTGCTGAAGTGATGCGGCTGGTCAGGAGGTAAATCGGCCTCTGGCGCCTGCTGGGTAATCGCTGATTGCTATTGAATGAATAGCGTTGGGCGCTTTTGGCGTCCACCGCCTCCGCCCGGTGGAATAGGGTGACGCCATCGCGCTAGATGCGACGGGCCCAGCCTTTCAGTGCGGCCCCCATGGCTTGTGCGCGGGCTCAGGCCGTCGCGGCGCCTTCAAAACGGCAGGATGCCCGGCAGCAGCGGCCGGTCCAGGCGCTGGCGCCACCACTTCAGCGCCTCGCCCATGTGCTCCGGCCGCCAGGCCAGGAAGAAGGGCTCGTCCGGACGCGGGGCCTCCACCTCCAGCTCCACCAGGATGCCGGTTTCCAGTTCGGTGCGCACGCAGGCGCGGGGCAGGAAGCCGTGTCCCAGGCCGGCGGCCTGCGCGGCGATCTTGGCGTGCATGTGCGGCACGATGATGCGGCGCTGCCCCGAGAGCAGGCCGATGGTCCGGTCGTTCGATGACCGTGCGCCGTCGCCCACCACCACGGCCGTGTGCTCCAGCAGGTCGCCGCGCGTGAGCGGGCGCTTGAGCTGGGCCAGCGGGTGTGTGGCCGTCACGCAGAACACGAACTGCAGCGTGCCCACCGGCACGGCCTTGTAGCCGCCGCCGGCCGGGCCTTCCCCGGCCGCCACCACGATGTCGGCGCGGCCCTCGCGCAGGGCCTCCCAGGTGCCGGTCATCACGTCGCAGCCGATGCGCAGGCGCGTGCCGCAGTTCAGGTCTTCGAACGCGCAGATGTCCTGGTTGAAGGCGTGCGTGGGAATCAGCGAATCGTGGACCAGCCGCACCTCGGACTCGAAGCCCGTGGCGATCTGCCGCATGCGCGATTCCAGCTGCTTGGCGCCCACCAGCAGCCAGCGGCCCTCCTTGATCATTTCCTGCCCGGCGGGGGTGAGCGTCACGCGCGGCCCGTTGCGGGTGAACAGGGCAAAGCCCAGCTGTTCCTCCAGCTTGGCGATGGCGTACGAGATCGTGGACGGCACCTTGTGCAGCCGTTCGGAAGCCCCGGCGAACGAGCCGTGCCGGGCGATGGCGTCCACCAGTTCGATGGCTTCCAGGGAGAGTTTCAGCATGGCAAAACCGCCTTGATTTGGATCATCGAAATTATCGATGATTGCGGCCCAAACGTTTCAACCTGATCGACGTCAAGGCGCCAGATACTTCATTCACAGCAGCACTGAAGCCTAGAGAAATCCAGGCAACAGGCCCCCAAGGCTCAGTGTGAATCCCATCGATTGTAGAAAGGACTGAAACCATGCTCGACATCCGCAAAGCCCACCACCGCGGCAACGCCAACCACGGCTGGCTGCACTCCCGCCACACGTTCTCGTTCGGCCACTACCGCGATGCCAACCAGCAAGGTTTCTCCGACCTGCTGGTCATCAACGACGACCGCGTGACGCCTTCGAAGGGCTTCGGCACCCATGCCCACCGCGACATGGAAATCTTCTCCTACGTGCTGGAAGGCGCGCTGGAACACAAGGATTCGATGGGCACGGGCTCGGTGATCCGTCCCGGCGACGTGCAGATGATGAGCGCCGGCACCGGCGTGCAGCACAGCGAGTTCAACCACTCGGCCGAAGAGCCCGTGCACTTCCTGCAGATCTGGATCGTGCCGAACAAGGTCGGTGCCCAGCCCCGCTACCAGCAGGTGCACTTCACCGAAGCCGACAAGCGCGGCCAGCTGCGCCAGATCATCTCGCCGGAAGGCACGAACGGTTCGCTGGCCGTGCACCAGGACGCCCGGGTCTACGCCGGCCTGTTCAACGGGGATGAATCGGCCGACCTGGCCATCGGTGCCAACCGCAACGTCTATGTGCACGTGGCCCGCGGCAGCGTCGAAGTGAACGGCGAGCGGCTGGACGAAGGCGACGGCGCCCGCATCCGCAACGCCGGCGACCTGCACTTCGCCAAGGGCGAAAACGCCGAGGTGCTGGTGTTCGACCTGCGCCCCAACGAGCTGCCCACCATGCCCCATTGAGGTAACGGGCGGGGGAAGCCCCGCCCGGCCCGCCGAATTTCCCTGTTTCCCCGTCGTTTTTTCCCTGTCTTTTTACTTTCTTAACCTTTGATCTTTCAGGAGCCTTCCATGACCAACGCCAACGCTTCCATCGCCCGTCCCGTCGCCGTCGCCAAGCCCGGTGCCAAGCTGCTGAACCCGCATGACCACACGCTGATCATGATCGACTTCCAGTCGCAGATGGCCTTCGCCACGCACTCCATCGACCCGGTGCAGCTGCGCTCCAACGCCGCCCTGGTGGCCTCGGCCGCCGCCGGCTTCGGCGCCTCGACCATCCTCACCACGGTGGCCGAAAAGAGCTTCTCCGGCCCGATGTTCGACGAAGTGACCGCGCCTTTCCCCGGCCAGGCCCTGCTGGACCGCACGTCCATGAACACCTGGGAAGACGAAGCCGTCATCAAGAAAGTGAACGAGATCGGCAAGCCCCGCATCGTGCTGGCCGGCCTGTGGACCAGTGTGTGTATCGTCGGCCCGGCCCTGTCGGCCATCGACCAGGGCTTCGAGGTGTACGTGATCGCCGATGCCTGCGGCGACATTTCCACCGAAGCCCATAACCGCGCCATGGAGCGCATGGTGCAGGCCGGCGCCCAGCCCATCACCGCCCTGCAGTACTTGCTGGAAATGCAGCGCGACTGGGCCCGTGGCGACACGTACGACATGACGACCGGCATCGCCAAGAAGTTCGGCGGCGGCTATGGCCTGGGCATCACGTACGCGAAAACCATGTTCAACGCCCACGAGGGTTGATGACATAGGCATGGGCTGCAGCGCAGTCCGTGCCTGCTTTTTTTGCGCTCTGCCACTGCTGAAATTCTTGAAGGCCTGAACCATGACGCCACCCGCCACCACCCCTGACCTGATCCTGCGCAATGGCCGCTTCACCACGCTGGACCGCGCCAATCCCACGGCCAGCGCCGTTGCCATTGCCGCAGGGCGCTTCACGAAGGTCGGCGACGACCGCGAGGTGATGGCGCTGGCCGGCCCGCAGACCCGGGTCATCGACCTGGGCGGCCGCAGCGTGCTGCCGGGGCTGATCGACAACCACCTGCACATCATCCGCGGCGGGCTCAACTTCAACATGGAACTGCGCTGGGACGGGGTGAAGAGCCTGGCCGATGCCATGGCCATGCTCAAGGCCCAGGTGGACGTGACCCCCGCGCCCCAGTGGGTGCGCGTGGTGGGCGGCTTCACCGAACACCAGTTCGTGGAGAAGCGTCTGCCCACGTTGGCCGAACTGAATGCGGTGGCGCCCGATACGCCCGTGTTCATCCTGCACCTGTACGACCGCGCGCTGCTCAACGGCGCCGCCCTGCGCGCCGTGGGCTATACCAAGGACACGCCGTCGCCCCCCGGCGGCGAGATCGTGCGCGACAGCGCTGGCAACCCCACGGGGCTGCTGCTGGCCAAACCCAATGCGGCCATCCTCTACGCCACGCTGGCCAAGGGCCCCAAGCTGCCGCGCGACTACCAGGTCAACTCCACGCGCCACTTCATGCGCGAGCTGAACCGCCTGGGCGTGACCGGCGCCATCGACGCGGGCGGCGGCATGCAGAACTACCCCGACGATTACGACGTGATCCAGGAGCTGGCCGATGCCGACCAGCTCACCATCCGCCTGGCCTACAACCTGTTCACGCAAAAACCCAAGGAAGAGAAGGACGACTTTCTGCGCTGGACGGCCACCTCGCAGTACAAGCAGGGCACCGACTACTTCCGCCACAACGGCGCGGGCGAGATGCTGGTGTTCTCCGCCGCCGACTTCGAGGACTTCCGCCAGCCCCAGCCCGAGCTGGCGCCCGGCATGGAAGGCGAGCTGGAAGAAGTGGTGCGCATCCTCGCGCAGAACCGCTGGCCCTGGCGCATGCACGCCACGTACGACGAGACCATCGACCGCGCACTGAACGTGTTCGAGAAGATCAATGAAGACACGCCGCTGGCCGGCCTGAACTGGTTCTTCGACCACGCCGAAACCATCTCGGAAAAGTCCATCGACCGCATCGCCGCATTGGGCGGCGGCGTGGCCGTGCAGCACCGCATGGCCTACCAGGGCGAGTACTTCGTCGAACGCTACGGCGCCGCTGCGGCCGAGGCCACGCCGCCCGTCAAGCGCATGCTGGAGAAGGGCGTAAACGTCTCTGCCGGCACCGACGCCACCCGCGTGGCCAGCTACAACCCCTGGGTGTCGCTGTCGTGGCTTGTCACCGGCAAGACCGTGGGCGGCCTGCAGCTCACGCCGCAGCGCAACTGCCTGACGCGCGATCAGGCCCTGCGCATGTGGACCGAGAACGTCACCTGGTTCAGCAACGAGCAGGGCAAGAAGGGCCGCATCGAAGTGGGCCAACTGGCCGACCTGACCGTGCCCGACCGCGACTTCTTCGCCTGCCCCGAGTCCGAGATCGCCGACACCTCGTCGCTGCTCACCGTGGTGGGCGGCAAGGTGGTCTACGGCGTGGGCGACTTCGCCGAGTTCGACGAATCGGCCCCGCCGCTGGCCATGCCAGACTGGTCGCCCGTGCGCACCTTTCGCGGCTACGGCGCCTGGGGCGTGCAGGAAGGCGCGCCGCTGCAATCGGTGATGCGCAACGCGGCAGCGAATTGCGGCTGCGCCAGCAGCTGCAACATGCATGGCCACGCGCATGCCACGGCCTGGAGCAGCAAGCTGCCCGTGTCCGACCTCAAGGGCTTCTGGGGCGCTTTAGGTTGCGCCTGCTGGGCGGTGTGACCGTGGACGCATTGCGCACCGCCGCCACCGCGCCCTGGGTGCAGTCGCTGGCCCTGCTGTGCCTGTGTGCGGCCTACCTGCAGGGCGGCTGGGACAAGGCCCGCGACTTTCGCGGCGCCGTGGCCGAGATGCGGCGCTTCGGCCTGGCACCCGCCGCGCCGATCGCCGTGGCCACCATCGCGCTGCAACTGGGCGCTTCGGCGCTCATCGTGTCGGGCTGGTACCGCTGGGCGGGGGCGCTGGCCCTGGCGGGATTCACCGTCATCGCGGCCTTTCTGGCCGACCGTTTCTGGACCGAGGCGCCGCCCGAACGGCAGCGCAGCGCCAACGCATTCTTTGAACATTGGGGCCTGGTGGGCGGCATGTTGCTCGTCGCCTGGCACGACCTGGGAGGCCACCGTGGCTGACAACAACACCAACACCGCTACCAAAGCATCGGGCAGCTTCGCGCCGCTCGTCATTCCCGTCTTCGCCGTGCTGTGGGCCGCCACGGTGCTGGGCAACATCGGCAGCTTCATGCGCGATGTGGCCAGCGCCTGGATGGTGACGGAGCTGTCGTCCAGCCCCACCGCCGTGGCGCTGATCCAGACGGCGGCCACGCTGCCGGTCTTTCTGCTGGCGATTCCCGCCGGTGTGCTGTCCGACATCCTGGACCGCCGCCGCTTCCTGATCGGCGTGCAGGTGCTGCTGGGCGCCGTCAGCGGCACGCTGCTGGTGCTGGCGCAGACGAACACCCTCACGGTGGAATACCTGGTGGCGCTGACCTTCGTCGGCGGCATCGGCGCCGCGCTGATGGGCCCGACCTGGCAGTCCATCGTGCCCGAGCTGGTGCCGCGCAGCGAACTGAAGAGCGCCGTGGCGCTGAACTCGCTGGGCATCAACATCGCCCGCGCCATCGGCCCTGCGGCGGGTGGCTTGCTGCTGGCCAGCTTCGGCGCGGCGGCGGCCTATGGCCTGGACGTGCTGAGCTACGTGTTCGTGATCGCCGCGCTGATCTGGTGGAAGCGCCCCAAGGCCGAAGCCTCGGGCCTGAACGAGCAGTTCTTCGGCGCCTTCCGGGCCGGCGTGCGCTATGCCCGCGCCAGCCGAGAACTGCACGTGGTGCTGCTGCGCGCGGCGGTGTTCTTTCTGTTCGCCAGCTCGGTCTGGGCGCTGCTGCCCCTGGTGGCGCGCCGCATGCTGGGCGGCACGGCCGGCTTCTACGGCGTGATGCTGGGCGCCGTGGGCGCAGGTGCCATCCTGGGCGCGGTGCTGCTGCCCCAATTGCGCAAGCGTTTGAATACCGATGGCCTGGTGCTGCTGGCCTCCCTCGTGACCGCCGCCGTGATGGGCGTGCTGGCGATGGCGCCGCCCCAGTGGGCTGCCGTGGCCCTGATGCTGGTGCTGGGCCTGGGCTGGATCCTGGCGCTGACCACGTTCAACGGGGTGGCGCAGGCGGTGCTGCCGAACTGGGTGCGCGGCCGGGGCCTGGCGATCTACCTGATGGTGTTCAACGGCGCCATGGCCGCGGGCAGCCTGGGCTGGGGCCTGGTGGCAGGCCAGCTGGGCTTGCCCACCACGCTGCTGGTCGGCGCGGCCGGGCTGGTGGCGGTGTCCTTCCTCTTCCACCGCGTGAGGCTGCCCGCCGGCGAGGCCGACCTGCAGCCCTCCAACCACTGGCCCGAGCCGCTGCTGGCCGAACCGGTGGCGCACGACCGGGGCCCGGTGATGATCCAGATCGACTACCGCATCCGCCGCGAAGACCTGCCCGCCTTCTTCCAGGCCATGCAGCATGTGGCGCAGGAACGCCGCCGCGACGGTGCCTACGCCTGGGGCGTAGCCGAGCACACGGGCGAGCCGGGCCGGGTGATCGAGTGGTTCCTGGTCGAATCGTGGGCCGAGCACCTGCGCCAGCATGGCCGCGTGTCCAAGGCCGACGCCGACCTGCAGGCCGAAGCGCTGCGCTACCACCAGGGGCCGGACAAGCCGGTGGTGCACCACTTCCTGGCGCTGGATGCGCGCAGTGCGAAGGCGCCGTCTGCGGGGCACGACCACGGCCACGCCCACTGATTGGGCATAAATATAGCTGCCAGCGCTTATTCAGTAAGCGCTGGCAGCTATATTTTTGGGAGCGTCTGGGTGGCTCAGCTGGCGCGCAGCTCCACCTGCACCGCGCAGTCGTAGAACGTGGGCGCCGCGCCCAGGTCGGTCAGGGCCTGGCTCGTCAGCTCGTTCACGTTGGTGCCGTTCAGGCCGAACTTGCGCCACCAGATGCCCAAGCCGTTGACCACGCCGGGGCGCGCCCGTGCATTCACCGCGGCGCGGCATTCGTAGCTGCCGCGGTCGTTGAAGATGCGCACCACGCTGCCGTCGGCAATGCCGCGCGGGGCGGCGTCGTCGGGGTGGATCTCCAGCACCGGCTCGCTCTCGATGTTGCGCAGGCTGGTCACGTTCACGAAGGTGGAGTTGAGGAAGTTGCGCGCCGGCGGCGAGATCATCGCCAGCGGGTAGCGGACCGAGCCGCCGGCGGGCTCGTGGTTGGCCACGTAGCTGGGCAGCGGGTCCAGGCCCTGTGCGGCCAGGCGCTCGCTGTAGATCTCCACCTTGCCCGAGGGCGTGGGGAAACCGCCGTGGGCGAACGGCGCTTCGTCGATGGCCAGCGGCGCGAAGCCGATGTCCAGCAGCTGCTGGAAGTCCACCCGGTCGCCATAGGCCTGGCGGCACAGCGTTTCGTCGTCGTCGGCAAAGCAGGGCCCGGTGAAACCCATGCGCGCGGCCAGGTCGCGGAAGATCTGCGTGTTGGCGCGGGCTTCGCCCATGGGCTGGATCGCCGGGCGGTTCAGCAGCACATCGGTGTGGCCGTACGACAGGTGCACGTCCCAGTGCTCCAGCTGCGTGGTGGCCGGCAGGATGTAGTCGGCGTAGTCGGCCGTGTCGGTCTGGAAGTGCTCCAGCACCACGGTGAACAGGTCCTCGCGCTCGAACCCCTGCACCACCTTGGCGGAATCGGGCGCCACGGCCACGGGGTTGCTGTTGTAGACCACCACGGCTTCGATCCGGGGACCGAAGGCGGGCGAGGTGCCCTTGAGCAGGTCGTCGCCGATGGTCACCATGTTGATGGTGCGCGGCGTGGCGCCGGCCAGCAGGTCGGGGCGCTGCAGGGCCCCCCGCTGCACCGGGTAGTGGCCCGAGCTGGAGAACAGCACGCCGCCCGCGCGGTGGCGCCAGGCGCCGGTCAGCGCCGGCAGGCAGACGATGGCGCGCGTGGCGTTGCCGCCGCCGTGCGCGCGCTGCATTCCGTAGTTCAGGCGGATGGCGGCCGGCTTGGTCGTGCCGTAGTCGCGCGCCAGCTGGCGGATCTGTTCGGCCGGAATACCGCAGATCGCCGCAGCGCGCTCCGGGGTGAAGGTGAGCGCACGCTCTCGCAGGCCTTCCCAGCCGGTGGTGTGCTGGGCGATGTAGTCGTGGTCCAGCCAGTCGTGCTGGATCAGCTCGTGGATCAGCGCCAGCGCCAGCGCGCCGTCGGTGCCCGGCAGGATCTGCAGGTGCTCCTGGCACTTGTCGGCGGTTTCGGTCTTGCGCGGGTCGATGCACACCAGCTTGGCGCCATTGCGCTTGGCCTGCTGGGCATAGCGCCAGAAGTGCAGGTTGCTGCCGATGGAGTTGCTGCCCCAGATGATGATCAGCTGCGACTCGGCGAAATGCTCCACCTTCATGCCCACCTTGGCACCCAGCGTGTACATCAGTCCCTCGCCACCCGCCGTGGAGCAGATGGTGCGGCCCAGGAAGGACGCGCCCAGCTGGTGGAAGAAGCGCCGGTCCATGCTCTCGCCCTGCACCAGGCCCATGGTGCCGGCGTAGCTGTAGGGCAGGATGGCCTGGGGCGCGCGGGCGGCGATCTCGCCCAGCCGATGGGCGATGTCGCCCAGGGCCTCGTCCCAGCTGACGGGCGTGAACTGGCCGCTGCCCTTGGGGCCGCTGCGCCTGAGCGGGGTGAGGATGCGGTCCGGATGGTTGGTGCGCTCGGCGTACTTCGACACCTTGGCGCAGAGCACGCCGTTGGTGTGCTCATGGGCCGGATTGCCCTGTACGCGCACGGCCACGCCGGCCTCGACTGTGGTGAGCAAGGCACAGGTATCGGGGCAGTCGTGGGGGCAGGCGCCGCGCACCTGTTGCCTTTCGGTCGTGAGGCTGGTCATAATCTGAGTAAGTACAAACCCTAATACGGTCCCGCCCTCCTGTGGTCTCTGATGACCGCCAGGCGGCGAGGATCGCCATTGCGGGGCCTTGGCTGTGCGGGAGTGGCACGGCCTTTTCCAAGCCCCTGGTGTTCTGTTTCCTGCAAGCCACCGCACCCACCGTGGTGTGCTCCCATCCGGGCCGCGCCGCCCTTTCGCGTGACCATGTCACGGAAGGGCGCGCCGCGCCGCGTGGGGCACTCCATGGCCGGTGGCTGGATCCGCAGGGGACGCACCAGACGGGCATTTCACCATGAAGGACAACGATATGTGGGGGCGGAGACAATTTTCGATCGGCCTGGGCGCTGCGGCACTGGGCGGCTTCTCGCTGGCGCGTGCGCAGGGCGACACCGTGGTGCTGGGCCAGTCGGCTCCGCTCACCGGCCCGGCGGCCCAGCTGGGCGTGCAGTTCCAGGCGGGCGCCAAGCTGTATTTCGACCAGCACAACGCCCAGGGCCGGCGCACCATCGAGCTGCGCACGCTGGACGACGGCTATGACCCCGAGCGCTGCGCCGCCAACACGCGCAAGTTCATCGCCGACGACGTGTTCGCGCTGTTCGGCTATGTCGGCACGCCCACCAGCCTGGCGGCCCTGCCGCTGGCCACCCAGGGGAAGCTGCCGTTCTTCGCGCCCTTCACGGGGGCCGAGGCGCTGCGCCAGCCCTTCAACCGGCTGGTGTTCCACGTGCGTGCCTCGTACAACGACGAGACGGCCGTCATCGCGCGCCAGCTCGTCAACCTGGGCATGCAGCGCATCGGCGTGTTCCACCAGAACGACAGCTACGGTCGCGCCGGACTGGAGGGCATGACCAAGGCCCTGGCCGAGCACCAGCTCAAGCCCGCCGCCGTGGCCACGGTGGAGCGCAACTCCGAAGACGTGGCGGCTGCCGTCAAGACGCTGGTGGCGGCATCGCCCCAGGCCGTGCTGCAGGTGGCCACGTACGCCGCCAGCGCGGCCTTCATCCGCGCTGCGCGCAAGGCCGGCTATGGCGGCAAGTTCTACAACCTGTCGTTCGTGGGCACGCAGGCGCTGGCCGATGCGCTGGGTGCCGAGGCCGATGGCGTGGTGGTGTCGCAGGTGATGCCGTCGCCCTTCCAGACGACCAAGCAGGTGTCCCGCGAATTCCTGGACGCCATCAAGAAGGGCGGCGGCGCCGTCAAGCCCAACTATTCGACCCTGGAAGGCTACCTGGCGGCCCGCGTGTTCGCCGAGGGCCTGCGCCGCGCGGGTGACAAGGCATCGCGCGATGCGCTCATCAACGGACTGGAGTCGGTCGGACCGCAGGTGTCGGGCTTCCAACTGGCGTTCAGCGGCAACAACCATTCCGGCTCGCGCTTCGTCGAGATGTCGATGCTCAAGGCCGACGGGCGCGTGCTGGTGTGATCTGAAAGCACCCCCCTGAGGCGCTGCGCGCCTTCCCCCCGCTCTCGCCGTGCTGCGCACGCGGGCAGGGGGACGCAGCCCTCGCTGCGGGGCGGCCCTTGCTTGGCTGTCGCTGGAATGGGCCGCGCCGGTTTCAAAGGCCTGCGACGAGGGGCGGCTGCTGGGCGCAAGCCTTCGATTGAGGCGTGCTGTTCCTCGCTCTCGCTGTGCTTGGCATGGAGGGCAGGGGATGCGGCCCTCGCTACTGGCAGCCCTGGTTCGGCTGTTGTTCGGGAGGGCCGCGCTGGGCTGCCGCGCACCGCGGCGCCGCTCAGTCCAGCGTGCGCGTGCCGGCCAGCCCGCGCATGAAGGCCTCGCAGCGGGCCAGCTGGTCCAGGCTCACGTATTCGTCCGGCTGGTGCGCCTGCTGGATGCTGCCGGGGCCGCACACCACGGTGGGAATGCCGGCGTTCTTGAACAGCCCGGCCTCGGTGCCGAAGGCCACCAGCGTGGTGCCGGCCTCGTGGGCCAGCCGCTGCGCCAGCCGCGTCACGGCGTCGTCCTTGCTGCCCAGAAAGCTCGGAATCTCGCAGATCGTCTCGAACGAGAAACCCGTCTGCGGCGCGACCTTCTGCATGGCGGGCTCCAGCGACCGGGCGTACGCCACCACCTGGCTCTGCATCTGCGCGGCATCGGCCGTGGGCAGGTCGCGGAATTCGTAGCGGAACTCCGCATCGCGCGGCACCACGTTGTCGGCGATGCCGCCGTGGAACTGGCCCACGCTGGCGGTGGAGAAGGGCACGTCGAAACCCTCGAAGCGGGGCTCCTCGCGCTCGAAGCCCTCGGCCATGTCGCGCACCCGGCCCACCACGCGTGCGGCCATCTCGATGGCGTTCACCGAATGCGGCGTGAGCGACGAATGCGCCTCCTTGCCGCGCACGCAGCACTTGTAGCGGTACACGCCCTTGTGCGCGATGGCCGGCACCATGCGGGTCGGCTCGCCCACGATGCAGGCCAACGGGCGGATGCCCGCGTCCTTCAGGTCGGCAATGAGCTCCTTGGCACCGAAGCAGCCCACCTCTTCGTCATAGCTGAAGGCGTAGTGGATGGCGAAGGGCGCATCGCTGTTCAAGAAGGCTTCGGCCTGCGACAGGGCGATGGCGATGAAGGCCTTCATGTCGGCGCTGCCGCGGCCGTACAGGCTCGGGCCTTCCGGCCCTTCTTGCACCAAGGCGCTCAACGGGTCCACCGTCCAGTCCTGGCCGTCCCACGGCACCGTGTCGGTGTGGCCCGAGAGGATGACGCCAGCCGGCTTGCCTTCGCCCAGCGTCGCGAACAGATTGGCCTTGGTCTTGCTGGCGTTGTAGGTCAGCCGGCTCTTCACGCCCAGGCGCGCCAGTTGCTGCTGGATGAAGTCGATGAGTTCCAGGTTCGAATTCTGGCTCACCGTGTTCATGCGGACCAGGGACTGGGCCAGTGCGAGGGCGTGGTCGGAGATCATCGTGGTGCGGGGCGAATAACCCCGAATGGCAGGGAACGGAGGTGCGGGCTAGACTGCCCCACCGACAGCCCCCGCCTTTGCTGCAAGGAACATAGCATATGAAAATCATCGACTCCATCGTGACCGAAGCCGCGGCGATCGCCGCTGTCCGGCGCGACATCCACGCGCACCCGGAACTGTGCTTCGAAGAAGTGCGCACCGCAGACGTGGTGGCCGGCAAGCTGACCGAATGGGGCATCCCGATCCACCGCGGCCTGGGCAAGACCGGCGTGGTGGGCATCGTGCACGGTCGCGACGGCGGTGCCAGCGGCCATGCCATCGGCCTGCGCGCCGACATCGACGCGCTGCCCATCACCGAGTTCAACACCTTCGAGCACGCCAGCAAGCACGCCGGCAAGATGCACGCCTGCGGCCACGATGGCCACACGGCCATGCTGCTGGCCGCGGCGCAGCACTTCGCCAAGCACCGCGACTTCGACGGCACGGTCTACCTGATCTTCCAGCCGGCCGAAGAAGGCGGCGGCGGCGCGCGCGTGATGATCGAGGACGGCCTGTTCGAGCAGTTCCCCATGCAGGCCGTGTTCGGCATGCACAACTGGCCCGGCATGAAGGCCGGCCAGTTCGCCGTGAGCCCCGGCCCGGTGATGGCGTCCAGCAACGAGTTCAAGATCACCGTCCGCGGCAAGGGCAGCCACGCCGCCATGCCGCACATGGGCATCGACCCCGTGCCCGTGGCCTGCCTGATGGTGCAGGCTTTCCAGAACATCATCAGCCGCAACAAGAAGCCGGTGGATGCGGGCGTGATCTCGGTGACGATGATCCACACGGGCGAGGCCACCAACGTGGTGCCCGACAGCTGCGAACTGCAGGGCACGGTGCGCACCTTCAGCATCGAGGTGCTGGACATGATCGAGCGCCGCATGAAGCAGGTGGCCGAGCACACCTGCGCCGCGCACGACGCAACGTGCGAGTTCGAGTTCGTGCGCAACTACCCGCCCACCGTCAACTCGCCGGCCGAGGCCGAGTTCGCCCGCAAGATCATGCAGAGCATCGTGGGCGAAGAGAACGTGGTGCCGCAGGAGCCCACCATGGGCGCCGAAGACTTCGCCTTCATGCTGCAGGCCAAGCCGGGCGCGTACTGCTTCATCGCCAACGGCGACGGCGACCACCGCGCCATGGGCCACGGCGGCGGCCCCTGCACGCTGCACAACCCCAGCTACGACTTCAACGACGACCTGATCCCCCTGGGCGCCACCTACTGGGTGCGGCTGGCCCAGGACTGGCTGGCCTCCAGGGGCGCCCAGGCCGCCTGACGGCCGCGGCGCGGCGGCAGGCTCTGCGGGCGTGCTGCTTCTAAAACAGGAGCGGCTTGCGCTTTCTCTGTCTTGAATTGAGGGGTAAAAGACCTTGAGTTGATGACGGGGCAAGCGCAAGCCGCTCTTCTTTTTGAAGCGCTCTAGGAAGTTTGAGCTCGGACAGCCAGAGCCCATCGGCAACGCCGTGCCGTGCGGTGCGGTGCCGTGAATCGCCCCGCTGGCCCCTTCCGCTCTGCCGCGCACGCGGAGGCCCGCATTCCGCCGCAGGGCCCGCTCTGCCGTCCGCTCTGCATTCCGAATCCGCCCCGCCCGCGCAGCGGGGCTATACGTAATTCTTGGGGCACTGTGTGACCACCGCGCCGCCGCCTTCCGGCGCCCGGATCGGTCCGCCCCCTCAGCCGGCGGCAGCCGCCTACGCAAAAGCCGCCGCTCACCCACCTGACCCCCGCCTTGCAGCTCTGTCTACCGCAGGGCTTCCGTGGCATGTTTTTCGCAGGTCGCACGCGGGACTGGCGTTTTTCTTCCAGCCACAGAACAATGCGTTACATGCGGTGGCCAGCCGCACAGGGTCTTGCGCGTGCCGCAGTCCAGCAGACCGCGGCACGCGTTCTCGAACAATTTCAATGGCAGGAGGGTTCATGCAGACTCGTACTCCCGGAGCTCGGACGCTCGCGCGCCGTCTCGTGCTGATCAACGGCGGCATCCTCACGCTGCTGGCCGCCATGACCGTGACCATCTGGGTCATGATGGGCCAGCTGAGGGACGACGCCGAGGTGGTGCGCGCCACCAACGTGCCGCAGTTGCAGCGCATTGCCGCGCTGGAGCTCAACGTGACCCGGGTATCGCTGCAGCTGCGGCATGCCATCCTGGCCCGCTCCCCGGCCGAGCTGGGCGAGACGCTGGCCGACATCGGCGAGAAGCGGCGCCTGCTGGAGTCCACGCTCAAGGGGCTGGGCGACGACATGATTTCCGAAGAGGGCCGCCGGGCCTTCGCCCCGCTGCCGGGCCTGATGCAGGCGTTCTGGGCCGTGGGCGAACAGAACCTGGCGCTCATCCAGGCCGGCCGCAAGGAGGAGGCCTTCGCCTTCCTCGTCGACCAGACCATCCCCGCGCGCAACCGGCTGCTGGCGCCGCTGGCCGCCGAGAAGGAGCGCCAGGGCGAGCGCCTGTCCTCGCGCATCAACGAGATCAAGGAGCTGGCGGCGACCGACCGCGCGCTGGCGCTGGGCGGCATGCTCATCGTCGCCGCGGGGCTGCTCGGGCTGGCCCTCTATCTGCGTTCGGTGGTGCGCGACCTGGGCGGTGACCCGTCCGACCTCAAGCGCGTCACGCTGGCGGTGGCCGGCGGTGACCTGGCCACCGAGATTCCGCTGCGGTCCGGCGATGAGCGCAGCATCATGGCAGGACTGGGGAGCATGAGCAGCCGCCTGGCGGCCGTGGTGCAGACGGTGCGCGACAGCGCACAGAGCGTGTCCGGCGCCAGCAGCGAGATCGACGCCGGCAACCACGACCTGTCCGCCCGCACCGAGCGGCAGGCCTCGGCCCTGCAGCAGACGGCTGCCTCCATGGAGCAGCTCGGCTCGACCGTGCGGCAGAACGCCGACAGCGCCCGCCGCGCCAACGAACTGGCACAGACGGCCTCGTCCGTCGCCGAGCGCGGCGGCGCCGAGGTGGCCGAGGTGGTGGAGACCATGCGCGGCATCCAGGACAGCAGCGGCCGCATCAGCGAGATCATTGGCGTGATCGACAGCATCGCCTTCCAGACCAACATCCTGGCGCTCAATGCCGCGGTGGAGGCGGCCCGGGCGGGCGAGCAGGGCCGCGGCTTCGCCGTGGTGGCGTCCGAGGTGCGCAGCCTGGCCAGCCGCAGCGCCGAGGCGGCCAAGGAGATCAAGGGGCTGATCACGGCCAGCGTGGGCCGCGTGGACCGCGGCAGCGCCCTGGTCGAGCAGGCCGGCAAGACCATGGCCGAGGTGGTGGGCTCCATCCGGCGCGCGACGGACCTCATGGGCGAGATCAGCGCGGCCAGCGCAGAGCAGAGCGCGGGCGTGGACCAGATCAGCGAGGCCATCACCCATGTGGACCAGGCCACGCAGCAGAACGCCGCCCTGGTCGAGGAGATGGCCGCCGCCGCCAGCAGCCTCAGCAGCCAGGCCCAGGCCCTGGTGCGGGCCACGGCCGTGTTCCGGCTGGCGGGGGATGGCGCAGCGGCGGCCTATGACGAGGTGCGCCCCGTCGCGGCCCCGGCGGCTGCCCGTCCGGTGCCCGTTCCGCCGGCCCCGCGGGTGCCGGCGCCGCCGTCTGCGCGGGTGGCCGGCCCTGCGCCGGCGGCAGCGGTGGCTTCGCGCTCTGCTGCCGCGGCCGGGCCGGCACTGCCGCCCCCTGCGGCCCCACGTGGTCCGGCGCGGTCCAGCAACGAGGCGGACTGGGAAACCTTCTAAAAAAGCACGGTCGTTCGAAAGGGCCGTAAGATGGGCGCTTCATTAGCAGGAGACCGTCCCATGTCCGATCTGAATGCCGCCTTCGAAGCGGCCGTTGCCAACTCCAAGAACCTCAGCGAACGCCCCGACAACCCCACGCTGCTGAAGATCTACGCCCTGTACAAGCAGGCCACGGCGGGTGACAACACCGAGAAGAAGCCCAGCTTTTCCGACGTGGTCGGCCGCGCGAAGTGGGATGCCTGGGAAAAGCTCAAGGGCACGGGGGCCGAGGCCGCACAGCAGCAGTACATCGACCTGATCGAATCGCTGCGCTGAGCGGAGCGCCCTCCGGGGCGCACCGATGCTGCGTCCGTCGCGCCCGGGCGCTGGCCCGGTCAGCCCGCGGGTTGCAGCAGCAGTTTGTCGAACTGCGCCTGCAGTTCCTGCTCGATGCGCTCCTTGAACGCCGAGAACAGAAAGCCCAGCTCCGCCTGCAGTTCGAAGCCGTCCGCCGCCACCTGCAGCGTGCCCTGCATGCCGGGGCGCTGGAAGTGCAGCGTGTCCGGCGCGGCCGCCTCGCCACCGTCGCCAGGTGCCGGCGCCTCGACGTAGGTGCATTCCATGTCGAATTTGTCGCGGGCCTTGTCGGCCCAGCGGCGGGCGGCCAGGCGGGCCTGCGGCAGGCCGAGCTGGTGCGGGCGGTGGATGTGGATGTCGGGCAAAGGCGATCTCCGGCTGGATGGCAAAAAGAAGATAAGCGCGCTCAGGCGGGGCTTGGAGCCAGGGCCTGCAGTGCGGCGTGGCGTGCAGCCTGCGGCAGGCGGCTGAGGGCGCGCACGGCCTCGTAGAAGCGGGGGAAGTCGCGGCCCTCGCGCTCGTACAGCGCGGTGAAGGCCGGCACCAGATCGTCGTAGGCGGCCTGGGCGCCGAAGCTGGCGTTGTTGGCCTCGTGCACCCAGCGGTCCAGCCCGGTCAGCTGCTGGGGCGTGGCCTGCGCGGCCAGCCACTGCGCGCGCAGGGCGGCGTAGCGGTCGCGGAATTGCTGCATTGCTTCAGATTTCATAGCTGCCAGCGATTGCTGTGATTGCGCTGGAGGCTGATTTGTTTCATAAATGGCGCGCAGCCGCTCCCGGGTGTCGCGCGTCAGGGCGCGGAAGGCGGCGCGGCGCGCCTCGCTGGCGGCGAAGTCGGCGCGCGCCTGCGGCGTGGATTTCTCGGCCAGCCAGCGCTCCACCCCCAGCCGCTCCACGGCGGTGGCGAAGGATTCGTTGAACAGCGTGTCGCCCTGGGCGTAGACCACCTGGTGGGCCAGCTCATGGAACAGCAGCCGCACGAACTCGCCCTCGGGCCAGGCGATGAAGGTGTTGAGCAGCGGATCGCCGCCCAGCCAGTTGGTGTAGCCCAGCGTGGAGTAGGCGGGCACGCCGTACACCGCCACCTCCAGCCCCTGCTGCTGCGCCAGCCGCGCGGCCTCGGCCTGGGCGTCCGCCTCGGCGAAGTAGCCGCGGTAGCCGATGCAGCCCGTGACGGGGAAGCACCAGGTGTGCAGGGTGAGCGAATAAGGCCCGGCCGCCACCACGTTGAATACCGCGGCCCGGCGGCCCAGGTCGGCATAGCGGCGGTAGCTGGCGTTGTCGGGCAGGGCCAGCTCTGCGCTGGCGAACCGGCGGGCTTCCTGGGCGAGCCGCAGGCGCTGGCGCAGCGGCTCGGCCGTGTCCGGCCGGCCGATCCAGTCGTCGATGGGCTGGGCGGCCTGCATCAGCTGCAGGTGCCCGCGCACGGACTGCCAGTAGTAGGCGGCCGAGTCGCGCGTGGCGGCACACCCGCCCAGCAGCATGCCGGTGACCACGGCGGCCATGGCAACCGCCATGGGGCGTGCGGGGCGGGAGAGGGCGGGCCAGGGGTGGCGGGGCGAAGCAGGTGGCGTCATGCAGTCAGAGCGTGGGCGGGGACGGCGCAGGCGCACCCCAGACGTCCAAGGATAGCGAACCCGTGTGCCGCGCCGACCGCCAAAGTCCGCGACGGGAGGGCAGAATCCGGTCCATGCCCCCTCTGTCTGTGCCTGTGGACACCCTCGCCGCGGATGCGTCCGCCCTGTCGCCCGTGGACCCTGCCACCGGCCTCTTCACCGATGCCGCAGGCTGCCCGCGCTGCGGCTGGTGCCGGGCCACGCCGCTGTACCGCCACTACCACGACCATGAATGGGGCTTTCCCGTCGCGGACGACCGGCGGCTGTTCGAGAAGCTGTGCCTCGAAGGCTTCCAGGCGGGCCTGAGCTGGATCACCATCCTGAACAAGCGGGAGGCCTTCCGCGCGGGCTTCGCCCAGTTCGATGCCGAGCAGGTGGCGCGCTTCGGCCCGGCGGACGTGGAGCGCCTGCTGGCCGACGCCGGCATCGTGCGCCACCGCGGCAAGATCGAATCGACCATCAACAATGCCCGGCGCGTGCTGGAACTGCGCCAGGAGCACGGCACGCTGGCGCGCTACGTGTGGGGCTTTGCGCCGGCCGCCGCCGCGGGACGGCCCGAGCGCTTGACCGCGGACGCCGCGCGGGCGATGACCACGTCGGCCGCATCGGTGGCCCTCTCCAAGGACCTGAAGAAGCGCGGCTGGAGCTTCGTCGGCCCCACCACCATGTACGCCTTCATGCAGGCCATGGGGCTGGTGAACGACCATTTCGAAGGCTGCGCCACGCGCGCCCGGGCGCAGCAGGCGCGCGACGCATTCGAATTGCCGACGCCTCGGCTCGGCTGATTTCCCATGCGCCACCTCTGTCCCCATTGCAGGCAGCCCAGCCTGACGGGGCGGAGCGTGCGCTGGTCGAGCCGCGGGGCTCCCTGCACCTGCCCGCGGTGCGGTCGGCTGAGCCACGCGCTGGCCAGCACGTCCAGCGGCATCGCGTGCCTGACGATGTTTGGCCTGGTGCTGGCCATCACCGCTGGAGCCGTGTGGTCTTCGGTGCTTCTGGCGGTGGTCCTGATTCTGCTGGTGGCATGCGCCACCATGCTGATGTGGCGGCGCGTGGAGCTGTGGCCTATCACCCCCGAGGCGGCCCGGCGAAGCAAGCACGCATCGTTTTGGGGGTGGATCGCCTGGGTGCTGCTGGCCTTCCTGCAATGAGCGGCGCGTTGGCGTGCGTCACCTAGCGGCCGCGTCGCGCCTACAGCACCCCGTCGGAGCGGATCACGATGTGGCCGAATGCCAGGTGCTGCATGCTCTCGCGCAGGATGAGCAGCGTGACGGCAAAGGCCGGGTCCAGGCTCCAATCGTCCTCGGCGGGCGGCCGGCCCTCGGCGACGGCGGCCACGTGGCCGAAGGTGCGCTCCACATCGTCGAGCGTGAGCTGCATCTCGGGCTGGGCCTCCAGCCCGGCGGCAATGGCGATCTGGCGGATGCCGGCATCTGCCGTGTACAGCGTGGAGCCGGCGGCGAGCATGTCGCGGGCGGGCATGACGGCGTCTTCTACCAGCGCGATCGCGCCTTCCAGTTCGGCGCCCGTGGGCGGGCTGTGGCTGAAGCAGGTCGCGGCGGTCACGCGGGAGCCGATGTTCAGCGACCGCAGCGCCGGCTCGGCGGTGCCGTCCCCGCTGGCCAGCGTGGTGTGCGAGCCGCCGATGCGCAGCGTGGTCACGGCCTGGCCGGCGAGGGGGCCGGCCTGCAGCGTGGCATACAGCGCGGCGGCATCGTCGGAAGGCGGTGGGGCGGTGGGGGGCATGCGCTGCTCCTGGCGAAGGGGAGCCCATTGTGCACCGCCGCAGCGCGACCCCTGGAAGATCGTAAACACGCTCTTGCACCGCGCAAAGAAAAAGCCCGCCGGGTGGCGGGCTTTCCTGCGGATTGCGGCCTGCGCGGACGCAGGCACAGGGATCAGCCGCCCTTCTTGGAGCGCTTGCCCGGGTTCTTCTTGCTGCGCGTGGCCACGCCACGCTCCAGGCTCACGCGCTGGCCACGGCCGGGCGTGGGCAGGCTCATGCCGGGCAGCGGCTTGGGGGCGGGGGTGCGCTTGCGGTCGGCTTCGGTAACGATCTTGTTGCCCATTCGAGGCTCCTGCTGAGAAAGATGAAAACACGCTATTAGGCCATAGGTGGCGCCGCCGCCGGAAACCCGCCCTGCGGCGCCGGCGCCCATGCCAGGGCGTTCTTGTCGGAGGCCGGCAGGGACAGCGGCTGGTGCAGCACGGGGCGCATGTCAGACAACATCCATTGACGCTGGCCGGGCAAGCTCCAAGAATGCCCTCCATGAAGCATCTGCAGCACGCCCTGGAGGCCCGGCTCGCCGCTCTGCCGGTGGGCCTGGCGCTGGAGCTGCCGAGCGGTGAGCGGCTGGGGTCGCCCGACGCGCCCGTCGTGCTGCGCTTTCGCGACCGGGTGGCCCTGTCCGCCCTGGTGCTGGGCGATGTGGGCGATGTGGGGGCGGCCATCGTCGAAGGCCGGGTGGCACTGGAGGGCCGCATGCGCGACCTGATGGCCGATGCCGCCAGCTTGCTGCGGGGCGATCCGGCGCGCGCGCACGCGGACTGGTGGTCCCGGGTCATCGCCTGGGTGCGCTCGCGGGCCGCGCACACGCCGGACCGCGACGCGCGGCAGATCCAGTTCCACTACGACCTCTCCGACGACTTCTACGCTTTGTGGCTCGACCCCCGGCGCGTGTACTCGTGCGCTTATTACCGCGCTGCCGACCTGTCGCTGGCCCAGGCGCAAGAGGCCAAGCTCGACCTGATCTGCCGCAAGCTGCGGCTGCGGCCGGGCGAGCGTTTCCTGGACATCGGCGCCGGCTGGGGCGGCCTGTTGCTGTGGGCCGCCGAGCACTACGGCGTGGATGGCACGGGCATCACGCTGTCGCGCAACCAGCATGCGCACGTACAGCGGCTCATCGACGAGCGCGGCCTGCAAGGCCGCGTGCGCGTGGAACTGCGTGACTACCGGCAGCTGCAAGCGACGGCCCACTACGACAAGATCGCTTCCGTCGGCATGTTCGAACACGTGGGCCGCGCCCGCATGCCGGAGTACTTCACCCATGTGCGCGGGCTGCTGCGGCCGGGCGGGCTGCTGCTCAACCACGGCATCACCGCGGGCGGCGTCGACAACGCCCAGCTGGGCGCCGGCATGGGCGATTTCGTCGAGAAGTACATCTTTCCCGGCGGCGAGCTGCTGCATGTGAGCACGGTGCTGCACGACATGGCGGCCGCGGGCCTGGAAATGGTGGACACCGAGAACCTGCGCCCGCATTACGCGCGCACGCTGTGGGCCTGGTCCGATGCGCTGGAGGGGCAGCTCGACGCCGCCCGGCAGATCCTCACGGCGCAGGCCGGGCCGGAGCAGGGCGAGCGCGTGCTGCGCGCCTACCGCCTCTACCTGGCGGGCAGCGCCATGGGCTTCGAGCGCGGCTGGATGGCGCTGCACCAGATGCTGGCGGCACGGCCCGACGGGGATATCGAGCACGGCGCCCTGCGCGGTGCGCAATCGGACTATCCTTTCCACCGCGAATACATCTACGGCGGGGCTGCCGGCCCCGCAGCGAACGCTTTCCCTGCTTTTCCCTTGTCCTGAACCGATCCACCAGAAAAGAACCGGATGCTCTACAAATTCAAATCCCGCGCCACCGCCGACGTCATCATGCTGGAGCCTAATGGCCGGCAACTGCTGCAGATCATCGGCAAATCGCCCGACCCGCACGGCATCGTGACGGCGGCGCAGATTCCTTCGGCCATCGCGGCCTTGGAGGCCGCCGTCGCCTCCGAGGAGGCCCAACGGTCGCAGCGCACCGCCGAGGCCTCCGCCCCGGAGGCGAAGGACGACGAGCCGCAGGAGCGTAGCGAAAGCATCAGCCTGCGCCAGCGCGCCACGCCGCTGATCGACATCCTGCGCCGCAGCGCCGCCGAGGGCTACGACGTCACCTGGTGAGCGCCGCGTCCGCCGGGCGCCGGCTGCCTCGCAGCCTGCGCCTTGCGCGGCGCGCGGGCTGGCGGTCAGTCCACCTTGGCGCCGGAGGCCTTGACCACCTGCGCCCACTTGCGGTGTTCGGCGTCGATGTGGCGCTCGAAGTCCTGCGGACTCTTGCCGCCGGGAATGGCGCCCTGGGCCAGCAGCCGTTCCTTGACGGCGGGCGTGGCCAGCGCCTTGGCGGTCTCCTGCTGGATGCGGTTGACGATGTCGGCCGGCGTGCCCGCCGGCGCCAGGAGGCCGAACCAGGAGCTGGCCTCGAAGCCCTTGAGCGCCGGCCCGCCGGCCTCTTCCACCGTGGGCACGTCGGGCAGGGCGGCCGAGCGCTGCGCGCTGGTCACGGCCAGGGCGACCAGCTTGCCGGCCTTGATCTGCGCCATGGACGACGGCAGGTTGTCGAACATCACATCCATGTTGCCGCCCACCATGTCCAGCAGGGCGGGGCCCGAGCCGCGGTAGGGCATGTGCAGCATGTAGGTGCCGGTCATGCTCTTGAACAGTTCGCCCGCCAGATGGATGGACGTGCCGTTGCCGCTGGAGGCCATGTTGAGCTTGCCCGGGTTCGCCTTGGCATAGCGGATGAAGTCCTGCACGTTGGCGATGCCCAGCGCCTTGGCCTTCTCGGCATTCATCTCCATCACGTTGGGCACGGCGGCGACCAGGGTGATGGGCACGAAGTCCTTGATCGGGTCGTAGGGCAGCTTGCTGTAGAGCGCGCGGTTGATGCCGTGCGTGCCCACCGTGCCCATCAGCAGCGTGTAGCCGTCGGCCGGTGATTTGGCGACCACCTCGGCGCCGATGTTGCCGCCGGCGCCGCCGCGGTTGTCCACGATGAACTGCTGGCCGAAGGCCTTGGAAAGCTCGGGTGCGACGGCACGGGCCAGGATGTCGGTCGTGCCACCCGGTGCGAACGGCACGACGATGCGCACGGGTTTGGTGGGCCAGCCGGGCGCCTGGCTCCAAGCCGTGCCGGTCCACAGGGTGAGGGAGGCGAGGGCGCTCAGCGCCAGCAGCCTGCGGCGCGGAGCCACTGCGAAAGACAACATGCGGAGGGTTCCTGTGAAGTGAGGCTGCGTCCCGTTGTACAGGTGAAGCCTCGCTCCGGCCGCTGGTGAAAACCCCCTGTCTCGATGTGCGGTGGGAGCCATCGCACATGGCTTGCTCTGCGGCCACGGTGCTGCTGCATCGCCCACGAAAAAGCCGCCTGGCACGGGTGCGCAGGCGGCTGCAGAGAGGGGCTGGCTTGCCGCCCCTGTATGCCGGAAGAAGGATCAGTCGGCGTAGGTGCCGGCGGCCTTGATGACCGTGCCCCACTTCTCGATCTCGGCCTGCACGAACTTCTTGTGTTCGGCGGGCTCGATGCGCTTGTCGCTGGCGACCACGGCGCCCAGGCCTTCCTGCTTCTTGATGAACTCGGGGTCCTTCAGCGCAGCCTTCATGGCCTCGTTCAGCTTGGCCAGAATGGGCGCGGGCGTGCCCTTGGGCGCATACAGGCCGTGCCAGATGGTCACTTCGAAGTTCGGCACGCCGGCTTCGGCCAGCGTGGGCAGGTCCTTCAGCGAAGGCGTGGTCAGGCGCTTGGACGTCGTGACGGCATAGGCCTTGACCTTCTTGCCTTCGATCTGCGAGGTGGTGTTGGTCGTCTGGTCGCACAGCAGATCGATCTGGCCGCCGATCAGGTCGGTGATGGCCGGTGCCGTGCCCTTGTAGGCGATGGTGGTCATTTCCGTCTTGATGGCGTTCTGGAACATCAGGCCGCACAGGTGCGACGCAGCGCCCAGGCCGGCGTTGCCCAGGTTGACCTTGCCCTTGTTCTGAGCGATCCAGGCGGCCAGTTCCTTGTAGTTGTTGGCCGGCATGTTGGGGCGTGCGATGAGCGTCATCGGCACGTCGTTGATGATGCCCAGGTACTCGAAGTCGTTGGCCACGTTGAACGACAGCTTGCGGTACAGCGAAGGCATCGTCGACATGGCGATGTGGTTCAGCAGCAGCGTGTAGCCGTCCGGTGCGGCGCGGGCCACCTTGGCCGTGCCGATGGAGCTGCCGGCGCCCACGGCGTTGTCGATCACCACGCTCGTGCCGCCCAGGGGCTTGCGCATGGCTTCTGCCAGGTCGCGGGCCACGCGGTCGGTCGGGCCGCCGGCGGCGAAGGGCACCACGATGGTGACCGAACGGTTGGCAGCGGGAAAGTCCTGTGCCGCGGCACCGAAAGACACGGCGGCTGCCGCTGCGACGCAGGCCAGTTTGAACGAGGTTTTCATGATGCTCCTTTTTATAGACGCGCCATGATATCGGCGCGTTTTGTGCAGAGCATCAAGGTAATCACTAGCCTTCAGGGGATCTGTGTTCGAAGGTTTTTTGACCTGGAGCGCTTGCTGTTGCTTGTTGTGGCGCTATGAAAATTGCGTTGTAAGCCGCCAGCAATATTGATTGGCTAGGCGTTGGCGGGCAGGTCTTCAGCGGTAGCTGCGGGCGTCTTCGATGACCTTGCCATCGTTGGGCAGCGTGCCGGGCGCCACCATCTGCACTTCGCCGCGCAGCTTGGTCACGTCGCGGATGGCCTCTTCCATCTGGCGGGCCAGGCCGCCGTCCGTCTCGGTGGTTTCCACCCGCAGCACCATCTGGTCGTTGGCCATCTCGCCGCTCACCACCAGCCGCGCGCGCTGCACCTGCGGAAAGCGCTTGGTGACCGCGGCGATCTGGCCCGGGTGCACGAACATGCCGCGCACCTTGGTCGTCTGGTCGGCCCGGCCCATCCAGCCCTTGATGCGCGTGTTGGTGCGGCCGGTGGGGCAGGCGCCGGGCAGCACGGCCGACAGATCGCCGGTGCCGAAGCGCACCAGCGGGTAGTCGGGGTTGAGGGTGGTCACCACCAGTTCGCCCACCTCGCCCTCCGGGACCGGGTCGCCGGTGCCGGGGCGCACGATTTCGACGATCACGCCCTCGTCCACCACCAGCCCCTCGCGGGCGCTGGTCTCGTACGCGATCAGACCCAGGTCGGCCGTGGCATAGCACTGGTAGCCCTGCACGCCGCGTGCAGCGAACCAGTCGCGCAGCGAGGGCGGGAAGGCCTCGCCGGACACCAGCGCCTTGCCCACGCTGGGCAGCGCAACGCCGAGCGACTCGGCCTTTTCCAGGATGAGCTTCAGAAAGCTCGGCGTGCCGATGTAGCCGGCAGGCCGCAATTCGTCCATGGCCTGCACCTGCTGCTCGGTCTGGCCTGTGCCGCCCGCGAACACCGTGCAACCCAGGGCCTGCGCGCCGGTTTCCATCATGGAGCCGGCCGGCACGAAGTGGTAGCTGAAGCTGTTGTGCACCAGCTCGCCCGCGCGGAAGCCCGCCGCGTGGATGGCCCGCGCCATGCGCCAGTAGTCGCGCCGCGTCCCTTCCGGCTCGTAGATGGGGCCCGGGCTGGCGAACACGCGCGGCATGCCGGCGCCGAAAGCCACCGCGCTGAAGCCGCCGAACACATTGCCGCCCGCTGCGCGCTGTGCCTGCTGGCGCTCCAGCAGTTCGTGCTTGCGCGTGACCGGCAGCCGCGCCAGCGCGGCCCGGCTGGTGACCTGCGCCGAATCCACCCCGGCCAGGATCCCGGCGAACGCCTCCGACCGCTGCTGCGCATGCGCGATCTGCCCCGGCAGCGCGGCCAGCAACGCGGCCTCGCGCTCCTGCGGGCTGCGGGTTTCCAGGTCGTCATAGAACGTGCTCATGCCTGGGGCTCCAATGCGTTTTGAATGAAATCGGCCTCTAGCGCTTATCCATCAAGCGCAAGTAGCTATGAAATAAGGAGTATTTGCTTGTGGCGACTATGGGAAGCAGCTTCCACCGCAGCGCGGCCCAGGCCAGCAGACGCCGCGCAAGGGCCGCCCCGCCGCGCTGGCGTCGTCCCCCTTCCCGACTCGCACAGCGAGACGAGAGAAGGGGGAAGCGGCGCAGCCGCTCAGGGGGTTGTTCATCCCTACGCCAGCCACCGCTTGCGCCGCTTGTAGCTCTTCACGTCCTTGAAGCTGCGCCGCTCGCCGCCGCCCATGCCCAGGTAGAACTCCTTGACGTCCTCGTTGGTCGCCAGGGCGGCGGCGGCGCCGTCCATCACCACGCGGCCGTTCTCCAGGATGTAGCCGTAGTCGGCATTGCGCAGTGCCATCGACGTGTTCTGCTCGGCCAGCAGAAAAGTCACGCGCTCCTTGGCGTTGAGGTCCTTCACGATGGCGAAGACCTCGTCCACGATCTGCGGTGCCAGGCCCATGGAGGGTTCGTCCAGCAGCACCATCTTGGGGTTGGCCATCAGCGCGCGGCCGATGGCGCACATCTGCTGCTCGCCGCCCGAGGTGTACGCCGCCTGGCTGGTGCGCCGCGTCTTCAGGCGCGGGAAGTAGGCATAGACCTTCTCCAGGTTGGCGGCGACCTCCCCCCGGTCGCGCCGGGTGTAGGCGCCCGTGAGCAGGTTCTCTTCGATGGTCAGGTGGGCAAAACAGTGGCGGCCTTCCATGACCTGCACCACGCCCCGGTCCACCAGGCCGGCGGGGGAGAGCTGCTCGATGCGCTCGCCGCGCAGCGTGATGCTGCCCTTGGTGACCTCGCCCCGTTCGCCCGCCAGCAGGTTGGAGATGGCGCGCAGCGTGGTCGTCTTGCCTGCGCCATTGCCGCCCAGCAGCGCGACGATGGAACCTTCGGGCACCGTCAGCGACACGCCCTTGAGCACCAGGATCACATGGTTGTAGATGACCTCGATGCCGTTGACGACGAGCAGCGGTGCGGCCGATTCAGTCGTGGTTGTCATTCCATTCCTCTTTTAGATTCAAACGTAGCCACCACGCCAGCCACTGGCGCGGCCTGTGACATGGGGGCGAGGGACACCGAGGAAGGGCGGCCCCGCACCGAGGGTGTCGTCCCCCTCCCGCGCAGCGAGAGAGGGGGAAGGCGCGTCAGCGACTCAGGGGGTGCACGTCCGTGGTTTTACGTTCTTGTCCTTGGCGTACTTGGCCGCGTACTCCTTGACCAGCGGATCGATGTGCGTCTTGTCGGCCTGGTACCAGTCGGACTTGATGTCCCACTTGCCGCCGTCCCACTGCACGATGCGCGCCCAGTCGCTGCCCATGTGGTTGGCGCAGGACGTCTTCACGGGCCGCATGATCTCGCCGAAGCCCAGGGCCTTGAGCTTGTCGGCCGTGAGGTCCAGGTTCTCGAAGCCCCAGCGCACCTGCTCGGGCGTGAGCACCTTGCCCTTGCCGTACTTCTCCTGCGCGGCGCGGATGGCCTCCACCTGCAGCATGGAAATCATCATGCCGCGCGTGTGCGCCAGCGTGGCGATGCCGGTGGCGGCGCCCGTGCCCTGGCCCTTGTCGTAGACGAACTTCTTCAGGTCGTCGTGCACCTTGTCCTTGGCCGCGCTGTTGTGCACGGTGACGGCGTTGTAGCCCTTGGCGCCCGCGCCGATGTCCTTCACGTCATGGTCGGAGCCGGCCCACCAGATGGCGTAGATCTTCTCGCGCGGGTAGCCGCTGGCCTGCGCCTCGCGGATGCCGGCGGGCGTCATCACGCCGGCCGACCAGAACAGCACGTAGTCGGGCTTTTGCTGGCGGATCTGCAGCCAGGTCGACTTCTGCTCCACGCCGGGGGGCGTGACGGGGAAGGTGCTGAGCGTGAAGCCGTCGGCCTCGGCGCGCTTTTGCAGCAGCGGAATGGGCTCCTTGCCGTAGGGGCTGTCGTGGTAGACCAGCGCGATCTTCTTGCCCTTGAGGCTGCCCTTTTCCTTCTTGGCGATGTCCTGCAGCATCACGTCGGCGGCCGTCCAGTAGGTGCCCAGCAGCGGGAAGTTCCACTCGAACACCGTGCCGTCCACCGACTGCGACAGGCCGTAGCCCATGGTCTCCACGGGGATCTTGTCCACGAAGGCCTTGTCGGTCACGGCGAAGGTGATGCCGGTGGACTGCGTATCGAAGCCCGATGCGCCGCTGCCCTTGCCCTTCAGGCGTTCATAGCATTCCACGCCCTTGGCGGCGTCGTACGCCGTCTCGCACTCTTCGAAGGCGATCTTCACGCCGTTCACGCCGCCGTCGCGGGCGTTCACCAGCTTCAGGTAGTCCTGCTTGCCGTCGGCCCATGGAATGCCCAGCGGCGCGAACTGCCCGGTGCGGTAGACCATCAGCGGCACGAACTGCTCGGCGGCGGCCTGGGCCTGTGCCGCCAGCGGCACGAAGGCTGCCAGGGCGGTGACACCGGCCGCAGTGGCCAGCGCGATTCTTTGCTTGAGTTGCATGGCTTTGTCTCCTAAGGATGATGGCACCTGGGGTGCGCTTGTGGTGAATGAAGAACGGGACACGGACGCTGGGAGCAGTGAGTGCATTGGCCGCGGGGATCAATGCGGGAAAGGCCACAGCCGCAGCTTCTGCCGGGCGGTGGACCACAGCCGCGCCAGGCCGTGGGGTTCGACGATGAGGAAGAAGACGATGAGCGCGCCGAAGATCATGTGTTCCACATGGGTGGCCGTCGCGGTCGAAATGGGCAGGCCGAGCCAGTGCGGCACGTAGTTCAGCAGCAGCGGCAGCAGCACGATGAAGGCCGCGCCGAAGAACGTGCCCGAGATGGAGCCCAGCCCGCCGATGATGATCATGAAGAGCAGCTGGAACGAGCGCTCGATCCCGAAGGCCGCCGGCTCCCACGAGCCCAGGTGCACGAAGCCCCACAGCCCGCCCGCCACGCCCACGATGAAGCTGCTGACCGCGAAGGCCGAGAGCTTGGCGTACACAGGGCGGATGCCGATGACGGCTGCGGCCACGTCCATGTCCCGCATGGCCATCCACTCGCGGCCGATGGCGCTGCGCACCAGGTTCTTGGCCAGCAGCGCGAACACCACCACGAAGCCCAGGCACAGCAGGTATTTCTGCACGGGCGTCTGGATGGCGTAGCCCAGGATGTCCAGGCCACCCACGCTGACCGAGCCCGAGGACGAGTCATTCGTTACCCACTTCACGCGGTTGGTGAACCAGTCGGTGAAGAACTGCGCGGCCAGTGTGGCCACGGCCAGGTACAGTCCGCGGATGCGCAGGCTGGGAATGCCGAACAGCACGCCGAACACCGTGGACACCAGGCCGCCGCCCAGCAGCGCCAGCAGCAGCGGCATGCCGTCGATGCGCGCCTGCAGGTTGTAGGCCGCATACGCACCCACGGCCATGAAGGCGCCCGTGCCCAGCGAGATTTGGCCGCAGTAGCCCACCAGGATGTTCAGCCCGATGGCCGCGAGCGACAGGATCAGAAAGGGTATGGCGATGGCGCGAAAGAAGTAGTCGCTGCCCATCAGCGGCACCAGCACGAAGGCCAGTGCCAGCAGGCCCAGGATGGCCCACCGGTCCTGCGCGACGGGGAACAGCCCCATGTCGGCGCGGTAGTTGCTTTTGAACTGGCCGTTCTCGCGGTAGAACATATTCGTTTGCTCCTATGTCACCGCGTCAGACGCGATCAATAATTTTGTCGCCGAACAGCCCTTGCGGCCGGACCAGCAGGAAGGCCAGGGCCAGCACATAGGCGAACCAGTTCTCGATGCCGCCGCCCAGGAACGGACCCAGGTAGATCTCGGAGAGCTTCTCGCCCACGCCGATCACCAGCCCGCCGACGATGGCGCCGGGCACCGAGGTGAGGCCACCCAGGATCACCACCGGAAAGGCCTTCAGCGCCACCAGCGAGATGGAGAACTGCACGCCCAGCTTGCTGCCCCAGATGATGCCGGCCACCAGCGCGACGATGCCGCCCACCGACCAGACGATCACCCAGATGCGCGACAGCGGAATGCCGATGGACTGCGCCGCCTGGTGGTCGTCCGCCACGGCGCGCAGCGCGCGGCCGGTGCGGGTCTTCTGGAAGAACACCGACAGCAGGGCCACCAGCATCGCCGCCACCAGCGCGGCGTAGAGGTCTTCCTTGGACAGCAGCAGGCCGCCTTCGAAGACGTTCTCCAGCACGATCATCGGGTCCTTGGGCATGCCGACGTCGATCTTGTAGGTGGCGCTGCCGAAGATGAGCTGGCCTGCTCCGTCGAGGAAGTAGGTGATGCCCAGCGTGGCCATCAGCAGCGTGATGCCCTCCTGGTTCACCAGCCGGCGCAGCGCCAGGCGCTCCACCAGCCAGGCCACGCCGATCATGCAGAGCACGGCCGCGCAGAACGCCATCAGGTTGGCCAGCAGCAAGCTGCTGAAGCCGAACCACTGCGGAAACCATTCCGCGAAGCGCGCCATCGCCAGGGCCGCGAACAGCACCATCGCCCCCTGCGCGAAGTTGAAGACCCCCGAGGCCTTGAAGATCAGCACGAAGCCCAGCGCCACCAGTGCGTAGAGCATGCCGGCCATCAGGCCACCGAATACCGTTTCGAGGAAAAATCCCATGCTTGACTCCCGGTATCAGTGGCTGGCGCCCAGGTAGGCGCGGATGACGTCTTCGTTAGCACGCACTTCTTCGGGTGCGCCGTCGCCGATCTTCTTGCCGTAGTCAAGCACCACCACGCGGTCGGAGATGTCCATCACCACGCCCATGTCGTGCTCGATCAGCACGATGGTGGTGCCGAACTCGTCGTTCACGTCGAGGATGAAGCGGCACATGTCCTGCTTCTCCTCCACGTTCATGCCGGCCATGGGCTCGTCGAGCAGCAGCACCTGCGGCTCCATGGCCAGCGCGCGGCCCAGGTCCACGCGTTTCTGCAGGCCGTAGGGCAGCTGGCCCACGGGCGCCTTGCGCCAGGCCTGGATCTCCAGGAAGTCGATGATGCGTTCGACCACCTCGCGGTGGCGGATTTCCTCGGCCACGGCCGGGCCCACGCGCAGGGCCTGCAGCAGCAGGTTGCTTTTGATCTTGAGGTTGCGGCCGGACATGATGTTGTCCAGCACGCTCATGCCCTTGAAGAGGGCCAGGTTCTGGAAGGTGCGTGCCACGCCCATCTCGGCCACCTGGCGGCTGTTCATGTGGTCGAAGGTCTTGCCGCGGAAGGTGATGGAGCCCTCGGACGGCGTGTACACGCCGTTGATGCAGTTGAGCATGCTGCTCTTGCCGGCGCCGTTGGGGCCGATGATGGAGCGGATCTCGTGCTCGCGCACATCGAACGAGATGTCGGTGAGCGCCTTCACGCCGCCGAACCGCAGGCTGATGTTGCGGACGTCGAGAATGACGTCGCCGATCTTCTTGGTGGTCATCTGCTGGTCTCTTCCCTGCGTCGGTCTCAGGCGGCCCGGCGGGCGGGGGTGAAGGTCTTGGCATCCATCAGCACCAGGTCGGCGCTGACGCGGCCGGTGCGGCCGTCCTCGAACTTCACCTGTGTCTCGATGAACTGCGAGGTGCGCCCGGCGTACAGCGCGTCCACCAGCACGCCGTACTTGTCTGCGATGAAGCCGCGGCGGACCTTGTTGGTGCGGGTGAGTTCGCCATCGTCGGCGTCCAGCTCCTTGTGCAGCACCAGGAAGCGGCTCACCTGGCTGCCGGCCAGGCGCTCGTCGGTGGCCAGGTCGGCGTTCACCTTCTCGATGCAGTCGCGGATCAGCTCGTACACCTCGGGCTTGGCCGCCAGATCGGTATAGCCGGCGTAGGGCAGGTTGCGGCGCTCGGCCCAGTTGCCCACGGCGTCGAAGTCGATGTTGATGAGCGCGCACACCTTCTCGCGCTGGTCCCCCAGGGCCACGGCCTCCTTGATGTACGGGAAGAACTTGAGCTTGTTCTCCACGTACTTGGGGGCGAACATGGCGCCGTCGTTGGCACCTCCGGAGAGGCGGCCCACGTCCTTGATGCGGTCGATGATCTTGAGGTGCCCCTGTGCGTCGAGAAAGCCTGCGTCGCTGGTGCGGTACCAGCCGTCTTCGGTCAGCACCTCGGCCGTGGCCGTGGGGTTCTTGTAGTACTCGCGCAGCAGGCCGGCCGACTTGACGAGGATCTCGCCGTTGTCGGCCACCTTGATCTCCACGCCGCGGATCGGCACGCCCACCGTATCGGCCCGGGCCTCGGTGTCGGGCTGCAGGCAGACGAACACGGCGGTCTCGGTGGAGCCGTAGAGCTGCTTGAGGTTGATGCCGATCGAGCGGTAGAAGGTGAACAGGTCGGGCCCGATGGCTTCGCCCGCCGTGTAGGCCACGCGCACGCGGGAAAAGCCCAGCGTGTTGCGCAGCGGGCCGTACACCAGCAGATCGCCGATGGCATAGCGCAGGCGGTCCAGCCAGCCCACGGGCTGGCCGTCGCGCAGCGCCGGGCCCACGCGGCGCGCGAGCGCCATGCAGGTGTGGAACATGCGGCGCTTGAGCGCGCCCGCGTCTTCCATGCGGATCATCACGCTGGTCAGCAAGCCTTCGAACACGCGCGGCGGCGCGAAGTAGTACGTGGGGCCGACTTCCTTCAGGTCGATGGTCACCGTGGCAGCCGATTCAGGGCAGTTCACCACGTAGCCGCAGGCCAGCCACTGCGCGTAGCTGAAGATGTTCTGGCCGATCCAGGCCGGCGGCAGGTAGGCCAGCACTTCCTCGTCGCTGCCCAGCCGGTCGAACTCGGCGCCGGCCTGGGCGCGGTCCAGCAGCGTGGCATGCGTGTGCACTACGCCCTTGGGGTTGCCGGTGGTGCCCGACGTGAAGAACATGGCGGCCACGTCCTGGGGCTGCGTCTCGGCCACCCGGGCGGCGAACCAGCCGCTTTCGCGCGCCAGCAGGGCCTGGCCGGCGGCGGCGAGCGCATCCAGCGCCTGCAGGCCGGGCTCGGCGTAGTTGCGCAGGCCGCGCGGGTCGTCATAGAAGATGTGCGTGACGGCGGGGCACTGCTCGCGGATCTCCAGCAGCTTGTCCACCTGCTCCTGGTCTTCCACCACGCAGAAGCGCACCTCGGCGTTGTTCAGCGGGTAGGCGCACTCGGCGGCCACCGCGTCCTGGTACAGCGGTACGGGGATGGCGCCCAGCGACTGCGCGGCCAGCATGGTGGCGTACAGGCGCGGCCGGTTGGCGCCGATCACCACCAGGTGCTCGCCGCGCTGCAGCCCCGCGGCATGCAAGCCGGCGGCCAGCCCTTCCACCAGCTGCGCCAGGGCCGACCAGCTGTAGGTCTGCCAGATGCCGTACTCCTTCTCGCGCAGCGCGGCGGCGGCGGGGCGCTCGGCCGCGTGGCGCAGCAGCAGTTGGGGGAACGTGGTGCTCATACCTCTCCTGGTGGGACGGTGTGGCGGGGCGGGCCGCCGCGGCGGCTGCGGGATGTGCCCCCGCTATGCAATGCATGGTAGGAAGCGCTTTGACGCTCCCATGTCTTCGCGACGACAATTTGCGGGAAACTCCTGACGGGTCTAACCCTGCCTCGCATCCCGGCGCACCGCTGCGCCGACGGTGGCCTTGCCCTGCGGGGCGTGCCACGCGGTGGCGGTATCCTCGCGGCCATGTACGTCCCGTTCTTCGGCCTGCAGCACGCGCCGTTCTCCATCGCCCCCGACCCCCGCTACCTGTTCATGAGCGAGCGCCACCGCGAGGCGCTGGCCCATCTGCTCTACGGGCTGGATGCGGGCGGCGGCTTCGTGCTGCTCACCGGCGACATCGGCACGGGCAAGACCACGGTGTGCCGCTGCTTCCTGGAGCAGATCCCGGCGCACTGCAACGTCGCCTACATCTTCAATCCCAAGCTCACGGTGAACGAGCTGCTGCGCTCGATCTGCGACGAGTTCGGCGTGGCCCATGCGCCGTCCACCCCGGGCGGCGAAACGGTCAAGGACTGCATCGACCCGCTCAATGCCTTCCTGCTGGCGCAGCATGCGGCCGGGCGCAACAACGTGCTGGTCATCGACGAGGCGCAGAACCTCTCGCCCGACGTGCTGGAGCAGCTGCGCCTGCTGACCAACCTGGAGACCAGCGAACGCAAGCTGCTGCAGATCATCCTGATCGGGCAGCCCGAGCTGCGCGGCATGGTGGCCGACCCCGCGCTGGAGCAGCTGGCGCAGCGCGTGATCGCCCGCTTCCACCTCGACGCGCTGAGCCTGCCCGAGACGCAGCAGTACATCGCCCACCGCATGGCCGTGGCGGGCCTGGCCGGCCCCGTGCCGTTCGACCGCCGTGCGCTGCAGCGCGTGCATGCGCTGTCACGCGGCGTGCCGCGGCGCATCAACCTGCTGTGCGACCGGGCCTTGCTGGGCGCCTACGCCAGCGGCACGCGCACGGTGACCGAGCCCATCGTGCAGCAGGCCGCGCAGGAGGTGTTCGGCCCGGCGGCCCCGCGGCCCACGGGGGGCGCTGCGCGCTGGGCCCTGGCCGGTGGCGCCGCGGTGGCCGGCGCGGCGGCCATGGCCGGCGTGGTCTGGGCACTGGGCGGCTGGGCCGGCGGAACCGGCGGGAGCAAGTCGCCCGGGCAGACGTCCGTGGTGGCTGCGGCCCGCGTGCCGGCCACCAGCGCGTCGGCGGCCAGCGCCGCCGGGGGCGCGGCCGCCGCGCCGCTGCCGGACGCCGCGGCTCTGCAGGCCTTCCTGCAGCAGCAGCCCTGGGATGAGGCCGGCGCGCTGCGCACCCTGGCCGCCGCCTGGGGCACCCCGCCGGTGGCTGCCGGCGCTGATCCCTGCGCCGCCATGTTGGGTGAGGGCCTGCGCTGCTACCGCAACCGCCGCGCAGGCTTGGCCCTGGTGCGCCAGCTCGACCGGCCGGTGGTGTTGACGCTCTTCCCGGCAGGCACCGGCAGCGCCGGGGGCGTGGGCGTGCTGCTGCGCCGCCTGGACGGTGACACCGCCACGCTGGAAGGCGGTGGCGGACGCACGGTGCAGGTGCCCGTGGCCGCGCTGGGCCCGCTGTGGCAGGGCGACATCGCCACCTACTGGCGCGCGCCGCCCGGCGTGCCCGACGGCAGCGAACGCGCCGACACCCCGGCCGCCCTGGCCTGGCTGGACCAGCAGCTGGCCGCCGCCGTCGCCGGCACAGGCCCGGCCGGCGCCGCCTCGGCCCCCGCCCGGGTGTCGGCCGGCGCCGAGGCGCGCCGCGCCCGCATCCACCGCTTCCAGGTCGCCCAGGGCCTGGTGCCGGACGGCCAGGCCGGCCCCCTGACCCTCATGCTGCTCAACCGCGCCGCCGGTGTGAGCGAACCGCGCCTGCGCGCAGGAACCTGATCCATGTCCTACATCCTCGACGCGCTGCGCCGCGCGGAAACCGAACGCAGCCGCGGCGCCGTGCCCGGGCTGCACTCCCAACCCGCGCCCGTGCCCGATGGCCCGTTGCCGCCCAATGCCGCGGGCGGGCGCCGCACGGCGCTCGTCGCCGCCCTGGCGCTGCTGGCCGCGGCGGCGGCCGGCGCCGGCTGGTGGCTGCAGCGGCCTGCCGCGGCACCGGCGGGCGAGCGGGTGGTGCTGGCGGCGCCGCCGTCGGCCCCAGCCCCGGTGGCCGAAACGGCACCGGCACCCGCACCCGCAACGACGGGAGTACCAGCGACCACGGGCACGGGTACGCAGCCGTCCACGCGCACTGCCACGGCGGTGCCGCCGGCGCCGGCCCCTGCGCCGGTGAAAGCCGAGCGACCGCCCGCCCCGCCGCTCCGCCAGGCCCCCGTGCCCGCGGCCGCGCCCGCTCCGCGCGCGCAGCCCGCCGCGCCGGCCGAGCGCGCGCGGGCGGAAGACGCCGGGCGGCCCGCCGCTGCAGGGAACGGTCCCGCTGCCACCCCCGAACGGGCTGCGCCCGCGGCCCGCGTGACGGGCACCGTGTTCGCGCAGGACGACCTGCCCCAGGCCGTGCGCGCGCAGTTGCCCAACCTGCAGATCGCCGGCGTGACCTATTCCAGCAACGCGGGCTACCGCATGGCCATCGTCAACGGCCAGGTGCTGCACGAGGGCGACCAGGCCGCGCCCGGGCTGCGGCTGGAGCGCATCGAACCCGAACGCACGGTCTGGTCGTTCCAGGGCTATCGCTACGGCATGCCGTCGCGCTGATGGCGCGGGTGGTATGGGCAAATATGCCGCCCAGCCCAATGGATATAAGCGCCACCAGCTATTAATTTGATAGTTCTGCTTTGGGGCGCGCCGCGGCCGGTGTCCTCGGCCGCCGCGAACGGGCTGGCCATCGTGGTAATCCCGGTGCCGCAGGCGCGCTCTCCTGCGCCATGCTCCGCGCATGAACCAGGACGCATCCCTTCACCAGCGCCGGCGGCCGCCCTCGGAGCGGGAGCTGGACGGCATTCCGTGGCTGGCGTCGCTGCTGCCGGCCGAGCGCGCCTGCGCCGTCGAGGCGCTGCTGGTGGGCGATGCGCTGGCCGGCGATTACGTCTGCCGCATCGGCCGACCCGTGACCTACTGGTTCGGCGTGGTCGAGGGGCTGCTCAAGATGAGCACCGACAACGAGCAGGGCCAGACCATGACCTTTGCCGGCATCCCGCCGGGCGGCTGGTTCGGCGAGGGCACGGCCGTCAAGCGCGAGCCCTACCGCTACAACATCCAGGCGCTGCGCAGGAGCGTGGTGGCGGGCCTGCCGATCGACACCTTCCACTGGCTGCTGGACCATTCCATCGGCTTCAACCGCTTCGTGATGAACCAGCTCAACGAGCGGCTGGGGCAGTTCATCGCCGCGCGCGAGATCGACCGCATGGCCAACCCGGACGTGCGCGTGGCGCGCAGCCTGGCCGCCTTGTTCAACCCGGTGCTCTACCCGGGGCTGGGCGAGGTGCTGCGCATCACCCAGCAGGAGCTGGCGTACCTGGTGGGCCTGTCGCGCCAGCGCGTGAACGAGGCGCTGGCCGCACTGGAGGCGCAGGGCGCCATCCGCGTGGAGTACGGCGGGCTGCGCGTGCTGGACCTGGAGGCGCTGCGCAGCGGCGGCTTCGTCACCCGCGGGAGCCGGCGGGACGCTTCGGCCGATGGGGCGGCCGCGGCGGCCGCTGCGTGAACCGGCCGGACCGGGCCTGAACCGCTGGGCCTGCGGCGCCCGTCCAGGGGGGCGCCGCAGGGCGTTCAGCGTGCCAGAGCGGGCCGCTGGGGCGCCCGGCCCAGGGCGGGCGTGGCGGGTGGTGCCGGCGTGGCGTCGGCCGGTTCCCAGTCGCGGGCGCCGGCGGCTTCGCGCGTGAGGCGGAAGTTGCCCACCACGCGCGTCAGGCGCGCGGCCTGCTCCTTGAGGCTGTCGGCGGCGGCCGAGCTCTGTTCCACCAGCGCCGCGTTCTGCTGCGTCATGTTCTCCAGCGTGCCCATGGACTGGCTCACCAGGCCGATGCGTTCGCTCTGCTCCTGCGCGGCGGCGGTGATCTCGCCCATGATGTCCGAGACGCGGCGCACCGACTGCACCAGCTCCTGGATGGTGGCGCCGGCGTGGTTCACCTGCGCGCTGCCCTCCTGCACATGGGTGGCGCTGGCCAGGATCAGGGCCTTGATCTCGCGCGCGGCCTCGGCACTGCGGCCGGCCAGGCTGCGCACCTCGCCCGCCACCACGGCGAAGCCACGGCCCTGCTCGCCGGCGCGGGCCGCTTCCACGGCCGCATTGAGCGCCAGGATGTTGGTCTGGAAGGCGATGCCGTCGATGACGCTGATGATGTCGGCGATCTTGCGCGAGCTGGCGCTGATGGTGTCCATGGTCTGCACCACCTGCGAGACCACGGCGCCGCCGCGCGTGGCGGCGTCGGAGGCCGTCGCCGTCATGTGGTTGGCCTGGCGAGAGGCATCGGCGCTCTGGCCCACCGTCTGCGTCACGTCGCCCAGCGCGGAGGCGGCCTCCTGCAGGCTGCGCGACGTGCTCTCGGTGCGCTGGCTCAGGTCGAGGTTGCCCGAGGCCACCTCGGAGCTGGCCAGCAGGATCGAGTCCGCCGCCGCGCCGATCTCGCCCACCAGGGCGCGCAGCCGCTCCTGCATGGCGGCCACGGCTTCCAGCAGGCGGCCCGTTTCGTCGTGGATGCGCACCTCCACCTGCGAGGTGAGGTCGCCCCGGGCGATGCGCTCGGCCACCACCACGGCGCGGCCGATGGGCGCGGTGATGCTGCGCGTGGTGCGCCAGGCGATCAGGGCGCCCAGGGCCAGTCCCAGCGCCACCAGCGCGCCGCTGACCAGGCGGGCCCGGCCCTGCGTCTGCTCGGCGGCTGCCACGGCCTCGGCGTTCTCCGTGTTCTGCAGCTCGATCATCTCGGCCAGCTTGGCGCGCCACTTCGCCTCGACGGGCGCCAGCCGCGTCATCAGGCCCAGCGTGGCGCTGACGGTGTCGCCATCGTTGGTGGCCTTGATGGCGGAATCCAGCTCGGGGCGGGCCTGCTGCGCCAGGGCCTGGATCTCGGCGAACAGCTGGCGCTCGGCGGCGCTGGCGTGTGCGCTGTCGCCCAGCAGTTTTTGCAGTTCGGCCTGCTGGCGGGTGTACTGCTCCATCGACCGTCCCACGGCAGCGGTCTGTTCGGCGGCGCTCTTAGGGTCGACCTCGTTGAGCATGGCGGCCGATCGGCTCTGCAGGCCCAGCGCGCTGGTGCTCTCCAGCATGCTGTTGACCAGCCGCATCTTGGTGGCGCTGGGGCCCGTCATCTCCCGCAGCTGGCCCTGCATCTGCGCGACCGACAGCTGGCCGACGCCGGCTACGGCGATCACCAGCAGCAGCATGCCGCCAAAGCCCAGCCCGAGCCTCCATGAAATGGACAGGGACCTGAAACGGGCGACGAACGACATGGTGGAATCCTTGGGAAGCAGTACGCGGGAAAGCAGAATGAGCGCAGCAAAAACAGTGCCTGCGTACCCGGCCATCGACAGGGCCGCAGGCACGCAGGCTCTCCGCTCCTGTTACAAAGCGGCAGGCGAGCGCGCGGGGCGGATGGTAAGCCCCTTCGCGCCGGTGGCGTATGACAGTGCTTTCCATGTGGACATCGTGGCGCTCATGGTGCATGCACAGTTAGCTACATTATCAATAGCAGTTGATTCGCGGCTGGTTTTGGTGCAACCTGCTGCGGAGCCTGCGGCACGCGACGGGCGTTGTTACATTTTGGGGGCGTCATGCATCGTGGTTCGGGCGGATGGCGGCGGTGGGCGCAGGCCGTGGGGGCACTGCTGCTCGCGGGTGCGGCGGCGCATGCGATCGGAGCCACCGTGCAGGTGGCAGTTCAGGACGGCAGCGGCAAGCCGCTGGCAGGCGCCATCGTGTTCCTGGAGTCGGCCGAGGCGCGCAAGCTGGTCCGCCCGGCCCAGGGCGTGGAGATGGTGCAGCAGAAGCGCCAGTTCGTGCCCGACGTGATGGTGATCCCGGTCGGCACCGAGGTGCGCTTTCCCAACCACGACACCGTGCGGCACCACGTGTACTCGTTCTCTCCGGCCAAGAAGTTCGAGCTCAAGCTGTACGCGGGCACACCCGCCAACCCCGTGCTGTTCGACCAGCCCGGCGTGGTGGTGCTGGGCTGCAACATCCATGACCAGATGGTGGCTTGGCTGCTGGTGGTCGACACGCCGTTCTACGCCCAGACCAGTGCGGCCGCGCCGGTCGCCCGGCTGGACAAGGTGCCGCCCGGCGCATACCGCCTGCGCGTGTGGCATGCCGGCCTGCCGGTCGGCGCGGCGCCGCACGACCAGGCGATCACCGTGACCGAGGCCGCCACGGCCGCTGCGCCGCTGGTGGTCAAGCTGCAGGGGGCGGCGCCGTGAAGCAGGCCCGGCTGCGCAGCAGCCTGATCGTGCGGCTGGTGGGGCTGTCGCTCCTGCTGCTGCTGGTCGTGCAGGTGGCGGGCTTCACCGTGGTGCGGGCCTCCATCGAGCAGAACGCCCGCAGCCAGGTGGCGCAGGCGCTGGACCTGGACGAGAACGTGTGGCGCCGGCTGGTGGAGGAGAACGCCGAGCGGCTGCAGCAAAGCGCCACCCTGCTGGCGGCGGACTACGGCTTCCGTTCGGCCGTCAATTCTGGCGAGGTGGAGACCATCCAGTCGGTGCTGGAGAACCACGGCCAGCGGATCGGTGCGTCGGTGACGGCCTTGCTCGACACGCGCATGCACCTGGTCTCGGTCAGCCTGGGCCAGGGGTCCGACCGCTACGGGTCGGTGCTCACCGAGGTGATCCCGGCCTTGTCGCAGCAGTTCCAGGGCAGCCAGATCGTGGTGATGGACGGGCGGCCGTACCAGTTCGTGCTGGTGCCTTTGCGCGCGCCGGTGGTGATCGGCTGGGTGCTGATGGGCTTTCCGGTGAGCCAGGCGCTGGCCGATGAAATGAAGCAGCTGCTGTCGGTGGACGTGGCGGTCCTGGTCACGGGGGCGCAGGGCGGCACCACGGTGCCGGTAAGCACGCTGCCCGCGCAGGCCATGGACGTGCTGCGCGAACGCGGTCCCGTGGCGGAGTTGGCGACGCGGGACGGCACGCTGCTGGCGCGCCCGGTGCCCCTGCCCAGCGTCGGTGGCGACGTGCAGACGCTCATCCTGCGGTCCGTCGACCAGGTGCTGGCCCCGTACCGCCGGCTGCAGGTGCTGCTGGGCGCGATCACGCTGGGCGGCGTGCTGCTGTTCGCCCTGGGCACCGGGGCCATGGCGCTGCGCCTGGCGGTGCCGCTGCGCTCGCTGATCGAGGCCACGCGCGGCCTGTCGCGCGGTGACTACGCCGTGCCCATGGGCCACACCCGGCGCAAGGACGAGATCGGCACGCTGGCGCGCTCGTTCGACCGCATGCGCATCGACATCGCCAGCCAGCAGGCGGAGATCCAGCACCTGGCCGACACCGACCGCCTCACCGGCCTGCCCAACCGGGAGCGCTTCCGCCGGGCGCTCATGCAGGCCATCGCCGCCGGAGAGGACGGCAGCGCCGCTGCGCCGCTCGCGGTATTGACGCTCGACCTGGACCGCTTCAAGCATGTGAACGAAGTACTGGGCTATGCCATGGGCGACCGGCTGCTGCGGGCCGTGGCCGAGCGCATCCGCCAGCAGGCGCGCTCGCCGCAGGACGTGGTGGCGCGCCTGGGCGGGAACGAGTTCGCCATGCTGATGCCGCAGGCCGATGCGGCAGCCGCGCGGGAGATGGCGCAGCGCATTGCCCACGCCTTCGAGACGCCGCTGGCCTTCGACGACCAGACCATCGACCTGAGCGCCGGCATCGGCTTCGCCTGCTGGCCCGGTCCCGCTGCCGATGCCGACACGCTGCTCAGCCACGCCGAGATCGCCATGTACGCGGCCAAGCGCCGGCTCAGCGGCGCGCAGCAGTACGACGCCTCGCTGGACTCGACCAGCCCGGAGACGCTGTCGCTGCTGACCGAGCTGCGCCGCGCCATCGACCGCGATGAACTGCGCCTGTACCTGCAGCCCAAGGTATCGCTCAACGGCCAGCCGGGCACCGCCGCCGAGGCGCTGGTGCGCTGGCAGCACCCCGAGCGCGGCCTGGTGCCGCCGATGCTGTTCATTCCGTTCGCCGAGCAGACGGGCTTCGTGCGCCAGCTCACGCTGTGGATCTTCGGGCAGGCGGCGGCCCTGCTGGCCGATCCGCGCGTGCGGAGCCTGGGGCTGCGCATCTCGGTCAACCTGTCCACGCGCGACCTGCTGGACCCGGAGCTGAGCCACAAGCTGGGCGCGTTGCTGGAGCGCCATGGCATCGGTGCGTCGCAGTTCTGCCTGGAGATCACCGAGAGCGCGATCATGGACGACCCGCAGCGTGCCGAGGCCATGCTCAACCGCCTGTCCGAGCAGGGCTTCAAGCTGTCCATCGACGACTTCGGCACCGGCTACTCGTCGCTCGGCTACCTCAAGCGGCTGCCGGTGGACGAACTCAAGATCGACAAGTCGTTCGTGATGGGCATGGCCACCGACGACGGCGATGCGCAGATCGTGCGCTCCACCATCGACCTGGCCCACAACCTCGGCCTCACCGTGGTGGCCGAGGGGGTGGAGACGGCCCCCATCCTGGAGCGGCTGCAGGCGCTGAGCTGCGACGACGCGCAGGGCTACTACATCAGCAAGCCGCTGCCGGTGGAGGCGTTCCTGGCCTGGCACGACGGCGGCGTCGCTGCGGGCGCGAGACAATAGGGCCCATGCCCGATACGCCGTCCCGCCCTCCCGCTTCCGCCCCCTCCGCTGCCCCTACGCCGGCCGACGCCTCCCAGCCGGCGCGCGCCACGCTGCGCCGCCCCGAAGGCTCGGCGCCCGTCCAGCCCCCGGTGCGCCGGGGCGCCACCCCGGCACCGGCGCCCGCGCGCGCGCCGGCACGGGCCCAGCCGGGCGCGCGGCCCGGACCGCGCTCCGCGGTCCCGCCTGGTTCGCCGCGCTCCGCAGTGCCTTCCAGTTCACCGCGCTCCGCGGCGCCTTCGAATGGACCGCGTTCCGCTGCGCCAGGAGGCTCCGCGCGACCCGCCGCGCCGGGCGGCTTCGGCCGGCCCGCCGCCCCGGGTGCGCCCGCGCGGCCGGCGGGGCAGGGCGGGGCCGCACGCCCCGCGGCCGGTGGTGCCCCGGCGCGGGCGCGCGTGGCCCCGGGCGCGCCGTCGAGGGCCGCGGCCCCGGTGGCGGTCGGCGACACGCTGCGCCTGAACAAGCGCATGGCCGACCTGGGCCTGTGTTCGCGCCGCGAGGCGGACGACTGGATCGCCCAGGGATGGGTCAAGGTCAACGGCGTGGTCGCGCCCATGGGGCTGCAGGTCATGCCCACCGACCGCATCGAGGTGGAGCGCGTGGCGCAGGGCTTCCAGGAGCAGAAGGTCACCATCCTGCTGCACAAGCCCATGGGCTATGTGAGCGGCCAGGCGGAGGACGGCCACACGCCCGCCGTGGCGCTGATCAACCCGCGCACGCACTGGCGCGAGGACCCGAGCCGCAACCGCTTCTCGCCGCCGCAGCTGCGCGGCCTGGCGCCGTGCGGCCGGCTCGACATCGATTCCGTCGGCCTGCTGGTGCTCACGCAGGACGGCCGCGTGGCGCGCCACCTGATCGGCGAGGATTCGTCGGTGGACAAGGAATACCTGGTGCGCGTGCAGTACGGCGATGTGGTCACCGACGTGCAGGCCGCCTTCCCGCGCGAGCAGCTGGCGCGGCTGTGCCACGGCCTGTCGCTGGACGGCCAGGCGCTCAAGCCCGCCAAGGTGGAGTGGCAGAACCCCGAGCAGCTGCGCTTCGTGCTGACGGAGGGCAAGAAGCGCCAGATCCGCCGCATGTGCGAGCTGGTCGGCCTGAAGGTGGTGGGCCTCAAGCGCATCCGCATCGGCGGCGTGGTGCTGGGCAACCTGCCGGCGGGGCAGTGGCGCTACTTGGGGCCGAACGAGCGGTTCTGATCAAAAAGAGGAGCGACTTGCGCTTGCTGGCAAAGGACTTCAGCATCGTTTGATATTGAATCCCTTAGAAAATAAGCGCAAGCAGCTATCAATTTTGAGGCGGTCCGCCGTTGCGCAGCGCTCCGGTCAGCTGCCCGCAGGTTGGAGCCCGGTGTGGGGCGCGTCCAGCGCCTCGCGCACCCGCACCGCCAGGTCTTCCAGCGTGTAGGGCTTGCCGATCAGGCGCACGCCGGCGTCCAGCACGCCGTTGTGCACCACGGCATTGCGCGTGTAGCCGGTGGTGAACAGCACCTTGAGCTGCGGGCGGCGGCGCAGTGCCTCTTCGGCCAGCTTGCGGCCGTTCACGTCGGGCATGACCACGTCGGTGAAGAGCAGGGCGATCTCCGGATGCGCGTCGATGAGCTTCAGTGCGGCCGCGGCGCCGTCGGCCTCCAGCACGCGGTAGCCGAGCAGGCCGAGCGCATCCACGGACAGCTGCCGCACGGCCGGCTCGTCCTCCACGACCAGCACCCACTCCTGCGCATCGCCGCGCGGCAGCGCCGCGTCGCCGCCGGCCGCGGCCTCTTCTTCGAGGGCCGGGTCCACCCGCCGCGGCAGGTACACCTTCACGGTCGTGCCTGCGCCCACTTCGGAGTAGATCTTGACGTGCCCGCTCGACTGCTTGATGAAGCCATACACCTGGCTCAGGCCCAGCCCCGTGCCCTTGCCCACCTCCTTGGTGGTGAAGAAGGGATCGAAGGCCTTGGCGATCACCTCGGGCGGCATGCCGGCGCCGGTGTCGCTCACAGCGATCAGCACGTACTGGCCGGGCGCCACGCCCAGGTGCTCCGCGGCGTAGCGCTCGTCCAGGTGGGCGTTGGCGGTCTCGATGGTCAGGCGCCCGCCGCCATCGGCCAGATCGCCCATGGCGTCTCGGCCGTTGACGGCCAGGTTGAGGATGACGCTCTCCAGCTGGTTGCGGTCGGCATGGATGCGCCACAGGCCGCCGGCGAGCACCGTCTCCAGCCGGATCGCGCCGCCCAGCGAGTGGCGCAGCATGTCCGACATGCCGGCGACGAGCTGGTTGGCATCCAGCGGCACCGGGCTGAGCGGCTGCCGTCGCGAGAAGGCGAGCAGCCGCTGCGTGAGTTGCGCGGCGCGCCGGGCGCCGTCGCGGGCCGCGTCGATGTAGCGCTTGGCGCGCGGCTCGCCGGCGGCGAAGCGGCGGTCCAGCAGCTCCAGCGAGCCCAGCACCACCGCCAGCATGTTGTTGAAGTCGTGCGCGATGCCGCCGGTGAGCTGGCCCACGGCCTCCATCTTCTGGGCCTGGCGCAGGGCCTCCTCGGTCTTGAGCCGCTCGGCCACCTCGCTGGCCACGCGCTGCTCCAGCTCGTTGTTCAGCTCGCGCAGCGCGCGCTCGGCGCGGTGGCGCTGCGTCACGTCCTGGAACAGCACGGCCACCTGGCGGCGCTCCACGGGCTCCACGCGGAAGGCCGCCAGCTCCAGGTAGCGGCCGGTCTTGACCAGTTCGCGCTCGAAGCGCACCGGCTCGCCCGTGACCAGCACCTTGCGGTAGATCTCCACCCACGCGTCGGCTTCCTGGGGCACCATGTCGCGCACGCGCTGGCCCACCACGTTGGCGATGCCGGCGTTGGCCTGGTAGGCCGGGTTGGCCGAGACGTGCACGTAATCGCTCAGCGGACCGTGCGGCCCGTCGAGGAACTCGATCACGCAAAAACCCTCGTCGATGGTCTCGAACAGCGTGCGCAGCTGGCGTTCGCTCTCGTACAGCGCCAGCTCGGTGGCCTTGCGGGCGGTCAGGTCGGTGGCCGTGCCGAACCACTCCGTCACCTCGCCCTGCGCATCCAGCAGCGGCATGGCGCGCGACAGGACCCAGCCGATGCTGCCGTCCACGCGGTACACGCGGTGTTCCAGCTCCAGCAGGCCGCGCGTCGCCATGGCCTCGGCGATGGCCGCGCGCACGCGGTCGCGGTCCTCGGGCGCCACGTACTCTTCCACCCAGTGGGCGGTCGGCTCCGCGGTGTCGGCCACAAAGCCCTGGCCGTTGACCTCGAGCAGGCGGCTCCAGTCGGCGTTCATGCGGTAGACGGCATTGGCAGTGGCCAGCGTCAGCGCCTTCAGGCGCGACTCGCTCTCGGCCAGCTGGCGCTGGGCCAGCATCTTGTCGGTGGTTTCCCAGACGGTGCAGAGCACGCCTTGCACGCGCCCGTCCTCGTCGCGCAGCGGCGTGTAGGAAAAGCTGAACCAGGCGGGTTCGTCGTGGCCGCGCCGGTTCACCACCAGCGGCAGGTCCTCGCGGTACAACGCCTGGCCCGCCAGGGTCGTGGCCACCAGCTCGCCCACGTCCGGCCAGACCTCGGCCCAGACGGCGTCCAGCGGCGCGCCCATGGCCCGGGGATGCTTGCCGCCCAGCATGTCCGCGTAGGGCCCGTTGTAGACCATGCCCAGGCGCGGCCCCCAGGCCAGCCACATCGGCGCCACCGAGTCCATCACCTGGGACACCGCCGCCCGCAACGGCCGCGGCCAAGCGGCGGGATCGCCAAGCGAAGAGTGGGCCCAGTCCGTCCCGCTCAGCAACGGGTGCGTGGGCGTGCCGTCGGGCAGGAAATGCGGCGCGGTGGCGGAGAGGCCGCCAGGGCCGGGGCGGGGCACGCGATCGTTCATGTGAGCGAATGTACATCGGGCCATCGCCGCCGTAGCGTGGTTCTGCCCGGTGCCGCAGGGTGGCACGTAGAATGCGAACCATTCTCAAGTTGACGCGCGGCGTGGCCGCAACCTGTTCCCCGTGACCGCCTCTTCGCCTGCCGCTCCGGCCGATCCCGTCCACACCCTGTACGTCGAGCACCACGGCTGGCTGCAGGCCTGGCTGCGCGGCAAGCTGGGCAATGCGTTCGAGGCGTCGGACATCGCGCACGACACCTTCGTCAACGTCATTGCCTCCGGCATGGCGGCACGCATCGAGCAGCCGCGGCCATTCCTGTCCACCATCGCCAAGCACCTCGTCATCCGCCACTACCGGCGGCGCGTGCTGGAGCGCGCCTACCTCGACGCGCTGGCGCTGATGCCGGACGGCCTGGCCCCGTCGCCCGAAGAGCGCCTGATCGCCCTCGAATCCCTGCAGGCGGTGGACCAGGTGCTGGACGCCCTGGCGCCCCGGGCGCGCGAGGCCTTTCTGCTGGCGCACCTGGAAGGCCTGACCTATGCCGCCATCGCCGAGCGGCTGGGCGTATCGATGACCTCGGTGAAGCGCTACCTCGCGCAAGCGCACCGTCAGTGCTTCCTCTTGATGTTCTGAACAGCAGGCCGCCATGCCCTCCCGAACCTCCCTTCCACGCCTGACCGTGCCCGCGCCGGGCGCGGTCAGGCAGCTTCGCGCGGGCGGCCAGCCATTGGACGCGGCCGTGGCTGGCGCCGCCGCCGACTGGTTCACGCTGCTGCGCTCCGGCGAGGCCACGGCCGCCGACCAGGCCCGCTGGCGCCAATGGCACGACGCCCACGCCGACCACGCCCGCGCGTGGCAGCACCTGCAGACCGTCACCGGCGCGCTGCCCGGCCTGAATGCCGGCGGCGCGGCCTACCGCAGCCTGTCGCCGCTGCACGGCTCGCGCCCCGTGGCTGCGCGTCGCCGCCTGCTGGGCGTGATCGCCGGCGTGGGCACGGCGGCCGGCGCCGGCTGGCTGGCCACGCGCACGCCGCAGTGGCAGCAACTGGCGGCCGACTACGCCACCGGCACCGGCGAACGCCGCCGCCACACCCTGCCCGACGGCACCGAACTGCTGCTGGGCACGCGCAGCGCCGTCGCCCTGCACTGGAGCGGTGCCGAGCGCCGCGTGCGGCTGCTGCACGGCGAGGCGCTGTTCACCACCGGCCACCCGGCGGGCGAGTGGGGCGCGCGCCCCTTCGTCGTCGAGACGGCCGAAGGCCGCGTGCGCGCGCTGGGCACGCGCTTTTCCGTGCGCCAGGACGATGCGTGGACGCGCGTGGCCGTGTTCGAGGGCGCGGTGGAAATCCGCCCCGCCAGTGCGGCCCCGGGCGCCGCGCCGCTGCGCCTGGACGCCGGCCAGGCCGCGGCCTTCGAGCGTACGCGCGCGCTGGCGCCGACCGTGGCCGGCGAGCGCGAGGCCGCCTGGAGCCGCGGCCAACTGTGGGTGGGCAACCAGCGGCTCGACGACTTCCTGGCCGAGCTGGGCCGCTACCGCCCGGGCTGGCTGCGCGCCGCGCCCGAGGTGGCGGGCCTGCGCTTTTCCGGCGTGTTCCCCTTGGATGGGGCCGACGCGCCCGGCGAGCCCGCCGACACCGATGCCGTGCTGGCCATGCTGCCCAATTCGCTGCCCGTGCAAGTGCGCTGGCGCACGCGCTGGTGGGTGGTGGTGGAGGCGGCGGCGGCGGAGCCCCGCGGGCCTTGATGTCGCAGAAACTTTCCTGGAGCGTTTTTGGCATCAAGCGCCTATGAAATAAGCGCAGGCAGCTATCGATAGCGTAGCGAAGGCGAAAAATTCCGCCCCAGGGTGACCCGATCGCGCGCGCCGCGCGTCCTTGTTCCGAGAGCTTTGTTCAACGCACCGGATTCAAGGAAACCCGCACACCATGCCTACGCACCACCGCCCGCGGCCCGCCCGCCGTTTCGCTTCGTCCGCCCTGCCGGCGGCCCGCCACCGCGCATTGGCCCGTGCCGTGCAATGGACGCTGGCCGCGGGCGCTGCCACCGCTCTGTCGATGGCAGGCACTGCCGCCCATGCCCAGACGGGGCAGCAGCACAGCTACGACATTCCCTCGGGCCCGCTGGACGCGGCCCTGCGCAGCGCCGCCGCCCAGGCGGGCGTGGCGCTCACCTTCACGCCGGAGCAGACGGTGGGCCAGATCAGCCGCGGCCTGAGCGGCAGCTACACGGTGGACGGCGCCTTCGGCGCGCTGCTGGCCGGCACCGAATGGCAGGCCGTGCGCCAGGGCAACGGCGGCTGGGCGCTGCGGCGCGTGGCTCAGGCCGGCCCGAGCGGCATCGCCACGCTCGCGCCCGTCACGGTGACTGCGCAGGCCGAGCCAGCGGGTGGCGAAGGCCCCGTGAAAGGCTATGCGGTCAGCCGCGCCACTGCCACCAAGCTGGGGAGCACGCTGATGGAGACGCCGCGTTCCATCTCCATCGTCAGCCAGGAGCAGATCAAGACGCAGGCCCCCAAGAGCATCGAGCAGGCGCTGTCGTACACGGCCGGCGTGTCCACCGAGGTCACGGGCGCCGACCTGCGCATGACCGGGGCCATCATCCGCGGCTTCAGCGACGGCAGCTCCTACTACAAGGACGGGCTGCGCCAGTTCTCGGCCGGCACCTACGGATCGTGGAACGACGAGATCGACGAGCTCGACAGCATCGAGGTCGTCAAGGGCCCGGCCTCCGTGCTCTTCGGCCAGGGACGGCCCGGCGGCGTGATCAACGTGGTGTCCAAAAAGCCCGAGGCCGATCATGTCAACAGCGTTGGCATTTCGTACGGCCGCTACCAGCGCGCCCAGCTCACGGCCGACCTGGGCGGGGCGCTGAGCGAGAACGGCGATGTGCTGTACCGCCTGAACCTCAAGGGGCGCGACAGCGATGGCCGCACCGTAGGCTCGCGCGACGACCGCATCTCGATCGCGCCTTCGCTACGCTGGAACCTCTCGGGCCAGACCCAGCTCACCGTGCTGGGCACCTACTCGCGCGAGCGCGGCACGCCCAAGTCCTGGTGGCCGAGCCTGTTCACCTATCCGCAGATCAAGAACGTCTCCCCCAAGCTGACGGCGGGTGACCCGGCCTTCGACCGCTTCGACCGCGACACCCAATCGCTGGGCTACGAGTTCAAGCACCAGACCGACAGCGGCTGGCAACTGATGCAGAACCTGCGCTACTCCAAGATCGACATCGACTACCGCCACATCTATGCCATGGATGTGCTGGAGGACGGCCACAACGTCTCGCGCGCCAACCTGGCGCAGCTCACCAAGGGCACGACGCTGGCCATCGACAACCGGGCGCAGAAGGACCTGCGCTGGGGCGAGGTGCAGCACCGCCTGGCGCTTGGCCTGGACCACAACAAGTACAAGGAACGCGGCGGCCTGGGGTTTGGCTGGGATGTGCCCAACCTGGACCTGGACGCGCCGCGCTACGGCCAGTCCATTGCCGTGCCGGAACTGGAGGACAGCAACTCCGACCTGCGCCAGACCGGCATCTACACGCTCAACCAGTTGCAGTGGAACGGCTGGATCGCCAACCTGAGCCTGCGCCACGACACGGCCCGCACCACCCAGAACAGCACCACCCAGCCGCGCATGAGCGACAGCGCGACCACCGGCACTGCCGGCGTGCTCTACCAGTTCGACAGCGGCTGGGCGCCGTACGCGAGCTACGCCACCTCGTTCGATCCCACGACGGGCCTGGCCTACGATGGCAGCGCCTTCCAGCCGCGCCGTGGCAAGCAGTACGAGGTGGGGGTGAAGTACCAGCCCCCAGGCAGCAGCACGCTGATCACCGCCTCGGTCTTTGACCTGCGCCAGACCAACGTCATCACGCAGGACCCGGACCGCCCACGCTTCAGCGTCCAGACAGGCGAAGTGCGGTCGACGGGCGTGGAGCTGGACGCCCGGGTGGGCCTGACGCGCGAGCTGAGCAGCCTGGCCAGCTACACCTGGCTGGACCCGCGCACCACACAAAGCACCCGCCCCGCCGAAGTGGGCCGCCAGACCATGCAGACCACCCGCCATATGGCCAACGTGTGGCTGGACTACCGCCCACGCGCCTTGCCGGGCGTGATGGTGGCCGGTGGGGTGCGTTATAAGGGCCGCTCTCCCTACAACGTGGCCGCCAACGGCAGCCTGAACGTCAACGACGCCGTCACCGTGGCCGATCTGTCGTTGGCCTACGAAGTGCCCAAATATCGCATCGCGCTGACCATCAACAACCTGTTCAACAAGACCTACTACGCAGGCATCTTTCGCGGCGTGGACCGCGAGGCCAACGTGAGCTTCAAGTACTACTGGTAAGCGTGAGGGCGGCTGGCGGCGATCAGCCCTTCACCAGCCCCCCGTCCACCACCAGGTTCTGCCCCGTCACGGCGCGCGCCCAGGGCGAGAGGAAGAACAGCACCGCGTCGGCGAACTCCGCGGGCGTGGTGACGTGGCGCAGCGGCGTGAGGCCGGCGATCAGGTCGAACACCGCCTCGGGCGTGGCGCTGCTGGCGTCGGTGGTGCGCAAGAGCCCGCCGGAGACCATGTTCACCGTGATGCCGTCCGGCCCCAGGTCGTTCGCCGCCGTGCGCGTGAGCGCCAGCAGCGCGGCCTTCGACGCCGTGTAGTCGTGGTACGGCACCACCGGGTTCTGGAACAGGTTGGTGCCCACGTTCACCACGCGGCCGAACCTTTGCGCCCGCATGCCGGGCAGGGCGGCCTGCATGGTGTTGAGCGCGCCCTTCACGGCCCCCTCGAACTGCTGGGCCATGCGCTGCCAAGGCATGTCGGCCAGCGGCGGCCGGGCGTCGCCGTCGAAGCGGAAGTCCGCCAGCGCGTTGTTGACCACGCCGGTGATGGCCTGGCCGGTGCGCTCCTGCGCCTGGGCGAACAGGCGCCGCACGGCGTCGGCATCGGTCACGTCGGCCTGCAGGGCCAGGGCGCGCGGGCCGAGTGCTTCGGCCAGCGCCTGTGCGGCCGCGGCGCTGCGGTGGTAATTGATGACCACGCCCGCCCCTTCGCGTGCGAGGGCCCGGGTGATGGCCTCGCCGAGGCCCCGGGCGCCGCCCGTGACGAGAACCCATTGATCCGATAGACGCATGGTGGTGGTGCCTTGCTTGAAACTAAAAAAGCGGGAAAAGGACGGGAATGTGCCGTCTAGGTGGCAGCCCGACCGCTGAGGCCGTGCGGCGTACCGCACGGGAATGCCAGGGCACCCGGCGCCCGGCCGCTCGGCGGGAGATCTTCGCCGATCCTGCGGTGGCGGCGCAGGGTGTGTGCGGTGGCGGGGCGTGTGACGGGGAGGGGGCGCGGCGGGGAGGGGGTGTGACGGCCCCTGCTATCGTCGGTCAGCCGGCCGTCCCACAGGCGGGCTCCCCGCCCCAAGAACCGAGACTCCCCATGCGCAGGCTTGCAAACCCCTCCGACCTTTCCGCCGTGTACGCGCTCTACATGCATGAGCGCGTCATCCCCTTCCTGGGCTACGACCCCATGCCGCTGGCCGAGTTCGGGCCGCTCTTCGAGGCGCTGTGCGCCAGCGGCAGCTTCTACGTCTACGAGCGGGACGGCCGCCTGGCCGGCTTCTACAAGACCACCCGCTATCCCGGCCGCGCGCAGCATGTGGCGAGCCTGGGCACCCTGGCCGTGGATCCGCACTGGCACGGGCAGGGCGTGGCGCGCGAGATGGTTCTGGGCGCCGTTCGCGACCTGCAGGCGATGGGCGTGCTGCGCATCGAACTGTGTGCCGAGGCCGACAACCCCCAGGCCATCCGGTTCTACGAAAAGCTGGGGTTCGTGCACGAGGGCACGCTGCGTGGCTTCTACCGGCGCGCAGGCGACGGGCACTACGTGGATGAGCGGCTCATGGCGCTCCTCAGCGGCCCCCTGGCTGCGGACTAGCCAGGGCCGGGCCTTCGGGGCGCGCCGGCATGGCCGAGGGGCGGCGCCCTGCGGCCCCTTGATAATCCCGGGCTGGCCCCTAACTGGCGGGGCGTTCCCTTTTTCATCCGGTTCCTGACTCCGAACGAATCACCATGAGCAAGCAAACCCATTCCTTCCAGGCCGAAGTGGCGCAACTGCTGCACCTGGTCACCCACTCGCTGTACTCCAACCAGGAAATCTTCCTGCGCGAGCTGATCTCCAACGCGTCCGACGCCTGCGACAAGCTGCGGTTCGAGGCCTTGAACAACGCCGCCCTGTACGAGGACGCGCCGAATCTGGAAGTGCGTGTCTCCTTCGACAAGGCCGCCAAGACGCTGACCATCACCGACAACGGCATCGGCATGAGCCAGCAGGAGGCCATCGACCACCTGGGGACGATCGCCAAGAGCGGCACCAAGGACTTCATGAGCCGCCTGTCGGGCGACCAGAAGCAGGATGCCCAGCTGATCGGCCAGTTCGGCGTGGGCTTCTATTCGGGCTTCATCGTGGCCGACAAGATCACGGTCGAATCCCGCCGTGCGGGGCTCGCGCCCGAAGAAGGCGTGCGCTGGATCAGCGGCGGCACCGGCGACTTCGAGGTGGAGACCATCACCCGCGCCCAGCGGGGCACCAGCATCATCCTGCACCTGCGCGACGACGCCGAGGAATACCTGAACGCCTGGAAACTCAAGCAGGTCATCAGCAAGTACTCCGACCACATCAGCCTGCCCATCCTGATGGAAAAGGAAGAGTGGAAGGACGGCGAGAAGGAAGGCGATCCCGGCCAGATGGTCAAGACGGGCGAGTGGGAGGCCGTGAACAAGGCCAGCGCCCTGTGGACGCGTGCCAAGAAGGACGTGACCGACGAGCAGTACCAGGAGTTCTACAAGGCCATCAGCCACGACCACGAGAACCCGCTCACCTGGAGCCACAACCGCGTGGAGGGCAACACCGAGTACACGCAGCTGCTCTACATCCCCGCCAAGGCGCCGTTCGACCTGTGGAACCGCGACAAAAAGGCCGGCGTGAAGCTCTACGTGAAGCGCGTCTTCATCATGGACGACGCCGAGGCGCTCATGCCGACCTACCTGCGTTTCGTGAAGGGCGTGATCGACTCGGCCGATCTGCCGCTCAACGTGAGCCGCGAACTGCTGCAGGAAAGCCGCGACGTGCGCGCCATCCGCGAAGGCTCCACCAAGCGCGTGCTCTCCATGCTGGAAGACCTGGCCAAGCATGACCGCCATACCGCTGGCGAAGGCGCCGACGGCGTGACCGACGTGGTGAGCGAGGAAGACAAGGCCAAGGAAGGCAAGTACAGCCAGTTCTACGCCGAGTTCGGCGCGGTGCTCAAGGAAGGCCTGGGCGAAGACTTCGGCAACCGCGACCGCCTGGCCAAGCTGCTGCGCTTCGCGTCCACGCAAAGCGACGGCGTGTCCGTCTCGTTCGCGGACTACAAGGCCCGCATGAAGGAAGGCCAGGAGGCCATCTACTACATCACGGCCGACACGCTGGCCGCGGCCAAGAACAGCCCGCAGCTCGAAGTCTTCAAGAAGAAGGGCATCGAGGTGCTGTTGATGACCGACCGCGTGGACGAGTGGGCGCTGAACTACCTGCACGAGTTCGACGGCACCCCGCTGCAGTCCGTCGCCAAGGGCGCTGTGGACCTGGGCAAGCTCCAGGACGAAGCCGAGAAGAAGGCCGCCGAAGAGGCCGCCGAAGCCTTCAAGCCCGTGCTCGCCCAGCTCAAGGAGGCGCTCAAGGACAAGGCCGAGGACGTGCGCGTGACCACCCGCCTGGTCGATTCGCCCGCCTGCCTGGTCGTGCAGGACGACGGCATGAGCAACCAGCTCGCCCGCCTGCTGAAGCAGGCCGGACAGGAAGCCCCGCAGTCCAAGCCGGTGCTGGAGGTGAATCCCGAGCACGCCCTGGTCAAGAAGCTGGACGGCAGCGTGCACTTCCACGACCTGGCGAACATCCTGTTCGACCAGGCGGTGCTGGCCGAAGGCGGGTTGCCCGAAGACCCTGCTGCGTATGTGAAGCGGGTGAATGCGCTGCTGGTGTGAGCATTGCGGCGGGGCTGGCAGGTGGTCATGCCTGCCAGCCCGTCCGCGCTTCGTCCTCCGCTATTCGGGCTGCGGCTGCTCGGACCGGCGCCGGCACGGTTTGTCTCGTAGCGTTGGCACCACACCGGCAGAACGTACACGAAAGCTCCATGGAGCACAGCCAGAATGCCGGCCCATGTTCACGCGAGCCGCTCCTTCTTCCGTGGCGCAGCGCCGCCCCCGCGCCGATGTCCTTGCTCTTGCGCTTGCCCTCGCCACCGCCCTGATGGCGGGACAGGCGGCGGCGACTCCTACCGCCGATCAGGGCCAGGACGATGCGCCGCTGGCGCTGCATGCGCAGAGCACCTACGTGTGGCAGCGCAAGCCGTCCTTCGCCGCTGCCTATACCGGCCCCAACAGCCTGGTACCCGGGCGGGAGCGGTCCTATTCGTTCACCGCCACGGCAGACCTGGCGCTGCGGGCCTGGGACGGCGCGCAGATCCACTTCAACCCGGAGGCCGCTCAGGGCGTGCCCCTGTCCCATCTGTCCGGTGCGGGCGGGCTCTCCAATGGCGAATTGGCACGTTCGTCCGGGGCGCAGCTTAAGGCCTACCGGGCGCGGCTGTTCCTGTTGCAGCGCTGGAATGCCGGGGGCGAGGCCGAGCGCATAGATCCCGACTTCAACGAGATGGGCGGCACCGTCACGGCGAACCGCTGGACGCTGGTGGCGGGCAATCTCTCGCTGCTGGACTATTTCGATCCCAACCCTTACGCCAAGGACCCGCGCGAGCAGTTCCTCAACTGGTCTTTCATGGCGCCGGGCGCCTGGGACTACGCGGCCGATGCGCGGGGCTACACCTGGGCCGGCATCCTGGAGTACCGCACGCCGCAGTGGACGGTGCGCGGCGGTCGCGCGCTGCAGCCCCGGGAGTCCAACGGCCCCGCGCTGGACCGTGGATGGCGGCGGCATTACGGGGACCAGGTCGAGGTCGAGTCCGATCTGCCCCTGGCGCTGCCCGCGGGACCCCTGCGCGGCCGGGTGCTGCTGTTCCGCAACCGGGCGGTGATGGGGGCGTTCCACGACGCGCTGGCCCAGGTGCGCGCCACTGGTGCGGTGCCGGACGTCGGTGACGTGCGGCGCCTGCAGACCAAGCGCGGCTGGGCGGCCACGCTGGAGGTGCCGCTGGGGGCCGATGCCGGCGTCTTCGTGCGCGCCAGCCGCAGCGGGGGGCGCCAGGAGACGTTTGCCTTCACCGAGATCGATCGCCAGTGGTCCGCCGGTGGCCAATGGTCCGGCGCGGCCTGGGGCCGCCCGGCCGACCGCATGGGCGCGGCGCTGGCGGTCAACGGCCTGTCGGACGGCCACCGCGGCTACCTGGCAGCAGGCGGGCACGGTGCGTTCCTGGGCGATGGCGCCCTGCGCTACGGCAGCGAGCGGGTGTGGGAAGCCTTTTACCGCGTGGAGATGCCGCCGGTGCCGACCGCTGTGGGGACGCTGCATTCGGCGGTGTCGCTCGGAGCCCAGCACATCCAGCGGCCGGGCTACAACCGGGACCGCGGGCCGGTGGACGTGCTCTCGGCGCGCCTGCACGCGGAGTTCTAGACGCCACGCGGGTTTCGGCGGCTCAGAACAGACCCGGCCGAGGCAGGATATCGAGCCGACGGGCCCCTGCTGCTACTGCTGCGGCTGCGGGGCGGCAGCCCCGCCGAACCCCGGCTGGTTCGGATGCGCCGCAAGCCGGCAGCTCCGCTGTCAGCCTGTCATGCGGCGAGCGGTTCTTCGCCCATGGCTTCGATCTGCTCGTGCAACATGTCCACCTGCCCGCGCCAGTAGTCGCTGCTGCCGAACCAGGGGAAGTTGATCGGGAAGATCGGGTCCGCCCAGCGGCGCGCCAGCCAGGCGCTGTAGTGGATCAGGCGCAGCGTGCGCAGGGGCTCGATAAGCGCCAGCTCGCGGCGGTCGAAGCTGCGGAACTGCTCGTAGCCGTCCAGCAGGGCGGACAGTTGCACCGTGCGCTGGCGGCGGTCGCCGGAGAGCAGCATCCACAGGTCCTGCACGGCGGGGCCGGTGCGGGCGTCGTCCAGGTCCACGAAGTGCGGGCCGCCGCGGCCGTACTCGTCCAGCGGCGTCCACAGCACGTTGCCGGGGTGGCAGTCGCCGTGCAGGCGCAGCTGGCGTGCAGAGTTCAAGCCAAATGTGCCTGCAGCGCTTGATCCATCAGCGCTTGCAGCTATCAAATCAAGAGCTTTCTCGCAGGCGCTGCGCCAGGCGGACTGCTGGTCCAGCGGAATGATCTGCGCGGCCAGCAGCCCGTCGAAGGGCTCGCGCCCGAAGGTCTGCAGATCGAGCGCAGGGCGGTGCTGGAACGGGCGCGCAGCGCCCACGGTGTGGATGCGGGCGAGAAAGCGGCCGATCCATTCCAGCACCTCGAAGTCGTCCAGCTCAGGCCGGCGGCCGCCGCGCCAGGGACTGATGGAGAAGGCGAACCCCGCATGCTGGTGCAGCGTGCGCCCGTCGATGGCGAGCGGCGCCACCATGGGCACCTCGGCCTCGGCCAGCTCCAGGGCGAAGGCGTGTTCCTCCACGATCTGTGCCTCGCTCCAGCGGCCGGGGCGGTAGAACTTGGCGACCACGCGCGTGCCGTCTTCCAGCGACACCTGATAGACGCGGTTCTCGTACGAGCCCAGGGCCATCAGCCGGCCGTCGCCGTATTGGCCCACGCTGGCGAGCGCGTCCAGCACCAGGTCGGGCGTGAGGCTTTCGTACGGGTGGGTGGGCGAAGAGGACGAAGAAGGTAAAGCGGCGTTGCCGCCGGGCATTGGATCCATGCGCGCATTGTCGGCGACGCCGCCCAGGCCGCGGCGTTGCGCCCGCTGCGCTTCAGTCGTCCACCGCCACCGGTTGCTTGACGAGGATGACGGTGCACGGCGCGTCGCGCGCCACGCGGATGGGCACGGTATCGATGAAGCGCTGCAGCTGCAGGCCGTGCGTGGCTGCGCCCACGATGATCATGCTGACGCGGTTGCCCTGGGCGTAGCGCACCAGCGCCTGGGCCACGTCGCTGGCTTCGATCACGTGGTAGCTGGCGCTGTGGCCCGTCAGGTCGAGCCCGGCCGCCCATTGCTTGAGCCGCACCAGGTGCAGGCGCTGCAGCGTGGTCTCGCTGCGGTCCGGGTCGCTGGCGCTGCTGGCCGAGGGCGAGATCACCGTCACGCAGGCCAGCCGCGCGCCGGGCCGGATGCCCAGCGAGCGCGCCACGGCCTGGCGCAGCGACTGCAGCGTGGCATCGGTCGCATGGTCGTGCGGCACGGCCACCATCAGGATGGGCACGTCCTCGATCTGGCGTGCGGGCAGCGGGCTGGGCTGGTAGTGCATGCCCGCGGCCTTGATCCAGCGCTTGAAGTGCACCCGCAGACCCGGTCCGCGCAGGCGCTGGCCGCGCTCGGTGACGGGAATCTGCTCCGGGTGCGCCAGGTCGAAGGCCAGGTGCGCGGCGCTGGGGTAGCGCTGCGCGGCCTCGGGCTCCAGGCAGCGCAGGATGGCCTCCTGCAGCCACGCGGGCAGGTCGGGCCGGTGCTGGCGCGGCGGGGCGGGCGTCATCCACAGGCGCTGGCGCAAGCCGCCCTTGGTGGTGGGCGCGCCGAAGGGCAGCTCGCCGGTGGCCAGCTCGTACAGGATCACGCCGATGGCGAACAGGTCGCTGCGCAGGTCGCCGCGCACGCCCACCACCTGCTCGGGGGCGATCCAGGCGGGGGAGCCGACGGCCTCGCGCATTTCCTCGGCCAGCAGATCGGGGTAGTGCGCGTGGCACGAGAGGCCGAAGTCGAGCAGCACCACGCTGCCGTCCGGCCGCACCAGCACGTTGGCAGGCTTGAGGTCCAGGTGGCAGACGTTCTGCTGGTGCAGGCTGTGCGCTGCCAGCGCCATGGCCGCGCCCAGCCGCGCGAGGGTTTCGGCGTCCGGGCGCTGGGCCTGGTCGAGCCAATGCTGCAGCGTGTGGCCCTCCACGTACTCCATCACCAGATAGGGCATGCGGGCCAGGTCCCCCGCCGCGACGAAGCGCGGCACGTGGCTGCCGCTGAGCGCAGGCAGGATCTGCAGTTCGATCTCGAAACTGACGATGTTCTCGGCGCCGTCGCCGGCCGTCATGCGCGGCACCTTCATGGCGAGCGGAAAGCCCGGGTCCTGGGCCGCGTCCTGGCAGGCCACGCGGTAGATGTGCGCCATGCCGCCGGCGTGGATGCACTCGTGCACGACGAAGCCGTCCACCAGGGTGCCGGGCGCCAGCAGTTTCATGGGAATGCGCGGAATGGAGAGGAGGGGAGCGCCAGGGGCGGTGGAGCGAGGCCGGGCGCGCTCAGCGGCCGACCTCCAGCCGGTCGGCGAAGAAGGCGGGCAGGGGTGTGGCCCGCACGGCGGCAGCCGCGGCGGCCTGGTCGTAGGGCACGCGGTGGAAGGTGATGGTGGCGGCGCCGCTGTCGAACACGGCATACATGGCACGGGCATCGCCGTCGCGGGGCTGGCCCACCGATCCGGCGATCACCAGCCATTGCCGGTGCGGCGGCACGGGCACCGGCACGCCGGGCTCGGGCGTGAAGCGCATGAGCTTGGCGGTGGGCGTCAGGAAATACAGCGCCTGTTCGTGCACATGGCCGCAGAACACGTAGCGGATGGCCGGGTCCATCAGTGCGGCGGCGGCCATGCTGCGCTCGGCGGCGTTGGCATCGGTCACATAGTGCCAGCGGGCCGGGTGGTCGGCGCTGGCGTGCACCAGCAGGGCGCTGGCGCCCAGCCGCGCGGTCAGCGGCAGGCCGGCGAGAAAGGCGCGGTGCGTGGCGCCGAGCTGCAGGTGCGTCCATTGCGAACTCTGGTCGCCCAGGCTCTGTGCGGCGCTGGGCGGCTCGAGCGCCGCTGCGTCGTGGTTGCCCAGCACGCACAGGGCGCCGTCGCTGGCCAGCCGCATGGCCTGCTCCACCACGGCGGCCGGCTCGGCGCCGTAGCCCACCATGTCGCCGAGCAGGGCGAACTGGTCCACGGCCTGGCTGCGCGCGTGCGCAAGGCAAGCGTCGAGCGCCTGCCGGTTGGCGTGGATGTCGGACAGCAGGGCGAACTTCATGGCGGTGTGGATTCGGGCGGGCGTCGGGCGGGGCTTGCCAAATCGGCCAAGCGCCGGCTGGCTGAAGGCGGTCTTGCGGCGCGTGCCGGATGGGCGCGGCGTGGGGCTGCACGGGCGGCACGGCCGGTGGGCGGTGCCAGGGCGGCCTGCGGTCTGGCGCCCAGCCGCCCATTATTGGGGCAATCGCCGCAGCGTGCCCGTCGGGTGGGCCGCAGGACGCAAAAAAGCCGCCAGCGCCCGTTTCGAGGCGGTGGCGGCTCGGTGATCCGGGGGCTCTGCGCGGCGGCGGAGCCCGAAGGATCAGGCCAGCGTGATCGTCACATCGATGTTGCCGCGCGTGGCGTTGGAGTAGGGGCACACCTGGTGGGCGGCGTCCACCAATTGCTGGGCCTTTTCCTTGTCCAGGCCGGGCAGGCTGACCTTCAGGCGCGCGGCGATGCCGTAGGCGTTGGGGATGGGGCCCAGGTCCACTTCGGCGTCCACCGACACATCCTGCGGCACGGCGATGCCGATCTTGCCGCCCACCGCCTTCAGCGCGCCGATGAAGCAGGCCGAGTAGCCCGCAGCGAAGAGCTGCTCGGGGTTGGTGCCCGTGCCGCTCGTGCCGGGCGAAGACAGCTTCACGTCCAGGCGGCCGTCGTCGGTGCGCGAGGCGCCATCGCGGCCGCCGGTGGTGTGGGCGCGGGCGGTGTACAGAACTTTGTCGAGCGTGGTCATGGTGACTTCCTTTGCGGTGGGAGATGAACGAAAAGAGGCACGGAGGCCGGGGAAAAGTGCGGTCCGGGATCAGCCGGGCCGCTGGGTGATGCGGTTGCGCAGGTCGGCGAGTTCGCGCGTCAGCGCCTGGAGTTGCGGCACCGAGCACTGAGAGCTTTCCAGCACGCAGGCCGGAATGGCCTCGGCCTGGCTGCGCAGCGCGCGGCCGGCGGTGGTGAGCGTGATGCGCACGCGGCGCTCGTCCTCCGCGTCGCGCAGGCGTGCCAGCAGGCCGGCCGACTCCAGCCGCTTGAGCAGCGGCGTGAGCGTGCCGGAGTCGAGGAACAGGCGGCCGCCCAGTTCGGACACGGTCGTGCCGTCGCGCTCCCACAGGGCCAGCATCACCACGTACTGCGGATACGTCAGCCCGATGCCGTCCAGCAGCGGCTTGTAGAGCTTGGTCATGGCCAGCGACGCCGAATACAGTGCAAAGCAGACCTGGTTGTCCAGCAGCAGGGCGGCGGGACTGGATGTGGCGGACAGGGCGCTGGTGCGGGGCATGGGGTGAATTATTGCGCAAAATTGAATTGCGTGCAATTTGATGGATGCCCGGTGGAAGACGCGGGACGATGCGGATGGCGTCTCTGGTCGTGCCGCCGCGGGCAAAGGGGGCGCTGGCTTGGCGCGCGTGCGCAAAGGTGCGAGCCCTAGGACTCGTCCTTGCCGTCCGCGTTACGGTGCACTTGGGCAAAGGTCAGGATGACCTCGCGGATCAGCTTGCGCTGCGGCGCAGGCAATTGCAGGAAGGCGTCGAAGGTCTCGCGCTCCACATAGCCGACGCCTTCGTCCCAGCGTTTCTGTTCGACCCGCAGGTGTCTCAGCACTTGATCGCCGAAGCGCAGCTGATGCGGCTCCACCTTCAGCCAGCGCGACAGCTCCTGGAGCTTGTCCTGCGTGGGAATGGCCTCGCCGTTGAGCCACTTCCACGCGGCTTGGCGGCGGATGGGGTTGCCTGACCAGCGCAAATTGAATTCGCGTTCCAGCACGGCCGCGCTCGGGGCCAGTCGCTGGGCCTCCATGGCGGACCGCAACCGTTGGCTGAACTCCTGCTTTTCGTTCATAGGCGTCGGAGTGGGCAACGGAACTCGCTGTAAAAATCCATTACAGTTGACAAAAAATGTCCCTTTTCGGATGAATTCAGGGCGACATCCCTGAGTGCGTGGCTGCCTGCGCATCCTGAACGCAGTGCGGCATCGGGCGGCAGGCGGGCGGCGAAGCTGCCTGTAGGCCATGGCGCTGGGCTCGGTGCCGCAGTGGTACGGGTGTGTTGCACCGAAGGGCGAAGGTTTCACAACAAGAGGGAGGTGGGAAATGGCGATGGTGTTTTGCCGCGGGTGCGGCAAGTAAATCCATGACAGCGCGAGCGCGTGCCCGCACTGCGGGGCGTTCCAGGGCCACGAGGACGGACGACCGGGCTCGGCCGGAGCAAAGGCTGCGGCACATGGGGATGCAGTGGTTTGGACACTGGCTTTCGCGCCGCTGATCGGCAAGGCGTTGGCATGGGTCCTTGCCCATGCCTTGCATGCCACCGCCTACGCGGCGGAGACGGCGCTGGGCAGCGGGCGCTACTTCTGGGTCCCGCTGCTGCTGAACATTGGGCTGTGCGTCACCGATGAAAAGCGCTTGGCGAAGGCTGGTGTCGATACCCAGCGCCTGGGCTCTGCATTCCTGGTTCCGGTCTACCTCTTCAAGCGAGCTGCGCTGCTGGGGCACCAGCCCCCGGCCTATTTCATCGTCTGGGTGGTGTGCTTCGCCGCCGCGTTGCTCGGCACGCTGGCCTGAGGCAGGAGTACCGACGATGAGGCATCAATTTTGTCGGGGTTGCGGCAAACCCCTGGAAGTGGGCGCGCAGGCCTGCCCGCACTGCGGAGCGCCGCAGCGCTACGTGAAGCGCGAAGACGCCTCTTTGCCGCCCGGGGTGGCAGGGTGGTCGTGGGGCGCGTTTCTCCTCAGCTGGGTGTGGGCCATCGGTAACCGCACCTGGATCGGTCTGCTGGCGCTGATTCCCTGGGTGGGCTTCATCGTCGCGGTCGTGCTCGGGGTCAAGGGCCGCGAGTGGGCCTGGCGCAACCGCGAATGGGAGAGCGTGGAGCACTTCAACCGCGTGCAGAAGCAGTGGTCTCTCTGGGGTGTGGCGGTTCTGGGCATCGTGCTGGCCGTGGGCGCTGCGATCGCGGTGGGCTATGTCCTCCAGTCCCGCGGCAACGATGCGGACGCAGAGGTCTGGTCCAAGCGCCTTTTCGAGGAGCCTGCGGCGCCTTCCGCCGAAGGGGTATCCAGCGCGACCCCACCGGCTGGCGCCGCAGTCACGCCCTATGTTCCCCTGGAGGTCTCCGCAGACGGCATCGGCGGCTTGCTGCAGCTGCGTCACCGCGGGGAACTGGGGGGCGTGGCGATCGAGCGCGCTACCGCGCGGGGGGCCGTCAACCTGATGGAGTCGGTGGTGCCGGACGTGGGCCTGACGGGCTATGTCCATGTGAACGCCGCCTATCGGTATGGCGACAGTCTCGTCCTGTTGGTCGTCTCGACGGGTGAATACGGCCAATCCTGCCCCGCGACCACCTATGCGTTCAGCTACGACCTGCGAGAGGAGCGCGTCGCGAGCACTGCCGTGGTCGATGGGTGTTCCGAAGCCGTGGCGGTGCAGACGGATGCCCAGCGGCTCATCGTGCGCAAGGAGGGGGCGCCCACCGAATTCTCCGGCGGCCTGCTGGTTTCCTTGCCCTCGCAGGGCGAGGGCGCTGCCCTTGCCACAGGCAGAAACGGTGTGGCCGTACCCAGGCCGCGTGACGACTGCGACCGGGGTTATGCGGATCTGCTGCGGCAGGTCGGGCTCACCCCGGCGCCTGCGGCCGTCCACGGCCCGGACGACGCCGACTTTCCGGGCTACGGATGCCCGTACCGGATCGCTCCTGCGCCCGGCAGCGTGGTCGCACCGGGAGACACGGTGGCCTTCCGCACCGCTTGGGAGGGCAGCTGACATGCAAGGCGCGGAACGAAAGGCCATGGTGTTCTGCAGGGGCTGCGGACGGGAACTGCACGAAACCGCCGCGACCTGCCCGCACTGCGGGGCCGCGCAGGGCGCGGCCGTCGCGCGCCGAGACCATGCACCGGGAGCCTCGGAGCCGGGCGGAACGCTGTGGCTGCCCGTACCGGCGCTGGTGTGCGGCGTCGTCGCCGCGCTTGCCATGCTGGACGACACCGCGTGGGACGCCGACACCGTCCGGGGCCTGCTGTTCCTGTCCGGCGTGGCGCTGGTGCTCGGCATTTCGGGCGTCGCCACACAGACCCGGGGACGGGGCATGTCGATCGCCGGGATCGTCCTGGGCGCCATCGGGCTGCTGGGGGCGCTGGGCGCCTCCGTCCATTGAACGGAGCTGTTGCACAGCTTCAGAAAGAGAAGAGATATGCAGGGAATGGTGTTTTGCCGGGGTTGCGGCAAAGAGATCCACAGCAGCGCGCGGGCCTGCCCGCACTGCGGTGCCGAGCAGCGCGCTCCGGCGGCAGCGCCGGGCAAGAGCAAGCTGGTTGCAAGCCTGCTGGCGCTCTTTCTCGGAGGGCTTGGCATCCACCGCTTCTACCTGGGTCAGTGGTGGGGGCTGTTCTACCTGCTCTTCGTCTGGACCTTCATTCCTTCGTGCGTGGCTTTCATCGAAGGCATCGTATTTCTCTGCACCCGCGATGCGCAGTGGGAGTCGAAGTACGGCCGCGACTAGCGGCTGGAGGCCAGCGATCAGGCACGGGCAATGTTGCTGCCGCTGCCTGTGCCGCTACCCGTGCCCTGTCACTCGGATACCGTGGCTCTCCGTCCCCCCGCAGCCGGCAGCGACGGTGGGCCTTAGCGCTGGGTGGAGGTGCTCCAAAAAAAAAGTAGCGCACTGCGCTTGATCCACAAGGGCTTCAAAGCCAAATAGCTTTGAAGTGCCCTAAGGGAGAGCGCACCATGCTATGAATATTGACGGCCTGCGGTACCTTCGCTACGGCGCTGGCGCCGCACCCAGGCTCAGTACCGCGAGGCCACCGCGGGCGCGACTGCTCCGGGGCGCAAGCGTGCTGCCAGGGCGTCCGCCGCCTGGCGCAGCAGCAGCATGTCGATGCCCACGGCCACGAACAGGGCGCCCTGGTCGAGGCATTCCCGCGCCCAGGCCTCGTCCGTCACCAGGATGCCCGGCGCCCGGCCTGCGGCGCGGATGCGCGTGATCGCCTCCGCAATGGCGGCGCGCACTTCCGGGTGGCCGGACTGGCCCGCGTGGCCCATGCTGGCCGCCAGGTCGGCGGGTCCGATGAAGATGCCGTCCACGCCCGGCACGGCCGCGATCGCCTCGATGTGGGTCAGCGCCTCGGCCGTCTCCACCTGCACCAGCACGCACAGCTCCTGCGCGGCCCCGTGTGCATAGGCGGTGTCGCGGCCGAAGCGCGACGCGCGCACCGATCCGCCCATGCCGCGGGCGCCTTGCGGTGCGTAGCGCGTGGCGGCGACGGCGGCGCGGGCCTCGTCGGCGTTCTGCACGAAGGGCAGCAGCAGCGTCTGCGCGCCGATGTCCAGGTAGCGCTTGATGAGCACGGGGTCGTTCCACGCCGGGCGCACCACGGCGGCGGTGTGGCGCGCGGGCTCGGCATCCAGCGCCTGCAGTTGCTGCAGCATCAGCGGCACGTCGCTGGGCGTGTGTTCGGTGTCGAGCAGCATCCAGTCGAAACCCGACCCCGCGAGCATTTCGGTGACGTAGGGCGATGCCAGCGTGGACCACAGGCCGATCTGGGGCTGGCCGGCGGCGAGGGCGCGTTTGAAGCGGTTGGGTGTGGGCATGGAGGCGAAGGCAGGAGGGCGATCGATGGGCGGGCGGGTAGGCCGGGCCGCGCTTGGGCCGCTGCGGCTCAGCCGAAGTGGCAGGACACGGTGCCGAACTCGCCGTAGTCTGCCACGACGGTGTCGCCCCGCGCCACCTCGATCGGGCGGATGAACGAGCCCGCCAGCACCACCTCGCCGGCCTGCAGCGCCACGCCCTGGCGGTGCAGCCGGTTGGCGAGCCACGCGACGCCGTAGGCCGGGTGGTTGAGCACCCCGGCGGCCAGGCCCGTCTCCTCGACCTCGCCGTTCTTGCTGACGATGGCGCCGATGCGCCGCAGGTCCACGTCCAGCAGGTCGGGCTTGAAGGGGCGGCCGCCCAGCACCAGCGCGGCGTTGGCGGCGTTGTCGGAGATGGTGTCCACCACCGTGCGCGTGGCGCCGGTGTCCGGGTCCACGCGCTGGATGCGGGCGTCCAGGATCTCCAGCGCCGGCGTGATGTAGGCCGTGGCGTCCAGCACCTGGAACAGCGTGCAGTCGGGGCCCGAGAGCGGCTTGCCGAGCACGAAGGCCAGCTCCGCCTCGATGCGCAGCTGCAGGAAGCGGTCGGTGGGAATGACCGCGCCGTCGCGGTGGAACATGTCGTCCAGCAGCGTGCCGAAGTCGGGCTCGGCAATGCGCACCGCGCGCTGCATGGCCTTGGAGGTCAGGCCGATCTTGTGGCCCAGCACGCGCCGGCCCTGGCCGCGCTTGAGCTGCATCCAAGCCGCCTGTACCGCATACGCGTCGTCGATGCCCATGGCGGGGTACTGCGCGGAAAGCTGGCGGCAGGGCACACGCGTGCGCTCGGCGGCATCCAGCTGGGCGGCCGCGGCATCGATCTGCTGCGGCGTCAAGGCGAAGGGGGCGGCGGGCGCGCTCATGCTTCGGCCTCCACGGCATTGCGCAGCGTGCCCACGCCGCTCACTTCCACCTCGACCACGTCGCCCGGGCGCAGAAAGCGCGGCGGGTCGAAGCGGATGCCTGCGCCGGTGGGCGTGCCGGTCACGATGACGTCGCCAGGCTCCAGCGCGGTGAAGGTCGAGCAGTAGTGGATCAGGTAGGCGAAGTCGAACATCAGGCGGGCCGTGGTGTCGTCCTGCCGCGTCTCGCCGTTCACGCGGGTCTGCACGCGCAGGCCGCCGTAGCCCTGAGGAAATTCGTCCGCCGTCACCAGCCACGGACCCATGGCGCCCGACGCCTGGAAGTTCTTGCCCTGCGTGACGTTGAACTTGGCGTGGTGCACCCAGTCGCGCACCGTGCCCTCGTTGGCACAGGTCACGCCGGCGATGTGTTCCAGTGCGTCGGCCTGCGGAATGCGGCGCCCGCCCCGGCCGATGATGATGGCGATCTCGCCTTCGTAGTCGAGCTGCTGCGACTCGTGCGGCTGCAGCAGGGCGCTGCCATGGCCGACGAAGGAGCCGGGCACGCGCATGAAGATGCTTGGGTAGCGCGGCAGGTCGCTGCCGTCCTTGTACTCGGCGTTGCGGTGGGCGTAGTTGACGCCGATGCACAGGATCTTGCGCGGCTGCGGTACGGGCAGGTCCAGCACCAGCGCGTCGAGCGCGTGGTCGGGCTGCGTGGCCTCGCCGAGCGCGGCGCGGGCCCGGGCCATGGCTTCTTCGCCCCCGGCCAGCAGCGCCATCACGCTGCCATAGGGCAGCCGGGCGCCGAGGTCCACGACATGGGTGGATCGCCCGTCGGGCGACGGTGCCACGGCGCCCCAACCCGGGCGGCCTTGGTAGGTATAGCTCAGCAGTTTCATGGGTCAGTCGGTGTCGAACCCGAACAGGCGGGCAGGGTTGGTGACGAGGACGCGCTCGCGCGTGGCGGCGTCGGGCGTGAAGCGGTACAGCAGTTCCAGCAGATCGCCTTCGTTCGGCGGCTGCCTGACCGACACGGGGTGGGGCCAGTCGCTGCCCCAGATGCAGCGCTCCGGCGCGGCGGCGATGAGCCGCTGGGCGAGCGGCACCACGTCGTCCCACGGGAAGCCCTGGCGGGACAGCTTTTCCGACAGCGACAGCATCACCCACACATTGCCGCGCTCCAGCAGGCGCAGCACGCAGGCCAGGCTGGGGTCGGCGTCGCCGCGCGACGGGTCGATGCGCCCCATGTGGTCCATCACCACGGGGACCTGCAGGTGCTCGAAGGGCTGCATCTGCTCGGCGATGCCGGTGGGCTCGGGCTGCACCTTCACGTACCAGCCCAGTTCCTCGACCCGTGCCAGGGCGCGCTCCATCTGCGCCGGCGTGAACGAGATGCCCAGGCCGCCGCGCGTGAACCGCGCGCCGCGCACACCGGCCTCGTGCAGCCGCTGCAGGTAGGCGTCGTCCCGATCCAGCAGCACCGCCGCGTTGGCACAGCCCCGGTAGCGGCTGGGCCCGCCGCCCGCATTGAGCGCGGCCAGGGCGTCCAGCACCACCGCATGGTCGGCGCCATAGGTGGTGGCCTGGACGATCACGCCCCGGGTGATGCCCAGGGTGGCATGCAGGCGCTGGGCCACCTGCCAGGTGGCGGAGGGCATCTCGTAGGCAGCGCCGGCGCGCACGGGGTACTGCGCGGGCGGACCGAACACATGGAACTGGCTGTCGCAGGCCAGCGGGGGCGGCAGCGGCACCGGCGCGCGGGGCTGCGGATCGAAGGGCAGGTAGTCGGGCATGGGGCGTCTTGGGGGCGTTGGCGCGGGGTGTGGGGGCTCAGGCGATATAGGCGGTGAAGCTGCACTCGATGAGCTTGCCCATGTCGAGTTCGGGCGCGTGGATGGCGTGGCGCGCCGGGCGCGAGGCCGGGTCGGGGAACATCGCCAGCCACGGGGCGTTCAGCGCCGGGCGCTGGCTGCGGTCCTTCATCCAGACGGTCAGCTTGGCGATGTCCGCCGTGCTGCCGCCGGCCGCCTCGACGATGCGGCGCACGTTGTCCAGCATGAAGCGGCATTGCGCTTCGATGGTGGGCGCAATCTCCCCCGTGGCCGGGTCGGTGCCCAGCACGCTGCCGCTCTCCAGCAGCGGGCCGACGCGGCACGCGGCCGGAATGGGGTTCTTGTGGCTGAAGTCGCCGATGTGGATGCTGGTACGCGCGGCCGGGGCCTGCCGGCTCAGTCGGCCGTGATCTGCGCTTGCTGGATGATCGGTGTCCATCGCTGGTCTTCCTGGGTCAGGTACTGGGTGAATTGCTGGGGCGTGCTGGCGCGGGCCTCCGAGCCGAGCGCGCGGAAGCGCTCCTGCACGGCCTTGTCGGCCAGGATCTGCTGCAGCGTGGCGGACAGCCGCTGCACGATCTGCGGCGAGGTGCCCTTGGGCGCGAGCAGGCCGGTGAAGGTCTCGGCGCTGAAGCGGGGAAAGCCCGACTCGGCGAGCGTGGGCACGTCGGGCAACTGGGGCAGGCGCTGCGGCGAGGTCACGGCCAGCACGCGGGTGCGGCCTGCCTGCACGAAGGGCAGTGCGACCGACAGCTGGTCGAAGTTGAACTGCACCTGCCCGCCCAGCAGATCGGTAGTGGCGGGCGCGTTGCCCTTGTAGTGCGCGGTGGTCCAGCGGGCGCCGCTTTCGCGCTGCAGGTATTCGCTCACCAGGTGGTTGGTGGTGCCGGCGCCCGGCGAGGCCATGATCACGTCGTTGCCCTTGACCTTGGCGGCCTCGAGCAGCTCGCCCAGCGTGCGAAAGCGCACCTTGGGATGCACCTGCAGCAGCAGCGGCGTGAACGACACGGAGCTGACCGGCACGAAGTCCTTCTTCCAGTCGTAGACGTTGCGCTTGAAGATCAGCGGCGAGAACAGCACCGGACCATTGGCGCCCATGAAGAAGGTGTAGCCATCGGGTTCGGCCTTGGCGACCGCCTCGCCCGCGATGAGCCCGCCGGCACCGGGGCGGTTGTCCACCACGAAGGGCTGGCCCAGGCGTTGCTGCAGCTGCTCGCTGATGATGCGGGCGGCCCCGTCCACGTTGCCCCCTGGTGGGTAGGGCAAGACCAGCTTGACGGGCTTGTCGGGCCAGCTGCCCGGCGGCTGGGCGTGGGCCAGCGGGGCGGCCAGGGTGCAGGCGAGCAGGCCTGCGCGCAGGATGGATCTTCGGTGCATGCGATGTCTCCGTTGGGGGCTGTGCCGCGGTGCGGCCGCCCTGGTCTCGTTGTGAATGCATCGTAGGCCGCGCACCCCGCTCGCAACAATGCCGGTATCGCCAAAACGTCCACATGGTGGAACGATTGGGTGCTTCGGCATGGCCTGGCCGCGCCCGCGATTTGCACAATGGCGGCCAGCGCCCGTTTTCGAGGGCGGACCGAACCTGCCGTACGCACCATGACCCCTTCGCACACGACCCTTGCCGCGGACTCCCTCGATCCGGAGGCCACCTATCGCCTGATGAGCGGCATCGTCGTGCCGCGGCCCATCGCCTGGATCACGACCCTGTCGGCGCAGGGCGTCGTCAACCTGGCGCCGTTCTCGTGCTTCACCTTCGTGTCCAACAAGCCGCCGCTGCTGGGGGTGAACATCGGCCGCAAGGCCGGGCGCCTCAAGGACACGGGCGCGCACATCCACGAACGTGGGGAATACGTGGTGAACATCGGGCATGGCGGGCAACTGCATGCCATCCATGAGAGCAGCGCCGAGCATGCGCCGGACGTGAGCGAGGCCGAACTGCTGGGCCTGGCCACGGTGCCGAGCGGCCACATCGCCGTGCCGCGGCTGGCCGATGCACCGGTGTCGATGGAATGCCGGCTCGAGCGCGTCATTCCCTTCGGACTCACCGGGGCGGAGTTCTTCGTGGGCGAGGTGCTGGCTTTCCATGTCCGCAGCGACCTGCTGCAGGCGGGCAAGATCGACACGCGCGCGCTGGACCCGGTGTGCCGCATCGGCGGGCCCAACTACGCCACGCTCGGCGAGATCATCACCTTGCGCGGCATGGCTCAGACGGCCAAGACCGTGGTGGGCGGCGGGGCCTGATGCCGGCGGCTGCCCCGCACGACCGCCGTGACGGCGCGCAGAGCATCCGCCGCGCGGTGGCCGTGCTGCGCATCGTGGCGGCGGGGCAGGAGCATGGGGTGCGGCTCACCGATGTGGCCGGCGCCACCGGCCTGAACCGCCCCACCGCCCACCGCATCCTGCGGGCACTGGTGGGCGAGGGCGCCGTGGAGCACGACGCGGCCACGCGCCGCTATCGGATCGGGCGGGAGGTTTCGCTGATGGGGCTGGCCCGGCCCGCCGGCCTGCCCCTCCGGTCGCTGGCCGCGCCTTACCTGCGCGCCCTGAGCGAGGAGCTGGGTGACACCTGCTTCCTGACCATCCGCAACGGCGATGACTCCGTGTGCCTGGACCGTGCGCTCGGCAGCTACCCGATCAAGGTGCTGTCGATCGAGGTGGGGGCGCGCCGGCTGCTGGGTGTCGGGGTCAGCGGGGTGGTGCTGCTGGCCGCGCTCGACTACCCGGAGGCGGTGCAGATCATGGAGCGCAATGCCGGCCGGCTGCGTGGCCTGCGGCTGCAGGCGGCCGAGATCCTGGAGCGCGGCGCTCAGGCACGGGTGCAGGGCTATGCCTATGCCGCCAACGGCGTGGTGCGGGGTACGCGCGCCGTCGCGGTGCCCGTGCGCACGCCCGCCGGCAAGACCGTGGCCGGCATCGCGGTCACCACGATCTCCTCGCGCCTGCCGGAGGCGCGGCTGCAGACCGTGGTGGGCGCCATGCAGGCGTGTGCCGCGCGCATCGGCGCGGCCGTTTCGGAGCGCGCCCTGCCAGCCTGATCAGTAGGCGTACACGCCGCGGCCCGTCTTGCGGCCCAGGCGGCCGGCGGCCACGTATTCCTTGAGCAGCGGGCAGGGGCGGTACTTGCTGTCGCCGAACTCTTCCAGGTACACGTTCATCACGGCCAGGCACACGTCCAGGCCGATCATGTCGGCCAGCGCCAGCGGGCCGATGGGCTGGTTGCAGCCCAGCTTCATGCCGGCGTCGATGTCCTCGGCCGTAGCCAGCCCTTCGGCCAGCACGAAGAAGGCCTCGTTGATCATCGGCACCAGGATGCGGTTGACCACGAAGCCCGGCGCGTTCTTCACGGTGATGGGGCTCTTGCCGAGCTTCTCGGACAGCGCCTTGACCGTGTCGTGCGTGGCATCGCTGGTCTGCAGGCCGCGGATGATCTCCACCAGCGCCATCATCGGAACCGGGTTGAAGAAGTGCATGCCGATGAACTTGTCCGGGCGGGACGTGACGGCGGCCAGCTGGGTGATGGAGATGGACGAGGTGTTGGAGGCGATGAGCACCTCGGGTCCCACGAGCGCATCGACCTGTTTGAGGATCTTGACCTTCAGGTCGTGGTTTTCGGTGGCGGCCTCGATGACGAGCTGCGCGGCCTTCAGGTCGTCGTAGTTCGTCGAGGTCTTGATGCGGGCCAGGGCGGCGGCCTTGTCCGCCTCGGTGCATTTTTCCTTCTTGATGAGCCGGTCCAGGCTGCCGGCCACGGTGGCCAGGCCCTTCTGCACCGCAGCGTCGGAGATGTCCACCATCACTACGTCGATGCCGGAAACCGCGCACGCCTGCGCGATGCCGTTGCCCATGGTGCCCGCGCCGATGATGCCCACTGTGCTGATCGTCATATCGAATGCCTCTGTTTCGAAGGTAAGTCAGGAAAAAGGATGCCCTGATGGTATCGGCAGTGCCGGGCATGCCCATTGCTTGCCTGGTCGCCATGGAGACGACACAGGACGTGGCATGGCCGGGCCCGGGGCACACCCCCTGGGAGCACCGCCTGCGCCTGCTGCTCGATTCCACCGATGAAGGCGTGTTCGGCATCGACCTGGCCGGCAACTGCATGTTCATCAACCAGGCCGCGGCGCGCATGATCGGCAGCGCACCGCCGGCCGTGCTGGGCCGCAACATGCATGCGCTCACGCACCATTCCCATGCCGACGGCGCCCACTATGCCGAGGCGGACTGCCCGATCTTCAACGCCTTCCGCCGCGGCATGCCCTGCCGGCTGGACAACGAGGTGTTCTGGCGCCAGGACGGCAGCAGCTTCGCGGTGGAGTACTCCAGCCACCCCATCGTGGAGGACGGGGCGGTGCAGGGCGCGGTGATCGCCTTCGTGGACATCACGGCCCGCCGCCACGCGGCCGAGGAACTGCAGCGCGCCCACGACGGGCTGGAACTGCGCGTGGCCGAGCGCACGCAGGCCCTGTCGCAGGCGCTGCAGCAGCTGCGGGAGCTGTCCGCCTATTCCGAACGGGTGCGCGAAGAAGAGCGCACCCGTATCGCGCGCGAGGTGCACGACGAACTGGGCAGCCTGCTGGTGGCCCTGAAGATGGACGTGAACTGGCTGCACAAGCGGCTGGGCGAGCAGGCCCAGCGCAGTGCCAGCGACGCGGACGCCATGCGCTCGCAGATGCGCTGCAAGTGCCAGAACATGAGCCGGTCGATCGAGACCGCCGTGGACAACGTGGGCCGCATCATCACCGACCTGCGCCCCAGCATCCTGGACCACCAGGGCCTGTGGGCCGCGCTGGAATGGCAGGCCCAGGAGTTTGCGCAGGCGGCCGAGATGGCGCTGGACTGGCGTTGCGCCGTGCCCGGGTCGGGCGGGGGCCTCCCCGACGACGACGCCACGGCGGTGTTCCGCATCTTCCAGGAGATCCTGAGCAACATCGGCCGACACGCGCGCGCCGGCGCCGTGGCGGTGGACATCGCGGTGCGCGGGGGGCATCTGCAGCTGCGTGTACAGGACGACGGCGTAGGCGTGGAGCGTCAGGCGCTGGAGGCGCCCACGTCCTACGGCGTGATGGGCATGCGCGAGCGCGCGCGGCAACTCGGCGGGCAGCTGCACATCACCAGCGCACCCGGCGCGGGCACCTGCCTGCTGCTGGAGGTGCCTTGGGCGGTTGCCGCACCACGGCGCGGGGCGCCGGCATGACCGGGGGCGCCGCGCCCATCCGCCTGCTGCTGTGCGATGACCACCGCATCGTGCGCGAGGGGCTGCGCCAGGTGCTGTGCGACCCGGCCAACGGCGCGCCCGAGATCCTCATCGCCGCCGAGGCCACGCAAGGGGACGACGTGCTCGATCGCGTGCAGGCGCTGGCCGGCCGTACTGGGCTGGACCTGGTGCTGCTGGACATCGCCATGCCCGGACTGGACGGCCTGGAGGTGCTGCAGACCCTGCGCCGCCGCTGGCCCGACCTGCCCGTGCTGATGCTCAGCACCTACCCCGAACGCCAGTACGCCGCACGCTGCCTGCAGATGGGCGCGGCCGGCTACCTGCACAAGAGCGCCGACCCGGACGACATGGTGGCCGCGGTGCGCAAGGTGGCGGGTGGCGGCTGCTACCTGTCGGATGCGGCAGCCCAGGCGCTGGCCGGCGCCGTGGGCCGCACCAGCGCGGTGCGGTCGGCCGGGGGCCGGGCGGCGGGGGTGGAGGCCTTGTCGCACCGGGAGTACCAGGTCTTTCGCCTTCTCACCGCAGGGCACAGCGTGGGCGAAATCGGTGCGCAATTGCGGCTGGCGTCCAACACGGTGAGCACCTACCGCGCCCGCATCCTGGAAAAGACCGGCGCGCGCAACGATGTGGAACTGGCCCTGCTGGCGCAGCAGGCCGCCGGCGGCTGATCCACGGCGGATCGGCGGCAAAGCGTGTAGGGCTGGCACTACGGGCCGTAGGGCTTGGGGGCATGAAATCGCTGCACCGGGGCCGGCAGGGCGCGTTCTGGCCCGCCGCTTGCGAGAAGGCCGGCATCGTCTTCAGTCTTCACGGAGGTGCCCCATGTCCGACTACTTCTCGCCCTACGACGCCGATCGCCCGCTGATGATGCGCTGCTCCTGCGGCCGCGACCACAGCGTGGCCGATCACCAGGCCGAAGCGGCGGCGCAGGCCACCGCCACGCTGCGCGAGCGCAGCCTTACCGCCGATTTCGAGGCCTACAGCCAGGAGTTCATCGAGGCCACGCTGGTCAAGGCGCTCTTTCCGCACGACGCGGTGCGCCGCCGCTTCCTGCGCGCCGTGGGCAAGGGCACGGCCATGGCCGCCATCGGCAGCGTGCTGCCCGTGGCCAGCCTGCAGGCCATGGCGCAAGAGAAGGGCGCCATCGAGAAGAAGGATCTCAAGATCGGCTTCATCCCGATCACCTGCGCCACGCCGCTGATCATGGCCCACCCCCTGGGCTTCTACAAGCAGCAAGGGCTGAACGTGGAGGTGGTGAAGACCGCCGGCTGGGCGCTCATCCGCGACAAGATGCTCAACAAGGAGTACGACGCCACGCACTTCCTGAGCCCCATGCCGCTGGCGATCTCGTTGGGCGCCGGCTCCAACGCCGTGCCCATGAATGTGGCGACCATCCAGAACACCAACGGCCAGGCCATCACCCTGGCGAACAAGCACAAGGACAAGCGCGATCCCAAGCTGTGGAAGGGCTTCAAGTTCGCGGTGCCGTTCGAGTACAGCATGCACAACTTCCTGCTGCGCTACTACGTGGCGGAGCACGGCCTGAACCCCGACACCGACATCCAGATCCGCGTGGTGCCGCCGCCCGAGATGGTGGCCAACCTGCGGGCCGGCAACATCGACGGCTACCTCGGCCCCGACCCGTTCAACCAGCGCGCGGTGTACGAGGAGATCGGCTTCCTGCACCTGCTCACCAAGGACCTGTGGAGCGGCCACCCGTGCTGCGCCTTCGGCACCAGCACCGAATTCATCCAGAAGAACCCGCAGACCTTTGCCGCGCTCTACCGTGCCGTCCTCACCGCGGCAGCTATGGCGCGCAAGGCGGAGAACCGCGAGCTGATCGCCAAGGTCATCGCACCTTCCCAGTACCTCAACCAACCCGAAACGGTGCTCACGCAGGTGCTGACGGGCAAATTCGCCGATGGCCTGGGCAAGATCCAGAACGTGCCCGACCGCGCCGACTTCGACCCCATCCCGTGGCAGAGCATGGCGGTGTGGATGCTCACGCAGATGAAGCGCTGGGGCTACCTCAAGGGCGACGTGAACTACAAGCAGATCGCCGAGAAGGTGTTCCTGCTGACCGACGCGAAGAAGCACATGAAGGAGCTGGGCCAGAAGGTGCCCGACGGCGCGTACCCACCCTTCACCATCATGGGCAAGACGTTCGACCCCGCCCAGCCGGAAGCCTACCTGCAGGGCTTTCCCATTCGCCGGCAGGGCTGAGCCATGCGCGCCTCGCTCTCCATCAAGGCGGCCCTGGTGTCGGCCTTTCTGCTGCTGGCGCTGCTGGGCCTGTGGGCGGCGGCCACGCAGCACACAGCCGGTGCCGGCAGCCCTGCGGCAAGCCTGACCGCCGAGGAAATCGAATACCAGAAGATGCTGGGCAAGGACCCGGGCGGCAGCGGGGGCGGTGCGTCCGCCAGCGGCTTTCCCACGCCCGCGCAGTTCGGGGCCACGGCCTGGAAGCACCTGGCCGATCCGCTGTACGACAACGGGCCTAATGACAAGGGCTTTCTGATCCAGCTCGGCCATTCGCTGGCGCGCGTGGGGCTGGGCTTCGCGCTGGCCTGCCTGGTGGCGGTGCCGCTGGGCTTCGTGATCGGCATGAGCCCGCTGCTCGACCGCGCCTTCGCGCCCTTCATCCAGGTGCTCAAGCCCATCAGCCCGCTGGCGTGGATGCCGCTGGCGCTCTACACGATCAAGGATTCGTCCATCTCGGGCATCTTCGTGATCTTCATCTGCTCGGTCTGGCCCATGCTGCTGAACACCGCCTTCGGCGTGGCGTCCGTCAAGCGCGAATGGCTCAACGTGGCGCGCACGCTGGAGGTCTCGCCCCTGCGCAAGGCCTTCCTGGTGATCCTGCCCGCCGCCGCGCCCACCATCCTCACGGGCATGCGCATCAGCATGGGCATTGCCTGGCTGGTGATCGTGGCCGCCGAGATGCTGGTGGGCGGCACCGGCATCGGCTACTTCGTGTGGAACGAGTGGAACAACCTGTCGCTCTCCAACGTGATCTTCGCCATCGTGGTGATCGGCGTGGTGGGCATGCTGCTCGACCTGGCCTTCGCCGGCCTGCAGAAGGCGGTGACCTATGTGGAATGAGAACGCCATGGCCCCTGCAGCCGCCCAGCCCGGCGTGGCCACCGCCGCAACAGCAGCAAACGCGGCAGCATCCTCAGCTCCGCGCTTTCTGCAGATCGAGCGCCTCGGCAAGGCCTACGCGCCCACGCGGCCGGTGTTCGCCGACGTGTCGTTCGAGATCGCGCGTGGCGAGTTCGTCTGCATCATCGGCCACTCGGGCTGCGGCAAGACCACCATCCTGAACGTGCTGGCCGGCCTGGACAGCGCCACGGCGGGCCACGTCTTCATGGACGGGCGCGAGGTGGACGGCCCGGGCCTGGAGCGCGGCGTGGTGTTCCAGAGCCACGCCCTCATGCCGTGGCTCACGGTGCGCCAGAACATCGCCTTCGCCGTCAAGTCGCGCTGGCCCGACTGGACGGCCGCACAGGTGAAGGCGCACGTGGAGAAGTTCGTCGCCATGGTGGGCCTGCTGCCGGCCATCGACAAGAAACCGTCGCAGCTGTCTGGCGGCATGAAGCAGCGCGTGGGCATTGCCCGGGCGTTCTCCATCCAGCCCAAGATGCTGCTGCTGGACGAGCCTTTTGGCGCCCTGGACGCGCTCACGCGCGGAACCATCCAGGACGAGCTGATGGGCATCGTGCGCGAGACGCAGCAGACCGTCTTCATGATCACCCACGACGTGGACGAGGCCATCCTGCTGGCCGACCGCATCCTGCTCATGCGCAACGGCAGCGACACGCCCGCCAGCTATGTGCCCGGCGGCATCGCCGAGGTCGTCGCCAACCCGCTGCCCCGCAGCCGCACCCGCAGCGGGCTGCACCACCTGGACGGCTACTACGCGCTGCGCAACCACATCGTCGACTTCCTCGTCACGCGGGCCCACGCGCACTGAGCGGCTCGCCCGCGCTCTTCCTTTTTCCTTCTTCTTCCTCTTCCTCTTTCTCTTCTTTCCACACCACCGGAGGCACAAGCCATGAACCGTCTCGAAGTGACCGAAAAAATCATCAGCACCAAAGTGTCCAAGGGCCTGCAATGGGCCGACATCGCCAAGAAGGTGGGCCAGTCCAAGGAGTGGACGACGGCCCTGTGCCTGGGCCAGATGACGGCCACGCCCGCACAAGCCAAGATCGTCGGCAAGATCTTCGGGCTCACGGCCGAAGAGCAGAAGTGGCTGCAGGTCGTGCCCTACAAGGGCTCCCTGCCCACGCCCGTGCCCACCGATCCGCTGATCTACCGCTGGTACGAGGTGGTGAGCGTGTACGGAACCACCATCAAGGAGCTGATCCATGAAGAGTTCGGCGACGGCATCATGAGCGCCATCGACTTCAGCATGGACATCCAGCGCGAGGCCGATCCCAAGGGCGACCGGGTGAACGTGGTGCTGTCGGGGAAGTTCCTGCCGTACAAGCAGTATTGACATCGGCACACCCCCCTGAGGCGCTGCGCGCCTTCCCCCCGCTCTCGCCTTGCTGCGCACGGCGGGCAGGGGGACGCAGCCCTCGCTGCGGGGCGGCCCTTGCTCGGCTGCTGCTGGTCTTGGGCCGTGCCAGTGGTGGAGGCCGCGGGTCTTGGCTTGAAGCGTAGCCCTTAGAGTTCTGCGCAGGGAGCCTTACCGCGCTCGTGCGGCGCGGACGGCAGTAACGCCATGGATGACAGTGCCCCGCGGAGCGCAGTCGCTCTATCATCGCGGGCTGTGTAGCGCCCACCACTGGGCGCTCTCCCTCCCTCCAACTTTCTGCCCTGATCTGCCCATGACCACCCTCGGCACCCCCCTCTCGCCCTCCGCCACCAAAGTGATGCTGCTCGGCAGCGGTGAACTGGGCAAGGAAGTCCTCATCGCCCTGCAGCGCCTGGGTGTCGAAACGATTGCCGTGGATCGGTACGAGAACGCGCCCGGCCAGCAGGTGGCGCACCATGCGCGCACCATCACCATGAGCGATCCGGCGCAGCTCAAGGGCCTGGTCGAAGCCGAGCGTCCGCACCTGGTCGTGCCGGAGATCGAGGCCATTGCCACCCCCATGCTCGAAGAGCTGGAAGCCGCCGGCACCGTGCGCGTCATTCCCACGGCCCGCGCCGCGCGCCTCACCATGGACCGTGAAGGCATCCGCCGCCTGGCCGCTGAAACGCTGGGCCTGCCCACCAGCCCCTACCGCTTCTGCGATTCGGTGGAGGAACTGCAGGCTGCCATCGACGGCACCGACGGCCAGCCCGCCATCGGCTTCCCCTGCGTGGTCAAGCCTGTGATGAGCAGCTCCGGCAAGGGCCAGAGCAAGCTCGACGGCCCGCCCGACGTGCAAAAGGCCTGGGACTACGCCATGGCCGGCGGCCGCGTGAGCCATGGCCGCGTCATCGTCGAAGGCTTCATCGACTTCGAATACGAGATCACCCTGCTCACCGTGCGCGCCAAAGCCGCCGACGGCAGCATCCAGACATCCTTCTGCGAACCCATCGGCCACAAGCAGGTCAGCGGCGACTACGTGGAAAGCTGGCAGCCCCAGCCCATGCCATCGCTGGCGCTGCAGCGCGCCAAGGACATCGCCAAGGCCGTGACCGACGATCTGGGCCGCGGCCTGGACGGCCAGCCCTCGGGCCTGGGCCTGTTCGGCGTGGAGCTGTTCGTGAAGGGCGACGAGGTCTGGTTCAGCGAGGTCAGCCCGCGCCCGCACGACACCGGCCTGGTCACCCTGGCCACCCAGCACCAGAGCGAATTCGAACTGCACGCCCGCGCCATCCTGGGCCTGCCGGTGGACCCCAGCCTGCGCAACCCCGGCGCCAGCGCCGTGATCTACGGCGGCGTGGATGCGCAAGGCATCGCCTTCGACGGCGTCGATGAAGCCCTGGCCGTGCCCGGCACCGATCTGCGCCTCTTCGGCAAGCCGGAGAGCTTCACCAAGCGGCGCATGGGCGTGGCCGTGGCGCGGGCTGCCGATGTAGACACCGCGCGTGCCAATGCCAAGCTGGCGGCGGGGAAGGTGAAGCCGCGGGTGGCTTGACCGGGCCGCTGAGCCGCAGGCCCTGCCGCATGAGCCGGGCCACAGATAAAATCCTGGGCATTCTTTGACCCACCGGTCCAGCTTGAGAGGTTGTCGGTTCTTCCGACATGCTCGACCTCTCTGCTGCCGCCATGCAAGGCTTCTTGCTTGCCCTGGGCCTCTTCATCTGTCCCGGTCCTAAAGACGTTCTCGTTTTTCGTGAAGCCCTTTTGGGCCGTTCTCGCGCGACGCTCGTCGCCATCAGCAGCGGTAGCGACCTGGTCCTGATTGCGGTGGGCGTCCTGGGCGTCTCTGCCGCGCTGGAAACCTTCCCGGCTCTCCAGGTGCTCTTGCAGGCTGCTGGAGTGGCATTGCTCACGGGTCATGCCCTGCAAGCGGCGCGCGCTGCTGCCCTGGGGTCTGCCGACGCGCTGGCGCCTGCGGCACAACCCTGCGACCGAAGGTGGATACGTCGTCTTCTGGCCATGTCGCTTGGCAATCCTGCCTCGTGGCTCGACACCATGGTCATTCTGGGCTCGGTGGGGGCGGCGCTTCCCGCCACGGCCAGCCTGACGTTCTCTGCCGGCGCTTTTCTTGCGTCCATCGTCTGGTTCACTGCGTGGGTGGCTCTGGCAAGAGGTGCCAGCCACTGGCTGATCTCGTCCAGGAGCTGGCGCATGGTGGATGCGGTGACAGCGATGGCGATGCTGGGGATGGCGCTTTGGCTGCTCACGGACCTCGTGGCCAGGGTCTGACGGTCCCCGCAATGCGCCCCGCGCTGGACCCCCGCACCACCAGCGCCCCTTCCAGCACCACCTGCCGCACCGGCCGCGCCGGGTCCTGCATGCGCTGCAGCAGCAGCTCCGCCGCCGTGCGGCCGATGTCGTAGGTGGGCTGCGCCACCGTGGTGACATCCAGCGCAGGCAACGAAGTCCAGTCGTTGTTGTCGAAGCCCGCGATGCCAATGTCGTGCGGCGGGCGCAGGCCGGCGGCCTGCACGGCCTGCAGGGCGCCCAGCAGCAGCAGGCCGTTGGTGGCCAGTAGCGCATCGGGCCGGTCGGGGCCGGACAGCAGCTGGGCCGTGGCGTGTTCGCCGGCCTCGCGCGTCGGGTCCATCCACACCGGCTGCGGCGCCAGGCTGCGGGCGGCCAGGGCCTCTGCATAGCCGGCGTGGCGCTGCTGCCCGGTGGTGCTGTGGGTGCCCGCCAGCAGGGCGATGCGGCGGTAGCCGTTGTCCAGCAGATGCTCGGTGGCGCGGCGGGCGGCGGCGTGGTTGTCCAGCACCACGCGGTCGGCGCGCGTGGTGTCCAGCGCCCGGTCCACCAGCACCAGGGGGAAGGGCCAGGCCTGCGGGCGCAGCTGCTTGAGGCCGGCCATGGTGGGCGACAGGATCACGCCACTGGCCTGCTCGTCGGCCATCAGTTCCAGGTACGACTGCTCCTTGGCCGGGTCTTCGTCGCTGTTGCACAGGATGAGCCGCAGCCCGTGGCGGTAGGCCACGTCTTCCACGGCGCGGCCCACGTCGGTGAAGAAAGCGCTGCGGATGTCCGAAACGATCAAGCCCACCAGCGAGGCACGGCGCTGGCGCAGGCGGCGTGCCGCCAGGTTGGGGCGGTAGGCCAGTTCGGCGATGGCGCGCTCCACCTGCTCGCGCAGCGGCGCGCGCACGGCCCCGGGCGTGCTGAGCACGCGCGAGACGGTGGTGGTGGATACGCCGGCGCGTTGCGCCACGTCCTTGATGCTGGCCACGCGGATGGCTCCTGAGAAGGGTGGGGACGAAAGAAGGAATACGAACCGTCTGAAATGGTATCGATTCCTCACAAGGTTGGAAAGCGCGGGTGAACCAAGGCGTTCATTCGGGTCCTCCACGGCTGCGCAGAGACCCTTCGGATCAGTGTTTTCCCTTGGTTTTCAGGCGTGGGGCCGTCGAGAGTGCTTGCTGGCAGCCAGAGGAGCAGCCCATAATCCCATTTTGGAATCGATACCAAATTTCGCAGGAGACATTGCCATGTCCACCATTCCGGTCGAGGTGCGCCTGGGCGCGGCCCCGCACAACCGCGAAGACGCCGTGCGGGCCGCAGGCGCCTTGCTGGCCCAGGCCGGCCACATTCAGCCTGCCTATGTCGACAGCCTGCTGCAGCGCGAGAAGGTGGCCAACACCTTTCTGGGCGAGGGCCTGGCCATTCCCCATGGCATGGTGGAAGACAAGCACCTGGTGCGCCGCACCGGCCTGGCCGTGCTGCAGGTGCCGGCCGGCGTGCGCTGGGGCGACGACGCCAAGCAGGCGCACCTGGTGGTGGCGATCGCCGCGTCGTCGGACGAGCACATCCAGGTGCTGCGCCGTCTCACCCGCGTGATGCGCGACGGTGCGCTGATGCGCCGGCTGGCCACGACCACCGACGCCGGGGAGATCGTGCGCGCCCTCACAGGCGACGATGCCATGGGCGGTGCGCAGGGCGGCAGCGGCGCCCCGCCGGTGCTGGAGGACTTTCCCCTGGGCCGCGAGCTGTCCTTGAACTACCCCAACGGCCTGCACGCGCGCCCCGCCGGCGAATGGGCCCGCGTGGCCGGCCGCTTCAGCGCGCGGGTGCATGTGCGCTGCGGCGACACGGTGGCCGACGCCAAGAGCGTGGCCGCGCTGCTGGGCCTGGGCGCCGGGCGGGGCGCACAGCTGCGCCTGTCGGCCCAGGGCACGGACGCGGCGGCGGCACTCTCCACGCTGCACGCCACCATCCAGCGCTTGGGCGAGGAGGAAAGCCGGCAGGCCGAACTGTCCGCCGCGCGGCAGGCGCAGGCCCAGGGGCTGGGCGCGGAGCTGGGCGACTGGCAGCCCGCCGCGCGCCGCACCTTCACGGGCATCGCCGCCAGCCCCGGGCTGGTGGTGGGCACGCTGGTGCAGGCCGCAGGCACCGAGCTGGAAGTGGAAGACCGCTTCACCACCATCGCCGAGGAAGCCGCCCAGCTGGACCGCGCGCTGGCCGCTGCGCTGGGCCAGTTGCAGCAACTGGCGGACGATGCGAAGGCCGGCGGCCGCGCCGAGCAGGCCGCCATCTTCACCGCGCACCAGGGCCTGCTGCAGGATGCCGACCTGCTGCAGGCCGTGAGCCGCCAGGTGGTGCAGCGCCACGGCGCCGCCTGGGCCTGGCGCCATGCCATGGCCGAGCGCGTGGCCGCGCAGCGCGCCCTGGCCGACGCCACCCTGGCCGCCCGCGCAGCCGACCTGCAGGACGTGGGCGAGCGCGTGCTGCGCCACCTGCTGGGCCGCGGGCACGAGTCCGCCGACGTGGCCGCTGCCTGGCCGCACGACGCCATCCTGCTGGCCGACGACCTCTCGCCCTCCGTCACCGCGCAGATCGACACCAGCCGCGTGCGCGGCTTCTGCACTGCGCGCGGCGGCCCCACGGCGCACACCGCCATCCTGGCGCGCGCGCTGGGCCTGCCCGCCGTGGTGGCGGCCGGCCCGGGCGTGCTGCCGGACGGTGCGGGCGATACGTCGGCGCCCGCGCTGGCCGGCGCCGTTGCCATCCTCGACGGCTACCGCGGCCGGCTCTACGTGGGCCCGAGCGAGACCGCGCTGATCGAAGCGCGCGAGCGCATCGCCCGGCTGGCGCGCCGCCAGGAGGAAGAGGCCCGCACCCGCCAGCAGCCCGCCACCACCACCGACGGCCACACGGTGGAGATCGCCGCCAATGCCAACCGCGCCGACCAGGCGGTGAAAGCGCTGGAGGCCGGCGCCGAGGGCGTGGGGCTGATGCGCACCGAGTTCCTCTTTCTGGAGCGCGACACGGTGCCCGACGAAGACGCCCAGTACAGGGCCTACCGCGCCATGGCGGAGGCCTTGCAGGGCAAGCCCCTGGTGGTGCGCACGCTGGACATCGGCGGCGACAAGCAGGTGCCGCACCTGGACCTGCCGGTGGAGGACAACCCCTTCCTCGGCGTGCGCGGCGCGCGGCTGGCGCTGCGGCGCGACGACCTGTTGGTGCCCCAGCTGCGGGCGCTGTACCGCGCCGCGCGGCACGGCCCGCTGCAGGTGATGTTCCCCATGATCAGCACGGTCGAAGAGGTGCGCACGCTGCGGCAGCGCATGGAAGCCGTGCGCGCCGAACTGAAGGCGCCTGCCGTGCCGGTGGGCATCATGATCGAGGTGCCATCGGCCGCGCTCATCGCCGACCGGCTGGCCGCGCATGTGGACTTCTTCTCCATCGGCACCAACGACCTCACCCAGTACACGCTGGCGGTGGACCGCCAGCACCCCGAGCTGGCCGGCATGGCCGACAGCCTGCACCCCGCCGTGCTGCGCCTCATCAAGCGCACGGTGGCCGGCGCCCGCCCGCACGGCCGCTGGGTGGGCGTGTGCGGGGGGCTGGCCGGCGAGCCGCTGGGCGCCGCGCTGCTGGTGGGCCTGGGGGTGGACGAGCTCAGCATGAGCACCGGCGACATCGGCACCGTCAAGGCCCTGCTGCGCCGCCACAGCCTGGCCGAGCTGCAGGCGCTGGCCCAGCGCGCGCTGCAGGTGGACACGGCCGACGAGGTGCGCGCCCTGGGCGCCGAGCTGCGACCTGCGGCGGCTTCCTGAACCCTGCGCCATCGAAAGGATGATGCTATGCAATCAATAGCTGCTTGCGCTGATGGAATAAGCGCTGGAGGCCGATTTGGCTTGAAGAGTCGGGCCGGGTCCGCCGCAGGAGCCCGCCATGGCTGATCCGCGCCTCTTCACCATCACGCTCAACCCCGCCATCGACCACACCGTGCGCGTGGCCGCGCTGGTGCCCGGCGCCGTCCACCGCGCCCAGGGCGACCAGCGCGAGGCCGGCGGCAAGGGCGTGGGCGTGGCGGCCGTGCTGGCCGCGCTGGGCCGGTCCGTCACCGCCACCGGCTGGCTGGGCGCGGACAACGACGGTGTGTTCGTCGACGCCTTCGCGGCCCGCGGCATCGACGACGCCATGCTGCGCCTGCCCGGCGCCACCCGCACCAACATCAAGATCGCCGACGCGTCGCGCGGCGACTCCACCGACATCAACCTGCCGGGCCTGTCGCTGGCGCCCGATGCGCTGGCCCACGCCGAGGCCGGGCTGCTCGCCCTGCTGGCCGAGCGCGTGCAGCCCGGCGACTGGTGCGAGCTGGCCGGCAGCCTGCCCCCCGGTGCCGATGCCGGCGTGTGGGAGCGCATCGCCCGCGCCCTGCATGCGCAGGGCGCGCACATCGCCATCGACACCGGCGGCGCCGTGCTGCGGGACCTGCTGCGCGTGCTGGCCGATCCGGCCCGCGGCGCGGTGGTGCCGGTCGCCTTCATCAAACCCAACCAGGCCGAACTGGAAGAGCTGGCCGGCCACGGGCTGCCGACGCGGGCCGAGGTGGCCGCCGCCGCGCGCGGGCTGTGCCAGGACTTCGGCGTGGGGCAGATGGCCGTGTCGCTGGGCGGCGAGGGCGCCGTCATCGCCACGGCTGCGCACTGCTGGCATGCCGCCGCGCCGCGCGTGCCCGTGGCCACCACCGTGGGCGCGGGCGACGCGCTGGTGGCCGGCACGCTGGCTGCGCTGTCGCAAGGGCAGCCCATGCCCGGCGCCGCCCTCTTCGGCATGGCCTGCGCGGCTGCGCGCATCCAGCGCATCGCGCCCGGCCTGCCGCCCCGCCGCGAGGTGGACGCCCTGGCCGCGGCCATCTCGGCGCAGCCGATCTGAACGCAGGAGACCCCCACCATGGCCCAACTCATTGCCATCGCCGCGAGCCAGGCCGGCCCGGCCCACAGCTTCATGGTGGCCGAGGCGCTGCGCGCCGCGGCGGAAAACGCCGGCCACCGGCTGGCGCTCAGCGTGCACAGCAGCCTGGGCACGCAGGGCGCGTTCAGCGATGCTGAGCTTGCTGGCGCCGCCGCCGTCATCGTGGCGGCCGACATGCCCGTGGACCGGCAGGAACTGCTGGGCCAACTGGCCGCGCCTGTGCACGAGGCCACGCCCCAGGCCGTGCTGGCCGATGCCGCCCGCGTGGTGCGCGAGGCGCTGGCCCGGAGCACCGGCGCTGCGGGCGCTGCCCTGCCTGCCGCAGCGGCGCCTTCTGCCGCGGCGGCGCAGACCCCGGCCGGCCCGTTGAACATCGTCGCCATCACCTCCTGCCCCACGGGCGTGGCCCACACCTTCATGGCCGCCGAGGCGCTGGAGCAGGGCGCGCAGGCCCTGGGCCACCGCATCAAGGTGGAGACGCAGGGTTCCGTCGGCGCGCAGAACACCCTCACCGCGGCCGACATCGCGGCGGCTGACCTGGTGGTGATCGCGGCGGACACCCAGGTCAACCGCGACCGCTTCGCCGGCAAGCGCCTGTACGCCACCGGCACCAAGGCCGCCATCCACGATGCGGCGGCGGTGTTCGCCCAGGCGCGCGCGCAGGCCGCGGTGTGGGGCGGCCCGGCCGCACCGGCAGCGGCGCAGGCGGGCAGCGGTACGGCGCCCGGCGCGGCGGCCCCGCGTGAATCCGCGGGCGCCTACAAGCACCTGATGACCGGCGTGTCGTTCATGCTGCCCTTCGTGGTGGCGGGCGGCCTGCTGATCGCGCTGGCGTTCGCGCTGGGCGGCATCTACGTGTACGACGACGCGCACAAGGGCACGCTGGGCTGGGTGCTGTTCCAGGTGGGGGCCAAGGCGGGCTTCGCGCTCATGCTGCCGGCGCTGGCGGGCTACATCGCCTATTCCATCGCCGACCGGCCCGGCATTGCGCCCGGCATGATCGGCGGGCTGCTGGCCGGCACCGTGGGGGCGGGCTTTCTGGGCGCCATCGCGGCGGGGTTCATCGCCGGGTATTCCGTGCACTGGCTGAACCGGTGGATCCGCCTGCCGCGCGGGCTCGACGGGCTCAAGCCCGTGCTGATCCTGCCGCTGCTGGGCGCGGCCATCGTCGGCGTGCTGATGATGATGGTGATCGGCGCGCCCATGGCCGCCGTGATGGGCGCGCTGACCGACTGGCTCAAGGGCCTGCAGACCGGCAGCGCCGTGCTGCTGGGCATCATCCTGGGCGCCATGATGGCCTTCGACATGGGCGGGCCGGTGAACAAGGCGGCCTACGTGTTCTCCACCACGCTGATTGCCAGCGGCGTGGCCAACCCCATGGCCGCGGCCATGGCGGCCGGCATGACGCCGCCGCTGGGCATCGCCCTGGCGTGCTGGCTGTTCAAGAGCCGCTTCACGGCCGAGGAGCGCGAGGCGTCCAAGGCGTCGGCCGTGCTGGGCCTGGCCTTCATCACCGAGGGCGCCATTCCCTTCGTGGCGCGCGATCCGCTGCGCGTCATTCCGGCCTGCGTGCTGGGCTCGGCCGTGGCCGGCGGCCTGTCGATGGCATGGAACATCGGCCTGCAGGCGCCGCATGGCGGCATCTTCGTGCTGGCCATTCCCAACGCCGTCAACCACGTGCTGCTGTATGCCGCCGCCATCGTGGCCGGGTCCGTGGTGACGGGGCTGGCGCTGGGCGTGCTCAAGCGGCGGCTGCCGCCGGCAGCGGCGGCGGCAGCCACAGGGCCCGCGGCATGACGCTGCGCCTGACGAAGGACACGCAGCTGTGCATGTCCCTGGCCGCGCGGCCCAGCAGCATCGGCACGCGCTTCCACAACTTCCTGTACGAGGAACTGGGGCTGGACTACGTCTACAAGGCGTTCACCACCACCGACCTGTCGGCGGCGATCGCCGGCGTGCGCGCCCTGGGCGTGCGCGGCTGTGCCATCTCCATGCCCTTCAAGGAGGCGGTGATCCCGCTGGCCGACGCGCTGGACCCGTCGGCCGCGCGGCTGCAGTCGGTGAACACGCTGGTGAACGAGGGCGGCCGCCTGGTGGCCTACAACACCGACTACCTCGCCGTGCGGGCCTTGCTGGCGCAGCACGGCGTGCCGCCCGGCCTGCGGGTGGCCGTGCGCGGCAGCGGCGGCATGGCGCGTGCGGTGCTGGCCGCGCTGGTCGATGCCGGCCTGCGCCAGGGCACGGTGGTGGCCCGCAACGCGGTGGCCGGCCGGGCGCTGGCCGCCGCCCACGGCTACGCCTGGCAGGGCGATGCGCAGGGCGACATCGCGGCCGATGTGCTGGTCAACGCCACGCCCCTCGGCATGGCGGGCGGTGCCCAGGCCCAGGCGCTGGCCTTCACGCCCGCGCAGGTGGCGGGCGCGACCTGGGTGTTCGACGTGGTGGCCCTGCCGGCCGAGACGCCGCTGATCGCCGAAGCCCGCCGCCAGGGCCGCCCAGTCCTTACCGGCGCGGAGGTAATCGCGCTGCAGGCGGCCGAGCAGTTCGCCCTGTACACCGGCGTGCGGCCCACGGCGGACCAGGTGGCGCGGGCTTCGGCCTTCTCGCGGGGCGGGTAGCCGCGGAGGGCCACCTGGCAACCGCCCACGCCCATCCCCCTTCGGCAGCGCGATTGTGAATGCTATTTAATTAATAGCTACATGCGCTTGCTAGGTAAGCGATGGAGGCCGAAGTGCCTTGAATCCGCTTTCTGCGGACCGCTTGCCGCAGAGGGGGCCGCTCTGCCGCCCGCCGGGTACCAGCCGTCTGCAGCGCCTGCCAGTCCCAGGCCCGCGCTTTCCGCACAGGCGCCGGCGGGTGCGAAGGCGACGTGCGGTAAGATGAGAAGGATTCTCAAACGCAATGGCGGTCCGCGAGCGGACTGGAGGTGGCAATGTCAGCGGTGGACGCGGCCGCGCAGCAGCACCGGCTGCAAATGCAGGCGCTGTATGGCGAACATCACGGATGGCTGTTTGGCTGGCTGCGGCGCCGGCTCGGCTGCGGCCACCATGCGGCCGACGTGGCGCAGGACACCTTCGTGCGCATCCTCGGCTCGCGCGACGCGCTGCTGGGCGTGCGCGAGCCGCGCGCCTACCTGGTCACCACGGCCAAGCGGCTGCTGATCGACGAGGCCCGCCGCCGCCTGATCGAAAAGACCTACCTGGAGGAATTAGCCGCCGCGTCCGCGGCCACCTTCGACGCCGCACCGTCGGCCGAGGAGGTGGCGCAGACCGTCGAGGCGCTGCTGCAGATCGAGGCCGCGCTCGACGGGCTGGCGCCCAAGGCACGCCAGGCCTTCCTGCTGTGCTACCTGGAAGGCCACACCCACGCGGTGGCGGCTGCCGAACTGGGCGTGTCCACCAAGATGGTGCAGAAGTACCTCATCCAGGCGCTGGCCCATTGCCAGCGCGTTCTGCAGGGCTGACGGCGGTGCGGGCCTGGGACGACGCACCGCCGGCCGATCTGGCCGAGCAGGCCGCCGGCTGGATCGTGGGGCTCGACAGCGACGACGCGGACGAGCGCGCCCGGGCGCAGCGCGGCTTTGCGGCCTGGCGCGCGCAAAGCCCGCAGCATGCGGAAGCCGCGGCCCGGCTGGAGGCCTTCATCGGCCGCGTACGGCAGGCCGCCGGCCCCGGCGCTGCCGATGCGCAGGCCGCCCGGGCGGCGCTGAACGCGGTGCAGCCGGGCGCCCAGAGCCGCCGGCGCCGGGCCCTGGGCCGTGCCGCCGGTGCCGTGGCTCTGGTGGCGCTGCTGGCCGTGCCCTCGTGGCTGGCGCTGCACAGCCACCCGCCCGCGCACCTGTGGGCCGACGTGCGCAGCAGCGCCGGCGAGTGGCGCCGCCACACGCTGAGCGACGGATCCCAGCTCACCCTGAGCGGCGTGGCCGCCATCCACTGGCGCGCGGACGAGCGCGAGCGCGTGGTCGAGCTGGTGCGCGGCAGCCTGCTGGTCGATGTGGCCAAGGACGCCACGCGCCCCTTCTACGTGCAGACGCCGCTCGGCCGCATCCGCGCCCTGGGCACGCGCTTTGCCGTCACCTACGATGACGGCGGCCTGACGCTGGAGATGCTGGAGTCGCGCGTGGCGGTGCAGGCCCCCGATGACGGCAATGGCGCCGCCGCGGTGCGCAAGCCCGTGGTCGTGCAGGCCGGCCAGCGCGTGCATGTCGGCGCCGAGGGCATCGGCGCGGTGGAGGACATGGACCCGGAGGGCGTGGAGCAGGGCTGGCAGCGGCACCAGCTGGTGGTGCACGACCGGCCGCTGCCGGAGGTGCTGGACCGCCTGGCGCCGCACCACCCCGGGCCGCTGCAGTTCGACCGCGCGGCGCTGGCCGCCATCCGCGTCTCGGGCGTGCTGCCGCTAGACGACACGGCGCAGGCGCTGCGCCTGCTGCAGCAGAACTTTCCGCAGCTGCGCCTGCGATCCGTGGCGTCGCGCTGGGTCTGGGTGGACCTGCAGCCGGCGTCCTGACCGGTCCTCCAGAAAAATTTTTAGCGGCTGGTTCCACTTTTCCGTTCGCCATCCGTCAAGGCGGTTGAACTCAACGGAAAACGGAAAAGGACCTCCTCCCATGCGCGACGCAAAGCGTTTCAGCCCGCCGCGGCTGCCTGTCTCCCCTGGCGCTCTCCCTGTCTCTGGCCCTTGCCGCCATGGCGGGCGGCGCGCATGCCCAGGCACCCGGCGCGGTGAATGCGCAGGCGTTCAGCATCCCGGCCGGGCCGCTGGCGCCGGCCCTCAACCGCTTCGCCCAGCAGGCGGGCGTGGCGCTGGTGGTGGACCCGCAGCGCGTGGCCGGCCTGCGCACGCAGGGCCTGGACGGCCGCTACGGCGTGGACGAAGGCTTCGCCCGCCTGCTGCAGGGCACGGGCTATTCCATCCAGAAGACCGAAGCGGGCTACTTGCTCGCGCCGGCCGTGCCCGCCGCGGCACCCGCGGCACGCCCGGCCCCTGCTGCGGCCGCAGCAGCGGCGCCGGAGGCCGCAGCCGTGGTGGCCGCCTCCGATGCCGCGTCCTTGCCCGCGGAGGGCGAGGCCCTGGAGACGGTCGTCGTCCAGGCGTCCCGCTCCAACATCGAGGCCGAGAAGGCCCCGCAGACGGTGCAGATCATCGGCAAGGCCGACATCGACCGCCAACTGGCCCTGTCCACCAACTCGTCCGATGTGCTCAGCAACCTGATTCCGTCGTACACCCCCAGCCGCGGCAAGATGAACGGCAGCGGCGAGACGCTGCGCGGCCGCACCCCGCTGATCCTGATCGACGGCGTGCCGCAGTCCAACCCCATCCGCCCGACGGGGCGCGAGGCGCACACCATCGACTTCTCCATGGTCGAACGCATCGAGGTGGTGCAGGGCGCCAACGCCGTCAACGGTCTGGGCGCCACGGGCGGCACCATCAACCTGATCACCAAGCGGCCCGAGAACGGCGCCTTCAACCAGCACGTGGACGTGCAGGCCACCATGCCCACGTCCGACATCGGCGGTGACGTGATGGGCTACAAGACCACCTACCGCGCCAGCGGCCGGCAGGACCGCCTGGACTACCTCTTCGCCATCGCGGCCGAAGACCAGGGCCTGTACCGCGACGCCAAGGGCCGCTCCATCGGCGCGGACAACACGCAGGGCGACCTGATGGATTCGCGCAGCTACGACGTGCTGGGCAAGATCGGCTGGTGGCTGGACGACAACCAGCGCCTGCAGTTCTCGCTGAACCGCTACAAGATCAAGTCCGAGGCCAACTACCTCGCCGTGGCCGGCAACCGCGCCACGGGCCTGCCCACCACGTCCGTACGCGGCACGCCCGAGGGCACGCCGCCGTGGAACGATGTGTGGACCTCCAGCATCAGCTACAACCACTACGACCTGGCCGGCATGGAGCTGTCCGCCATGGTGTTCCACCAGGATTTCGAGGGGCTGTTCGGTGCCGACAACTCGGCCACCTTCCAGGACGCCACTATTGCGCCGGTGGGCCGGCTGTACGACCAGTCGCGCGCCGTCTCCAAGAAGCTGGGCAGCAAGGTCACGCTGACCAAGGCCGACCTGCTGGACAACCGGCTCAAGCTCACCACCGGCTTCGACACACTGGTGGACAAGGGCAAGCAGGACCTGTACGGCACGGGCCGCACCTATGTGCCCGAGTCCGAGTACCGCAACCTGTCGCTGTTCGTGCAGGGCGAGTACAAGCCGTTCGAGAAATGGACGCTGCACGGCGGCGTGCGCCGCGAGTCTGCGGACCTGCGCATCGACTCCTACCGCACCCTGGCCCGCTACAACCGCGTGGCCGTGCAGGGCGGCAAGCTGGACTTCAACGAGACGCTCTACAACGCCGGCGTGGTCTTCGAGCCCACCAAGGACTGGAACCTCTTCGCCAGCTACTCCGAAGGCTTCGGCATGCCCGACGTGGGCCGCGTGCTGCGCGCCATCAACACGCCCGGCCAGGATGTGGACGACATGCAGAGCCTGAGCCCCATCGTGACCAAGAGCGTGGAGCTGGGCGCGCGCTTCAAGCGCGGCCCCTGGGAGGCCGAGGCGAGCTGGTTCCGCTCGTCGTCCGACTACGGCAGCCGCGTGATCCGCGTGAACGACGCCTTCATGCTGGCGCGCGAGAAGAACCGCATCGACGGCGTGGACACCAGCCTGGGCTACCGCTTCAACCGCGCCCACAAGGGCAAGCTGTCTTACGTGCACACCAAGGGCCGCTACGACAGCGATGACAACGGCACGCTGGACGCACGGCTCGACGGCCTGAATGTCTCGCCCGACCGGCTGCTGGCCTCGTGGACGGCGCAGTGGACCGGGCAGCTGTCGTCCTTCGTGCAGGTGCAGCACGCCTTCAGCAAGACCTTCGACGACCCGGCCAAGAAGTTCACCGGCTACACGCTGGTGGACGCCAGCATGAACTACAAGCTGGCCGACAAGAAGGGCACGCTGCGCCTGGCCGTCGCCAACCTGTTCAACCGCAACTACATCACCTACTACTCGCAGAGCGCGCTGGTGGAGCCGCTGCGCTACTTCGCCGGGCGGGGCCGCACGCTCACGCTGGGCTACTCGCTCGACTTCTGACGCGCAGAGGGCAGGGCGTGGCGAAGGCGGCGGCAGGACACCGCTCCGTGGCGATGGCCCGGGCGATGGCCGCCGTGCGCGCGCTGGTCGCCATCGCGGGCGGCTACGCCGTTACCGCGCTGGCCGTCATGGGCGGCGCCGCGCTGCTGGCGCGGGCCGGCATGGCGCGGTCCGAGGCGGTGGTGACGGCCGGCATGCTGGGCTTTCCCGCCTATCTGGTTCTGCTGATGTGGGCGCTGGCCTGCCCTAGCCTGCGCCGGCTGGCCGCCGTGTTGGGCGGCCTGGCCGGCGCGTGCGCGCTGCTGGCGTGGTGCGCCCGGCTGGGGCCGGCGGCATGAGCGGCGCGGGCTACCGCCAGCGCCTGGGCGGCGTGCACACCTGGGCCGGCATCGTGCTGGGCGTGCTGCTGTTCGCCATCTTCTGGATGGGCACGCTCAGCGTGTTCGATCGCGAGCTCGACCGCTGGATGATGCCCGCCACGCGCCTGGCCGCGCCGCAGGCCCCGCCCCGGCTCGACGCGCTGGTGCCGCTGGCGCAGGCCCACGTGCCGGAGGGCGCCCGGCAGTGGCGCATCGATTGGCCCACCGCGCGCACGCCCGTGCTGCGCCTGTCGTGGCAGACCCGCGAGGGCGCACGCGAGCAGCGCCACTTAGACCCGGCCACGCTGGCTGTGCTCCCCGATGCGGGCACCTGGGGCGCCAGCGGCTTCTTCTTCCCGTTCCACTACGGCCTGCACATCGACTGGAACGGCGTGGGCAAGTGGCTGGTGGGCATCGCCGGCATGGGCATGCTGGTGCTGCTGGTGAGCGGCGTGGTCATCCACCGCAAGCTGCTGGCCGACTTCTTCACCTTCCGCCCGCGCAAGCGGCTGCCGCGCAGCAGCCTGGACCTGCACAACCTCACGGGCGTGGCGGCGCTGCCGTTCCACTTCGCCATCACCCTGTCGGGGCTGGTGATCTTCTGGGCCATCTACTTTCCTCAGGCGCATGTGGGCGTGTACGGCACCGGCGCGCAGGCCCGGGCCGCTGTGCAGGCCGACGGCTACGGGCGCTACCGGCCGCCGCGCGGGCAGGGCGACGCAGGCGCGGGCGTTGCAGGAACTGGCGGCGCGGCGCCCGCAGCGGCAGCGCCGCTGGCCTCGCTCGACGCCATGGCAGCGCAGGCGCGCCAAGTGTGGGGCGGCGGTGCGGAGCCGTACTTCGTGCGCGTGTGGAAGCCAGGCCGCGCGGACAGCTATGTCGAGTTCCGCCGCTCGTACGCGCGCGAGGTGTCGATGAACCTCGGTCAGCTCTACTTCGACGCCGGCACCGGCCGGCTGCTGCAGCGCTTCGAGGCCGCGCCCGCCATGGGCGTGCAGCGCTTTCTGTCGGGCCTGCATTTCGTGCAGTTCGAGCACGCGCTGCTGCGCTGGCTGTACTTCGGCCTGGGCCTGTGCGGCTGCGTGATGATCGCCACCGGCCAGGTCTACTGGCTGGCCACGCGCCGCGCCCGCACGCCGCCGCATGCCGGCGGGCGCGTGGTGGCGGCGCTGAGCGTGGCCGGCACCGCCGGCCTGGTCGTGGCCACGCTGGCCTACCTGGCCGCCAACCGCCTGCTGCCGGCCCATGCGTCCGTCAACGTCGCCGGCCTGGCGCTGGACCGGGGTGCGCTGGAGGTCGCCGCGTTCTGTGCAGTTTGGCTGGGCAGCCTGCTGCACGCGGGGCTGCTGCACACGGATCTGCGCGGTGCGCGGGCCTGGCGGGACCAGGCCCGCGCCATCGCCGTGCTGGCACCGGCCTGCGTGGCGCTCAACGCTTGGACGACGGGGGCCTATGGCGCGGCCACCATCGCCCACACGCCGGCCGCCGTGTGGGGCGTGGATGGCCTGCTGCTGGCGCTGGGCGTAGTCGCTGCCGTCGCCGCACGGCGCCTGCAGGCTGCCGCAGCAGCGGGTGTGCCGGCGCGCAAGCGGTGAGGGGCCGGTGATCGGGGCCCTAAAGAGTCGTGCAGCGGGCGCGGCCTCCGCAGCGCTGATGCCGTGATGCAGAACGCCTGTGTAAAGGGGCGCCCTGCAGCCCATTTACTAACCAAGATGCTATTTAAATAATAGCTGCATGCGCTTGCTGAATAAGCGCTAGAGGCCGATTTGGCTTGCAATCAAGTCAGCGCCGAACGCACGGCCCGCACCAGGTCCGGATGGCTCCAGTCCCGTTCGCCCTGCGCCCACAGCCGCGGCCGGCCCTGCGCGTCGAAGAGAAAGGTGGCCGGCAGCGACAGGCCGCCGCTCCAGGCCTTGAGCAGCAGTTGGCTGCGGTCCAGCAGGACGGTGCCGCGCACGGGCACCTCGGCCAGAAAGCGCTGCACGCGCTCCGGCATCTCGCCATGGTTGAGCGCCACGAACTGCAGGCCCTCAGGCCCCAGCCGCTCGGCCAGCGCGTTCAGGCCGGGCATCTCCACGCGGCAGGGACCGCACCACGTGGCCCACACGTTCACCAGCAGCGGGCGGCCGGCGAAATCGGCCAGGCTGCGGCGCTGGCCCGTGGCCAGATCGGTGGCCTGCAGCGCGGGCGCCTGCGCAGGCTGCCAGGGCTGCAGTGCGGTGTCGCCCGCATCCGGGCCTGGCCCTGCCGCCGTGACCGCCCCCGCTTGGCGCGCGCCGGCCATGCCGCTCAAGGCAGCGCCCAGCGCCAGCGCGAGGGCGTGGCGGCGCCGCAGGTCGGTCCTACGGTGCAATGGTTTCACCGGACTTCTAGGGCGCAAAGCACTGTGCGCATCGTTTGAAGCGGGTGCGGCCCAGGCGCGGGCAGCCCCGCAAGGGCCGCCCCGCCGCGGTGGCTGCGTCCCCCTCCCGCAGCGCGTAGCGCGAAGAGAGAGGGGGAAGGCGCGCAGCGCCTCAGGGGGAGGATCACACCCGGGTGGATTGGATGGTGTAGCGGAAGGTGGCCGGGTCCAGGCTGTCCAGCCGGCCCTGGGCGGTCTCGCCGTGGGGATACATCAGGAAGGCGAGCGGGGCCGCCGCCTGCTGCGCGCCGGGCAGGCGCACGTCTTCGGCGCTGTTGTAGCCCATCCAGTTCATCTCCCAGGCGCCGAAGAGCATGGCGTTGGCGGCGCGCACGCGGGCGTCCGTCTTAGGCAGGCCGCCGGGCGCTTCTTCCAGCATCACCTTGCGCACGTCCGCCGGGTCCACCGGCACCCAGCCGTAGCCTTGCGCGTAGAACTCGGCGCGGCAGTGCTGGGCGCGGCTGATGTCGCCGCTCTTGCCCAGGCTCTTGTAGCCGTGGGCCGAATCGTCCACGCGCACGCCGTACACATCGCGTGCCGGCACGCCGCTGGCGCGCGCCAGGGCCACGAACAGGCCGTTCAGGTCGGCGCACTTGCCGCCCAGGTTGCCGCTGGTCAGCACATAGGCCGCATCGCCCGTGCCGCAGCCGCGCACGCTGCCCACGCGCTGGCAGTTGGCCACGATCCAGTCGTAGATGGCCTTTCCCTTCTCTATATCGGTCTGCGCGCCGGCGTCGGCCACGATCTTGCGGGCCGTCTCGCCGACCACACCGTCGGTGGGCTTGAGCGTGCTGGGCTGCAGCCAGGGGCGCAGTTCGGCAGCGCTGGCGGCGCGCACGGGCGTGGTGGCACCCAGGTCGGCGGCGCGGTCGCGCAGGGCCACGCGGTTCACCAGCTTGACCTGCTGCGGTGCGCTAGGGTCAGCCCACTGCACGGCCAGCATTTGGGCCCCGCCCGTGCCGGTGACGATCTCGGCGCGCTGGGCGCCGGGGGCCTCGAAGCGCGTCTCCAGCACGCGCTGGTGCACGCTGTGGCCCGCGCCCAACTGGCGCGCCGGCAGCGGCACCCACACGCGGCCCTGCGCGGTGCGCTCGGCCAGGTCGATCTGCGTAGTCACGTCATAGGTGCGCCAGGCGCTGGCCGATGGGCCGGTAGCCGCGGCGGCGCTGGCCAGGCCGGGCAGTGCCAGGGCGCCGGCGAAGGGCGTGGCGGCGGAGAACTGGAGGAAGTGGCGGCGTTGCATGGGGGCACTCCTTGTGGGTGGTCGTCATCGTTCTGGGGCCGGGTGTTGATCGGCTGCGCGCAGGGCGCAGTGAGGCAGCAGGCGCAGCATGATCCCACTTTTGCCCGCCAAACCGGTGTGCGGCGCACAAAACTCGACCGCAGGTGCGGGGATGGCGCGCGGCCCTGCCGGGGGTGTTGCACACTGACGGCCCCCGATTGCCCCGAGCCTCTTTGCCATGAACGCTGCCGCTGCCGCACCGACGCAAGCCTCTTCCCCGACGGGTGGCCCCCGCCTCACCTCGCTGTCGCACGGCGGCGGCTGCGGCTGCAAGATCGCGCCGGGCGTGCTGTCGGAGATATTGAAGTCCAGCGGCGCCGCAAGCTTCGTGCCGCCCGAGCTGATGGTCGGCATCGAAACCGCCGACGACGCCGCCGTCTACCGCCTGAACGACACGCAGGCGCTGGTGGCCACCACCGACTTCTTCATGCCCATCGTGGATGACCCGTACGAGTTCGGCCGCATCGCCGCCACCAACGCGCTCAGCGATGTGTACGCCATGGGCGGCCAACCCATCATGGCGCTGGCCCTGGTCGCCATGCCGGTGAACCAGCTACCGCTGGACGTGATCGGCGCCATCGTGCGGGGCGGGCAGGATGTGTGCCGCGCGGCGGGCATTCCCATCGCGGGCGGCCACACCATCGACTCGGTGGAACCCATCTACGGCCTGGTCGCCATGGGCCTGGTGCACCCCGACCGCGTGCGCCGCAACGCCGGCGCACAGCCCGGCGACGTGCTGGTGCTGGGCAAACCGCTGGGCGTGGGGGTGTACAGCGCCGCACTCAAGAAAGAGCAGCTGAGCGACGCCCACTACCGCGCCATGATCGCCAGCACGACGCGCCTGAACACCCCTGGCCCGCTGCTGGCCGCACTGCCCGGCGTACACGCCATCACCGACGTGACGGGCTTCGGCCTGGCCGGCCACGGCCTGGAAATGGCCCGCGGCGCGGGCGTGACGGTGCATATCGATTGGAGCCGGGTGCCGCTGCTGCCGGGGGTGTTGGAGCTGGCGGAGGCGGGTTTCATCACCGGCGCCAGCGGGCGCAACTGGGCGGGCTATGGCAAGGACGTGGTGCTGGCGGAAGGGCTACCGGCGGTAACGCAGAGCTTGATCACCGATCCGCAGACATCGGGCGGGCTGTTGGTGGCGTGTGCGCCTGAGTCAGTGGGAGACGTGCTCGGAGTGTTTGAGCGGGAAGGGTTTGGGGAGGCTGCGGTAGTGGGGCGAGTGGAGGCGGGGCCCGCACATCTGCTCGCGAGTAAGCCATAAGAACGCGACACAGCGGTCCTGAATAGGTAATGAATTACATATTGTCCAGTCGCTTTGCAGCTGCAATCGATTCTTTACTTACATGGCCGCAGCTTCTGTGATGTTCTGCCATCCACCAGCGACGACATAGTGTTGGCTGATGCGGGAACGGAATAGCCTTTGGCTCACAGCCCGACGTTTTGTCAAGCGCATTCTTGATTGCTATGTAGCCCTCCAACGACTTAAGGTACAGATCTCTCCACGCTTCAGAGCGAATGGCGTCGGAAGCAGGGACATCAAAGCCTAAGGCGCGTAGTGAGAAACTAAATTGTTGATCATGTATGAGAAATATCTCATGCGTTCTGGGACTGGGATTAAGGTAGTTCCAGCCAAAAATCCAATAAGGAAAACGTGTTCGCTGTGCTGCGTGAAACGTAACGATATAGGTCGCTACGGCATCAACAAGCTCGTCGGGGCGAACTGTGAGCAGCTGCTTATAAATGTCATAACCAAGCGTTTTAGGGTGCGTTAGATTCCCCCGGACATCGTTGCATAGTCCAATTAAATCTCTCTGCTGCTGAGGGAATGCAGGGCGGATTCCGATGATTTCTAGAGGCCACTTATCCAGCTTGGCGAGGAATCGTCCTTTACGTAGAACTTCAAGAATCACGTGTTCGCTTTTAGATGCAGCAAGATGTGCTCGCATGACACGGTTCAGGAAGGCTTCAAGGGTTGCTATCCCAAAGTAAAGGGCCGCCGTCAGGTGATGAGAGCGCTCCATTGTTGTGGGGGCAACTTCGGCTGAATGTGCTTCCCGAACAAGTGAGGAAAAATTTTGCCAAACGGGATTTGCCGACCAAGGATCTAGAGTCATAAACGCCTTTGTGCCTCGGTGGGGCGGAAGGGAGAGGGAGTCGAACCCACCGACCACGCGTGGCGCAGTCCACCGGGTTTGAAGCCCGGGCGCCCCACCGGGAGCGCTTCCCTTCCATGGCTTCCGGCCGTTGCAGCCGAAAGCATCTCTTCATCTAATCAATCGATCCATCCAACGCTCAACCCACCGCGCACCGCATCAGCCGCGGTCGCCGAACAGCGGCGTGCCGGGGCGCAGCAGGTGCGCGTCCTTCACGCGGCGGGTGAAGCCCACGCGGTCGAAGAACTCCAGCAGCTGGATGGCGCGTTTGCGGCCCAGGCCGGTGGCGTCGCGGAAGCTGGCGGCCTGCAGGCCCTGTTCGGTGCCGCTGCCCTCCTGCGCGATGCATCGGCGGGCGATGGCGGCCAGCTGCTCGACCGTGGTGACGGGATAGTACAGGTCTTTCACCACCTGGAAGACCATGCCCCGGCGCGCCATGCTGGCCAGGGTCTGGCGCACCACGGCCTCAGCCACGTTCAGATCCTTGGCGAGGGTGCGCACCCAGGGCGGGTCGAACGCGCCTTCGGCCAGGGCGGGCATCAGGCGCTGCGCGAGCTGCTCTTCCGCCGCGTTCATGCGGGCCGCGTGGTCCGGCAAATGCAGCCAGTGGTGGCTGCGCGCGATGGCGCCCTGCGCCACCAGGCTGTCGATGGCGTGCTGCCACAGCGCGTCGCTGGCGCGCGGGGCGGCCAGGCGCTTGATGCGGCGGGTGTCGGGGCCGATCTCTTCCGGCGTGCTGGCGTGGAAGGCGCGCAGCTTCTCCACGGCCTGCGCCTGCAGGGCGGCCAGCGCGGCCGGGGCGATGGCGACGAGGCCGGCACCGGCACCGGCACCGACGATGGGCACGGCGCCGGGCGGCAGGGGCAGGTCGTCCGGCCGGGCCAGGCCCTCGGCGCGGGCGGTGGCGGCCAGGTCCAGGCCCAGCGGGGCCTGGGCCAGCAGGGCGGCGATGCGGTCTGCGCGAGCGGGCAGCGCCTGGGCGGCCAGCAGGGCCAGCCGCTCGGGGGTGCGGCGCCAGCGCTGCGGCGCGTGCGGGTCGAGCACGCGGATGCCGCCCAGCGTGCGCGTGGCCGAGGCATCACGCAGCACGCCGCGGTCGCCGTGCCAGGCGGCCACGGTGCCGTGCAGCACCAGCTGGGCCAGCGCCGTGGCGCCGGGCGCCAGGGTGTCGCCCTGCAGCAGGGCGATGCTGCCCATTACGTCGGAGGTAGCGAGGTGCACGTGCACGGGCGTGCCGGAGCGCAGGGCCTTGGGCTCGTCCGGCCAGAGCGTGCATTCCACGTCGATGCGGGTGGTGGCCAGGCCGATGGCGGGTGCGCAGACCCAGTCGCCGCGGCCCACCTCGTCCTTGGCCACGCCGTGCAGCGCCAGGGCGCAGCGCTGGCCGGCGGCGGCCACCTCGGCCGGCTGGTTCTGCGCGTGGATGCCGCGCAGCCGCACGCTGCGGCCACCGGGGGCGATCTGCAGCTCGTCGCCCACGCGGGCGCTGCCGCTGGCGACCGTGCCGGTGACGACGGTGCCCACGCCGGCCAGGGTGAAGGCGCGGTCCACGGCCAGGCGGAAGGCGGGCGGGGCGTCGGTGGTGGAGCCGGCGCCACCCACGGCGGGTGCCGAGTCCATGCGGGCGGCCACCTCCAGCAGGTGGTCGCGCAGCGGGCCGATGCCTTCGCCGGTGGTGGCGGAGACGTGGAACACGGGCGCGCCCGCCAGCCGCGTCGGCGCCAGCAGCGCCGCCACTTCGGCGCGTACGGCGCGCAGCCGGTCGGCGCGGGTGTTGGCGTCCAGCCGGTCGATCTTGGTGATGGCGACGGTGCCCTGGGCCACGCCGAGCAGCGCGACCACGGCCAGATGCTCGCGGGTCTGCGGCATCACGCCGTCGTCGGCGGCCACCACCAGCAAGGCGTGGGCGATGCCGGTGGCGCCCGCCAGCATGGTGTGCAGCAGGCGCTCGTGTCCGGGCACGTCCACGAAGCCCAGCGACAGGGCCGCGCGGTGGTGGGGGCCGCTGGCGTCCGGGGCCTCGCTGCTGGGCACATGCAGGTAGGCGTAGCCCAGCTCGATGGAGATGCCGCGGCGCTTTTCCTCGGGCAGGCGGTCGGTCTCCACGCCGGTGAGCGCGCGCACCAGCGAGGTCTTGCCGTGGTCGATATGGCCGGCGGTGCCGATGATCATGGGCGGGAGTCCTGCGGCTGCGTCATTTTCAAAATTGATAGCTGCTTGCGCTTGATGGATAAGCGATGGAGCCTGTTTTTACTTGATGTTCAACAGGGATCATCATTCCTGCGCCAGCGCCTCGGCCAGCAGCGGCAGCTGGGCGGTGAAGGCCGGCACGTCGCGCGCCTCCAGGCAGCGCAGGTCCAGCCACAGGGTGTCGTTGGCGATGTGGCCGATCACGGGGCGGGGCAGGGCGCGCAGGGCGGCTTCGAGGTGGCCCAGTGCGCGGCCGGCGCGCTTGACATTCACCGGGCGGATCGCCAGGCCGTAGCTGGGCAGCGTCTCCACGGGCAGGGCGCCGCTGCCGATCTGGCTGAACACGGCATCGGCATGCACGGTGTAGCCCGTGCCCACGGCGGCCTGCAGCGGGGCGGTCAGCGCATCGGCCTGGGCGCGCATGTCGGCCTGCGGGCGGGTGAAGAGGCGCAGCGTGGTCAGCTGCTCGGGCAGTTGCTCGGGCCGCAGGTACAGGCGCAGCACCGGCTCCAGCGCGGCCAGCGTGAGCTTGCCCACGCGCAGCGCGCGCTTGAGCGGGTTCTTCTTGATCTTGGCGATCAGGTCCTTGCGGCCCACGATGAGCCCGGCCTGCGGGCCGCCCAGCAGCTTGTCGCCGCTGAAGGTGACCAGGTCGGCACCGGCCGCGATGGTCTCGCGCACGGTGGCCTCATGCGGCAGGCCCCATTGCGACAGGTCCACCAGGGTGCCGCTGCCCAGATCGACCACCAGCGGCACGCCGCGCGCGTGGGCGATCTGTGCCACCTCGGCCTCGCCCACGCTCTTGGTGAAGCCGGTCACCGCGTAGTTGCTGCAATGCACCTTCATCACCAGGGCGGTGCGCTCGGTGATGGCCTCGGCATAGTCCTTGGCGTGCGTGCGGTTGGTGGTGCCCACCTCGACCAGCTTGGCGCCGGCACGGGCCATGATGTCCGGGATGCGGAAGGCGCCGCCGATCTCAACCAGCTCGCCGCGCGAGACGATCACTTCCTTGCGCGCGGCCAGTGCGTTCAGCGTGAGCAGCACGGCCGCGGCGTTGTTGTTGACCACCGTAGCGGCCTCGGCGCCCGTCAGCTCGCGCAGCAGGTCGTTCACCAGGTCGTCGCGGTCGCCGCGGCCGCCGGTGGCCAGGTCGAATTCAAGATTGGCCGGCGTGGTCAGCGCCTGCACCACGGCCTGCACGGCCGCGTCGGGCAGCAGCGCGCGGCCCAGGTTGGTGTGCAGCACCGTGCCGGTGAGGTTGAACACGGCCTTCAGGCGCGGGGCGAAACGGGCGTCGAGCTGTGCGCGCACCTGGGCGGCCAGCGCCGCGGGTTCGATCTGCTCTGCCGTGGCCTGGCCCGCCACCACGGCGGGCCGCAGGGCATCCATCACGCCGCGCAGGGTGTCGGTGGTCAGGCGGGTGCCGTAGTCGACGGCCAGGGCGCGGAATGCAGGCGCCGACAGCACCCGGTCCACGGCGGGAAGGCGCAGCGGCTGGGCCGGCGCGGCGGCGCTCATGCCGCAGTGCCGTCCGCGGCCGGCGGCGTGGCGTCCACGTCGGCCAGGGGCAGGAAAGGGTTGGTGCTGGCGCGGGCGAAGTCGGTCTCGCCCATCAGCAGATCGAGCAGCAGCGTGGCCAGGTCGTCGGCCAGGGGCTCGGCGTGCGGGTCCTTCTCCTGGTTGGCGATCTTGCGGTAGGTGTGGCAGGCGTCGCAGGTCTCGGCCAGCACCACTTCGTCCTTCTGGTCGCTGCCTTCGCTCTGCAGGCCCTGGTAGCGCACGCCCTTGGTGGACTCGCAGTGCGTGCACTTCACGCGCACCATGTGCCATTCGGTGCAGCAGGTGCCGCAGTGCAGGTAGCGCAGGCCGGCCTCGCGCCCGCCGATGCGCAGCACGCTGGCCACGGGCGCTGTGCCGCACACGGGGCAGACGGTGGCCGGGTCGGTGTAGGGAATGTCGGCCAGGCTCAGGCGGCTGGCGCGGTCGGCGAACACCACCTGCAGCGCGGCCATGACCAGCGGCGCGGCGGCCAGTTCCTCGGGCTCGCTGACCAGGCCCACCAGCACGCGGCGCGCCAGCGTGTCGCGCTCGGCGGCGGACTGGGCCTGCAGCGTGGCGAGCACCGGGGCCAGCGCCTCGGGCACGGCAGGGCTCTCGCGCACCGCGGCCAGGATGCCGTCGAGCACGCCGTGCCAGGCCGGGTCGACATGGCTGGCGGCCGGCAGCAGGGGCATGGAGTGTTCCTGCGCCTGGGCGATGGCGGCGGCGTCGGGCGGGGCGGTCTGCACCGCGGCCGCGGCCTGCTGCTGGGCCTTCACCAGCTGCGCCACGAAGCGCAGGTAGTCGCCGATGGGATTGCCCTCGGCCCGCTGCAGCAGCCGCGCGGCGCGGTCGGCGAACAGGCTGGCTGGCTGCGGCAGGCGCACGCGGATGGGGCTGGTGCGGTCCAGCGTCTCGATTTCACCCGGTTGAAGAATGCGTGTTTGCACGGAACGGAACTCCAGAAAGAGAACTGCCGCCGGGGCAGCGACTGCGCCGGCGGCAGGGCAAAAGCAGCGTATCAGTTTTTCACCAAAGCGTGCTTCGTTGCGGGGTACTCAGGGGGTTAACTGTCATCTCCAGTGACCTTGCGGTACCAGCCGCGGTGGTGCTGCTTGGCCCAGGCGCGGGTCACGGTGCCGTAGAGCATGGCGCGGATGGTGCCGCGCGTCCAGATGGCGGCGTACACGTGCAGGATGATCAGGCCGATCATCCACACCGCCGCCACGGCATGCAGCACCGAGGCCACGCGGATCACCGTGATGGGCGGCGCCCACCAGGCCCGCCACATCAGCACGCCCGTGACCAGGATGACGGCCATGCCGACCACCAGGCCCCAGAACAGCACCTTCTGGCCGCCGTTGTATTTGCCCTGCTCGGGCATGTGGTGGTCGTTGCCGTCCACCATCTTGTCGACGTTCTTCAGCCACTCGATGTCGCGCCGCTCGATCACGTTCAGCCGCCAGAAGCGCAGCGCCATCAGGATGAAGAACAGCGCCATCACCACGCCGATGTACGGGTGCAGGATGCGCGTCCACGGCCCGCCGCCGAACAGGGCGGTCAGCGGGAAGAAGGCCGGGTGGAAGAACGCCAGGCCCGACAGCGCCAGCAGGATGAAGCAGATGCCTACGATCCAGTGGTTGGCGCGTTCGGAGGCCGTGTAGCGCTGCAGGTCGCGGGGGTTGCGTCTCATGGCCGGTCCTCCTGGGTGGCAGCGCGGGCCCGCGCCTCGGCTTCCTCATCCTTGCGCTCCATCTCGTCTTCCAGGTCCTTGGAGACGTCGTTGGGGCCCTTGGTGATGTAGTGGAACAGGCTGCCCACGGCGGCCACGCCCAGCGCCGCCATGGCCAGCGGCTTGGAGACGCCCTTCCACAGGCTGACCATCGGGCTGATCTTCGGCTCGTTGGGCAGGCCGTGGTACAGCGACGGCTGGTCGCCGTGGTGCAGCACGTACATGACGTGCGTGCCGCCTACGCCGGCCGGGTCGTAGAGGCCGGCCTTCTCGAAGCCGCGTTCCTTCAGGTCCTCGATGCGCTCGGCGGCCTGGTCCTTCATCGCCTTCTTGGTGCCGAACATGATGGCGCCGGTGGGGCAGGTCTTCACGCAGGCGGGCTCCTGGCCCACCGCCACGCGGTCGGAGCACAGCGTGCACTTGTAGGCCTTGTGGTCCTTCTTGGAGATGCGCGGCACGTTGAACGGGCAGCCCGTCACGCAGTAGCCGCAGCCCACGCAATGCTCTTCCTGGAAGTCCACGATGCCGTTGGCGTACTGCACGATGGCTCCGGGCGAGGGGCAGGCCTTCAGGCAGCCCGGGTCCTCGCAGTGCATGCAGCCGTCCTTGCGGATCAGCCATTCCAGGTTGCCCGTGGCCTCGTTCTCGTACTCGGTGAACCGCATCACGGTCCACGAGTGCTCGGTGAGGTCGGTGGGGTTGTCGTAGACGCCGGCCGCGGCCGTGCCCACGTTGTCGCGCAGGTCGTTCCACTCCATGCACGCCGTCTGGCAGGCCTTGCAGCCGATGCACTTGGAGACGTCGATGAGCTTGGCGACCTCGCCCCCGCCGTGCGCCTCGCGGATGCTGGGCGACGGCGTGGTGGTGGCGGAGCGGCGCTTGATGTCGAGTGATTGCAGTGATGACATGGGCGGCTCCTCAGACCTTTTCCACCTTGACCAGGAAGGTCTTGAACTCAGGGGTGTTGGTGTTGCCGTCGCCCACGAAAGGCGTCAGCGTGTTGGCCAGGAAGCCCGGCTTGGTCAGACCCTTGAATCCCCAGTGGATCGGAATGCCGACGTGATGCACCGTCTTGCCTTCGATCTGCATCGGCTTGATGCGCTTGGTGACCATGGCCACGGCCTTGATGTAGCCGCGCTTGGAGCTCACCTTCACCCGCTCGCCCGACTTCACGCCCACTTCCTGCGCCAGCGCCTCGCCGATCTCGACGAACTGCTCGGGCTGGGTGATGGCGTTCAGCAGCGCGTGCTTGGTCCAGTAATGGAAGTGCTCGGTCAGCCGGTACGTGGTGCCGACGTGCGGGAAGTCCTTGGCTGCGCCGAACGTATCCCAGATGGCCGGGAACACGCGGGCCGCCGGACTGCTGGTGGCCTGCTTGTTGTTCGGGTGCATGGGGTTGTAGCCCAGCGGCGTGTCGAACGGCTCGTAGTGCTCGGGGAACGGGCCTTCGTTCAGACCCTTACGGGCGAAGAAACGGGCCACGCCCTCGGGGTTCATGATGAACGGGCCGGCACCGGTTTCGGGCGCCAGGTTGGCGCCGAAGTCGGGCACGTCGGCCCCGCCCCAGGCGCTGCCGTTCCAGCTGACCACCTTGCGCTTCGGGTTGAACGGCTTGCCGCTCGGATCGCACGACGCACGGTTGTACAGAATGCGGCGGTTGGCCGGCCAGGCCCAGGCCCAGTTCAGCGTGTTGCCGATGCCGGTCGGGTCGGAGTTGTCGCGCCGGCCCATCTGGTTGCCGGCCTGCGTCCACGCGCCCGCGTAGATCCAGCAGCCGCTGATCGTGGTGCCGTCGTCGCGCAGCTCGCCGAAACCGGAAACCTGCTCGCCGGCCTTGCGCAGCACCTTGGTCGGGTCTTTGGGGTCGACCAGGTCCACCAGCGCGCGGCCGTTGTATTCCTTGGCCACTTCCGCGGCCGTGGGTTCGTGCGGCTGGGCGTAGGGCCACCAGAGGTTGACGATGGGGTCGGGGAACTTGCCGCCGTCCTTCTGGTAGAGCGCCTTCAGGCGCATGTGCAGCTCCGACATGATGTGGATGTCGGTGTGCGCCTCGCCGGGGGGCTCGGCAGCCTTCCAGTGCCACTGCAGCACGCGCGAGGAGCTGACCACCGAGCCTTCTTCCTCGGCGAAGCAGGTCGTGGGCAGGCGGAACACCTCGGTCTGGATCTGGGAGGCGTCCACGTCGTTGTACTCGCCGTGGTTCTTCCAGAACTCCGAGGTCTCCGTGGCCAGCGGGTCCATGATGACCAGGAACTTGAGCTTGGCGAGGCCGCTGCGCACGCGATCCTTGTTGGACAGCGCCGCCAGCGGGTTGAAGCCCTGCGCCAGGTAGCCGTTGACCTTGCCCTCGTTCATCATCTCGAAGATCTGCAGCATGTCGTACTGCTTGTCGAGCTTGGGCAGGTAGTCGTAGGCCCAGTTGTTCTCGGCCGTGGCAGCAGGGCCCCACCAGGCCTTCATCAGGCTCACGTGGAACTTGGAGTAGTTCTGCCAGTAGCTCATCTGGCCGGCGCGCATCGGCTTCTGGGTGCGGGCCTCGATGTACTTGCCGTAGTCCTGCTCCACCTGGGAGGGCAGGGTCAGGTAGCCGGGCAGGCTCGAAGACAGCAGGCCCAGGTCCGTCAGGCCCTGGATGTTGGAGTGGCCGCGCAGCGCATTCATGCCGCCGCCCGCCACGCCGATATTGCCCAGCAGCAGCTGCACCATGGCGCCGGTGCGCAGGATCTGCGCGCCGATGGAGTGCTGCGTCCAGCCCAGCGCGTACAGGATGGTCATGGCGCGGCCGGGCACGGCCGTCGATGCCATCTTCTCGCAGATGTGCAGGAACTTGGCCCTAGGCGTTCCGCAGACGCTCTCCACCTTCTCGGGCGTGTAGCGCGCGTAGTGCTTCTTCATCAGCTGGTACACGCAGCGCGGGTCCTGCAGCGTGGGGTCGGTCTTGACGAACCCGTCGGCCCCCAGCTCATAGTCCCAGCTGGCCTTCTCGTAGGTGCGCTTTTCCTGGTTGTAGCCCGAGAAGATGCCGTCGACGAAGTCGAAGTCGCTGCGCACGATGAACGAGAAGTCCGTGTAGTTCTTCACGTACTCGTGGTGGATCTTGTCGTTCGAGAGCAGGTAGTTGATCACCCCGCCCAGGAAGGCGATGTCGCTGCCCGACCGGATGGGGGCGTAGAAATCCGCCACCGATGCCGAGCGGTTGAAGCGCGGGTCCACCACCATGAAGTACGCCTTGTTGTGCGCCTTCGCCTCGGTCACCCACTTGAAGCCGCACGGGTGCGCCTCGGCGGCATTGCCGCCCATGACCAAAATCACATCCGCGTTCTTGATGTCGACCCAATGGTTCGTCATCGCTCCACGGCCAAACGTCGGGGCAAGACCTGCCACCGTCGGGCCGTGTCAAACACGGGCTTGGTTGTCGAATGCCAGCAGGCCCCAGGAGCGGGCCACTTTGTGGGTGATGTATCCGGCTTCGCTGCTGGCGGCCGAGGCGGCCAGCATGCCGGTGGTGAGCCAGCGGTTGACCGTCGTGCCGTCTTCCGCCTTCTCGACGAAGTGGGCGTCGCGGTCGTCCTTCAGGTGCTTGGCGATGCGGGTGAGCGCATCGTCCCAGGACATGCGCTTCCACTCGTTGGAGCCCGGCGCGCGGTACTCGGGGTACAGCAGGCGGTTGGGGCTGTGCACGATGTCCAGCAGGCTGGCGCCCTTAGGGCACAGCGTGCCGCGGTTCACCGGATGGTCCGGATCGCCCTCGACGTGCATGACCGACAGCTTGGCGTTCTTGGCGCCGTCGCCCAGCGAGTACATGAGGATGCCGCAGCCGACCGAGCAGTAGGTGCAGGTCTGGCGCGTGACCGTGGTCTGCGCCAGCTTGTACTGGCGCACGTCGGCCAGGGCCGTGGCGGGCGAGAAGCCCATCGCGACGAGACTGGAGCCGACCAGGCCGGCGCCGCTGACGCGGAAGAAGTGGCGGCGGTTCATGTCCATGACATGTCCTCCTGCCCCGGGGAGAGGGGGTGTTTCATCGGGTGGATTCCAGGTGGCAACCGAGCATGGCCCGCAAGCGGGCAACGCCTGTCACACGAGACCGACGCGCACGCGCGATGCTGGCCCGAAACAGGTTCGAAGACGAAGAAGCGAAACGATGGGAAGCGGGGGCGGCCGGCCGGCAAGGCGGTGTCCGCAACAGCGGGAAGCTGCCGGGATGCGAGTGGCTGGATGCGCGCGACATCGTGGCTCCTGTACGACGCGGCCATTATTACGCGCGGGGGCGAATTTCCTCAACAAACCCGAGGTGTGCGCTGCGTCATGACAGGGGCGGGCTGTTATGGTACGGGCCATGCAAGAGTCGTCCTCAGCCGCGTGTGCGGCCCCCGTCACATCCGGTGCCGATGGCACGCCGGCGCCCCTGCGGGAGGTGCCCGTGGCGGCCTGGCGCCTGCCGCCGCAGGATGCGCCGGGCGCTGCCACGTCGGCGCCGCAGCAGCGCACGGTGGCCGCCGAGGTGCCGGTGGCGCTGGTGTTCAACGACATCTCGCATGCCGTCATGATGGCCACGCCGCAGGATCTGGAGGCTTTCGCCGTGGGCTTCGCCCTCAGCGAAGGCATCGTCGTCGACCCGGCGGACTGCCGCGACCTGGAAGTCTTCACCCATGGCGAAGGCACGCCCGACGTGAGCTGCTCGGTGCACATGGAGATCGCGCCGCGCCAGTTCGCCCGGCTCAAGGAGCACCGGCGCGCCCTGGCGGGCCGCACGGGCTGCGGCGTCTGCGGCATCGACAGCCTGCAGGCGCTGGACCTGCATCCCGAGACGGTGCCGGTGCCGCCCTGGGTGGCCGGGCTGGATGTGGAGACGCTGGCCCGCGCGTTCACCGCACTGGGGCCGCTGCAGGTGCTCAATGCCCAGGCAGGCTCCCTGCATGCCGCCGGCTGGGCGACGCCCGACGGGCAGCTCACCGACGTGCTCGAAGACGTGGGCCGCCACAACGCCCTCGACAAACTGCTCGGACGCCTGGCGCTGGCCGGCCGGCTGGAGGAACCGGGCTTCGTCGTCATGACCAGCCGCACCAGCTACGAGCTGGTGCGCAAATGCGCGCGCCTGGGCGTGCCGGCGCTGGCCACCATCTCCGCGCCCACGGGGCTGGCGCTGCAGCTGGCCCGCGAGGCCGGCATGCAGCTGTGGGGCATGTGCCGCCCGCCTGCCGCCGTGCGCTATGTCTGAGCGGGCCGGAAGCGGCGGCCACGCCCGTGTGCGCCGTTCCCGTTGCTGCCTCTTTTCTTTGATCGACCCCAAGTTGCTTTCGATGTTGCCGCGAGGAGTGCATCCACCATGCTGAAACACGTCCTGTCCCTGGGCTGGCGGACCCTGTGGCGCGACCTGCGCGCGGGCGAACTGCGCCTGCTGATCGTCGCCGTCACGCTGGCGGTGGCGGCGCTCACTTCGGTGGGCTTCTTCGCCGACCGCCTGCAGCGCGGGCTGGAGCGCGATGCGCTGCAGCTGCTGGGCGGCGATGCCGTGGTGGTGAGCGACAACCCGACCCCGGCTGCATTCACCGAGCGCGCCCGCGCCCTGGGCCTGCGCAGCGTGACCACGCTGGGCTTTCCCACCATGGGCCGGGCGGACGATGCGCAGGGCGGGGCCAGCCGGCTGGTGGCCCTCAAGAGCGTGGAGGCCGGCTACCCGCTGCGGGGCCGCCTGCAGGTGGCCCCGGCGCCGGGCGCGGCCGGCCAAGCCACGGACGAGATCCCGGCGCGCGGCGAGGCGTGGGTGGACGCGCCCCTGCTGGAGGCGCTGGGCCTGGCGATGGGCGACCCGCTGCTGCTGGGGGACGCGCAGCTGCGCATCGCCCGCATCATCACCCTGGAGCCCGACCGCGGCGCCGGGTTCATGAGCTTTGCGCCGCGCGTCATGGTGAACGCGGCCGACCTGCCGGCCACCGGCCTGGTGCAGCCCGCCAGCCGCCTGACCTACCGCTTCGCCGTGGCGGGCGAGACCCGGGCGGTGCAGCAGTTCAGCGACTGGGCCGCCGAGACCCTCAAGCGCCCCGAGGTGCACGGCGTGCGGCTGGAGTCGCTGGACACCGGCCGGCCCGAGATGCGCCAGACGCTGGACCGGGCGCAGAAATTCCTCAACCTGGTGGCGCTGCTGGCGGCCCTGCTGTCCGCCGTGGCCGTGGCGCTGGCGGCGCGTGGCTTCGCCAGCCAGCACCTGGACGGCGCGGCCCTGCTGCGCGTGCTGGGGCAGAGCCAGCGCACCATCGCGGGCGGGTACGTCGTGGAGTTCGGCCTGGTGGGCCTGTTCGCCAGCGCGCTGGGCGTGCTGCTGGGCTTTGCCGTGCACTTCGCCTTCGTGGCGCTGCTGGCGGGGCTGGTGGAAACGGCGCTGCCCGCGCCCGGTCCGTGGCCCGTGGCCTTCGGCCTGGGCATGGGGCTCACGCTGATGTTCGCCTTCGGCCTGCCGCCGGTCCTGCAGCTGGCCCAGGTGCCGCCGCTGCGCGTGATCCGGCGCGACCTGGGCGGCCTCAAGCCGGCCTCCGCGCTGGTGCTGGGCGTGGGGGTGGCGGGCTTCGCCGCGCTGCTGCTGGCGGTGAGCAGCGACCTGAAGCTGGGCCTGATCGCCGTGGGCGGCTTCGCCGGCGCGGTACTGCTGTTCGCCGGCCTGGCCTGGCTGGCCGTGAAGCTGCTGCGCCGGAGCGTGAACGAGGCCACGGCCCCGCGCTGGCTGGTGTTGGCCACGCGGCAGATCTCCGCCCGGCCGGTGTATGCGGTGGTGCAGGTGAGCAGCCTGGCCGTGGGCCTGCTGGCCCTGGTGCTGCTGGTGCTGCTGCGCACCGACCTCATCGGCAGCTGGCAGAAGGCCACGCCGCCCGACGCGCCCAACCGCTTCGTCATCAACGTGATGCCCGAGCAGGCCGACGCCTTCCAGCAGACGCTGCGCGGCGCCGGCGTGTCGCGCTACGACTGGTACCCCATGATCCGCGGCCGGCTGGTGGCCATCAACGGGCGCGACGTGGGCATGGACGACTACACCGAGGACCGCGCCAAGCGCCTGGTGGACCGCGAGTTCAACCTCTCCAACGCCGCGCAGGCGCCCGGGCACAACCAGATCACGGCGGGCACCTGGACGCCCGGCGCCGCGGGCGAAGTCAGCGTGGAGGAGGGCATCGCCGAGACGCTGGGCCTGAAGCTCGGCGACACGCTGCGCTTCGACATCGGCGGCATTCCGAGCGAGGCGCGCATCACCAGCCTGCGCAAGGTGGACTGGGGCTCGCTGCGCGCCAACTTCTTCGTCATGTACACGGTGGACCAGCTGGCCGACTTGCCTGCGACGTATCTGGCGGCCTACCGTGCGCCCAGCACTCCTGGCTTCGACAACGCCCTGGTGCGCGAATTCCCCAACATCACCAACGTGGACATGAGCGCCACGCTGGCCCAGGTGCAGGGCGTGCTGGGCCAGGTGATCCGCGCGGTGGAGTTCCTCTTCGGCTTCACGCTGGCCGCCGGGCTGGTGGTGCTGTTCGCCGCGGTGACGGCCACGCGCGAGGAGCGGGCGCGCGAGTTCGCCATCATGCGCGCCGTGGGCGCCCAGGCGCGGCTGCTGCGCCAAGTGCAGCGCGCGGAGCTGGCCGGCGTGGGCCTGCTGGCCGGCTTCCTGGCGAGCTTCGTCGCGGTGGCCGTGGGCTGGGCGCTGGCGCGCTACGTGTTCGACTTCGCCTGGACGGCCACGCCCTGGGTGCCGCTGGCCGGTGCGCTGGCCGGCGCCGTGCTGGCCCTGGCTGCGGGCTGGTGGGGCCTGCGCGAGGTGCTGCGCCGCCCGGTGGTGGACACGCTGCGGCGCGCGGCCGACTGAGCCGGTGGGGTGCGTGCGGCGTGCCCCACGCCCCGTCCGCTGCATCGCGGAATGCTATTGATTGAATAGCTGATTGCGCTTGTGTAGAAAGCGCTGCGGGCCATTTTCATGCTGATCGCCGGTGTGGCTGCTTCCCGCGCCGTGGGGCAGCGCACGCCCCGGGCGGTGGCATGATTCCCGCCATGTCTGATTCCCCGGCCTCCGGCCTGCCCCCCGCCCACGCCGGCACGCCGCCGGCCCCGCCCGTGCCGCCAACTGCACCCGCACCTTCCGGATCTTCCGGTCCGCAGCCCGCGTGCCGGCTGCCGCTGTGGCGCTGGATGGCGGAGGGCCTGCGGGGCGCAGCCTTCCTCCGCCCCCGCACGGGCGATGCCGCCCCCGGCCCGTGGCAGCTGCTGGTGCTGGTGGCGCTGCCGGCCGCGGCGCTGTTGGCGGCCGAACGCTTCACCGTGCCCGGGCCCGCGCAGTTCGAGCCCGCCGCCTGGCTGGCGCCCTGGTGGATCAGCCTGGCTTTGCTGTGGTGCGCCTGGTGCGCCCTGCCGCGCGGCACGGGGCCGGCCGGTGGCGGCGGGCGCTTGGCGGCCTGGTTCGCGCTCTCCTCGTGGGCGCCGCTGCCAGTGCTGTTGCTGTCGAGCGCGCTGCAGGTGTGGGCCGTACGCTATCCCGGTGCCTGGCCGGGGCCGAGCGCGCTGGACGGCGCCATGCTCGCCCTGGTGCTGCTGGGCCTGGTGGCTGTGCTGCGCATGAGCGCGGCGTTCTTCGTCACCCGCACGCGACTGGCCCTGTTCACGCTGGCGACCGTGGTGCTGACGGGCGCCGGACTGTGGACCTACCCCGGCCCGTCCTGGACCGAGGCAGCGCCGGAGGCCCCGGTGTGGGCCGAAGGCGACGCCGAGCCCGATGCAGACACTGCCCCCGAGCTCGAGCCCGAGCCGCTGCGCCTGTCGCAAGAGGTCTTCGAGGCGCAGCAGGCGCTGTGGGAGCGGCAGGTGCAGGCCCTGGTGCCGCAGCGCGATGGCGTGGTGGATGTGTACGGCCTGGTGTTCGCCCCCTTCGCCGGCGAGAACGTGTTCCGCCGCGAAAGCACGATGGTGCGCGAGCTGCTGGAAGAGCGTTTCGGCGCGCGCGGGCGCGTGCTCCAGCTGCTCAACCATGCCGACACCGCGGCCACGCACGTCTGGGCCACACCGCGCAACCTGGAGCGCGCCGTGGCCGCCCTGGGCGCCCGCATGGACCGCGCGCACGACGTGCTGGTGGTCTACCTCACCTCGCACGGCGGGCAGGACCACCGGCTGGCCGCCGACCACTGGCCGCTGGAGGTGGAGCCCGTCACTCCCGAACTGCTGCGCCGGCTGCTCGACCAGGCCGGCATCCGCCACCGGGTGGTCGCCGTGTCGGCCTGCTATTCAGGCGGCTGGATCGAGCCGCTGGCCACCGAGGCCACGCTGGTGATGACGGCGGCGGACGCCACGCACACCTCGTACGGCTGCGGCCGCCTGTCGGAGCTGACCTTCTTCGGCCGCGCGGTGTTCGACGAGCAGCTGCGCCAGACGCACTCGTTCACCCAGGCCTTCGCCCGCGCCGTGCCGCTGATCCGCCAGCGCGAGATCGACGCCGGCAAGGACGACGGCTTTTCCAACCCGCAGATCCGCGTAGGCCCTGCCATCGCGCCCGTGCTGGATGCGCTGGCCGCCCGGCTGGACGCGGCACCGGTCCGCTGATCCGATGGTTTGCTCATCTTTTGATAGCTGCTTGCGCTTGATGGATAAGCGCTGCAGGCACATTTCATTCCAATTTCCGCACCGCCATGCCCGTTGACGACGACAGCCCCTCTTCCGCCCGCCCCGCCGCCGCTACGCCGTTCGAATGGATCGGCGGCGAACCCCGGGTGCGCGCCCTGGTGGACCGTTTCTACGACCTGATGGACCTGGAGCCCGCCTACGCCGCGCTGCGCGCCGCGCACGGCTCCACGCTGGACGAGGCCCGCGACAAGCTCTTCTGGTTCCTGTGCGGCTGGCTGGGCGGGCCGGACCACTACCAGAGCCGCTTCGGCCACCCGCGCCTGCGCGCGCGGCACCTGCCGTTCTCGATCGGCATCAAGGAGCGCGACGAGTGGGTGGCGTGCATGGACCAGGCCATGGGCGAGACCGGCGTGCCCGAGGCGCTGCGCACGCGCCTGGCCGAGAGCTTCATGGGTACGGCAGACTGGATGCGCAACCGCGGCGGCTGAGCGCCGGCCGCGCGGGCCGGCGCTGCCGCGCCGCGCCGGCCCTTGCGTTCAGAACCGCGCCTGCAGCCCCACCGTCACCGCCCGGCCGCTGCCGGGCGCCACCCACAGGCTGCTGACCGAACTGGTGTAGTAGCTACGGTCGAAGACGTTGTCCACGTCCAGCGTCAGGCGCACCGCGGGCGTGAGCCGCCAGTAGGCGACCAGCTTGGCGGTGGTGTAGGCCGGCAGATCGAAGGCGGGCGTGCCGGCATTGGCCTCGGCCTGCGTGCGGGCCTGGCCCAGGCGGCGGCCCATGTAGGTCGCGCCCGCACCCACGCCGTAGCGCTGGCCGCCGGCCAGCGCGTCCTCGTACATCGCCAGCACGCTGCCGTTCACCCGCGGCACGTTCAGCAGGCGGCCGCCGACCTCCAGCGTGTTGTCCCGCGCGATCTCCACGTCGTTCACCACCAGGCTGGCGTTCAGGCGCCAGCGCGCCGACAGCTGGCCGGCCAGGTCCAGCTCCACGCCGCGGCTGCGCACCTCGCCGGCCGCGGCCGAGAAGCCGCTGTTGGCTGGGTCGGCCGTGAGCACGTTGCGCTTGCGGATGTCGAACAGGGCGGCCGTGGCACCCATGCGCTGGTCGGCGCTCTCCCACTTGGCGCCCAGCTCCAGCGCGCGCCCGCGCTCGGGGTCGAAGGCGCGCTGCGCGGCATCCGATCCGGCGTTGGGCCGGAACGAGCGGCCGGCATTCGCATACACCGTCCACTGCGGCGTGGGCAGCCAGCTCACGCCCAGCCGGGGCGAGGTGGCCGTGGGGCTCTGGCGGTCGGTGCGGCCGGTGCGCCGGTTGTCCAGCGACTGGTCGGTGCGGTCCACGCGCACGCCCGCCAGCAGGCGCCACTGCGGCGCGAGCTTGATCGCGTCCTGCACGTAGAAGGCCGTGGCGCGCTGGCGTTCGCGGGTGTCGGTGTTGGGCTGGGGCACGGGCTGGGCCTGGCCGTAGACCGGCGCGAGGATGTCGATGGCATAGGGCGCGGCGGCAGTCGGGTTGGCGCGCAGCATCAGCGAATCCATGTGGAAGCGGAAGGACTCCACGCCCAGCAGCAGTTCGTGCTCGACGGCGCCGGTGGCCAGCGTGCCCTGCAGTTCGGCCTGCAGCGCCACGTCGTCGGACGTGTAGTCGCGAAAGCGCCGCTGGCGCGTGAGCGTGCGGCCGTCGGCGCGCAGCGCGGTGGCCTCGGTGGAATAGCCTTCCACGGAGGTCTCGCGGTACGACAGCCCGAACCGGCTGCGCCAGGCGGCGTTCCACTCATGGCTCAGCACCCACTGGTGCGTCTGGTTGTCCACCGTCACGTCGCCGTCCGCGGGCTCGCCCAGGAAGCGGCTGGTGGAGACGGCGCCCAGGCGGCCGTTGACGGCGGTCACGCCCCGGTCCAGCGGCGTGGCGTGGCGCAGGAACTCGCCGGTGTATTCCAGCAGCGAGTCGCGGCCCAGCTTCCAGGTGAAGGCTGGAGCGATCACGCGCCGCTCGGCCTGGATGTGGTCGCGGAAGCTGTCCCGGTCTTCCACGGCCACGTTCAGGCGGTAGGCCAGGCGGTCGCCCAGCGGGCCGGTGCTGTCCAGCGCACCGCGGCGCAGGCCGTGGCTGCCGGCATAGCCTTCCACGGCGGTGGCGCTCTTCCACTGCGGGCGCTTGGAGACGATGTTGAGCGTGCCGCCGGGTTCGCTGCTGCCGTAGAGCGCGGCGGCCGGACCCTTGAGGAATTCGATGCGCTCCACGCTCGCCAGGTCGCGCGGCGCGTTGAAGCCGCGGCTGGAGGCAAAGCCGTTGAGCAGCGTGGCCGTGCCGGTGTTCTCATTGCCCGGCAGGCCGCGGATGGCGAAGTTGTCCCACAGCCCGCCGAAGTTGTTCTGGCGCGAGACCCCGCCCACGTAGTCGAGCACCTCGTCGAGCTTGGTGGCGCCCAGGTCATCGATGGCCTGGCGCGTGACGATGCGCACCGATTGAGGCAGCTCGCGCAGCGGCAGATCGGACTTGGCGCCTGCCGCCTCGGCCGCGTGGTAGGCGCCGGACTCGGTACGGCCGACGATGTCGATGGTGGCCATCTCGGCCGCCGGCTCGGCGGGGGGGATGGCGATGGCGGCCGCATCTGCCGGCGCGGCGTCCTGCGCCAGGGCGGGGCCAGCGCAGAACGCGGCCGCCGCCAGCGCCAGGGGATGCAGGAGCGACTGCAAGGTGGGGTGCAGAGCAGGGCGCGCACTGGCGCGGGCCCGGTCAGGGTGGTGGATCATGGTGGGCAAAAGAACGGAAGGCCGGGGCGCCGCAGCGCCCCGTGCCGTGAGGGCAAGCGCAGGCGTGCCGCCCCGGCAGCGTGCCGCCGCCGGAGTGCCCGCCTGCAGGCGAATTGGATCGAGAGGAGGGTTCTAAGAGCCTGTTGACGATCTTCCTGGGGTCGCGCAGCGGCCTTTGCGGGATGGGGTGCAAGGCGCGGTGCGCCGTGGATAGCTCGGCTATCCACCAGCGCCGCAACGCCGCAGACCGCCCGCAAAGGCCACTGCCCGAAGGGTTGGAGCGAAATCGGGCGATTGGAGGCCCCGGCTGCTTGCATGGGCACGAGCCCATGCGGCGCATCCGCAGCATCCACTCATCCCGATTGCGCTTCAACGCGATCCCCTGTGATCGTGAACAGGCTCTAAGGCCCTGCACGGCGCAGCGCGGGTCCGGCCCGGCTCGGGAACGGACGGACGGACGGGCGCAGAGGCTGCGAGGCCGCACAGGGAACGCGGGGCAGGGCGGCGCCGGCCTGGCGAGGCAGGATGGGGGCCCGTGTTCCGGGCAGGGGTGCGTCTACCGCACCGTGCGCTGCGTCACGGGGACGCGGCGTTCAATGAACGCCACGTCGCCGCGCCGGGTCCGCCCCATTCAGCCGAGGGCCGCCCGGTACGCCGGCGGGTCGCGCGCGGCAAAGCGCCAGTGGCCCGGGTGGGCGACCGCCACCGCGCCGGTGAGGGCGCGCAGCACCGGCGGGGCGCGTGCGGCCAGCGGCAGAGCGTGGGCCGGCAGGCCCTGGTCCTGGCTGGCATAGGCGTGGCACCAAGTGCACAGGCCGTGGGCCTCGGCATCCTGGTTCTGTTCCGGGTCCGTGGACGGCGTGCCCAGGGGGGCGGCATCCGCGTCGGCATGGGCCACCACCACCACCAGCGTTGCCGTGGCGGCCTCGCGCAGGTGCTGTGCCTCGTGCAGCGGCACCCCGGCCACCGTGTGGAAGCACAGGGCCAGCACGAGCCAGCGGAGCAGGAGCAAAGGGGCGGACATGGAGGGCCGACATCATAGCGGCCGCAGCGTGCGGCGCCTGGCCGTCACGGCCGTGTCAGGCGGCTGTCAACAGACCGTCAAACGCCTGTCAACACCCGCCGGGACACTGCCCCTTTTCCTTGATCGGATGGGTTTCCGCATGCGTCTGCACGACTCCTTTCACACCACAATCTTTCTCCCGCGCCGCGCGGCCTGCGCCGCCCTGATCGGTGCCGCCGTCCTGGCGGCCTGCGGCGGCAGCGACGATGGCGACAGCACGGCCGGTGGCGGCACGCCGCCGACGCCGCAACCGCAGGCCGCCACGGCCACGCTCGCGGTGCTGGAAACCACCGACCTGCACTTCAATGTGCGCAGCTACGACTACTTCAAGCTGGCCGAGGACAAGACCTACGGCTTCGAGCGCACGGCCACGCTGGTGCGCCAGGCGCGCAGCGAGTTCGCCAACACCCTGCTGGTGGACAACGGCGACACCATCCAGGGCACGGCGCTGGCCGACTACGAGGCGGTGGTGAAGCCCATCGCCTGCGCGCAGCAGCTGTCGATGTACAAGGCCATGGGCGCGTTGGGCTTCGACGCCGGCACGCTGGGCAACCACGAGTTCAATTACGGCCTGCCCTTCCTCAACCAGGTGCTGGGCGGCGGGCTGCAGGTGGACGGCGTCGATGCCGCGCTCAAGTGCGCCGGCAACGGCTATCCCGTGGCGCTGGCCAACGTCTACAGCCGCAAGACGGGCCAGCCGCTGGTGCAGCCGTATGTGGTGCTCGAGCGCACGCTGGCCGCCAAGGGCGCCGACGGCAAGGACGTGAAGCTGCCCATCAAGATCGGCGTGATCGGCTTCACCACGCCCGGCATCCTGAACTGGGACAAGCGCTACCTCGAAGGCAAGATCACCACCGAAGGCGCGGTCGAATCCGCCCGGAAGTACGTGCCCGAGCTGCGCGCCAAGGGCGCCGACATCGTCGTCGCGCTGCTGCACGGCGGGCTCGATGCCTCGGCCTATTCGCCCACCATGGAGAACCCCGGCCTGTACCTGTCCCAGGTGCCGGGCATCGACGCCATGGTGATGGGCCACCAGCACAGCGTGTTCCCCGACACGGCCGCCACGCCCGCCTACGCACAGGCAGGCGTGGACAACCAGGCCGGCACCATCAACGGCGTGCCCGCCGTCATGGCCAGCTCGTGGGGCAAGGCGCTGGGCGTGGTCCGCATGGCGCTGAAGTGGGACGGCAAGGCCTGGAGCGTGGACAAGGCTGCCACCCGATCGGAACTGCGCAACATCCAGGGCAAGAACGCGGCCGGCGCCGCCACCTTCGTGGACGCCGACCCCACCGTCGCCCCGCTGGTGGAGCCGCAGCACCAGGCCGCCATTGCCTACGTGAAGACGCCCATCGGCAGCACCGACTTCCGCATGAGCACGCTGTTCGCCGACGTGGGCGATCCGGGCGCCATCCAGATCGTGAACCAGGCCCAGCAGGCCTACGTGGCGGCATACCTCCAGGCCAACCTGCCGCAGTACGCCAGCCTGCCGGTGCTGTCGGTGAGCGCGCCGTTCAAGTCGGGCTTCCAGGGCGCGGCCGACTACACCGACGTGGCCGTGGGCCCGCTGGCGATCAACAACGCGGCCGACCTGTACCTCTATCCCAACACGGTGTATGCGGTGAAGGTGAACGGCGCCGACATCAAGAACTGGCTCGAAGCCGCGGCCCGGCGCTTCAACCGGATCGACCCGGCCAGGACGGCCGAGCAGGCGCTCATCAGCACCTTCCCGGGCTACAACTTCGACATGTTCACCAGCGCCGATGTGCAGTACGAGATCGATGTGACGCAGCCGCAGGGCAGCCGCATCAAGAACCTCACCTATCTGGGCGCGGCCATCAACCCGGCGCAGGAGTTCGTGATCGCCACCAACAACTACCGCGCCACCAGCGGCAAGAGCTTCATCGACAAGCTGGACGGCTCGGCCACCATCTGGGCGTCGCCCGATGCCAACCGCGACGTGGTGATCGACTACATCCGCAAGAACCCGTCCGTCACCCGCGCCGCCAACGGGGCGGCCAAGAGCTGGCGCTTCACGCGGGTGGCCACGGCCGGCCCGGTGGTGTTCAGCTCCGGCCCGGGCGCGCTCACGGTGGCGCAGGCGGCGGGCCTGGCCAACATCGCGCTGGTGGCGGCAGACGACGGCTCGGGCAAGGGCACCTCGAAGTACGCGGTCGACCTGTCGCGCTAGGGAACCGCTGCACGAATCGAGCGACAAGTGGGCGCTGCGGATCGGGAGGGGATGCAAGGCGCAAAACGCAGCAATAGCGTGGCTATTGCGAGTCTTTGCAACGCCGCAGACTGCCCGAGGCCGCAGATGCACACGGCGCGGTGATTCGTGCAGAGGTTCCCTAGGTTCCCGGGCGGCGTGCGGCGGCTGCCCCGAGCAGCGCCCGCGCCTGCGGCCGGCGCGTGGGCGCCCATGCGCTCCAGCGTATTTTTGCTATTAATAAAGTAGCTTATTGCGCTTGATGGACGGGCGCTACAGCCTGTTTTCGCTGTGAATTTTCGGGCGCCAAGTGCGGGGGGCGCCAGCAAGCCTTCAGCCGCCGGTGCGCCGGCGGCCGGGCTGCAGCAGCACCACCAGAGCACCGGCTCCGCCTTCGGCCGGGCGGGCCTGCACGAAGGCGAGCACCTCCTGCTTCTGCACCAGCCAGCGCTGCACACGGCTCTTGAGCACCGGCGTCCTGCCCGGCGAGCCCAGGCCCTTGCCATGCACGACGCGCACGCAGCGCAGCCCAGTGCGGTGCGCCAGGCGGATGAAGGCGCCCAGCGCCTCGCGCGCCTCGTCGGTGCGCAGGCCGTGCAGATCGAGCTGGCGCTGGATGCTCCACTGCCCGGCACGCAGCCGGCGCGTCACATCCACGCCGATGCCGGGGCGCCGAAAGCTCAGCTGGTCGTCCACGTCCAGCAAGGTGGCCACATCGAACTCGTCGCTGATGGATTCGAGCAGCACGCGTTCCTCGTCCAGTGCGCGCTGCACGGGCAGCGGCTCGGGGGGCTCGGGCGCGTGCCAGCGCCGCTCCTGCGTGCCGCGCAGCGCCTGCACGGGCCCGACCGCGTCCTGGAACAGCATGCGCTCGGCGCGCGCGCGGCGCGCCGCCTCCTGCCGCTCGCGCAGGCGCTCGGCCTCACGCGCGGCGGCGTCGGCCAGGGCCTTGCGCAGCGGCTGCAGATCCTGCAGCGAACGGACTTTGACGGTCATGGAACGCCGGTTGTACCTGAAAAGCAAACCCCTTCCCGGCGCTGCGGCCGGGGCGCGCCCGGCTTGGCGCTCAGCGGCCCTCGGCGCCGCCGGGCGGGTACTCCACTGCGATGAACTGCGTGGTCTGCGCGGGGTTGAAGTTGTCGTCACTGACGAACACGATCACCCGCCCCCCGCCGGCCAGCGGCGGGCCCCAGGCCATGCCTTCCAGGTTGTCGAGCGCGCCCGCGCCCAGCGTGGCGAGGTCGGCTACCAGCGTCTTGGATACCGGCACATGGTTGCCGGGCGCCAGGGCGGGTAGCGCCTGGGTGTCCGTGCCGGTACGGGTGTCGATGCGGTACAGGCGCGCGCCGAAACCGGCGCCTGCGCTGTAGCTGCGCTCCAGCACCAGCAGGTGGTGCGGGCCGTCGTCCAGGATCTCGCTCACGCCGTTCAGCTGCGGCCCCCAGGGGATGCGCCGGGCGTGGTGCACGGCGTCCGGCACGTAGGCGATCTGGCGCAGCGGCCGGCCGGTCGCCACGTCCAGTGCCGTGATGCGCAGCGGCCCGCCGGGCGCGCCCGGCGTGGGCACGGGGCCATCCTGCCGCCACGCCATCTCCATGCCCAGCCAGGCGGTGCGGCCATCGGGCGCGAAGGCCAGGCCTTCCAGCGTGGTGTTGGCGCGCGGGCCGCGGCGGTGCGCCGGATCGGGCTGGAAGCTGTCGGGCAGGGGCAGGTCGCGAACGGCGCTGCCGCCCAGCCGATTCTCGCGCAGCTGCGGGCCGAAACCGCGCGCGAAATCGCCCTCGCTGGTCCACAGGAAGTGCCCGCCGCTGCCGGGCAGCCAGCGCACGGCCTCGGCATCGGGCACGTCCATGCCCGCCTCGGGGCGGCGGGGCGAGGGATAGGGCCGCCCGTTGGCATGCCGCAGCGTGTACGTGCCGGTGAGCACCGGCGTATCGAGCCCGTGGGCCGTGTAGTGCAGCTGCGCCGTGTAGACGCGCGCCGGCTGCAGCGCGGAGCGGTCGTCGCTGATGAGCAGCCAGCGGCCGGTGGCCGGGTCGTAATCGATGCCCGAGATGCCGCCGAAGGGGGTGCCCAGCACGTCGGTGCCGGGTGGGATGGCGGCGGTGCCGATCAGGCGCAGGCCGGGCGGGGCGGTGGGGGCCGGTGGGGCTCCAGGGGACGCGCAGCCAGCGGCCAGCACGGCCGCCAGCAGGGCCGGCAACGCGGCGCGAAAACGTGATGGGTTCCAGGCCATGGAGTGCAAGGTCTTCGCAGGCTGCCTACACCAGCCCCTCTTCGGCCATGGACAGCGCCGCACCGGGCGCCACGATTACATGGTCGAGCACGCGCACGTCCACCAGGGCCAGCGTGGTCTTGAGCGTCTTCGTCAGCGCCTCGTCGGCGCGGCTGGGCTGGACGCTGCCGCTGGGGTGGTTGTGGGCCAGCACGACGGCGGCGGCGCCGTGGTGCAGGGCGCGGAGCACCACTTCGCGGGGGTACACCGACGTTTGCGTGAGCGTGCCGCGGAACAGTTCCTCCATCGCCACCAGCCGGTTCTGGCTGTCCAGGAACAGCACGGCGAAGACTTCGTGTCCCTTGGCGGCCAGGTGCAGCTGCAGGTACTCCTTCACGGCGCCGGGGGAGCTGAACACCTCGCGCTCGCGCAGCTGCTGCGCCAGGGCGCGGCGCGCCAGCTCCAGCACGGCCACCAGTTCGGCGCGCTTGGCGGGGCCCAGGCCCTTGATGCGTTTCAGGTCGTCGGCGCTGGCGTGCAGCAGGCCGGCAATGCCGCCGAAGCCGCCGGTCACACGCCCCGTGGCGCGGTCGGCTTGAGGCGGGTCAAGCAGTTCCTGCGCCATCTGCAGCACGCCCTTGCCCACGATGCCGGTGCGCAGCAGGAGGGCCAACAGCTCGCCGTCGGTCAGCGCCGAGGCGCCCCGGGCCAGGAGTTTCTCGCGCGGCTGCGCATCGGCAGGCAGGTTCTTGAGCGACATGGCGGCAGGGGCTGCGCCGCCGCCCGGGCCCACGCCCAAGGGGGTTACCCCGGTTTTTTACAATGGGGGCAGTTTATCGAGAGCCCCATGACTTCTTCCTCCCCCGTTTCCGCCGCCGCTGACGTCCCGACCGTGCAGCCCGGTTCCTTCCTCACGCTGCACTACCGCCTGGCCGGTCCGGCGGGCGACGTGATCAACACCTTCGGCGACAAGCCGGCGACGCTGTCGCTGGGCGCAGGGGAGCTCTCGCCGGCCATGGAGCAGTGCCTGCTCGGCCTGGCCGAAGGCACGCGCACCACGTTCACGCTGCCGGCCGGCGAGGCCTTCGGCGACCGCAACCCCGACATGCAGCAATGGGTGGCGCGCAAGCTGCTGAACGAGCTGGGCGACCCGGACGAGCAGTACACGCTGGGCGATGTGGTGCAGTTCCCCACGCCCGACGGCACGGGGCAGTACGCCGGCGTGGTGCTGGAGGTGCGCGAGGACGGCGCGGTGAAGTTCGACTTCAACCACCCGCTGTCCGGCGTGCCGGTCACCTTCGAGGTGCAGCTCATCGGGGTGCTGTGAGCGCATGAACACCCCCCAGGAAATCATCCTCGCCGAGCCGCGCGGCTTCTGCGCCGGCGTGGACCGCGCCATCGAGATCGTGGAGCGCGCGCTGCAGAAGTTCGGGGCGCCCATCTACGTGCGCCATGAGATCGTGCACAACACCTACGTGGTGAACGACCTCAAGGCCAAGGGCGCGATCTTCATCGAAGAGCTGTCCGACGTGCCGCCCGGCGCCACGCTCGTCTTCAGCGCTCACGGCGTGAGCAAGGCCGTGCAGGAAGAGGCCCGGGCGCGGGGCTTTTCCATCTTCGACGCGACCTGTCCGCTGGTCACCAAGGTGCACGTCGAGGTGGCCAAGCTCGCCAAGGAAGGCTACGAGTTCATCATGATCGGCCACAAGGGCCACCCCGAGGTCGAGGGCACGATGGGCCAGCTGGACTACGGCATCCACCTGGTGGAAGACGTGGCCGACGTGGCCCGCGTGCAGCCCGGCCAGACCGAGAAGCTGGCCGTGGTCACGCAGACCACGCTGAGCGTGGACGATGCGGCCGAGATCACCGCCGCCGTGCGTGCCCGCTTTCCGCGGGTGCGCGAGCCCAAGCAGCAGGACATCTGCTACGCCACGCAGAACCGGCAGGACGCCATCAAGATCATGAGCCCGCAGGTGGACCTGGTGATCGTGGTGGGCAGCCCCACCAGCTCCAACAGCAACCGCCTGCGCGAGCTGGCCGAACGCCTGGGCACCTCGGCCTACATGGTCGACAGTGCGGAGGAACTGCAGTCCGTCTGGTTCGAGGGCGTGGCCCGCGTGGGGCTGACCGCCGGCGCCTCGGCGCCCGAGATCCTGGTGCGCCAGGTGATCGACCGCATCAAGGCGCTGGGCGCCGTGTCGGTGCGCAAGATGGACGGCATCGAGGAAACCATCAAATTCCCGCTGCCCAAGGGCCTGAAGATCGACGCGGCCACGGGGCTGGAGATCACGCAGCGCACCCCCGAAACCGGCCCTGCCGCCCACTGACGGCCTGCGCGCGGGCCCTGCCGCAGCGCCCGGCGCGGTGCCGCTTGCAATGATTTTGATAGCTGCTTGCGCTTGATGGATAAGCGCTGGAGGTCGTTTTGGTCATATTCTCCCCCTGCGATGAAACCGGCGGCGGGGCCCCCAGGCTGGCGCCCGCCTGACGGCCCGGCAGGGGTAAAACCCTGCGCGGGCTGTGACTTCTTACAATCAGAGGCTTGTTCACACCCGAGGAAGCACCCAGGGCTTCCCCTTTATGGAAATAGCAATACTGTTCGCCCTCATCCTGCTCAATGGCGTGTTCGCCATGTCGGAGCTGGCTCTGGTCTCCGCCCGCAAAACGCGGTTGCAGAAGCTGATCGATGAGGGCGATAGCGGCGCCGTCGCAGCCGTCAAGCTGGGGGAGGACCCCACCCGCTTCCTGTCCACCATCCAGATCGGCATCACGTCGATCGGCGTGCTCAACGGTATCGTGGGCGAGGCCGCGCTGGCGCAGCCCCTGAGCGAATGGCTCATCGGCGTGGGCGTGGAAACCCGATACGCCGGCTACCTGTCCACCGGTCTGGTGGTGGTGCTGATCACCTACTTCTCGATCGTCGTCGGCGAGCTGGTGCCCAAGCGTCTGGGCCAGAGCTATCCCGAGACCCTGGCCCGCCTGGTGGCCCGCCCGATCAACTGGCTGGCCATTGCCACCAAGCCGTTCGTGCGCCTGCTGTCCATCTCCACGCAGACGCTGCTGCGCCTGTTGGGCGTGAAGGAAAACACCGCCAGCGCGGTGACCGAGGCCGAGATCCACGCCGTGCTGGCCGAAGGCACGAGCGCCGGCGTGATCGAGTCGCACGAGCACCAGATGGTGCGCAACGTGTTCCGCCTGGACGACCGCCAGATCGGTTCGCTGATGGTGCCCCGCGCCGATGTGGCCTTCCTCGACGTGGAGGAGCCCTTTGAGGAGAACCTGCGCCGCATCGAGGAATCCGACCACGCCCGCTTTCCGGTGGTGCGCGGCGGCATGGAGAACATCCTGGGCGTGCTGAACGCGCGCCAGTGGCTGTCGCGCTCGCTGCGCGAGGGCGGCGCCGAGGTGCGCGAACTCGCCTCCCAGCCGCTGCAGACGGCGCTGTACGTGCCCGAGACCATCACCGGCATGGAGCTGCTGGACAACTTCCGCCTGTCGGATGTGCACATGGCCTTCGTCATCGACGAGTACGGCGAGGTGCAGGGCATCGTCACGCTGCAAGACCTGATCGAGGCGATCACCGGCGAATTCCAGGCGCGCGACCCGGAGACCTCCTGGGCCGTGAAGCGCGAGGATGGCAGCTGGCTGCTGGACGGCCACATCCCCGTGCCGGAGCTGAAGGATCGCCTCGACCTGGACACCGTGCCCGAGGAAGACCGCGGCCGCTACCACACGCTCAGCGGCATGGTGATGCTGCTGACGGGCAAACTGCCCAAGGTGACCGACACCGTGCAGTGGGAAGACTGGCGCTTCGAGGTGGTCGACATGGACGGCAAGACCATCGACAAGGTGCTGGCCATCCGCGTGCCGCCGGTGGAGCTGGAGGAAACGGCGGGCGCAACGGCTGCCGAATAACGGCATGGCGGGAGGCGGCTTGCGCCGTCTGCCCTGCCACCCTCTGTAACAGGCCGCCCGCGGGCGGCCTCGTCGTTTCTGGCCGCTGTGGCGGGTGTGCCTGCCGCCGGGGCGAGCGGGCTCGCTCAGCTCCAGAGATCAAGCGGCGGGTCGGCCGCCACCGCGCGCAGGATGTCGGTGCGCGACACGAAGCCCGTCATGCGCCCGAACTCGTCCGTCACCGGCAGGCCGGGCAGGCCCGTGTCCAGCAGCACGCTGGCCACTCGGCGCAGGTCGGTGTCCTCGGCCACCGTCGGCACCGGGCTCACCATCACCTCGGCCACGGGGCGGCGGGCCAGGGCGATGGCGTCCTTCACGCTGCCGGGTTCCGGCAGCAGGTCCAGCGGGGCCATGTCGGCGCGCAGCAGCAGGCCGACGACCCGTCCCTGCGCGTCGAGCACGGGGGCCTGGGCGATGTGGTGCTCCGCCAGCGTCTGCCAGGCGTCGTTCACGCGCACGTCGGGCGGCACGGAGAGCGCGCCCTGGGTCATCACATCCCGCACCCGAGACAGCGGCTGCCGCGCCTGCTGCGGCCCCTGTTCCGTCTGGGCGTACGCGTTGACGGCCTCCTGCGTGCGGATGTCCTTGGCGGCTGGCGGTGGTGGGGTGGGCGCCGGGGGCACGAAGGCGGGGTCCGGCAGCGGCAGCTCTTCGCTGCGCGTGCGCAGGGCCTGCGGCCGCTGCACGCGCCGCACCGGTGCCACGCTGGACAGCTGTTCGGGCCCGCCGCGGTACATCTGCCCTGATGGGCCGAACACGAAAAACATCGGAACCTCCTGCCGGGGGAATGGCCTGCGCACGCCCGGTGCGTCGCAGTCCCTGCCCATGTTATCGGCAGCGGCAGGGCGCTTCTGTGCGGTGATTGTGTATCGCCTGGTTGCAACGGGCCCCCGAGGTTCGCGTCGCCCTAAACTGCACGGTTTGCCCGACACGAGGATACTTTTTCCATGATCGACCGCGCCGCCATCTCTGCCGCCCAGCAACGCCTGTCCGCCCAGCAGGACTTCATCCGCGCCACCCCGCTGATGCGCCTGGGAGGCGCTGCACTGGGGGTGGACTGCAAGGAGGTCTGGCTGAAGCTGGAGCACCTGCAGATCGGCGGCAGCTTCAAGGCGCGGGGCATGCTCAACCGGCTGCTGGCGCAGCCCCTGCCAGCCAGCGGCGTGATCATCGCCTCGGGCGGCAACGCCGGCATTGCCACGGCGGCGGCGGCCCAGGCCCTGGGCGCACGCTGCGAGGTCTTCGTGCCCGAGGTCTCGCCCGAGGCCAAGCGCGCGCGGCTGCGCTCCCTGGGGGCCGAGGTCGTCGTTCACGGAGCGACGTACTCCGAAGCGCTGCAAGCCTGCCTGGAGCGCCAGCAGGCCACCGGCGCATTGCTCACGCACGCCTATGACCAGCCCGAAGTGGTGGCGGGCGCGGGCACGCTGGCGCTGGAGATCGAAGCGCAGGCCGGCGCGCTGCCCGACAGCCTGCTGGTCAGCGTGGGCGGCGGCGGACTGATCGGCGGCGTGGCGGCCTGGGTGGCCGGCCGGGCCGAGGTGGTCGCGCTGGAGCCCGAGCGCGCGCCCACGCTGCACGCTGCGCGTCAGGTGGGCGCACCGGTGGATGTCGAGGTGGGGGGCGTGGCGGCCGATTCACTGGGCGCGCGCCGCATCGGTGCCATTGCCTGGGAGGTGGCCCAGCGCCACGTGCAGCGCTCGCTGCTCGTCAGCGACGAAGCCATCCGCGACGCGCAGCGCTGGCTGTGGCGCGAACTCAAGCTCGCCGTCGAGCCGGCGGCCGCGCTGGGCCTGGCGGCGCTGCACAGCGGCGTGTACCGGCCGGGCCCGCAGGAGACCGTGGGCCTGATCGTGTGCGGCGCCAACTGCGATCCGTCCACGCTCGCCTGAACGGGCCGCCCATGCGGCAGGCGGAGGCCCTGCGCCCGCAGCGGACCTGGGCCTGCAGGCCGCTGCACGCAGCCCCAACCGGCGAGTCCGACGCCGGCCGGCCCACTAGAATTGCGGGCTATGCTCGATATCCTTCTCCTTCGCAAAGACCTCGACTCCGCCCTCGCGCGGCTGGAAACCCGCAAGAAGCCCCAGGCCTTCCTGAATGTGGAGGCTTTCCAGTCCCTGGAGTCCGAGCGCAAGGCGCTGCAGACGCGTACCGAAGAGCTGCAAGCGCAGCGCAACCAGCTGTCCAAGCAGGTCGGCATGCTCATCAGCCGGGGCGACAAGGACGGCGCGGAGGCCGCCAAGGCGCAGGTGGGTGCGCTCAAGGCCGAGCTGGAGCAATCCGCCGCACGCCTGGAGCAGATCCAGGCCGAACTCCAATCCATGCTGGTGGCGGTGCCTAACCTGCCGCACGCCAGCGTGCCCGTGGGCAGGGACGAGCAGGGCAACGTGGAAGTGCGCCGTTGGGGCACGCCCAAGACGTTTGACTTCGCCGTCAAGGATCATGTGGACGTGGGCACGCCGTTGGGCCTGGACTTCGACATGGGTGTGAAGCTGTCGGGCTCGCGCTTCACCGTCATGAAGGGCGGCATCGCCCGCCTGCACCGGGCGCTCGCGCAGTTCATGCTGGACGTGCAGACCCAGGAGCATGGGTACAGCGAGTGCTACGTGCCGTACGCCGTCAATGCGGATTCGCTCAAGGGCACGGGGCAGCTGCCCAAGTTCGAAGGCGACCTGTTCGCGGCGAAGAAGGGCGGGCAGGACGGCGAACCGGTGCCAGACAACGCCGCGCTGTACCTCATTCCCACCAGCGAAGTGCCGCTGACCAACTTCGTGCGCGACGTGGTGGTGGCCGAAGCCGAACTGCCGATCAAGCTCACGGCGCACACGCCGTGCTTCCGTTCGGAAGCCGGCAGCTACGGCCGCGATACGCGCGGCATGATCCGCCAGCACCAGTTCGACAAGGTCGAGATGGTGCAGATCGTGCACCCCGAGAAAAGCTACGACGCCCTGGAGGAGATGACCGGCCACGCCGAGACCGTGCTGCAGAAGCTGGCCCTGCCGTACCGCGTCATGCTGCTGTGTTCGGGCGACATGGGCTTTGGTGCGGCCAAAACCTACGACCTGGAGGTATGGCTGCCCGCGCAGGACACCTACCGCGAGATCAGTTCGGTCAGCAACTGCGAGGCTTTCCAGGCGCGCCGCCTGCAGGCCCGGTTCAAGAATGCGCAGGGCAAGAACGAACTGCTGCACACCCTCAACGGCTCCGGGCTGGCCGTGGGCCGCACCCTGGTGGCCGTGCTGGAGAACTACCAGAACGCCGACGGCAGCGTGACCATTCCCGAAGTGCTGCGTCCCTACATGGGCGGCCTGAGCGTTCTCGCCGCTTAACTTCCTGCTAGAATGCGAGCTTCGACACACAGGAGAGGTGGCAGAGTGGTCGAATGTACCTGACTCGAAATCAGGCGTAGTGGCAACACTACCGTGGGTTCGAATCCCACCCTCTCCGCCAAAATGAACTAAGCCCTTGATTTTCAAGGGCTTTTTTCTTTGTGCGGCAGGGCTTCGAAGTTGTTTGTCCAAAACGTCCAACTTCCATGTCCAACAACACGTGTTCTGCATCTCCGCCAGCCCAAACTCAGCCGGGCTCCGATGCGCCGGCTCCCGAGCCTGTTTCCTCAACGGTCGGAGCTTCCCCTGGCCACCCGAAAGCGACGCTCAGCGACTCACGAAAACCACCGAGGCGCACGCACGCATCCGGCAAGGCATCGAGAAACGTTGATTGTTCAACGGCTTTTTTCTTGTTTCTCGGGTTCAGGGTGCCAGTGCCGCCGCCAACTGCTTCGCGGACTTCGCGCTGACGCCCTTTCCTGTGATCGACAGTGCCGGAGGATGCGCCAGCATCTGCACGAAAACCTCCCGTACCTCCTCCGATCGAATGCCGTCGATCAACGCGATCGTCTCGGCCAAGGGGGTCACGGCGCCATGGGCGAAGAGGTCCTCGACAGCTCTTTCCATCGTGGCGAAGGGGCGTTCACTCGCCCGTACGCGGGAGACGGTCAGCTGGTTCTTCGCTCGTTCCAGATGAACCGGGTCCATGGCCGCGGCCTGGGCGTGCAGCAGCTCGCCTGTGGCACGCACCAGCGCTTCGACCTTGTCGGGGGTGGTGACGGCGTGGACCACGAAGTTGATCCAGGCGTCTCCGCTGTCGATGGTGGCGTCGGCGGTGTAGGCCAAGCCGAGCCGTTCGCGCACCGTGTCGACCAGCGGGGCCGACATCCCGCCGCCGAACAGGTTGGCTGCGAGCGCGGCCGCCAGGCGCCACCGCTGGGGTGATGTGTCCGGACCTGCGGGCGGTAGCGGATAGGCGATGTTCAGGAAGACCTGGGACACCTGTGTGAAGCGCCGGGCGACCGCTTGCCCGACATACGCGCAGGCCTCCGGTGGCTGCGAGCCTGCGCAATCGGCCGTTGCCGGCATGGATGCAAAGAGGGCTTCGGCATGTGCCATCCAGGCGTCGATGTCGAACTGGCCTGCGGCGGCAACAACGGTCTTTTCCGCCACATAGTGCTGCTGCACATGGCGAACGAGATCATCGCGGGTGAACCTTTCGATGTTCTGCACGGTGCCTATCACCGGCATGCCCATGGAGGCGTCGCCCCAGAGGGCGCGGTCGAGCAGGTCATTGGAGCTGTCTTCAGGGTCTTCGTCGTACTCGATGGCTTCCTGTCGGATCACTTCCCGTTCGCGTTGCAGCTCGATGTCGGGGAAAGTGCTGTGGAGGACGATGTCTGCCGTCATGCCGAGCAGCCGTTGCGCGTGCTGTCCGAGGCCGGTCATGAAGTAGCCGGTGCTGTCCTTGCCGGTGTAGGCGTTGACATCGGCACCCAGCCGCTCGGCATCGAGGTTGATGTCCTGCACGGAGCGCGTGGTCGTGCCCTTGAAGGCCATGTGTTCCAGGACATGGCTGATGCCATTGGTGGCTGGCGTCTCGTCGCGGGAGCCCACGCGCAGGAAAACCCCCACGCTCGCACTCTGCACATGGGGCATGGGAAGCGCCAGGAGTCGAACTCCATTTGGCAGCGTACGGAGGACCGGAGGAGGGAGCTTGGCCATCAGCGGTGCCTTTCGGCGTCTCTCTGGTCGTTGTGACGGCATCGCGTGGAGCCCGGGGCTTTGCCTGAAGGCCGGAGATCGCTGATGGGCGAACCGGAAGGGGTCTCTTGTTCCATGCCGCATTGTCGTTGCGATGCGCAGGAGGAACCTGGCGGGCAAGCTTACGGGCCCGCCGCAGAGAGCCTGGGGCCTGTTCAAGCCCTAGGCGATCACCTGCCGCATTGCGCGTTGATGGCGGCCTCAAAGCGGATCAATTCTTCCTCCAACGTGCCGCGTTGCCTGAAGAGCTGACCCGCGCGTTCGTACCAGTTCTCGGCGTCTTCCAGATCGCCCTCCTGCAGGTGCAGAAGGCCATGCAGCCAGGCGGCGAGCGGGCCCTCGTGCTGCTGTACCTGGTCGTGCGCGGCATTCCACTGGCCGGCCCGCATCCATGCCAGGATGCGGTGCAGATCAAGAAGAGCGTCGCTCACGGGGGGCCGGGGCGGTTCCGGTCAGGGCAGCAGCGCCTGCTGCACCGGGTGGCTGTCCACACACTGTTCCATGCTCAAGATCTTGCCGTCCTTGAGCCGGTAGAGATGGGAGAAGCTCGCCGTCATGGCCTTGCCGGTCTTGCGGGAGGTGCCTGAATAGATGCCAAATGCAGCCACCCGGTCACCATCGGCCAGGTAGGTATGAACCTTGGCGCTGAAGCCTTCCCATTCGGCGCCTATCCGCTGGAAGACGCCCGCAAGGATCTGTTCGGCGCCGACGTAGGTGCCGGCGTAGGGAAAGCCCGCCGCCTCTGTCCAACTGGCATCGGGCGCCAGTGCTGCGAGCAGATGGCGGCCGTTCTCTTCCGGCGAACCTTCATAGGTCGCTCGGATGATGTCCAAGTTGGTGGTCATGGTCTTCACTCTGTAATGCGATTGCCCGCTGGCGCGCCTGCGCCAGGCTTGCAGCACAGGCCACGCAGGTTCTGGGCCGGTGTGATGCGGCGCACTGCCGGGCGCTTCACTGTAGCGTCTGCACGGTAGCCTGCCACATTGCCTTCCGGTCAAATTGTGCGCCTTCACATGGCGTCGGCGCTTTCAGGGATATACTCGTGTGCTTCGGCAATGCCGGCGGCTTCCTGATGGTTAGGGAAGCGCGTTAGAAACCAATTACCGCGCGATGGAGCAGTCTGGTAGCTCGTTGGGCTCATAACCCAAAGGTCGGAGGTTCAAATCCTTCTCGCGCAACCAAAGTCCCAGCAATCAAGGGTTACGACACTGTCGTGACCCTTTTTGCTTTCTGCGCGGCCAGTGCCATGAGGCCGTCAGTCGCTTGCCTGCTTGCATTGCCAGGCTTTTACTCTCGACCTGGGGTCCGCTCGCAGCAGGCCGTGCGGGAAGCGTGCCAGCCCTGCATTTCCTATGTCAGGCCGGTACACCGGCTTCCATGAGCAGACCGCGGCCCCGTTCCTTGGCCTGGTACAGCGCGGCATCTGCGCGCGCCGTCAGGTCGATGCGCAGGTGAACCGGTGCGGGCATGCGCTGAGGCGAGACCGTGGCCGCGCCCGCGCTGTAGTCCAGCGAGAAGCCCAGATGCGGGCCGGTTTCTGCGGCAAGCCGGGCCCGCAGGCGCCTGTCCAGCTGCTGCGCAGCGGGCGTGTCCGAGCGGTGCTTCAGCAGCGCGACGAACTCCTCGCCGCCCATGCGTCCCGCCAAGGCGCCTGAGGGCAGAGCCTCGCTCAGCAGGCGTGCGAACAACTTCAGGGCACGGTCGCCCACGTCGTGGCCGTAGGTGTCGTTGATGCGTTTGAAGTGGTCCAGGTCGAACATCACCGCGGTCACGGAGTCGCGGGCCTCCAGCGCCTCGGCGAGCAGCGTTTGCGCATGGAGGTCGAAGCCGCGCCGGTTGGCGATGCCTGTCAGTGCATCGGTCGTGGCCAGGGCGCGCAGCCGGTCCTCGGCCTCGGTGCGCCAGGCCACCATGAGGGCCACGATGCCCAGGACCGCGGTGACGTTCGCTGCGATGGCGGAGCCCACATTGACGGGATGGGGCGTGCTGAAGCTCGGATAGGCGCTGGTGAACGCCCCCAGCGCCCCCCGCGCGGCGGTGAAACCGGCCATGAGCAGCAGGCAGGCACACAGCAGCATGCGCCATCGGCCCTGCGCCGGACGTTGGGGCGCGAGCGTCGCGCGGGCCACGAGCAGCACCAGAGCCGCGAGCAGGAAGTTGGACCAGCCGACGCGAAAGGCGTAGTGTCCGAACCCGAGCGTGTAGCCCAGCGGAATGGCGATGGCCAGCACGGGCACCCAGCGGGCACCCGGGCGAGGACCGAGCCAGTCACGTAGCGCGATGAAGAGTGTCCATTGGGCCCCCGCGATGGCGGCCATGGACGCGGTGGAAAGCATCTGGTCCCAGACGGTGCCGCGCACGCGGGTCGATACGATCAGAGCGACCCAGCCCAGTGCCTGCAGCAGGATGCTGGCCTGCACGCTGCGGGCGGCGCGGCTGACGCCGGCGCCCATGATCAGCGGCAGCACGGCTGCCAGCATGCACAGGTTGATCGCCGTGATCGCCAGCAGCGTGACGAAATCCAGGGGCATGGCCGGGCGAGCCGCTCGCTTTCAGCCGTTCACTGGAAGGCGACTTCGGCAAAGCTGCGCAGCTTGCGGCTGTGCAGCCGGCTCACCCCGCCGGCGCGCAGGATGTCCACCGCGCGCATGCCGATACGCAGATGCTGGTCGACCCGCTCGCGGTAGAAGTGGTTGGCCATGCCGGGCAGCTTGATCTCGCCGTGCAGAGGCTTGTCGCTCACGCACAGCAGGGTGCCGTAGGGCACTCGGAATCGGAAGCCGTTGGCCGCGATGGTGGCGCTTTCCATGTCGAGGGCCACGGCGCGGCTCTGGCTGAAGCGCAGCTGGGGCATGTTGTCGGGCAGCAGTTCCCAGTTGCGGTTGTCGGTACTGGCCACGGTGCCCGTGCGCATGATGCGCTTGAGCTGGTCCTCGGGCACCTGGCTCACGTCGGCCACGGCCTGCTGCAGCGCCATCTGGATCTCGGCCAGTGCCGGGATGGGTACCCACAGGGGCAGTTCTTCGTCCAGCACATGGTCTTCGCGCACATAGGCGTGGGCCAGCACGTAGTCGCCCAGCTGCTGGCTGTTGCGCAGGCCTGCGCAGTGGCCCAGCATCATCCAGGCGTGTGGGCGCAGCACCGCGATGTGGTCGGTGATGGTCTTGGCGTTGGACGGGCCTACGCCGATGTTCACCATGGTGATGCCGCTGCGGTCGGCACGCACCAGATGGTAGGCCGGCATCTGGGGCAGGCGGGGCGGGGCCACGCCCAGATCGTCGGCCGGCTCGGCCGGCAGGCCCTTGCGGCGTGTGACGACATTGCCGGGCTCGATGAAGGCGATGTACTCGCTGTCCTCCTTGGCCATTTCAGCATGGCCCAGGCGCACGAACTCGTCGATATAGAACTGGTAGTTGGTGAACAGCACGAAGTTCTGGAACCACTCCGGCGCCGTGCCGGTGTAGTGGCGCAGGCGGTGCAGCGAGTAGTCGACGCGCGGCGCCGTGAAGAGCGACAGCGGATGCGCCTCGCCTGCGCGCGGTTCCCACGTGCCGTTGGCGATGCCGTCATCCATGGCCGCCAGGTCGGGCAGGTCGAACACGTCGCGCATCAGCATGCGCCGCTCGGCACTCAGCGTGCCCTCAATGTGGTCGTGCTCGGCAAACGAAAAGTGGATCGGGATGGGCTGACTGCTCACGCCGACCTCCAGCTCCACGTTGTGGCTGGCGCGCAGCAGGCGCAGCTGTTCCAGGTAGTAGCGGGCGAACAGGTCGGGCCGGGTGAGGGTTGTCTCGTAGCGCCCCGGACCTTCCACGAAGCCGTAGGCCAGCTGCGTGGCTGCGCGGGCCACGGTGGTGGTCTGTACCCGCACGAAGGGGTAGAACGCCCGCACATGCCCGGAGGGCGTCTCGCCCGCCACGAAGCGCTGCATGGCGTCGCGCAGATGCCCGATCTGCTGCTGGTAGATGCGCTGCACCTGGGCCAGTGCGTCGGCGGGGTCGGTGTGGAGCGTCGGCTCCGTGAAGTCGGGAATCTGGGCCATGGCGCTATTGTCGCCGCCCCGGCGGTGGGCCGCGGTCGGTCGAGTCCCCCCGCCTGCCTTTGCTCAGCTGTCGGACTGGGTCCTGAGCCAGGCTCGGGTCTGCCGGGCGTCCATGGGCGCAGAGATGCCGAAGCCCTGGGCCAGATTGCAGCCCAGACCGCGCAGCAAGGCCATCTGTTCCGGGGTTTCCACGCCCTCGGCCACCGTCTGCAGCTGCAGGCTGTGCGCCATCTGGATGATGGCCGTGACGATGGCCACGTCGTCGTCGCTGTCCGGAGTGTCCTTGACGAAGGAGCGGTCGATCTTGATCTTGTTGATGGGATAGCGCTTGAGATAGGCCAGCGACGAATATCCCGTGCCGAAGTCGTCGATGGACACGCCCACGCCGAGGGCCTGCAGGGCGCGCAGGGTGGCGTTGATCTGGTCGTTGTGGTGCATGAGCACCGACTCCGTGATCTCCAGCTCCAGAAAGCGCGGCGCCAGGCCGGTCTGCTGCAGCACGGCGGCGATCTCGCCGGCCACGTCGCGCTGGCGGAACTCCAGCGCCGACAGGTTGACGGCCACCGGAACGCGGGGCAGCCCCTCGTCGTGCCACGCCTTCATCTGCTGGCAGGCCGCATGCATCACCCAGCGGCCAATGGGCGTGATCAGGCCGCGGGTTTCCGCGATCTCGATGAATTCGTTGGGGCCGACGAGACCCCGCTCGGGATGCTTCCAGCGCACCAGCGCCTCGAAGCCGACCAGCCGTCCATCCACCACGTTCACCTGCGGCTGGTAGTGCAGCACGAAGGCGCCCTGGGCGATGGCATCGCGCAGCAGGTGTTCCTGCTGCAGGATGTCGGTGGCCCGGCCGTCCATCCCTGGCAGGTAGAACTGGCGGTTGCCGCGGCCGGTTTCCTTGGCCAGGTGCATGGCCGCATCGGCGCGGCGCAGCAGCTCTTCGGGGCCGTAGCCGTCTTCCGGAAAGATGCTGATGCCGATGGAAGGCGACAGGGACAGCGGCGTGCCCTGCACGTGAAAGACGGCGCGAACGTCCTGCAGCAGCTTGTCGGCCACCGTGGCCGCATCGCTGCGGTTGTGGATGTCGGGCAGCACCACCACGAACTGGTCACCGCCCACGCGGGCCAGCAGGTCCGACGAGCGCACGCTGTGGGTCAGCCGCCGGGCCACCTCGCACAGCAGCAGATCACCGGCCTCGTGGCCAAGCGAGTCGTTCACCGTCTTGAAATGGTCCAGGTCGACGAACAGCAGGGCAGCGCGGGCCCTTTTGCGCTGCGCCGCGGCCAGCGCAATCACCATGCGGTCCATCAGGTGGCGCCGGTTGGGCAGGTGGGTGAGGGAGTCGTGCAGCGCCAGGAATTCCACGCGCTCCTGCGCCTGCTTGCGCGCGGAGATATCGCGCAGCACCGCGATGCGGTAGGAGCCGTCTTGGGCCGGCATGGTCTTGCCGACGATTTCTACGGGGATCAGCCGGCCGTCCCGGTGACGCACGGTGGCCTCGTAAGGGTCTTCGCGCCCTTCGCGGACGTACTCCTCGGCTGCGGCGCGGTATTCGTCACTCAGAAAGCTCAGCGTGGGCTGGCCGCGGGCGTCGTCCAGCGAATAGCCCAGCAGGCGGGTCAGCGCATCGTTGAAGTCTTCGACCAGGCCCTGGCGGTGGAAGACGATGGCTTCCTCGGTGGCCAGCGAGAACTTGCGCATGCGTTCCTCGCTCTCGCGTACCGCCCGCTCGGCCAGCCAGTGGTGGGTGATGTCGTTGATGAGGACGAAGGCACCCAGCTGGCCGGGCCGCCCCTCGTCCAGCCCGAGGTGGGGCGTCAGGCTCACTTCGATGACGCGCACCTCACCGCTGGGCAGCGTCTGCTCGCGCGTGTACTTGACCGACTCGCCGCGCAGCACGCGGTCGACATGGGGCTGGATCGTTTCCCAGGCTGGCTCGCCGATGGCCTCGCGCGCCGTCCTGCCCACGGTGTCGGCCACGGAGTGGCCGATGTAGGCGGCATAGCCTTCGTTGGCGAAGACGCAGCGCATGGACGGCAGCTCGTAATAGGCGAGCAGCACGGGAACCGAGTCGGCAATGATCCGCAACAGCGACTCCTGAGACTGGGCGTCCAGGTCAGAAGTAGGCCGGGGTGGGGTGGGGGTGGGCATGGGCGCGGCGCGGGGTCACTGGGTTTTATAGCCGATCGGCGGGCCGGTGACGAGGGGAGACTCCCGGTGCTGCGCGGCGCGGCGCGCCCCAGGGGGCGGCGGAGCGGCCCTGGATAATCACGGGTATGACTTCCCTTTCCCAAGATGCCGACAACGGCTTCGGCGCGCTGGCGCTGCACCCGGCCGTTCTGGCCAACCTCGAGCAGCTCGGCTACACGCGCATGACGCCCATCCAGGCGGCCAGCCTGCCGCCGGCCCTGCTCGGCAAGGACCTGATCGCCCAGGCCAGCACCGGCAGCGGCAAGACGGCCGCATTCGGCCTGGCGCTGCTGTCACGCATGAACCCGCGCCGCTTCGCGGTGCAGTCCCTGGTGCTGTGCCCCACGCGCGAGCTGGCCGACCAGGTGGCCACGGAGATCCGGCGCCTGGCCCGGGCCCATGAGAACACCAAGGTCGTCACGCTGTGCGGCGGCGTCCCTTTGCGCGGGCAGATCGCCAGCTTGGAGCACGGTGCGCACATCGTCGTGGGCACGCCGGGCCGGGTGATGGATCACCTGGAACGCGGCACGCTGGCGCTGGACGCGCTCAACACGCTGGTGCTGGACGAAGCCGACCGCATGCTGGACATGGGCTTCTTCGACGACATCGCCAAGGTGGCCCGCCAGTGTCCGCCCGAGCGGCAGACGCTGCTGTTTTCGGCCACCTACCCGGAGGGCATCGCCCGTCTGGCGCAGCAGTTCATGCGGCAGCCGCAGCAGGTCACCGTGCAGGCCCAGCACAGCGCCGGCAAGATCGAGCAGCGCTGGTATGAGGTGACCGAGGGCGAGCGCCTGCATGCCGTGTCGCTGCTGCTCAACCACTTCCGGCCCGAGTCGGCCATTGCGTTTTGCAATACCAAGCAGCAGTGCCGCGACCTGGTGGCCGTGCTGCAGGCGCAGGGCTTCAGTGCGCTGGCGCTGTACGGCGAGCTGGACCAACGCGAACGCGATCAGGTGCTGGTGCAGTTCGCCAACCGGAGCTGTTCGGTGCTGGTGGCTACCGACGTGGCGGCGCGCGGCCTTGATATCGCCCAGCTGCAGGCGGTGATCAATGTCGATGTGACGCCCGACCCCGAGGTGCACATCCACCGCGTTGGCCGTACCGGCCGGGCGGATGCCGAGGGCCTGGCCCTCAGCCTGGCCAGCCTGCCGGAGATGGGCAGCGTGGGCAAGATCGAGCAGTTGCAGGGGCGCGAATCGCGTTGGCATCCGCTGGCCGAACTGACGCCCGCGCCAGGCGGTCCGCTGCTGCCTCCCATGGCCACGGTGCAGATCGTGGGCGGACGCAAGGAGAAGATCCGCGCCGGCGATGTGCTGGGGGCGCTGACCGGAGAGATGGGTTTTGCGCGCGAGCAGGTCGGCAAGATCAACGTGAACGAGTTCTCCACCTATGTGGCGGTGGACCGGACCATCGCCCGGGAGGTGGCCCAGCGCCTGTCGTCCGGCCGGGTCAAGGGCAAGGCGGTGCGGGCGCGGCTGGTCGACGACCCGCGGCCCTGACTGCGGAAAGCCCGCCGCGGCACCAGCGCGTGCAGAGAGGTCGTCATCGGCGACGATGAGCGATGGCCCTCTCGGGGCTTCCCTGTGGGGACGCGTTGCGTTAGATTGCAAGTGCGCTGCGCCATCGCCAGGAGGCACCATGCACACCCCACCTGCGCTGTTCCTTTCCCCCTGGGCTCTCCCTTGCCCGCCAGCGGCCCGGCCCACGCGCCGCCGCCTGCTGATGGGCGCCGCGGCCGGCGTGGCCGGGTCCTGGCTGACGGCGCGCGCACAGCAGGCGCCCGGCGCCGGCGTCCTGACGCTGGTCGTCTCCTACCCCGAAGGCGGAGGCGCCGACCTGATGGCCCGCCTGCTGGCCCCGCGGCTGGCCGATGCGCTGGGCCGGCCCGTGCGCGTGGAGAACCAGCCGGGAGAGAGCGGCAGGCTCGCCGCGGCACGCGTGGCCCGCGCCGCGCCGAATGGCGCCACGCTGCTGGTGGATGCCTCGTCGTTCGCCGTCAATCCGTCGATCTACCCGCGCTTGCCCTACGACAGCGACCGGGCTTTCTCTCCGCTCGCGGTGCTGGCCACCTTTCCCAATGTGCTGGTCTGCCCGCCCGCCTATCCGGCACGCTCGATCCAGGAAGTGATCCAGCTGGCGCGCAGCCAACCCGGCAGCGTGGCCTTCGCCTCGTCGGGCAACGGCTCGGCCCAGCACCTGGCCGGCGCCCTGTTCGAGCAGCGCGCCGGCATCCAGCTCACGCACCGGCCCCAGCCGGGGGGCGGGCCAGCGCTGGCAGAGGTGATGGCCGGCCGGGTGCCGCTGTTCTTCGCCAACCTCTGCTCGTCGCTGCACCACATCCAGTCGGGCCGGCTGCGGGCCTTGGCCGTCACGGCGCCGGTGCGCGCCCGTCCGCTGCCGCAGGTGCCCACGCTGTCGGAAGTGGGCGTGGGACCTTTCGACGTGCTGGAGTGGAACCCGGTGCTGGCGCCGCAGGGCATGCCTGCCGAGCCGCGCGCTCGCCTCGTGGCTGCCGTTCGTGCCGCTATGGCGCATCCGGACGTGTCGGCACGCATCAGCGCCCTCGGCGGCCAGCCGCTGGCGGATACCTCGCCGGAGGCGGCCGCCAGGTTCATCCAGGCGCAACGTGCCTTCTGGGCCAAGGTCGTGCGCGAGCGGCGGATCGCAGCTTCGGCGTGAGCCGGAGCGCCACAGGAGCGCAGAGCCGAACGGCTGGGATGCCGAGGCCGCCTTGCTTCGACGGTCGCCGGCGGGCGGGGCCGACCGGTCAGGGCCTGCGCGGCGCCGCACACGGCCGCGCAACCACCGCAAGTGCGGCCTTGCTGCGGCACAATCCGCCGCTAACCGTCCTCACCATGCCCTGCCAACGCCTGAACCCGGTCCTGTGGATCGGCTCCGCACACCGCCGCTGCGCTCGCGGCTGGTCCTGCCTCTGCTTCGCTCCGCCGGGAGCGCCCGAGGCATGACCCTGGCGCCCCGTACGCTTCTGTGGATGTCGGTCGGCGTGGCCGTCGTCACCATCGCGCTCAAGGGCGCCGCCTGGCTGCTCACCGGATCGGTCGGCCTGCTGTCCGATGCGCTGGAGTCCTTCGTCAACCTGGCGGGGGCGGTATTCGCCCTCGTCATGGTGACCATCGCGCAGCGGCCGGCGGATGAAGACCACCCGTTCGGCCACCACAAGGCCGAGTACTTCTCTTCGGGCTTCGAGGGCATCCTGGTGGTGGGCGCGGCGGTCGCCATCTTCTGGGCCGCCGCGCTGCGCCTGGCGCAGCCGCAGCCCCTCGAGCAGGTGGGTTGGGGGCTGGCGCTGTCGGTGGCGAGTTCGGTCCTCAACGGCGCGCTGGCGTGGCTCATGCTGCGCTCCGCGCGCACGCACCGCTCCATCGCCCTGGAGGCCGACGCACGCCATCTGCTCACCGATGTGTGGACCTCCGCAGGCGTGGTGGCCGGCATCGCAGCGGTCGCGGCGACCGGCTGGCTGTGGCTGGATGCGGTGGTGGCGATGGGCGTGGCGCTGAACATCCTGCGCGAGGGCGCCCGCATGGTGTGGCGCGCAGCGCAGGGCCTGATGGATGAGGCCATGGAGCCGCAGGAACTGGAAGCGGTGCACGCCGTGCTGGACGGATTCGCTCGGCAGCAGCGTCCAGGGCAGGACGGCGGCGCCGCCGGCGCACCGCTACGGTTCGACCACCTGGCCACGCGCCGGGCGGGCCAGCGCCGCTATGCCGCGCTGCACATGCATGTGCCGGCGCACTGGACGCTGGGCCGCGCCGCCCAGCTGCGCGGCGAGGTCGAGGCCGCGCTCATGCAGGCCGTGCCCGGCCTGCGCACCACGATCGAGCTGCTCCCCACCCAGGTCGAGGCCTATCTGGATACACCGGAGGATTCCACCCCATGATGAGCGTGTTGCAGCGCGTGCGCGAAGCATGTGTCGAGGTCGATGGCGAGGTCGTCGGGCGCATCGGCCCGGGGCTGCTGGTGCTGTTGTGCGCCGAACGCGGCGATACCGAGGCCGAGGCCGACCGGCTGTTGGCCAAGCTGCTCAAGCTGCGCATCTTTGCGGACAGCGCCGGCAAGATGAACCAGAGCGTGCAGGACGTGGGCGGCGGCCTGCTGCTGGTAAGCCAGTTCACCCTGGCCGCCGACACGCGCGGCGGCAACCGCCCCAGTTTCACCAGCGCCGCAGCGCCCGACGAGGGCCGAAGGCTGTACGACTACGTCGTGGCCCAGGCCCGCGCTGCGCACCCGGTGGTGGCGACCGGCCGCTTTGCCGCGGACATGCAGGTGCATCTGGTCAACGACGGGCCGGTGACCATTCCGCTGAACATCGCGCCTGTGGGTGGAAAGAACTATCAAAAATGATAGCTGATTGCGCTTGCTGGGCGGGCGCAATGGCTTGATTTGACCCGTGGATGGGGCCTGGGCAGGCTCTTCTGCGGCGGGGGGCGATGGCGGGCCTGCTCGGCAGCTCGGCGTCGCCTGCTGGTTGGGGCGACGGCGCCATCACCCTTCATGCCCAAGCTGCAAAAGCAGTTGCCCTGCGACGTGCGGCGCGACGTCGTGCCGGTGGTCTCCCTCGGGCAGGTGGACTTCGTGCGGGTCGGCCATCCGCGCCATGGCTTGCGCACGGTGCAAGATTTCACCGCCGCGGCGCGCGCGCAGCCCGGGCGCTTCGATGACCCGTCGGCCGGCAGGGGCAGCAGACGGCACCCCGGCATGGAGGAGCGTGCCTGATGGCGCGCATCGGCCTGCGGGCCGAGTGAGCGCCGCGCCTAGGTGGCGTACGGGTCGGCGAAGCCCAGCTCTTGCATGATCGCCGTCTCGTAGGCTTCCATCTCGTCGGCGTCGGCTTCGCTGGTCTCGTGGTCCCAGCCCTGGGCGTGCAGCGTGCCGTGCACCAGCAGGTGGGCATAGTGCTCCTGCAGGGACTTGTTCTGCTCCTTCGCCTCGCGTGCGACCACGGGGGCGCAGAGCACCAGGTCGGCCGTCACCACCGGCTCCTGGCTGTAGTCGAAGGTCAGCACGTTGGTGGCGTAGTCCTTCTTGCGGTACTCGCGGTTCAGCGCCTGTCCCTCTTCGGCGTCCACGATGCGCACGGTGATCTCCGCGTCCGTCGCCAGCGCGTGGCGGATGTAGCGCGCCGCGGCGTGGCGGGGCAGGGCGGAGCGGTGCTCGGCCACGCCGTCGAAGCGGGCGAATTGCAACGAGAGCGAAAGGCGATTCAGAGCCATTTTGGCCTCCAGCGCTTATCCAGCAAGCGCTGGAAGCTATTGTTTTAGTAGTTTGCGACGGTGCTGATGCAGGCGCGGCCCAGACCAGCAGACGCCGTGGAACTGGCTTTGCCAGGCCGCTGGCGTCCGGCCCCTCGCCAGAGGCGAGGGGCGTTCGTCCCGTCCATGCCCGCGCAGGCGGGCATGGAGCCGCGGTCCTCACTCCCCCTTCCCGGCGCAGCCGAGAGAAGGGGGAAGCCGCGTAGCGGCTCAGGGGGTTGTGCCCTTCCTGGCGTCATAGGCGTCCACGATGCGCGCCACCAGCGGGTGGCGCACCACGTCCGCCGTGGTGAAGCGCGTGACGGCGATGCCCTTGACGCGCTTGAGCACGCGCTCGGCGTCGATCAGGCCGCTCATCGCGCCCTTGGGCAGGTCGATCTGGCTCACGTCGCCCGTCACCACGGCCTTGGCGCCGAAACCGATCCGCGTGAGGAACATCTTCATCTGCTCGGGCGTGGTGTTCTGCGCCTCGTCCAGGATGATGAAGGCGTTGTTGAGCGTGCGCCCGCGCATGAAGGCCAGCGGGGCGATCTCGAGCGCGTTGCGCTCGAACGCCTTCTGCACCTTGTCGTAACCCATCAGGTCGTACAGCGCGTCGTACAGGGGTCGCAGGTAGGGGTCCACCTTCTGCGTCAGGTCGCCCGGCAGGAAGCCCAGGCGCTCGCCGGCCTCCACGGCCGGGCGCGTGAGCACGATGCGCTGCACGCTGCTGCGCTCCAGCGCATCGACTGCGCAGGCGACCGCCAAGTAGGTCTTGCCGGTCCCGGCGGGGCCGATGCCGAAGGTGATGTCGTGGCTGGCGATGTTGTCCAGGTAGACGTTCTGCGTGGGCGTGCGGGCCCGCAGGTCCGCCCGGCGCGTGTTCAGCACCACCGCGCCCTCCGGCGCCTCCACCAGGGCGCTGTCGCCGGCCAGCATGAGCTGCAGGTGGTCCTCGGAAATGGCGTGGTCGGCCATTTCGTACAGCGCCTGCAGCAGCTCCATCGCCTGGGTCGCCTTGGCCTTGGGGCCGTCGACCTTGAACTGCTCGTGCCGGTGGGCGATGCGCACCTGCAGCGCCGTCTCGATGGTGCGCAGATGGGCGTCCGCCGGCCCGCACAGGTGGGACAGTCGCGTGTTGTTATGGGGGGTGAAAGTGTGGCGCAGGATCACGCGGATAATTCCGGTTGAATGCCGCAGGAATACGGCCAAAGGACATCAATGATAGGCAAATTGACCGGCACCCTGCTGGAGAAGAACCCGCCCGAGGTGCTGCTGGATTGCCATGGCGTGGGATATGAGGTGCAGGTGCCGATGAGCACGTTCTACAACCTGCCCGTCGTGGGCGAGCGCGTGGCGCTGCTCACCCACTTCATCGTGCGGGAGGATGCACAGCTGCTCTACGGCTTTGCTACGCACACCGAGCGGCAGGCCTTCCGCGAACTCATCAAGATCAGCGGCGTGGGCCCGCGCACGGCGCTGTCCATTCTGTCGGGCATGGGCGTGGCCGACCTGGCCCAGGCCGTCACGCTTCAGGAGGCCGGCCGGCTGGTGAAGGTGCCCGGCATCGGTAAAAAGACCGCCGAGCGCCTGCTGCTGGAACTCAAGGGCAAACTGGGCGCTGACATCGGCGCCCCGGCCCACGCTGCCAGCGACGCCCAGGCCGATATCCTGCAGGCCTTGCTGGCCCTGGGTTACAACGACAAGGAGGCCGCCGCCGCCCTGAAGGCCCTGCCCAAGGACGTCGGCGTGAGCGAGGGGATCAAGCTGGCGCTGAAGGCGCTGGCGAAGTGACGCGAGGATGGCCCCATGAGGTACGTGGGGCAGAGGGCGCCGGCGGCTGCGCCGCGCCTTCTTCGTTCTTTTTTTGATGCTTTTCTTGAGCCAACGCGAAAGGTCTGACATGAAGATCAATGCTTTCAAGCGATGGATGCCGGCGACGGCAGTGCTGCTGGTACTGGCCGCCTGTGGTGGTGGCGGTGGTGGCGACAGTTCGAGTCCCACGCCTGCGCCTGCACCGGGGACCGGCGGTGGTGGTCCTATCGGCGTGACGACGGACCGCATCGAGCCCTACGACCCCAGCGCCATCGCCGCCGCGTCCGCCTCGGCGGCCACAGCCAAGGAGGCCGCTGCACCCACCGCGGCGCAGGGCATCGCGCCGGCAGACGCCGTGCGGCGCGTGCAGCTGGGCGCGCTCGTGCAGGCTGCCATTGCCAAGGCCAGCTCTGCTCCCGCCGCCCCCGGCGTGCCGCAACAGATCGGCACGGTCCGCAGCGTGGCTGACACGGCTACCGTGGCAGCCGCCCAGTCTGCTCTGTCGTGGCGCGCCACTGAGCGGGGCACGCAGGTGGCGGCGATCGCATTCGACGCGGCTGGTGCACGCGGCGTGCGCCTGGGCGTCCTGGTGCGCAGCCTGCCCGCCGGGGCCGTGCTGCGTTTCTATGGCGCGGACGCCGCTGCCGCCGTGCAGGTGTCCGAGGCGGAGCTTTCCGCCATTGCCGCGCGCAATGCGCAGGGCGCGGCGCGGACGACGTGGCCGCGCACACGTACTGGAGCCCTGACTTCGGCAGCAGCGCCACCACGCTGGAGGTCGAGATACCTGCCGGCGCCTCCCCGGCCGCCGTGCGGCTGGCGGTGCCGCGTGTGTCGCACTTCACGCTCGACCCCGCGGTGGCCGAGGGCGCTTTCACCACCAAGGTGGGCGAGTCTGCCTCCTGCAACGTCGACGTGACCTGCAAACCTGAGTTCAGCAGCGAAAGCCGTTCCGTGGCACGCATGATCTACACCCGCGAAGACGGCAACTCGTATTTGTGCACCGGCACGCTGTTGAACGATGCCAGTTCCTCCGGCACCCCCTACTTCCTGACCGCCGACCACTGCATCTCCAGCCAGGTGGTGGCATCCACGCTCACGACCGATTGGTTCTACCGCTCTCCCACCTGCAATGTGAGTGCGGTGAATCCGGCTGCCGTTCGACTCAACGGAGGCGCCACGCTGCTGTACGCCACGGCCACGACGGACACCTCTTTCCTGCGGCTCAACAGCCCGCCGCCCGCTGGCGTGGTGTATGCCGGTTCGTACTTCGGCGGTGTGCCCCTGCAAACGCCGGTGGCTGGCGTGCACCATCCCAGCGGCGACCTGCAAAAGGTCAGCCAGGGCACGGTGCGCTTCTACAGCACCTGCACGTCGAACACCTGCCAGTCCAGCACATCCGATACCGGCACGTTCATCACCACGGCTTGGCAGGAAGGTACGACCGAAGGCGGCAGCAGCGGCTCTGCGCTGTTCATGGGGATCGGCAGCCGCCGCTACGTTTCCGGCCAGCTGCTGGGCGGAACGGCGAGTTGCGCCAATCCCGGCGGCCTGGACCAATACGGCCGTTTCGACCAACCCTACCGCGCCACCCTGCGGCAGTGGCTGAACCCCTGAGGCAGTGGTAAAAGAATGCCCATTCGCCGTCCAGGGTTGCAGACGGTGTGGCAACGGCAAACGAAAGGCTTGTCGGTCGTTCTAGAAGATCAAAGACAAAGAGAGGGTGAAAGATGTGGAGACGAGCAAGGAATAAGTGGTGTCGTGGCGTGGGCACCTCCCTGTTGGCCGCTGCGCTGCTGACCGCATGCGGAGGCGGAAACGACGAGGGCGGGAGCGCTCCGGCGGCAGGCTCCGGCACGGCATCCGTTCGTCCGCAGGTGACCCAGGTCGAACCCTACGAGCAGCCTGCGACCGCCTTACAGGATGTCGTGCGAACAAAGGTGAGGTCCTTGACGGCGGCCGAGCAGATTCAGCCCGCGCGTATTGCCCTGGGCCCCTGGGGGCAGACCAAGGTCGACAGTTCCCCATCGTCCTCGACCCCCGGCGCGTTCGTGCCGATGCAGATTGGCGCAGCGCGCGCCGTGGCTGCAACGGCCACCGCGAACGACATGCAACGGCAGCTGCAGTGGCGTCCGTCTGTGGCCGGTGGCTTGGTGGCTGCTGTCAGCGTAGATGCCGAAGGCGCGCATGGCCTGCGCCTGGGCCTGCTGGTCACGCAGTTGCCGGGCAGCGCGATCGTACGCGTTTACAGCCAGTTTCGGCCCACCGTCGTGCAGGAGCTGTCGGGGCAGGAGGTGCTTCAGATCATCGACCGCAACCTGCAGTCCGGCAATACCACCGATGCCGCGCGCACGTGGTGGACCCCTGACACCGGCGGCAGCGAAACCACGCTCGAAATCGAGCTGCCAACTGGTACCCCAGCCAGCGCGTTGCAGGTCGCCATCCCGCTGGTGTCGCACATGTTCGTCGATCTGTCCCGGTATCAGGATGGCGATCTGGTCACCAAAGAGGTCGGCGACTCCAACAGCTGTGAACTCGATGTCATGTGCTACTCCGAATCGAACAGTATGCGTAACGCCGTCGCACGAATGACGTTCGTCCAAGACGGCAGCGGCTATCTCTGCACAGGCACGTTGATCAACGACAGCAGTTCATCCGGCACCCCGTACTTCCTCACGGCGAACCACTGCATCTCGAGCCAGACGGTGGCGTCCACTCTGCAGACCGATTGGTTCTTTCGCGCGTCCTCGTGCAACAGCCTTTTCGCGGCTGGCAACACGGTGCGCCGCACGGGTGGCGCCACACTGCTGTACGCCACCTCTGCCACGGACACATCGTTCATGCGGCTGAACGATACGCCGCCGGCGGGTGCCGTCTTCGCGGGCTGGAAAGCCAGCGGAAGTGCGCTCAACAGCACTGCCATCGGCGTGCATCATCCCAAGGGCGACCTGCTCAAAATCAGCTTTGGACAGATCAGTGCCACGCTGAATTGCCAGAGCTCGGGTGGCACGGGTATCTCCTGCAGCATGGCTTCAGGGCTGCAGGGCAGCTACTACTATGTGTCGTGGTCGCGGGGCACGACGGAAGGCGGCAGCAGCGGCTCGGGTCTGTTTCAGGGCAACTATCTGATCGGAACGCTCTACGGCGGCAGCAGCGCAGTATCCTGCAGCAAATCGACGGCCTCCAGCTATGGCCGCTTCGACCTGCCTTACCAGTCCGCACTGAGCCAGTGGCTGGCACCGGCCGGCCCTCTCAGCGCACCACGTAATGCCGTCTATCGCTTCTATAACCAAGCGAGTGGGGCGCACTTCTTCACGGCCAGCGCGCAGGAACGCGACAACGTTCTGAGCACCTTGCCTTCATTTAACTACGAAGGCGTGGCTTTCTACGTATATGGGTCACCTACCGTGGGGCAGGCGTCTGTCTTTCGCTTCTATAACACGCAAACCGGAACGCACTTCTACACCATCAGTCCCGATGAGCGGGACTATGTACAAGGGACGCTCCCTTCATTCCAATATGAAGGCATGAGTTGGTATGCGCAGACTGTTGCAAATAGCAGTTCGATTCCTATCTATCGCTTCTACAACCAACGCACCGGCGTACATTTCTATACCGTTAGTGCCTCAGAGCGCGATTTCGTAATCGCCAACTACGCCACATTCAAGTACGAAGGCATCGCCTACAACGCCTGGTCCAGCAGCCTTTGATTGAGGCTTGGCCACACGTTTTCTCGGACGCGTCGTCTCGCGCGTCGCCTTTCACTGCGCACATGAGCATTCAGACCGACGATTTCGCTCCCGTTCCCCCTCCGAAGCGCGTGGTGTCCGCCGCACCGGCCTCCCCGCAGGAGGAGGCGCTGGAGCGTGCCCTGCGCCCCAAGCTGCTGCAGGAGTACGTGGGCCAGGCCAAGGCCCGGGAGCAGCTGGAGATCTTCATCGGCGCCGCGAAGAAGCGGTCTGAGGCGCTAGACCACGTCCTGCTTTTCGGGCCACCGGGTCTGGGCAAGACCACGCTCAGCCACATCATCGCGGCCGAGCTGGGGGTGAACCTGCGCCAGACCAGCGGCCCGGTGCTGGAAAAGCCCAAGGACCTGGCGGCGCTGCTGACCAACCTGGAAAAGAACGACGTTCTCTTCATCGACGAGATTCACCGCCTCTCGCCCGTGGTTGAGGAAATCCTCTACCCCGCGCTGGAGGACTACCAGATCGACATCATGATTGGCGAGGGGCCGGCCGCGCGCAGCATCAAGCTGGACCTGCAGCCCTTTACCCTGGTGGGGGCCACCACCAGGGCCGGCATGCTCACCAACCCGCTGCGCGACCGCTTCGGCATCGTCGCGCGGCTGGAGTTCTACACGCCGGACGAGCTGGCGCGCATCGTGATGCGCAGTGCCGGCCTGCTGAACGCGCCCATCGACCCGGAGGGCGGCTTCGAGATCGCCCGCCGCTCGCGCGGCACGCCCCGCATCGCCAACCGCCTGCTGCGCCGCGTGCGTGACTACGCCGATGTGAAGGGTGATGGACGCATCACGCTCGATATCGCCCAGCGCGCGCTCACCATGCTCGACGTGGACCCGCAGGGCTTCGATGTGATGGACCGCAAGCTGCTGGAGGCGGTGATCCACCGCTTCGACGGCGGGCCGGTCGGACTGGACAACATCGCCGCCAGCATCGGTGAGGAGTCCGGCACCATCGAGGACGTGATCGAGCCTTACCTCATCCAGCAGGGCTATCTGCAGCGCACTCCGCGCGGGCGCGTGGCCACGCTGGCGGCCTTCCGGCACCTGGGGGTGACGCCGCCGCGCACGGGCGGGCAGGACCTGTTCGCGACCTGAACGGGTCGACCGTCCGGTGCTGCGGCTGGCCGATGGCCGGCGAGCGCTTCAGAGAGGCTCAGGTCAGCGCGCCGCGCGCGTCCACGGTGATGATGCGCTCGACCACGCCGTGGGCGAGGCCGCCCCGCACGCCGATCATGAAGTCGTGCAGGTTGACCGTCGGGTCGCAATGGCCCGGAATCAGCCACAGCATGCGGCCGATGGCGGGCAGGCGCGCCTTGGCGTCGTTCGCGCGCAGGATGCCGTGCTCGTCGCCCCCATTGGCGTACTGCAGCGCGCGCTCGGGGGGGAGCAGAGCCACCACAGGCAGGCCCGAGTCGATGGCGTGGCTCTTGTGGCCCGCGTCGCAGACGGCATGCGTGTCGGAGCGGGAGATGACCTGCGTCTTCACGAACAGGGCATGTTCGAAGGCGGGCTGGGCCAGTTCGCGTTCGTTGGAAGCGTAGTCGGCATCCATGAAGAGGAAGGAACCGGCCTGCAGCTCGCCGTACACGCCGCTGGCGGCCTCGTGCACCAGCGTGCCGGTGCCGGCCCCTGTGACCAGGGGCACGGGGATGCCCGCCGCGGCGATCAGGTCGCGCGTGGCGCGTGCCGCCTGCACCACCTCGGCGATGGCTTCGCGGCGGTCCGCAGCGCTGTGCAGATGCTGAGCGCGGCCATGGTAGGCCTGCAGTCCGGCAAAGCGCAGGGCCTGGTGCTGTGTCACGGCGCGTGCCAGTGCCAGGGCCGGTTCGCCGGGCTGCACGCCGCAGCGGCCCTGGCCCACGTCGATTTCCACGAACACGTCGATGGCAGCGGCTGCGCTGGCGGGCCCCATGGCCTCGGCCAGCCGCTGGATGCCTTCCAGGCTGTCCACGGCGATGGCCAGGCGCCCGCCTTTGGCGGCCAGTTGGTGGGCCAGGCGCGCCACGCGCAGCAGCTTGGCCGGGGCGACCACCTCGTTGCTGATGTACAGGTCCAGCACGCCGCCCGCGGCCAGCGCCTCGGCCTCGGCCACTTTCTGCACGCAGGCGCCGGATGCGCCCGCGCGCTGCATCAGCAGGGCCAGCTCGGCACTCTTGTGCATCTTGGCATGCGGTCGCCAGCGCACCTGGTGCTTGCGGGCGAACTCGGCCATGCGCTGCAGGTTGCGCTCCATGGCGTCGAGGTCGATGACGAGGGCGGGGGTGTCGATCAGGTCCACGCGCTGGCCGACGGACTGGCGCAGCGGTTCAGGAATGGGCTTCATCGCGGGAGGCATTGTCCAAGTGTTGCGTATCCGCCCAGCCTACCAGGGTCAGGCCGCTCTCGGTCCACAGCAGGCGGTTGATGGCCGCGTTGGTGATCTTCCAGGTGCGGGGCGCCTGCAGCTCCTGTCCCGTGGCCGCGCGGTACAGCACGTCGAGCACGCCGCCATGCGCGACCAGCACCACCAGTTCGCCCGGGTGCCGTTGCACCAGCTGGTCGGTGATGCGGGTGATGCGCTCGCGGAACACGATCAGCGATTCGCCGCCCTCGGGCTCGAAGTGGGGGTCGCGCTGGCGCCAGCGGCGGGCCTCTTCGGGCAACTGGGTCTCGATCTCTGCAAAGGTGCGGCCCTGCAACTGCCCGAAGCTGCGCTCGCGCAGCCCGGGTTCCAGCACCAGAGGGGCGCCGGTGCTGTCGGCCACGGCCTGGGCGGTGACCCGCGCACGCTGCAGGTCGCTGGTGTAGACCGCCGCGACGGGCTCGCCGGCCAGCGCCTGGCCCACCTGCTGTGCCTGCCACAGGCCGGTGTCGTTGAGGGGAATGTCCAGATGGCCCTGGATGCGGGTGTCGACATTCCAGGCAGTTTCACCGTGGCGGATGGCGATGATGCGGGTGGCTTCCATGCAGTGGCGGCGTTCCAGGAGTGGATTACTTCACCACCGTGCCCGGCGTGGCCGGGGGCACGGGCGTGGCGGTGGCGGGCGCATTTGCCGGGGCGACGGTGGCCGGCGCGGCGCCGCTTCCGCGCTGCTCGACCGGGCCGATGGTCGTGCGCACCTTGCGCATGCCCGCAGGCGGCTGCGGGAAGCCGGTGAGCGCTGCATCGAAGAGGATGCCGAAGATGGCGGGGTCGTCGGTCCACACGTCCTCGTACAGGGCTGAGGTTTCGTACACCACGCGCTGCGTGGCGGCGTCGCGCAGCACCAGGCTGACCTCGCGGCGGTGCAGGGTGGGGGGGCGGTCCATCATCCAGCCGGTGCCCATTCCCAAGCCCCAGCCGCCGCGGCCGCCGTAGCCGAAGCCCCAACCGAACCGGCCATAGAACGGATCGCCGTAGTAGGGCCAGTAGGCCGGCAGGGTGTAGCTGCCCTGGGCGCCGATCTGCAGCACCAGCTTGGCGTTCGCATCGTCACGCTGCAGGCCCACGCGCGCCAGCGACTGCTGGGCCAGTGCCTCGATGGAGGAGAACGACTGGGCGTAGGCCGTTTGCGACGGCAGCCGCTCCAGGCGGTAGGTGGGGGGCGCCGGCAGCGCCGACAGGGTGGAGAAGCTGCGCACGTCGCTGTCCACCACGCGGGTGGACGCGCAACCGCCCAGCGCGAAGGCCGCAACAAAGCACAGGCAGAGGGATGGGAACCAGCGCGGGATCGTCATGGTGAGCTCCTGGAATCGTGAAAGGCACGCAAAAGGGGCAGGGCGCTGGCTGAAGGATCGGCTGGCTGGCGCTGGAAACCGGTGGGGAAATCCGACGTACGGTTGTACGCCGGGCCTGACAGGCCTGTCAGGCCCGCAATACGTCAGGTCAGCTGCACCACCTGCACGCCTGGCAGGCCGGGCGCAGCGGGGAATTCCTCACGGTCGAAAGCCTTGTCGCCGTCCTCGCTGGCGACGCCCGTGGTCTTCAGACCCTTGAAGTCATGCAGCGTTCCATCGAGCAGGTGAGAAGGCACCACGTTCTGCAGCGCGGTAAACATGTTCTCGACCCGGCCGGGGAACTTGCGGTCCCACTCGCGCAGCATCTCGCCGACCTGCTTGCGCTGCAGGTTCTCCTGGCTGCCGCAGAGGTTGCACGGAATGATGGGAAAGTTCTGTTGCGCCGCCCAGCGCGTCGTGTCCTTCTCGTTCACATAAGCCAGCGGGCGGATCACCATGTGGCGGCCGTCGTCGCTCACCAGCTTGGCGGGCATGCTTTTCAGCTTGCCGCCGAAGAACATGTTCAGCAGCAGCGTCTGCATGATGTCGTCGCGGTGGTGGCCCAGGGCGATCTTGGTGCAGCCCAGCTCATCGGCCACGCGGTACAGGATGCCCCGGCGCAGGCGGCTGCACAGGCTGCAGGTGGTCTTGCCCTCGGGGATCAGGCGCTTGACGATGCTGTAGGTGTCCTCGTTCTCGATGTGGAACGGCACGCCGGTGCTGGCCAGGTACTCCGGCAGGATGTGCTCGGGGAAGCCAGGCTGCTTCTGGTCGAGGTTCACCGCCACCAGGTCGAAGTGGATGGGCGCGCGCTTCTGCAGGCGGATGAGGATGTCCAGCAGGGTGTAGCTGTCCTTGCCGCCGGACATGCACACCATGACCTTGTCGCCTTCTTCGATCATGTTGAAGTCGACGATGGCCTTGCCCACCTCGCGGCACAGGCGCTTCTCGAGCTTGTGGGCCTCGCGCTCGATCTTCAGGCGGTTGCCCTGGGGCACAGCCGCATCGGTTGCACCGGCAGGGGCGGAGGCTTCAGGGGTTTCGGCGATCCAGTCGCCGTTCAGGATTGCATTCATGGGAGTTACCACTGTCCGGTTTCGACGCGAATGGCCACTTCGCAGTCGTCAAAAATTTCGAGCTTGGCGATCTTGACCCGCACGCCCAGCACACCGGGCAGCTGCATCAGCCGCTGGGCCAGCTTGCCGATCAGGCTCTCCAGCAGGTTCACGTGCTCGGCCGTGCACTCGTCGATGATGATCTGGCGCACCTTGCGGTAGTCCAGCACATGGCGGATGTCGTCGTCGCGCGGCGCCAGGGGCTGGGTGCCCAGGTTCAGCTCGGCATCGACCTGGATGGGCTGGGGCGCAGTCTTCTCGTGCGCCAGGATGCCCAGATTGGCATCGAAGCGCAATCCGGTCAGCTTGAGGATCTGCGTCCCTGCGGCGTTGTACATGGTGATGGGCTGGGGTTGGTGGTGCGAGCGTGCGCTCACATCAGGGAAAAATCGCGCTCGAAGCGCATCAGGTGCTGGCCGCCGTCCACCAGCAGCGTGGTGCCGGTGATGGAACGGTTCTCCAGCGCGAACTTGACGGTCGCGGCCACGTCCTCGGCCGTGGACGAGCGGCCCAGCGGGCTCAGCGCGTGCAGCTGGCGGAACTTCTCATCTTCCAGCATGTGGCTGGTCAGCGTCAGGCCGGGTGCGACGCCCACCACGCGCACCCGCGGCGCCAGCGCCAGCGCCAGCATGGTGCCCGCGGCTTCCAGCGCGGCCTTGGAGAGGGTGTAGCTCAGGAAGTCGGGATTCTGGTTCCAGAGCTTCTGGTCCAGCAGGTTGACGACGGCGCCGTGCGCGTCGGCGTCGCCGGCGGCCGCGCGCGCGCCCACGTGGGCGTGCAGGGCCTGGGCCAGCAGGATGGGGGCGGCTGTGTTGCTGCGCAGGTGCTGCTCCAGACGCGCGAAACCGAAGCTGGCCGCGTCGTCGTGCTCGAAGAGCGATGCGCTGTTGACGACGGCATCCACCGCGCCGAAGTGCGCCACCACCCGGGGCAGCAGGGTGCGGATGGCATCCTCGTCCTCGAAATCTGCATCAAAATGGGCGCTGGCGCCCGCCAGTATTGCGCATTCAGCTACTGTTTCAATAGCATCCTGCTCCGATTGGCGGTAGTGCACGGCCACCTGCCAGCCGCCGGCCGCCAGCGCGAGCGCGATCGCGCGGCCCAGACGCCGGGCGGCGCCGGTCACCAGCACGGTGCGGGGGCGGGAAGTAGAGGGCATGGGGGACAATCGGCGTCGTGACGACAGAACCTGACATTTTATCGAGCGCCCTGCAGGCGCAGATCGCCCAGGCCATTGCAGACGCAGGCGGCTGGATCGGCTTCGACCGCTTCATGGAGTTGGCGCTGTACACGCCGGGCCTGGGCTACTACGCCAATGACAGCACCAAGTTCGGCGCTATGCCTGACTCCGGCAGCGACTTCGTGACCGCGCCCGAGCTCTCGCCCGTCTTCGGCCAGACGCTGGCAAACCAGGTGCGCGAGGCGCTCGACGTGACCCAGACCGACGAGGTCTGGGAGTTCGGCGCCGGCTCCGGTGCGCTGGCCGGCCAGTTGCTCGGCAGCCTGGGCGAGCGCGTGCGGCGCTACACCATCGTCGACCTGTCGGGCAGCCTGCGCGCACGCCAGCAGGTGGCGTTGTCGGCCTATGGCGACCGTGTGGTCTGGGCAGACCGGCTGCCGGACACCTTTCAGGGCGTGGTCGTGGGCAACGAGGTGCTGGACGCCATGCCCGTGCAGTTGCTGGCCCGCCACGGCGGGGCCGGCACGGGCGTATGGCACGAGCGCGGCGTGGCGTTCGAGAACGGCGCCTTCGTGTGGGCCGACCGCCCGACCGCGCTGCGCCCGCCCGTGGAGCCGGAGGGCCCGCAGGACTACCTGACCGAGACGCACGCCCAGGGCGAAGGTTTCCTCCGCACGCTGGCGCAGCGCCTCACGCGCGGCGCGGCCTTCCTCATCGACTACGGCTTCGGCGAGAGCGAGTACTACCACCCGCAGCGCCACATGGGCACGGTGATGTGCCACCGCGGCCATCTGGCCGACAGCGACCCGCTGGCCGATGTGGGCCTGAAGGACATCACGGCCCACGTCAACTTCACCGCCATGGCGCTGGCCGCGCAGGACGCGGGCCTGAACGTGCTGGGCTACACCACGCAGGCGCACTTTCTCATCAACAGCGGTCTGCTATCGAATCTGGAGCTGCTGGCGCAGGCGGAACGGGCACAAGCGGCCAAATTGATGATGGAACACGAAATGGGCGAACTGTTCAAGGTGCTGGCCCTGGGCGTGGGCGAGCCGTGGGAACCCATGGGCTTTGCGCGGGGCGACCGGTCGCACCGGCTTTGAGCGCCGCGTGATGGTCCGCGGGGCGGCGGAGCGGATCAACGGTCCCCGCTCTCCGATCCCTGTTGTGGCCGGCGCGGAAGCGGCGCGCCTCCCGCCGCGCCGGTCACCACGGCCGCATCGCTGCGGTCCTTGAGCCCGATGCCGGTAAGGCCGAGCCGCCGCGCTTCCTGGCACAGCCACCACAGCCTGGCGGCGGCGGCCTGCACGGGCAGGCCTTCGGGGCGCACGTTGGAGATGCAGTTGCGCTGCGCATCGTGGCGCCCCACCCGCGGATGCCAGGTCAGGTAGATGCCCAGGCTGTCCGGCGCCGACAGGCCCGGCCGCTCGCCGATCAAGACCGCCACCAGGCGGGCCCCCAGCAGCGCTCCCACTTCGTCGCCCAGCGCCACGCGCGCCTCGGTGGCAATCACCACCGGGCCGATGCGCCAGCCGCCCGGCGCCTGCGCGCGGATGGCCTGCACCAGTGGCGCGGCATGGTGCGCCACGGCAGCGGACGAGAGGCCGTCGGCCGCTACCAGCAGCAGGTCGCAGCCGTCCGGCCCGGTGGGATGGGAACTCCCTACGTTTTCGGCGCGCAGCCGCTCGGCATCGGCGGCGCCCAGGTGCCGGCCCAGGTCGGGCCGCAGCAGGTAGGTGGCGCGGTCGGCGGCGGCGCTGGCCACCTGCAGTGTGTCGCAGCCCTGTGCCTGCAGGGTGTGCGCCAACACATCGGCATCGAGCTGCACGTGTACGGCATCCCGCGCCTGGGCATGGGCGACGCCGAATTCCAGCAGCGCCCGGGTGGGCAGTGCGCTGCCGGAGCGGCCCAGCGCCAGGCGGGCAGCGGTGTGGGCGCGCAGGTCGGTCCAGGGGTCGGGGGCCGCCGCATCCGGTGCTGCGTCCTGCGAAATGGGAGTGTGGCGGTCAGCCATGGCAGTGTCCTAAGCAGGTGGCGGCAGGGAGCCGTGACGCAGCCGCGCCAGCGCAGGCAGCGCGGCGCTGGCCGGCAGCAGCCGTCCCGCCTCATCGGCCAGCTGCATGCGCTGCAGCCAGGCGTCGAATTCGGGCGCGCGCCGCAGGCCCAGCACGTCGCGCAGGTACAGCGCATCGTGGAACGAGGTGCTCTGGTAGTTCAGCATGACGTCGTCCGCGCCTGGCACGCCCATCACGAAGGTGACGCCGGCCACGCCCAGCAGCGTGAGCAGCGTGTCCATGTCGTCGGAGTCGGCCTCGGCGTGGTTGGTGTAGCAGACGTCGCAGCCCAGCGGCACGCCCAGCAGCTTGCCGCAGAAATGGTCCTCCAGCCCGGCGCGGATGATCTGCTTGCCGTCGTACAGGTATTCCGGCCCGATGAAGCCCACCACGGTGTTGGTGAGCAGCGGTGAGAAGGCGCGGGCCACCGCGTAGGCCCGCGCCTCGCAGGTCTGCTGGTCCACCCCGTGGTGGGCGTTGGCCGACAGGGCGCTGCCCTGGCCGGTTTCGAAATACATCACATGGTCGCCCACGCCATCGCTGAAATCCGCACCGCGGCGTAGCGAGAGCGCGGCCTCGCGCGCTTCGCGCAGCAGCGCCAGGCTGACGCCGAAGCTGCTGTTGGCGGCCTCCGTGCCGGCGATGGACTGGAACACCAGGTCCACGGGCGCGCCCTGTTCGATCATCTGCACGGTGTTCGTCACATGGGTGAGCACGCACGCCTGGGTGGGAATCTCCAGCCGTTCGATCACATCGGCCAGCGCATGCACCAGACCGGTCAGCGCGGCGATGCTGTCGGTGGCCGGGTTCACGCCGATCACTGCATCGCCCGCGCCGTACAGCAGCCCGTCGATCATCGACGCGGCGATGCCGCGCAGGTCGTCCGTCGGGTGGTTGGGCTGCAGCCGCACGGCCAGGTGGCCCGGCAAGCCCAGGGTGTTGCGAAAGCGCGTGACCACGCGGCATTTGCGCGCCACGGCGATCAGGTCCTGGTTGCGCATGAGCTTGCTCACGGCCGCCGCCATTTCCGGCGTGATGCCGGTCGCGGTGGCGGCCAGCGTGGCGCTGTCGGTGGCATGCGACAGCAGCCAGTCGCGAAAGCCTCCCACGGTCAGGTGGGCAATGGGGGCGAAGGCCGCCGCATCGTGCGTGTCGATGATGAGGCGTGTGACCTCGTCGCTCTCGTAGGGCACGACGGCGTCGCTGAGAAACCGGCGCAGCGGCACATCGGCCAGGCACAGGCGCGCGGCCATGCGCTCGACGGAAGACTGTGCGGCAAGGCCCGCCAGCGCGTCGCCCGACCGTGCCGGACTGGCCTTGGCCAGAACGTCGCGCAGGTCTGCGAACTGCCAGCGGTGGCCGCCGAGCGTGTGGTGGTATGCAGAAGAGGGCATGCGGGGCCTTCGGGTGGAGTGCTGCCAGGCCATCGTAAGCGCGACGGCGCGCTCCCGATGAAGGCTGCCTGCCCGTTCTGGCGTGTGCACCGCCTTCATAGCTGTTTAAGTAGTTAACTACTGAAAAATCATTCGTTCCGTGCATGAGGCGCGCTGCATAGAGTGGCGCTTCAGGGGCCTGCCAGGCCCGAACGAACGAGGTGTTGTTCCATGTCCGCAGTCCTGTCCCATGCCGACGCCCATCCCCTGCAGCCCTTGCATCCGCTGGACGATGCGCCGCCGCAGGGCTTCGAGATCCGCTTGCTGCCCGGCGCCGCAGGCCCGCTGGGCGCCGAGGTCGTCGGGCTCGACCTGAACCGCCCGCTGGGCGATGCCGACTTCCGGCGCCTGCACCAGGCGCATCTGGACCACCACGTGCTGGTGTTCCGGGACCAGCGCATCACCCCGCGCCAGCACGTGGACTTCAGCCGCCGCTTCGGGCCGCTGCAGATCCATGTGCTGAAGAACTTCCAGCTGGCCGGCCACCCCGAGGTCCTCATCGTCTCCAACATCAAGGACGAGGCCACCGGCCAGCCCATCGGGCTGGGCGATGCGGGCCATTTCTGGCATTCCGACCTGTCGTACAAGGAGCGGCCCAGCCTGGGCTCGCTGCTGCACGCGCAGGAGCTGCCGGGCGAGGGCGGCGACACGCTGTTCGCCGACCAGCACGCCGCCTACGACGCGCTGCCCGAGGCGCTGAAGCAGGCCATCGCCCCGCTGCAGGCCGAGCACAGCTACCTGGCCAAGTACGAAGAGCTGCGTGCCAAGAGCCCGTGGCGTCCCCGGCTCACCGAGGCGCAGATCGCCGAGGTGGCGCCCGCCGTGCACCCCGTGGTGCGCACGCACCCGGAGACGGGCCGCAAGGCGCTGTTCGTCAACGAGCACTTCACCACCCGCGTCATCGGCCTGCCCGAGGACGAAAGCCGCGATCTGCTGGCCCAGTTGTTCGCCGCCAGCGTGCGGCCGGAGTTCGTCTACCGCCACCAGTGGCAGCCGCACGATCTTGTGTTCTGGGACAACCGCTCGGTGCAGCACCTGGCCGCGGGCACGCCGGACACCGAGCGCCGCAAGCTCTACCGCACGACGGTCGAGGGAACGCCCCCCTGAGGCGCTGCGGCTCCAGGGCCGCCTGCGCAACTCTCCAACGCATTGCGCGCTGGCCCAAAGGCTGCTCGAAGCCAGCGGCCGGACGGAGCCTGCTCCGCGACCCTTCGAGCGATGGCGTTCGGTGGTGTCGGTGGTGCGCGTGGTGCTTCTGATTTCATAGCTACTGGCGCTTTATGGATAAGCGCTAGAGGCACTTTTCACTCTAAGTCTGTCGAGGGAGTCTTCACCATGCCACGTTCCGCCACTGCCGCCTTCACCCTGCGCCGCCGCTTCGTGCGCAAGGCCGCCACCCTTGTCACCGCCGCCGGTCTGCTGGCCGCGGGGCTGGCGGCGCCAAGCATCGGCCAGGCCGCCGAAGGCCGGCTGCGCATCGCGGAGCAGTTCGGCATCGTCTACCTGCTGCTCAACGTGGCGCAGGACCAGAAGCTGATCGAGAAGCACGGAAGGGCGGCGGGCGTGGACATCCAGGTCGAGTTCCTCAAGCTCTCGGGCGGATCGGCCGTGAACGACGCGCTGCTGTCCGGCAGCATCGACATCGCGGGGGCCGGCGTCGGCCCGCTGTTCACGCTGTGGGACCGCACCAAGGGCCGCCAGAACGTGAAGGGCGTGGCCTCGCTCGGCAACTTCCCGTACTACCTGGTCAGCAACAACCCGAGCGTGAAGACGATTGCCGATTTCACCGACAAGGACCGCATCGCGCTGCCGGCCGTGGGCGTGTCGGTGCAGTCGCGCGTGCTGCAGTTCGCGTCGGCCAAGCTGTGGGGCGACAAGGAGTTCAACCGCCTGGACAAGATCCAGGTGGCCGTGCCGCACCCCGATGCGGCGGCGGCCATCATCAAGGGCGGCACCGAGATCACGGGCCACTTCGGCAACCCGCCGTTCCAGGAGCAGGAACTGGCCGGCAACCCCAACGCGCGCATCGTGCTCAATTCCTACGACGTGCTGGGCGGCCCGGCCTCGGCCACGGTGCTCTACGCCACCGAGAAATTCCGCAACGAGAGCCCCAAGACCTACAAGGCCTTCGTCGATGCGCTCGATGAGTCGGCGAAGTTCATCGCCGCCAACCCCGAGAAGGCGGCCGACATCTACCTGAAGGTGACGGGCGCCAAGACCGACCGCGCGCTGCTGCTCAAGATCATCCAGAACCCCGAGGTGCAGTTCAAGACGAAGCCCGAGAACACGCTGGGGCTGGGCCAGTTCCTGCACCGCGTGGGCGCGATCAAGAACGAGCCCAAGGCCGTGCAGGACTACTTCTTCGACGACGCGCACACGGCCAATGGCAGCTGACCGCACCGACTCCACCGCACGCACGAGACCCCTATGACCCCTATTTCCACGACATCGCTGCGCCGCCGTGCCCTGGCTGGCGTTCTCTCTGGCGCCCTGGCGGGCATCGCCCTGCTGGGCCCCGCCGCGGCCCACGCCGAGGGCCGCATCCGCATCGCCCAGCAGTTCGGCATCGCCTACCTGATCCTCGATGTGGTGCGCGACCAGCAGCTCATCGAGAAGCACGGCAAGGCCCAGGGCCTGGCCATCGACGTGGACTGGGCCAGCATCTCCGGCGCCACCGCCATGAACGAGGCGCTGCTCGCTGGCTCGCTCGACGTGGTCTCGGCCGGCGTGCCGCCGCTGCTCACGCTGTGGGACCGCACGCAGGGCAGGCAGAACGTGAAGGCGGTGGCGGCGCTGGGCTCGCTGCCCAACTACCTCATCACCAACAACCCGCAGGTGAAGACGCTCAAGGACTTGGGCCCCAAGGACCGCATCGCCGTGCCGGCCGCGGGCGTGGGCTTCCAGTCGCGCACGCTGCAGATCGAGACCGCCAAGGTCTTCGGGCAGGGCGACTTCAAGCGCTTCGACGCCATCTCGGTCAGCCTGCCGCACCCCGATGCGACGGCCGCGCTGATCGCCGGGGGCTCGGAGATCAATACACACTTCTCGAGCGCGCCGTTCTACTACCAGGCGCTGGACGCGAACAAGGCGGTGCACAAGATCCTCAGCTCGTACGACATCCTGGGCGGCCCCGCGACCTTCAACGTGCTCTACACCACGCAGAAGTTCCACGACGAGAACCCCAAGACCTACCGGGCGTTCTACGCCGCGCTGGCCGAGGCCGCGCAGTGGATCCGCGCGAACAAGGCGCAGGCGGCAGACACTTTCATCCGGGTGCAGAAGTCCAAGCTGTCGCCCGAGTTCGTGCGCAAGATCGTCGAAGACCCCGAGAACGACTTCACCATCGTGCCGCACCGCACCTTCGTCTACGCGCAGGAGCTGCACAAGATCGGCGTGCTCAAGAACCAGGCCGCTTCGTGGAAGGACTACTTCTTTGCCGAGGCGCACGGCGATGGCGGCAGCTGACGCACGCGCGGTGTCCGAGGTGCCGGCGCTGCGCTCCAGCCCCTGGCACCGCGCCCTGCTGGAGCAAGTGGAGGACGAGGTCGGCGGCCCGGCGCTGTGGACCGGCGCGCCCCGCGAGGGCCATGCCGGCACCGTGCCGTCGGGCCAACAGGAGGCTGCCGCAGCGGCGCCCGCCCTGGGCGCGCCGCTGCTGCGGGTGGACGGCGTCAGCATCGACTACCGCACGCACGAGCGCGTGGTGCGCGCCACGCACCGGGTGGCGTTCGACGTGCATGGCGCCGACCGCTTCGTGCTGCTGGGCGCCTCGGGGTGCGGCAAATCCACCTTGCTCAAGTCCATTGCCGGCTTCATCGCGCCCACCGAAGGGCGCATCCTGCTGGGCGGCCAGGCCGTCACGCGGCCGGGGCCCGACCGCGTCGTCGTGTTCCAAGAGTTCGACCAGCTGCCGCCGTGGAAGACGGTGCGCGAGAACGTCATGTTCCCGCTGCTGGCCTCCCGCCAGGTGGGCCGGGCCGAGGCGGCCGAGCGCGCGGCGCTCTATCTCGACAAGGTGGGGCTCACGAAGTTCGCCGACGTGCACCCGCACCAGCTCTCGGGCGGCATGAAGCAGCGCGTGGCCATCGCCCGCGCGCTGGCCATGCAGCCGCGCGTACTGCTGATGGACGAGCCGTTTGCCGCGCTGGACGCCCTGACGCGCCGGCGCATGCAGGAGGAACTGCTGGCGCTGTGGGACGAGTTCCGCTTCACGCTGATCTTCGTCACCCACTCCATCGAAGAGGCGCTGGTGGTGGGCAACCGCATCGCCATCCTGTCACCGCACCCCGGGCGCCTGCGGGCGGAGATCAACAGCCACCAGTTCGGCCTGCACAGCCTGGGCGGCACCGCGTTCCAGGCCACGGCCCAGCGCATCCACCGGCTGCTGTTCGATGAACCGGCCGCGGGCGCCGATGCGCACGCAGCGCCCGGCTCCGTGGCGGCGGATGCAGCGCTGGTCGCCCGCTCGCCTGCCGGCCAGCACCTGCCTTTCCGGATTTCCGTATGAGCCACGCCCTGCCATCTTCTTCCGCCGCCGCCCGCGTGCCGCCCGTGCGCCCCGAGGCCGAGCATGTGCTGCCGCCGCTGACCGGCTTCGCGCCCGAACAGCCCCTGCCGCTGGGCGCGCGCATCTGGCAGCAGGGCTGGGTGCGGCGGCTGGCCATCATCGCCGTGCTGGCCGTGCTGTGGGAGATCGTCGCGCGCTGGCAGGACAACGACCTGCTGCTGCCCACCTTCCTGCAGACGGCCAAGGCGCTGGCCGAAGGCCTGGCGTCGGGCGAACTGGTGGAGAAGACGGCCATCTCGCTGTCCGTGCTGCTCAAGGGCTACTTCGCCGGCATCGTGGGCGCGTTCGTGCTGACCACGTTGGCCGTCTCCACGCAGTTCGGGCGCGATCTGCTGTCCACGCTCACCTCGATGTTCAATCCCTTGCCGGCCATCGCGTTGCTGCCGCTGGCGCTGCTGTGGTTCGGGTTGGGGCAGGGCAGCCTGGTGTTCGTGCTCATCCATTCGGTGCTGTGGCCGCTGGCGCTCAACACCTACGCCGGCTTTCAGGCCGTGCCGGAAACCCTGCGCATGGCGGGCCGCAACTACGGGCTGACGGGCATCCGCTATGTGCTGCAGATCCTGGTGCCTGCAGCGCTGCCGTCCATCCTGTCGGGGCTGAAGATCGGCTGGGCCTTCGCCTGGCGCACGCTGATCGCGGCAGAGCTGGTGTTCGGCGCGTCGTCGGGCAAGGGCGGACTGGGCTGGTTCATCTTCCAGAACCGCAACGAGCTGTACACCGACCGGGTGTTCGCCGGGCTGGCACTGGTGATCATCATCGGCCTGCTGGTGGAAAGCCTGGGCTTTCACACGCTGGAGCGGCTCACCGTGCGGCGCTGGGGCGTGCAGCGGTAGGGCGGCGCGGCGCACGCCTGGGGGATCGCGGAGCCGGTGCGCGGTCCTCGGAGTGCCGCCTCCCGCGAACGTCCACCGCGCGCGGCCTTCCGCTCTTGCCCCTGCAGACACGCGGCCGGCCTACACTGCCGGAATGCTGCGCTGGTTTATCGTCGTCTTCCTGGCCCTCATGCTCATCAGCTGGCTGACGCCGCTGCTGCGGCGCATGGGGTTCGGGCGCCTGCCGGGGGACTTCCGTTTCCGCCTGGGCAGGCGCGAGTGGGACGTGCCGCTGGCCTCCACCCTGCTGCTGAGCTTCATCGCCAGCCTGATCGCGAAGTGGGTGTGAACGGCGCCGGCGCACGGTACCGATGGCGGTATTCCTGTGGAGGCGCGTGAGCAGATGACGATGAAGGCATGCATTGACGTGGGCGGCACCAAGGTGGCCGTGAGCCTGGCGGACGGCACGGGCGCACCGCCGGTAGGCCGCCGCGCGGAACCTACCGCCACCACGGGTGACCGCGGCGCGCTGGCGCGGCAGATCCTGCGGCTGGTGGACGAGGTGTGCGCCGACCTGGGCGTGGACCCGGCCAGCGTGACGCAGGCCGGGGTCTCGTCGTGCGGGCCTTTCCTGTTCGCCGATGGGCTGGTGGAAGTCAGCAACCCCAACATCTGCGGCGGCATGGCCGGACCGGGGCGCGGGCTGGGCAACGATTGGGTGTCCGTGCCGCTGGAGGCCCCGCTGCGCGAGCGCTTCGCCCGCCTGCGCGTGGAGAACGATGCCGTCGCCGCACTGGAGGCCGAGCGCATCTGGGGGGCGCTGCAGGGGCTGGACCACTGCGCCTACGTGACCTGGAGCACGGGCGTGGGCGCCGGCCTGTGCGTGGATGGCCGCGTGCTGCGCGGCAAGAACGGCAACGCCGGCCACGCCGGCCACACCTTCGCCTCGGACGATCCCATCGGCCTGCTGTGCGGCTGCGGCAACTGGGGCGATGTGGAGGCTTTGGTGGCGGGCAACGCCGTGCAGCGGCGCTTCTCGGAAGGCGGCTGGGCCGATGCGGCCGCGCTGATGCGGACGGCCGCGGCGGGCGATGCGGCGGCGCTGGCCGTGGTCGACGAGCTGTGCCGCGTGCTGGGCCGCATGCTCTACAACCTGGTGGCGCTGATGGACTTGCAGCGCATCAGCCTGGGCGGCGCCGTGTTCTGGCACAACCAGGATCTGCTGCTGCCGCGGCTGCAGCACGAGGTGTCCAGCCGCCTGCCGGCGCTGACGGCAGGCGTGCGCCTGGTGCCGGCCGGGCTGGCCGACAAGGTGGGCGACTACGCGGCCCTGGCGCTGGTGCACTGAACTGAATGCGGCGGGCCGCCGCGTGCATCGCTGCCAACGCTTTGACGGTTTATGCTATCAATAGAGTAGCTGCTTGCGCTTGTCCATCAAGCGCTGGGGGCCTTTTTTTAATAAAGGTGCAGGGCGCGCGGATCGGATAGCGTCCGCTGTTCACACCCTGGCTGTTGCGCGCCGCCCTGCTGCGGCGCGAGGCATGGACGGAGTGAGCGCCCCGGTGCGATGGCGGTGGGCCGATAGGGGCGCTGCCTGGGGCATCCCCGCCCCGGCCCCACCGGTCACTGGCTGATGTCCGGCAGCTCGCTGTCGTTTTGCAGCGCATCCAGGAAGCTCTTGCGCCACCAGTGCACGTCGTACTGGCGGATGTGCTGCAGCAGCGCCTGGTGCCGTCGCTGGCGCTCGGCCAGCGGCATGCGCAATGCGGTCTGGATGGAGTCCGCCATGCCCTGCGTGTCGTACGGGTTGACGAGCAGGGCCTCCTTGAGCTGCTCCGCCGCGCCCGCGAAGCGCGACAGCACCAGCACGCCGGGGTCTTCCGGGTCCTGCGCCACCACGTATTCCTTGGCCACCAGGTTCATGCCGTCGCGCAGCGGCGTCACCAGGCCCACGGCGGCGGCCCGGCACAGGCCGGGCACGCGCTTGCGCGCCACCGTGCGGTGGATGTAGCGCAGCGGCATCCAGTCCAGCTCGCCGTAATCGCCGTTGATGGCGCCGCACAGGCCTTCCAGCTCGGTTCGCAGGTCGGCGTAGGCGTTCACGCTGTCGCGTGAGGGCGAGGCGATCATCACCAGCGTGGCGCTGTGGTGGTTCTCCGGGTAGCGCGCCAGCAGCTCGCGGAAGGCGCGCACGCGCTGCGGGATGCCCTTGGAATAGTCGAGCCGGTCGATGCCCATGAGCAGGCGGCGGCGCGAGTATTCGTTGCGCATGCCCTCGAAAGTGTCCATGGCCTCGGGCGCCTGCGTCAGCCGGCTGAACTCGTCCACGTCGATGCCGATGGGAAACGCGCCCACCCGCACCGTGGCACCGAAGGCGCGCAGGCGCTGGCCGCCCAGGTCTTCGGCGCCTGCCTCGTTGCTCATGTAGCGCGTGAAGTGGGCCACGTCGGCCTCGCTCTGCAGCCCGACCAGGTCGTAGGCGAAGAACGAGCGCATCAGCCACTCGTGCTGCGGGATGGCCGCCATCACCAGCGGCGGCGGCACGGGAATGTGCAGGAAGAAGCCGATGCGCTGCTTGCAGCCCAGCGCGCGCAGCTCGGCCGCCAGCGGAATCAGGTGGTAGTCGTGCACCCAGATGGTGTCGTCGTCGCGCAGCAGCGGCAGCAGCTTGCGGGCGTACATCTGGTTCACCCGGCGGTAGCCGGCGATGTAGCTGGCGTTGAAGTCCGCCAGGTCGAGCCGGTAGTGGAACACCGGCCACAGCACGCTGTTGCTGTAGCCGTAGTAGTAGTTGTCGTGGTCTTCGCGGCACAGGTCCACGGTGGCCAGGGTGACGTTGCCGGCCTGGCGGGTGTGCAGCGTGCCCTCGCCGGGCAGGCCGTCCTCGGTGACGGTGCCGCTCCAGCCGAACCACAGGCCGCCGGTCTGGCTCAGGGTCTCGCCCAGGGCCACGGCCAGGCCGCCGGCGGCGGGTTTGCGGGGGTCTGCGATGCGGTTGGAGATGGCGACGAGTCGGCTCATGGCGGAAGTCCTTGGAAGGCGAGGGCGGGGCTCAGATCACCGTGTCCCACGGCGCCGACAGCCGCATGGCGGCGTTGATGATGCCCACCATCGAATAGGTTTGCGGAAAGTTGCCCCACATCTCGCCGGTTTCGGCGTGCGTGTCTTCCGACAGCAGGCCCAGTGGGTTGCGTGCGGCCAGCATGGCCTCGAAGATCTCGCGCGCCTGCTGCTTGCGGCCGATGCGGGCCAGGGCGTCGATGCGCCAGAACGCGCAGATGTTGAAGGCCGTGTCGGGCTTGCCGAAGTCGTCGGCCGCCTCGTAGCGGCGCATGTAGGGGCCGTCGCAGAGCGTGGCCTCCATGGCGTCCACCGTGCTCACGAAGCGCGGGTCGCGCGGGTCGATCAGGCCGACCTCGGCCATCAGCAGCACGCTGGCGTCCAGCTCGTGGCCGCCGAAGCTCTCTGCAAAGGCCTGGCGGCGCTCGCACCACGAGCGTTCCAGGATCTCGGTGCGCATGCGGTCGGCATGGGTGCGCCAGTACGGCTCGCGGTCCGTCAGGTGCAGGGCCTGGGCGATCTTGGCCAGCCGGTCGCAGGCGGCCCAGCTCATCAGGGCGGACGAGGTGTGGATGCGCGCGCGGGTGCGCAGCTCCCACATGCCGGCGTCGGGCTGGCCGTAAACCTTCACGGCCAGCTCGCCGATCAGCTCCATGCGGGCGAACTCGGCGGCGCCCGCCGGGTGCAGCAGGCGCTTGTCGTGGAAGGCCTGGGCGGCGCCCAGGACGATGTTGCCGTACACGTCGTGCTGGAAATGCTCGGCCGCCTGGTTGCCCACGCGCACCGGGCCCATGCCGCGGTAGCCGGCCAGCTGCGGCACCAGCGCCTCGGGCAGGTCGCGCTCCAGGCCGATGCCGTACAAGGGCTGGATGTGGCCGCTGCCGGCCTCCACCACCACGTTGGACAGCCAGCGCAGGTAGTCCTCCATGGTGGCCGTTTCGGACAGGCTGTTCAGCGCGCGTACCACGAAGAAGGCATCGCGCAGCCAGCAGAAGCGGTAATCCCAATTGCGGCCGCTGTCGGCGGATTCGGGGATGCTGGTGGTCATGGCGGCCACGATGGCGCCGGTGTCCTCGAACAGCGAAAGCTTGAGCGTGATGGCTGCGCGGATCACCGCTTCCTGCCACTCCAGCGGCAGGGCCAGGCGCTGTGTCCACTGGCGCCAGTAGGCCACCGTCTCCTGCTCGAAATGCCGTGCCGTGTCGGCGATGCCGGTGGACAGGGACTCGTCGGCGCCCAGCATGAAGTTGTGCTCGTGGCTCACCACGAACGGCTGGCCGGACAGCACGTAGGCCACGGGCACATCGGTGTTCAGGCGCAGCGTCAGGTGCTCGCCCACGTAGCGGATGTGGTTGCTGCCCTGGGTGATGGTGGGCTCGGCCAGACCCCATTCGAAGCGCACGTTCAGCGACACGCGGATGCGGGGCGCCCCCTTCACGGGCCGCACGCGGCGCACCAGCGTCATGGGCCGGAAGAAGCGCGAGCGGGCGTAGAAGCGCGGCGCGAAGTCCGTGATCTCGATGCTGTTGCCTTCGGTGTCGGTGAGCAGCGTGCGCAGCACGGCGGTATTGGGCTCGTACCACTGCTGCGTCGCGGCCAGGTTCTCCAGCTCGATGGCGAAGCGGCTGCCCTGCTCGCCCGGCTGCAGCAGGGCGTTGAAGACCGGGTCGCCGTCGAAGCGCGGCAGGCAGCACCAGACGATGTGGGCCTGCGCATCCACCAGGGCGCTGATGGCGCAGTTGCCGATCATGCCCAGGGAAAGCGAGGGCGCAGCGGGCGGGCCGAACGAGGTGGCGGTCATGGAACGATTCCCGTGCTGGAGGGGACGGTGTGGAGGTGCAGGGCGGCCTGCTGCAGCCAGGCCCGCACGGCGGCGGGGCTTTCGAAGCGGGCCATGGCCAGGGTGTCGCCAGGCCCCACCTTCACGCCCATGCCGCCCAGTTCCTGCGTGGCTGCAAAGCCGGCTTCGTCGGTCACGTCGTCGCCCACGAAGAGGGGCGTGCGGCCGGCAAACGGCGGCTGGCGCATGAAGTCGCCGATCGCCCGCCCCTTGCTGGGGCCGGAGGGCTTGACCTCCAGCACGCATTTGCCTTGCATCAGCTCCATGCCGGGCACCTGTTGCAATGCCTGTGCCAGGGTCGTCTGGCACAGCGGCTCCAGTTCGACGGCCTGCCGGTAGTGCAGTGCCAGCCCCGCGCTCTTGGGCTCCAGCAGGAGCTGCGGGTAGAGCGCCAGCAGCGGGCGCAGCGCGTCCAGCACGGGGGTGAGGTCGGGGGCGGGCACGCCGCCGGCATGGCCGTTGCCCAGGCGGTACTGCGCGCCGTGCTCGCAGGCCAGCGGCAGTTGCAGCGGGGCCAGGAAGTGGTCGATGTCGGCCACGGTGCGGCCGGTCACGATCGCCAGCGCGCCGCCGAGGTAGTGGTGCAGCGATTGCAGGGTGGGGACGACTTCGGGGAGAACGTGCACCGCGTGCGGCTGTGCGGCGATATCGGCGAGGGTGCCGTCAAAGTCCAGAAACAGGGCGTGGTGCGGTGTCAGCAAAGGGGTGGTTTGCATTGGCTGGAACCTTAGCAGAAGCGCTTGAAAACACTGTAGGCGACCTGCCCGCTGCCCTGTAGGCGCCTTGAAAACGCCCTCTGGAGACTGCATATTTCAAGCCACCTCCTTTCGTCCTCGCGCCGCTCCTGTCATGACCGAAGCCCTGCACATCGTCTGCCCCCATTGCCACACCACCAACCGCGTGCAGAGTGCCCAGCTCGGCCAGGCGCCGGACTGCGGCAGCTGCCACAGGCCGTTGTTCACCGGCGCGCCCGCGGAACTGGATGCGGCCTCCTTCGACAAGCACCTCCAGCGCAACCACATCCCCGTGCTGGTGGATTTCTGGGCGCCGTGGTGCGGGCCCTGCCGGATGATGGCGCCCGCCTATGCACAGGCCGCCCAGGCGCTGGAGCCGCAGGTGCGCGTGGCCAAGCTGGACACGGAGGCGCACCCCACGCTGGGGGCCCGCCATGCCATCCGCAGCATTCCGACGATGGCGTTGTTCCGCGGCGGCCGCGAGGTGGCGCGCACCTCCGGCGCCATGGGCGCGGCGGACATCGTGCGCTGGGTGCAAGGCGCTCTGGCGGGCTGAACGCGTCTGCGTCCGGGGCGGCTGCAACGCCCATGGTCCGGCCGCTCGGCCGGGGCGGTCACTCCGCTGTGGGGCTGGCGGCGGTTTCCAGTGCCCGCACGCGCGCCTTCTGGATCGCCTGGCCGATGGCCGGACCTTCGGCGCCGCGGGCACGGGCCTCGGCGGCCACGGCGGCGGTGTCCACGGCGCTGGCCGTGGCCAGGGCGGCCTGCAGCCGGGGGCGCTGCGGGTAAGGCTGCTCGTCCATTCCCAGGCGGCCGCGTGCGTCGCACTCGCAGGCCAGCAGAATCTGCCCGAAGCGCTCCGGCTTGCGGAAGGCGTCGCAGCGCTCCAGCAGGCGAACCAGGGCAGCGGCGCCCAGGTCGCCGCTGCGGTGGATGTTGCCGTGCTCGCGCGCCACCACGTCGGCGGTCTCGCGGCAGTCCACCGGCACGCGCAGGCGCTCGGCCACGCCCTTGAGCAGGCGCGCGCTGCGCTCTTCGTGCCCGATGTGGCGCGGCAGTACGTGGGCCGGCGTCGTGCCCTTGCCCAGGTCGTGCGCCAGGCAGGCGAAGCGCACGGTGAGCGGGGCCTGCAGCCGGGCGCTCATGTCCAGCACCATCATCAGGTGCACGCCGGTGTCCACCTCGGGGTGGTATTCGGCGCGCTGCGGCACGCCCCACAGGCGCGCCACCTCGGGCAGCAGCACGGCGAGCGCGCCGCACTCGCGCAGCACCTCGAACATGCGGGACGGCCGCTCTTCCATCAGCCCGCGCGCCAGCTCCTGCCACACGCGCTCGGGCACGAGGTGGTCCACCTCGCCGTCCTCGACCATCTCGCGCATGAGCTGCATCGTCTCGGGGGCGACGCTGAAGTCGGTGAAGCGCGCGGCAAAGCGCGCCAGGCGCAGGATGCGCACGGGGTCCTCGCGGAAGGCGTCGGTCACATGGCGCAGCACGCGCGCTTCGATGTCGCGCACGCCGTGGTAGGGGTCGATGAGCTGCGGCGCGCCGGGGGCATCGTCCGCGCTGGCGGCGATGGCATTGATGGTGAGGTCGCGGCGCGAGAGGTCTTGCTCCAGCGTGACATCGGGCGAGGCCTGCACGGCGAAGCCGCGGTAGCCGCGGCCGCTCTTGCGCTCGGTGCGGGCCAGCGCGTACTCTTCCCGAGTTTGCGGGTGCAGGAACACGGGAAAGTCGCGCCCCACGGGGAGGTAGCCTTGGGCGGCCATGTCTTCGGGCGTGGCACCGACCACCACCCAGTCGCGGTCGTGCACCGGGCGGCCCAGCAGCCTGTCGCGCACGGCGCCGCCGACCATGTAGATTTGCATGCGGGCAGTGTAGCGAGGGCGCAGCGGCCGGTTCCGTTCTTCTATAGTCGGCGCGTTCCTTTCTTGCCGCCGCGTTCGCCGCCATGTCCATCGCCTCTTCTCTCACCATCGCCCAGATGAATCCCGACGGCTCGGTGCCCGTGCCTGCCGACCCCAACGCGGTGGTCGACAAGGCGGTGCAGGCCGCGCAGATGGAACAGCGTGTGGAGGCTTTGCAGGAGCGGCTCGACGCCCTGCAGGAGGTGCTGAACAAGCCGCTCAGCGAGATCCTGGCCGACCATGAGAAAGCGCAGGAAACGGCCCTGGCCTGGGACCGCTACGGCGCCATGTGGATGCTGGCCCAGCGCGCCATGCGCCGCGTGGCGCTGGACCTGGCGGCGCAGCAGGGCCTGGACGAGCAGGAGGTGGTGGCCCGCGCGCTGGCCCATGCCAACGCCGTGCTCAACGGTGACGGGGAGGACCTGGGCGGCTCCATTGCGCCAGCGCAGATGGCCCACATCGCGCGCCACCGGGCCCATCTGCGCAAGCAGTTCCGCTGAGCTGCGGGCGCCGACGGGCAGCGCGAGATGTGCTTCTTAAATAGGAGCGTGAAGCGCTTGTCAGTAGCGGACTTTGGATTGAAAACTATCCAAATCCCCATCAAATCAAGCGCATCCAGCTATCAATAAAGTAGCGGTCTGCGTCAGTCCGCCTGGAGCCGGTACGGCTCCTCAAAGTCGCGGAAATCCTTCTCGGCCAGCGCGCCGTCGATCCAGTCCTTCACGCCCGGCAGGGCGCGCACGCGCTGCACGTAGTCGGCGATGGCGGGCGGCAGCGGCAGCGCGTAGGTGGTCAGGCGCATGCAGACCGGGGCGAAGAAAGCGTCGGCAATGGTGAAGTGGCCGAAGAGCATGGGTCCGCCGTAGGCGGCCAGCAGCTCGGTCCACATGGCCGCCAGGCGCTGCACGTCGGCGCGCACGCCGGCGTTGTCGCGCCAGATCAGGGCGCCAACGTCCGGCAGATGGGCCTCGATGTTCATCGGGCAGGCGCTGCGCAGGCTGCCGAAGCCGCTGTGCATCTCGGCCACGACGCAGCGGGCCCGGGCGCGGGCCTGTACGTCGGCCGGCCACAGCTGCTTGTCGGGGTGGCGCTCGGCCACGTACTCGGCGATGGCCAGCGTGTCCCACACGGCGAAGCGGTCGTCCACCAGCACTGGCACCTTGCCGGTGGGCGTGACGGCGCCGATCTGCTGCTTGAACTGCGAGCCCGCGTCGAAGCTGTCGAAGCGCAGGACGACCTCCTCGAAAGGAATGCCGGCCTGCCGCAGCAGCACCCACGGCCGCATGGACCAGGAGGAGTAGTTCTTGTTGCCGATGTAGAGCTGGAGCATGGGAGGCCTTGCCGGACAGGGATGAAGGGAGCCGAAAGTCTAGCCAGCCCACGCTGCGCCAGTGTTGCGTTGCATGCCCCGGTTTGATGCACGGGGCGCATCGCTCGCTGCCCCCTGCACTCCAACCCTCAGAGGGCCGCGGAGCAGGCCATGCCAGCAGACGCCGTGGAACGGGCTTTGCCCGGCCACCGGCGTCGTTCCCCTTCCCACGCGTGAGCGTGAGAGAAGGGGCTGAGCGCCGCGGCTCCAAGCCTGCTCGCAGGCTTGGACGTGCGCGAAGGGCTGCCGCCTCTGGCGGCTGCACGGAGCGGCGCTCCCGCTCAGGGGGATGGTCCTTATACCGGCCAGACCACCCCGTTGTCGTTCAGGATGGCGTCCAGCGGCAGGTCATGCGGCTCGGGCTCGAACTCGTCCAGATAGCCATGCGTGAAGCCCAGCCCCACCGTGGTGGGCCGTGGCTGCAGCGTGGCGAGCGTGCGGTCGTAGAAGCCGCCGCCGTAGCCCAGCCGGTAGCCGCCGGGGCCGTAGCCCACGCACGGCACGAAGAGCAGGGTCGGCACGATCAGCTCGGTGTCCTTGGGCTTGGGGATGCCGTAGGCGTCTTCCTCCATCGGGCAGCCGGGGTACCAGGCGTGGAATGTCAGCGTCTTGTGCACCTTGTCGACGACCGGCAGGCCGATGCGCCGGCGCAGCGGCTCGTCCAGCAGTTCGCCGTCTTCCTTCCAGCGGTGCAGGGCGGGCAGAGGATCGAACTCGCCCTTGATGGGCCAGTAGGCGCCGATGATGGTGTCGGGCCGGTCCACCAGCCAGATGCGCATGACGCGCTGCAGCTGGTCTGCGCGCTGTAGGCGGTCTGCCAAATTGAGGCGTTGTTCTACCAGTTCGCGGCGCAGGGCGGCTTTGTCCATCACATAATTCCCCAATGCAATTGCTCAAGATTCTGACACCGCTCGTGGCCGGCGCATTGATGACGGCTGTTTCGCCCCTTGCCCTGGCGCAAAACCGCGGCGACGACGCCGTGCTGGAAATGCAGAAAGCCTTCCGCAAGGGCGACAAGGCCGCGCTGGCGGCGCTGCTGCCGGCTGCCCGGGGCCACGCCCTGGAGCCCTGGGCCGCCTACTGGGAGCTGAAGGCCCGGCTGAACGAGGCCTCGCCCGGCGAGGTCAGCGCCTTCCTGCAGCGCTACGCCGGCACCTACCAGGAGGACCGGCTGCGCAACGATTGGTTGCTGCTGGTGGGCCAGCGCCGCGACTGGGCGCAGTTCGCCGAGCTGCACCCGCAGTACCGCATGTCCGACGACCGCGAGGTGCGCTGCTACGCCCTCACGGTGGACCAGATCAAGGGCGCCGCCCCGGCCGGCGCCGACGAGGAGGTGCTGCGCAACTGGTATGCGCTGCGCGAGGTGGACGACGGCTGTACACATGCTGCCGCCCAGATGTACGCCAGCAAGCGCATCAAGGCCGCCGACGTGTGGCGCAAGGCCCGCCTGGCCGCCGAGGCCAACCGCTCGCGCGTGGTGCAGAACGCGGTGGAGATCGTCGCGCCCGAGGCGCTGCCCCTGCTGCGCGATGTGCTGGGCTCGCCAGCCAAGTTCCTGGCCAGCCGCGCCACGGCCGGCGGCAAGGTGCGCCAGGAGCTGATCGGGCTGGCGCTCATCAAGATGGCCATGAGCGACCTCGCCACCACCGCCCAGCTGCTGGATTCCAAGTGGGGCGTGCAGCTCGGCGCCGAAGAGCGCAACTGGGTGTGGGGCGTAATCGGCAAGCAATCGGCCATCGCGCTGTCGGGCGATGCGCTCGGCTACTTCGCCAACGTGACCAAGGACTCCGACCTGACCGACGACATGCTCGGCTGGAAGGTGCGGGCCGCCTTGCGCGCCGGCCAGTGGAAGGTGGCCGGCCGCGCCATCGATGCCATGAGCCCCGAGGCGCGTAAGGACAGCACCTGGACGTACTGGAAGGCGCGTTCCCTGCTCGCCAACCGCCCCGGCGACGAAGACCGCGCCGAGATCCGCCAGCTGCTGGAGCGCATCGCCGGCCACAGCGGCTTCTACGAACAGCTGGCGCTGGAGGAACTGGGCCAGCGCGTGGGCCTGCCGGCGGCGCCCGCACCGCTCACGCCCGAAGAGAAGGCGGCCGCACGCGCCAACCCCGGCCTGGTCCGCGGGCTCTATGCCATCCAGCTGGGCCTGCGCAGCGAAGGCGTGCGCGAGTGGAACTACACCACCAACCTGCACACGCCCGGCGGCATGCCCGACCGCGAGCTGCTGGCCGCGGCCGACCTGGCCTGCCAGCGCGAGGTGTGGGACCGCTGCATCAACACCAGCGAGCGCACCAAGGGTTTTGCCGATGTGTCGCAGCGCTTTCCCATGCCGTTCCGCAACGCGGTGGTGGCCCGCGCGCAGGCCATCGGGCTGGACCCGGCCTACGTCTACGGCCTGATCCGCCAGGAAAGCCGCTTCATCATGGATGCGCGCTCCGGCGTGGGTGCCTCCGGCCTCATGCAGGTGATGCCGGCCACGGCACGTTGGACGGCGCGCAAGATCGGGCTGACGACCTTCACGCCCGACCAGATCAACGACCGCGACACCAACATCACCATCGGCACGGCCTACCTCAAGCTCGCGCTGGACGACTTCGACGGCTCCATGCCGCTGGCCGCCGCGGCCTACAACGCCGGCCCGGGCCGGCCCCGCGTGTGGCGCAACGGACCGGTGCTGGATGCGGCCATCTGGGCCGAGAACGTGCCCTTCTCCGAAACGCGCGACTACGTGAAGAAGGTGCTGTCCAACACCACCAGCTACGCGGCCATCCTGACGGGGCAGCCGCAGTCCCTCAAGGCGCGGCTGGGGACGGTGGGGCCGCGCGATGCATCGGTGCCCGAGCCCAACAAGGACCTGCCCTGAACGCCTGCGGCGCGCACGCGGCGATATGATCGCCCGTCTGGCCGGCCGCCGCACGACGTGATGCGGCGGGCAGCGCTCTGGGGAGGGCGCTGCGGACCGGCACAGGTGGGAGGACGCGGGCCGCGGTGGCCTGCGCCAAGCAAGCGATCGGAAGAATCACATGCTGGAACGAGGGATGGCTGCAGCGCTGACGGCTGCTGCCGCATTGCTGGTGGGCGCCGCGCAGGCGCAGCCGGTCTACAAATGGGTGGATGCGCAGGGCCGCACGCAGTACGGCTCTCAGCCGCCCGATCTGGAAACGGCCCAGCAGCCCAGGCTGCACAACCTCGGGCCGGGCGCTTCGGGCGGTGGGGGCGCAGCGCCCTCCAAGAAACTGCCCAAGGAAGTGCAGGCCCAGGTGGAAGACATGACCCGCGGGCTGCTGAAGACCCAGCCGGGTACGCCCAAGCTGTCGTGCTCGGTGGCGGTGAGCAACGCCACCTACGGCTTGGACACCATGCTGGAGACCGGCGAGAAGAATATGCGCGACGGGTACATGACGCGTGAGAAGTTCGACGCCACCGCCCAGCAGATCCGCAGCACACGCGGACAGATCACGGTGGGCGACTGCGAATCGTCCACCGGTGCCAAGCGCGCCTTCTACCAGTGCATGTCCAGCAACACGAACCACGTGCTGGGCTGCGCCCAGCAGCACCGGTTCTGAGGGCGACGGCGCCAGCCTCCCGATGTGACGCCGGCGGGCCGCTCAGGCCACGTCGTCGTCCTTTGCGGCGGGCTTGTCGCCCGTGAGCATGGCCCGCACCAGGTTTTCGCGGTGCTGCCAGCTGGTCAGGAGTACGCCCCCGACATGCAGCGTGACCAGGGCCAGCAGCATCCAGCCCAGGCCGGCGTGCAGGTGGGCCAGCCAGCCGTACCCCCAGAACAGGTCAGTGTTGTAGAGCCAGCCGGTGCCGCCGAGGGCGGCTAAGTCGGCCAGCAGGGCCAGCACCATCCAGCCGCCGAGCGGGTTGTGCCCCAGGTAGCGCGGGGCCCGGGCCGCGAGCACGCCGCGCAGGTAGTGCAGGGTGTGCGCGGGGGCGCGCACGAACTGGGCGAAGCGCGCGTACCGGCTGCCCCAGAACCCCCAGGCGATGCGGGCGCCGCCCAGCGCGCAGGCGATATAGCCCGGTACTTCGTGCACCGGCCCCAGCTGGCTGCGCGTGAGCCAGGCCACCACCACGCTGGCGGCCAGCGACCAGTGCAGCAGGCGCACGGGCCTGTCCCAGACCCGCAGCCTCTGCGGCTTACTCTTCGACACGTTCCAGGGTCTTCGGATCGAAGAAGGCCTCCACGCGCTTGCCCTGCGGGTCCTTGCCGTAGACCTCATAGCAGGTGGCCGAGCGCTCCATGCGGCGGATGGTCCAGCCTTCCTTGACCAGCTTCTCGTGCAGCTCGGTATGGGGGCGCCATTCGGCCTTGGGGTGGGCAGGGCAGGTCACGCCGCCGTGGGACCAGGCACTGCCTGCGGCCAGGGCGAGGACGGCGGCGGCGATTCGGTGGGAGATTCTCATGGGGGGAGTCCTTGTGGTTCTGTCGATCATCGATGGCTTCGAGGGCGCAGCTAAAAAGCGCGGCGGGGGGCGGCGCCCCTCAGGTCTGGGCCCAGCGCCGCAGCAGGTTGTGGTACACGCCGGTCAGTTGCAGCAGGCGGCGGTCGTCGGCGGCCAGGGTGGGCGTGATCTGCTGGATCGCCTGGTCCAGGTCGAACAGCAGCGTGCGCTCGCCCTCGTCAGCCACCAGGCTCTCGATCCACAGGAACGAGGCCACGCGCGCGCCGCGCGTGACCGGCGTGACCCGGTGCAGGCTGGTGGAGGGGTAGAGCACCATGTCGCCGGCTTCCAGCTTGACGCTCTGCACGCCGAACGGGCCCTCGATCTCCAGCTCGCCGCCGTCGTATTCGGTGGGCTCGGCGAGGAACAGCGTGGCCGACACGTCGGTGCGCATGGATTCGTGCGAGCCCGGCAGCTGCATCACCGCGCTGTCTACATGGGCGCCGTAGGTGCCGCCGTCGGCATAGCGGTTGAACTTGGGCGGGTAGATCTTGCGCGGCAGTGCCGCCGAGATGAACAGCGGGTGGCGGCCCAGCGCGCGCAGGATGTGCTGGCCCAACTCCACCGCCAAGGGCGAGCCGTCCTCGATCTGCTGGTTCTGCTTGACCTTGCCGGCCAGCGTTCCCGCCGTGGCGGTGCCGCTCTGCCAGGCGGCGGCGTCCAGGCGCTGGCGGAACTGTTGCACGTCGTCCTTGGCCAGGACTTTGTCGATGGTGATCAGCATGGCGGTCTGCGAAGAAGGGATAGAAGAAGGGGCGTCAAAGGGCGGTGGGCTGCGGCGCCGGCGCCGGCACGGGCACGGGCACGAGCGCGCCGGGGCCGATCTCGGCCGGCGTGGCGCAGCCGGCCTGCGCCATGCAGGCCTCCAGCTCCTCGCAGAGCAGGCGCAGCATGTGCGCCACGCCCAGTGCACCGGCCACGGCGAGGGCGTACACCTGCAGGCGCCCCACCAGCACGGCATCGGCGCCCAGGGCCAGGGCCTTGAACACGTCGGTGCCGCTGCGGATGCCGCCGTCCAGCAGCACCGGAAAGCCGGCGCCCACCGCCTCGCGCACGGCAGGCAGCATCTGCAGCGCGGCCGGTGCGCCGTCCAGGCTGCGGCCGCCGTGGTTGGAGACGACTAGACCGGCCACGCCCTGGGCCTGCAGTGCGCGCGCATCGTCGGGATGGAGCACGCCCTTGACCCAGAGGGGCAGGCGGGTGGCGCCCTGCAGCCATTGCAGATCGGCCCAGGTCGGTGCGTGCTGCATGGCGCCCTGGAAGATGCGGCTGCCGCCAGCGGCGCCCCCCTGCGCGGGCGGCGGGGGCGCCTGTCCCGCGAGGTTGGCCGCAACGCAGTCCGCCGGCATGCGGAAGCCGGCCTGCAATGCGCTGCGGCTGGGCAGCTGGATGCTGGCATCCAGCGTCACGACGATGGCGCCAAAGCCGGCCGCCTCGGCGCGGCGCACAAGATCCAGCGTGTCGCCGGGCCGCGGCTGGAAGTACAGCTGGAACCACGCGCCCGGCCCCGCGGCCTGGGCGATCGATTCCAGCGGCACGGACGACAGCGTGCTCGCCACCATCTGCGTCTGCGTGGCGGCCGCGGCGCGTGCCGTGTCCACCTCGCCGTGCGGGTGCGCCAGCCGCTGGTAGGCCACCGGGGCCAGGGCGATGGGGTGCGCCCAGGCCTCGCCAGCGACCGTGGTGCGGGTGTGCCCCTGGCGCACATCGCGCAGCAACCGCGGCACCACGCCCCAGCGGGCGAATGCCTGCAGGTTGGCCGCGGCCGACACGTCGTGTCCGCAGCCGCCGGCCACGTAGGCGTGGTGGCCCGCGTCCATGTGCTGCGACGCGCGCAGGGCGTAGTCGATGGCGCCCTGCACAGTGGCGGGAAGGTGCGCGAGCGGCGGCTGGTGCAAAGGGCGGTCGGAGGTCGTCATCGGGAGCGGGAATGCCGGGCAGAGCCCGGCATTGGATCAGACGGATGGCGCGAACGCCATCGCCTGCATCACAGGTCGTAGTTCACCGTCAGGCGCACGGCGCGGGCATCACCCTTGTACAGGAAGGCGCCCGAGCGGTAGACCGCCGTGTAGTAGTCCTTGTTGGTGGCGTTCAGCACGTTCAGGCGGAAGTCCAGGCGCTTGTTCACGCGGTACGAAGCGAACACGTCGTACACCGTGTACGAAGGCACCGGCTGCGAGCACTGGCCCGCGGCGTTGAAGCCCGCGCCCGTGTCCGGCTGGCCGCCGCAGCGGTCGCTTTCGTAGCGCGCCACCGCGCCGATGGACAGCGCCGGCGTGAGTTGGTACTTGCCCTGCACGGAGTAGGAGCGGTCGGCGAAGTTGGACAGCGGATGGCCCAGGTTGGCTGCCGCCACGGACTTCTGCACCTTGGACTTCATGAAGGCGATGCCGGCCTGCACCGTGAACCTGTCGGTCACGTTGCCGGTCAGGCCGAACTCCAGCCCCTGCACGCGGTTCTTGCCCGTGTTGAACGAGCCCGCGGACTGGTAGCCGGTGCCGGTCGGCGCGCTTTCCATCACGTCCTTCTTGGTGGTACGGAAGGCGGCGGCGGTGAACAACAGCTTGTCGTCCAGCACGTTCCACTTGGTGCCGATCTCGAAGTTCTGCGAGGTCTCGGGCTTGGCGCCGTCCGGGCTGCCGTTCAGGCCCACGACCAGGCCGCCGTAGCCGGCGCTGGTGCCCGTGTCGGATTCACCGCCATTGATGTCCTGCGCCGTGCCGTAGCTGGCGTAGACCATGCCCATGGGGTTGATTTTGTACGACACGCCCAGGTGGCCGTTGAGCAGGGTGTCGGTGTAGCCGTAGTCGGCCGTCTGCACGCCGGTGGCGGGCGTCAGCGTGCGCAGGCGGAAGTCGGTGTAGTCGGCGCGCAGGCCGCCGAAGACCGTCCACTGGTCGGTCAGGTCCACGGTGTCCATCGCGCTCAGGCCGAAGCTCTTGACCTGCCAGTCGCGGCTGCGGCCGTTGCGGGTGTAGCTGCGGCCCGTCAGCCCGCTGATGTTGGGCAGGGCGTTGCCGGCGGTGTCGGTGATGCAGAAGCCGTTGTTGGGGCCGGCCCCCGCGCCCGTGCGGCAGTTGGGGGTGCCGCTGGTGGTGATGCCGTAGTTGCCGGAGACGACCTGGTGGTCGGTGTATTCCAGGCCCAGGATCAGCTCGTTCTTCTTGCCGGCGATCTCCGTGTCCCAGCGCAGGTTGGTTTGGTGGGCGAAGTACTTCACCTCCTGCCAGCCGGTGTGGCCGCCGTCCAGCGCCGCGCGGCCGGCATTCGCGTTGAGCGAGGCGCCGGTGGTGGCGTAGCTGTTCTTGGATTCGCCGTAGCGCGTCAGGCTGGTGATGGTCTTGTCGGCCGCCAGGCGGTACTTGATGCGCGCGGTCAGCGTGTCGACGTCGGAATGCAGGAAGTCGCTGTCCTGTGCGTACAGGGGCACGTTCGTGGCGGGGCTGCGGTTGGGCGGGGTGCCCACCAGGTAGCCGCCCAGGTCGGGGTGCTTGTCCTTGGCGCGCAGGCCGTAGTAGTCCAGCGTGATGGACAGGTCCTGGTTGGCTTCCCACAGGCCGGACAGCGCCAGGCCGTCGCGGCGGCGCGCGGACGGGCCGCGGTCGGGCACGTCCTCGCTGCCGTACAGGGCGTTGACGCGCAGGGCGAACTGGTCGTTGAAGGCCTTGTTGGCGTCGGCCGTGACGCGGCGATGGCTGTCGGTGCCCACGCCCGCGGAGAAGCGGGTGAAGTCGTAGTCCAGCGTGGCCTGCTTGGTGATGGCGTTGATGGCGCCGCCGGCGGAGCCGCGTCCTGCGAAGGAGGAGTTGGGGCCCTTGGTGATTTCCAGCTGCTCGATGGCGAAGCTCTCGCGCGTCGTCATGCCGGGGTCGCGCAGGCCGTCCACGAAGACATCGCTACGCGCTTCCTGGCCGCGGATGATGTAGCGGTCACCGAAGGCGTTGCCGTTCTCGCCCGTGCCCAAGGTGATGCCGGGCTGCGCGGCCAGGATCTGCTTGAGGTCCGTGACGCCGGAGTCGTCAATGGCGGCCTTGGTCACGACGGAGATCGTCTGGGGCGTTTCGGCCAGCGGGCGCGTGTGGCGCACATCGGCCGAAGTCTTGGCCTTGTAGGGCACGCCCACTTCTGCGTTCGGGTTGGGGTCGATCGCCTTTTCCTGCACCGTCACGGTGGGCAGCACCGTGGCCGGCGCTGCGGCGATCTGCGCCATGGCGCCCAGGGGCAGCAGGACGGCGGTGGAGAGGCTGGCGGCGACGGTGTCGGCCAGGCGCAGGCTCTTCGGCTTCTTGAGGGAGGGGTTGGGCTTCATAGATGGGCGGACAGGCTGGGTCTCAAGAACAAAAAAAGGGTGCGGTGCGTGCTCTGGCCGCAGGCCGGGCGGGCGGTGCCATGCCGCGCCGCGCCGCGCTCCGCCGGGAGCGCGGTGTCGTCGCCACGGCAGGGCGGGGTCTAGATCTGAAGCTCCGGGTGGTCGGAAAGGGGCAGGAGGCGGCGTGCCGTGGGGGCGGCGTCATCGACCTCAGGCACCGGCGACAGGGCAGCGCCGACCGCGCGGCGCTCGCCATGCGCCGGCCGGCAGGACGGCAGGCGGCGGTGCAGAAGAGGATGGCAGCGGCAACTCATGGCACAACGGCAGTGAAGGATGCAGGGACAACACGCCCCAAGCGGGGCGCTGCGGGCTGGCATCGGTCCTGTGGCAGGTGTCGCGTACCAGGCATAAGAATGCAATGCATTCGTATTTGCAATGAAATGTAGGCGGCGTTGGTAGTACTGTCAAGTACTACTGAAGGGCGAAAAAAATGGAGGATCACTCCTCCATGTGCGCTGCGCCGCAGTTCGGCGCCGGTATGCGGTAGTACTTGGTGGACTACCGTTCGCCCCGGCTGGGGGGCGGCAGCGCGCTGCCGGGGGCATCCACCTTGCCGCTGCGCACATTGGCCACCTGCCCGCGCACCACGCGCCAGAAGTTGGAGGTTCCCTCGACCAGGCGCCAGGCGCGCGAGCGGCCGGCCAGCACGCCCACTTCGGGCACCACGTCGCGCAGGTTGTCGATGCCCAGGATCTTGAGGTACTTGCGGATGGTGGCCTGGCTGTGCATCAGCATGAGCACGCGCCAGCCGTAGTGCCGGCCCAGCATGAGCATGCCGATCGCACGCTCCAGCTCGTCCAGATCGCCATGGAAGGCGTCGGTGGCCCGGTCGATGATCTCGATTAACTCTTGGTTGGTCATGAGGAAGCGTTCGCGCGGTCGTGGCGGCCGAGTCTACGTGAGCCAGCAACGCTCTGCCGTAGGCGCTTCGCTAGAATCGAATGCGAATCAAACTCAAAAACGAAGGAGGGCCGCATGCTGGGGACGTTCCTCATCACGCTCAGGGAACTGGCCGAGCTGGCGCTGATCCTGGGCACCCTGTACGCCTGCCTCAATGCCGCACGTCGCGCGCAATGGCTGGCGGCGATGGCTGCCGGCACCCTGCTGGGCGCGCTCATCGGCGGCGCGATGGGCGCCAGCCTGCTCGACTGGGCCGAGCCCGATCTGCGCACCACGGCGGTGGTGCACATCGCCATGGCGCTGCTCATCCTGTTCCTGGTGAGCACCTCGCTGCTGGCCGAGTCGCGCATCGCGCTCGATACGCGGGCGCGTCTGGGCCGGGCGCTGGGGCATGCGCAGGCGCCGTGGGCGGTGGCCGGCTTCGCGTGCTTCGTCGCCGGGGCGCGAGGTGCTGGAGATCGTGGTGCTGCTCAACTCGGTGTGGAAGCCCGAGAAGGCGGCAGCGCAGCAGGGGGGCGTGGTGCTGGGCCTGGCGATGGCGACGGCGCTGGTGCTGCTGTGGAAGCGCGTGGGCCCGCAGGTGGAAAGCCTGGCCCTGTTCCGCCTGTCCGCGCTGGTGACCGGCGTGGTGGCCGTCGAGATGCTGCTGGACGGCGCGGCCGATTTCCTCTACCTCGAAGGCATGGAGCGCCCGGGCTACGGCTGGATGGTCGGCCTGTCGCAGGCGCTGGAGACCGGGGCCTGGCTGGGCTGGGTGTCGATCGCGATCATGGCGCTGCCGGCGCTGCTGGTGTTTCGCAGCATCTGGCGCGGCACAGTGCGCGCCGGCGGCTGAAAGGCTGATCGGCGGCTGGGCCGGGCGGATGGGCTGCGGTAGCTCGGCGGCGGTCCATTCGGGCCGGCAGACCCTCAGGCGTTGCGGATCCTGTCGCCGTCCCGCGCGGCCGCGCCCGAGCGCACCAGGTCGTCCAGCAGGCTCTCCACCCATTCGGGCTGCGTCTGGTCCGCGAAGTGCCGCCCGCGCAGCATGCCGAAGTAGGGCGTGGCGGCGGCCCAGGCCTGCAGGTCGGCGGTGGCGATGTCCTGCCACTCCAGCAGCTTGTACTTGAGCAGCACCTTGGCGGCGTAGAGCGCATGCCGCTGCGGCGCGCGCACGAAGCCGTCGAGCCGGCGGCGGGCCGTGTCCAGGGCCTGCGGAACGCCGTGGAAGACGCTGCCGTGGCCGGGAATGACGGTGCGCGGCGCCAGCGCTTCGATCAGATCCAGCGTGGCGGCCACGTCGCCAAAGGCGCTGTCGCCTTCCAGCTCCGGGAAGACCACGCCGAAGCCGTTCTCCCACAGCGCATCGGCCGAGAGGAGCAGCGCCGCCTGCGGCTCGAACAGCACGATGGAATGCGGGTCGTGCCCCGGCGCGGCATGCACCTGCCAGTCGCGCGTGCCCAGGCGCAGCGTGGTGCCGGGCTGCAGCACGCCGTCCATGCGAAAGCGCGGGCAGTCCTGGCCGGTGGGCGTGTAGCTCAGGGCGTACGGGTCCCAGTCGGCCACGTGCGCGGCCTGGCCGGGCGGGATGAGCGTGCGCACGCCGGGCCAGGCGGCCTGCAGCGCGGCGTTGCCGCCGCAGTGGTCGCTGTGCAGGTGGGTGTTGAGCAGCAGGTCGAGCGGGCGGCCGTCCAGCGCGGCGTCCACCAGCGCCACGGTCTGCTCGGCGTGGGCGCAGTAGCCCGTGTCCACGACGACGGTGGCCTCGGGCCCGGTGAAGACGATGTTGTTGGCCGACAGCCAGCCGCGCTCCAGCACGGTGATGTCAGGGGGAAGCGGCGGTGGCGACGGAGCGGAGGGGGGCGGCAAGGGCATGGCGGGTGCGTGCGGCCGCGGCAGGGCGGCGGGCCGACCAGCGTAACGCCAGGCGGTGCACGCTGGCGCTCTCCAAAACCCGGACCTGACCCTGCGCCGCCCTGGCCGCAAGCGCCGCGTGGCCTGGCGCACCGGCCGGTCGATATTAAAAATGATAGCTGCTTGCGCTTGTCAATCAACCGATTCAGATACTTTTGTGCCTGAATGCCAATGAGGGTAAGCGCTAGCTGCTCACTTTTTTGATCAGAAGGTGACGCCGGCCACCAGGATGACGTTGGCGTACGGCGTGCATTCGCCGGTGCGCACGGCCACGCGGGCCTGGGCCGTCAGGCGCTTGAATTCGTCATGCGGCACCTGCGCGGGCGTGACCGGCAGGGCGCACCAGGCGGGCAGGGCGCCGCCGGGTTCGCGGGCGGAGGCCTCGGTGGCGATGACGGCGCGCTCGACCTGCATCTCGGTCAGCACGGTGCGCAGCACGTCGGCCACGGCCGGGATGCCGGGCGTCAGCGCCAGGTCGATGCGGCGCGGGCCGGGCGGAATCGGCAGGCCCACGTCGCCGATCACCAGCATGTCGCCATGGCCCAGGCTGGCGATGGCGTGGGAGAGTTCGGCGTGCAGCAGGGCGGTGCGTTTCACAGCGGGGTCCAGTCGGGTGGTTGGGGGCTTTGCGCCACTTCGGCGCGGGTGGGAATGGACGGCTGCGCGCCGCGGCGCGTCACGCACAGGGCCGACGAGCGGATGCCTTCGCGCACGGCCTCGTCCAGCGTGTGGCGCTGGGCCAGCGCCACGGCCAGCGCACCCAGGAAGGTGTCGCCGGCGGCGGTGGTGTCCACGGCCTGCACGACCAGGCCGGGGTGGTGGCGGCTGCCCTGCGCGTCGGCGGCCACGGCGCCCGCGGCGCCCAGCGTGACGATGACTTGCGCCGGGCCGCGTGCGCGCAGCGCCTGCGCGGCGCGCGCGGCGTCGGCCGGCGTGGCCACGGGCTGGCCCGACAGCGTGGCGGCTTCGAATTCGTTCACCACCAGCGTGTGCAGCAGCGGCCACAGCGCCTCGGGCAGCGGCTGGATGGGCGAGGGGTTCAGCAGCACGGGGCAGCCGGCCGTCAATGCCTGCTGCGCGGCGCCCAGCACCTCGGGCAGGGGCGTTTCGAGCTGCATGACCAGGAAGTCGGCCTGGAACAGCGTGGCCAGCAGCGCGTCGGCATCCAGCACGAAGCGGCCGTTGGCGCCGGGCACGAAGACGATGCGGTTCTGCGCCGCGGCGTCCACGGTGATGGCGGCCACGCCGGTGGTGGCGTCGGCATCGGTCTGCACGCCGCTGTGGTCGATGCCGTCGGCAGTGAGCGCGTCGCGCAGCGCCTGGCCGTGCGCATCGGCGCCCACCCGGCCGAACAGCGACACCAGGGCGCCCTGGCGTGCGCAGGCCACGGCCTGGTTGCCGCCCTTTCCGCCGGGAATGCTCTGCAGGCTGTCGCCCTGCACGGTTTCGCCGCCCTCGGGCGCGCGCTGCACCTGCAGCACCAGGTCCATGTTGAGGCTGCCGACGACGGCGATGCGTGGGGCGGTCATGCCGCGGTTCCTTTGAAGTGAAAAATCAGGGGCGTGCCAGCGGCGCGGTGGAGGATCGAACACGCAGCTCGGGCTGCAGCAGCGTCTGGCGGTGGCCCTGGCGCTTGCCGTCGATGCGTTCGAGCAGCATGTCCACGGCCAGCGCGCCGATGCGCTGCTTGGGTTGGGCAATGGTGGTCAGCGGCGGGCTGGTGAAGGCGGCCAGCTCGATGTCGTCGAAGCCGACGAGGGACAGGGCCTCGGGCACGCGCAGGCCGCGCTCGTGCGCGGCGCACAGCGCGCCCATGGCCATGAGGTCGTTGCACACGAACACGGCCGTGGGCGCAGCGTCCGAGCGCAGCAGCGCGTGCATGGCGTCATAGCCGCCCTGGCTGGTGAAGCGGCCATCCCACAGCAGGTGCGCGCCGTGGTCGCAGCCGGCGGCGGCCAGCGCGGTGCGCCAGCCGGCGATGCGCTGCTCGCTGGGCCGCAGCCCGGCCGGGCCGTGGATGCAGGCGATGCGGCGGTGGCCCAGGTCCAGCAGGTGCTGCGCCGCCAGCTGGCCGCCCTGCATGTGCGCGGTCTCGACCAGGTCGCAGGGTTGCTCGGCGATCTCGATCTCGCGGTCCACCAGCACGGTGGGCACGGCCAGGCCGGCCAGCTGCGTGGGCAGCGTGGCGTCCTGGCCGGTGGAGACGACGATCAGGCCGTCGATGCGGCGCTCGGCCAGCACCTGCAGGTAGCGGCCCTGGCGCGGCGCCGCGTCATCGGTGTTGCACAGGATGACGTTGTAGCCGGCGCCGAAGGCCCGGTCTTCCACGGCGTGGACGATCTCGGCGAAGTACGGGTTGGAGCTGTTGGGGATCAGCATCCCCAGCGTGCGCGTGTTGTTGCTCTTGAGGCTGCGGGCGATGGCGCTGGGCACGTAGCCCACGGTGCGGATCGCCTGTTCCACGCGCTCGCGCGCCTGCGGGCTCACAGCGCGCGTGCCGTTTACCACGTGCGACACGGTGGTCACGGAGACCTGCGCGTGGTGGGCGACGTCCTTGATGGTGGCCATGGAGCAGACGGGCGCTGTGCGGTGCGGTGGTGCAGCCGGGCGCTCAGCGCAGGGCGCGGCGCTGGCGCAGCGTGTCGATGATGACGGCGGCCACGATCACGCAGCCGGTGATGATGCGCTTGGCGGGTTCGCTCGCGCCCACCTGGGCCAGGCCGGCTTCCAGCACGGCGATGATGAGCACGCCGAAGGCCGTGGTCACCACCGAGCCGCGTCCGCCCATCAGGCTGGTGCCGCCGATCACCACGGCGGCGATCACCTGCAGCTCCATGCCGCTGCCGGCATTGGGATCGGCCGCTTCCAGGCGCGCGGACTGCATCAGCCCGGCCAGCCCGGCCAGCAGGCCCGTGACGGCGAACACGATGATGCGGATCGGGCGCGGGTCCACGCCCGCCAGGCGCATGGCTTCCTCATTGGTGCCGATGCCCACCACGCAGCGGCCGAACACCGTGCGCGTGAGCACCAGCTGGGCGACCACCACCAGCGCCACGGCCAGCAGGAAGGCCACCGAGATGCCGCCGAAGAACGGCGCGGCCATCCACGAGATGGCATCGCCCACGTACTGCGTGCGCGAGTCGGTTACCAGGTAGGCGCTGCCGCGCACGGCCTCCAGCATGCCCAGCGAGACGATGAACGAGGGCAGCCGCCACGCCACCGAGATGGCGCCCGTGATGGTGCCGCACACCAGGCCCGTGGCCAGCGCCAGCGCGGCGGCGGCCGGTACGCTCCAGCCCCATTGCAGGATGGCCGCGGCCGAGGTGGCGGCGGCCAGCGCCATCACCGAGCCCACCGACAGGTCGATGCCCGCGATGATCAGCACGAAGGTCATGCCCACGGCCATCACGGCCAGGGCGGGCACCTCGTTGGCGATGGTGACGAAGGTCTCGGCGCTCCAGAAATAGTCGGAGAGGTACGAGAACAGCGCGACCATGCCGATCAGCACGGCGGCCAGGCCGAGGTAGGTACCGAGCTGGCTGCGCCAGACCGAAGGGGGGCGGGGCGTGGCGGGGGCGGCGAGGGAGGCGGAAGGGGTGGCGGGGGCGTTCATGCGGTGGCAGAGGGACGTTGGGAAGGAGAGGCGGACGTGCTGGCGGCAGCAGGCGCAGTGGCTGCACCGGCACGGCCTGCGGTGTCGGAGAAGGCGGCGGCCAGCAGGGACTGCTCGGTCCACTCGCCGCGCTCGAACACGGCGACCAGGCGGCCGGCGCTCATCACGCCGATGCGGTCGGCCATGGCCATGAGTTCGCGCAGGTCGGACGAGACCATGAGCAGCGCGCGGCCCTCGGCGGCCATGCGGTCCAGCTCGCCGTAGAGTTCAGCGCGCGCGCCCACGTCCACGCCGCGCGTGGGCTCGTCGAGCATCAGCACGCGCACGGGCCGGTGCAGCCAGCGGGCGAAGACCACCTTCTGCTGGTTGCCGCCCGACAGTTGCCCCACGGGCTGCTCGGGGCTGCTGCAGCGCACGCGCAGGGTGCGCACGAAGCCCTGCACCAGCGCGTTTTCCCTGGCGCGCTGCAGCCAGCCGCCACGGGAGATGGTTTTTAGATCGGACAGCGTGGCGTTCACGCGGATGGGCTGCGCCAGCAGCAGGCCCTGCGACTTGCGGTCCTCCGTCACCAGGCCCACGCCGGCGGCCATGGCCTGCAGCGGCGAGGCGAAGCCGCGCGCCCAGCGCTTCCACACGGGTGGCACGGCGGCAACCTCTTTTGCTATTGAATTGGTAGCTGTTTGCGCTGACTCGGCGGGCGCTGGAGGGGTATTTTGTTCAGGTGCTGCATGCAGCGCGACCTGGCCGCGGTCGGCCCGGTCGGCGCCGTACAGCAGGCGCAGCAGCTCGGTGCGCCCCGAGCCCACCAGGCCGGCGATGCCGAAGACCTCGCCGGCGCGCAGCTCCAGGCTCACGTCCTGCACCACGTCCGCGCGGCCGATGCCTTCCACGCTCATCACCACCGGGCCGGCGGGGCGGCGCGGGCGGTGTTCCAGGTCGCTCACCGAGCGGCCCACCATGCGCTGCACCAGGTCGTCTTCCGACAGCCCGGCCATGGGGCGCACGTCCACCAGGCGGCCGTCGCGCAGCACGGCCACGCGGTCGGCGATGCGGCGCAGCTCTTCCAGCCGGTGCGAGACGTAGACGATGGCCACGCCGCGCGCGGTGAGGTGGGCGATCTGCTCGAACAGGTAGTTGGTCTCCCGCGGCGTGAGCATGGCCGTGGGCTCGTCCAGGATCAGGATGCGGGTGTCGTCCTGCAGGTTGCGGGCGATCTCCACCATCTGCTGCTGGCCGATGCCCAGGGCCGACACCGGCGTGGCCGGGTCGATGTGCTGCAGGCCGATCTTGGCCAGCTGCGCCTGCGCGGCGGCGTGCAGCGCGCCGCGCCGGAGCCAGCCGGCGCGGTGCGGCAGGCGGCCCATGAGCAGGTTCTCGGCCACGGTGAGCGTGGGCACCAGGCCCAGCTCCTGCATGACCATGCGCACGCCCTGGCGCTCGGCGTCGCGGCGCGAGGTGGGTGCATAGGCGCGGCCGCCCAGGCGCAGGCTGCCTCGCGTGGCCGGTTCCAGCCCGCACACGATCTTCGACAGCGTGCTCTTGCCCGCGCCGTTCTCGCCGGTCAGCGCCAGCACCTCGCCGGCGTTGAGCGCCAGCGTCACGCCGTCGAGCACCGTGGCCGTGTAGTCCTTGCCCACGCCGTCGATGGACAGCAGCGGCTGGGCGGTGGGGTCGGAGTGGCGGGGCATGGGGGTGGACGGCAGGGGTTACTCGATCGTCGTCGGACGGTGGAAGCAGCGCCGCAGCGCGGTGGCCTGCGCGCCGCGCGCCGCACGGGGCGTGCGGCAGGAGACGACGGCGCGCCGGCCGGGCGCTGCGTGCGCCGCGGGGGCGGGATGCTTACTTGCTGTCCTTGGTGACCAGCACCACGTCGGTCTTCACCAGGGCGGGCAGCTGGGCCTGGGGCGTCTTGGCGGCCAGGGCCTTCTGGGCGAGCTCGATGCCGAACACGGCCTGCTTGGCGGCGTACTGGTCGGCCGTGGCGAGCACGCGGCCGTCGGCCAGCATGGGCTTGAGGGCACGGATGTTGTCATAGCCCACCACCTGCACCTTGCCGGTCTTGCCCGCGGCCTTGACGGCGGCCACCACGCCCAGCGCCATGCTGTCGTTGCCGGCCAGCAGGGCCTTCAGGTCGGGGTGCTCGCGCAGCATGCCGGCGGCAATCGTGTTGCCCTTCTCGATTTCCCACTGGCCGGACTGCACGCTCACCACGTTGATGCCGGCGGCCTTCATGGCGTCCTGGTAGCCCAGCGTGCGCTGCTGCGCATTGAAGGTGGTGGACACGCCTTCCACGATGCCGACCTTGTCGCCGGCCTTGAGCTGCTTGGCCAGGTAGTCGCCCACCAGCTTGGCGCCGGCGCGGTTGTCCGGGCCCACGAAGGGCACGTTGATGTTCTTTTCCTTGAGCGCGTCGGCATCGAGCTGGTTGTCGATGTTCACCACGATCACGCCCTTGTCGATGGCGGCCTTGACGGCGGGCACCAGGGCCTTGGAGTCGGCCGGGGCCAGCACGATGGCGCTGGCCTTCTGGGCCACGGCCTGCTCGACCATCTTGATCTGCGCGGCGGTGTCGGTCTCGTTCTTGATGCCGTTGGCGATCAGCGTGTATTCGCCCGCATGCTCCTTCTGGTGCGCCTTGGCGCCGTCTTCCATCGTGCGGAAGAACTCGTTGGCCAGCGATTTCATCACCAGCGCGATCTTGGGCTTGTCCTGCGCCCACACGGGGGTGGCCAGAACGCTGCCCATGACAGCAAGGGCGGCGGCGGTCTGAAGGGAGCGGCGGGTGAACTGCATGGTTGTCTCCTGTGCGGCGTGTAGAAGAAAAACGAACGCGCATGGGGTATCCGAGCGGTCCGAGGCTCCGGATGATAGCGATGTAAAACGTTTGCGCAAACGTTTGCGCATGGTGGTTAACCCGCAATGACGGCAAGTGGCCTTGCCCGCCCGATCGCTGCGATGCCGCCTCGGTAACCGGGTCACACAGTGGCAACCCGCGGGCTCGGGCGGTGGAATGGCACCGCCGGCTGTAACCGAATCACGGCACGATGGCCGTGCGCCCGGGTCGGGAATGCGCCATCCGCCCGGCAGGGCAGCCGGTCGCCTTCACCGCGCTCTGCTACAACGCGGGGAATTGCTTTACCGCAGTCCTGTGACTCGGGCGTACTCCCTGCATGGCGGGTGTCGTCCCCGTCGCCGGGCTGCTTTCAGATCCCTGGCACAGACCGCCATCGGCCCCTTTCCTTTTCCACCCCATGGTTGCATCCATTCTTGTCGGCATGCTGTGCGCACATTTGCTGTGCTTTTCGCTGATGTTCTTTCTCATCAGCAGGCGTCTGCAGGGCAAGAAGGTGGGCATGGAGTGCTTTGCCGTCGGCAACCTGCTGCTGGGCTGCGCCTATGTGCTGCAACTGGCCGAAGGGCGGCCCGCCTTCAGCGCCATGAGCGTGCTCAATCACACCCTGACCCTGGCCTCTCCCATGGCGTACGCGATCGGCGCCATGCGTTTCTTCGGCCGGCCGACGGCGCTCTGGCAGCCCCTCGTCGCCTTCGCCGTGGCCTACGGCACCCTGCAGGTGCTGGTGCAGTGGGGTCTGGGTTCGCTGGCGCGGTACGCCCTGCTGTCCGGTACGTCCGCGCTGCTGTTTCTGGCCATGGTCTGCATCGTGGTCTATGGCGTGCGCACGTTTGCCAAGGACCTGCAGGGCGAGATGGTCTTCTTCGCGCTGCTGATCGGTGGCATCTGCGTGCTCAATGCCATCAAGTTCGTCAAGCTGCTGAGCGGCGGCCTGGATGCGCTGCAGATGGACGCCACCTTCCAGATGGTGTTCTACGTCTACATGTCCTTGCTGGCCACCGTGCTGCCGCCCTCCATGGTCTGGCTTCTGCTGCGCCGCCTGACCGAAGAGCTGCGCCACATGGCCGCCCGCGATCCCATGACCCAGTTGCTGAACCGCCGCGGGCTGGCCGATGCGCTGCAACTGCACTTCAGCAGCAGCCACCCCTCGGCCACGGCCTATCTGCTGATCGCCGATGTGGACCATTTCAAGCGCATCAACGACAACCACGGCCACCACACGGGCGACGCCGTGCTGTGCCATGTGGCCCAGGTGCTGCGCGACACCATGCGCCGGGGCGATCTGATCAGCCGCATTGGCGGGGAAGAGTTTGTCGCCGTCTGCCTGGACACCGACGAGCAGGGTGTCATGCAGCTGGCGGAGCGCCTGCGCGCGGCGGTCGAAACCCAACCGCTTGTGGCCAAGGGCTTGGGCGATCCGCTGCACTGCACGATCACCATCGGGATTTCACACGGCTTTGCCCGTCCCCATGCGTTGGAGGACGCCATGCGGCAGGCCGACACGGCGCTGTACCGGGGCAAGGCGTGCGGGCGCAACCGGGTTGAATGGGCGCAGGCCGACAGCGCGGCTCAGGCAACGGATGAAGCCCACGGGACGAAAGACCTTCCGGACGGGCAGGTGCCTGCGCTGGCCCGTCCGGCCGGGCTGGGCCGGTAAGCCGGCGCGCGCTGCAGCCGCGGACGCCCTCAGGCTCCGGGCGCCCGCAGCTCCCGCCGCAGGATCTTGCCCACATTCGTCTTGGGCAGTGCGTCGCGGAACTCGATGTGTTTGGGGCGTTTGTAGCCGGTGAGATGGTCGTGGCAGTAGCGCACCAGGTCGTCTTCGGTGAGCGACGGGTCGCTGCGCACCACGAAGACCTTGATCGCCTCGCCCTGCTTGTCGTCGGCGATGCCGATGGCCGCGCACTCCAGCACGCCGGGGCACAGGCAGATGACCTGTTCCAGCTCGTTGGGAAACACGTTGAAGCCGCTCACCAGGATCATGTCCTTCTTGCGGTCGATGATGCGGGTGTAGCCGCGCTCGTCCATCACGCCCACGTCGCCGGTGCGCATGAAGCCGTCGGCGGTGAAAGCCTTGGCGTTTTCGTCCGGCTGGTTGTAGTAGCCCGCCATCACGTTCGGGCCCTTGATGCAGATCTCTCCCGCCTCCCCGATGGGCAGGCTCTCGCCCTGGTCGTTCTTGATGGCGATGTCGATGCCCGGCAGCGGCAGGCCGATGGATCCGGTGAACGCGGTGTTGTCCACCGGGTTGTTGGTGCCGATGGCGCAGGTCTCGCTCATGCCCCAGCCCTCGATCATGGTGCTGCCCGTCACCTTCTGCCACTGCTGGGCCGTGCTTTCCGAGGCCGCCATGCCGCCGGCCTGCGACACGCACAGCGGCGAGAAATCGAGCGCGCGGAACTGCGCATTCTGCAGCAGCGCATTGAACAGCGTGTTCACCGCCGGCAGCATGTGGAAGGGCCGCTTCTTGAGCACGGCGACGAACTTGGGGATGTCGCGCGGGTTGGGAATCAGGGTGAGGCTGGAGCCCTGGCGGATCGCCAGCAGGCACAGCGTGAGCGCGAAGATGTGGTACAGCGGCAGCGCGGCAATCGAGTTGGCGCGGCTCACGTCGCCCACCTTGGCGAGCGCGGGGGTGAACCAGGCCTCGGCCTGAAGCGTGGCCGCGACGATGTTGCGGTGCGTGAGCACCGCGCCCTTCGACAGTCCCGTGGTGCCGCCGGTGTACTGCAGGAAGGCCGTGGAGTCGAGCGTGGCCGTGCTGGGCGCCAGCGTGCGCCCTGCCCCCTGCGCCAGCGCCTGGTTGAAGGTCTCCACCTGCCGCCCGCCGGTCAGGGGCAGTTCGTAGGCCGGCACCATCTTGGCCAGGTGGCGCACGGCGAAGGTGATCCAGCGGCCATAGGCCGCGCCCAGCAGGTCGCCCATGCCGGCCATCACCACATTCCGGACCTGCGTGCGGTCGATGACCTCGCTGAGCGTGTGCGCGAAGTTCTCCAGGATGACGATGGCCGTGGCGCCGGAATCCTTGAGCTGGTGCTCCAGCTCGCGGGCGGTGTACAGCGGGTTGACGTTCACGCAGGTGTAGCCGGCGCGCAGCACGGCGGCCATGGTCACGCCGAACTGCGGCACGTTGGGCAGCATGATCGCCACGCGCGCGCCGGGCGCCAGGCCCTGGCCCTGCAGCCAGGCGCCGAGCTGGGTGGAGAGCCGGTCCAGCTCGCCGTACGACATCCACCGGTCCATGCACACCGAGAACGGGCGGTCTGCATGCTGGCGGAACGACTCCTCCAGCAGGTGGGCGACCGAGCGGTACTGCGCGGGGTCGACGTCATGCGGTACGCCGGCGGGGTAGTGCGCCAGCCAGGGACGGGCCTGGGTCATGTCTTGTCTCCTTTGCCCCATTCTCAAAGCGGGTGGCGCCGGTAGGACTCGGGGGTTTACCTAGCCACAGTCCCGCGGGCGACGCCGGGCAGGGCGCCCCGCACGATGGTGGCACAGATCGTGCAAATGAGAACGACTTACAATTGCGGCCCTTCGTTTCGGGTGGTGCCTGCCGCTGTGGCGCGCCACCCGACGTCTTCCCTTCTCTTCCCGTTTCGTGCAGTCCGCCCAGCCTGGCGGCCCCTCATGCTGTCCTTCAAGAATCTCTGGTTCCAGCTGCACTGGTTCATCGGCATCACGGCCGGCACGGTGCTGATCGTCATCGGCCTGTCCGGTGCGGCCTATGCCTTTCAGGACGAGATCCTGGACTTCATCAACCCCGGCACCGCCGCCGTGCCGGTGCGCAACCAGCCCGCCCTGGCGCTGCCGCAGCTGGTCGAGGCCCTGCGCGCGCAGGGCGAGGGGCGCACCATCCAGCGCATCACCGTGTCGGCCGAGCCCGGCGCGGCCGTGCCGGTGACCCTGTTCCCCGCCGCCGGCGAGCGCCGGGGGCCGCCGCTGATGCTGGACCCGTACACCGGCGCGCGCCTGCCCGAGCGGCGCGGGGCGGAGTTCTTCGATTGGGCGCTGCGCCTGCACCGCTGGCTGCTGCTGCCGCGCGACGATGGCAAACAGATCACCGGCACCCTGGCCGCGGGGCTGCTCGTGCTGTCGTTGTCGGGCCTGTACCTGCGCTGGCCGCGCCGGCCGCTGTCGCTGCGTAACTGGTTCACGTTCGACACGCGCCTGCAGGGGCGTTCCTTCCTGTGGGGGCTGCATTCGGTCATCGGCACCTGGGCCCTGGTGGCCTATGTGGTGTTCTCGCTCACCGGCCTGTACTGGGCCTTCGATGCCGTGCGCGGCCCGGTGGACCGGCTGGCCGGGGTGCCGCCGCGCAGCGCGGCGCCCGCCACGCCGGCCGCCGACCGAACGGCGGCCGGGCAAATCCCATCGCCGGGCGCCGCGGCGGGTGACATCGCCCCGGTGTGGACGGCCTTCGCCGCCCGCGCCGCCGGCTGGCAGTCGGTCCAGTTCCGCCTGCCCGAGCGCGCCAGCCAGGCCGTGCAGGTCTTCTGGCGGGACGCCGCCGCCCCGCACGAGAACGCCCGCCACCGCATGAACCTGCTGGCGGACGGCACCGTGCGCCTGGACGAGCGCTTCGGCGACCTGCCCGCCGGCCGCCGCGCGCTGGCTGCCATCTACCCGCTGCACCTGGGCTCGTACTTCGGTTTGCCGGGCCGCATCTTCATGGCACTGGCCTCGCTGGCCATGCCGCTCTTCGCCATTACCGGCTGGATGCTGTACCTGGACCGCCGCCGCAAGGCCCGCGCCGTGCGCCGGGAGCGCGCCGCCCTGGCGGCCGAAGGCGTCACCGGCACCGCGCAGGATGGCGTCCCGCAAGGAGCGGGCGAGGACACCGTGCTGGTCGCCTTCGCCAGCCAGGCCGGCAGGGCCGAGCGCCTGGCGGTGCGCACCGTGGCGGCGCTGCGCGCTGCGGGGCTGCCCGCCACGCTGGCCCCGGTGGCGCAGCTGGATGCCGAAGGCCTGCGCCACCACCGGCGGGTGCTGTTCATCGCCAGCACCTTCGGCGAAGGCGAGCCGCCGGACGCCGCGCGCCGCTTCGCCCGCGCGCTGGGCACGGCGGCCGGCGCCGCCTTGCCCGGGCTGCATTACGGCCTGCTGGCCTTGGGCGACCGGCAGTACGCCGCGTTCTGCGGCTTCGGCCATGCGCTGGACCACCAGCTGCGCCGCCTGGGCGCGCAGCCGCTGTTTCCGCTGATCGAGCTGGACGGCGAAGACGCCGGCGCCTGGGCCGCCTGGCAGTCTGCGCTGGCCGGTCACCTGGGCGCGCCTGCGCTGGCGGCCACGCTAGCCGGCGGCGCACCCGGGCCGGCCGCCGCTGCCGTGCCCTTCACCCCCTGGACACTGGCCGCGCGCCAGCACTGCAATGCCGGCAGCCAGGGCGCGCCGCTGTTCTGGCTGCAGCTCACGCCGCCGCCCGGCAGCGCTGCGCTGGCGGCCGCCGCCTGGCAGCCCGGCGCCCTGGTCGAGGTGCTGCCGCAGCAGGCCGCGGCCACGGTCGATGCGCTGCTGCAGCGCCACGGTCACGCGGGCGATGAACCCGTGCGCTGGAACGGGCAGGCGCTGGCCCTGCGTGACGCGCTGGCCCGCAGCATCGCGCCCCTGCTCGGCAGCGTGCCCGACGGCGCCCCGGCCCAGGCCCTGGCCGACGCGCTGCAGCCGCTGGCGCCACGCAGCTACTCCGTCGCTTCGCTGCCCAGAGAGGGGCATGTGGGCCTGCTGGTGCGCCAGGTGCGCCACGACGCGGGGCTGGGCCTGGCCTCGGGCTGGCTCACGGCGCACGCGCCCCTGGGCACGCCCGTCGCGCTGCGGCTGGTGGAGAACATGGCTTTCGCACCGGCGCCGGGCCACGCGCCGGCGGTCTTCATCGGCAACGGCTCGGGCTATGCGGGCCTACGCGGCCACCTGCTGGCGCGCATCCAGGCCGGGCAGCACCGCAACTGGCTGCTGTTCGGTGAGCGCCAGCAGGCCCACGACGCCTTCTGCACCCGTGAGGCCGCGCGCTGGCTGGCGGCCGGCCAGCTGGAGCGGGCGGACTTCGTCTACTCGCGCGACCAGGCCGAGCGCCGCTACGTGCAGGACGCGCTGCGCGAGCAGGGCGACCTGCTGCGCGCCTGGGTGGCGGAGGGCGCCACGCTCTATGTGTGCGGCAGCCTGGCCGGCATGGCGGCGGGAGTGGATGCGGCCCTGGCCGAGCTGCTGGGCGCCGACGCGCTCGACGACCTGATCGCCGAAGGCCGCTACCGGCGCGATGTGTATTGATGTTGAATGAAATCGGCCTCTGGCGCTCATGGATAAAGCGCAATAAGCTATTTAAATGATAGCAATGCCAGCCCATGCCATGATGCGGCCGCGGCCCGGTGCACGGGCTGGAAAGGGGCGGTGATCTTGACGAATGCAGGCTGGCAGCGCTGGATGGTGTTCACGAACCTGGCCCTTGCGGCGGCCTGGCTGGCCTGGCAATGGCCGGCCTCCCCGTGGCGGGCCGTGGGCGGGCTGGTGGCGGCGCTGCTGCTGTTCCGCGCCCTGATGGGCCTGCAGTTCGTGCTGATGGCGCGCGCCAACCGGCACGACCCGGTGCCACGCCCCCGTGTAGCGCAGGTGGTGCGCGCCTGGTGGGCCGAGACGCGCTGGGCGACGGTGGTGTTCGGCTGGTGGCAGCCGTTCCGCGCCGCAGCGATCCCCGACTGGCTGCCTGCGCGCGCTGACCCCGCCGCACCCGGCCCGCGCGGCGTGGTGCTGCTGCACGGCTTTCTGTGCAACCGCGGCTTCTGGACGCCCTGGCTGCCGCTGCTGCGCGCCCGCGGCCATGCCTACGTGGCGGTCACGCTGGAGCCGCCCTTCGGCTCGATCGACGACTACGCACCGGCCATCGATGCGGCCGTGCGCCGCGTGGCCGAGGCCACGGGCCGCCCGCCCGTCGTCATCGGCCACAGCATGGGCGGCCTGGCCGCCCGGGCATGGCTGCGCACCTGCCAGGCCGACGACCGCGTGCACCGCGTCGTCACCCTGGGCACGCCGCACCGCGGCACCTGGGCTGGGCGTTTCAGCCGCGCGGTCAACGGCCAGCAGATGGCGCTGGACGGTGACTGGATTGGCGCGCTGAGCGGCAGCGAGCCGCCCGGGCGCAGCGCGCGCTTCGTCTGCTGGTACTCCAACTGCGACAACATCGTCTTCCCGGCGCAGGTGGCCACGCTGCCGGGCGCCGACAACCGCTTCGTCGAGGGCGTGGCCCATGTGCAGATGGCCTTCCACCCACCCGTGGTGCAGGCCTGCCTGGACGAGATCCTGCGCGAAGAGGATAGGCGGCGTGCGACCTAATGGGTCGGGCCGGCGGCCCGCGCCCTGTCAGGCGGCGACCGCCTCGCGCGCGTCGGCCGCAAATTCCGGCAGGCGCTGCAGCCGCTCATACACCGGCGCGAAGTCGGGCGCGGTCATGTCGAACAGCTGCTTGAAGCTGTCGATCACGAAATAGGTCTGCTGGTAGGTGTCGATCTTGTAGCGCGTGCGCATGGTGCGCTCGAGCTGCAGCGGCAGGCGCTGGGGCTCGGGGCTGCGCACCGCGTACTCCAGCTCGCCCGAAGAGCTGAGGATGCCGGCGCCGTACGCCCGCAGGCCGTCGTCCTGGCGGATCAGGCCGAACTCGATGGTGTACCAGTACAGGCGGCTCAGCATTTCGCAGGCGCCCAGTGCATGCGCCTTCAGACCGCCCTGGCCGTAGCGCTGCACGTAGTCGGCGAACACCGGGTTGAACAGCAGCGGCACGTGGCCGAAGAGGTCGTGGAAGATGTCGGGCTCGACGATGTAGTCGAACTCCTCGGGCTTGCGGATCCAGTCCGTCACCGGGAACTTGCGGTTCGCCAGCAGCGAGAAGAAGGGCACCTCGGGAATCAGCCCGGGCACGCCCACGATCTCCCAGCCGGTGGCTCGCAGCAGGCGCTCGTTGATCTCGTCGAAGCGCGGAATGCGGTCGCGCGCGCCCAGCGAGGGCAGGGCCTGGATGAACGCATCGCTGGCCAGCCCGGGCAGCAGTGCCGTCTGGCGCTCGTACAGGCGGCGGTAGGTGTCGTGGTCGGCCTCGGTGTAGGCGGCGTAGTCCTGCGCGCAGGTGTAGTCGGCGCTGGCGCGCGCGTAGTCGCCGCGCGGTGGGCGGCTGGATTGTCCGTAGACGACGGGGGGCTGGCCCATGGTGCTTGTCTCCTTGTGTGTGGAATCCAAGACGCCGTCCGTCTACGTGGCCCCGCCGCGGTGCGGCTGGCGGGCCTGCCGAAGCGCGTGCGGCGTCAGTCGATCTTGATCTTGGCTGCCTTGATCAGGAAGCCGTATTTGCCGTGCTCCGACTTCACGAAGGCGCCAAAGCCGCCCAGCGTGAGTTCTTCGGGGTCCAACCCCATCTTCTTGAACTGATCCTTGACCGTGGGCGAGCCCATGGCCGCCGAGAACGCGGCAGCGTACTTCTGCGCCGCATCGGCCGGCAGCGAAGCCGGGGCGAACAGCCCGAACCAGGTCGACACATTGAAGCCGGGCACCTCGCTGTTGATGCTGGGCACGCCGGGCAGCGCACCATCGTTGCTGAGCGAGGTCACGCCCAGCGCCTTGAGCTTGCCCGACTGGATCAGCGGTAGCGACGAGGCCAGGTTGTCGAACACCACGCTCACGCCGCCTTCCTGAAGCGCCTTCAGCGCCGGGCCTGCGCCCTGGAAGGGCGTGTGCGGCATGCGCGTGTTGGTGAGCGACTTGAACATCTCGCCGGCGATGTGGCCGATGCTGCCGTTGCCGCCCGAGCCGTACTTGAGCTGGTCCGGATGGGCCTTGAGATATTTCACCAGGTCCGCCGTGGTGTGGATGTTCAGCGCCTTGGCCTGGTCCGCGCTCATGACCAGCACGTTGGGCGTGCGGGCCACCAGCGCGATGGGCGTGAAGTCCTTGATCGGGTCGTACGGGAAGCTCTTGTACAGCCAGGGGTTGACCGCATGGGTGGCCACCGCGCCCATCAGCAGCAGGTTGCCGCCGGCCGGGGCCTTGGCCACCAGGTCGGCGCCCACGTTGCCGCCGGCGCCCGGCTTGTTGTCGACCTTGATGGCCCCGAGCTTGCCCTGCGCGGCCGTGGCCAGGATGTGCGCGGACTTGTCCAGCGGCCCGCCCGCAGGGTAGGGCACCACGATGGTCAGGGGCGGAGAAGGCGTCTGGGCCTGCGCCCCGAGCGCCAAGCACAGAATCCACCCCGCCATCCAGTAACTGCCACGCAACATTTGAAATCTCCCGAGTCTTTTTGAAAGGGGCTCAGTATAGAAATTTCATATTGCGACGCAGCATCGCAAAAACTACTGCGCAAGCCGGTCCGATACCCGTTTACAAAACGCCGCGGCGCATCTGGTCCAGCTCGATGCTCTCGAACAGGGCCTTGAAGTTGCCGTTGCCGAAGCCGTCGTCGCCCTTGCGCTGGATGAACTCGAAGAAGATCGGGCCCAGCTGGTTCTCGCTGAAGATCTGCAGCAGGATGGCGTCCTTCTTGCCGTCGACCAGGATCTTGCGCCGGTGCAGTTCGGCCAGGGGTTCGCCGTGGCCGGGAATGCGCTTGTCCACCAGTTCGTAGTACGTGTCGATGGTGTCCAGCAGGCGCACGCCCGAGGCGCGCAAGGCGTCCACCGTGGCGTAGAGGTCGTCCGAGCCCATGGCGATATGCTGGATGCCCTCGCCGTTGTACATGTCCAGGTACTCCTGGATCTGGCCGGCCTTCTCCTTGCCTTCCTCGTTGATCGGGATGCGGATCTTGCCGCAGGGGCTGGTCATAGCCTTGCTCTTGACGCCCGTGACCTGGCCTTCGATGTCGAAGTACTTGATCTCGCGGAAGTTGAACAGCCGCTCGTAGAAGCCCGCCCATTCGGCCATGCGGCCGCGGTGCACGTTGTGCGTCAGGTGATCGATGTAGGTCAGGCCGTGGCCCTTGGGGTGCAGGGCCTCCTCGGCGCTCACGCCCGGCAGCGGCTCGAAGTCGACGTCGAAGAAGCCGATGTTGCCGATGTCGCCCGGCTTGGCGCCGTTCTTGCCGCGCCAGCGGTCCACCAGGTAGATCAGGCTGTCGCCGATGCCCTTGATGGCGGGAATGTTCAGTTCGCCCGGGCCAGCCTGGCCGGCATAGCCCCAGGCACCCAGGCCCAGGGCGCGCTCGTACGCGGCCTTGGCGTCGTGCACGCGGAAGGCGATGGCGCAGACGCTCGGGCCATGCAGGCGGGCAAAGCGCTGCGCGAAGCTGTCGGGCTCGGCGTTGATGATGAAGTTGATCTCGCCCTGGCGGTACAGGGTGACGTTCTTGTGGCGGTGGCGCGCCACGGGCCTGAACCCCATGCCTTCGAAGACCTTGCCCATGGCGACCGGGTCCGGCGCAGCGTATTCGATGAATTCGAACCCGTCGGTTCCCATGGGGTTCTCCCATGCGGCGGTGTCCTGAAGGGCGGTCTGGGGCAGGGCTGCGTTCATGCGTTGTCTCCGTTGCGGGCCGTGGGTGGCCTGTGCTTGCACTGTAGGCGCGGCGTCGGGCATGTTTACGGCAAATGCAGGGGGCGACCGGCTGCTGTTTGCAGGAAAACTGCGTCACGTCAAAGCGTGGCGCACCTCCTTCGCGTTAGGGAAGATGCGGGTGCACGCCAGCCGCCCGATTCCTAGAATCCGCAGCCATGAGCGGATCCACTCCCAGCGCACTCGACAAACTCGACCGGGCCATCCTGCGGCGCCTGCAGGACAACGGCCGCGAAACCTACGACGTCATCGGCGAGCAGGTCGGGCTGTCGCCCAGCGCCGTGCTGCGGCGCGCCAAGCGGCTCGAAGAGACTGGCGTCATCGACCGCTACGTGGCCCTGGTGCAGCCCGAGGCCGTGGGCCTGGGGCTGACCGCCTACCTGAACGTGCGCCTGGAAAAGCACACCGAGAGCCACAAGCGCAACCCCATGGACCTGTTCCGCGCCAGCGTGCAGACCTGGCCCGAGGTGGTAGAGTGCGCGGCCCTGACGGGCGAAATGGACTACCTGTTGCGCGTGGTGGTGGCCGACATGGCGCACTACAGCCGCTTCATCATGGACACCTTGCTCAAGCACCCCAGCGTGCAGGATTGCAAGACCAGCTTCGTGCTCGACCGCGTCAAGGCCACCACGGCCGTGCCGGTATGACGGGGGCTTCGGGTTTCCGGCACTCCTGAAAAGGTAGCGTGCTGCGCTGGTGGTAGTTAGGCTTGCGGCCAAAACGGCTCGGAATGGCCCTGCCGGCCGGGTGCTATGCAACAAGAGGTTGCTGTGTTTCTAGGGGAAAACCCTAAAATCACGGCATCATGCTTCCAACCAAAGATTGGCTTCGCGCTTCCTGGGATGCCGGGCGCGACCTGCTGCGCCCCTCGGGCGCCGGCCCGCACCGGTCCACCCGGACCCCGGTCATGGTGCCCATCCGGTCTTTGGGTCCCCAGCACCGCGCGCGCATCGTCGCCCATCTGATGCGGCTGGAGCCGGGCGACCGCTACCTGCGCTTCGGCTACACCGCCAGCGACGAGCAGGTTGCCCGCTACGTCGAGCAGATCGACTTCGCGCGCGACGAGGTCTACGGCATCTTCAACCGACGTCTGGAAATCGTCGCCATGGCGCACCTGGCCTTTGCCACCGGCCCGGGCCCGCAGGGCAGCGCCGAGTTCGGCGTGTCGGTGCTGCGCCATCTGCGCGGCCGGCGCTTCGGGGCGCGGCTGTTCGAGCGCGCCGTCATGCACGCCCGCACCGCTGGCGTCAGCACGCTGTTCATCCACGCGCTGTCCGAGAACACGGCCATGCTGAAGATCGCGCGCAATGCCGGAGCCACCGTGCGCCGCGACGGCTCGGAGGCCGAGGCCTACCTGCAGCTGCCGCCCGCCAGCCTGGACACGCGCATGGCCGAGATCGTGGTGCAGCACTTCGGCGAAGTGGACTACCAGCTCAAGAAGCAGGCGCGCCAGCTCTGGAGCCTGCTGGCCGGCGTGCAGGAAGTGCGCCGCGGCGTCCAGGACGGGCGGCACCGCTCCGCCGAGTAGGCCCGGGCGGCCCGCTGGCGGGTTGCGCGCCCGGGGTCGGCGTTGTCCGTCATGCCGGCCCGAAATTCATCCGCTATCCTTGCGGCTTGTCCAACGACCGCACGTCCTGCATTCCAAGACCGTGTCCGATCCCCATCCGGGACGCCCTTCCGACAAGGAAGACAAGCGCACCTTCCTGCAGCGGCTCATCGAGTTCATCCATCCGGGCCCGGACTCGACCGCAGAGCTGATCGCCACGCTGGCGGAGGCTGAAACCAACGAAGTCATCAATGCCGACGCGCGGGTCATGCTCGAGCGCGTGCTGCGCATGGCCGAGATGACGGCCAGCGACGTCATGGTGGCCGCCACGCGCATGGACCTGCTGGACATCGACGCGCCGTTCGACCAGATGCTGCACCAGGTCATCGACACCGCGCATTCGCGCTTCCCGGTCTATCAGGGCGAGCGCGAGAACATCATCGGCATCCTGCTGGCCAAGGACCTGCTCAAGCTGCAGCGCGCGCCCGAGCTGAACATCCGTGCGCTGCTGCGTCCGGTGCTGTTCGTGCCCGAGAGCAAGGGGCTGAACGACCTGCTGCGCGAGTTCCGCAGCGCGCGCAGCCACATGGCCGTGGTGATCGACGAGTTCGGCCGCGTGGCCGGCCTGGTGACCATCGAGGACGTGCTGGAAGAGATCGTCGGCGAGATCGAGGACGAGTTCGACATCCCCGAGGACGAAGGCGACATCTTCGGCCTGGCCGACCGCACCTACCGCGTGAGCGGCGACACGCCCGTGGAGCGCGTGGCCGAGGCTTTTGGCGTGACCATCGCCGGCAGCGATCCGGAAGAGACCTTCGACACCATCGGCGGGCTCATCGCCCACGAACTGGGCCGCCTGCCGCGCAAGGGCGAGCAGGTGGTGCTGGGCGGGCTGCAGTTCGTGGTGCTGCACACCAAGGGCGGCGCGGTGCGCTGGTTCAAGGTGTCGCCCGCGGTGGCGGACGAGACCGGGCCGCAGGCCTGATGCGCGCCGCACCCTCTCTGGCGGGCCGGGCGCCCGCACTCGGCGTGGCCGGCGCAGCCGCCTGGCCCCTGGCCCTGGTCGCCGGGCTGGCGCAGGCCGCCTCCATCGCCTGGCCCTGGAACGGGCAGCCCCTGTGGTGGCTGCAACTGCTGTCGCTGGCGTTGCTGGTGCGCCTGGCGCTGGCCGCTCCCAGTGCGCGCCGGGCAGCGGCGCTGGGCTGGGTGTTCTCCACGGCCTGGCTCTCCGGCACGTTCTGGTGGCTGTTCATTTCGATGCACACCTATGGCGGGCTGGCGGCGCCGCTGGCCGTGGCGGCGGTGCTGGGGCTGGCCGCCTTTCTGGGCAGTTACTATGCCGTGGCATTGGGGTGTTTCAGGGCTCTAGCGCCCGCCAATCGGGCGCTGGCAGCTATCATTTTTGCGGGATTGTGGTTGCTGGCCGAACTGGCGCGCGGCGTGTGGTGGACGGGCTTCCCGTGGGGCGCCGGCGGCTATGCGCATGTCGACGGGCCCCTGGCCGTGCTGGCCCGCTGGGTAGGCGTGTACGGCATCGGCTGCGTGGCTGCCGTGCTGGCCGCCACCGCTGCCCAGTGGCGCGCCAGCGACCTGCGCCGTCCGCGCACGGGCGTGGCCGCCGCGCTGGCCGTGCTGGCGTGGACCGGCCTGGCGGCCGACCGCCACTGTGCGGTGGAGCTGTGCCATACGCCCATGGCGCGGCCCGCGCCGCTGTCCCTGGCGCTGCTTCAGGGCAACATCCCGCAGGACGAGAAGTTCCAGCCCGGCAGCGGCGTCCCCGTGGCGCTGCAGTGGTATGCGGAGCAACTGAAGGCGGCAGGGGCCGCGCTGGTGGTGGCGCCGGAGACGGCCATTCCGCTGATGCCGGAGCAGTTGCCGCCCGCGTACCTGCAGGACATCGCCGCCCGCTACGCCCAGAACGGGCAGGCCGCGCTGGTGGGCATTCCGCTGGGCAACCGCGACCTGGGCTACACCAACTCGGTGATCGGCCTGGCGCCCGGGCAGCCGGCGGCCTATCGCTACGACAAGCACCATCTCGTGCCGTTCGGCGAATTCATTCCGCCGTTCTTCCGCTGGTTCACGGAGATGATGAACATTCCGCTGGGCGACTTCAACCGCGGCGCGCTCGGCCAGCCGGCGTTCGACTGGCGGGGCCAGCGCATCGCGCCCAACATCTGCTACGAGGATCTGTTCGGGGAAGAGATCGGCGCGCACTTCGCCGATGCGGCCCGGGCGCCCACCGTGCTGGTCAACTTCAGCAACATCGGCTGGTTCGGCGACAGCGTGGCGATCGACCAGCACCTGGCCATCAGCCGCATGCGCGCGCTGGAGTTCGAGCGCCCCATGGTGCGCGCCACCAACACCGGTGCCACGGCCGTCATCGACCACCGGGGTGTGGTCACCCACCGCCTGCCGTCCCACACGCGCGCCGTGTTGCTGGCCGAGGTGGAGGGCCGGGGCGGCGACGTCACGCCGTTCGCCTGGTGGGTGTCGCGCTTTGCGCTGTGGCCGCTGTGGGCGCTGGGCGGTGCGATCGCCGTGCTGGCGGTGCTGCTGCGCCGCCGCCGCTAGGACCGCGCCCGGCGCAGGGCCGGCGGTCGCCCGGAAAAAAGAAGCAGACTTCCGTCAGTGCGCCGCGCCCGGCGCTGCCTGCGCGCGCGGCGGCCCCATGGCGTGGCTGAGCAGGCCGGGTAGCAGATCGAGCAGGCCGGCGGCATGCCGGTCGGGCGGGCGCTGCGTGGCGTGGTAGGCGTACAGCGGGATCGGCGGCAGGTCCGGCAGCGGCACGGCCGCCATGGTGGCCGGGTCGAGGTTGCTGGCCGTGAGGAAGTCGATCACCGTCCATCCCAGTCCGCGCTTGACCAGCTCCAGCGCCAGGCGCGAGGTCTGCACCTGGATCGACAGCTCGGTGTGGACGCCGAGCGTGCGCGCGATCTCGGCCATGTACGGCCGCATCGGGTCGTCCCCCAGCAGCGGAATCATCGGCGTGTTGGCGAGGAAGCTCAGCGGATCGGACCGGTTCACGCGCACGGCCCGCAGCCAGATCTCGCGCGTGACGGCGATGCACAGCGGCCCGCTCACCAGCATGCGGCTGTGGACCTGCGGGTGTGGGTGGGCGTAGAAGCCCAGCGCACAGTCCACGGCCCGCGTCAGCAGCGCCTGCGCCATCTGGTCCTGGTGCAGCGTCCGCACTTCCACCTGCACGCGTGGCGCGCGGCGGGCGTGCAGCTCCAGCACGGCGGGCAGGAATTCGTGCGTGACCGACGGGATGGCTGCCAGGCGCACCAGGCCGTCCTCGGGCTGGCGCAGGTTCAGGGCGGTGCGGCGCAGCTCGTCGAGCTGGCGGTGGATCTGGCTGGAGGCCGCGAACAGCGCCTGCGCCTCGGGCGTGGGCACCAGGGCATGGCGGGTGCGGCTGAAAAGCGGGTAGCCCAGCTGCAGCTCGGCGTGGGCGATGGTCTTGCTGACGGCCGAGGGCGTGATGCTGATGAGCCGCGCGGCGGCGCTCATGTTGCCCGTCTGCATGACGGCCTGGAAGACTTCGAGTTGCCGCAGATTCATGGGAGGAGGAGGATCGATCGGCCTGGGTTTTCCCGGATATGAGGGGGATTCACACCCGGGGGGCGATTATTCCGCACCGCGCGCATGCCGCCTTTCTACGATACGGCACCCGCGCCGCAGCCACTGCAGCGCGGGCTCTGCGGCGCACCGGACCGGACAGGGGGCGCGCCGCGGGTCACACAGCACTACAACAAAGGAGTCCATCGACATGTTCTCGCCTCTGAACCTCAAGCGCCTGCTCGCCGGCGCCGCCTTCGCCATCTGGGCCATCGTGGCCCCCGCCCAGCAGCTGGCGCCCGCTGCGCAGCCCGCCGCCCAGGCCGCCGTGGTCGCCGCCAAGCCCCAGGTGGTGGTGCTGGCCACCGGCGGCACTATCGCTGGCGCGGGCGCCACGGCGGCCAACAGCGCCTCGTACGCCGCTGCCAAGGTGCCCGTCGACAAGCTGCTGGCTGGCCTGCCCGAGCTGGCCAACGTGGCCAACGTGCGCGGGGAGCAGGTGTTCCAGATCGCGTCCGAGAGCTTCACCAATGCCCAGCTGCTGACGCTGGGCAAGCGCGTGTCCGCCCTGGCCAAGCAACCCGACGTGGACGGCATCGTCATCACGCACGGCACCGATACGCTGGAAGAAACCGCCTACTTCCTGAACCTGGTGGTGCGCACGAACAAGCCCATCGTGGTGGTCGGCTCCATGCGCCCCGGCACGGCCCTCTCGGCCGACGGCGCGCTGAATCTGCTGAGCGCCGTGACCGTGGCCGCTAACAAGCAATCCGCCGGCAAGGGCGTCCTGGTGACCATGAGTGACGAGATCCAGAGCGGCCGCGATGTGACCAAGGGCGTCAATATCAAGACCCAGGCCTTCCGCAGCCAGTGGGGCCCGCTGGGCATGGTGGTCGAGGGCAACAGCTACTGGTTCCGCGCGCCGGTCAAGCGCCACACGGCCCAGTCGGAGTTCAACATCGACGAGATCGACGCCCTGGCGCCGGTCGAGATCGTGTACGGCTACGGCAACGTGCCGCGCGCCACGGTGGACGCCGTGGGCCGCACGGGCGTCAAGGCGCTGATCCACGCCGGCACGGGCAATGGTTCGGTGGCCGACCGTGTTGTTCCTGCGCTACAGGATCTGCGAGGCCAGGGCGTGCAGATCATCCGCTCCTCGCGCGTGGCCGACGGCTTCGTGCTGCGCAATGCCGAGCAGCCGGACGACAAGTACGACTGGGTGGTCGCCCACGACCTGAACCCGCAGAAGGCACGCATCCTGGCGGCCGTGGCGCTGACCCGCGCGCAGACCAGCAAGGAACTGCAGCGGATCTTCTGGGAGTATTGATCGACACCCCCTGAGGCGCTGCGCGCCTCCGTGCGGCCGTCGGAGCCGGCAGCCCTTCGGGCACGTTCTAGCCTGCGCGGGCAGGCTGGGAGCCGCGGCCCTCAGCCCCCGCTCTCGCCGTGCTGCGCACGACGGGCAGGGGGACGCAGCCCTCGCTGCGGGGCGGCCCTTGCTTGGCTGCCGCTCGCTTGGGGCCGCGCCAGTGGCAGAGCCCCTCGGTATCGGCATGCCGGCGGGGAGCGTTCGGATCCGCGTCGCACGCGTTGCCTGCTCTTGGGGAGCGGCTGCTAGAGAGCATCGCGATGGAGCGGACCGTGCGGATTTCTGTCACACACGCCGGGCAGACTGGCGGCAGCGGGGCGCTGCCGGCCTGTCCGGCGTTTCGCCTCCGGACGTGATTCGGATCATGTAACAGGCCAGCTGTAGGTACTCTCCCTTGGCCCTTTGGCGCGGTCGGGCGGCGACTACCCTGGATAATGGGGGGCTGCAACCACCTGCTGGCGGTTGCGCACCAACACAAACCACGGTGGCACGACGCCGATCTGGAGCACGACTGACAATGGCTGATTCCTTTTCCTATGAACAACTGATCGCCTCGGGTGAGGGCCGGCTGTTCACTCCTGACAGCGGTCGCCTGCCGCTGCCGCCCATGCTGATGTTTGACCGCATCACGCACATCGACAGCGATGGTGGGGCGCATGGACTGGGGAAGATCCGGGCGGAATTGGACGTCAAGCCCGACCTGTGGTTCTTCGCCTGCCATTTCCAGGGCGACCCCGTCATGCCCGGTTGCCTGGGCCTGGACGCCATGTGGCAGCTCATCGGCTTCTACCTGACCTGGCTGCAGCTGCCGGGCCGCGGCCGGGCGCTGGGCGCGGGCGAGGTCAAGTTCACCGGTGAAGTGGGCCCGAACGTCAAGCTCGTCACCTACGAGATCGACATCAAGCGCGTGATCAAGCGCAAGCTGGTCATGGCGATCGGCGATGCCCGCCTGCTGGCCGACGGCCAGGAAATCTACGTGGCCAACGACCTCCGCGTGGGCCTTTTCAAGCGTGAAGAAGACGGGAAGGACGGAGCACCCGCAGCGGGAGCATCGGCATGACCAGCAAGAAGCGCGTCGTCATCACGGGTGCGGGCATCGTCTCGTGCATCGGCAATGACCGGGAGACGGTGGTCACCGCCCTGCGCGAGAGCCAATCCGGCATCCGCGCCATGCCCGAGTTCAAGGAACTCGGCCTGCGCAGCCAGGTGGCGGGCATCCCCCAGATCGACCTGGATGCGCTCATCGACCGCAAGCTGCGCCGCTTCATGGGCGATGCCGCCGCGTATTCGTACCTGTCGCTCAAGGACGCCATCGCCCAGGCGGGGCTGACGCCGGAGCAGGTGTCCCACCCCCGCACCGGCCTCATCATGGGCTCGGGCGGCGGCTCGCCGGCCAACCAGATCGAGGCCGCCGACACGCTGCGCAGCAAGGGCATCCGCCGCGTCGGGCCCTACCAGGTCACGCGCTGCATGGGCTCGACCGTGTCGGCCAACCTGTCGACGGCGTTCGCCATCAAGGGCATCAATTTCTCCATCACCTCGGCCTGTTCCACCTCCGCGCACTGCGTGGGCGTGGCGGCCCAGCAGATCGCCTTCGGCCTGCAGGACGTGATGTTCGCGGGCGGCGGCGAGGAGCTGTCCTGGGGCCTGGCCACGCTGTTCGACGGCATGGGCGCCATGTCGGCCAAGTACAACGACACGCCCGAGAAGGCCTCGCGCCCGTACGACGCGGACCGCGACGGCTTCGTGATCGCCGGCGGCGGCGGCGCGCTGGTGCTGGAAAGCCTGGAGCACGCCCAGGCCCGCGGCGCCACCATCCTGGCCGAGATCGTCGGCTTCGGCCTGTCGTCGGACGGTGAGGACATGGTCGCGCCCTCGGGCGACGGCGCCATCGCCTGCATGCGCCAGGCCATCGAGCAGGCCGGCGGCGGTCCCATCGACTACGTGAACACGCACGGCACGTCCACGCCCGTGGGCGACCTGCCCGAGCTGCGCGCACTGCGCGAAGTGTTCGGCGACGCCGTGCCGCCGTTCTCGTCCACCAAGTCGCTCACCGGCCATTCGCAGGGCGCGACGGGCGTGCAGGAAGCCATCTACTGCCTGTACATGCTGCAGGACGGCTTCATCGCCGGTTCGGCCCACATCGAGAACCTGGACCCGGCCGCCGAAGGCCTTCCGGTGGTGCGCACCTCGCGCGACGCCGACCTGAAGACGGTGCTGTCCAACAGCTTCGGCTTCGGCGGCACCAACGCCAGCCTGGTGCTGCGCCGCTGGGAAGACTGAACCTCTGGGCTGGCAGGCCATGCGGCCTGCTGGTGCTATTAAAATAATAGCTGCTTGCGCTTGCTGTATAAGCGCTGGCAGCTATTTTTGCTTGTAGTCCGTCGTGGCGGCCGAGCGGAGTCTCGGGGCCCGGCGACCGCGGACCGGCCACCGGCCCGTCCCAACGCAAAGAGCGCCGCGCGCGCGGCTCGTAAAATCGGCGGTTGCGATGCGCGCCCGCGCATTCCCTCACTCCACCGCGCATGGCCCCGCCATGCCAGACATACGCATGTTGACCTTCCAGCAAATCATTCTCAAGCTGCAGTCGTACTGGGCAGACCAGGGCTGCGCGCTGCTCCAGCCGTACGACATGGAGGTGGGCGCGGGCACGTCCCACACCGCCACGTTCCTGCGCGCGCTGGGGCCAGAGCCCTGGAAGGCTGCCTACGTGCAGCCCAGCCGCCGGCCCAAGGACGGCCGCTACGGCGAGAACCCCAACCGCCTGCAGCACTACTACCAGTTCCAGGTGGTCCTGAAGCCCGCGCCGGACAACATCCTCGAGCTGTACCTGGGCTCGCTCGAAGCGCTGGGCTTCGACCTGAAGAAGAACGACATCCGCTTCGTGGAAGACGACTGGGAGAACCCCACGCTCGGCGCCTGGGGCCTGGGCTGGGAGGTGTGGCTGAACGGCATGGAAGTCACGCAGTTCACCTACTTCCAGCAGGTCGGCGGCATCGACTGCAAGCCCGCCACGGGCGAGATCACCTACGGCCTGGAGCGCCTGGCCATGTACCTGCAGGGCGTGGACAACGTCTACAACCTGACCTGGACCGACGGCCTCTCCTACGGCGACGTCTACAAGCAGAACGAGGTGGAGCAGTCCACCTACAACTTCGAGCACTCCGACGCCGACTTCCTCTTCACCGCGTTCAACGCGCATGAAAAGCAGGCCCAGCACCTGATGGAGCAGCAACTGGCGCTGCCGGCCTACGAGCAGGTGCTCAAGGCCGCGCACAGCTTCAACCTGCTGGATGCGCGCGGCGCCATCAGCGTGACCGAGCGTGCCGCCTTCATCGGCCGCATCCGCAACCTGGCGCGCGCCGTGGCCAAGAGCTACCTGGACAGCCGGGCCCGCCTGGGCTTCCCCATGGCGCCCAAGGACTGGGCGACCGAGGTGCTGGCCGAACTGGCCAAGGCCGAGCAGCAGCAACAGAACAAGAAGGCCGCCTGAGGCGCAGCGCGGAGTACCTAACAGATGACTTACCCGAATCTCCTCGTCGAACTGTTTGTCGAAGAACTGCCTCCGAAGGCGCTGCAGAAGCTGGGCGACGCCTTTGCCGGCGTGCTGTTCGAGCAGCTCAAGGCCCAGGGCCTGACGGCGGCCGGCTCGCAGCTCACGGCCTATGCCTCGCCGCGCCGCCTGGCCGCGCACATCACCGATGTGGCCCCCGCCGCCGCCGACAAGGCCGTGTCGCAGAAACTCATGCCCGTGGCCGTGGGCCTGACGGCGGACGGCCAAGCCACGCCGGCGCTGCTGAAGAAACTGGGCGCGCTCGGCGCCGATGCGTCGGCCGTGGCCGGCCTCCAGCGCATCCACGACGGCAAGGCCGACGTGCTGCACTACGAGAGCACCGCCAAGGGCGCCACGCTGGCCGAGGGCCTGCAGAAGGCGCTCAGCGAGGCCATCGCCAAGCTGCCTATTCCGAAGGTCATGCGCTACCAGCTGCAGGACGGCTGGAGCAGTGTGCAGTTCGTGCGCCCGGCCCATGGCCTGGTCGCGCTGCACGGCACCGAGGTGCTGCTGTCCGTGAAGGCACTGGGCCTGTCCGCGGGCAACGCCACGCACGGCCACCGCTTCGAGGCGGCGGTGGACCCGGTGGTCATCGCCAGCGCCGACAGCTATGCGCAGCAGCTGCGTGACGACGGCGCGGTGATCGCCAGCTTCACCGAGCGCCGCGCCGAGATCGCGCGCCAGCTGCAGGCCGCGGCCGAGCGCGTGGGCGGCGGCGTGCGCCCCATCAACGACGACGCGTTGCTGGACGAGGTCACGGCCCTGGTCGAGCGCCCGAACGTGCTGGTCTGCGAGTTCGAGAAGGAATTCCTCGACGTGCCGCAGGAGTGCCTGATCCTCACCATGAAGGCCAACCAGAAGTACTTCCCGCTGCTGGATGCCGCGGGCAAGCTGACGCACCAGTTCCTGGTGGTGAGCAACATCAGCCCCTCGGACGCCAGCGCCGTCATCGGCGGCAACGAGCGCGTGGTGCGCCCACGCCTGGCCGACGCCAAGTTCTTCTTCGACCAGGACCGCAAGAAGACGCTGCATTCTCGCGTCGAGGCCCTGGGCAAGGTGGTTTATCACAACAAGCTGGGCACGCAGGGCGAGCGCGTGGAGCGTGTGCGCGCCATCGCCCGCGCCATCGCCGAGCAGCTCTTCGCCAACATCGGTGCGCAGAACCCCGCGCTGGATTCGCAGGACGGCGAGATCGCCCGCGACTATCTGCTGTCCTGCGTGGACACCGCCGCGCTGCTGGCCAAGACCGACCTGGTGACCGACATGGTCGGCGAGTTCCCCGAGCTGCAGGGCATCATGGGCGGCTACTACGCCGCCAACGACGGCCTGGCGCACGAGGTGGCCCACGCCATCGAGGACCACTACAAGCCGCGCTTCGCCGGCGACGAGCTGCCGCGCGAAAACGTGGGCGTGGTCGTGGCCCTGGCTGACAAGCTGGAGACGCTGGTCGGCATGTTCGGCATCGGCAACCTGCCCACGGGTGACCGCGACCCGTTCGCACTGCGCCGCCACGCGCTGGGCGTGATCCGCATGCTGGTCGAGAAGGAATTGCCGCTCGATCTGCAGGCCGTGCTGGCCAGCGCGGTGCCGGCCTTCGGCGACAAGATCGAGGATGCGAGCATGGCGCTGGCCGACTTCATCTACGACCGCCTGGCCGGCAGCCTGCGCGAGCAGGGCTACAGCGCACAGGAAGTGGACGCCGTCATCGCCCTGCGCCCGCAGCGCCTGTCGCTGGTGCAAAAACAGCTGGCGGCCGTGCGCGCCTTCTCCAAGCTGCCCGAGGCACCCGCCCTGGCCGCAGCCAACAAGCGCGTGGGCAACATCCTGAAGAAGGCCGAGGTGGAAGGCGCGGTGGACCCGCACGTCAACCCCGACCTGCTGCAGGAAAAGGCCGAGCAGGATCTGTATGCCGCGCTGCAGCGCTTTGTGCCCGAAGCCGATGCGCAGTTCGCCGCCGGCGACTACACCGCCAGCCTGCAGACCCTGGCCGTGCTGCGCGCGCCGGTGGACGCCTTCTTCGACGACGTGATGGTCAATGCCGAGCAGCTGGACCTGCGCCTCAACCGCCAGGGGCTGCTCAAGAGCCTGCACGTGGCGATGAACCGCGTGGCCGATCTGTCGCGCCTGGCCTGAGCATGCCGCAACGCCCCGGAGGCGCTGCGCGCCTTAGCCCCTGTCCCACGCTGGGCGTGGGAAGGGGGCGCCGCCAGCGTTTGCGCTCCGGTGAAGCCGTATGAGCGCCCGCATCCCTGAAGCCGCGCCCGAGCCCACGCCAGGGGCTGCATCTTCACCCCCCTCTGCATCTGCATCTGTGTATCAGCAGCAGCGCACCGTCTGGCTGCTCTTCATCCCCCTGGCACTCCTGGGCGGCACCCGCTGGGTGCTGCAGTGGATGGCCGACCGCGCCACGGGCGCGCCCGCGCTGCCTCTGCAACCTTTCGCCGGCACGCAGGACCCGATGGCCGGGCTGGCTTCCGCGGGCTATGCCGTGGCGGCGCTCGTGCTGCTGGTAGGGGGCTTGATCTGGGTCGGCCGCCGCTGGGGCGGGGCGCGGGTGCGGCGCCTGCTGCTGGCCGGCTGGGTGGTGCTGGGCGTGGCGGGTTCGGCCGGTCTGGTCGTGCGCCACCTGAATGTGCAAGGCCTGCAGCCGCAACCGCCGGCCGCCGCCGAGGTGCTGGGCAGCCGCCCGCAGAAGCCCTCGGTGCGGGCGGCGGGCGGCACGCTGGTCGTGCTGCGCATCGCCGGCTGGCCACAGGTGCAGCAGGTGCTGATCGACGACCTGGCCGCTGCCCAGTGGAAGCCGGGCCAGGCGCTGCGCCTGGACTGGGCGACGGGCCGCTTCAGTGGCCGCTTCGTGACCGGCTGGCAGCCGGTTGCGCCCGCCGGCGGTGCCTGAAGGCCTACGGCCTGGTGCTTGGTGCCTGTGGCCGGGGTGCCCGCGCAGGCGGGCCGTCACCCGCCGTTCCTGGATAATTGCCGCATGAAACTCGCCATCCTCGACCGCGACGGAACGCTGAACGTGCCGGGTGAGCCCTTCATTGCCACAGCCGATGAATGGACCGCCGTGCCTGGCGCGCTGGAAGCCGTGGCGCGGCTGAACCACGCCGGCTGGCACGTGGTGGTCGCCACCAACCAGCCGGGGCTGGGCCGGGGGCTGTTCGATGTGCTGGCGCTCAACGCCATCCACGCCAAGATGCACCGGCAGATGGCCGCTGCGGGCGGGCGCATTGATGCGGTGTTCTACTGCCCCCACGCCGAGAGCGAGCACTGCGCCTGCCGCAAGCCCGCCCCGGGCCTGATGGAGCAGATCCGGGACCGCTACGGGGTGGAGGGGGGCGAGGTGCTGGTGATCGGCAGCTGCCCTGACCACCTGCTGGCGGCCTCCGGCCTGGGCGCGCAACTGCACATGGTGTGCACGGGCGCGTCGGCCCGCCTGGCGCCGGAACTGCCGCTGCCGCCCGATTGGCCCGCCGGCACCCGCGCCCATGCCAGCCTGGCGGCACTGGTCGATGCCCTGCTGCCACCCGTTGGCGGCAGTCTGCAGCTTGCGATCTGATTGCTATAAAAATGGTAGCTATATGCGCTTGCTGTATAAGCGCTAGCGCCTAAAAATACTTCAACTCTTCACTTCCATGGCCCTGATCCGTTCCATCGTCCATCTGCTCTGGATGGCCCTCACCTGCGTGCCCTACACGCTGCTCATCCTGGTGGTGCGCCTGTTCGGCGCGAGCACGCGCACGCGCTACCGCATCGCGCGCGCCTGGCTCAAGCTGAGCGTCGATGCGGCGCGCGTCATCATGGGCATCCGCACGCGCATCACCGGCATGGAGCACCTGCCGACGGACCCCAAGCAGGGCGTGGTGCTGCTGGTCAAGCACCAGTCCACCTACGAGACCTTTCTGATGCCCGCGATCATGCCCCGGCCGCTGGCCTACGTGTTCAAGCGCGAGCTGCTGCGCATCCCGTTCTTCGGCTGGTCCATCGGCAGCCTGGACATGATCCATATCGACCGCGGCAATGGCGCCCGTGCCTTCGTCAAGGTGCTGCAGCAGGGGCGCAAGCTGCTGGGGCAGGGCACCTGGGTGATCATGTTCCCCGAAGGCACGCGCGCCGCCCGGGGCGAGAAGGGCCAGTACAAGAGCGGCGGCACGCGCCTGGCGGTGGACGCCGGCGTGCCTGTGGTGCCGATCGCCGTCACCTCGGCCAAGGTCTGGCCGCGCAAGGCGTTCATCAAGCGTCCGGGCACGGTGGACGTGTCCATCGGCCAGCCGATCTCCAGCGAAGGGCGCCAGCCGGATGAGCTGATGCGCGAGGTCGAGGCGTGGATCGAGGCGGAAATGCGGCGGCTGGACCCCGAGGCGTATCCATGAACAACCCCCTGAGCCGCGTTGCGGCTTCCCCCTTCTCTCACGCTGCGCGTGGGAAGGGGGACGACGCCAGCGCGGCGGGGCGGCCCTTGCGCGGCGTCCGCTGGTCGGGGCCGCGCCAGTTTCACGGGCCGCTCGCGGCGCTGGGCTCGGTGGGAGGCTGATGCAGCGGCTGGTGCAGCTCGCGCTGGATCTGTTCGGCGGGGCAGGCGAATCTCCTGCGGCGACCGGGCCGGCGCCGCGCCGTCAGCGGGTGCGTGAATCGATGCCCAAAGTGCCTGTTGCGCCCGACCTGCGTGCGCTGGCAGCTCCTGATTCAATAGCGCGGCCTGCGGCGCCCGCAGGGCCGCCAGTGCCCGGCGTGCCGCTGGGCACGCTGCTCGCCCCGGCCATCTTCCGCCATCCCCAGGCCAGCCGCGAGGTGCTGCTGGGCGATGCCGTGGTGGCCTACGCGCTGCAGCGGGCACGCCGGCGCAGCATCGGCTTCAGCGTGGGGCCGGACGGGTTGTCGGTGCGCGCTCCGGGCTGGGTGACGCTGGCCGCCATCGATGCCGCGCTGCGCGAGAAAGCCGGCTGGATCCTGCGCAAGTTGGGCGAGGCGCAGGAGCGCCAGCAGCGCCAGGAAAGCGCACGTATCGCCTGGGGCGACGGCGCCGTGCTGCCCTACCTGGGCGAGCCGCTGACCGTGGTGCTCGATCCCACGCACGGTTTTTCCGGCAAGGGCGGCGCGCTGGTGGAGACGGCGGAAGGCGCACGGCAACTGCACGTGGGCCTGGCGCGCAGCGCCGCGCCCGCGCAGGTGCGCGATGCCGTGCAGGCCTGGCTGATGCGCGATGCCCGCCGGCGCTTCACCGAACGCCTGGACCATTTCGCGCCGCTGCTGGGCGTGCGCTGGACCAGCCTGCGCCTGTCCAACGCACACACGCGCTGGGGCAGCGCCAAGGCCGACGGCTCCATCCGCCTGAATTGGCGGCTGCTGCACTACCGCCCGAGCGTCATCGATTACGTGGTGGCGCACGAGCTGTCGCACCTACGGGTCATGGACCACAGCCCCCGCTTCTGGGACACGGTGCGCAGCGTGGTGCCCGACTACGCGCAGCTGCGCAACCGCTTGAAGGACGAGCCCGCCCCGCAGTGGGACTGACACAGCGCCGGTTCCGATCCACAGGGCCGGCTGCCGGCAGCAGCCGTTGCGCCCAGCGGCCGTTCGGTGATCGTGGGGAACGCAGGCCGTCGCCGCTTTGCAGGTGGCCCATGAGGCTGGAATGCGCTTTGAAGCGCGAGACCTTCACCATGGCGCTTCTGCCAGAATGGCCCCATGACGACCCCATCCACACCCACCCCCGCTGCGATCCCAGACACCGTGCGCCCCGCCGAAGGCTATGCGGGCGATGTGACGCCGCAACTGGCGTGGCAATGGGTGCAGTCCGGTGAGGCCGTGCTGGTGGACGTGCGCACCGACGCCGAGCGCGACTGGGTGGGATTCGTGCCGGGGGCGGTCGCCGTGCCCTGGAAGCACTGGCCGGGCATGGCCCTCAACCCCGGCTTTGACAACGCCCTCCGCGCCGCCGTGCCACCGGACGGCAAGGCCGTACTGCTGTGCCGCAGCGGCGTGCGCTCCGTAGCGGCCGCGCGGCGGGCCACCGAGCTGGGGCTGTCGGCCTACAACATCCTGGAAGGCTTCGAAGGCGACGCCGACGAGGAAGGTCACCGCAACCGCCGTGGTGGCTGGCGCTTCCGTGGCCTGCCATGGCGCCAAGGTTGATGGGCGGCCGCCGACCGTCACCCTACGCCCCTGACACCGCTGCAGCGAAGGCCGTCTTGGCCGGGCGCCGACGCAACCCCCGAATACCAGGCGCAGCACTGACGACGCGGCTCCCGACCCTCGGGAGCCTGGTCGCCCACACCCTTACAGCCGCGGAATGCGCAGCTTCTGGCCCGGATAGATCTTGTCGGGATGCGTCAGCATGGGTTGATTGGCCTCGAAGATCGCGGGGTACTTGTTCGCGTTGCCGTAGTACTTCTTGGCCAGGGCAGAGAGCGTGTCGCCACGGATCACGTCGTGGTACTGGGCCTCAGGTTCCTCCTGGGCCACGCTCATCTGGTTGTCCACGCTGGTTACGTGGGCCACGTTGCCGCAGCACAGCGTGACCTTCTCCTTGGCGGCCTGGTCGGGCGCTTCGCCCCGCACCGTGACATTGCCGGCCGGGCCGTCGAACGTGACCTGCACGTCGCGCACACCGAGGTTCTGGGTGGCGATGTAGGCCGCAATGGCCTGGCCGGCCTTGGCGTTCAGCTCCTCCTGCGACGGGGCTGGTGCGGCGGGCGTCGCTGGCGTGGCTGCTGCGGCATCGCGGCCGTGGCCGAACAGCTTTTCGCCCGCTTCCTTGACGAAATGGAAAAGACCCATGGCATGTGCTCCTGTGGTGGCTTCTTGAAAACGTCGAGCGACCACTGTAGCGAAGCCGGAGCAAGGCGCCTGTCAGATAAGCCCCCACGTCCCGCTGCCGCTGCGGAGGGGCCCGCATCGCGCTGGCAGGGCTGTCACGCATTGCACTCGGACCGCCGGGGCGTGCCGGAAAACTCGGGATAATCCGCCGCATGACTTTCCTGGCCATCGACGTGGGCAATACGCGCCTGAAGTGGGCGCTGTTCGACGCACCGCAACCCGGGGCCTCCGTGCGGGCCCATGGCGCCGAATTCCTCGACCACATCGATCGCCTGGCAGAAGGGGCCTGGGCGGGGCTGCCGGCGCCCACGCGCATGCTGGGCTGCGTGGTGGCCGGCGATGCGGCCAAGCGCCGCGTGGTCGAACAGATGGAGCTGTGGGATGTGCCGGCCCAGTGGGTGGTGTCTTCGGCCCAGGAGGCCGGCCTCGTCAATGGCTACGACCATCCCTCCCGCCTGGGGTCGGACCGCTGGGTGGCCATGATCGGTGCGCGCCACCGCATGCTGGCGCAGGGACCGGCGCGGCCGCTCATCGTGGTGATGGTGGGTACGGCGGTCACGGTGGAGGCGATCGACGCCGAGGGCCGCTTCATGGGCGGGCTGATCCTGCCGGGCCACGGCATCATGCTGCGCGCGCTTGAAACCGGCACGGCCGGGCTGCATGTGCCGACCGGCGAGGTCCGGCTCTTCCCCACCAACACCAGCGACGCCCTGACCAGCGGAGGCACGTACGCCATCGCAGGCGCGGTGGAGCGCATGTACCAGCACCTGAGACAGCACTGCGGCATGGAGCCGGTCTGCATGATGACCGGCGGCGCGGGCTGGAAGATGGCCCCGAGCATGACGCGGCCCTTTCAACTGGTGGAGAACCTGATCTTCGACGGTCTGCTGGAAATCGCCTCCCGCCGGCTCGCCCCCGTGCCTGCCTGAAAGTCCTGCTCCTGACGGCGGCGGGACAACCCGGCTGCTCAGCCTTCCAGCTCCTGCTGTGCGAGCGCGACGGCCAGATGCTCCAGCGCGTCGATTGGCTTGGCGCGGGCTGCGGCTTCATACAGTCTGGTGGCCTCCGGCATGTGCGCATCCCCTCCGAGCATGAGCAGGGCATTGGCGTATTCGATCTTGCCGATGACGGTGGCGGGGTGAAGCTCCAGCGCCTCCTGGAAGTACCGCAGGCCCTGTGCGCGGTGCGCTCCGAAGGTCATTTGCCCGACCAGATCTCCCACCTTGTCGATCACCTCGGCATGGAATGCGCCCAGCGCCAGCCGGGCATCGGCATGCTGCGGAGACAGGTCGATCACGCGCTGCAGGGTGTCACGCACGGCCAGGCCCAGCCCTTGCGCCAGGGCTTTGGCCACGCTGATGCCCTGGCTGTATCGGCCCAGCGCATAGGCATGCCAGAACCATGCATTGGCGTTGCCGGGGGCGTGGTCCGCCTGCCGGGCGGCGCGCTCCGCCGCCATCGAAAGACGGGCCAGCCGTGCGGCCTCGCTGGGCTCCAGGTAGTGGGCATGGATGATGGCCGCCTTGTTGGCCACCGTCAGGCCCGCACCGCCAGCAGCCAGGCCCGCCTGCTCAGCCCGGGCGAAATGGCCGCTGTGGAACAGGGTCCACGCCTGCAGCACGGCGGGGTCCTGCGGCAGGGGCTCCGCATCTCCAGCATGTAGGAGGTGCCACTGCGCAGCCACTTCCTGCGGCGTGAACGGATAGCGGTCCGTGTGAGGAAAGGGCGCCCAGGAAAGGTCTGGTGGCGCAGGGCTGTCAGTGAGGCGATGCGGCATCCCGTCCTCAGACCGCGGGCGCGGCGGTCGCATAGGCCTGCGACAGCACCGCCAGATGGGCCTGCTGCCCTTCGTCCAGATAGGGCATGAGCAGGCTGAGGACATGGCGTGCACCGCGCAGGAGCGCGGCCTGGGCGTTGCCGGGCTCCAGGGCGTGCCGGGGGGCGCGCACGTACTCGAAGTTGAGCCAGTAGGTGAGTACGACCACCATGCTGGTCGCGGTGGGGTGAACCTCTTCGGGGGGCATGTGCAATGCGTCGGCGCGCCGCAGGGCATCGAGCATGGCATGCACTGCGCGCGTCTTGTTTTGCAGCACGGCCTGGAACTGTGTCTCCAGGCGGCGGTTTTTGGACAGCAGGTCGTTGAGATCGCGGTACAGGAAGCGGTACTGCCAGATCAGCTCGAACAGCGTGCGCATGAAGAACCAGGCATCCTCGATGTCGTTCACGTCGTCCGCAGTGGCCAGCAGCGCATTGATCGACTGCTCGTACCGGCCGAACAGCGCATTCACGAGTTCGTCCTTGGCAGGATAGTGGTAGTAGAGATTGCCGGGGCTGATGTGCAGCTCGGCAGATATGGCCGAGGTGGAGACGTTGGGTTCGCCAAAGCGATTGAACAGCTCCTGGCTGGCTTCCAGAATGCGTTCGGCCGTGCGCCGCGGCGGCTTTTTCGCCATGTGCTGCCTCCCCTTGTCTCGTTGGGTGAGTGGTCGGTCTCGTAGCCGACTCTACTCCACAGGCTCCAGACTGCCATGCTGCGGTGCAGCACTGGGGCTGCTCTCGACGGGCGATCCCTGACGGCTTCCCCCAAGCGCTGTCGCTGTGCGCCAGCCGTCCGAACAGATTGTGCTGATCACTTCAGCACATATTCCCCAGCATGCAAATTCAACCCTGCCGGCGGAAAAACTGCATAAAAAGCAAACTTTCAGGAAGTTTTAGGTGCAAAGCCCTAATTCAGGAAGCGGCGATGTCTGACGCAGTTCTCTCGTCTGCTTACGGCAGTGTTACAGATTTGCGTTACATAATCGCCGGTTCCGCGCTTACGCGCGCTCCAAATTACGCATCCCATGATTCTGGTCACCGGCGGCGCCGGCTTCATCGGCGCCAACTTCGTTCTGGACTGGCTCGCTGCCAGCGATGAGCCTGTCATCAATCTCGACAAGCTGACATATGCCGGCAACCTGGAGACCCTGTCGTCCCTGGAGGGGGATGCACGCCATATCTTCGTGCAGGGAGACATCGGCGACAGCGAACTGCTGACGCGGCTTCTGGCCGAGCACCAGCCCCGTGCGGTGGTGAACTTCGCTGCAGAGTCGCATGTGGACCGGTCCATCCACGGGCCAGAAGACTTCATCCAGACGAATGTGCTGGGCACGTTCCGCCTGCTGGAGGCCGTGCGGGCCTATTGGGCAAGTCTAGCGCCTGAGAGCAAGGCGGCGTTCCGGTTCCTGCATGTTTCTACGGACGAGGTCTACGGATCGCTGTCCAAAGACGATCCTGCCTTCACCGAAGACAGCACCTACGAACCCAACAGTCCCTATTCGGCGAGCAAGGCCGCCAGCGACCACCTGGTGCGCGCCTGGCACCATACCTACGGCCTGCCGGTGCTCACGACCAACTGCTCCAACAACTACGGGCCGTTCCACTTCCCCGAAAAACTCATCCCGCTGATGATCGTCAACGCGCTGGCGGGCAAGAACCTGCCGGTATATGGCGACGGCATGCAGATCCGCGACTGGCTCTATGTGAAGGACCACTGCAGCGCCATCCGCCGCGTGCTGGAGGCCGGGCGCCTGGGTGAGACCTACAACGTGGGCGGCTGGAACGAAAAACCCAACATCGAGATCGTGCACACGGTCTGCGCGCTGCTCGACGACCTGAGCCCCCGCGCTGACGGCAAGCCGTACAAGGAACAGATCACCTACGTCACCGACCGCCCTGGCCACGATCGTCGCTATGCCATCGATGCACGCAAGCTCGAACGCGAACTGGGCTGGAAGCCTGCGGAGACTTTCGAGTCCGGGATTCGCAAGACGGTGCAGTGGTATCTCTCCCATGGCGATTGGGTGCGCAACGTGCAGAGTGGCGCCTACCGCGAGTGGGTCGAAAAACAGTACGACGAGAGCAAGGCTGCGGCATGAAGCTGCTGTTACTAGGCAAGGGCGGACAGGTTGGCTGGGAGCTGCAGCGGAGCCTGGCTCCGCTGGGCGAACTCGTTGCGCTCGATCACGACAGCACCGATTACCCTGCTGACTTCAGCCAGCCTGACGAGGTGGCCGACACGGTGCGGCGCTTGCGCCCTGACGTGATCGTCAATGCTGCTGCCCACACTGCGGTGGACAAGGCAGAAGCCGAGGTGGAATTGGCGCGCAAGCTCAACGCGACCACACCCGGTGCCTTGGCCCAAGTGGCCGAGGAACTGGGCGCGTTGATGGTCCATTACTCCACCGACTACGTCTTCGACGGCAGTGGCACGACGCCTAGGCAGGAATCGGACCCTACCGGCCCGCTCAGCGTCTATGGCCAGACGAAGCTGGAGGGCGAGCAACTGATCGTTCAGCAGTGCAGCCGACACCTGATCTTTCGCACGAGCTGGGTCTATGCGGCAAGAGGCGGTAATTTCGCCAAGACCATGCTGCGCCTGGCCAAGGAGCGCGATAGCCTGACGGTCATCGATGACCAGTATGGCGCCCCTACCGGGGCAGAGTTGCTGGCCGACATCACTGCCCACGCGATCCGTGCCACGCAGGAAGATCCGTCCAAGCATGGGCTGTACCACGCGGTGGCCGGTGGCGAGACCACTTGGCACGGCTATGCGCGTTTTGTTCTGGCGACAGCGCAAGCCATGGGGGTGGAGCTCAAGGCCGGTCCAGAGGCGGTCAAGGCGGTACCGACCAGTGCCTTCCCGACGCCAGCCCGGCGACCGGCGAACTCCAGGCTGGATACCCATAAGCTGCAGGCCGCCTTCGGCCTGCACTTGCCGCACTGGGAAGAAGGCGTCGCGCGCATGCTGCGCGAGACGATGTGACATAGCCCGACGAGCGCAAAAAATGACATCACAGACCACACGACGCAAGGGCATCATTCTGGCCGGCGGTTCCGGCACGCGCCTGCACCCGGCCACGCTGGCCATCAGCAAGCAACTGTTGCCGGTCTACGACAAGCCCATGATCTATTACCCCCTGAGCACGCTGATGCTTGGCGGGATCCGCGATGTGTTGATCATCAGCACGCCGCAGGACACGCCGCGGTTCCAGCAATTGCTGGGTGATGGCAGCCAGTGGGGAATGAATCTGCAGTACGCCGTGCAGCCCAGCCCTGACGGGCTGGCCCAAGCCTTCCTCATCGGCGAGCAGTTTCTGGATGGGGCGCCGAGCGCCCTGGTGTTGGGCGACAACATCTTTTACGGCCACGACCTGCAGCAACTGCTGGGTGCCGCCGATGCGCAACCCAGCGGCGCTACGGTCTTCGCTTATCACGTGCACGACCCTGAACGCTATGGCGTGGTCGCCTTCGACGCGTCCGGCCGCGCGGTGAGCGTGGAGGAAAAGCCAACGGAACCGAGGAGCAACTACGCCGTCACCGGCCTGTATTTCTACGACCAGCAGGTCGTGGACATCGCCAAATCCGTCAGGCCCAGCGCCCGCGGCGAACTGGAGATCACGGCGGTGAATCAAGCCTACCTGGACCAGGGTCGCCTCAACGTGCAAATCATGAAGCGTGGCTATGCCTGGCTGGATACGGGCACGCACGAAAGCCTCCTGGAGGCTGGTCAGTTTATTGCCACGTTGGAGCAACGCCAGGGACTGAAGATCGCCTGTCCAGAAGAAATCGCTTGGCGCGGCGGGTTCATCGACGCCGCCCAGGTCGAGAAGCTCGCCGCACCTCTGAAGAAGAACGGCTACGGCCAATACCTGATGCGCCTGCTGCGCGAGGAGTACCACGGATGAAGGTCACGCAAACCAAGCTCGACGGCGTGCTGATCCTGGAGCCGAAGGTCTTCGGTGACGACCGCGGCTTCTTCATGGAGAGCTTCAACCAGCGCGTGTTCGACGAGGCCGTGGGTCAGCACATCGACTTTGTGCAGGACAACCATTCCCGTTCCACGAAGGGCGTGCTGCGCGGACTGCACTACCAGTTGGAGCAGGCGCAGGGCAAACTCGTGCGAGTCACGCGTGGCGCTGTGTTCGATGTGGCGGTAGACATCCGCAAGAGCTCGCCGACCTTTGGGCAGTGGGTAGGCGTGGAACTGAATGAGAGCAATCACCGACAGCTATGGATTCCGGCCGGCTTTGCGCACGGCTTCGTGGTGACCAGTGAGAGCGCGGACTTCCTCTACAAGGCCAGCAATTACTACGCCCCGGCGCACGAGCGCTGCATCCTGTGGAACGATAGCACGCTGGCCATTGAGTGGCCAGACACGGGCAACGCGCCAGCGCTTTCTGCGAAAGACCTGGCAGGCTGTGCATTGGCTGACGCAGAATGCTTCTGACGTATGAATCCGCATTCTGAAGCCGCTGCGTCACTTCCTGCGCTACTGCGCTCTTTGTGGCTACACCGCCAACTTATCGCCCGTATGAGCCGCAGGGAGATTGTGGGCCGATACCAAGGTTCCGTCATGGGACTCTTGTGGTCTTTCCTCAATCCGGTATTTATGCTGGCTGTGTATACCTTCGTATTTTCCGTAGTCTTCAAGGCCCGCTGGGGTGCGGGCGAGGAGAGTAGAGGGCAGTTTGCTGTAGTGCTGTTTGCCGGGTTGATCGTACACACTCTTTTTTCTGAGGTGCTAAATCGGGCGCCACAATTGATTTTGGGCAATGCGAATTATGTGAAGAAGGTTGTTTTTCCTCTGGAAGTATTGCCGGTAGTTCAACTTTTGGCTGCAGCATTTCATGCGCTGGTCAGCATCGTTGTTCTGCTGGCGGCGCAGTGGGTGTTCAACGGTGGCGTGCCCTGGACTGTCGTCCTGCTACCTGTGGTTGCATTGCCGCTTTTAGCGCTGACGCTGGGTGTGGCTTGGATGCTGTCATCTTTGGGCGTCTTCGTGCGCGACGTTGGGCAGACTACCGTGCTGGCTACCTCGGTGCTTTTGTTTCTCTCCCCAATTTTCTTTCCGATCAATGCGCTGCCTGCGAACTTTCAGGTCTGGATGCACCTAAATCCGCTTACTTTCATCATCGAACAGGTGCGTGCTGTCCTTGTGTGGGGGCAGCAACCGGATTGGATTGGCTTAGTGCAGTACTCTATTGCCGCAGTATTGATCGGTTGGCTGGGATTTGCCTGGTTTCAGAAGACTCGCAAGGGGTTTGCCGATGTCCTCTAAAGAAACCGTCGAGCAACCCGTCGTTATTCGTGTGCAGGGGCTGCACAAGTGCTTCCAGGTCTACACAACGCCTGGCCACCGGTTGCGGCAGTTCATCCTGCCTCGGTTGCGGCGCTGGATGGGAATGGCGCCTAGAAACCATTTTCGAGAGTTCTGGGCGTTGCGTGATATCTCGCTCTCCATCCGTAAGGGGCAGACTGTAGGCATCATTGGCCGCAACGGATCCGGCAAATCCACGCTGTTGCAGATGATCTGCGGCACTTTGCATCCCACTGCTGGGAGCATTGAAGTCCAGGGTCGCGTTGCCGCGTTGCTCGAATTAGGATCTGGCTTCAATCCTGAGTTCACTGGGCGGGAGAATGTATTCTTCAACGCCGCAGTGCTGGGCCAGAGCGAGGAGCAGACCCGTGCCCGGTTGGCCGACATTGAGGCTTTCGCCGACATCGGTGACTTCATTGATCAGCCTGTGAAAACCTACTCCAGCGGCATGATGGTGCGATTGGCCTTTGCGGTCATTGCCCACGTAGACGCTGACGTGCTCGTCATCGATGAAGCACTCGCGGTGGGAGATGCCTTTTTCACCCAGAAGTGCATGCGCTTTTTGCGCGATTTCATGCAGCGCGGCACAGTGCTGTTTGTAAGTCACGATACCGCTGCCGTAAAGAGCCTGTGCGACAGCGTTGTGTGGATCGATAAAGGGCAGATGATGGAAAGTGGCGGAGCCAAGGAAGTGTGTGAACACTACCTGCAGGCGTTCTACGAAGCACAGCAGGGGATAGTCGCCCCCTCTCCCCGTCGTACAACGTTTCCACGCTCTTCGGTGTTGGACGCTGCGCCGCACGACCAGCGCAGGGACTTCATGAATGCCACTCCGTTACGCAACGATATCCAGGTCTTCCGGTTTCGGCCAGATGCCGCCGCCTTTGGTCACCGGGGTGGAGTCGTGACGAATGTCTACCTGCTTGATGAGCAGGCGCGGCCTCTGAGCTGGGTGGTGGGCGGAGAGTCAGTGACACTGCGTATTGATGTGCAGTGCATCGAGCGGATGCGCTCGCCTATCCTCGGTTTCTTCGTCAACGACCGCACTGGCCAAGTTCTCTTTGGCGATAACACCTGTTTGGCCTATCTGGACGATCCGCAAACTTGTGAAGTGGGTGAGACGGTTCGGGCAGAGTTCGACTTCGACATGCCGCGCCTGCCCCCCGGCGACTACACGGTGACGGTGGCTTTGGCGGACGGAACCCAGGACGACCACGTGCAGCACCATTGGATCCACGATGCGCTGCAGTTCAAATCGGAATCCAGCAGTGTGTCGGCGGGTCTAGTGGGCATTGCCATGCGCCGCATCCAGATTGATGTGGGTGCGCCGGAGGCGGCCTGACGGTTGCGCAAAGAACAACGGACCCCTCTTACATGAATGACATTTCTCGCAACACGGCCCCCTTCGATTTGGCATCCATGTTGATCGAACCGCGCCGGTTGGTGCTGCCCAATCCCTGGGCGGGCCATATTCCCTTCGCATCCTGGCTGATTCGCCAGTTGCGGCCGCGCGTATTCGTGGAACTGGGCACGCACACTGGCAATTCCTACTGTGCGTTCTGCCAAGCCATCGACGAAACGCCCGGCGCGCCTACGAAGGCCTATGCGGTCGATACGTGGCAGGGCGATCCTCATGCGGGTCTGTATGACGACAGCATCTACCAGCAATTGCGTGCCTACCACGACCCCTTGTACGGCGGGTTCTCGACTCTGCTGCGCAAAACCTTTGATGAAGCGTTGGTAGATTTTGCGCCTGGCAGCGTGGATCTCTTGCACATCGACGGCCTGCATACCTATGAAGCCGTGCGGCACGACTTCGAGACTTGGCTGCCCAAGCTGTCGCACCGCGCCGTCGTACTATTCCACGATACCTGCGTGCGCCGCGACGACTTTGGCGTGCACCGCCTGTGGGATGAGGTGTGCCAGCGCTTCCCCGGTTTCAACTTCACCCACTCCAATGGGTTGGGGGTGCTGCTCGTGGGACAGGATCGCTTACCCGCACTTGTGGAGTTGGTGGACCAAGGCGTCAATCCGCAATGGGACCAGGCGCGCGCGCTGTTCTCCCGTTTGGGCGCGGCGTTCGAGCTGCGGTTGACCAGCGAATTCCTGTCCGACCGGTGTGCGCATCTCACGCAGGCTATCGACGAGCGCGACGCTCAATCGCTGGTGCTGTACCGGACCATTGACGAGCGCGACGCGCAGACGCGCGAACTACATGAGCAAATGGGCGAACTGCATGCGCAGACGCGCGAACTACATGCGCAAATGGGCGAACTGCATGCGCAGATGAGCCAGAAACTGGCGGCTCAGCACGCCCGAAATCACGAACTGCAGGCGGCACTTGCACAGACGCAAGCAGTGGCCGACCGCCAAGATCGCCGCGCCGCGGAACTCGACGCAGCACTGCAGGGAGTGCTCTCTTCCCATTCCTGGCGCATCACGCGTCCTTTGCGTGGGGCACGACGCGTAGCCGGTCGTGTGCTGGCGCTGGTGCGGGGATCCAGGCCTGCGAACGCTCTCCGGCTGGCGCAACGCCAGTTGAAGCAGCACGGCCTGTCGGGTTTTCTGCGCCGTGTTCCTTACTATCTGCGCCAGTTGCGCCAGCGCCCGGGGCTGCTGGCCGCTGCCCAGGCGCACGCGCCTCAGTTTCTGCCGGCCGCCGGCATGCGGCATGAGGTGCGATTGCATCCCGAACTGCTGGTGCAGGCGCCACAGCATCCGGGAGTCACCGTCTCCGTGGTCATTCCGACGCTGAACGCAGGAGCGGAATTCCCCTGGCTGCTGCAGAAGCTGCAGGGCCAGCAGGGCATCGGCGGCGTTGAGATCGTGGTAGTCGATTCCGGCTCTAGGGACGGTACGGTAGCGGTTGCCAGAGAGGCTGGCTGTGTGGTGGTAGAAATCCTGCCCTCTGAGTTCTCGCACAGTTACGCGCGTAACCGTGGTGCAGACGAAGCCACAGGCGACTACCTGCTGTTCATGGTGCAGGACGCCTATCCCATCGGCGATCACTGGATGGCAGGCATTCTGCAGTTCCTGCAAGATCATGCGCACGAGAAGCTCGTAGCGGCGTCGTGCGCCGAGTACAGCCGCAGCGATAGCGACGTGATGTATGACTCCATGATTCATACCCATTACCAATTCCTGGGCTGTCTCCATTACGACCGCATAGGTGAGCTCAAGGACGGAGGGCATGCAGCGCTGAGATCGGAAGGCCAGCTCAGCGATGTCTCGTGCATGATCGATCGTGCTACCTTTCAGCGTTACCGCTATCGTGGCGACTATGCCGAAGACTTGGATTTGGGCATTCGCCTGATCCAGGACGGATACCGCGTAGCCATGCTGGCATCGGTGAAGGTCATACATTCGCACAACCGGCCCGCGTACTACTATCTCAAGCGCTCTTTCGTGGATGTGATCTTCCTGGTCAACCTGTTTCCCGACTTCGACTACGCGCATATCGAATCGCAGAGTGGCCTCTTCGCGGGGGTTCTCTCTACCGCAGTGCATCTTTCGCGTTGGCTGCAAACGCCACTACCGCCGGAGGGCTCCGACACGGGCGGGATGCTGCGCCGCTTCAGCGACGAGGGGCGACGTCAATTCGCGCGCTTGGACCTTGACGGGCCGATAGGCCTAGGGGACGTGCGGCTGGACGCATGGCTGCAGACCCTGCGCGAGCGCCAGGATGCAGCCGGCTTGCTACAGCGCAAACTCACGGGCAAGGAGGCGGCTGAGGCGCAGCGCTTCCTGGATGCCTTTCTCTCGCGCATCGACCATTTCGCCCATTTCGTGGGGTTGACATACGGCCTTTGCGCTGACGCGCTTTGCACGGAGCTACGCCAAGCAGTCGTCAAGGCCTACGCGGCGGCTGCGGGCTCTGCGCTGGCCTTCATGTTCCTGGACATGGAGCGCAAGCGTTGCGAAGGGGATTTCGCGCAGGCCCAGTCCCTCTACTCCGATTTGAAAGCGGGCGTTTGATGCGAATCGTATTCGTCCTTCACCAGTTCTACCCCGAGTTTTCCGGCGGTACCGAGCGCGTTGTCTTCAACCTGGCGCGCAGCGTGCAGCGCGCCGGCCATTACGTCCATGTATTGGCGTGCACTATGCGCGCAAGGGCACGTACGGCCCAGGGGGTGGCGATCCACGAGGTTTACCGGGGCATCCCAGTCACGCTGGTGCCGCGCGAGCACCTGCCCGCCGAAGGTGATATTGGCTTTGATGTGGCGCCCCTCGTCGTGGACGAGCTGCGCGACTGGATGCGCACGCAGCGCTTCGATCTGATGCACGTGTTCCACACGATGCGCATGGCCTCGGCCGTACTTGCCGCGCAGCAATGCGGGTTGCCGTATGTGACCACGCTGACCGACTTCTTCACAGGTTGCTACCGCATCAACGCCATTAAAGCATCGGGCGACGCCTGCGCGGATGCGGAGCAGGGCCATGCCTGCGCGCGGGACTGCCTGGTGCCACCGTGGACGGACAGCAGTCTGGAGCAGCGCCACCAGCATGCCCGCGCCTTTCTGCAAGCGGCGGGCGAGCGCGTGGTGCCTTCCGAATATGTGGCCCGCTATTTCCGCCGTACGTTTCCCGACCTAGAGTGGCGTGTTGTTCCGCATGGCGTGGATTTTCTCGGCTTGTTACCGATCGCACAGGCGGCGAGTACAACACCCGCTGCTGCACCCGCCGACGGCGTTGGCATCGTCACCCTTGGCTACTTGGGGGCCATCATTCCGCAGAAGGGCTTGCGCGTGCTTCTTCAGGCGCTGGCGCGGGTGGATGCCCCGCATCTGCAGCTGCGCATCGTTGGTGACTTCTCTGGCGACCCGGTACATCAGGCTGAGATAGAGCGTCTGATTGCTGCCGACCCGCGCGTCCAATGGGTCGGGCCTGTGGCGCCGGCCGATGTGGCGGCGGAGCTGGAGCGGTTCGACCTACTGTGCCTGCCGTCCACCGTGCCCGAAACCTTCTCTCTGGCGTTGCACGAGGCGGCTACCCTGCGCATTCCTGCCCTGGTGTCGGACCTTGGAGCGCCTCCGGAGCGCATCCATGCGCAAGGCGGCGGGAAGGTGGTCGCGGCTGGTGATGTCGTGGCCTGGGCGCAGGCGTTGGGCGAACTGGCTGCGGACCCGACGCAGCTGCGTACCTGGCGTAGCCAGATACGCATGCCTTACCGCATGGAGGAGGAGGCATTCTTTTACGAGTCGCTGTACCGGCAACTCGTAGCGCCGAAGTAGCACCGTAGCTTGGGAGGCGTTACAGCAACCCAAGCGCCACCATGGCGAGCAGTCCGGCCTGCGCTACTAGGCTTTGGCGTGTCAGGCCCGCCCGGCGTGCTTGGCGTAACCGTAGCACTGGCCCTCGGCCATGTCGCGCACCCTGGAAGGCGGCCAGCGCCTGTGTGGCCTCGACGGTCAGTTGGGGCTGGAGATCGATCATTGCCCCTTCTGTGGCGGTGCCCCAGACGCGGTAGCCTCCCTGACTGACCTTCCACAGGCGCAGTGCTCGACGGCGCCAGCTTGGCGCAGCGCCAATCACGTTGGCTGCGTGCTGACGGTAAAGCAGACAGGGTTTCTCGTCGTAGACCATTTGCGCCCCGCAGGCCGCCGCCGCCAGGTAGGCGCTCCAGTCGTGCAGCACCATGTGCGCGGACTGGATGCGGCGTAACGTGTGCAGCAGCGCCTGGTTGAACACCATGCTATTGCCGCCTGCCACGTTCTCTACCAGCGCGTTGCCAATGCCCAGTGTGTGTGGCACGCGGGAATGTCCTAAGGGGTTCAATGCGCTGTTGGTGATGGTAGTGCGTGCCATATACAGGCCCGGCTGCTCTGGCGCGGCGCGCGCAGCGTGCCACTGCGCGGCACGGGCAAGCTTGTCCGGCAGCCACACGTCGTCCTGGTCACAAAAAGCGACCAGATCGTTTATGCCGACGCCGCCGATGCCATGAATCAGGCTAAAGAAATTGCGCGCGGCACCTTGTCGGGGGCCCTGCAGTAACTGCACGCGAGTGGGGTGGGCATGTGCAAAAGCCTGCAGCAGCCCAACCGTACCATCGGTGGAACCGTCGTCGCTGGCCCAGAGCAGCCACCCTCCATGCGTCTGCGCCGCGATGGACGCCAGTTGCTGAGACAGATGGGGTGCGCCTTGGTACGTGGCGAGCAGGATGTGGATCACAAAACCTTGCATTGCGGCGGTTTCAAACTTTGAAGTGCAGCACCTGAACTTCAGGCAGTTCTCACAGTGCGCTTCACGATACAGCATTCGCAGCCAGAAGCACGTATCGCTCTCGGTTTCTATTCTGTACTGAAGGCAGCTAGCCGCATGCTGATAGGAAAGGCCGCGAACGCATACCCCAGGGGCTTGCGGCGCATTTGCAACTCACAATTCAACTCTCGGACGGGGAGGTTCAATGGCCATGCCTGCCCCGCAGATGACAAAGCAGTTGCCCAAAAGGGGGGGCGTCGCCTCCCAATGGAACAACCTGTCCGTTCCCGCTGATTCAAGCGGGTATACGTCTGCGCGCAAGAGATCCGCTTGGCGTCATCGACGAGGCACAGGCCCACTTGATGTGCGAATGCAAACAGGAATTTCGTGCCCGTGCGCCTTCAGAGTACCGATCTGGGGATGTGGGGGATATCCGTCTTAATTGCAAGCGGCCACGTCTCAGGCTTGTCGGCGCCCCCCCCGGTCGATACGGGCACGATTTGGTTGTTCTGCGAGACGTCAACGCTCAACCCTCTCAAAAATGCTGCCCGCGCCAAGGGGTAAGGGGTGAGCTTTTTAGATGAATGCCGTGGCGCCGTGGTCTTGAGCCCACGACGGACCAAAGCTGCCTGCACATGGTGCATCCGGGCTCTTAATCCGAGCTATCCGTGCTCTCCCCTGAAGTTCCCGAAAGTTTGTGACTCACGTCACATTCCGTTCGAACGCGTCGTTGGTCCTCGCACCTCGCCATGGTACTTATTGCGGGGCTGCGACGATGAGGTTCCCGAGGGCTCGAGCATCAATTGCATGGATGCGTCAATGCCTGCTGCAAAACGTGTCGATGGATGCCTCGCTGGCGCCTCGAAAAAGGCGTGGCACTGCGCCGCAACCTGCGCCAATGTTGGGGGTTGCGCGAAACAAACACCTCTTTGAGGTTTTACAACTCGCAATGCAGTAACGACGATGCATTCGGCTTGTAACTCTCCCTATAATGGGCCGCCGAACGACACTTCGCAACAGTCTTTCCAAGATGTGTACGAGATGTCTTCCGGGTTTCAGGCTAGCTGGGGGGTAGCTCTGGCAAGGACCCGAAAGCTGAACTAGTTCCAACTTTTTTTAGAGGTTTTCATGAAACTTACCAAAGTAGCTCTTGCAATCGCCGGTGCTCTGGCCTTTGCTGCTGCCCATGCTGGTCAGATCGACTCTTCGTCCTCCACCCTGGCTATCGAAGTGATCAAGAGCGACGCCCAAGTCGTTCGCGCTCCTTCGAAGACCTACAACTTCTCCGGTGACATCAACGCCTCCACCAACGAGCAGCGTCTGCAACTGCAATACACGCTGACCAAGGGCACGTGGGCTGTCGGCGCTGGCCAGCTGTTTACCTCTACCGGTTCGCTCGTGGACGTCAGCGCCGCGGGTACGCTCACTGTTGCGTACACCGACGCGGGTAACAACGGCGTTGCTCTCTTCCCCGCTGGAACGGTGATCAACGCGTTTCTCACGCCTGATGCCAAGACCGTGGTGTTCAACGTAACGATTCCGGCAAACGCAGCCAATCTGCTGCGTACGCCTGCTTTCACCGTGAATCCAGGTGCTCTGGGTGCTGGCGGCAATATTGGTATCAACAACCTGTTCTCCGTGGCTGGCACCGCTGCTTGCGTGGCTCCTGACCAAAATCTGGACATCAACTTCAAGCACTTCACGAACCACACCGGCAACAACGTGGTGCAAACGGCGGCGTCGCCTGACTCCGAACACGTTCGCCAAGGTTCGACCAACGACGCCCGTCTGCTGAACTTCACGCAGAACCTGGACTTCGTGTTCACCCCCGCTGCTCAAACGTCGCGTACCACCGCTCAGTCGCTGAACACGCAGTTGAGTGCCGCCAACTATTCCACGGCTCTGCAAGCTGGTCTGCCTTTCACGGGCGTGCAACACCACCTGGGCCGCGTGGCAGTGCGCCAACGTTCCAATGGTCTGGATCTGAACTACGTGAACACCTATGGTGACTCCGTGGCTCCGTTCGTTGCTGCCAACCCCTTCATCGCTGGTGATTTCGCCTACCCCGCAACGGCCGCTTCTGACGCTGGTGTGGTGGAACTGTCCGCCGCAACGGTTACCCTGGCTCTGCCCACGGCATGGCCTACCGGTACCGTTGTGACGGCGCGTGATGCTGCTGGTGCTGCCATCGCTGGTATCGCCAACGTCACCACGACGGCTGGTCAAACCGCTATCACCCTGACCGCCACGACGCCTGCAGCTGCAGCGGCTCTGGCCAACGGCGTGGAAGTGTTCGCGATCTTCCCTGGCACGATCCTGATCCCACAAAGCGGTGGCATTCCCGCCACGGCTACGCTGGTGAAGGCTATTGCTGGTGCTGGTGTCGATTTCTCCGAACAGAACAACCAGTGCACTGGTTCGCTGACGGGCATCGGCGGTGGCATCAAGATCGACGTGCGTAACTATGCAACGGCTGCCAAGTTCGCCAGCACCGGCACTTCGACCGCTGTTCGCGTGATCAACAACAGCGAAAGCCAACCGGCTGACGTGTATGCACAGATCATCTACGCAAACGGCCAATACGGCCCATGGGGCAAGATCGCTGATCTGGCTCCCCGCGCTGTGGTGAACCTGTCGTCGCAAGCTATCGAGGCCCTGCTGACCAACGCACCCGCCGCCACGAACCCCTTCGGCACCGGCACCGTGTACACGTCCGCTCCTGGCGCTGCCGTGGTGGCTAACTCCACCGCCAGCACCGGTGACCGTCTGCGTATCGTTTCCAACACCGGCTCCACGCTGCGCGTGCAAAGCTATATGGTGGTGGGTAACTCTGTGCTGGACACCTCCGGTGGCCAAGGCGTTGACTTCGAAAACGCTGCCAACGACCGTACGCCTTCGACGGCTATCGACGCTCAGCCAGTCTCGCAAGACGCTATCAACGGCCTGGGCCGCTAATCATCAGGCTGAGTTTTCAGCCTTTGATCGAAAAAAGGGAGCTTCGGCTCCCTTTTTTTTTGGAGAGGCACTGAGAAAATGATGGAACTCGCGAGAAATGAAAACCGATTCGATATCTTGCGGCTGCTGGCTGCCTGGTTGGTGCTGTATAGCCATGCTTTTGCACTGGCAGGGCGAGTGGATGATGAGCCCTTCAGGCGTCTAACCGGTTTTCTGGCCGGGGAGGTGGGGGTGAGCGTTTTTTTTGTACTGAGCGGGTATTTGGTTGTGCAGTCACTCGAGCGCAGTCCCTCGGTATGGAATTTTCTGTGGCGTAGGGCCCTGCGGATCTATCCCGCGCTGTGGATGGTCGTGCTCCTGTGTACGGCTGTGCTCGGGCCATGGGTCTCCCAACTGGATGCTGGCACTTACTGGGCCAGCACCACCACATATGCCTATCTGTTGAATGCCAGCGCATACTGGATTCAAAACGCGCTGCCAGGCGTGTTCGAGGGCAATCCGTGGCCTGTGGCGGTGAATGGCTCTTTGTGGTCGCTCACTTATGAGACAGCCTGTTATCTCTTGCTAGCGCTTGTGGGGTGGCTTCCTGGCGTATTACGCATCAAGGTGATCGTGGCTCTGGCACTGCTGATGGCTTGGTGGCTGGGGTTTGCTTTGATGAACCCTGAAGCGGGCGAGACTGTGTTGTGGGGAGTCAGCCCTGGCATGCTATTCGTCAAGCTAGGGAGTGTTTTTTTCTTGGGAGCGGCTTTAGGCTTGTTGCGGGAACGGTTTCAGCCCAGGGGCTGGCAAGGGGCTCTCCTGGTGCTCTGTGCGTTGCTGCTTTCCGGGCCTGCTCGCCCCTTGCTGTTTCAGTTGGGGGTTGCCTGGTTGGCGCTGGCGCTGGCATTGCGTGCCAAGTGGCTACCCGCCATTCCATCGAGGATGGGGGATTGGTCTTATGGCTTGTATCTGTATGGCTTTCCAGTACAGCAGACCCTCGCCCACTTCGGCGTGCATGAGCGGGGTCTGGCTGTCTACATCGCAGGGTCGACCGTAATCACCGCCATGCTGGCTGCCATGTCTTGGTACTGGGTCGAGAAGCCTGCGCTTCAACTCCGCCGAAGAATGTAAGTCTGTCTGGAGATGCGGGAGAATGAAAGGCAAACTACGTCAAGCGTGCATGCTTGGGCTACTCGCTGTGTCAGTCGGAAGCGCTGCAGGGACCGCACCTGTAAAGGTAATGGCACTGGGTGACTCCATCACAGAGGGCTATTGCATCAAAAATGCAAGCGACCAAAGTACCCGCAACTGTGGCACAGAATCCTATACAGAACTACGAGGATCAGATGTTGCCAATTGCAGGTTCAAAGAGATTAAAGAGCGCAACCTCGGAGGCTATCGCGTGCCCTTCAAGGCGAGAGCTCTGCAACGGGGATGGAATTTCCAGTATCTCGGGAGCCGTGGCTTAGGGTCTGTGGGCGCGGTCGCCCACATGGGATTCCCCGGCTGGCAGATTCCATTCCTGACCCGATGCGTGCAAAACTGGATATTTACGCAGGGCATGCCAGACATCATCCTATTGCAAGCTGGAACCAACGATGCGATCAAGGAGCCGTACGCGACGCCAGCCAGCGTTGCGGCTACCATGCGTGAGCTGCTCTCGAAGATTGCGGAGCTGTCTGCTGGTCGGCGGCCTCGCATCTTGCTTGGCGAACTCCTTCCAATTCACGCATATCGCACCGCTCCACCTTTCGATGAGGCTGGACAACCGGCCAAGGTCGCTGAATCGATCAGAATAGGTTACAACGCTCTGCTTCCTAGCCTCGCTGCTGAGATTAACTCAAACACGAATCTGGCGGTCACTGTGGTCAAGATGTCTGAAATCAGCCCGGCAGACTTGAGTGATGGCGTCCATCCAAATCCGGTTGGCTACGCCAAAATGGCTGACGCGTGGATAACGGCATTGACAGGTTTTGCCGGAGAACTCAGCAAGGCGGACTGAGTTTCTTCCTGAAAGTCAAAGCATGTGGGTTCGAGCATGAGCTTGCGTTGCGCCGCCAACGTTGTTGTCTGAGCTTCTATTTGACTGAGATAGATCATCGCGGAATATAGACCCGAGTTGTCTTAGAACGTGCTCACGATCTCCCTGGGGTCGCGCAGCGCAGCAGGACATGGAAAGGCGCGTTGGCGCCCCGGCCGCTTGCATGGGCTCCAGCGCCTGCAACGCATCCGAGGCATTTACTCAAAGCCCGGTGCCGCTCCAACGCGATCCCTTGCGAGATCGTAAATAGGTTTTAGAAGCGACACCATGACCTCTCTTGCCTGCGCGCGTGGCCGCTCATGCGTTGGTAGGTGCGCTGCGGCTGTGCTTGAATCTGCGTCGCAGGGGCGATTCAACCAAGTAGTAGCTGCTTGCAGCAACCGCTACCGTCAGGGCGGAGCCAACCGCCATGCAGGTGCCAAGACCGATACCATGCCGTGCCCCATGGTCCTCCGCAATTCGGTAAATCGGGTAGTGCCACAAGTAGAGTCCATAGGACCAACGCCCTACAGTCACTAGGAGCGGATGGCTCAGCATTGATGCACAGCCTTCCGTTGGAGCGATAACGATGCTGGCGATCAAGCCGGCTGTCAGCAACGCCACCAGCGTATACCCAACCAGAAACATCCCGGGGTGCTTCCAATCCAGTGTTCCTGCACCTGCGGTCAACAGCAATAGTGCCGCTATGCCGATCCTTCTCCAGCATTTTGCGACCGTAGGTGCTATGGGGGATGGAGCAAGACGTGAGTACAGCAGCGCAGGAGCGCAGCGCTCAAGCACCAAGGCCAATGTGCAGCCCGCCAGCAAGGCTGCGGCACGGGTGTCGAGACCGTTGTACATGCGAGAGGCACTAGCGCCATCCGTGTATAGGAGCGCCATCCAGCCAGCGCTTATAAGCATTGCGCCAGTGGCCAGCCATTCCATGCGGCGCTTGGACAAGTGGGCCCTTGCGCTCAGCACCATGGTCAGAGCCCATAGCATGTAAAACTGCTCTTCGATCCCCAGCGACCAAGTGTGGCCTAGGTAGTCTGGGGCGTGCCAGTTGAAAGCGCGGGTCCAATGAGTCAGCGCTAGCGCAACCACTCCAATGTCTGAAAGCCATGCACGAGCCGCACTGGGCGGAAGCAGTCCCCCGTGAGCTGCTAATGCATAAGCCGCCAACAATATGAGGAGGGCGGGTTGCAGACGCGCCGCACGACGCATGAAGAATGCCTGCCAGCGGACCCGACCTGTCCGATTAAGCTCGTCCAGCAGCTGTGTGGTGATGAGAAAACCACTCAGCACGAAGAAAACATCTACGCCAATAAATCCGCCCTGTGCGCCAGGCCATTGGGCGTGAAAAAGCATCACGGCGATGACGGCAACACCACGCAGACCATCCATAGCCGGCCAATACCGCATGGCTTATCGTCTGCGGACTGTGTCGAGAATCTCCTCCAGCAATTTCGGATCTTCTACAACGGTAGAACCTTGTGGCACCGCAACGCCGCCGATGGAACTTGGTGCTGGTTTGCCGCTGGCGGGGGCAGGGGGGGAGTTGCTTGAAGCCCCATTGCCTTGCCCCGTTGGTCCCAAGGCGTTTCCTTGCGAACTGGATGGCATCACGGCTTCGACCGGCCGATCGCTGAAGTTGATCATCTGCTCGCCCGGGGCTAGCGACGATTCAGGCGCCAGCATACGAGGCGTTACGTCTGGGACTGGAGTTGCAGGTGCCGCAGGTCGGCCCGTGTCCGGTGTCACGGTCTCATTTGGCGGCAAAGGAGCGCCAGGGAGCCCGGCTTCGTGTGCTGCACGAACTCCCGCGCGCCGTTGTGTTGCCGCTTGTCGTGCTTCCCTGGAAGCTCTTACGCGTTGACGTACGCTTTCCGCCCATTCGCCCAGCGTGCTTTGATAGGCATCGGTGGCAGCTTCGGCGTCTTCGGTATCGTTGAGCACGTAGGGGGTGATGAGCATGACCAACTCTGTGCGCTGCCGGGACTTCGTAGCTGTTTTGAATAGACTGCCCAGTCCGGGAATGTCCTTGAGCAGCGGTACCCCACTATCACTGTCGGTGTTGGTTTCGGAAATCAGGCCTCCGAGCATGATGGTGGCGCCGTCGCGCAGGCTGAGCTTGGTTTCGACGGAGCGCTTTCTGATCGTGGGTGAAGTAGTGACGCCGGTGGTGGTATTTTCGGCGCTGCTAACTTCCTGGCTGACTTCCAGATCGATGCGGTCTCCGGCATGGATGACGGGGCGAACGCGTAGCAGCACGCCAGTATTGCGGTACTGGATGGTTTGAGGAACCACGGTATTGTTGCTGCCAATGATGCCAGTGTTGGTTGTTACGGCTTGGCTGGAAACGGTGGGTACATCCTGGCCGACGCTGATGTTAGCAGCCTCGCCATTGCGCGTCACGATCTTGGGATTGGAGATCACGCGCGAGTCGCTATTGCTGGCGAGGGCAGTAATGGCCAGTTGGCGCAGGGGATTGCCGCCAAGAAGGGCATTGACGGTTAAACCCGAACCGCCGGCATTGAGGTTGTAGGTAGTGCCACTGAGTCGCACGGCTTGCGCGCCCGAGCCCAATTGTTGTAACTGCCAAGTGAAGCCGAGATTGCTATCGTCATTGAGTGCGACCTCGGCGACCAGTACGTCAATTAACGCTGATTTCACGGGGCGGTCCAACTCGGCCAGCAAAGCGAGCCACTGGCGGTAGTCTTCCTGGCTCCCTCCCTGAAAAATCAAGGAGTTAGTGGCGCCGTTGACGACGACGCGTCGTTGTCGTTGGGTGGTGGTGGCTGGCGTTGACGGAGGCGTACCGCCGGTGGTGGGCTGGTTCTGCTGGACGTTATTACTTTGACTGCCGACCAGGTCGTTCAGTGCCTTGGCCAGATCCTGTGCGTCTGCATGCTTGACGGGGTAGGTGAAGAAGGCGCTGCCAGCCTGCACCGCATTAAGCTGATCTAAGTCGCGCACCCATTCCAACACGTGCTTCATCACCTGAGGAGAGCTCGCGAAAACGATCACACTGTTAATGGGGGGTAGCGGCACGAGGGTAACGGGATCGGGGCCGCTTTGCGTGCCTACGTTGTATCCCTCGGCTTTGAGCACTTCGCTCAAGCGGCGGGCAAACTCATCAGCGCCCCAGTAGCGGGGCACAATACGGCTGCTGTTTTGGCCTCGCAGGCCCGGCTGATCAAACACCTGCACCAGTTCCAAGGCCACCTGCACGTCGTCTGGCTGGCCGCTGAGCATGAGGCCGCCAAAATTGTCTGCCTCGACCTTGACCTTATCCCCAAGAATGTTCTTGAGAGGCGCCACCAGATTCGTTGATCGTACCGACTCGGTTTCGATGTAATGGAAGACGGGGCGTAGTTGCTGGGGTACCGTGGGTTGGGCGCGGCCACGGCGCACCAACGGCAACGTGCTCCCGATGCTGGTGCTGGGCACGATGCGCAGCACGCCGCCGAAATCTTGCACGGCCACCCCATAGCTTTTGAGCAATTGGGTGGCTAGCTCCTTCAGATGGGCGGCGCTGATGGGCTTGGGGGTGCGAAAGGTGATCAGGTCAGTGCGGGCGTTGACCGATGCGTCGACCGAATAATTGAGTTGCAAGATGCCGCCGTAGACCGCCTGAATGAAGGCGGGCAGGGCCATCTGTTCCACCGAAACGGTCAGATCGCCGGCCGCTTCGCTGGGTGTGATCGGGGGGGAGGGGGGGCGCAGGTTACCGGTGATCGGGGCCGGCGCCTTGGGACCTGTGGTAATGGGGGTTTGCTTGGGCACCCCAGGTTGCTGAATGCCGAGGGAGCCGGTATTGCGCGTGTCCTGGATGCTGTCGTACACCAAGGGCTTGGGCGCTTGGGGGGGGGGGACGGCGCAACCGACCAGCGTCAGGCAGGCCAGGGCCACGGGCGTGAGGAAAGGAAGGCGGTGGTCTGTCATGGCGAAAGTCGGGCGATGCGCAGCGCGTTTTTGCGCTCAGCGATGTGTCGAAGGCGAGGTGCGGGAGGCAGGCGTTGCCGGCGTCACGCGTGAAGCGGGGTCTCCCCCCAGAACGGGAACATCAAGCGTTTTCTTGGTGGAGGTGATCACGCCGATGGCGTTGGGGCGCACCCAGCCCAGCCGGGCTCCGCCTGGCAGCGTGTCTCCCACCTTGAACATGCGGGGCATGGGCTCGCCATCGAATTGAACAATCACTTGCGTCTGCTCGCCGCGGCGTACTACCCCAGTGATATACCAGTTGGGTGGGGTGATGGGTTGCGGCCGAACCTGCCAAGGCTGACTGGCTGTGGTTTCCCAAAGCAGATCTGTCGGCATGGCGTTGCCCCCCAAGCCTGCTGGCTGGATATCCGCCGGAGAGGGAGTTGCGGTCCCCGGTACTCCAGCCGCGGGGCCTGGTGCTGCCGAGGGTTCGGGCGACTCCGCACGGAAGAGCGGTGGGGGCAGGGGAATAATTGGTGGCGCGGCGTTGGTGGCAGCCAGTGTGTTCGGCAGCTCGGGTGAGTTGGGCTGTGCCTGGCGGTTGCCCCACCAAGCACCCGACAAAGCTGTGACAGCAGTCAGCAAAACGCCCGCTGCCATGCGATAAGTGCGGGGAGCGAAGTTCATGGGCGAGAGGCCGTATCGGCCGCACGAGCTTCTGGAGCGGTTGCGTCAGTGGTCTGCGCGGCGTCGTGCTGTTCGATGAGGCGTGTGGCTGCGGTGCGCTCTGCCTGTGCCACCTCGCCCTGTAGGCCAAAGACCTTGACAATCAATTCCGCTCGGCCGCTGCGTACTGTGAAGCGTTCGATCTTTCGCAGCACGGGGCCTTCTTCGATTTCCTGCATGAGTGGCATCAGCTTGTTGCCCGCCAGCCCCACACTGAGACGGACTCCTGTGCTCACAAGTCCTTGTAGTTCGGAATGAGCTCGGCTGGTCTGAGACGCCGTGGCGCCAGGCGTCGTGGGAGCTGCTGAACGAGCGAAAGTTTCCCCCATCGATGCAATCTGGCAGTTGGCATCTAGCCGTTTGCAGAGATCCGACAGATTTTCCATGGCTTCCGCTCGGAAGAGCCCCGTCTGGTGGACCTCCGGTAAACGATTCAGCCAGGCCAGCTGTGCTTGGCGCGCGAGCAATTCCTGTGTCTTCCAGTCGATGGATTGCAAGGCGGCACCCTCGCGCTGCCGGAGCTGCTCCAGCTTTGCCTTCTCCGGACGCAGTTGGGCAATCTCTGCCTCCCACTCCAAGGCCACAGACCACAGACCAATGAGTGCAGCCAGCCACACCAGCCATCTGAGCATGGGCGTCATGGCGTTCCCCCTTGAGCGGGCAGAGGCGTTATCTGGTCTTTCAGCCGCCAGGAAAACCTGAATCCCATCACGCCAGAAACGTCAACAAAGCGTGCGTCGTAGATGTAAGGTCTGCCTTCGAGAGCCCCAAGCACGGCGGTCAGTCGAGGGCTGCCACCGCCAGGAGCTGTGAGTGTCGCTTGTACAGTGGGCGGATTGATGTCTATCTCCCGTACGACCAATCCCTGGCGGGTGATCACAGGAGCCAGGTCATTGATCAGCGCATGGGTTGGCTGTACGGGTCCCAATGATTGGGCAGAACGCACCCAGTCGATCACTTGCTGAGCTCGCTGCCGCGCTTGTTGAAGAGGCTCCAACTGGGCCAGACGCTGCTCCTGGTTGTGCGTGAGACTGTCAATCGCGTGTTGGTATGCAGCCTTCTGGCTCCATAGCGAAGCGCTCCAGCCCACGAGGCCGATGCTGGCGACCGTCAATACGGTAGGCGCCATCACATTCCAGTCGAAAGCCATCCCAGATGCGGCTTGAGGGATCAGATTGCGGGCCCAGGCCTTTTGGGAGAACGATGGTCGCGCCGACTGAACAGACGGCAGTGCATCAGGCCAACCCATGCTAGCCAGGTCGGGGGTGTTGGCCAGCAGAGCCGACCATTCTTCAGGTGTGGGCGCGACTGGGAACCAGAGCGAGTCTTGCAGCAGTTTGTCTTTCCACAGCAGGTATTCCACCCCCCTGCCATCCTCTTGCGGGCTGCAGGTCACTCCGCTAGGAATCGTGCGTGCGTAAAAGCTCAGGGGTAAAACGCTGAAGCCCGACTCGGCAATCCCATGTTTCTGTGCAAATTCTGCTTCCAGGGCGCGATCCCAGATCCACAGGCACAGCCAGGAGCCCTGACGGGTGGCAGCGCATCCATGCGCCACGAAAGGTGAGAGCGCCTGAGCCTGGAGGCGAGCGAAATCGCGCAGCTTGAATCGTGGGACTCCGCTGCACCGTACCCGGTGAAAGGTGCAAAGTGAACGGGGGACTACCATCCGTAAGCGCGCCAGCCACGCTGGTAATACCCACTTGCCCGTCGTCTTGAGCTGTACGTCAGCTCCGGCAGGGTTAAAAAGGTAGATTCGGTGCAGCATTTCCGGGCGACGTGGCTGGGGCCTCGGACGGCCAAGGCAAAGTTTGTATTCTATCTTTGGGCGCTGAAACGCCCTGTAAATGAAACTGCTTGATGGTCCAAGGTCTGTCGTTGTCTTCTGGATCAAGCACCAAGGTGTAGGTTATCTGCCAGGGGCCTTTGAGTGACCTCTGCGTTACCCGCAGCGTTTTTTGGGACTGACTTCCCCCCATGCCGACGAACCCACCATTAGCTCCTGTAAGGGCATTGGCTTCGGCGATGCGCTCAGCTACCAAGGCTGGATTACCTCTGGCGTTGTCAATGTCCTGGACCGTTTCTTCAGGGAGTCCTGCTGCGCGCAACACGGGGGAGGGGGCGGTTGCAAGGTTGGCCCCGCTGCTGCCAAATATCCCTGCTTCGCCTTCTGTGGTCATTGCCCGTACGCAGCCACTCTTTTCCAGAGTGGTTCGATAGGCGGGCCAGCCCATGACGTCCCAGACTTCACCTGGTGCGAGCAGCGGACGATTGCGAGGAGGCGGAAGCCCTGCCAATTGATAACTGTCAGCCTCCGCGCCATTGATGCGCTGCAAGTTATCGGTATCGATATAGTCCGCCAGCGTGTCCACCAGTCTGGATGTTTGCTCGGGGGCGATTCCGCAGACGACCAAGAACTGCGCTAAACGGGTCGGATCGGCTGTGTTGAGGTCCATGAGGCCGCCCACGTCCTGTAGCGCAATGATGCTGTCCTCTCCAATCTTGTAGAAACGATCATCGACCATGACCGAAGCTGCCCCGTCAGTGAAATCCGCTGCTCGGGGGCGGGTGGCGGAGAGCCAGTACTCGGCGTGTGCCTGAGCCGACAGTGCACTCCGCACGAATTCTGTGCGCTCACGTAGCTGGGCTACGCGCTCGGCGGAAGTGTGTGCAGCATCGGCGATAAGGGCTACTACGATGGACAGCCCGGCCAGTAGCCATAGCACGGCAGCCAGGGCAAAGCCAGTTTGCGAAGCCTGTGCGGATGACGACAGTCGATGCAGGTGCATATCAGCGGGTAATGCCCAACATCTGTGCTGCGCCATTGGTCTTAGGTACCAGGGCTCCAGGGTAAGAGGCTGCGCGGAACACCAAGTTCTGCTCGTCTATGTCGCGCAAAAAGACTGCATTGGGCATGGGGCGCTGTTCGGCAACGCCGTTGGGTGGCCATTGCTGGTGTTCTAGGCCTCTGTGGTCGGCAAAACGGAACTCAACGCGATGCGCAAAAGTCGCCAGCTTCATCGGTGGGCGATTCTGGTTCTGTTGAAGGGGTTCTAGCCACAGCTCAGAAACATCGTTCGAGTCTGGCGAAGGCTTCAGGCGCAAACGGACACCCCGGGGCGTCCCTGGGAGTAGGTCGGGCGGGCTGGTCGTTGTTGTTTCTACTTGCTGGTAGCTGCCGACGAACGGCTTTTCCAGGGATGGATCCAGCACCATGTTGGAGACGATGTCATAAAGAGCGCGATTGTTGTTCCAGCGGGATAGAAAACCGTTGCTTTGCTCTGAGCTGATACGCAGTATCTGGGAGATCTGGTGGAAGGCTCCGGACATGAGCGCCACGGTGAAGCCAAGAATCACAATAGTGACAAGCAATTCAATCAGCGTGAGCCCTTGTTGCCGTTGCCGCCTCGAATGCGCACAGGCTTTCATCGCGGAGCTCCTCCTCCGAAGATGGACATGGAGCCTGAGCCGGTTTGTTTGTAGCCGCTGCGTTGAACCAGGAAGGTCGTCCATGGTTCGTCTTCGCCAGGCTGAACAAGTTGGACGTCAAGTTCGTAGAGAGATACGTCATAGCGTGCTGCGGTTCCTAGCAGCGTTAATGCCGGGCGTGTATCCCGGATCTGTCGACTGGTCCAGCGCAGCAGGTACCCAGGCAGCCGCATCTCGCCTGTGGGTTGATCCACCGGGTTGATAGCACGCAGATGATCCAGCGCTTCAGTACGCGCGAGCAGCATGTTTTCTTCGTCCTTCAGGCGCCCCATAGCGCCGACGCTCTGGCCGAGCCAGGTGAAGGCCACCGATGCTCCTAGGCTAAGAATAACGAGTGCAGCCAGAACTTCCAAGAGGCTGATACCTCGCTGGTGTCGCATGGGATCAGACATTTTTTGAATGGGCTATGGCGATGCCATTGCATTGACCAGCTTGATTTCGCAGGTGTCTGCTTCTACTTCAACGGTCAAGGTTTGTTGGCCTGATGACAGCGTCAAACGCTGGGTATCGCACAGGCCTGAACTGCGGATGAGCAGCTTTTGGTCTTCGGCAATGCGCCAACCAGCCGGTAATTCCAGTGCGGCCGCACCATCCGCCAGTGGGGTCGACATGGTATGTTCGCTCAGCTCAAAGTCAGCGCCAAGGAGAGCTGCACGTGTAAGTAATTTATGAAGTCTATTGGTGACCGTCGTCACTTCGACGCGGCGTTCGGTGTTTCCGAACCACTTTTCGAAGTTGGGCAAGATGATGGCGCTCAACAATCCGAGCAGCACCATGACGGCCATCATTTCAATCAGCGTAAAGCCAGTGGTCTTGTCGTGGCGGCGGAATGCATGGCGCGGCCACTGCGCCCTTTGAGGGCTGCAGTCCATTACTTACCCATGATGTCGGCAGCAAGGTCCTCACCGCCTTGCTTGCCATCTGCTCCCCATGACATGACTGCAAAAGGTTTGCCGTTGGGGCCCGGAGAAACGATCTGGTAGGGGTTGTTCCAAGGGTCAACGGGGAGTTGACCTTCCAAATAGGGCCCCTTCCATACAGCACGCACATTGGCTTCTTCGGGCTGCTGGGTCAGCCAGCGCAAAGCGACGGTGCCTTCGGGAAGGGTGCCGATATCCAGCCGCATGATCTGTAACGCACTTTCGATCATCTTGATCTGTACCTGGGCAGTTTGCACTTTGCTGGAATCGACCTTACCAAAGATTCTCGGGCCTACAAGACCTGCGAGCAGGCCGATGATGACCATTACGACCAGCATTTCAAGCAAAGTAAAACCACGCTGCAGACGTTGCATGCGGGAGCGGCAGATCGAAAGGTATTTCATGCGAGTTTGACGGGCAATTGGGTCAGATGACGTTGGTAAGGCTGGTGATTGCCAGCATGACGCTGATCATGATGCCGCCAAGCAGCACTGAGACCATCAGAATCGTCACAGGTTCCAGCAAGATCAGGAATTGTTTCATGCTTTGCTGGGCGTGTGTCCGATGCATGTGGGCCAGCGATGCGGTGGTATGGGCCAGCTTGCCAGACTGCTCTCCAATGCGAATCAGGTTCAGGCCGACCGCATCGAGGAAATGGTGTGACTGCATGGCCAGATTGAGGGATTGGCCGCCTTTCACATCTTTGGCGATAAAGCTGGCCTTTTGCCGCCAGACTTGGCCTGTCAGAGAGTTTTGCGAATGGCGTAGCGCATCCAGCAGCGGCACATGGTGGTGCAGCAGTACGGAGAACATGGCGGCCCAGCGTGCAAGTTCCACGTGGCCAATCCAGGTGCCAATGACAGGCAGGCGTGCGGCGATTTCCCAGCCCTGTGCGCGAACCGTTGGACGCGAAAGAAGAAGAAAGCCCCCGGCTCCCACGGCAGCCGCAGTGGCTGCGGCAATGGCCTTGTTGTTGACCAACCAGAGACCTGATTGGAGTACCCAGCGTGAAAGCAAGGGGATATCGGCTTTGGGGTTGGTCAGGATGTTGGCGAACTTGGGTACGACGAAAACGAAAACGACCAACGTGGCCAACAGTCCGCTGATGATGAGGACCATAGGGTAGGTCAGAGCGTTGCGTGTTTCTCTGCGAAAAACAGCATCTGCCTCCATTTGCTGTGAGGCTGACGTCAAAGAGGCGCCCAGCTTGCCCGTTTCCTCGCCTGCCCGTATCAGTTCGTGAACATATTCCGGCAGGCTCAAGCCGCTGGTGTGTAGTGCCGCGGCGAGCGTGTTGCCTGAGCGCAAGCTTGCGTAGGCGCTCTGCAAGATGCCGCCCAGTGCGCTGGTCTCATGGCCTTGCGCGATATTCAAAACAGCATCGGCTAGCGGAATGCCTGCATTCAAGAGAGTGGAGAGTTCCTGGATGCAGAGCAACACCTCTTCCTGGGAAACCTTGCGTCGTGATCGTGGTGCGTTTTTTGAGTGCCCGCTAATGGTGCTTTCTTGGATACCGCGCGGCTCCTGCAGCGAAAAAACCTGAAGCCCGCGGCTCGTGAGTTCGGCGAGCGCACGCGCTGCGGTGGCCGCTTCAATGGTGCCGTTGCTGCGACGGCCATCATTCTGGGTGGCCTGGTATTTAAAGAGCGGCATGTGATTTAACCGAGAGACAGCACTTCACTGACTGTGGTAATGCCCTGCCATGCTTTGAGCAATCCGTCATGCGTCATGGAGCGAACGTTTTTTTCACGCAGCCCGGCGATGACCTCTGTTTCGCTCTTCTGATCCAAAATCTGCTGACGGACCGCGTCATCCACGTCAAACATTTCATAAACGGCAATACGGCCGAGGAAGCCTGTATGCAGACAGATATCGCAGCCCACGGGTTTCCGCATCTTTGGCTCTGAGGCTTGCTCGCCGGACATCGCCAGCGCCTCTTTCAGAAGCGATTGATGGGCCGGCTCAATATGGTCTGCAGGCTGGCTGCAGTGCGGACAGAGGCGCCGCACCAGCCGTTGCGCCATGACCCCGCGAAGGCTGGAGGCCAGCAGGAATCGCTCAATGCCCATGTCGGCCAAGCGTGTGACGGCACCTGCTGCGCTGTTTGTGTGCAGGGTGGAAAACACCAAGTGACCCGTCAATGCCGACTGAACTGCAATGGATGCGGTTTCCTGGTCGCGAATCTCACCGATAAGGATCACATCGGGGTCGTGTCGAAGAATAGAGCGCAAGGCGGACGCAAATGTATAGCCAATATCGGCATTGACCTGTACCTGCGTAATGCCTTCCAGCTTGTATTCGACGGGATCTTCGACCGTGATGATCTTTTTCAGCCCGTCATTGCCCAAGTCAAGTGCGGTGTACAGCGTTGTGGTCTTTCCGGAGCCTGTCGGCCCGGTCACGAGAACGATACCATTGGGCGTGTCGATCCAATCGCGGAACATGCCGGACTGGTCGGCCAGCATGCCAAGATCAGCCAGGTCGTAGTCCGGCCTGTCCTGCCGCAGCAAGCGCATTACAACGGATTCGCCGTTGCTCCCAGGAAGAATGGACACGCGGACGTCAAAAATTTCTCCATGGATGCGGGCTGTCATGCGTCCGTCCTGAGGCAGGCGGCGCTCTGCAATGTCCAGCTGCGAAAGGATCTTGATCCGGCAGACGGTCGCATCAAATCGGTCTGCGCTGAACTGCTGCAGGTCTCGCATGACGCCGTCCACCCGCACGCGTGCCATGAAGCCGTGTTCACCTGGCTCTACATGAATGTCCGACGCCCGCCGAGTGACGGCTTGGCTCAGGAGGCTGTTGACGAGTTCAACAATGGGACCTTCTTCCGCCAGTTCGCGTAGGTGTGCGACATCTCCGATGGTGGTTGTGCTCGTGTCGCCTTTTGTCTGCAAGGAAGCATAGAGATTTTGGAGATCGACGGGCCGACACAATTGCAGCTTCAGCGGTTTGTTGGCCTGAGTGCTGAGAATCTGCAGCATTTCATGGGCCCCGCGGGATAACAAGTTATTGCTGCAGCAGAGGATGTCTTCCGATGTTTCCCATATCACAACACCCTCTCGCTTGCACCATTCGGCCTGGATGTGACGCGACTTGAGCGTCTCAGCCACGTTGCCTTCTGCGGCGGTCATTTCCGAAAATGGAATGACGGGCCACTGGGTGTAGGAGTGCAAGGCATCGAGCAAGACATGTTCGGGGACCATGCCCGTTCGACTGGCGACCGTGAACGGAGACTCGAGTTTGGCTTTGCTCAGTTGTTCGAGTTGGAACGCTGCTTGATTGTCCAGAATGCGAGATTCAACCAAGTGCTGGATAAAGGTCATGTGCTGGGCCATGGTCGCTCTCACTACTTCTTGGAACCAGTCATCGCTTGCCCTACCTTGATTTCTCTTTGCAGTCCGTAGTATTTGCCGCCTGCACGTACAACCAGAAGAACGGGCTGTGTTTTCTCGATATTGAGAAGCAAGGTGGCTTCCGGAAAAGCGGAGGGCTCTACAGTCAGCCCCGTAAATAGTGCGGCGCCGCTGTCGGGTTGGGGGCTGAGACTGAGTAGCCACATGCCGTCGGTACGAGGAACAGTGCTCACGATGCGAAATCGCACGGGGCCTGCTGAAGCGACTGCGGGAAACTCGAGCAACAGGTCGTTGCCGCTGTTAAGGCTCTTCAGATTGGTGGGGGGGCGCAACGTGGCCAGGAATTCGTCGACCTTTTTCCCATCGGTGTTGGTTGGCAACGGTACGGCGGCAGGGGCTCCTTGGGCACCGCCGGCAGTCTGTGCGGCAGCACTTGCGGAGGTGAGGAGGCAGAGGAGCGCGACGGACATTGCGCGCTGGATGGCGATAGGCGACAGCATGCCCCTATTATCTGCGGAGGCTGGGGTGACCTTCTAAGTGAGCGGAAATGGGAATTTTGGACTAGATGGTCGCCGTGGACTTGCTAGCTCTGAGAAGCAAAGCCCGATAACGCCAGAACGTCGGGGACAGCCAGATCTTTGCCAAGCTGGAGAGGTGCCAGTACAGCGGGCGGAATTTCCGATGGCTATCGCGCTGGGCTTCGTGTAGGACCGTGGTGCCTTCATCGGTGCGTAGTTGCCATCCTGCCAAGCGCAAGCGAGCGCAAATGTCGAAGTCCTCGCCATACATGAAGAAGCGCGGATCAAATCCGTTGATCTGACGATAAGCCTCGGAGCGAAAAAGCATGAACATTCCGGGGATCCAGGCTGGTAGCAAAGGAGGTTGATGGGACGGATGTCTCCGCTTCCAGATTTCAATCGGCGTTAGTAAGCCCCGGTGGGGTGTTGGCGCGACATGGCTTGGCTCTTGGATTCTTGGGGCGACTAGTGCCGCGTCTTCGGGGGCGGAGCTGATGAGATGAGAAAGTACGTCATCCCGCAGGCGAATGTCCGGATTGAGCACCAAAAACCACGGTGTCTTGCATAACTCAAAGGCTGTGTTGTGGTTGGCGCCAAACCCCAAGGGCCGTGCGTTGGTCAATAAAGTGAGCGGTATTTTCCACTTACGGGTGCTAACAAGGTTCTCTTCGGCGACATTGATCGTCAGTACTACGTTGGCCACAACCCCTTGGCAATGGCGGTCCAACTGTTCCAGCAAAGGCAGGACCATCGCTTGCTGGGCGTGGCTGACGATGGAGATGGTCACACTTTGCTTGGAGGCCTGCTTGGATGTCATGGTCTAATTTCGAGTTGGGCTGGTCCGGAGTCGATGACTCCGCGCACTAGCGTCTTCTTATCGTAGTGCTAATTGATTGGGGTCTGCTGGCTGTTTCTTGCTAGCCGCGAGGAGCGCAGATTCCTGAGAAACGTCTAAAGCGTTCGCTTCCACCTGATTTTCATGATCGTCCTTGCCGTTCTGAGTTTTTGCTTTTCGGCACTAACCACCTTTTTTATCATTCGCAGTGCTCGTATACACGCCCGTCGTTATGGGTACGACATGCCTCAGCGGTTTCATGAGGGGCATGTGCCGCGCATCGGAGGCATGGGTATTTTTGTGGGACTGGCTCTGGCATGGTTGTTCGCTTCTACCCCTTGGGCTAATGGCCTGAACGTGAGCGGCTCCATGTGGTTTGCCGTGATCGGGCTGTTGTGCATGGCTCCTGCTGTTGCCGGCGGATTGGCTGAGGATGTAACGCAAAGGCTGCCCGCGAAGTTGCGCCTTGCGCTTACGGCCTGTTCGGCAGTGCTGTTGTGCTGGTTGCTGGAGCTTCAATTGAATCGCGTTGGGGTAGGGTTCGCTGATGCTTGGCTTCGAACTGCGCCCTTGGTTGCTGCAGGGCTGGCGGTTGTCGCCATTGCGGGGTTGCCCCACGCGTTCAATTTGATCGATGGGTACAACGGCTTGGCGGGTGTGGTGGCTCTGCTGATCAGTTTGGCTCTGGCACATGTGGCACTGCAGTTGGGAGACCGTCAACTGGCTGCCGTGCTGATTTGCCTTGCTGGTGCAACCGCCGGGTTTTTGCTTTGGAACTATCCCCATGGGAAGGTCTTTGCAGGAGACGGCGGGGCCTATGTATGGGGGCTTGTGATCGCAGTGTGTTGCATCCTTCTAGTGCAGCGTCATCCCCAAGTTTCGCCTTGGTTTCCTGTCTTACTGCTGATATATCCGGTGGGGGAAACTTTTTTTTCTATTTATCGCAAGCTGGTACGCGGGCAGTCGCCCGGAACTGCTGACGCGTTGCATCTTCATCAGCTCATCTTTCGTCGTATTGTCAGAGTCGCTCTCGATGAAGACGAAGTGCGTGAGCTGCTGGCACGCAACAACCGCACCTCGCCCTACCTGTGGATGTTTGCGGCGACATCCGTGGTCCCCGCCGTGCTGTTCTGGAACAACACGCTCATCCTGTTCCTCTGCTGCGTCGCATTCGCTGTGGCCTATGTGTCCGCCTATCTGATGATCATCCGCTTCAAGGTCCCCGGCTGGCTGCGGATGTGAGGGCTGGGCCCTCTACAATCCGCCGAGTTTTTGCTTCTGGAACGTCCAACGCCATGTCCACGACCACCGAGCCCGATCTGTCTTCCATCGCCCCCCGCGCCAAGGCGGAAATCCTCGCCCAGGCGCTGCCCTATATCCGCAAGTTCCATGGCAAGACCATGGTGATCAAGTACGGCGGCAATGCCATGACGGACCCTGCGCTGCAGGCCGACTTCGCGGAGGACGTGGTGCTGCTCAAGCTGGTGGGCATGAACCCGGTGGTGGTGCATGGCGGCGGCCCGCAGATCGAGACGGCGCTGAACCGTCTGGGCAAGAAGGGCGAGTTCATCCAGGGCATGCGCGTGACCGATGCCGAGACGATGGAAGTCGTGGAATGGGTGCTGGCGGGTGAGGTGCAGCAGGACATCGTGGGTCTGATCCACCAGGCTGGCGGCAAGGCCGTGGGTCTGACGGGGCGCGATGGCGGGCTGATCCGCGCGCAGAAGCTCAAGATGCTGGACAACAAGGACCCCTCCATCGAGCACGACATCGGGCAGGTGGGTGACATCGTCGCGATCGATCCCAGCGTGGTGAAGGCGCTGCAGGACGATGCCTTCATTCCCGTCATCAGCCCCATCGGCTTCGGCGAGAACAACGAGAGCTACAACATCAATGCCGACGTGGTGGCAAGCAAGCTGGCCACCGTGCTGCAGGCCGAGAAGCTGGTGCTGTTGACCAACACACCCGGTGTGCTGAACAAGGCCGGCGAACTGCTGACCGACCTGACGGCGCGCGAGATCGACGGCCTGTTCGCCGATGGCACGATCTCCGGCGGCATGCTGCCCAAGATTGCTGGCGCGCTGGATGCCGCCAAGGCCGGCGTGAACGCCGTGCACATCATCGACGGCCGCGTCCCCCACGCCATGCTGCTGGAAATCCTGACGGACCAGGCGTACGGCACGATGATCCGCAGCCACTGAAGACCATCCATGCCCCAACCGTGCGGCGCTTTGGAACGGGAAGGCGCTGGCGCTTCTTCACCGGTGATGCGTGTGCGCGCGCAGTTAGGGTCCCGGCATTTCCGATGCGTGCTGGCGCATTGACGTAGCAACAGCAAGCAGCCGTACGCGCGTTTTGCGGCGAGCGACTTTCCCATGCGCCTCCTTCTGGTCGAAGACGATGTGATGCTCGCCAGCGGCATCAAGCTGGGCCTCTCGGATGCCGGCTATGCCGTGGACTGGGTGGGCAGCGGCGAGCGCGCCGAAGAGGTGTTGCGCGCCGAGTCGTTCGACGCGGCGGTCATCGACATCGGCCTGCCCGGCATGGACGGCCTGGAACTCACCAAGCGCCTGCGCCTCCCCGACATGGCCAACCCGGCTATGCCAGTGCTGATCCTCACCGCGCGCGACGCCTTGCACGACCGCGTCCAGGGCCTGGACCTGGGCGCAGACGACTACATGGTCAAGCCTTATGAGCTGCCCGAGCTGCTGGCGCGGCTCCGGGCCCTCCTGCGGCGCTCGCAGGCCGCGACCACGGCCGTGCTGGGCTTCGGGCCGCTGGAGCTGGACACCGCCAACCGCAGCGTCAGCGTGCGCACCACGACAACAGAGCGCAGCGGCGAGCCCTTGCGCCAGTTGATCGAACTGGGCCCACGGGAATGGACCGTGCTCGAATACCTGCTCATCAATGCGCCCAAGCCCGCCAGCAAGGAAAAGCTGCTGCAGGCCCTCACCGGCTGGGACAAGGAAATCACGCCCAATGCCGTCGAGGTGTATGTCTCCCGCCTGCGCAGCAAGCTGGAGCCGTACGGCGTGGCCTTGCGCTCCATCCGCGGATTCGGGTACCGGCTGGAGTTGCAGGTGCCACGTGGCTGAGGGGGGCTGCGGGCCGGCCTGCAGCGTCGCTGCCGGCACCGCCGTGTTTTGGCGGACGACGGCGGCAGGCCCACGCATGCGCACATGACCTCCGATCTCCGCAACCGCCTGCTGCTGCTGCTGGTGCTGCCGTTGTGCCTGCTGGCGCTGGGCGGCGCGTGGATCGACTACCGTTCCGCCGACGAGGCCGCCAGCCGCCATGACCAGCGCCTGATGCGGCTGCTTCCCGCCCTGGCGGATTCACTGCTGGCCCCGTCCATGACGGACGACGGTCCGCCCCTGCTGCTGCTGGCCCCGCCGGTGGAAGAGTTTCTGCGGCAGAACGCGGGCTTTTCGGGATTCAGCGTGCAGGACCTGTCGGGCCGGGTGCTGCTCGGTGACGATTGGATCCAGAGCGCCACGCCCACCACGCACGAGCCCGAATTCCACAGCATCGAATACGACAGCGTGACCTACCGGGTGGCAGTGCAGCGCAGTCGCACCGGCGCGGGCGATCTGGTGGTGGCGCTGGCCGACGGATCCGATCCCCGCCAGCAATGGGGCAAGCAGATGGCCCTGCGCGTGCTGCTGCCCAACCTGGTGCTCGTGGCCGGTGCCGCGCTGGCCATCCACTGGGCGGTGCGGCGCGCGTTCAAGCCGCTGGTCGACCTGGCTGCTGCGGTGGAGCGCCGTTCGCCGCGCGACCTCAGTCCCATCGACGAGGCGGCGTCGCCCGCAGAAGTCCGGCCGCTGGTGAACTCGCTCAACCGCCTCTTTGCGCTGGTGAATGCGCAGGCCGAGGGGCAGCGCCGCTTCGTGGCCGATGCGGCGCATCAGCTGCGCACGCCGCTGGCGGGCCTGCAGGCCCAGGTGGAGGCGTGGGCGCTCCAGGCCCAGGCAGCCCGCGCTTGGGGTCAAAGCGGCGGGTTGCAGTCAAATCCGCCTCCAGCGCTTATGGATAAAGCGCATGGTGCTATCGTATTGGAAGCGGAGCAGGTCGAGAAACTGCGGCATGCGACGCGGCGCACCTCCAAGCTGGCGCACCAGCTCCTGGCGCTCTCGCGCGCCGATGCCCGCAGCCTGGAGGCGCAACCCTCCGAGAGCGTCGATCTGAAGGCGCTGTGCGAGAGCCTGCTGGAGGCATTCCTGGACGCGGCCACCGCCAAGGGCCTGGATCTGGGGCTGGAGGTTGCGCCGGCCCGGGTCGCAGGCCACGGCTGGCTGCTGCGCGAACTGCTGTCCAACCTCGTGGACAACGCCATCAAGTACACGCCGCCGGGCGGCACCCTCACGCTGCGCTGCGGGACGGCGGCCCTGCCGGCCGGAGGCCAGGGCTCTTACCTGGAGGTGGAGGATGACGGTCCGGGCATTCCAGAGAGCGAGTGCGCGCGGGTGATGCAGCGCTTCTACCGCGTGCCGGGTGCCGAAGGAGAGGGTACCGGTCTTGGATTGGCCATTGCGGACGAGATCGCCCACGTGCACAACGCCGCGCTGCGGCTGGAGGCCGGGGCGCACGGACGCGGCCTGTTGGTACGCGTGCAGTTTGCGGCGGCTTGAACAGATCCGGGGAGGGTGGCCGATAGGCCGCCGGCGCTGCGAAAAGTCGTGCCGAAGCGGTGTGCGAGAATCAATTGCACACATCTGTTGCCCATGCCTGAACTCCGCTCCGAACCCGACTCCGATGTGCCTGCCGCCGTGGCCGATGCCGCGCCGGCGGTGCGCAAGCGACCCAAGCCCGGCGAACGCCGCATGCAGATCCTGCAGGCCCTTGCATCCATGCTGGAGCAGCCCGGCGCCGAGCGCATCACCACGGCGGCACTGGCGGCACGCCTGTCGGTGAGCGAGGCGGCGCTGTACCGGCACTTCGCCAGCAAGGCGCAGATGTTCGAAGGGCTGATCGACTTCATCGAGCACAGCATCTTCACGCTGGTGAACCAGATTTCGGAACAAGGCAGCGCGGCCGACGGTGCGCAGCGTGCAGCGCGCATCGCCGCCATGGTGCTGCAGTTCGGCGAGCGCAATCCGGGCATGGTTCGCGTCATGATCGGCGACGCGCTGGTGCTGGAAAACGAGCGCCTGCAGCAGCGGATGAACCAGTTCTTCGACAAGATCGAGGCCAGCCTGCGCCAATGCCTGCGCCCCGCCGCAGAGGCTGCCGGCTCGTCCACCCCCACCGTCGACGCCCAGGTGCGCGCGGCCGCCGTGTGCGATGTGCTGCGCGGACGCCTCCAGCGTTACGCCCGCTCGGGTTTCCGGCGCTCGCCGAGCGAGCATCTCGACGCGACGCTGGGTCTTCTGCTCTGAAGCCCACGGCACACTGACCTTGACCTGCGCGCCTGTGCGTGGGCATGGCGGTCGGTATCCACAGGGCTCGGTAGGCCGCGCGACGGCTTTCCGGGCCGACGACGACGCGTGCCGGCCACGCGCTCCCGACCGCGTTCCACGTTCTGCACCCTGTTGCGTATCGACAGCGTACCCTGATGGCTGACGCAGGGCCGACGGCTTGCGCGACCTGTCCACGGCCCGTAGTTCGGCGGACATGTTGCTGCGCCAGACTGCGGGGCGTGCATTTCGCGCCCGCCGCCCTTAGAACGTGTTTGCGATCTCGCAGGGATCGCGTTGGAGCGCAATCGGGATGAGTGGACGCTGCGGATGCGCCGCATGGGCTCGTGCCCATGCAAGCAGCCGGGGCGTTCAATCGCCCGATTCCGCTCCAACCCTTCGGGCAGTGGCTTTGCGGGCGGTCTGCTGGTGGATAGCTGAGCTATCCACGGCGCACCGCGCCTGGCATCCCCTCCCGCAAACGCCGCTGCGCGGCCCCAAGGAGATCGTAAACACGTTCTTAGGGTTTTCCCGCCAATGCCCCTGCGGCGTGTAAAGGGCTGGCGGTGGGCGCGAGAAATCATGCAAAATAGAACGATCGTTCGTTTTATTTCTACCATGCCGGCCTCACCCACTCTCATCAAGCCCGTTCGGTCCGCCGCCCGCGATGGACGTGCCCTGCAAAAGGGGCAGCAGACCAAGGCGGTCATCGTCGAGGCCGCCCTCGGCCTGGCCACCCACATCGGGCTGGAGGGCCTGTCCATCGGCGCTCTGGCCGATGTGACGGGCATGAGCAAGTCAGGCGTGTTCGCCCATTTCGGTTCGCGCGAGGAACTGCAGATCTCCGTGGTCCGCGAGTACCACGTGCGCTTCGAGCAGGAGGTCTTCTACCCCGCGCTGGCAGCCGAGCGCGGCGTGGCCCGGTTGCGGGCCCTGTTCGGCAACTGGATGAAGCGGACCTCGATCGAGATCGACTCGGGCTGCATCTACATCAGTGGGGCCGTGGAGTTCGACGACCGCGACGGCCCGGTGCGGGATGCGCTCGCCAGCTCGGTGCGCACCTGGCTGGCCGCGATGAAGCGCGCCATCGAGCAGTGCATGGAGCAGGGCGAGCTGCGCGCCGACGTGAATCCCGAGCAGATGCTGTTCGAGATCCATGGGCTCATCCTCGCGCTGCACTACGAGGCGCGCTTCCTGCAGACCCCGGGCTCCATCGACCGCGCCAACGCCGGCTTCGACAACATCCTGGCCCGCTACGGCGCCGCTGTGCCGGCCCAGGGCTGAATCGCCCTCCGTTTCCTTTTCCTTTTCCGCTTCGCCAACCATTCTTCTCATACATCAGGAGCCAACGATGCCTACCTACACGCCGCCCCTGCGCGACCTGCAATTCGTGCTGCACGAAGTGTTCAACGTGACGGACGAGTTCAAGGCCATGCCCGTGCACGCCGAGGTGGATGCCGACACCATCAACGCCGTCCTGGAAGAGGCTGGCAAGTTCGCCGCCGGCGTGGCGTTTCCGCTCAACATGAGCGGTGACGAGGAGGGCTGCACCCTGGACAAGGCCACGCACGAAGTGGCCACGCCCAAGGGCTTCAAAGACGCCTACGCGCAGTACGTCGAAGGCGGCTGGGCGGCGCTGTCGTGCGACCCGGAATACGGCGGACAGGGCCTGCCTTTCGTGCTGAACCAGTGCCTGTACGAAATGCTCAATAGCGCCAACCAGGCGTGGACGATGTACCCCGGCCTGTCGCACGGCGCCTATGAGGCCCTGCACGCCCACGGCACGCCCGAGCAGAAGAAGCTGTACCTGCCCAAGCTGACCAGCGGCGAGTGGACCGGCACCATGTGCCTGACCGAGCCGCACTGCGGCACCGACCTGGGCCTGCTGCGCACCAAGGCCGAGCCCGTCGCCGGCGCGCCCGAGGGCACCTACAAGCTCACCGGCAACAAGATCTTCATCAGCGCGGGCGAGCACGATTTCACCGAGAACATCGTGCACCTGGTGCTGGCCCGCTTGCCGGACGCGCCCAAGGGCAGCAAGGGCATCAGCCTGTTCGTGGTGCCCAAGTACCAGGTCAACGCCGACGGCTCCCTGGGCGAGCGCAACCCCATCTACTGCACCGGCCTGGAGCACAAGATGGGCATCCACGGCAACGCCACGGCGCAGATTGCCATCGATGGCGCCATCGGCACGCTGGTGGGCCAGCCGCACAAGGGCCTGCAGGCCATGTTCGTGATGATGAACGCCGCCCGCCTGGGCGTGGGCAACCAGTCCCTGGGTCTGACCGAAGTGGCCTTCCAGAACGCGCTGGCCTATGCCAAGGACCGCATCCAGATGCGCAGCCTGTCGGGCACCAAGGCCAAGGACAAGGACGCCGACCCGATCATCGTGCACCCCGACGTGCGCAAGATGCTGCTCACCGCCAAGGCGTATGCCGAAGGCGCGCGCGCGCTGCAGATCTACTGCACGCTGCTGCTGGACAAGTCGCACAGCCACCCCGACGAGAAGGTGCGCAAGGACTCCGATGAACTGGTCGCGCTGCTGACGCCCATCGTCAAGGCCTTCATCACCGACAACGGCCACATCAGCACCAACGCCTGCATGCAGGTCTTCGGCGGCCACGGCTTCATCAAGGAATGGGGCATGGAGCAGTTCGTGCGGGACAACCGCATCAACATGATCTACGAAGGCACCAACACCATCCAGTCGCTGGACCTGCTGGGCCGCAAGGTGCTGGGCAACAACGGTGCCACGCTCAAAAAACTGGGCAAGCTGGTGGGCCAACTGGTGCAGGAAGAAGGCGTGAACGAGAAGATGGCCGAGTTCATCAACCCCATCGCCTACCTGGGTGAGCAGATGACCAAGTTCACCACCGAGATCGGTTTCAAGGGCTTCCAGAACCCCGATGAAGTGGGCGCTGCCGCGGTCGATTACCTGCGCGTAGCCGGCCACCTGGTGTTCGGCTACCTGTTCGCCCGCATGGCCCAGGTGGCGCTGCGCGAGATCGCGGCCGGCAACACCGACCCGTTCTACGTCGCCAAGCTGCAGACGGCGCGGTTCTACTTCGCCAAGCTGTTCCCCGAAACGGCCACGCTGATGCGCACCGCGCGCGCCGGCGCCAAGCCGCTGATGGACACCGACGCCGCCTTGGCCTGACCGGTGCCGCTTCACTGTCCCATCGTTTCAAGCATTTTTGACCTGGAGCCCTTATGAATAAAGCGCTGGTAGCTATATTTTGTGTAGCAATTTCCGCCCCCGTCTGGGCCCAGGTGTCGCCTGTGGGCACCTGGCGCAGCATCGACGACAAGACCGGCGAGGCCAAGGCCGAGATCCGGGTGTCGGAGGCAGGCGGCGCGCTCACCGGGCGCATCGAGAAATCGCTCAAGAAGGACACCAAGCCCGACGCCGTGTGCGCTGAATGCACGGACGACCGCAAGGGCCAGCCCATCGCGGGGCTGGAGATCATCCGCGGCGGCAAGAAGGCCGAAGGCAAGGACGTGTGGGAGGGCGGCAAGATCCTCGACCCCGAGAACGGCAAGGAATACCGCGCCAGCTTCGCGCCCATCGACGGCGGCGCCAAGCTGGAGGTGCGCGGCTACCTGGGGCCTTTCTGGCGCACGCAGGTCTGGCAGCGCGTGCAGTAAGAGCGGCTGCCCCCAACCATTCACAAGAAACCAACCATGTCCCGATTCCAAGTGAAGAAAGTCGCCGTGCTCGGCGCGGGCGTGATGGGTGCGCAGATCGCCGCCCACCTCGCCAACGTGAAGGTGCCCGTGGTGCTGTTCGACCTGCCTGCCAAGGAAGGCCCGAAGAACGGCATCGTCACCAAGGCCATCGAAGGCTTGAAGAAGCTCAAGCCCGCACCGCTGGGCGTGGCGGAGAACGCCGCCCTGATCGGTCAGGCCAACTACGAAGAGCATCTGGAGCAGCTGCGCGAATGCGACCTCATCATCGAGGCCATCGCCGAGCGCATGGACTGGAAGCTCGATCTGTACAAGAAGATCGCGCCCTTCGTCGCCAAGCACGCCATCGTGGCGAGCAACACCTCGGGCCTGTCGATCACCAAGCTCTCCGAGGCGCTGCCCGATGCGATCAAGCCGCGCTTCTGCGGCATCCACTTCTTCAATCCGCCGCGCTACATGACGCTGGTGGAGCTGATCGACACGCCCACCACCACGCCGGAAGTGCTGGATCAGCTGGAAGCCTTCGTGACCAGCGGCCTCGGCAAGGGCGTGGTGCGTGCGCACGACACGCCCAACTTCATCGCCAACCGTGTCGGCATCGCCGGCATGCTGGCGACGATGAAGGAGGTGGAGAACTTCGGCCTGACCTTCGATGTGGTGGACGACCTCACGGGCAAGAAGCTGGGGCGCGCCAGCAGCGGCACGTTCCGCACCGCCGACGTGGTGGGCCTGGACACGATGGCCCACGTCATCAAGACGCTGCAGGACAACCTGACGGAAGAAACCGACCCGTTCTATGGCAGCTTCGGCACGCCCGAGGTGCTGAACAAACTCATCGAGATGAAGCACCTGGGCCAGAAGGCCAAGGCCGGCTTCTACAAGAAGGTGGGCCGCGACATCCTGCGCTTCGACCTGGCCGAAGGCGATTACGTGCCCGGCGGCCAGAAGGCCGACGAGGTCTATGGCCGCATGCTCAAGAAGCCCGCCGCCGAGCGCCTGAAACTGCTGCGCAACGCCGAGGGCGCGCAGGGCCGCTTCCTCTGGGCCATCCTGCGCAACAGCTTCCATTACGCCGCCGTGCATTTGGGCACCATCGCCGACAACGCGCGCGACGTGGACCAGGCCATGCGCTGGGGCTTCGGCATGAAGCAGGGCCCGTTCGAGTTGTGGCAGGAAGCCGGCTGGCTCGACGTGGCGAAGATGATCCAGGAGGACATCGATGCCGGCAAGGCGCTCAGCAAGGCGCCGCTACCCGAGTGGGTCTTCAAGGGGCCGGTGGCCGAGGCTGGTGGCGTGCATACGGCCGAAGGCTCGTGGAGCGCGTCGAAGTCGAAGTTTGTGCCGCGCCGGCAACTGCCCGTGTACGAGCGCCAGCATTTCCCCGAGCGGCTCTTGGGTGAAACGAACCTGCCTGACTGGCGCACGGCCGGCACCACGGTGGCCGAGTCCGATGCGCTGCGCACCTGGACGCTCGACCAGGATGCAGGTCCCTCCGGTAGCCGGATCCTCATCGCCAGCATCAAGAGCAAGATGCACGCGATCAGCCCCGACGTGATGGAAGGCCTGGTCGAAGCCATCGACACCGCCGAGCGCGAATACGACGGCCTGGTGATCTGGTCCGGTGACGCCCCTTTCAGCGTGGGGGCCGACCTGGCCGCCACCATGCCCGCCTTCGTGGTGGCCGGCATCTCGGCCATCGAAAGCGTGGAACAGGAACTGCAGAACCTGATGCTGCGCCTGCGCTACGCCCAGGTGCCGGTCATCTCGGCCATCCACGGCATGGCGCTGGGCGGTGGCTGCGAGCTGGCCGTGTATTCGGCCCGGCGCGTCGCGCACATGGAAAGCTACATCGGCCTGGTCGAAGTGGGCGTGGGGCTGGTGCCCGGCGCGGGCGGGCTGACCTATATCGCCCGCCGCGCGGCCGAGAATGCCGCGGCTTCCACGGGCAAGGACCTGCTGCCGTTCCTGACCGAAGGCTTCACGGCCGCCGCGATGGCCAAGGTGGGCACCAGCGCGCTCGAATCGCGCAAGCTGGGCTACCTGCTGGAGAGCGACATCGTCGTGCCGCACAAGGACGAGGTGCTGTTCGTCGCGCTGAACGAGGCCAAGGCCCTGGCGGCCAGCGGCTGGCGCGCGCCGAACAAGCGCCTGTTCCCGGTGGCGGGCCGCAGCGGCATCGCCACCATCCGCGGCTCGCTGGTGAACATGCGCGACGGCGGCTTCATCAGCGACCACGACCAGCACATCGCCACACTGATCGCCGAGATCGTGTGCGGCGGCGATGTCGATGCCGGCGCGCTGGTGAGCGAGGAGTACCTGATGGCGCTGGAGCGCAAGGCCTTCTGCGCGCTGATCCAGCATCCCAAGACGCAGGAACGCATCCTGGGCATGCTGAACACCGGCAAGCCGCTGCGCAACTGATTGGCCGCCCGCATGACCACGACCCCGGACAGCGTCTTCGCGCCCAACCGGCTGCAATTGCAGCTGGAGCAGGTGGACGAATTCCCGAAGTTCCTGCGCCCCTGGGTGCGCAACCTGGTGCTGCGCCGCGCCGTGCCGTTCACGCGAACGGCCGGCGTGGAGTTCACAGAGATGTCGCCCCACCGCGTGGAAGTGCACCTGCGCAACGAGCCGCGGGTGCGCAACCATATCGGCGGCATCCATGCCTCGGCGATGAACCTGCTGGCCGAGACGGCCACCGGCATGGTGGTGGGACTGAACGTGCGCGACAACTGCATTCCGCTGGCCAAGGACATGAAGATGGCCTTCCGCAAGCGCGCTCACGGCGCCCTGCGGGCCGTGGCGGTGCTGACCGATGCGCAGCGCGCGGCCATGCAGGCGGAAACCAAGGGCGAGATGCAGGTCCAGGTCACGGTGACGGACGAAACCGGCGCAGAGCCGGTGGAGTGCGAATTCACCTGGGCCTGGGTGCCGTCCAACCGCCCCGGCAAGCCAACGACCGAACCGAATCCCACCCATTGACTCACCGATCGCGAGACCGATCGATCGATTGACTGAAGGAGCCTTCTCCATGGCCAAACAAATGCAGGACGCCTACATCGTCGCCGCCACGCGCACGCCCATCGGCAAGTCGCACCGCGGCTACTTCCGCAACACCCGCCCGGACGATCTGCTGGCGACCACCCTCAAGGCGGCGCTGGCCCAGGTGCCCGGACTGGACCCGGCCTCCATCGAGGACATCATCTGCGGCTGCGCCATTCCTGAGGGCGCGCAAGGCCTGAACGTGGCGCGCATCGGCGCGGTGCTGGCGGGCCTGCCCACCAGCGTGGGCGGCATCACCGTCAACCGTTTCTGCGCGTCCGGCCTGTCGGCCGTGCAGATGGCGGCCGACCGCATCCGCGTGGGCGAGGCCGACGTGATGATCGCCGCCGGCGTGGAGAGCATGAGCATGGTGCCCATGATGGGCAACACGCCGTCCCTCTCGCCCAGCATCTTCGCCAAGGACGGCGACGTGGGCATCGCCTACGGCATGGGCCTCACGGCCGAGAAGGTGGCGCAGCAGTGGAAGGTGAGCCGCGAAGACCAGGACGCCTTCGCCCTTCAGTCGCACCAGCGTGCCCTCAAGGCGCAGCAGGCCGGCGAGTTCACCGACGAGATCACGCCCATCGAAGTGACCGACCGCACGGCCGATCTGGAAACGGGCGAGAGCATCGCCAAGACCCGCACGGTGACGCTCGACGAAGGCGCCCGGCCCGACACCAGCCTGGAAGGCCTTGCCAAGCTCAAGACCGTGTTCGCGGCGCGCGGTTCGGTCACCGCGGGCAACAGCTCGCAGACCAGCGACGGCGCGGGCGCGCTGATCCTGGCGAGCGAAGCGGCGGTGAAACGCTTCGGCCTCACGCCGCTGGCCCGCTTCGTGAGCTTCGCCAGCAAGGGCGTGCCGCCGTCCATCATGGGCATCGGTCCCATCGAAGCCATTCCCGCCGCGCTCCGCTATGCCGGCCTGCAGCAGGACGACATCGACTGGTTCGAGCTGAACGAGGCCTTTGCCGCCCAATCGCTGGCGGTGGTGCGGCAACTGGGCCTGGACCCGGCCAAGGTGAATCCCATGGGTGGCGCCATCGCCCTGGGCCACCCGCTGGGTGCCACCGGCGCCATCCGCGCCGCCACGGTCGTGCATGCGCTGCGCCGCCACAACCTCAAGCGCGGCATGGTCACCATGTGCGTGGGCATGGGGCAGGGCGCTGCGGGCATCTTCGAAAGGGTTTGAGAACAACCCCCTGAGGCGCTGCGCGCCTTCCCCCTTCTCTCATCGCTGCGCGATGGGAAGGGAGACGACGCCAGTGGCCGGGCGAAGCCCGTTCCACGGCGTCTGCTGGCGAAGTCCAGCCATGCCCTTCGCAGCGCAGAGTCCCGGGCACGACGGCACCCGTTCGAGAACCACGGCACACTCGTTCACATGACCGAATCCTTGCACCCCCTGGACGAAGCGCTGGCGATCACACCGTCGGCGCCCGGCACCTATGCCGGCCGCACCACGCCGGCCTACTGGAACATGGTGGGGCCGTTCGGCGGCATCACCGCGGCCACCTTGCTGCAGGCGGTGATGCAGCACCCGGGACCGGCTGGGCGAGCCGCTGTCGCTCACGGTGAACTACGCGGGCGCGTTGGCCGAAGGCCCTTTCACGTTGCAGGCCACGCCGGTACGCACCAACCGCTCCACCCAGCACTGGACGCTGTCCATCCTGCAGCCGGGCGCGGACGGCGCCCCGGTGGTCACGACCACGGCCACGGTGGTCACCGCTGCGCGGCGCGAGACCTGGAGCCTGGCGGATACGCCCATGCCTGGCGCGCCCGCGCCGGACACCCTGCAGAAGGGCGCCAGGAACTTCAGCGTGGAGTGGCTCAACCGCTACGACATGCGCCTGGTGTCCGGCGGCCTGCCCGAGGAGTGGGACGATCGCGGCGAAAGCAGCCTGACGCAGCTGTGGATGCGTGACGACCCGCCGCGCCCGCTCGATTTCTGCGCGCTGGCTGCGCTGGCGGATGTGTTCTTCCCGCGCGTGTGGCTGCGCCGTGCGCGGCGCGTGCCCGCGGGCACCGTGTCCATCACCGTGTACTTCCACGCCAGCAGTGCCCAGCTGCAGGCCACCGGCACGGGCCATGTGCTGGGACAGGCGCGCGCGCAGGAGTTCCGCAACGGCTTCTTCGACCAGACGGCGCAGCTGTGGAACCAGTCCGGCACTCTGCTGGCCAGCAGCCACCAGATCGTGTACTACAAGGAATAGCGGGCGCCGGGGGGCAGCATGCACCCACCGTCCTATCATTTCAGACCCTCTCAACGGAGTCCCCATGACCGAAGCCCACCAGGACATCCTGGTCCACACCGAACACGGCGTGGCCACCATCACCTTCAACCGCGTCGAGAAGAAGAATTCGATCACCCGCGCGATGTACTCGGCCCTGGCCGATGCGTTCGACGCTGCGGCGCAGGACAATGCCGTGCGCGTCGTGGTGCTGCAGGGCGACGTGGCGATCTTTAGCGCCGGCAACGACATCGGCGACTTTCTGGAGCTGCCGCCCTCCACGCCGGATTCGCCGGTGTTCCGTTTCCTGCGCGGCATCGCCACCTTTCCCAAGCCCGTCATCGCCGCCGTGTGCGGCCCGGCGGTGGGCATCGGCACCACCCTGCTGTTCCATTGCGACCTGGTGTACGCGGGCGACAACGCAGCGTTCTCGATGCCCTTCGTGAACCTGGGCCTGTGCCCCGAGGCGGCCTCCAGCCTGCTGGCGCCGCAGCTGCTGGGCTACCACCGCGCCGCCGAGGCGCTGCTGCTGGGCGAGCCCTTCATGGCCGAGGCGGCGCTGGAGGTGGGCCTGGTCAACCGCGTCGTGCCGCCCACCGAATGCAACATGGTGGCCCAGACCCAGGCCCGCAAGCTGGCCGGCAAGCCGCTGAGTTCGCTGGTGGAGACCAAGCGCCTGATGAAGAAGTCCTCGCAGTCGGCCGTGCTCGAACGGATGGCGGAAGAGGGCGAGAGCTTCGGCCGCATGCTGCGCGAGCCTGCTGCGCGCGAGGCGTTCACGGCCTTCATGGAGAAGCGCCGTCCCGACTTCAGCGCCAGCTGAGGCGGTGGTGACGACACCGCTCTGAGCGGCGGTGCCGCTCAGAGCGGTCGCCAGCGGTCGCTCAGGGTAGTTCCGCCGACCCCATCCGGCCCATGATGATCCGGGCGCGCCCCGAGAGGTAGGCGGAGCCCGGCGTTTTCTCGAACCGCTTGGGCTGCGGCAGCATCACCGCCAGGCGGGCCGCCTCGGCCGCGCTCAGGCGCGCAGCGCTCTTGCGGAAGTAGTGCTGGGCCGCTGCCTCGGCTCCGAACACGCCGTCGCCCCATTCCACGCTATTGAGGTAGATCTCCAGGATGCGCTGCTTGCTCAGCAGGTGCTCCAGCGCCAGCGTGAGAACGAACTCCTGCCCCTTGCGCAGCAGCGTGCGCTCGCCCGACAGCAGCAGGTTCTTGGCCAGCTGCTGGGTGATGGTGGAGCCGCCCACGATCTTGGCCGGCCGCACCGCACGGGCGGGCGCGGCGTCCTGGCGCTTCTGGAACTGGGCCTCGGCGCGCGCATTCTTCTCCCAGGCGGCCTCGATGGCGTTCCAGTCCACACCGTCGTGGTTGACGAAGCCGTCGTCCTCGGAGGCGATCACCGCACGCTTGAGCGTGTCGGCGATCTCGCCGTAGGCCACCCACTCCTGGCGCCAGCGCACGCCGCCGCGGTCGGCGATCTGGGCCCAGGCCTCGGAGCGCTGGAAGCTCGTCGATTCAGGGGCCACCACCGCCATGAGCGCGATGCGGCCCACGAAGAACAGCTGCAGCGCCACGAAGGCCAGCAGACCCAATCCGATCCAGCGCAGCAGGGCTTTCATCGTGTGTCCGTCCTGTACGTGCCAGCCGTCACTGGCCTGCCGCGATGGCGGCCCGCAGCTCTGCCAGCACCTGCGCGGAGGGCGGACGCACGCCGCGCCACAGCGCGAAGGCCTCGGCCGCCTGCTCCACCAGCATGCCGAGCCCGTCGCGCGCCACGGCGCCGTGCTGGCGCGCCCAGTCCAGAAAGCCCTGGGCCGCGGGGCCGTACATCATGTCGTAGGCCAGACTGCCGGGGCGCAGCACCCGGGCAGGCACCGGAACGCCGCCGCCCGCCAGGCTGCTGGCCGTGGCGTTGATGATCACATCGAAATCGCCCTCCAGCGCTTGTATATCAAGCGCAAGCAGCTCTACTTTTTGTAGCGTCGCCAGGCCGGCATGGCTGTGCACCAGGGCTTCGGCGCGTGCGTGCGTGCGGTTGGTCACCACGATGCGGCGGGGGCGCTCGTACAGCAGCGGCCCGAGCACGCCGGCCGCCGCGCCGCCCGCGCCCACCAGCAGCACGTCGCGCCCGGTCAGCGGCACCTGGGCGTTGCGCGTGATGTCGGCCACCAGGCCCAGGCCGTCGGTGTTGTCGGCCGTGATGGCGCCGTCGCTGCCGAAGACCAGCGTGTTGGCGGCGCCGGCCAGCTGCACGCGCTCGCTGCGTTCGGTGGCGCGCTCCGCGGCTTCGAGCTTGAACGGCACGGTGACGTTGCAGCCGCGCCCGCCAGCGCCGGCAAAGTCGTGCAGCGCAGCGGCGAAGCCGTCCACCGGCACGAGGCGGCGTTCGTACACCAGGGCCTGGCCGGTCAGCTCGGCAAAGCGTGCGTGGATCCAGGGCGAGCGGCTGTGCGCGATGGGGTTGCCCATCACGCAGTAGCTGGCAGGGGCGGCGGTCGAAGCAGTCATGGGGAAAGGGAAACAGTCAGGGGCTGCGTGCGTGCGTGTGCGCGTTCGGGTGCCGGGGCGCGGCCTGCGGTGCGGTCCCCGCGCAGGCGGCGGGGGCCGGCGCACGCCGCGGGTCGTCATCTCACCGTCGTCTCCAGCGTCTGGTCTCGGGTGAACTTGAAGCGCGAGACCACGGCGATCTGGTCGGCCTTGGCGCGCATCGCCTTGTCGAAGGTGCCGAACGGGCCGGCCGCGCGGGCGATGGCCTCCGCGCGGCGGTCCAGCAGGCTGTTGCCCGATCCCTGGACGACCTCGGTGGTGAGCACGCGGCCGTCGTGGTTCACGGTGACGATCATGGTCAGCTCGCCGTAGAGCTTCTTGCCGGCCTGCTCGGGAAAGTTCTCGGTGCCCTTGTCCTCGATCTTGCGGCGCAGCGCGTCGTAGTACACGGCATAGGCCTCTTCGCGCGTGGCCGGGCTGATGTAGCGCTTGCGCGGGCGGGCGTTCTCTTCGTTGATGCGCTTTTCGATCTCGGCCAGCAGCTTGACCAGCTGGCGGCGCTTTTCTTCCTGCGTCTGCGCCTCGGTGGCCTGGCTGGTCGGGCGCGGATCGGGCACCGGCATGCTGGCCAGTTGCTTGCGCAGCTGGGCGAGCATCTGGTTCTGCTGCTCCAGCATGGCGTCCATCTTGCGCTGCATTTCCTCGAAATCATCCCCCACGGCCGTGATGGCGGAGTAGGGCAGGGGGCTGGTGGCGCGGCCCTGGGCCGCCTCGCCGCCGCCGGCCAGCGAGGTCTGGGCGATGGCCTGGGCCTTGTCCGGGCGCTCGTTGGACTTGGCGTTCACCAGGATCACCTCCAGGGGCGTGTCCTGGAAGACCCGGTTGAAGCTCTCCGGATCGATGAAACGCACCGACAGCAGCACGGCGTGCACCGCCACCGAGGCCGTGAGAGCCCACTGCAGCGCGCCCATGCGGCGAAAGAGGGCCGGCAGCTTCATCGCCGGGCCGCTCCAGCAGGGCGGCCGGCGCCGGCGGGGCGCAGCGGCCACAGGGGACGGGGGGCGTGGAGGTGTGTGTTCACGGCGCCCGATTATCGGTGCCGGCGGCCTCGGCCTCGTTCACGTCCACCGCAATGGCGATGGGGCCGGCCACGGCCTCGTCGTCGTCGCCCTCGGGCTCGTCCACCGGGCCGTCATCGCTGGCATCCTGCGGGTCGTCCAGGCGCTCCAGCACCGTGCCGCTGATGTCGAGCGTGATCTCGTCGATCTCGCCCAGCTTCACGCGCACCCGCGCGCCGCGCGGCAGATTCTGCGCGCCTAGCACGGGCAGCACCAGGGGCAGGGCATCGGCGCGCACCAGGAAGCTGCCGGCCGGGCCTTCCTTGAACACGGTGGCCTCGATGTCGGTGACCTCGTTCTGCTGCAGGTACTGCAGCGTCCAGAAGCGCTCCATGCCGGCCTGGTAGCCGTTGTAGGCGCTGTAGGCGCCGTCGAAGCTGCTGATGATGGAGAACAGGTCCGCGTCCTTGGGCTTGAATGGTGCGGCCAGCGCGGCCGTCTTGCCGTGGCGCACGCAGGCAATGATCTGCCACTGGTTCACCAGATCGACGTAGCGGCGCAGCGGCGAGGTGGCCCAGGCGTAGCTCTTCACGCCGATGCCGGCGTGCGGCAGCGCCTTGGTGCCCATGCGCACCTTCACGCCGGGCGCCAGGCTGGCCTGGCTGCGGTAGATGCCGGGCACGCCGTGCTCGGCCAGCAGCTGGCCCCAGCTGCTGTTGGCGACGATGGCCGCCTCGGCCACGATCAGGTCCAGCGGCGCGCCGCGCTTGCGCGTGGTGATGCTGACCTGCTCGCGGCCCGTGGGCTCGGCGCCGTCGTTGCCGGATTTGCCAGCCCCCACGCTTGCCACTGCGTTGGCTGCGCTGCCCCCCGAGGGGGTGTTCGCGCCTTCGGGCGGCCGGGCGGCGCTCAGCCGGAAGTTGTAGTCCGGCCGGTTGAAAGTCTCGGGCTTGCCGCGCACCACTTCGCGCTGGGCCTTGAGGCTCTTGGCGAGGCGATGCAAAAAGGAGAGCTGCTCGCGCCGTTCCAGCAAGGGCTGGGGCGTGTTCTGGACCTGAACCGAGGGGTCGCTCAGCCATTCCTCGGTCACGATGTGGTCGAGCTGGTCGTGGCGCAGGTTCACGGCCACGGGCACGCGCTCCAGCTTGGTTTCGGTGCCGGTGATCTCCAAAGTCTCTTCGTTGATCGTCACGTAGAGCGACACGGCCGGGTTGGCGCGGCCTTCGTCCAGCGTGTAGATGCGCACCACCTCGTCGGGCAGCATGGTGATCTTGTAGCCGGGCATGTAGACCGTGGACAGGCGGTTGCGGCCCAGCTGGTCGAGCGGTGTGCCCGGCACGATGGCCAGGCCCGGCGCGGCGATGTGGATGCCGAGTGTGACGGTGCCGGTGCCCAGGCCTTGCACGGACAGCGCATCGTCGATTTCCGTCGTCTGCGAATCGTCGATGGAATACGCCTGCACGGGCGCAAGCGGCAGGTCCTCGGGCGGCTGCGGCGCGGTGACGGCGGGGAAGCCCGTGCCCTTGGGGAAGTTCTCGAACAGGAAACGCTTCCAGTGGAACTGGTAGGGCGAGTCGATGGCGCCGGCCTGCTGCAGCAGGTCGAGCGGCGCCTTGTGCGTGGCGCGGCTGGCTTCCACCACGGCCTTGTATTCGGGCGCGTTCTTGTCGGGCTTGAACAGGATCTTGTAGAGCTGCTCGCGGATCGGCTGCGGGCATTCGCCCCGGCCCAGGGCGGCGGCCCACTCGTCGATCTGCGCCAGGATGGCCTTCTTCTTCTCGATGGCGGCCAGCGCCTGCTGCAGGATCTCGGCCGGGGCCTTCTTGAAGCGGCCCTTGCCGGCGCGGCGGAAGTAATGCGGCGCCTCGTAGAGCGCAAACAGCGCGCCGGCCTGCTGGGCCAGCGTGGCGTTGGCGGAGAAGTAGTCGCGTGCCAGGTCGGCAAAGCCGAACTCTTCCTCGGGGGCGAATTCCCAGGCCAGCGGCAGCTCGATCTCGGCGGCCACGGACTGCGCCTCGCGCACCAGATCGGCGGGCGCGGGCTTCTCGAACTTCAGCAGGATGTGGGCGCCCTTGACCTTGACGCGCTTGCCGGAATCCAGCTCGATCTGCGCGGAGCTTTCGGCCTCGGAGAGGATACGGCCGGCCAGGAATTTGCCGGCTTCTTCAAACAATGCATGCATGGCCGGCATTGTCCCATGGGCCGCCCGGGTGGCCGGAGCGGGGGCTTTGCCGTGCAGCGGGCGGCGGCAATAAAAAGCAGTGCTATTGATTGAATAGCTGCTTGCGCAATATCTGCGGGCGCTACGGCCTATTTCGTTCCATATTTTGGCCGGAGCCTGCGCCCCCTATGATCGAGCCCTTTCCCGCCGCCGCCCCTCCAGGCCGGTGTCCGCCCGTCCGCACCCCCCGCGGCGCCCCTGCTGCCCCTTCAATGTCCGCCTTCAACGTTTTTGCTTCGCTGCTGTCCGTGCTGGCCGTGGCGCTGCCTTTTCTCTTCGCGCGCACGCAGGCCCCGCTGTCCAACTTCTGGCCGTTGATGGTCGCGGGCGGCTGTGCCTGGCTGCTGACGGCGCTGGCGTGGGTGCGGGCCGGGCAGGGGGCGGGCCGGGGGCAGGCGGCGTCTTCCGCCCAGCCTGCCGTGGCCCTGGCCGCCGGCCTGCTGCTGGCGGCCGTGGTGGGCGCGTGCATCGGGCTGCTGCAGTTCTTCCGCGGCGACCTGGGTTGGGCGCCCTGGGTGTATCCGGCCTCCATCGGCGAGGCGCTGGGCAACCTGCGCCAGCGCAACCAGCAGGCCACCCTGATGGCGCTGGGCCTGTGGGCGCTGGTGTGGTGGGTGGGCCGCGCGGCGGCCTGCACGCAGGGGCAGCCGTTGCTGCCCGGCGGCAGGGTGCGCACAGGGCGGGTCAGCGACTGGCTGGTGCGCCTGTCGGGCTTTCTCACGCCCTGGGCGCTGGTGCCCATCGCCGCCTGCGCCGCCGCGACTGCTTCCCGCACGGGGGCATTGGAGTGGGGCGTGCTGCTGGTGCTGCTGATCCTGTGGCGCCGCTCCATGGGCTGGCTGCCGCTGGGGCTGGCCGGCGCGGGCGTGCTGCTGTACCTGGGCGCCGCCTGGGCGTTGCCGCACCTGCTGGAGCAGTGGACGGGCGTTGCCATGGACGGCCTGTTCGACCGCCTGGGCGGCGGCGAGCGCTGCGGCACGCGCTCGGTGCTCTGGCCCAACATGCTGCACCTGATCGCCCAGAAGCCCTGGGCCGGCTGGGGCTGGGGCGAGCTGGACTACGCCCACTACGCCACGCTGTTCCCCGGCGAGCGCTTCTGCGTGCTGGTGGACAACGCGCACAACCTGCCGCTGCACCTCGCCGTGGAGCTGGGCCTGCCGGTGGCGCTGGTCTTCTGCGGTGCCGTGCTGTGGTGGGTGCTGCGCGGCCGCCCGTGGGCCGAGACCGATCCGCTGCGCCAGCTGGCGTGGGGCGTGCTGGCCGTGATCGGCGTGCACAGCCTGCTGGAATTCCCCCTGTGGTACGGCCCCTTCCAGCTGGCCACCGGCTTGGCGCTGTGGGTGCTGTGGCGGCCCCATCTGTCGGCGCTGGGGCCCGCGCTGCGGGCCGCCGTTGCCGTGGCCGGCCTGGCCGTGCTGGCCTGGGGCGCCTGGCTGGCGCACGACTACGAGCGGGTGAGCGGCCTGTACCGCCCGGCGCCGCAGCGGGCCCCGCAGTACCAGCGCGACACCGCCGAGCAGGTGGCGCGGGAGACCACCTTCTTCCGCGACGCCGCCGCGTTCGCCTGGGTCACGACCACGCCCGTCACCGCGGCCAATGCCGCCACGCTGTACCCCGCGGCGCGCCGGCTGCTGCACTACTCGCCCGAGCCGCGCATCATCGAAGCCGTACTGGCCAGCACGCGGCTGCTGGGTCTGGTCGACGAAGAGGCCTTCCACGCCGAGCGCTACCGCATCGCGTACCCGCGGGACTACGCGGCCTGGGCCCGATCCGCGGCCGCGCCGTCCGGGCCGCCCGCCAGCCCGCAGAAGCGCGCCACCTCGTCGATGTGATCGGGGAAGGCGCTGAGGGCGTGGTCTCCGCCCTCCAGCAGCCTCAGCTGCGCGTGGGCGTAACGCGCGGCCATTTCGCGCCAGTCCAGCAATTCGTCGCCCTTGGCGATGACGGCCAGCTCCGGCGCCGCCGGGGCGCGGCCGCGCACGTCCAGCGCGCGCAGCTCGGCGATGTATTCGGGGCGGAAGTAGAAGTGCTGCGCCGGGTCGTGCCAAGCCGTCTGCTCGCCGATGTAGCGCTCCAGATCGCGCGCCGGGTCCACAGCCGGGTTGAGCAGCACGCTGGGGCAGGCTTGCCGCTGCGCGACCCAGCTGGCGTAGTAGCCGCCCAGGGACGAGCCCACCACCGCCATGGCCGCGCGCGGCCAGTCGGCGATGCCGGCCGCCACCAGGGCCATCGCCTCCCGCGGGGAGGGCGGCAGCTGCGGGCACCAGAAGTGCACGCCGGGATGCCGCGTGGCCACGTGTTGGGCCATCAGCCGGGCCTTGGCCGACTGGGGCGAGGAGCGGAAGCCGTGCAGGTAGAGCAGGTGGGTGGTCTGTGTCATGGTGGGGAAGATGCGAGAGGGCGCGGGGCCGGGACGGGGCGTGCAGTCCATTCTGCCTGGCGGGTCTCGCGCCCCTTTGGCCCCGCCGTGTGCCGGCGCGGTCCGTGCGCCCGATAATCGCGCCCCATGTCTTCCGCCGTATTCGACAAGCCCTCCCTGCTGCAGCGCATCCTGCCGTTCTTCCGCGGCTTCGACTGGATGCTGCTGGTCATGCTGGGGCTGCTGGCGTCGATCGGGCTGGTGGCGATGTATTCGTCCGGCTACGACCACGGCACGCGTTTCTACGACCACGGCCGCAACATGCTGCTGGCGGCGGGCATCCTGTTCGTGGTGGCGCAGATCCCGCCGCAGCGGCTGATGATGCTGGCGGTGCCGCTGTACACGGTGGGCGTGGCACTGCTGATCGCCGTGGCGCTGTTCGGCATCACCAAGAAGGGGGCGCAGCGCTGGATCAACCTCGGCATCACGATCCAGCCCAGCGAGATCCTCAAGATCGCCATGCCGCTGATGCTGGCGTGGTGGTTCCAGAAGCGCGAAGGCCAGCTGCGCCCGCTCGACTTCGTGGCCGCCGGCGCGCTGCTGGCGCTGCCGGTGGGCCTGATCATGAAGCAGCCCGACCTGGGCACCTCGCTGCTGGTGCTGGCGGCGGGCCTGTCGGTGATCTTCTTCGCCGGCCTGCCATGGAAGCTGGTGGTGCCGCCGGTCGTCATCGGCGCGGTCGGCATCATCCTGATCGTCTGGTTCGAGCCCCAGCTGTGCGCCGACGGCGTGCGCTGGCCGGTGCTCCACGACTACCAGCAGCAGCGCATCTGCACGCTGCTGGACCCGACGCGCGATCCCCTGGGCAAGGGCTTCCACATCATCCAGGGCATGATCGCCATCGGCTCGGGCGGCTTCTGGGGCAAGGGCTTCATGGCCGGCACGCAGACGCATCTGGAGTTCATCCCCGAGCGCACCACCGACTTCATCTTCGCCGCCTACTCCGAGGAGTTCGGTCTGGCCGGCAACCTCTTTCTGATCGTGTGCTTCCTGCTGCTGGTGTGGCGCGGCCTGGCCATCGCCATGGGCTCGGCCACATTGTTCGGGCGGCTGATGGCGGGCGCGGTGTCCATGATCTTCTTCACCTACGCCTTCGTGAACATGGGCATGGTCAGCGGCATCCTGCCCGTGGTCGGCGTGCCGCTGCCGTTCGTGAGCTACGGCGGCACGGCCATGGTCACGCTGGGGCTGGCGCTGGGCGTGCTCATGTCGGTGGCCCGGGCGCAGCGCCAGGCCCCGGACGCCCCCCGTCAGGCGCTGTAGGCCCGCTTCCGTACGACCCTGCGGCAGGGGCACCCGCGCCGGGCACGGGGGCATGGCCGGCTGCCTACAATCGGGCGCATGATCTCCCGCGAACCCACCATCGAACGTTTGGCCATTGCCCGTCAGCTCCTGCTGGAGCCTTTCGGTCTGGACGAATCCCATCTGACGCGCGCCCTGGCGGAGATCCGCGCGCACCGCGTCGACGACGCCGACCTGTACTTCCAGTACACGCGCAGCGAAGGCTGGAGCCTGGAAGAGGGCATCGTCAAGACCGGCTCGTTCAGCATCGACCAGGGCGTGGGCGTGCGCGCGGTGAGCGGCGAGAAGACGGCGTTTGCCTATTCCGATGACATCTCCCTGGCCTCGCTGCTGGATGCGGCCCGCACTGTGCGGTCAATTTCCGCCTCGGCCCAGTCTGGTAAAGCGCGGTTAGCTCCCCAAAAGATAGCAAGCAGCCGCTCGCTCTACCGCGGCATCGACCCCATCGCCACGCTGGACAGCACCGCCAAGGTGGCGCTGCTGGAAAAGGCCGAGCAGCGTGCTCGCGCCAAGGACCCGCGCGTGGCCCAGGTCATGGCCGGCCTGGCCAGCGAATACGACGTGGTGCTGGTCGCCCGCGCCGACGGCACTCTGGCCGCCGACGTGCGCCCGCTGGTGCGTCTGTCGATCACCGTCATCGCCGAGCAGAACGGCCGGCGCGAGGTCGGCTCCTCCGGCGGCGGCGGCCGCTTCGGGCTGGACTATTTCGACGATGCGCAGATCAACCAGTACGTGGACGACGCCGTCAACGCCGCGCTGGTCAACCTGGAGTCGCGCCCGGCGCCCGCTGGCGAGATGACCGTGGTGCTCGGCCCGGGCTGGCCCGGCGTGCTGCTGCACGAGGCCATCGGCCACGGGCTGGAGGGCGACTTCAACCGCAAGGGCTCCAGCGCGTTCAGCGGCCGCATCGGCGAGCGCGTGGCCGCCAAGGGCGTCACCGTGCTGGATGACGGCACCATCGCCGACCGCCGCGGCTCGCTCAACGTGGACGACGAAGGCCAGGCCAGCCAGCGCAACGTGCTGATCGAGGACGGCATCCTAAAGGGCTACATCCAGGACGCCATGAACGCCCGGCTGATGGGCGTGAAGCCCACCGGCAACGGCCGGCGCGAGAGCTATGCGCACATTCCCATGCCGCGCATGACCAATACCTACATGCTGGGCGGCGACAAGGACCCGAAAGAGATCGTGGCGAGCATGAAGCGCGGCCTCTACGCCACCAACTTCGGCGGCGGGCAGGTGGACATCACCAGCGGCAAGTTCGTCTTCTCGGCCAGCGAGGCCTACTGGGTCGAGAACGGCAAGATCCTCTACCCCGTCAAGGGCGCCACCATCGTCGGCAGCGGGCCGGAGTCGCTGAAGAAGGTCACCATGATCGGCAACGACATGGCGCTGGACAGCGGCGTCGGCACGTGCGGCAAGGAGGGCCAGAGCGTGCCCGTGGGCGTGGGCCAGCCCACGCTGCGCATCGAAGGCCTGACCGTGGGCGGCACGGCCTGAGTCTCGGCCTTCGCGGTCGAGGCGGCCTGCCGGCAGGCCGCCCCGGCCGGGCCGGCGCACAATGCGCTGCATGCACGGACCGCTGACCTCCCGCCTGCTGCACAGCGCCCAGTCGTTCGACGACATCAGCCGGTTCCTGCGCGAGGGGCTGGCGGACGAAGAGTCCCGCCAATTGCGCGACAGCCTTGTCGCCCTGTCGCAGCACATCGAGACCGCAGTGCGCATGCGCCGCCGGCGCAGCGATCCCCCTGCCATCCTGCACAGCGTGGAGCAGCTCGCCGCCTGCGCCCGCGAGCACCAGCGTTTCCTCACCAGCCTGGGCTCGGCATGGCATGCCATGTACGAACTTGGCGTGTACCAAGGTACCTTGCGCGAACTGCGCGATGCGATCGCCGCGTGGCAGGGCGCGCTGGAGCGCCGCAGCAGTGCCGAGCGCGCGCGTTTCGACTCGTTCGAGCTGGTGGCCTGGCGCGCGGTGGGCGAGGCGCTGCTGCTGCTGGAGATGTACGAGCATGGCGCGCAGACGCAAGGCGCACCGCTCTCCCGCGCCGCACCTCCGGCCGCCCGCCGCGGCAATGCGTCCTGGATCGGGCGGCTGCGCGCATGGTGGCGTCGCAGTCCATGACCTGTCGCTCGGCCGCAACGCTGCGGGATGTTGCAACGCGCAAGACGTGCTACATTGGCCCGCATGCAAGTCCGTAGCGCGTTCTACTTTTGGTTTTACTTCTCTGTCCCTGGCGGATGAGAGGTAAGCGCGCACCCAGACCCGAGCCCCCTTCTCTAAGAAACCGCCGAAGCTGAAAAGCCCGGCGGTTTTTTGTTTTTCCGCTCTCCCTTTCCTGATTCATCCACCCACGAGGACGCAACCCATGAAGGCCCCCGCCCATCCCTCCAGCGATGCCTGGTACCGCGACGTCGAGAAAACCAGCCAGACCGACGACGAACGCATCAAGGACATCACAGTGTTGCCGCCTCCCGAACATCTGATCCGCTTCTTCCCGATCCATGGGACGGCGGTCGAATCCCTCATCACCCAGACGCGTCAGACCATCCACCGCATCATGGCCCGCGAGGACGACCGGCTGTTGGTGGTGATCGGCCCCTGCTCCATCCACGACCCGGCCGCCGCCCTGGAGTACGCCCGCCGCCTGAAGGCCGTGCGCGAGCAGTACAAGGACACGCTGGAGATCGTGATGCGCGTGTACTTCGAGAAGCCCCGCACCACCGTCGGCTGGAAGGGCCTCATCAACGACCCCTACCTGGATGAGAGCTACCGCATCGACGAAGGCCTGCGCATCGCGCGCCAGCTGCTCATCGACATCAACCGCCTGGGCGTGCCGGCCGGCAGCGAATTCCTGGACGTGATCTCGCCCCAGTACATCGGCGACCTCATCAGCTGGGGCGCCATCGGTGCGCGTACGACGGAGAGCCAGGTGCACCGCGAGCTGGCCTCGGGCCTGTCGGCGCCCATCGGTTTCAAGAACGGCACGGACGGCAACATCCGCATCGCCACGGACGCCATCCAGTCGGCCGGGCGCGGCCACCACTTCCTGTCGGTGCACAAGAACGGCCAGGTGGCCATCGTCAACACCAGCGGCAACAAGGACTGCCACGTCATCCTGCGTGGCGGCAAGGCGCCCAACTACGACGCGGACAGCGTGCAGGCCGCCTGCGCGGACCTGGAAAAGGCCGGCCTGCCCGCCACGCTGATGGTGGACTGCAGCCATGCCAACAGCAGCAAGCAGCATGAGAAGCAACGCGACGTGGCCCGCGACATCGCCGGCCAGATCGCCGGCGGCTCGCACTGCGTGTTCGGCGTGATGATCGAGAGCCACCTGAACGCGGGTGCGCAGAAGTTCACGCCCGGCAAGGACCAGGCCTGTGCGCTGGAGTACGGCAAGAGCATCACCGACGCCTGCCTGGGTTGGGACGACTCGCTGGCCGCGCTGGCCGATCTGTCCGCCTCCATCACGGCCCGCCGCGCCCGCTGAAAACCCCGAGAAGCGCGGCGGGGAGGGCGGTGTAAGCTGCCTTCTTCGCATACGCGCATACCTCCCAAGAGAAAGGCCACGACCCATGCCAAGCCAAGTCTCCGTCACGCTCGGTCCCCAGCAGGAGTTCCGCATGGACTTGCAGGGCGCCGAGCCCATGGCGCACGAGGCGGCGCGCCGCTGGCTGGATGACGAGTTCATCCGCCTGGAATGCGAGCCGCTGCGCGCCAGCGGCAAGGTGCTGCTGGCCGACAAGGTACTGACCGTGGCGCATGCGGCCGGTCCGCAGCTGCTGTCCGACGCGACCTGGTTCACCGCCTTTGCGCGCGCCACCAGTGCGGCGTTGGCGCGGCCCACCGTGCGGGTGGACGTGCCGGCGATGGCGGTGACGTTCTAAGGTAGTGACGTTCTAAGCTGGTGATGCTTTGGGGCAGCCCGCCCTGACAGGCACGATCGCCAGAACGAAGATTCAAGCCAAATTGGCCGGCAGTTAAGGCCAGATAAGCGCAGGCAGCTATTTTTTTGATAGCGCATCCAGCAGCTGGGCATGGATGCCGCCGAAGCTGCCATTGCTCATGCACACCACGTGGTCGCCAGGCTGGGCGGCCTGCACGATCTGCCCTACCAGCGCTCCCACGTTGTCGGCCGTGCGGGCGCGCTCGCCCATCGGCGCCAGGGCGGCCGCGGCGTCCCAGTCCAGTCCTGCGGTATGGCAGAAAGCCACGTCGGCGGATTCCAGCGCCCAGGGCAGCTGCGACTTCATGGTGCCCAGCTTCATCGTGTTGCTGCGCGGCTCGAACGCGGCCAAGATGCGCGCGCCGGGGCCGATGCGCCGGCGCAGGCCGTCGAGCGTGGTGCGCAGGGCCGTCGGGTGGTGGGCGAAGTCGTCGTACACGGCGATGCCGTGCACCGTGCCGCGCAGCTCCATCCGGCGCTTCACGTTCTGGAAGCGCGACAGCGCCTCGGCGGCCTGCGCCGGCGCCACGCCCGCGTGGTGCGCCGCTGCGATGGCCGCCAGCGCATTGAGCTGGTTGTGCACGCCGCTCAGGCTCCACTCCAGGCGGGCGACGGGCTGGTCGCGGTACAGAACGTCAAAGGCGTGGGGCTCGCCCCGGGCGGTGAAGTCGCTGACGGCAGCGCCAAAGCTGGCCACTTCGCTCCAGCAGCCGGCGTGCAGCACACGCGTCAGGCTCTCTTCCACCCCGTTGACCACCACGCGGCCAGACGGTGGCACGGTGCGCACCAGATGGTGGAACTGCCGCTCGATGGCGGCCAGGTCGTCGAAGATGTCCGCGTGGTCGAACTCCAGGTTGTTCAGCACGGCCGTGCGTGGGCGGTAGTGCACGAACTTGCTGCGCTTGTCGAAGAAGGCCGTGTCGTACTCGTCCGCCTCGATCACGAACACCGGCGCGCTGCCCTGCGGACCCGTGCCCGGCACCGGGCGCTGCGCCGCGCCCAGCCGGGCGGAGACGCCGAAATCCAGCGGCACGCCCCCTACCAAAAAGCCCGGCTGCAGGCCGGCGCATTCCAGCACCCAGGCCAGCATCGACGTGGTGGTGGTCTTGCCGTGGGTGCCGGCCACCGCCAGCACGTGCCGACCCTGCAGCACATGCTCGGACAGCCATTGCGGACCGCTGGTGTAGGGCGCGCCGGCGTCCAGGATGGCCTCCATCAGCGGAAACTTGGGGCTGCCGTCGGCCAGCCGCGCGCGGCTCACCACGTTGCCGATCACGAACAGATCGGGCCGCAGCGCCATCTGGTCGGCGCCATAGCCCTCGATGAGTTCGATGCCCAGTGCGCGCAACTGGTCGCTCATGGGCGGGTACACGCCCGCATCGCAGCCCGTGACCCGGTGGCCCGCCTCGCGCGCCAGCGCCGCCAGGCCGCCCATGAACGTTCCGCAGATGCCCAGAATATGAATATGCATGGGCGGCGATTCTACGTTTTTAGCTCAATAGCCTTGTAACGCCCGCTCCATATGCGCCTGGTGCTATCGAATTGGTAGTTTCGAGGGGCCAATACCCTTGCCGCCCGTGCGTTGTCACTGCGCCGTCAAGGGGATGTCCGGGCGTTCGCGCCACAATGCGGCTACGACACCCGCCGGGTGTCGGGTTCCTTTCCGGACCATCGCCATGGAAAACGCACTCGCCACCGAGATCGCCAACGCCGCCGCCCGCCTGGTCGTGGAGGAGGGGCTGGAGTGGGGCCCCGCCAAGCGCCGCGCGGTCAAGCAACTCGGCCTGCCGGCCCGCACCGCCTTGCCCGACAACGACCTCGTCGAGGATGCGGTGCGCGAATACATTGGCCTGTTCTGCGCCGATACGCAGCCCGCTGAATTGCGCGCTTTGCGGCAACTGGCGCTGGTGTGGATGGACCGCATGGCGGCGTTTCGCCCCTACCTGGCCGGCGCTGTCTGGCACGGGACGGCGACGCGCCTGTCCGATATCTACCTGCAGTTGTTCTGCGACGATCCGAAGTCCGCCGAAATCGCGCTCATCGACCACCGCGTGGATTACGAGCCCCGCACCGTCACCGGCTTTCGGGGCGAGCCCGTCGAGGCCCTGAGCCTGAGCAGCCGGTCGCCCGAACTGGCCGAGATGATCGGCGTGCACCTCATGATCTACGATCTGGACGACCTGCGCGGCGCCTTGCGTCCCGATGCCCGCGGCCGCGTACCGCGTGGCGATGCGGCGGCGGTGCAGCGGTTGCTGCAGTCGCTGGACGCCACTGATCTTCCTGCTTCCCCATGACGTCTTCCGTGCCTCCTTCTCCGCCGTCCGACTCTCCGGCCTCTGCAAGCGCCGCGCCAGGGCCGGGCGCTCCTTCCCGCCGCCGCTGGCTCATGGCCGGCGTGGGCGGGGTGGCCGCACTGGCGGGGGCCGGCCTCGCCTGGCAGCGCCTGAAACCCCACGCCGTGATGGACGGCGCGGAGCAGGCGTGGTGGGACGCGTCATTCAAGGGGCTGGCCGGGGAAGAGGTGCCGATGCGCGGTTTCCAAGGCAAGCCCCTCCTGGTGAACTTCTGGGCCACATGGTGCCCGCCCTGCGTGGAAGAGCTCCCGCTACTCAACAGCTTCTACCGCGAAAAATCTGCCAAACGCTGGCAAGTGGTTGGCCTGGCCCTCGACCAGCCCTCTGCCGTGCGCAAGTTCCTGGAGCGGATGTCGCTTGATTTTCCGGTGGTGCTTGGGGGGCTGACGGGTACCGACCTCGGGCGGAATCTGGGGAATCTGACCGGTGGGCTACCGTTTACGGTGCTGTTCAGCGCAGATGGACGCATCTTGCACCGTAAAATGGGGCAGGTGACACCCCAGGACCTGCAGCAGTGGGGGCAACTGGGCTAGCTCACCGCATTTCCACGAGCGAGATGATGGAAATTGCATTGGGTTCATGGAATTAGGTGGAAATTGGAGTAAATTCGCGCCCTATTCCGTTTTTCGCCGTTGGAGCTCCCATGGATTTGCGCAAACTCAAGACCCTGATCGATCTGGTGTCCGAGTCGAACGTCTCAGAACTCGAAATCACCGAAGCCGAAGGCAAGGTCCGCATCGTCAAGAGTGGGGGCGCTGTCGTTCAGCAATACGTGGCGGCCCCCGTGCCCGCACCCGTGGCGGCGGCCGCACCAGCGGCGGCGCCCGCAGCAGCGGCTGCCGAGGCACCTGCCGCAGCCCAGGTGACGGGCCATGTGGTCAAGTCGCCGATGGTCGGCACGTTCTATCGCGCTTCGAGCCCGGGTGCCAAGTCCTTCGTCGAGGTCGGCAGCCAGGTCAAGGAAGGCGACACCATCTGCATCATCGAGGCGATGAAGATCCTCAATGAGATCGAGGCCGACAAGTCCGGCACCGTGACCCGTATCCTGGGTGAGAACGGCCAGGCCGTCGAGTACGGCCAGCCGCTGTTCATCATCGAGTGAGGCGCCGCTGCGGCGGCATCGGCGTGCATCGCCCCTGCCTGCAGCGAACCCGGACATTTATGTTCACCCCGATTCTCGTCGCCCCCCGCGGCGCCGTAGCCGCAGGCAGTGCGAACCAGATCGCCCTGCCTTGCGCCCGCGTGCAAGCTGGCGGGGCTGCGGGACAGCCCATGTTTACCAAGATTCTCGTCGCCTGCCGCGGCGCTCTTGCCCCCGGCAAGGCGTTGCGCCGCGCCCTGGCAGGCGCCAGCGCGCGAGCGATGAGCCGCGAGGCAGCCTATGTTTAAAAAGATTCTTGTCGCCAACCGCGGCGAAATCGCCCTGCGTATCCAGCGCGCGTGCCGCGAGCTGGGCGTCAAGGCGGTGATGGTCTATTCCGAAGCCGATCGCGACGCCAAGTACGTCAAGCTGGCGGAAGAGGCCGTGTGCATCGGCCCCGCGCCTTCGCCGCTGTCCTACCTCAACATGCCGGCCATCATTTCGGCCGCCGAGGTGACGGATGCCGAGGCCATCCACCCCGGCTACGGATTCCTGTCTGAGAATGCCGATTTCGCCGAACGGGTGGAGAAGAGTGGCTTCCAGTTCATCGGGCCGACGCCTGATTCGATCCGCACCATGGGTGACAAGGTGTCTGCCAAGCAGGCCATGATCCGTGCGGGCGTGCCCTGCGTGCCCGGCTCGGACGGCGAACTGCCTGACGATCCGGTGCAGATCCGCCGCATCGCCAAGACCGTCGGCTATCCCGTCATCATCAAGGCCGCAGGCGGCGGTGGTGGGCGCGGCATGCGCGTGGTCCATACCGAGGCTGCTCTGGTCAATGCGGTGCAGATGACCAAGGCCGAGGCGGGCGCCGCATTCGGCAATCCTGCCGTATACATGGAGAAGTTCCTCCAGAACCCGCGCCACATCGAGATCCAGGTGCTGGCCGACAAGCACCGCAATGCCGTGTACCTGGGCGAGCGCGACTGCTCCATGCAGCGCCGCCACCAGAAGGTGATCGAAGAGGCGCCGGCGCCGGGCATTCCACGCAAGCTGATCGAGAAGATCGGCGAGCGCTGCGTGGCCGCGTGCAAGAAGATCGGCTACCGCGGTGCGGGCACGTTCGAGTTCCTGTACGAGAACGGCGAGTTCTACTTCATCGAGATGAACACGCGCGTGCAGGTCGAGCACCCGGTGACCGAGCTGATCACCGGCGTGGACATCGTGAAGACGCAGATCATGGTCGCCGCCGGCGAGAAGCTGCCGTTCACGCAGCGCCAGATCGAGATCCGCGGCCACGCCATCGAGTGCCGCGTGAACGCCGAAGACCCGTACAAGTTCATCCCATCGCCCGGCCGCATCACCATGTGGCATGCGCCGGGTGGCCCGGGCGTGCGTGTGGACTCGCATGCCTATACGAACTACTACGTGCCGCCGAACTACGACTCGATGATCGGCAAGATCATCGTGCACGGCGACACCCGCGAGGAGGCCCTGGCGCGCATGCGCACCGCCCTGTCCGAGACGGTGATCGAAGGCATCAACACGAACGTGCCGCTGCATCGCGAGCTGATGGTCGACGCCAAGTTCATGGCCGGCGGCACCAACATCCATTACCTGGAAGAGTGGCTGTCGCACCACAAGCGTTGATCGCTGTACGGCGATGATCGCGGCATGCTGGCATCTGGCGACGGATGCCGGCATTTTCATTTTTTGCGTGGAAGAAAGAGGGTGTGCCCATGTTTGAGCTGAGCCTGTTGTGCCCCGAGGACCGGGTGGAGTCCCTGAGCGATGCGCTGGAGGCACTGGAGGCGCTGAGCGTTTCGGTGGAAGACGCGGACGCGCAGACCGACGCCGAGCAGGCGCTGTTTGGCGAACCCGGCATGCCGCCGCCCAAGGAGGGCTGGCAGCGCAGCCGCATGGTCGCGCTGTTCCCTGCCGAAGCGGCGGCGCAGGAAGCCCGGACCCTGCTGGAGGCGCAGGATTTCTTCGAGGGCTGCCGCACGCTTGGCATCGCGGCGGTGCAGGACCAGGACTGGGTCCGTCTGACGCAGTCGCAGTTCGCACCGGTCGACATCACGCCCGATTTCTGGATCGTGCCGACCTGGCATGACCTGCCTGCGGCCGCGACCCGCAGCATCCGGCTCGACCCGGGGCTGGCGTTCGGGACCGGTACCCATCCCACGACCCGCATGTGCCTGCGCTGGATCGCGCGCCAGGGTGCTCAGGCCGGTGGTGCCGCAGGCCTGGGCCGCGTGCTCGATTACGGCTGTGGCTCGGGCATCCTGGCGATCGGCGCTGCGAAGTTCGGTGCGATCGAGATCGACGCGGTCGACATCGATTCTGCGGCGGTGGAGTCCACGCTGCAGAACGCCGAAGCCAACAGCGTGCAGTTGCACGCCGGCCTGCCGGACCGCGCCCAAGGCGTTTATGAAACGGTGCTGGCCAATATCCTGGCCACCCCGCTGAAGGTGCTGGCGCCGCTGCTGTGCGCGCATGTGGCGCCAGGGGGCCACCTGGTGCTGGCCGGCATTCTTGAGCGGCAGGCCCAGGAGCTGAAGGACGCCTACGCGCCTTGGCTAGCGCTGGAGGTGGCGGACGCTGAGGATGGCTGGATTCTGATGACGGCCAGGCGCTGAGGGGCGTAGTCCGGTGCCTGACCAGGCACCTACAATCCACAGCCGATGAGCCAGATCACACGCTGCCCCTCCTGCGGCACGACCTTCAAGGTCGTGGCCGACCAGTTGCGGATCTCCGATGGATGGGTGCGCTGTGGTCAATGCAAGGACGTCTTCGACGCGGCCGCTCATCTGGTCGTGATCGAGACGGCGCAGCTCCTTCCGGAGATGCGATTCGACGGGCTGCGCACCGGCTCTGCTGAAGGCAGCGCCACCCCGCCTGCGGCGCCCGTCCGGGTGTGGGGCAGCGCACGGACGCCGTCGTCGGCCCCGCCAGCACCCTTCAGCTCTGCCCCCCCGTCGCCGGTCGTGCCTGTCGAAAGGGACGGGGCGCCCGTGGGATGGTCTGATGCAGAGCCTGGCGCACGGGGCCGCCCGGACCCAAGCCTTCCCGGTGTCATGGCGCAAACGAACACGACCGGTCGTCCGTCCGTCGAGGTGCCCCCTTTTCTGGCGACGAGCACCTCTGCGGGAGTGGGCGGCGCCCAGGGGTGGTCGCTGGAACCCCAGTCGCCCTATGGCTGGACGACACGCGCGCCTGCGGTGCCGCACACGGATGTAGCGCCTGAGCTTTCGCACGGCAGCAGTGCCATGTCTTCTGGCGCCTCGCCGGGATCCGCTACCTCCGCTACGCCGGAGCCGGCTGGCTATGAGCTGCCTTTTGCGCAACTGCGCGATTCGGAATGGCCGGAGGACCTGGAACTGGAGGTGCCGGTACAGACGCCGGAGGTCGAGCGGCCGCTGCCGGTGTTGTCCGATGTGCCGCCGCCGGAGCTGCCGGGCCCTGAAGCCGGAATCCGTCCCGGACTCTTGATTGCTCCGAGCGCCGACTCTGCTGCGCAAGCGAACGACGACTCGGAACAGGAAGGTGATTCCCTTCCCGCGGCTCTCGGTGCCGCCGCGGCATCCCCCCGCTTGCCCCTGCCACAGCGGGGTCCGCATGCGGCCGAAGAGGCGGTCTCCCACCTGGGCGACGACGATGGCCCGGAGGCGCCCGGCGCGGATGAACCCAGTTTTGTGCGGACCGCACGCCGCCAGGCGTTCTGGAGCAGCCCCACCACGCGGGGCGTGCTGGCCCTGTGCGTGCTGGTGCTGGCAGCATTGCTGCTCTCACAGGTCGCGGTGCGCGAGCGCGACGCGCTTGCTGCGCGCCATCCTGGCCTGCGCGGCACGCTGGAGGTGCTTTGCGGGCCGTGGCAATGCAGCCTGGCGCCGCCGCGACGCATCGCGGACGTAGTGATCGACAGCTCTTCGTTCACCCGCGGGCGCACGGACACCTATCTGCTGTCGATGACCATCAAGAACAACAACGCCGACACAGCCGTCGCCATGCCCGCCGTCGAACTGACGCTGACGGACGCGCAAGACCAGCCCCTGCTGCGCAAGGTGCTGCAGGCGGGCGAGATCGCCGCACCGCGCGAGTTGTCAGCCCGGGGCGAGTGGTCCGGTGCGTTTTCGCTCAACGTGGCAGACGTCGGCAGCCGCGTGGCGGGCTATCGCCTGCTGGCGTTCTATCCGTGAAGGCGTCGGACCCGCTGCCCCTGTCGGCATTCCAGGTTGGAGCGCTGGATGGTTCATCGTCCGGTGGCTACCTGCACCATGGCTGCATGGAGGTCTGTCCGCGCTTCGGTCGCATGGTTCCGGCCAGCCCACGGTGCTGACCTTTTCACCGATCCGTTCATTCCTTTCAACGCACTACCTCTACCTGTATGGCCGTTCTGATTTGTGGTTCCCTGGCTTTCGACACCATCATGACCTTCGAGGGCCGCTTCGCGGAGCAGATCCTGCCGGAGCAGTTGCACATCCTCAATGTGTCCTTCCTCGTCCCATCGCTGCGGCGTGACTTTGGGGGCTGTGCCGGCAACATCGCCTACAGCCTCAAGTTGCTGGGCGGCGATCCGCTGCCCATGGCCACGCTCGGCACCGACGGTGCGGACTACCTGCAGCGCCTGCAGGATCTGGGCATCGATACGCGCCATGTGGGACGGGTGGAAGACACGTTCACGGCGCAGGCGCTGATCATGACGGACCGCGACAACAACCAGATCACCGCCTTCCACCCGGGAGCCATGATGCAGGCCCATAGCAACCGCGTGGAAGCGGCGCCGGAGGTGAAGCTGGGCATCGTGGCACCCGACGGGCGCGATGCCATGGTGCAGCACGCGGCCCAGTTCGCTGCCGCGGGCATTCCGTTCGTGTTCGATCCCGGCCAAGGGCTGCCCATGTTCAACGGCGAAGAGCTCTCGCGCTTCGTCGAGCAGGCCGATTGGGTCACGGTGAATGACTACGAAGGCAAGATGCTGTGCGAACGCACGGGCTGGAGCTTGGCAGAGCTGTCGCGCAAGGTGCGGGGACTGGTCGTCACCCTCGGGGCGGAGGGCTGCGACGTCTGGGAGCAGGGCATCGCCACCCGCGTACCACCCGCGGCGCCGGCCCAGGTGGTGGACCCCACCGGCTGCGGTGACGCTTGGCGGGGTGCGCTTCTCTTCGGCCTGGAGCGGGAATGGTCGCTGGCGCGCTGTGCTGAACTCGGCAACCGTCTGGGCGCGCTGAAGATCGCCCAGCGTGGACCGCAAAACTACCGTCTGGATTTTCCACAGCCTGTCTGAGCTTGTGCTGTTGGATCCCACCTAGATAGGCGGGGCCCAGGCATAAAAAAACCCGGTGCATGCACCGGGTCGATGACTGAAGCCAGTCCGTGCCTTACGGCTTGCCGCCCGTGGGGAACGGCCAGGCGGCCTGGGGGTTCAGCGTGGTCTGTGCTGCAGGGGCAGGGGCCGCAGCAGGCGCCTTGGCCGCCTTCTTGGGTGCAGGCTTCTTGGCAGCGGGTGCGGCAGCCTTCTTCGCCGGAGCAGCAGCCTTCTTGGCAGGCGCAGCGGCCTTCTTTGCAGGTGCTGCAGCCTTCTTGGCCGGTGCTGTCTTTTTCGCTGCTACGGCCTTCTTGGCGGGAGCGGCCTTCTTTGCAGGTGCTGCAGCCTTCTTGGCCGGTGCTGCCTTCTTCGCTGCTACGGCCTTCTTGGCGGGAGCGGCCTTCTTTGCAGGTGCTGCGGCCTTCTTGGCCGGTGCTGCCTTCTTCGCTGCTACGGCCTTCTTGGCGGGAGCGGCCTTCTTTGCAGGTGCTGCAGCCTTCTTGGCCGGTGCTGCCTTCTTCGCTGCTACGGCCTTCTTGGCGGGGGCGGCCTTCTTTGCAGGTGCCGCGGCCTTCTTGGCCGGCGCTGCCTTCTTCGCTGCTACGGCCTTCTTGGCGGGAGCGGCCTTCTTTGCTGCCACAGCCTTCTTGGCGGGGGCAGCCTTCTTCGCGGCGGTTTTTTTCGCAGTTGCCATCATTTTCTCCTTGGTTCAATTTGCAAAGAGCACTTCATGCCTGCATTGGGCACGAAATGATCCATGGGGATGGGTGACCCCATCCCCATGAATGCGGAAACGCTCCGCCGCAGAGGTCTGCGTGCAAGACCCGTTGGGGAGCGTGGTGAAAGATGCATGGCCTGGAATGCTGGGGCTTTAATCCCAGGACAGCGCGCCGCCGGATTGGTACTCGATGACGCGGGTTTCGAAGAAGTTGCGCTCCTTCTTCAAATCGATCATTTCGCTCATCCAGGGGAAGGGGTTCTCTTCGTTCGGGAAGAGGGCTTCGAGACCGATCTGCGTGGCGCGCCGGTTGGCGATGTAGCGCAGGTAGCCCTTGAACATGGATGCATTCATGCCCAGGACGCCGCGGGGCATGGTGTCTTCGGCGTACTGGTATTCCAGTTCGACCGCCTTCATGAACAGGGCCTTGATCTCTTCCTTGAACTCCGCGGTCCACAGGTGCGGATTCTCGAGCTTGAGCTGGTTGATCAGGTCGATGCCGAAGTTGCAGTGCATCGACTCGTCGCGAAGGATGTACTGGTACTGCTCTGCAGCGCCGGTCATCTTGTTCTGGCGGCCCAGCGCCAGGATCTGCGTGAAGCCGACGTAGAAGAACAGACCTTCCATCAGGCACGCAAAGACGATCAGCGACTTGAGCAGCGTCTGGTCGGTCTCGGGCGTACCGGTCTTGAAGTCCGGGTCCATGATCGCCTCGATGAAGGGGATCAGGAATTCATCCTTGTTGCGGATCGACGCGACCTCGTTGTAGGCGTTGAAGATCTCGCTCTCGTCGAGGCCGAGCGACTCGACGATGTACTGGTAGGCGTGCGTGTGGATCGCTTCCTCGAAGGCCTGGCGCAGCAGGAACTGGCGGCACTCGGGAGCGGTGATGTGGCGGTACGTGCCCAGCACGATGTTGTTGGCCGCGAGCGAATCCGCCGTCACGAAGAAGCCGAGGTTGCGCTTGACGATGCGGCGCTCGTCTTCGGTCAGGCCGTTCGGGTCCTTCCACAACGCGATGTCGCGCGTCATGTTTACTTCCTGCGGCATCCAGTGGTTGGCGCAGGTGGCCAGGTACTTCTCCCAGGCCCACTTGTACTTGAAGGGAACGAGCTGATTGACGTCGGTCTGGCCGTTGATGATGCGCTTGTCGGCGGCATTCACGCGGCGATGCTGTGCAGCGGCCGGCGTGGCGGAAGCGTCGGTGGCGGAGCCGGAAACGGGTTGCAGTGCAGCGCCTTGAAAAGACGCCGGCGGAACGTCCGCCTGGCGGTTGTTGGACAAACCGCCGTCCGTTGGTTTTTGCGATGAGGGCTTGACTTCTTCGTCCCAGGTCAGCATAGGTTTTCCCGTGATCGGATTATGAAAGCAGCGCTGCAAAATGAAAAGCGCTGAGGCAATGTGCTGCCGTGATTTGTTGCTCTACAGCACATGCGAAAAGGCACGAAGAGGTGTGCACCTCTTCGCCCTTCGCAGGCCTGTTGTCACTGGCAGGCTTCGCAGGTCTGGTCTTCGATGGGCGTGAAGCGCACATCGGTTGCGGGGGCTGCTGCAGCCACTGGCTGTGCAGGCGCCGCGCTCACGCCGCCGGCGTCGCTGCCGGAGGACACGGAGTTGAGCTGACGCGTGTTCACGGTGCTCATCTCCACGTGGGTGGCGCTTTGCGTGCGCAGGTAGTACGTGGTCTTGAGGCCGCGCACCCAGGCGAGCTTGTAGGTATCGTCGAGCTTCTTGCCCGATGCGCCGGCCATGTAGATGTTCAGGCTCTGGGCCTGGTCGATCCACTTCTGGCGGCGCGACGCGGCTTCCACCAGCCACGAAGGAGCCACTTCGAAGGCGGTGGAGTACAGCGCCTTGACGTCTTGCGGCACGCGGTCGATGGCATGCAGCGAGCCCTTGAAGTGCTTGAGGTCCATGACCATCACATCGTCCCACAGGCCCAGGCGCTTCAGATCACGGACCAGGTAGCCGTTGATCACGGTGAACTCGCCCGACAGGTTGGATTTCACGGACAGGTTGCCGAACGACGGTTCGATGGACGCGTCCACACCGACGATGTTGGATATGGTGGCGGTGGGCGCGATGGCCACGCAGTTGGAGTTGCGCATGCCGTCCTGCGCGATCTTCTTGCGCAGGGCATCCCAGTCCAGCGTGGAAGAGCGGTCCACTTCGACGAAGCCGCCGCGGGCTTTTTCCAGCAGGTCCAGCGTGTCGAACGGCAGGATGCCGCGGTCCCACAGCGAACCGGTGTAGCTGTCGTACTTGCCGCGTTCCTTGGCCAGTTCGGTCGAAGCCCAGTAGGCGTAGTAGCAGATGGCTTCCATCGACTGGTCGGCGAATTCCACTGCCGCCTGGGAGGCGTAGGGAATGCGCAGTTCGTACAGGCTGTCCTGGAAGGCCATGAGGCCCAGGCCCACCGGACGGTGGCGCATGTTGGAGGCACGGGCCTTTTCGACGGCGTAGTAATTGATGTCGATGACGTTGTCGAGCATGCGCATGGCCACCGAGATAGTCTTGCGCAGCTTGGCGTGGTCCAGTTCCTTGCCGTTGGCGCCGTCCTTGAGGTGGCGCATGAGGTTCACGGAACCCAGGTTGCAGACGGCCGTTTCCGTGTCGCTGGTATTGAGCGTGATTTCCGTGCACAGGTTGGACGAGTGCACCACGCCGGCGTGCTGCTGGGGCGAGCGCACATTGCAGGCGTCCTTGAACGTGATCCAGGGGTGGCCGGTCTCGAACAGCATCGTCAGGATCTTGCGCCACAGGTCGGTGGCCTGGATGGTGCGCGAGGGCTTGATCTCGCCGCGTGCGGCCTTTTCCTCGTAGGCCACATAGGCCTTCTCGAAGTCGGCGCCGAACAGGTCGTGCAGGTCGGGCACGTTGGAGGGCGAGAACAGCGTCCAGGTGCCCTTTTCCATCACGCGGCGCATGAACAGGTCGGGGATCCAGTTGGCCGTGTTCATGTCGTGCGTGCGGCGGCGGTCATCGCCGGTGTTCTTGCGCAGCTCCAGGAACTCTTCGATGTCCAGATGCCAGGTTTCCAGGTAGGTACAGACGGCGCCCTTGCGCTTGCCGCCCTGGTTCACCGCCACGGCGGTGTCGTTCACCACCTTCAGGAAAGGCACCACGCCCTGCGATTCGCCGTTGGTGCCCTTGATGTGGGAGCCCAGGGCGCGCACGCGCGTCCAGTCGTTGCCCAGGCCGCCGGCAAACTTGGAGAGCAGGGCGTTTTCCTTGATCGATTCATAGATGCCGTCCAGGTCGTCGGGCACCGTGGTCAGGTAGCAGCTGGAGAGCTGCGAGCGCAGCGTGCCGCTGTTGAACAGGGTAGGCGTGGACGACATGAAGTCGAACGACGACAGCACTTCATAGAACTCGATGGCGCGGGCTTCGCGATCCACCTCGTTCAATGCCAGGCCCATGGCCACGCGCATGAAGAAGGCCTGCGGCAGTTCGATGCGTGTCTTGCGCACGTGCAGGAAGTAGCGGTCGTACAGCGTCTGCAGACCCAGGTAATCGAACTGCTGGTCCCGCTCGGCCTTCAGTGCCGCGCCGAGCTTGTGCAGGTCGTACATCTGCAGCAGCCGCGGGTCGAGCAGTTCGTTGTCCACGCCCTTCTGAATGAACTCAGGGAAATAGGCGGCATAGGCGGCGCTCATGTCCGCGGGGACGACGTCGCGGCCCAGCACTTCCCGCACGATGGTGTGCAGCAGCAGGCGTGCGGTGGCGTAGGTGTAGTCGGGGTCCTTTTCGATCAACGTGCGCGCGGCCAGGATGGAGGCCTTGTAGACCTCGTCCATGGGCACGCCGTCGTAGAGGTTGCGCATCGTCTCGGTGACGATGGGGCCGGCCTTGATGTCTGCACCCAGGTTGGAGCACGCGGATTCGATGAGGCCGTGCAGGCGCAGGATGTCGAGTTGTACGCGCTGGCCGTTGTCGATCACGTGCAGGGCGGGCGTGGCCGGGGCCAGCTGCTCCTGGTGGTGCGTACGCTCCTGAGTGCGGCGTTCGCGGTAGAGGACGTAGGCGCGCGCCACTTCGTGGTGCTCGCCGCGCATCAGGCCCAGCTCGACATGGTCCTGCACGTCTTCGATATGGAAGGTGCCGCCATTGGGACGCGAGCGCATCAGCGCCCGGACCACGCCCTGGGTGAGGGCGTCCACCGTCTCGCGCACGCTGGCCGAAGCCGCCCCCTGGGTGCCATGCACTGCGAGGAAGGCTTTCATCAGGGCGACGGCGATCTTCTGGGGCTCGAAGGGCACCACTGCGCCGTTGCGGCGGATGATCTGGTAGTGGGTGAGCGTCTCTGCGGAGTCGGCGGCTTCGGCGGGGGAAGCGGGCTGGACGGGGCGCTGAGCGGCGTCGGCGGACGAAAGATGGGGCGCAGCTTGCATGGGTTTTCCTCTCTGTGGGCTGTCGGGGAGGCAGGTCGGCGGGACGGGTGCCGATCTGCAAGGAAGATGGGCCGGCTGGAAGCCGGAGCACACTATATATGGGGTGTGTGGCGACCGCAAGGCACTACAGGTAGTGTACCGCGCGAAGCGGGTGAAGCGCTTGCAACCAGATGAATCCGTACGGACAGACCGCAGCGGATCGGCGGATTCTGGTGTCGCAAAACCGGCCGGGCCGGCGAGGATACGCGATCTGCAGGCCGTTCATGCCGGGACGGCCCCGCTTTTTTTCAGGCCGCTCCGCCCCGCTCAGCGGCGGCGTGGGAAACGCGCCACAGGCCAGCCCAATCCATCCCGCAACCGCTCCCAGCGAAAGCCGGCCCCCGGATCCTGCTTGCGTCCTGGAGCGATATCTTCGTGACCGGCGATGTGCGCAATCGGGTAGCGCAAGGCGATGTCCTGGCACAAGGCAGTGAGGGACGCGTACTGCGCTTCCTCGAAGCACTGGCCCTCCAGGCCTTCCAGTTCGATGCCGATGGAATCGTCGTTGCAATTCTCTCGCCCACGGTAGCTGGAGGGGCCGGCATGCCACGCGCGCTGATCGCAGTCCACGAACTGCCAGATGACGCCCTCGCGTGTGACGAAAAAGTGCGCGGATACCTGCAGGCCTCGGATGCTCTGGAAGTAGGGGTGGGCATCCCAGTCCAAGCGGTTGGTGAAGAGCTGCTGGACGCAGCCCGTGCCGTACTGGCCCGGGGGCAGGCTGATCGAGTGCACGACGACCAGGTCCACTGCCGCGCTCAGTGGTCGGGGGCCGAAGTTGGGTGAGGCCAGGTAGCGGGCCGGTAGGTAGCGCCCGCCGTCCCATGCGCCTTGCGTGTCGCCGGTGGGATCAGGTTTCGTCGTCATGGGAGTCGCCGCCCTGCGGCGTGGCGATGCCGAGGCGGGCGATACGGTAGCGGATCTGGCGCAGGCTGATGCCCAGCCGTGCCGCAGTGGCCGTGCGGTTGAAGCCGGTCTCGCGCAAGGCGCGCACCAGAATGTCCTTCTCCTGCAGGTCCAGCCAGCCCTGCAGATCGCTGGGCAATGGCTGTGCGGCGGCATTCACTGCCGGCCCCGCCGGGGCAAGCGGGGGCGCGGCGAGCGGCTCTTCGGCGGCCGCAGAGGCTGCCGGGTTCGGGGGCGCGTTCGCCGGGTCTGCTCCCGCGGCCGCGGGTGGCGGGTCTACCTGCAGTTCGCCGGCGTCGCTGAGCGCGACCGCGCGGTGCAGCAGGTTTTCCAGCTCGCGCACGTTGCCGGGCAGCGGGTGCTGCGCGATGCAGGCCAGTGCCGACGCGCTCAGGCGGGGCACGGGCACGCCGGACTCCTGGCCGATGCGCAGCAACAAGGCCTCGCACAGGGCCGGCAGGTCTTCGCGCCGTTCCCGCAGGGCCGGGATCAGCAGTTCGATGACGTTAAGGCGGTAATAGAGATCCTGCCGGAACCGTCCGGCCTGCACGTCGGCGGCCAGATCGCGGTGCGTGGCGCTGACGATGCGCACGTCGATCATTTCTTCCTGCACGGAGCCGAGCGGGCGCACGCTGCGCTCCTGGATGGCGCGCAGCAGCTTGGACTGCATGGCCAGCGGCAGGTCACCGATCTCGTCGAGAAACAGCGTGCCGCCTCGGGCGGCCTGGAAATAGCCGTCGCGGTCCTGCACCGCGCCGGTGTACGAGCCCTTGCGCGCGCCGAAGAACTCGGCCTCCAGCAGGCTTTCTGGAATGGCGCCGCAGTTGACCGCCACGAAAGGCCGGTCACCGCGCTGGCTGCAGGCGTGCAGTGCGCGGGCGACCAGTTCCTTGCCCGTCCCGGACTCGCCGCGGATCAGCACCGGCGCCATGCTCCGGGCCACCTTGGCGATGCGCTGCTTGACGTTGCGCATGGCCTCCGATGGGCCGACCAGCCGTTGCAGGGCCGGGTTGTCCGTCGCCGCGTCGGGCACTGGCTGCGCGGCGCGGACGGACGTACCTTCGGCCCGCGCAGGCGTCGATGCCCATACCACGCCGCCTGCTCCCTGGATGGCGGACGCCACCACGGCGCGGAACTGCTTGAGATCGACCGGCTTGGTGAGGTAGTCGAAGGCGCCGGCGCGCAGCGCCTCGACGGCGTTCTCCGCCGACCCGTAGGCGGTCATGACCACGCAGCGCTCGCGCCGTTGCTGGTCGCGCAGATCCTGCAGCAGCTCCATGCCGAAGCCGTCCGGCAACCGCATGTCGGTGATGACCGCCTCGAAACGCTGGGCCTGGAGGACCTCCCGGGCTTCGGTCACGCTGGCGGCGGTTTCCACGCGGTAGCCTTCGCGCAGCAGCGTGAGTTCATACAGCGTGCGCAGGTCGGGCTCGTCGTCCACGACGAGGATGGAGGCGGGGGCGGCGTTCATGGTGGATTTCACGGTCAGACCATGATTGTGTCAAACAGCGACAGCGAGTCACCGGGCCGCAGAGCGCGGCGAAAACTCACCGTGAAGGCGTTGCCGCTCGTCTCCCCCCGGGCCAGGAGGCGGCTGCGCCGCTGGTAGCCGATGGAGGCGCCGTGCCGTTGGCACAGCTCGCGGCAGATATACAGGCCCAGGCCGCTGGAGCGGCTCTCGGACGAGAAGAAGGGTTCGAACAGGTGACGCTCCACCGACTTGTCCAGCGGTGCCCCATCGCTCCAGACCTGCAGCGTGGCCTGGCCGTCGGCGTCGACCTGCGTGCTCACGCACAGGGAGTCCACGCCCTCGCCCTTGTAGCGCACGGCGTTGTCCAGCAGGTTGACGAGCACGCGTCGCAGATGCTCGGCCTCGAATTCCACGGCGGCATCGCCCGCTGTCAATGTGCGCTGGAGCACGCGCCGGGCCGGGTCGTGCGACTGCCAGTCCTCGCACACCTGGGCCACGGCGGCGTCCAGGGGCACGCTGGCGGAGGGGGCGTGGCTGATCTGGTGCTGCACACGGGCGATGTCCAGCACTTCTTCCGCGATGCGCGACAGCCGCTCGGCGTTCTGCTGCACCATGCGCGCCAGGCGCTGCTGCGCCGGGTCCGTCAGGTCTTCTTCCAGCAGGGCATTGGCCTGCATGATGGCCGCCAGCGGGTTGCGGATCTCGTGCGCCACGGCGGCCGACATGCGGCCCATGGCGGCGAGCTTTTCGGTGCGCAGGCGCGCCTGCATTTCGCGCAGGTCGTGCAGGAACATCACGCACAGCGCTTCGCTGCCGGCATGTGCCGCCTCGCCGCGGGTGGAGGTCAGCCAGGTGCGCACGTGCAGGCCCTGCGCGGCCTGCTCTCCGGGCAGGAGGTCGATGTCCGCGGACTGGGCATGCTCCAGGCGGAAGGTCCGCTGCGCCATCGTGAGCAAGGGGGCTCCGCCCGGTATGTGCAGCAGCGGGAATGGCGCGGCCGGCTGCGCGCTGTGGCTGAGCAGCCGCATGGCTGCCGGGTTGGCGATGCGCACGATGTCGTGCTCGTCCACCACGAGGACGCCGTCGGCCAGGTTCTGCATCACCAGCGCGCTCACGTCCTCCTGCACGCGGGCTTCCATCTGGCTCTGCTCGGACACCTGCTGTTCGCTGATCAGCCGCGCCGACAGCTGGTGCACCAGGTAGGCGACGATGAAATAGCCGGTGCCCGTCAACGCGGCCTGCAGGTACTGCGATGTGGCGTCCAGCCCGCCGACCTCGCCGCGCCACCAGGTCCATGCCAGCAGCAGCAGCGTGACCGCGGCGGTCGTTCCGAACGCCAGCGTGAGGCTGCCCAGCACGCCCGCCATCAGGATGGGCAGGCCGAACAGGGGCGTGAAATTCATCACGCCGGTCTGCAGCACCTGCAGGGTGCTGATGAAGAGCAGGTCCACGCCGATGGTGGGCAGCCAGTGCGGCCCGGTCTGCGGCGGCGGCGGGCGGTGCCGGCCCAGGATGCGCAGCGCCACCGCGCCGGCCAGGTAGACCAGGCACAGGGTCTGCAGCGTGGGCTCGAGGGGTTGGTTCAGTGCGGCGCCCAAGACCTGCAGCAGCAGCAGCGCCAGCGCGATCATGGCGCGGCTGGTCAGGAACCCTTTCCAGAGCCGCAGGAACGGCGCGTCGCGCTCTGGCGCCGCAGCGGTGTGGCGAAACGGCATGCGTGCGGCCCCGTCAGGCCGCCGGGCCCAGGCGGCGGTGCGCTTCGCTGCAGTAGGGCAGGCCCTCGGCAAGCACGGCGTCCGCCTGCGGCAGATGGACACCGCAGTGGGCACAGGCCACCATCGTCTGCAGTTGCCGCGGCGCAGCGGCCGGGCGGCGGGCTTGCCGCACGGCGGCCTGGCACTGGCTGCGCCAGACGCCATAGGCGATGACCAGCACCACCAGCAGGACGAGGTACTTCACGCGGCGCGCCCCAGCACCACTTCGATGACGAAGCGCGAACCCACGTACGCCAGCAGCAACAGCGCCGCGCCGGCGTACAGCACGCGCACGGCATTGCGGCCGCGCCAGCCGAAGCGCGAGCGGCCGATGAGCAGGACCGCGAAGGTCAGCCACGAAAGGACGGAAAACACCGCCTTGTGGTCCCAATGCCAGGCGCGGCCGTACAGCGTCTCGCTGAACCACCAGCCGGCGATCAGCGTGGCCGACAGGACGGCGAACCCGGCCATGACGAAGCGGAAGGTCAGCCGTTCCAGCGTGAGCAGGGGGATGCCGCTGTGGGCGTCCACGGCCAGGCGGATCTGCCGTTCGGCCCGGGTCATCAGCCAGGCGTGGACCACCGCAGCGGCGAACAGCCCGTACGAGGCGATGCCCAGCGCCAGATGCAAGGGCAGCCAGGGCGAAGCCGCCACGTGCAGCGGCTGGCCGGGGAAGACCAGCGCCAGCAGAACCGCGGCAGCGCCCAGCGCGGCCAGCGCCCAGCGGGCCTGCATCTGGGGAAACAGCTGGCGCTCGACGGCGTAGGCGGTGAGGACGAGCCAGGCGGTCATCGACAGCGCCGGGGCGAAACCGAAGTGCGGCGTCTCGCCGACCAGGCCCCAGACCAGGGCGGCGCCGTGCAATACCCAGGCCAGCAGCAGTGCGATGCGCCCGCCCTCGGCGCTCAGCCGGGATGCCGCTGCCGCGGGGGCGGCATAGGCGGCTGCCGCTGCCAGCGCCAGAAGCCAGCCGAGCGGGGATGCACTGGGTAAAATCATGGGGTCACAGTTTAGCCTTTCGCCCGCCTCCGGCGGGCAAGGTGGCCGGCCTCTTCATGCGGCTGCCGGCACATCCGGAACATTCCTCCTATGGCCTCCGCTCTTACCGAAAAACTCACGCGACTCGTCAAGGAGATGCGAGGCCAGGCCCGCATCACCGAGTCCAACGTCCAGGACATGCTGCGCGAAGTGCGCATGGCGCTGCTGGAGGCCGACGTGGCCCTACCCGTGGTGCGCGACTTCGTCGCCCGCGTGAAGGAAAAGGCACTGGGCCAGGAGGTGCTGGGCTCCCTCAAGCCGGGGCAGACGCTGGTCTCCATCGTCAACCGCGAACTGGCGGCGACCATGGGCGAGGGCATTGCCGACATCAACCTCAACGCCCAGCCGCCCGCCATCATCCTGATGGCCGGCCTGCAGGGCGCGGGCAAGACGACCACCACCGCCAAGTTGGCCAAGCACCTGATCGAGAAGCGCAAGAAGAAGGTGCTGACGGTGTCGGGCGACGTGTACCGCCCGGCCGCCATCGAGCAGCTCAAGACGGTGACCAAGCAGGCCGGCGCCGAGTGGTTCCCCAGCACGTCCGACCAGAAGCCGCTGGACATCGCCCGCGGTGCGCTGGACTACGCCAAGAAGCACTACTTCGACGTGCTGCTGGTCGATACGGCCGGCCGCCTGGCCATCGATGAAGCCTTGATGAAGGAAATCAAGGACCTGCACGCCGCGCTGAACCCGGTCGAGACCCTGTTCGTGGTCGATGCCATGCAGGGCCAGGATGCGATCAACACCGCCAAGGCGTTCAAGGAAGCGCTGCCGCTCACCGGCATCGTGCTGACCAAGCTCGACGGCGACTCGCGCGGTGGTGCGGCGCTGTCGGTGCGCCAGGTGACGGGCGCGCCCATCAAGTTCGCCGGCGTATCCGAGAAGATCGACGGCCTGGAGGTGTTCGATGCCGAGCGCCACGCTGGCCGCATCCTGGGCATGGGCGACATCGTGGCGCTGGTCGAGCAGGTCACGGCCGGCGTCGACATGGAGGCTGCGCAGAAGCTGGCCGCCAAGGTGAAGAGTGGCGACGGCTTCGATCTGAACGACTTCCTGGGCCAGCTGCAGCAGATGAAGCAGATGGGCGGCCTGTCCAGCCTGATGGACAAGCTGCCGGCCCAACTGACGGCCAAGGCCGGCCAGGTGGACATGGACAAGGCCGAGAAGGACGTGCGCCGCAAGGAAGGCATCATCCAGAGCATGACGCCGCTGGAGCGCCGCAAGCCCGAGCTGATCAAGGCCACGCGCAAGAAGCGCATCGCCGCCGGTGCGGGCGTGCAGGTGCAAGAGGTGAACCGCCTGCTCAACGAGTTCGACCAGATGCAGGGGATGATGAAGAAGATGAAGGGCGGCGGCCTGATGAAGATGATGAAGAAGATGGGCGGCATGAAGGGCGGCTTCCCCGGCCTGGGCGGTGGCGGCGGCATGCCGCGCTTCTAAGCCTGCGCTGCGGCCCGCCGGTCCTGGCAGGGCTGTGAGAAAAAAGATAGCTGCATGCGCTTGTCCTGATTGGGATTCAGTGTGTTTTTCATCTGAATCCCTTGCTGGGTAAGCGCTGGCAGCTATTGTTTTTGATTTCACCGATTCTGCGAAGGCGGCTTCCGCCTTTTGGCGTCAACGCGGTGCATTGCCGCGCATCGCATCGCGCCCCGTCTTTGCGGGAGCCACCTGCGGAACCTGCATCGGTCACCGGAGGGTGCGAGGGTTCTGCTGCGTCGCCGGCGGCACGCCTTCCCCATCTGGCATCTCGCCCTTGTCGATTCCCAAAAGCGAACAGCCCGCAGAAGCGGGCTGTTGGGTTGGAGGGCCGGGCGCCAGGCCCGGCGCCGGTCACGCGGCCTTGAGCAGGGGCTGCGGCTGGCTGCGGGCCAGGCGGGTGGCGTGCATCCAGGCACGGCGCAGCACCGGAGGCGACCACGATTCCTCGGGGATCAGCAGCAGCTTGCCCGACTTGGCGGCTTCGCCCAGGCCGATCTGGCTGGTCACCACCGTCAGCGGGATGGCCAGTGCCAGGGGTAGGCCCACGGGCAGCAGCCACACCAGGGCGCTCGGATCGATGAAGGCCACGCCGACGGCCAGCAGGGCGATCACCAGGCTCATCGGTGCCAGCTTGCGGGCCGCATCGGTCCAGGGCACGGCGGCGGCTTCACGGGGAGGCGACTTCCAGTCCAGCTTGATGCCGGTCAGGGCCACCAGCACGAACAGCGAGTGCGCCAGCATGCGGATGGGGGCCTGCAGGATGGCCAGCACGCTTTCCAGGCCGGCACTCTTGAACAGGCTGGCGGCACCGCCGTACTGCTGCTGCTCGCCCTTCATAAAGACGGCGACCACGCCCAGGATGCGGGGCAGGAACAGCATCGACAGCGTCCAGGCCCACAGGCCCATCAGCTCGCTCGGCAGGATGTTCCAGTCGGCCACCACGCGGGCACCCGACAGCCACAGGGCGGTGCCCAGGGTGATGAAGGCCAGCCACAGGGGGGCCGACAGATAGGCCATGGTGCCGGTCACGAACATGGCGCGGTGCACGGGGTGGATGCCGGGCTCGGCCATCAGGCGGGCGTTCTGCAGGTTGCCCTGGCACCAGCGGCGGTCACGCTGCAGCTCGGCCAGCAGGTCCGGCGGTTGCTGCTCGTAGCTGCCCACCAGGTCGGCGCACAGCCACACGTGGAAGCCGGCGCGGCGCATCAGGGCTGCTTCGACGAAGTCGTGGCTCATGATGCCGCCGGACATGCCGCCCGTGCCCTGGATGGGGGCCAGCGCGCAGTGCTCCATGAAGGGCTTCACGCGGATGATGGCGTTGTGGCCCCAGTAGTGGGACTCGCCCAGCTGCCAGTACTGCATGCCCAGGGTGAACAGGCGGCCCGTCACGCGGGAGGCGAACTGCTGGGCGCGGGCGTGCAGCGTCACGTGGCCGATGGCCTGCGTGGCGGTCTGGATGATGCCGGCCTGGGGATTGGCTTCCATCAGCTTGGCCATGGACACGATGCACTCGCCGCTCATCACGCTGTCGGCGTCCAGCACCACCATGTACTGGTAGTCCTTGCCCCAGCGGCGGCAGAAGTCGGCCACGTTGCCGGCCTTGCGGTGCGTGCGGCGGCTGCGCAGGCGGTAGTACACCTCGACCTGCGGCTGCTTGGGGTTGCTGGCCAGGGCCGAGCGCAGCTCTTCCCAGGCGGTGCGCTCGGCCGCGGCGATTTCGGGGTCGTAACTGTCGGACAGCACGAACACGTCGAAGGTCTTGCCATGGCCGGTGGCGGCCACCGATTCGCAGGTGGCGCGCAACCCGGCGAACACCGTGGCCACGTCCTCGTTGCAGATCGGCATGATGATCGCGGTGCGGGCGTCGGCGCTCAGTTCGTGGTCATCGACGCTGCGGGCGGACAGCGAATGCGCGTCGCCCTTGAGCATGACCCAGAAGCCCATCATGGCGGTCAGGAAGCCCGTGACCACCCAGGTGGACAGCATGGCGAACAGGGCGAGCTGGCCGTACTCCAGCCAGGCGCTGTCGTAGTTGGGCTGCACGCCGGCGAACAGGGCCGTGGCCAGCGCGCTGCTCAGCACCGTCAGTACCAGGAAGACGTTGCGGCGCTGCTGGGCGGCGGCCTGCCAGGCGGCTTGCGGGGCCTGCGGCGCGGCGGTGCCGCGGCTGCGGCCCGTCAGGCGCATCAGCGCAGCCGTGCCCAGGCTGTTCCAGAAACCGCGCCACGGGCGGGCGGGCATGGAGCCGCGGTGCACGGGCGGTGCCGTCAGCGAGTTGGGATGGCGTTCTTCGCGCAGCGTGCTGCGGCGGGATTCGACCGGGCGGGGATAGCGGGCGCCCGCGCCGCGCCACGGCAGCCGGGGCCGCTGCGGGTACGGGACGGACGGTGTTCAGGGGAGTGACCACGTCGTCGCGGGAGGAAGGGCGTTTTTCCATGTTTCGCTCACTGCGTTGTTGTCGTGTGAAAGGACAAGAGCACGCCGAACGAGGTCCGGAGGGACACCGTTTCACCGAGAGTGAGGAGGGCGGGAGCTTGCGTCATGCGATCAATAGGGCAAACCCTGTGCCAGCATGGAAAAGCTCTTTGAAATCAAGGGCTTGGCGCGCTTTTCGCCTGTAAGTGCTTGTACAGGCCCTGCCAAAGGGGCCCAAACCCCTGTTTTTGTCGCCGTTTTGCGACCGTTTGCCCCGGCAGGTCGCAAAAAACTATATGAATCAATGACTTATTCTTGTCGCTCTTCGGCGACATCATCGCCGGAGCCCGGTTCGTTCTTGAAGTGGCCGGGTGTCAGCGCATGCTTTTGCAGCAGCCGGTAGAACTCAGTGCGGTTGCGCTGGGCCAGGCGGGCGGCGTCGGCCACATTGCCGTCCGTCATCTTGAGCAGGTCCACCAGGTACTCGCGCTCGAAGCGCTGGCGCGCCTCCGAGAAGCTCAGCACCTGGGCCGACGGCGTGCGCAGCGCCCGCTGTACCAATCCCAGGGGCACCAGCGGCGTGGTGGACAGGGCGCAGGCCTGCTCGACCACGTTGAACAGCTGGCGCACGTTGCCGGGCCAGGCCGCGGCGGTGAGGGCCTTCAGGGCTTCCGGCGAAAAGCCAGACAAGCGCTTGTCGTACTTCTTGGCCAGGCTGTCCAGAAAGTGGTTGGCCAGCAGGGGAATGTCCTCCCGCCGATCTGCCAGGGTGGGTAACGACAGGGTGACCACGTTGAGCCGGTAGTACAGATCCTCGCGGAACTGGCCGGCGGCCATGGCGGTCTCCAGGTCGCGGTGGGTGGCCGAGATGATGCGCACGTTGACGGGCACCGACTGGCTGGAGCCCACGGGCCGCACGGCGCGCTCCTGCAGCACGCGCAGCAGCTTGACCTGCAGCGCGGGCGGCATGTCGCCGATCTCGTCGAGCAGCAGCGTGCCGCCGTCGGCGGCCTGGAACAGGCCCTTATGGTTGCTCACCGCGTCGGTGAATGCGCCCTTCATGTGGCCGAAGAGTTCGGACTCCAGCAGCGCCTCGGGGATGGCGCCGCAATTGACGGCGACGAAGGGCCGCGAGGCGCGCGGGCTGGCCTTGTGGATGGCGCGGGCCAGCATCTCCTTGCCGGTGCCGCTGTCGCCCAGCAGCAGCACGCTGGCGTCCGACTGGGCCACCATGTGCGCTTCGGCCAGCACGTCGGCCATGCGGTTGGAGCGGCTCACGATGTCGGAGCGCCAGGCCTCGTTGGTGCGGCTCTGCGCGGTGGCGGGTGCGCTCAGGGCCAGGGCCTGCTGGATCTTCTCGATCAGCTCCTTGCCGTCGTAGGGCTTGGTCAGGTAGGTGAAGACGCCGCGCGCCGTGGCCTCGACGGCGTCGGGAATGGTGCCGTGGGCCGTCAGCAGGATGACGGGCAGCGAGGGATGGCGCGCCCGTACCTCGTCGAACAGCGCCAGCCCGTCGCGGCCCGGCAGCTGCACATCGCTGAGCACCAGCTGCGGCCGGTGCATCTCCAGCTTGGCGAGCGCGGCTTCGGCCGACGGCACGGCCGTGATCTCGTAGCCGGCTGCTTGCAGCCGCAGCGACAGCAGCCGCAGCATGTCCGCATCGTCGTCCACCACCAGGATGTGGGGTTTGGCACGGGTCTCTGAGGGCTTGGATGCGGCGGGCATGGCGGGTGGCGGTGGCGGGATTTCAGGGGGCCGGCGGGACCACGGACTTGCCGTTGGCCGGGCCGCCGGGGCGGGCATTCAGGCTGCGCTCGATGGCGCGCATGGCCTCCAGCCGCTCGTTCAGCTGGTCGTTGCGGCGCTGTGCGTCGCGCACCTGGTTGTTCTGCCGGTCTATCTGGTCTTCCAGGCGGCGCTGCTGCAGGTAGCGGTTCTCCAGCAGGCGGGCGAAGGACTGCACCAGCGGCGCGTTGTCCTTCTGGGCCAGCGCGCGCTGCACCAGGCCCAGTGCGCGCGCCGTGTCGGCGGGCAGGCGGGTCTGGCCCAGGGCCAGGGCCAGCTCCAGCTGCTGCTGGGCGGACTCCTCCTGACGGGGCGTGAGCCGGGCGATCTCGGCCGCCAGCGCAGGCGGCGCGAGCGCAGCCACCTGGTCGGAATAGACGAGCAGGTGCTTGACCAGCGAGGGCCGGGGTGCGGCGGCGGCAGGGGTGTCGACGGACGCGGCTGGTGCGGCGTCTTCGGGCTCCTTGTCGTCCGCAACAGGCGGCGCTGGCGTCGGTGCCGGCGCAGGCGTGGCCACCACCGGGGCGGGGGCGGGCATCTGCAGGCCGGCGTCGGTGCCGCAGCCTGCGAGCACGGCGGCCAGGGCCAGCACGGCGGCAGGCACAAACGCACCACGGGCCGGCAGCGGGCAGGCGGAAACGGGCGCGGAGCGCGGCGAGCGAAGACTAGGCAGCATGGGGTAACTCGATGCGGAAGGGGGTGCCCGGCCCGTTGGTCACCAGTTCCACCCGGCCGCCATGGGCGCTGAGGTATTCCTGGACGATCGACAGGCCGATGCCCGTACCGCGCGCTGCGTCCTCGGGTTGGCGCACGCCGCGGTAGAAGGGTTCGAAAATGCGGGATCGGTCATTTTCATCGACTCCCGGCCCCTGGTCGATGAAGTCGACCCGAATGCGGTCGGTCAGGTGTGACAAAACAATGCGAATCGTACCGCCCGGCGGGGAAAAACGGATCGCGTTGGACAGCAGGTTGCCCACGGCGGAGGCCATCTTCTCCGCGTCCAGCTGCAGTACGGCGGGCTTGCCCTCGACGAGCACGTCCAGCTTGCGGGCCTGCCACTGCAGGCGCTGGGCTTCGACCTGCGCTTCCAGCAGCGCCAACAGGTCGGTGGGCGTGCGGCGCAACTGGCGGGCCTCGAACGCCGCGGCGTTGAAGCTCAGCAAGGCCTCGATCTCGCTTTGCAGCAGCAATGTGTTCTGGTGCAGGATGTTCACCACCTCGCGCTGGCCGCCCGACAGCTCGCCCGTCACGCCGTCCTGCAGCAGGGCGACGCCCTCGCGCATGGACGCCAGCGGTGTCTTCAGCTCGTGCGAGACGTGGCGCAGAAAGCGCGCCTTGTCCGAGTCCAGCTCCAGCAGGCGCACGCGCAGCCATTCGAGCTGCTGGCCCACGCGCCGGATGTCCACCGGCCCGGCGATATCCACGGGCTGCGCGAAGTCGTTCTCGCCCAGGAGGCGGATGGCGCTTTCCAGCCGCTTGAAGGGCCGGGCCAGCCAGATGCCCAGCAGCAGCGCCAGGGCCAGCGCCAGCACGATCACGCCGACCACCTGGTGCGTCACCTCGCGGCGGCTGGCCTCGATCTTGTCCTGCAGCGTGTTGCTGCGGCGGGTGTTGATGTCCTGGACCTCCTGCGCGATGACGGCGTTGAGCCCGTCGATCTCCAGGAACATCGCGGCGACGGAGCGCTCGTTTTCCAGCGACAGGGCCGAAGGCCCGTCCACCAGTTCGGCCACCGCCGCCAGATGGGTGCGCCACTGCGCCGCCTGCTCGTGCGGCAGGCCGTTGGCCTCCAGGCGCTGCAGGATGTCTTGTGCCTCGCGGGCGCCTTCGTCGAAGCGGCGGCGCAGCTGGGCGTCGGCGAGCACCAGCGATTGCCGTGCCGCCCGCTCCAGGGTTTGGCTGCGGGCATTGAGCTGCTGGGCCGAGGTGTTGAGCTGGATGGCCTCGGCGGCGCCGCGCCGGCTCTGCACCATGAGCTGCTCGAGCGTGAAGATGGCACGCAGCGAGCTGGCGCCCAGCAGCCCCGCGATGAGCAGGAAGGCCAGCAGCAGCAATTGCTGGAAGGACAGGCCGCTGAGCGCGGCGACTTTGGCTTGCTTGTGGAAGCGGGACATGTCGGATGCCGTGCCGGGACTGCCCGGTTCAGGCCGCTGCCAGGGCCGATTCGGCCGTGCGCACGTCGCCGCGCAGCGTGTAGGCCTTGGCTTCGGTGATGGTCACTTCGACCATCTGGCCGATTAGGCGCGGCTGGCCGACGAAGTTGACCACACGGTTGCATTCGGTGCGCCCCATCAGCTCGGTGGCGTCGCGCTTGGAGGCGCCTTCCACCAGGATGCGCTGCACCGTGCCCACGCGGCTGTCGCTGATCGACTTGATGTTGCCGTTGATGACGGCCTGCAGCTCCTGCAGGCGGCGCAGCTTCACGTCGTGCGGCGTGTCGTCGTGCAGGCCGGCGGCGGGCGTGCCGGGGCGGGGGCTGAAGATGAAGCTGAAGCTGTTGTCGAAATGGATGTCGTCGATGAGCTTCATCATCTTGCGGAAGTCGTCCTCGGTCTCGCCGGGGAATCCCACGATGAAGTCGCTGCTCATCGCCAGGTCGGGGCGGATGGCACGCAGCTTGCGCACCGTACTCTTGTATTCCATGGCCGTGTAGCCGCGCTTCATGGCCATCAGGATGCGGTCCGAGCCGTGCTGCACGGGCAGGTGCAGGTGGCTCACCAGCTCGGGGATGCGCGCGTACGCCTCGATCAGGCGCGGCGTGAACTCGTTGGGGTGGCTGGTGGTGTAGCGGATGCGCTCGATGCCCGGAATATCGGCCACGTATTCCAGCAGCAGGGCGAAGTCGGCCACCTCGGCCGTACCGCCCATCTTGCCCAGGTAGGCGTTCACGTTCTGGCCCAGGAGCGTGATCTCCTTCACGCCCTGGTCCGCCAGTCCCGCCACTTCCACCAGCACATCGTCGAACGGGCGGCTCACCTCTTCGCCACGCGTGTAGGGCACCACGCAGTAGCTGCAGTACTTGCTGCAGCCTTCCATGATCGAGACGAAGGCGCTGGCGCCCTCGACGCGCGCGGGCGGCAGATGGTCGAACTTCTCGATCTCGGGGAAGCTGATGTCCACCTGGGGCTTCTGCAGGCGTTCGCGCTGGTTCAGCAGCTCAGGCAGGCGGTGCAGGGTCTGCGGGCCGAACACCACATCCACGTAAGGCGCGCGCTTGATGATCTCGGCGCCTTCCTGGCTCGCCACGCAGCCGCCCACGCCGATCTTCACGCCGCGAGCCTTCAGGTGCTTGAAGCGCCCGAGGTCGCTGAACACCTTCTCTTGCGCCTTCTCGCGCACCGAGCAGGTGTTGAACAGGATGAGGTCGGCTTCTTCGGCGTTCTGGGTCGGCTCATAGCCTTGGGCGGCGTTGAGCACATCGGCCATCTTGTCCGAGTCGTACTCGTTCATCTGGCAGCCGAAGGTTTTGATGAAGACTTTCTTGGGCATGGCGTTCTCGGGCGAATGCGTTGCGTTGCGGCGCAGCGCGTCACAGAAAGGAAACGGAAGGGAAGCAATGGGCGCGGCCACGCGCCGGACGGCGCTCACCGCAGGTTCGGCTTGTCCGATTCCGTCTTGAAGTTGAATTCGATGGTGTCGTCGCCTGCGCGCTTGGCGGCGGCTTCGCTGCTGTTGAGCACCCAGGCGGTGAGCAGCATGCCGGTGCTGGCCTCCAGCACATAGTTCACCCGCAGGCGCTGGCCGGCCATGGTGTGCAGCGCCAGCAGGTGGTTGTCCGCGCTGAAGAGGCGCATGCCCGGCGCCATGCGCACGGCCTTGCCGTTGAGTTGCGCCTGCACGATGTCGGTGATGACGAGCGTGCCGCGCAGCGCTGCGGGCGGAAAGTTGCGCTGCGTGGTGCCGGCCTGCGGCGCGACCGTCTGGGCGGTGGCCGGCAGGGCGGTTGCGAGCGCGAGCAGCGCGGCAGCGCAGCAGGCCAGGGGCCCATGGCGGCGATGGAGAGCGTGGAGCGAGCAGCGTTGCATGGTGTGTATCCAGGGGCTGAAGGCGCGATTCTAAGGAGGCCGGCCGGAGGTGCCCGGCCACGGAGCCGTTGCCGCACTCCCTCTGTTTGCTATTAAAATAATAGCTTAATGCGCTTGTCTATCAAGCGCTGGAGCCACTTTTGACCATGGATCATGGTGGCGGCGGAGCCTGGGGCAGACACATGCGGCGATGGCCCCAAGAAAAAACCCACAGTGCGTGAACACTGTGGGTTTTCTTTGTCTGGTGGTCGTAGGTGGACTTGAACCACCGACATCAGCATTATGAATGCTGCGCTCTAACCAACTGAGCTATACGACCGTAAGACCGAAATTATAGAACAAAAAATCACTGGTGGGTGAAAGTGGCCGGCCGCTTGTTCACGAACGCGTCCATGCCTTCCTTCTGGTCCTGGGTGGCGAACAGCGCGTGGAACAGGCGGCGCTCGAACATCACGCCGTCGCTCAGGCTGCCCTCGAAGGCGCGGTTGACCGACTCCTTGGCCGCCATGACGGCGATCTGCGAGAAGCCGGCGATGGTGATGGCGGCGCCCAGGGCTTCGTCCATCAGCTTGTCGTAGGGCACGACGCGGCTGACCAGCCCGGCGCGCTCGGCCTCTACCGCATCCATCATGCGGCCGGTGAGCGCCATGTCCATGGCCTTGGACTTGCCCACGGCGCGCGGCAGGCGCTGCGTGCCGCCGGCCCCGGGGATCACCCCGAGCTTGATCTCGGGCTGGCCAAACCTGGCGTTGTCCGCCGCGATGATGAAGTCGCACATCATCGCCAGCTCGCAGCCGCCGCCCAGCGCGAAGCCGCTCACGGCGGCGATGACGGGCTTACGGATGCTGCGGATCTGCTCCCAGTTGCGCGTGATGTAATCGCCCTTGTAGGCATCGGCGAAGCTGTAATTGGCCATGGCCCCGATGTCGGCACCCGCTGCAAAAGCCTTCTCGCTGCCGGTGAGGATGACGCAGCCGATGCGCTCGTCCGCGTCGAACGCCCGCAGGGCCTCGCCCAGCTCGTTCATGAGCTGGTCGTTCAGCGCGTTCAGCTGCTTGGGGCGGTTGAGGGTGATGATGCCGACTTTGTCCGCTTCGGTGCGGACCTCGATGACTTCATAGGCCACGGGTGTCTCCTGGTGTTGTTGGGGATAGCAACGACTATAAGCCGCCACCGCGGCGCCCGCAGGCCCTGGTCAGGTGCCTGACAGCCAGCGCTCGGCCAGGGCCGTGTCCGCCAGCGACAGCCGCACCGTATCGGCCGCCGCACCCGCCGGCGCCTGCAGCGCCAGCGGCAACCGCAGGAGCCGCCGGTCGCGCGCCACCAGGGCGGTCACCTGGGCGGCGCTGCCGGCGTACAGCGGCAGGTCTTCCAGCTTGCCCAGGCGCCAGGCCTCGCCCGGGGTCTCGATGCCCAGCCATTCGTCGCCGGCCATGAAACCGGCCTGCTCGGCCAAACCGCCGCGCAGCACGGCCTTGATCTGCACCGAGGCGCCTTCGCCCACGCGCAGGCCCAGGCGCTGCGCCCATTGCGGAGCGTCCGCCTGCAGCGTGACGCCGTGCGCGGCCAGCAGCTCGGCCAGGGGCAGGTCGTCGGTGCCGTGCGCCCACTGCGCGATCTCGCGCGACCAGTCGCGGCCGGACAGCGCCTGCAGCACGCGCAGCAGCTCGGCCTGCGTGACCGGACCCACGCCCGAGGCCGCACCCGTGCGCTCCCACAAGGCGCGCATCACGTCGTCCAGCGACGTCTGGCCTTCGCGGCGCAGCGCCAGGTCCAGGCAGAGGGCCACCAGGGCGCCCTTGGTGTAGTAGCTCACCGTGGCATTCGCCGTGTTCTCGTCCTGGCGGTAGTACTTCACCCAGGCGTCGAAGCTGGCCTGCGCCACCGACTGCACATGCCGCCCCGGCGTCTGCAGCACCTGGTTGATGGTCTTGGTGACCAGGCGCAGGTAGCTGCCGTTGTCCAGCAGGCCGCAGCGGCGCAGCAGCAGGTCGTCGTAGTAGCTGGTGAAGCCTTCGAAGAACCACAGCAGCTCGGTGTAGTTCTCGCGCGTGTAGTCGTAGCTGGCCAGCTCGGCGGGGCGCAGGCGCTTGACGTTCCAGGTGTGGAAGTATTCGTGGCTGATCAGCCCCAGCAGCGTGGTGTAGCCGTCGGGCGCGCGGGCCTCGCCCACGCGGGGCAGGTCGCGCCGGCCGCAGATCAGGGCGGTGGAGTTGCGGTGCTCCAGGCCGCCGTAGCCGTCGTCGACCACGTTCAGCAAGAAGAGGTAGTTGGCATGCGGCGGCTTGCCCGTACCGTGCCAGAAGCGGATCTGCGCCTCGCAGATGCGGCGCGTGTCGGCCAGCAGCCGGGTGCCGTCGAAGGAAGGGGCCGCACCGGCCACCACCAGGCGGTGCGGCACGCCGCACGCCGTGAAGCGCACGCTCCAGAAGGTGCCCATCTCCACCGGGCAGTCCACCAACTCGTCGTAGCTTTCGGCGCGGTAGGTGCCGAAGCCGGCGCGGTTCGTCTTCTCCGCCGCCAGGCCGGTGGCCACCGACCAGCCGTTGGTGGCCGACGTGCGCACGATCTCCAGCAGGTGGGCTTCGTCCTCGCGCCCGTGCACGCGCAGGCACAGGCTGGTGCCGTTGAAGAAGCCGCGGGCCGCATCCAGCCAGGCCGTGCGCACGGAGTTGTCGTAGGCCGCCACCTGGTAGGTGAGCACCAGCGGCTGGCCCTTGCGGCACTGCGCCTGCCAGCGGTGCTTGTCGAGCTGGGCCAGCGGCACGGGGGCGCCGTCCTGCTGCGCCTGCAGCCCCAGCAGGTTCTTGGAGAACTCCCGTACCAGGTAGCTGCCCGGAATCCACACCGGCAGCGAGACCTCCTGACGCGCCGCGGGGGCCGGGATCGTCAGGGTCACCGAGAACAGATGGGCATGCAGGTCCGCCGGCTCGATGCGGTAATGGACCGGGGAAGGGGCTGTGGCGGAGCGCAGGGAGGACATGGCGGCAAGGGCGGCAGAGCGTGGCGGTGCGGGAGCCGGCGCGGCGGCCGGCGGGGCCGGGAGAAGAGGGCGGCGCTGCGGCGGCCCTTACGCCGGCCGCCGTGCCATACCCGTCAGTTGGTGCCGGCGGAAGAGGCCAGGCGCTTTTCGACTTCCTGCGCGCCGATGGCGCCGGGCACGCGGGAGCCGTCGGCGAAGATCAGCGTGGGCGTGCCGGTGATCTTGTGCTTCTTGCCGAAGGCCAGGTTGCGCTGCAGGGCTGCGGTATCGCAGCTGGCCGCCGCCGGTGTCTTGTCGCGCAGCATCTGGTCATGCCACGCGGCCACGCGGTCCTTGGCGCACCAGATGTTGCGCGACTTCTCGGCCGAGTCCGGGCTGAGGATGGGGTAGAGGAACAGGTAGACCGTGACGTTGTCCACGTTCAGCATGTCCTTCTCGAAGCGCTTGCAGTAGCCGCAGTTGGGGTCTTCGAAGACGGCGAGCTTGCGCTTGCCGTCGCCGCGCACGATGGTGAACGCATCCTTCAGCGGCAGCGCGGAGAAGTCCACCGCACTCAGCTTGTTGATGCGGTCCTCGGTCAGGTTGCGGCGCGCCTGCGTGTCGATCAGCTCGCCCTGGATCAGGTAGTTGCCCTTGGCATCGGTGTAGAACACGTCGGTGCCCACGCGCACCTCGTACAGCCCCTTCATGGGCGTGGCCTGCACTTCGTCGATCTTCTCCAGCTGGGGAATGCGCTCGGCCAGCGACTTGCGGATGGCGGCTTCCTGGGCATGGGCACTCAGGCCCAGCACCAGCGCGGCGCCGGCCAGCAGGGAGGGGAGGAGCTTCTTGGTGTACGTGTTCACTCGGTCGGTCCAGTCTTCTTCGCTTCAAAGTGCGGGCGCGGTCAGCGCACGCCCATGGCCCGGCGGGCCACCCAATCCTTGAACGGGCCGCTGAGGTCGAATCCCTTCATGCCCCAGTTGCGCAGCGACTGCAGCGCGCCTTCGCGCCGCATGAACAGCTGCTGCAGCCCGTCCATCGTCATTCCCAGCGGCAGCAGGGCTGCCTTGCGTTCGCGCTCGTACTGCCGCAGCAGCCGCAGATCGCCGATGCTGCGCCAGTAGTCGCGCTCGCGCAGCAAGCGGGCCAGCGCCTGGGCATCGGCCAGGCCGATGTTCAGTCCCTGCCCGGCCAGCGGATGCACGTTGTGCGCCGCATCGCCGGCCAGCACCCAGGTGCGCTGCGGGCCTTTGGCGGGCTGCTCGGCCAGGGGGCCGCACCAGCGGCGCGCCGTGGCCTGCTGCAAAGACCAGCAGGCGCGGTCGCCCAGCACCTCCAGCCGGCCCAGCGCGTTCTGGCTGGCCTCCTGCAGCCGCTGCGCGAAGGCATCGGCGTCCAGGCCCATGCACTGCGGAGCGCTTTCCTGGGAGACTGACCACACCACGGCCACGGAGTTCCCTTCGGCACCGCCCAGCGGCAGAAACGCCAGGATGCCGTCGGGCAGGAACCACTGCCGGGCGACCTGCCCGTGCGGCAGCTCGCAGGCCAGCCGGCCGGCGATGGCGTGCTGTCCGTAGGGCGTCACGTCGAACTCCACGCCGAATTCTTCGCGTGTGCGGCTGGCGCGGCCCTCGCAGACCACGGTCAGGGCGGCGGGCACGGGCGCATCGACCACCTCCACCTGGGGCTGGAAGCGCACCGCGTCGGCCAGGCGCGACTCGAGCGCCGGCACGTCGACGATCCAGGCCAGGGCCTCGGCACCCTGCCGGTCGGCGTCGAACGTCACCGCGCCGTCCTGGTCACCGTGGACTTCCATGCGCCGCACGGCGGTGGCGTCGGCCGGGTCGGGCCAGGCCCGCACGGATTGCAGAAGATCCCGCGAGGCCGCATTGAGGGCATAGGCCCGCACATCGGGTGCGGCAGAAGCGGACTGCGCCCGCGGGGCGGAGCCGGCCACCAGGGCCACCCGCAGCCGTTCCCGGGCCAGCAAAAGCGCCAGGGTGCGGCCCACCACACCGGCACCGCGGATACATACGTCGAAGGTTTGCGCCATGGCGCGATTGTAGAAGCCGGGTGGCGGGCCCCCGGCCGGGCACAATCGCGGGTTCGGCGGGCGCTGGACAGCGCTGCCTTCCCGCATTCGCAGGCCTGTGCCTGTCTGGTTTTCTCCGAGGATTTCCGCGTGACCTTCCGCTCCGACCACGACCTTGCCGGCACGATCGCCCGCCTGTTCATCCACCCGGTGAAGTCGTGCGCAGGCATCGAGGTGCAGGAGGCCGTGCTGACCGAGGCCGGCCTGGATCTGGACCGCGCCTGGATGGTGGTCGACGCCGAGGGCGTGTTCCTGACCCAGCGCGCGCATCCGCGCATGGCCCTGGTGCGGCCCCAGCTGCGCAGCGACGACCTGGTGCTGCGCGCGCCCGGCATGCTGGCGCTGCACCTGTCGCTGGACCGGGTGGAGGGCCCCGCCCAGGCCCGCGTATGGGACGACGTGGTGCCCGCCTGGGACATGGGCCCTCTGGCGGCGCAGTGGTTCTCCGACTTCCTGGGCCAGCCCTGCCGCCTGGTGCGTTTCGATCCGGCGGTGCGGCGCCTGTCCAGCCCCGCATGGACCGGCGGCCTGGAGGTGCCCAACCAGTTCTCCGACGGGTTTCCGCTGCTGGTGGCCAGCCAGGGCTCGATTGATGGGCTCAACGCCCGGCTGCAGGCCGCCGGCCATGCGCCCGTGGGCATCGAGCGCTTTCGCCCGAACGTGGTGCTCGCCGGCGTGGACGAGCACGACGAGGACCGCATCGACACCCTGTACATCGGCGTGGAGGGCGGAGAGGTGCAGCTGCAGCACGTCAAGCCCTGCGCGCGCTGCCCCATTCCCGACATCGACCCGGCCACGGCCGAGAGCACGCCTGTGGTGGGCGACACCCTGCGCACCTACCGCCAGGACCGTCGGCTGGACGGCGCCATCACCTTCGGCATGAACGCCATCGTGCGCGAAGGCGCCGGCCGGGTGCTGCGCGTGGGGCAGCCCGTCGCGGCCGACCTGCGCTTCGAGTAGCCCGCGTGCCGGCCCTTTCCGGCGAGCCACGTAAAATCGCCGGTTTTCCCCGAATCCTGAAAGCCCTGCCATGAGCCTGAAATGCGGCATCGTGGGCCTGCCCAACGTCGGCAAGTCCACCCTCTTCAACGCCCTCACCAAGGCCGGCATTGCCGCCGAGAACTACCCCTTCTGCACCATCGAGCCCAACACCGGCGTGGTCGAGGTGCCGGATCCCCGCCTGCAGCAGCTGGCCGACATCATCACGCCCGAGCGCATCGTGCCGGCCATCGTCGAGTTCGTGGACATCGCCGGCCTGGTGGCGGGCGCCAGCAAGGGCGAAGGCCTGGGCAACCAGTTCCTGGCCCACATCCGCGAGACGGACGCCATCGTGAACGTGGTGCGCTGCTTCGAAGACCCCAACGTGATCCACGTGGCCAACAAGGTCGACCCGATCGCCGACATCGAAGTGATCCAGACCGAACTGTGCCTGGCCGACCTGGCCACGGTGGAGAAGGCGCTCAACCGCTACAGCAAGGCGGCCAAGTCGGGCAACGACAAGGACGCCGCCAAGATCGTTTCGCTGCTCACGCCCATCCAGGCTGCGCTCGACCAGGGCAAGCCCGCACGCATCGTGCCGGTGTCCAAGGAAGACGCGCCCCTGCTCAAGCAGTTCTGCCTGATCACCGCCAAGCCGGCGATGTTCGTGGGCAACGTGAGCGAAGACGGTTTCGAGAACAACCCGCTGCTCGACAGCCTGAAGGCCTACGCCGAGGCGCAAGGCGCGCCCGTCGTGGCCATCTGCGCCAAGATCGAAGCCGAGATGTCGGAGATGAGCGATGAGGACCGCGACATGTTCCTGCAGGAGCTGGGCCTGCAGGAGCCGGGCCTGAACCGCCTGATCCGCGCCGGCTTCAAGCTGCTGGGCCTGCAGACCTACTTCACCGCCGGCGTGAAGGAAGTGCGCGCCTGGACGGTGCCCGTGGGGGCCACGGCGCCGCAGGCGGCCGGCGTGATCCACGGCGACTTCGAGCGCGGCTTCATCCGCGCACAGACCATCGCGTTCGACGACTTCATCCACTACAAGGGCGAGCAGGCTGCCAAGGATGCGGGCAAGATGCGCGCCGAAGGCAAGGAATACGTGGTGAAGGACGGCGACGTGCTGAACTTCCTGTTCAACGTCTGACAGCCCGGCCCCGCTCCGCGCCGTGGGCTGCGGGGTTTGGTTGCGATGACCCTGCCGGCCCCGTGCCCGCAGGGTTTTTTGATGGCCTCGCCTGTGCCGCGGTTGTGGCACTGGCGACGGCGGCGGGGTTGCGATGGCGTTGGCGTGATTGCATAAGGAGTGAGTGGCGATGCATGCGGAATACAAGGTGCCGGGCGGCAAGCTCGTGGTGGTCGATCTGCAGGTGGCGGACGGCCGCATCGTGCAGGCGCAGTTGAGTGGCGACTTCTTCCTGGAGCCGCCCGAGGCGCTGGCGTGCATGGACGCGGCGCTGAACGGGCTGCCGGCCGATGCCGACGAGGGCCGCATCGCCCAGGCGATTGCGCAGGCGTTGCCGGAGGGCGCCGAGATGTTCGGGCTGTCGCCCGAGGCGGTGGCCGTGGTGGTGCGGAGGGCCCTGGCATGAGCGACACAATGCCGACCGCCTCCGCGCCCGCCGAGCGGGACGCCCGCTGGGCGGCCCAGCCCTGGCAGCTGATCCATGGACCCGCCCAGCCTGCTGCCCTGCACATGGCGCTGGACGAAGTCATCACGCAGCAGGTGAGCGCCGGCGAGCGGCCCGCCACGCTGCGCTTTTGGGAGTGGCAGGAAAGCGCGGTGGTGATCGGCCGCTTCCAGTCGCTGCGCAACGAGGTGGACGCCGAAGGCGCAGAACGCCACGGCATCCGTGTCGTGCGCCGCATCAGCGGCGGCGGCGCGATGTTCATCGAGCCGGGCAACACCATCACCTATTCGCTGAGCGTGCCGTCCACGCTGGTCGCGGGCATGTCGTTCCAGCAGTCGTACGAGTACCTGGATGCGTGGGTGATCCGCGCGCTGCGGGGGCTGGGCATCGATGCCTGGTACCAGCCGCTGAACGACATCACGAGCAGCGGCGGCAAGATCGGTGGCGCGGGCCCAGGCGCGCAAGGGCCACGCGGTCCTGCACCACGTCACCATGGCCTACGACATCGATGCCGACAAGATGCTGGAGGTGCTGCGCATCGGCAAGGAAAAGCTCTCCGACAAGGGCACGACCAGTGCCAAGAAGCGCGTGGACCCCCTGCGCAGCCAGACCGGCCTGCCGCGCGAGAGCGTGGTCGCCGCGATGACCGCCGCCTTCGCCGCGCAGGCGCCGCTGGCGCCCGTGCCGCTGGACGAGCGCACGCTGCAGCAGGCCCGCACGCTGGCACAGGAGCGTTTTGCGTCCGCCGAGTGGACGGCCCTCGTCCCCTGAAGGTCCCGCCCATGCATCCCGGCATCCTCTACGCCATCCTCGCCTACGTCGCCTGGGGCGTGTTTCCCGTGTACTTCCACCAGGTGGCCGCCGTGCCGGCGATGGAGGTGGTGGCCCACCGCACGCTGTGGTCCATGGTCTTCGTCGCCGTGGTGCTGATGGCGCGCGGGCAACTGGCCTGGGTGGCGCAGCTGCGGCGCCAGCCGCGCGTGGTGGCGGCCTTCCTGCTGTCTGCGTTGCTGCTGTCGGCCAACTGGCTGATCTACGTCTGGGCCGTGCACAACCACCACGTGGTGGATGCCAGCCTGGGCTATTTCATCCTGCCCCTGGTCAATGTGGCCATGGGCTACGTGTTCTTGCACGAGCGGCCACGCCGCGCGCAGTGGGTGGCCCTGGCCGTGGCCGCGGCGGGCGTGGTGTGGCTGGCGGTGCAGACGGGGAACGTGCCGTGGATCGCGCTGGCGCTGGCCGTCACCTTCGGCTTTTACGGCCTGCTGCGCAAGACGGCCGTGCTGGGCGCATTGGAAGGCCTGGCGCTCGAGACCGCGCTGCTGGCCCCGTTGGCCGTCGCGTGGATGGCCTGGTGGACCTGGACGGGCCAGGCGGCCTGGCCGTCGGCGGATGCGGCCACGCTGGGGTGGCTGGCCGCGGCGGGGCCCGTGACCGCCGTGCCGCTGCTGCTGTTCGCCGCCGGAGCGCGGCGCATTCCGCTGGCCACCATGGGCGTGCTGCAGTACATCTCGCCCAGTCTGCAGTTCGCGTTGGGGATCTGGCTGTTTGGCGAGACGGTGGAGCCGGCGCGGTTGGCCGGCTTTGCGCTGATCTGGCTGGCCCTGGCACTGTACACCGCCGAGGGCGCGCTGCACCGCCGCCGCGCGTCCGCAGCGGCAGCGCAGGCCTTGGGGTGAAATCGGCCTCTGGCGCTTGATGGGTAAGCGCAAGCAGCTATCAAAAGATGAGTGTGCTTTCCAGGGCGTTGCGCCTTGGCCGGCCGCCCTCGTTCAGTGCGGCATGGCCCCGGGCCACAGGTAGAGCAGGGCGACCGTCATGGTCAGGTAGCGCAGGAACTTGCCAATGGCCATGTAGAGCACGCAGGGCCAGAACGGCAGCTTGAGCCAGCCGGCCACCGCGCACAGCGGATCGCCCACCACCGGCAGCCAGCTCATCAGGCACGCGCGCGGCCCGAAGCGGCGCAGCCACGCCAGGGCCCGCACCTCGGTGTGGTGCCCCGCGGCATGGTCGACCACCTTGTGCGTGCCCAGGCCCATCCACCAGCTCAGCGCACCCCCCAGCGTATTGCCGGCGGTGGCCACCAGGATGGCCGGCCAGAACAGATGCGGACTGAGCTTGATCAGCCCGAACACCGCCGGCTCGGAGCCCAGGGGCAAGAGCGTGGCGGAGATGAACGCCACCACGAACACCGTGCTCAGGCCGAACTGGGGCAGGGCCAGCACGTCCATGAGTTGATTCATCCAGACTTCCATAGCTGAGCGCAGTGTAGTGCGCGCCTGGGCCGCTCTTCTGTAGCCCGGCACCCCGTGCGGCCGCCAGGGAGCGCGCCCGGTTGAGGCGGGTCAAAGCCCGGTCGTGGACAGGGCGGTAACCTCGGGTCAGGCGGGCGGCAAGGTCCGGGGCCGATCACGGCACGGGAGGTGCCGGACCGCAGCCGCGTCCGCACGCCACCAACACCACAGGACAGCTTGGGCACGCCGACCGGTGCACCGGGCGCCAGCCGGGGATGCGACCGATGAGTTTTGCCAAGTTGCGCCAGACGCTGCAGGCGTGGGGCCAACCCCGCTTTGCCAGCACGGACGCGTTCGCCCTGAGCGAGGGGGTCACCGATTTCGACGAGTCCCTGCAGGTGCATGCCTCGCGCCTGCAGGCGGCCAAGGCCCTGGGCCTGGAGATGGGCGGGCCGCGCAGGCGCTGGGCGCCGGTCTGGCTGGCGGGGCTGTTCCTGCTGTGCCTGCTGGCCTTCCGGGCCTTCGGGGTGGTGGGGTGGGGCACGGTGGCCATCGCCGGTGCGATCGTGGCGCTGTCGGTGGCGGTGTTCGTGGGCGTGTTCCGGGCGGGGCGCCACGCGCCGTTCAGCGAGCGGCGCCTCAAGCTGCCCATCGTGGGCGTGGCCTGCAGCTGCCTGCTGCTGGTGTTCTACCTGGAGCCGGTCACGCAGATCCTGCTGGCGCCTTTTCTCTTCGTCACCCTGGCCTACGGGCTGCTGACGCTGTCGCGCCGGGCGGCGCTGGTGCTGTGCGCCGGCATCCTGATCGGCTACGCGGCGGTGATGGGGCTGCACTACGGCGCGGCGCGCAATGCGGCGCTGCTGCGCCTGGAGGCCCTGCACTGGCTGGCGCTGGCGCTGGCGATGCCGGCCTTCGTGCTGCTGATGGGCCGCGTGCGGCTGCTGCACCAGATGCTGCACCAGACCAGCCGCCAGATCCGCACCATCGAGGAGACCGCCCAGCGCGACGCCCTGGCCGGCTGCTACAACCGCCGCCATATCCTGGCCGTGCTGGAGGAGCAGAAGCAGCTGGCGGACGAGAGCGGCATTCCGCTGTGCATGGCCGTGCTCGACCTGGACCATTTCAAGCGCATCAACGACGCCTGCGGCCACCTGGCGGGCGACGAGGTGCTGCGCACGTTCGCGCGGCTCGTGCAGCAGAACGTGCGTGCGGACGACATCCTGGGCCGCTACGGCGGCGAGGAATTCCTGTTGATCTTTCCGGGCACGCCGCTGCTGGTGGCGCTCAACACCTGCGAGCGCGTGCGGGCCCAGGTGGAGTCGCATGCCTGGGAGGGCCCACTGCCAGGGCGGGTGACGGTGTCGACGGGCGTGACGCAGTACGTCCTGGGTGAATCGGTGATGGAATTCTTCGCGCGCGCAGACACGGCGATGTACCTCGCCAAGGAAGGCGGGCGCAACCAGGTGGTGGTCGAGGAGCCCGTCGCCCGGGGCGCGGGCCTGCCTGCAGGCACCGATCCGCAGCGCTACGAGACCGGGTATTTCTGAGCGCCCGCGGGGCAGGCGCCGGCCCGCGGGCGGCGCCCGGCGGAACGCCGTGCGGCATTTCAACTGCTGAAAATTTGAGCAGCTACAATCCTGCCTCCTTTTTCAGCACGCGCTGCCTCCCCCACCCCATGCACATCGGCCATATTCCCTTGGCGAACCGTCTGTTCGTCGCCCCCATGGCGGGCGTCACGGACCGGCCTTTCCGCCAGCTGTGCAAGGCGCTGGGGGCGGGCTATGCGGTGAGCGAGATGGTCACCTCGCGCAAGGACCTGTGGAACAGCCTCAAGACCTCGCGCCGGGCCAACCACGAGGGCGAGCCGGGTCCCATCGCCGTGCAGATCGCCGGCACCGAGGCCGCGATGATGGCCGAGGCCGCGCTCTACAACATCGACCGCGGCGCCGAGATCATCGACATCAACATGGGCTGCCCGGCCAAGAAGGTCTGCAACAAGTGGGCGGGCTCCGCCCTGATGCAGAACGAGGCGCTGGCCGTCGAGATCGCCCAGGCGGTGGTCGAGGCCTGCGCGCCGCGCAACGTGCCGGTCACGCTCAAGATGCGCACCGGCTGGAGCCAGGACCACAAGAACGCCGTGCAGCTGGCGCGCGCCTTCGAGGGCGTGGGCATCCAGATGCTGACCGTGCACGGCCGCACGCGCGAACAAGGCTACAAGGGCCATGCCGAATACGACACCATCGCCGCCGTCAAGGCCGCGGTGGGCGTGCCGGTGGTGGCCAACGGCGACATCACCTCGCCGGAGAAAGCGAAGGCGGTCCTGGCCGCCACAGGTGCCGATGCGGTCATGATCGGCCGCGCGGCGCAGGGCCGTCCGTGGATCTTCCGCGAGATCGGCCACTACCTCGCCACCGGCGAGCACCTGGCGCCGCCCCTGGTGGCCGAGGTGCGCCGCCTGCTGCTCGACCACCTGCAGGACCACTACGGCCTGTACGGCGAGCTGACCGGCGTGCGCAGCGCGCGCAAGCACATCGCCTGGTATGTGCGGGCGCTGCCGGGCGGCGAGGATTTCAGGCAACACATCAACACGATAGAGGACTGCGCGGCCCAGTGGCAGGCGGTGGCGGATTACTTCGACGCGCTGGGCGCGGCGATGGACCGGCTGCCCGCTGCCAGCGACGCCGACGCGGACCCGAGGGAACGGATGCATGAGCAAGAAGCACATTGAGGAATGCGTGCGCGAAAACCTGCAGGGGTACTTTCGCGATCTGGGCGGCGAGGCGCCGGACGGCATGTACGACATGCTGGTGCGCCTGGTCGAGAAACCGCTGCTGGAAGTGGTGATGAGCCACGCCGACAACAACCAGTCCCGCGCCGCCGAATGGCTGGGCCTGAACCGCAACACGCTGCGCAAGAAGCTGGTCGAGCACAAGCTGCTGTGACCCGTTTGCTATATAAATAATAGCTGCTTGCGCTTGCTGGATAAGCGCTGCAGCCCGATTTCATTCAAAACTCCACCACTGCCATGAACGCACTTCTTTCCGTCTCCGACAAGACCGGCATCGTCGAATTCGCCCAGGCGCTGCACGCGCTGGGCATCCGCCTGCTGTCCACCGGCGGCACCGCCAAGCTGCTCGCCGACAAGGGCCTGCCCGTCACCGAAGTGGCCGAGGTCACGCAGTTCCCCGAGATGCTGGACGGCCGCGTGAAGACGCTGCACCCCAAGGTGCACGGCGGCCTGCTGGCCCGCCGCGAGCTGCCCGAGCACATGGCGGCGCTCCAGGAGCACGGCATCGACACCATCGACCTGCTGGTGGTGAACCTCTACCCGTTCGAAGCCACCGTCGCCAAGGCCGGCTGCACGCTGGCCGACGCCATCGAGAACATCGACATCGGCGGCCCGGCCATGGTGCGCAGCGCCGCCAAGAACTGGAAGGACGTGGGCGTGGTGACGTCTGCCGACCAGTACGACGCCGTGCTGGGCGAGCTGAAGGCCGGCGGCAAGCTGTCCGACAAGCTGCGTTTCGCGCTGTCGGTGGCCGCGTTCAACCGCATCGCCCAGTACGACGGCGCGATCAGCGACTACCTCTCGTCCGTCACGTTCGAGGCCGAGAAGCTGTCGGAAGAGTACGTGCCCACGCGCAACCCCTTCCCCGGCCAGAGCAACGGCCAGTTCATCAAGGTGCAGGACCTGCGCTACGGCGAGAACAGCCACCAGCAGGCCGCGCTGTACCGCGACCTGTACCCCGCGCCCGGTTCCATCGTCACGGGTGAGCAGCTGCAGGGCAAGGAACTCAGCTACAACAACATCGCCGACGCCGATGCTGCCTGGGAATGCGTGAAGAGCTTCGACGCCGCTGCCTGCGTGATCGTCAAGCACGCCAACCCCTGCGGCGTGGCGGTGGGCCTGGACGCGGCCGATGCCTACGGCAAGGCCTTCCAGACCGACCCCACCAGCGCCTTCGGCGGCATCATCGCCTTCAACCGCCCGGTGGACGCAGCGGCCGCGCAGCTGGTGGTCAAGCAGTTCGTCGAAGTGCTGATGGCGCCGTCCTTCACGCCCGAGGCGCTGGAAATCTTCAAGCCCAAGACCAATGTGCGCCTGCTGCAGATCGCGCTGCCCGACCACCAGGGCACGACGGCCTGGAGCCGTGGCCGCAACGCCATGGACGCCAAGCGCATCGGCTCCGGCATGCTGCTGCAGACGGCCGACAACCACGAGCTGTCGCTGATGGACCTGAAGGTCGTCACGAAGAAGCAGCCCACGCTCGAAGAAATGGAAGACCTGCTCTTCGCCTGGAAGGTCGCCAAGTACGTGAAGAGCAACGCCATCGTCTTCTGCAAGGGCGGCATGACCATGGGTGTGGGCGCCGGCCAGATGAGCCGCCTCGATTCGGCCCGCATCGCCAGCATCAAGGCCGAGCACGCCAAGCTGTCGCTGCAGGGCACGGTGGTGGCCAGCGACGCGTTCTTCCCGTTCCGCGACGGCCTGGACGTGGTGGTGGATGCCGGTGCGACCTGCGTGATCCAGCCCGGCGGCTCCATGCGCGACCAGGAAGTCATTGACGCCGCGAACGAGCGCGGCGTAGCCATGGTGTTCAGCGGCGTGCGCCACTTCCGCCACTGATCCCGTGCCACTGCGCGACGATCACGACGACGACACGCCGCCGGAGCGTCCCCGCTGGATCGCGTGGGCGCTGGCGCTGTGCGTGGTGCTGGTCGTCCTCGGGGTGATGAATGTGGGCTGGCGCACGCTGGGGGCTGGCGCGCCCTTGGCGCCGCTGTCGGTGGCCGGTGCGGATGCTGCGCCCGCGCAGTCCGAGGGACTGGGCCGGGTGCAGGCCTCCGATTGCCTGCGCTGCCACGGCATGGACCGGCACTACGTGGGGCCGTCGTTCCGGCAGATCGCGGGCCGCTACGCCGGCCAGCCCGAGGCCGCCGACCACCTGGCGCGCAAGATCCGCGAGGGCAGCGTCGGCACCTGGGGCCGCGTCGTGATGCCCCGCCACCCGCACATCACCGAGCCGCAGGCGCTGCAGATGGCGCAGTGGCTGCTCTCGCTGCCGCCGGCCGAGCCGGAATCGCCCCTGGGCGGCGGCAGTGCGGCAACGCCGGGCTGAGCCGGGTGCTGCCGCCGGCTGGGCTCGTCGTCGTCGGTGCGTGCGAAGGGCAGGGCAGCCGATGGGCAGCCAAATAGGCTGCCAGCGCCCATGCAGTGGGCGCTGGCAGCTCTTACTTTGAGATCGCCTTGAACACGTCGCCGGCGATGGCCACCGTTTCCTCGATGTCAGCGGCCGTGTGCGCGGCGCTCACGAACCCGGCCTCGTACAGCGCGGGCGCGATGTAGACGCCGCGGTCGAGCAGACCGTGGAACAGCGCATTGAAGCGTGCGCCGTCGGTCGCCAGCACCTGCGGGTAGTTCTGCGGCAGCTGGGGCAGCAGGAAGAAGCCGAACATGCCGCCTTCGCTGTCGGCGCTGAACGGGAGGCCCGCGGCGGCCGCGGCCTGCGACAGCCCGCCCGTCAGCGCGCGGGTGCGCTCGGCCAGTGCCTCGTAGAAGCCGGGACGGCTGATCTCGCGCAGCGTCGCCAGACCGCAGGCCGTGGCCACCGGATTGCCCGACAGCGTGCCGGCCTGGTAGACGGGACCCAGCGGCGCCAGCTGCTCCATGATGGACCGCGGGCCACCGAAGGCCGCCAGCGGCATGCCGCCGCCGATGACCTTGCCGAGCACCGTGAGGTCGGGCTGGAAGCCGGGGATGGCTTTCGCATAGACGCTCTGCGCGCTGCCCAGGGCGACGCGGAAGCCGGTCATCACCTCGTCGAACACCAGCAGGGCACCGTACTGCGTGCACAGCTCGCGGCAGCGCTGCATGAAGGGCACGCTGGCGCGCACGAAGTTCATGTTGCCGGCGATGGGCTCGATCATCAGGCCTGCGATCTCGTGGCCATGCAGCGCGAAGGCCTCCTCCAATTGGGCGATATCGTTGTATTCGAGCACCAGCGTGTGCTGCACCACCTCGGGCGGCACACCGGCGCTGGTCGCATGGCCGAACGTGGCCAGGCCCGAGCCGGCCTTGACCAGCAGCGCATCGGCATGGCCGTGGTAGCAGCCGTTGAACTTGATGATCTTGCTGCGCCCCGTGGCGCCGCGCGCCAGGCGGATGGCGCTCATGCCGGCCTCGGTGCCCGAGCTGACCAGGCGGATCATCTCCATGGACGGCACGAAGCGCAGGATCTCCTCGGCCAGTTCCACCTCGCGCTCGGTGGGCGCGCCGAAGCTGAAGCCTTCTAGCGCGGCCTTCTGCACGGCCTCCAGCACGGCCGGGTGGCCGTGGCCCAGGATCATCGGGCCCCAGGAGCCGATGTAGTCGATGAAGCGCTGGCCGTTGGCGTCCCAGAAATAGGCGCCTTGTGCGCGTTCGACGAAACGGGGCGTGCCGCCGACGGCCTTGAAGGCGCGCACGGGCGAGTTCACGCCGCCGGGGATCAGCGCCTTGGCGCGCTCGAACAGGGCAATGTTGCGGTCAGTGCTGGGTGTCATGGGGAGGCATCACGAAGCCATCGGTGGCCGTGGGATCGGGTGGGGGTTCGTCGGAATCGTCTTCGTCGTCTTCGTCGGGCTGCGCCCAGAACATGCGGTCGGGAACGATGTGGCCCATGCCGGGGCGAAAGCCCGCGTCCAGGCAGCGGTCCAGGTAGGTCAGCGCCTCGCTGGTGGCCTCGCCCAGGTCGCTGCCGCTGGCAACCAGTGCCGCCAGAGCCGCAGACAGGGTGTCGCCCGCGCCGGCGAAGGTCGCCTCGAACAGCTCGAACTTGCCGCTGCCCAGGACGGACTGCGGCGAGGCGAGGACGTTCTCGACGAATTGCTCGGGCGCCGGGATGCCGGTCACCAGCACATAGGGCACGCCGAGTTCGGACGCGGCCATGGCGATGTCCCGCGCGGAGGGGCTGCGGTCGCTCGCCCAGTCGGGCAGCAGCCAGCGGCGCAGGGTGCTGTGGTTGCCCACCAACACCGAGGTCTGCGGCAGCAGCAGCTCCTGGAAAGCGTCCAGGTACTGGTCGATGAGGTCGTCGCGCCACCACGACAGGTTGGGCATGTAGGCGATGACGGGAACTTCGGCGTAGTCGGCCGTGATCTCGGCGATGGCGCTGAGGTTCTCGGGGCTGCCGACGAAGCCGACCTTGATGGCCTGCACGGGCATGTCCTCCAGCACGGCGCGGGCCTGCTCGGCCACGGCCTCGTCGTCCATCGCGTAGTGGTCGAAGACTTCCGCCGTGTCCCGGGCATAGGCACCGGTGGCGATCGCTACCGGATGCCCGCCCACCGACGCGATGGTGACCGCATCCGCGGTCAGCCCGCCGGCGCCGCTCGGGTCGTTGGCGTTGAACACCATGACGCAGACGGGGCTGGCGTCCTCTTCCGCGTCGGTGGCCACCGGGGCCGTATCAGAAGGGGGGGATGTATTTGATGTCATGGAGAGGTGCCAGCAGGGTAAGTGGTGGCACGAAAGCAGCATCCCGCTGTCATGGCTAGATACAATCGTTGCATTCTATGTGAAGGCCCCTTAAGCTGTGACCGACCCAAAAACCTGGATGTGTTTGATTTGCGGTTGGATATATGACGAAGCGCAGGGTTCTCCTGAGCACGGCATTCCGCCCCAGACGCCCTGGGAGCAGGTTCCCATGAACTGGACCTGCCCCGAATGCGGCGCGCGCAAGGAAGACTTCGAGATGGTCCAGATCTGACCCGCAGCACCTGCCTGCGCGGTTTTCTCTTCCTTCAGGAGCAGTGACAAATTGACTACGACCGGTGCGACCTTCAAGGTACTCGTGGTGGACGACAGCAATACCATCCGCCGCAGCGCAGAGATCTTTCTCAAGCAGGGCGGCCATGAAGTGCTCCTGGCCGACGATGGTTTCGATGCGTTGGCCAAGGTCAATGATTATCAGCCCCAATTGATATTCTGCGACATCCTGATGCCCAAGCTTGATGGGTATCAAACCTGCGCCATCATCAAGCGCAATGCCCGCTTTGCCGATACGCCCGTCGTGATGCTTTCGTCGAAAGACGGGGTTTTCGACAAGGCCCGCGGCCGCATGGTGGGTTGCCAGGAATATCTCACCAAACCATTTACCAAAGACCAGTTGCTGCAGGCCGTGCAGCAATTCGGCAATGTGCAAAAAGGAGCGATGTAATGCCGATTCAGAAAGTTCTGGTCGTGGACGACTCGAAAACCGAGTTGATGTTTCTGACCGACTTGCTGCAAAAGAAGGGCATGCAGGTGCGCACGGCAGAGAACGGCGAAGAAGCCTTCCGCCGCCTGTCCGAAGAAAAGCCCGACCTGATCCTGATGGACGTGGTCATGCCGGGGCAGAACGGGTTCCAGCTCACCCGCGCCATTTCCCGCGACCCGCAGTATGCGGATGTGCCGATCATCATGTGCACCAGCAAGAACCAGGAAACGGACCGCGTCTGGGGCATGCGCCAGGGTGCGCGAGGCTACATCACCAAGCCGGTGGATCCTGCAGAGCTGCAGGCCAAGATCGACGCGCTGGGCTGAGAACCGCTTTCCACCCATGGCCAATCGCGAAGCCCTGCGGGAGCTCCAGACGCGCCTTGCCGCCCGATTGCAGGCGGCGCGCGCAGAGGGCTTGTCCGTTTCGTCCTGGCTGGCCGTCGAGTCGGCCGGGCACCGTTTCCTGCTGCCGCTGGGGCAGTCGGGCGAGATCTTCTCCTGGGCGGGTGTCCAGGCGGTTCCGTATACCCAGCCCTGGTTTCTGGGCGTGGCCAATCTGCGCGGCGCGCTGACCGGCGTGATCGACCTCGCCGCGCTGCTGGGCGAGGCGGCACCACGGTCGGAGCAGGCGTTCGCGGACGCGAGCCTGCTGGCCTTCAACGCCGCGCTGGGCGTCAATGCCGCGCTGCTGGTCGACCGGCTCGCGGGCCTTCGCGGCACGGATGCCTTCGTTTCGTCCGAGCCGCCCGATGAGGGCGCCCCGTCTTTTTTCGGTACCTACTATGTGGATGCGCAGGGTGTGCGCTGGCAAGAAATCAACTTGCAGGCCCTGTCCCGGCATCCCGAGTTCCTGAGCATCAGTGCTTGAGTTTTTCTGTAAGGCTGCACCATGTCCGTCGTCAATCCGTTTGGAAAGCTGTTCAACCGCGCACCGGCCGATCCGCAGGCCGACCAGCCCCCGGCAGGTGCGGACTCCGTGCAGGACCCGCTGGCGATGAGCGCGCTGGACGGCCACACGGCCCTGCGTGAGGGCTACACCGCGGACGCAATGAACAGCGTCCAGGGTGACCCCGGCGCGTCGTCTTCGTACGGCGACACGGACACGGTCGACGAGGAGCTGATCACGCTGCCTGTGCTTGGCCGGGCCACGGCGGCGGCCCACCAGCGCCGCCTGCTCACTCTGCTGGGCGTAGGCGTGGTCGTGCTGGCGGCCATCGCGTTCTGGGTGCTGCAGCAGGCGGACCGCGCTGCCCAGCAGCTCGCTGCAACGGGCCAGTCCCTGATGCAGTCGCAACGGCTGGCCAAGTCGGTGTCGCAGGCGCTTGTGGGTAGTCCGCAGGCCTTCCCGGACGTGACCGAGAGCTCGGGCGTGCTGGCGCGCAACGTGCGCGCCCTGAACAGTGGCGACGCGGCGCTCGGCGTCGAGTCCCTGGGCGACTCCTTCAAGCCAGATCTGGAGGCGGTCACGCCGCTCATGGAGCGTGCGGAGCGCAATGCGGCCGTGGTGATGGGCCAGCAGAAAATCCTGACTCAGGTGGGCGACGCGCTGCGCACCATCAACCGCCAGTCGTCCGACCTGTTGGAAATCGCGGAGACCGTGTCTTCGCTCAAGCTGCAGCAGAACGCGCCCTCGACCGAGATCTCGGCGGCCGGCCAGCTGGTGATGCTGACCCAGCGCATCGGCAAGTCCGCCAACGAATTCCAGACGACCGAGGGCGTCAGCCCCGAGGCCGTGTTCCTGCTGGGCAAGGACTTGAACTCCTTCAAGGAAATCGCACAGGGCATGCTCGACGGCAGCCCCGACCTGCGCCTGGCGCCCACGCGCGATCCGCAGACGCGTGAACAGCTCGAGAACCTGATCAAGCTCTACGAGCAGACCCGCGTGCAGGCCGGCGCCATCCTGGGCAACCTGCAGGGCCTGGTGTCCGCCCGCGAAGCGCAGTCCGCCATCATTGCGGACAGCGAACCGATGCGTCGCCAGCTGGAAGAGCTGCAGACCAAGCTGTCCGCCCAGACCGGCCTGGGCGCCGGCCAGGTGGCAGCGCTGGCCATCGCCGGCCTGTTCGTGGTGCTGTGCGGCGTGGGCATCTCGCGCGTGCAACTGCAGGACAGCCGCAGCCGCCAGGCCGCGGCCGAATCGCAGCAGAAGGATGCGCGCCGCCAGGAGCACGAGGCCAAGCGCATCAACGACGCCAACCAGGCGGCCATTCTGCGTCTGATGAACGAACTGCAGTCCGTCGCCGAAGGCGACCTGACGCAGGAAGCGACCGTGACCGAGGACATCACCGGCGCCATTGCCGACTCGGTGAACTACACGGTGGAAGAGCTGCGCCAGCTGGTGGGCAGCGTGCAGAACACGGCCACCCGCGTGGCCCAGACGACGGCGCAGGTGGACAACACGTCCACCGAGCTGCTGGCCGCGTCTACCGAACAGCTGCGGGAGATCCGCGAAACCGGCCGCTCGGTGCTCGACATGGCCACCCGCATCAACGACGTGTCCTCGCAGGCACAGGAATCGGCCGCAGTGGCCCGCCAGTCGCTGCAGGCCGCCGACTCGGGCCTGCAGGCCGTGCAGAACGCCATCGGCGGCATGAACTCCATCCGCGACCAGATCCAGGACACCTCGAAGCGGATCAAGCGCCTGGGTGAATCCTCCCAGGAGATCGGTGAAATCACCGAGCTAATCTCCGACATTACCGAACAGACCAACGTGCTGGCCCTGAACGCCGCCATCCAGGCCGCGTCCGCCGGTGAAGCCGGCCGAGGCTTCTCGGTGGTGGCGGAAGAAGTGCAGCGGCTGGCAGAACGCTCGGCCGACGCTACGCGCCAGATCTCGGCGCTGGTGAAGGCGATTCAGACCGACACGCAGGATGCGGTGGCCGCCATGGAGCGTTCCACGCAGGGTGTGGTGGAAGGTGCCCGGCTGTCCGACAGCGCGGGAACGGCACTGTCGGAAATCGACCGCGTGTCCCGCCGCCTGGCCGACCTGATCGAGCAGATCTCGTCCTCGACCTCGCGCGAAGCCGAGCTGGCCAACGAAGTGGCCGACAACATCCAGCACATCTTCGCGGTGACCGAGCAGACCGGCGAGGGCACGCGCACCACCGCACAGCAGGTGCGCGAACTGTCGGCCATGGCGGAGGAACTGCGCCAGTCCGTGTCCCGTTTCAAGATTGCCTGACGCGATTTCCTCTCACTCAACGGACTGGCTCCAGTAAGCCGGGGACGCATTCATGTCATCTTTTGACGCTGCACACGCACCAGGCGGAGATTGGGCCCAGGGCGAACAGGACCTGGGGCCGCTCGCGTGGGTGCTCGACGAGCTGCGCAAATCGCTGGATGGGGCCGTCAAGGCCATGCGCCGCTTCGTCCGCGACGCGGACATCGCGCGCGAGTCCGACCTGGCTTCGCTGGATGCCGGTCCCCTGCGCATCGCGCGCCAGCAACTGCACCAGGCCAGCGGTGCGCTGGAGATGGTCGGCATGGGCGCGCCCGCCTTGGTGCTGCGGTCCATGGAATCGGCCGTGCAGAAGTTCGTGCAGCGGCCGGAACTGTGTTCCGACGAGGCCGCCGGCGTCATCGAGCGCGCCAGCTTTGCCCTGGTGGAATACCTCGACAGCGTGCTGGCGGGCAAGCAGGTCTCTCCCGTAGCGCTGTTCCCCCAGTACCGCGCGGCGCAGGCACTGACCGGCGCCGAGCGCGTGCATCCCGCGGACCTCTGGCCCGTGGAGCGGCGGTTCCGCGAACCTGATCTGGTGGTCAACGCCGCGCCGCTGTCCTACGGTCCCGAAGCCCGTGCGCGGCTCGACAGCGCGGTGCTGCGCATCGTCAAGAACGCGGATACGACAGCCGGGGGCGAGCTGCGCGACCTGTCCCTTGCGTTCGCTGCGGCGCAGACCGAGCGCCAGGCCCGTGCCTTCTGGAAGATCTGTGCGGGCTTCTTCGAAGCCTTTGCCGGCGGCCTGCTGGCCCCGGATGTCTACGTCAAGCGGGTGGCTTCGCGCGTGTTGATGCAGTACGCCGCCCTGGCCAAGGGCGACAGCGCCATCGCGGACCGGCTGGTCCAGGACCTGCTGTTTTTCTGCTCCCAGGCCCGCCCTGTCGATGCGGCCGCGGCCCCGGCCCTGCATGCAGTCCGCCAGGCGTTCGCGCTGGACCGCTTCAAGCCCGTGGACTACGAGACGCCGCGCTTCGGCCTGTACGACCCGGCTCTGCTGGCCCAGGCCCGCAAGCGCATTGCGGCGGCGACCGAAACCTGGTCCGCGCTGGCCGGCGGCGATCGCAACAAGCTCAAGCCCGCGGCCGACCAGTTCAGCCTGGTGTGCGACTCGCTGCACAAGCTGCATCCGGGCAGCGACGGCCTGGCTCAGGCCCTGACCCAGGCGGTGGAGAGCACGACCCGGTCAGGGGAGCCGCCGTCCCCCGCGCTGGCGATGGAGGTCGCCACGTCGGTGCTGTACCTGCAGGCCACGTTCGAGGAGCTGGACTCCGCCCCCGACACCATGGCCGAACGTGCCGGCCGCCTGGCCGACCGCCTGCGCCACGTGACCGCCGGCGCACAGCCCGAGCCGCTGGAACCCTGGATGGAGGAGCTGTACCGCCGCGTCAGCGACCACCAGACCATGGGCAGCGTCGTCGATGAACTGCGCGCCACGCTGGCCGAGGCCGAGAAGGCCATGGACCAGTTCTTCCGCGATCCGGCGGACCTGTCCGTGCTGACCCCGGTGCCGGGCCGCCTGGCGCAGATGCGCGGCGTGCTCTCGGTGCTGGGGCTTGACCAGGCATCGCTGGCGGTGGTGCGGATGCGCGACACGGTCGAGCGCCTGCTGATCCAGCAGGTGCCCGAGGCAGAGCGTCAGCAGGTGTTCGAGAAGCTGGGCAACAGTCTGGGCGCGCTGGGCTTCCTCATCGACATGCTGGGCTATCAGCGCACGATGGCGCGCAAGCTCTTCGTCTATGACGAGGACTTGGGCGAATTGCGCATCCTGATGGGCCGCACGCGCGCCCGCGGTGGCGACGCGCCCCACGAGATCGATGCCGTGCTGGAAGAGCGCGGTGCCCCCTCGGTCGAACCAGAGGCTTTTGCGCCTGCAGTCCCTGCCTCGGCGCAGGACGCGGCGGAGGCCGGCCACGATCCGGAAGTGCTGGAAGCGCTGCAGGGGCTGGGGACGGACGACCCCGCACCCGCGTCGCTCTCCGAGGAAGAGGTGGCGCTCGAAGCTGCTGCACCCGCTGCCACGGCACCGGTTGCACCGGTGCCCGCCGTGTCTGCTGCGGATCTGCTGGATGAAGAGGAAGAACTGCAGGACATCTTCCTGGAAGAAGCCCGGGAGGTCGTGGCCCATGGCCTGGCGGCCGTGCAGGCCCTGCACGCGGAGCCTGGCAACCTGAGCGAACAGACCACGCTGCGGCGCGCCTTCCACACGCTCAAGGGCAGCTCGCGCATGGTCGGGCTGAACGAATTCGGCGAGGCGGCATGGGCCATGGAGCAGGTGCTCAATGCCTGGCTGGCCGAACAGAAACCCATGGCGCCGGCCCTCCTGCAGCTGTCGGAAGACATGCTCCGCGCCTTTGGCCAGTGGGCCGACGACATCGCCGCGGGCGACGCGAGCGCTTGGCAGGCCCAGGCCTTCCGCGCCTCTGCCGACGCCATGCGCAACGACGGTGCCTTCCTGCCTCTGGCCGTGCCGGGTGCGGTGGCGACCGGTGCGGCCCTGTCGATGGCTCAGGCGCAGACGAACGAAGACGGCCTGGCATCGCCGGCCGCCGATGACGAACCGCTGCTGAGCCCGGTGCCGCCTGCGGATGGGCATGACAAGCCGGCCGACGCTGCTGCCGCAGAACCTGCCGACCTGGCTGCGGCGGAGTTCGATCTGCTGCTGCCCGACACGGACGAGCCGCCCGCATTTGCCGATACGGAACTGTCCGCCGAAGAGGGGCCGGCAGATCCCGCTGAGACCCAGCCTTCGACCGTCGAGCTCGCGGAAGACATCGATTTCGCTGCCTTCACGCAGGCCCTGGAAGCCGAACAGGCCCCGGCGCCCGCATTGGACGAAGCAGACGCAGAACCTGTCTTCGACCTGGAGTTGCCCGACTGGCCCAAGGACACCCCGACGGCGCCCGAGGACAGCGATCGGGTCGACGCCACGAAAAACGTAGAGCCGGTTGAGGACGAGATCTCCTTCGATCTCCCGGTGGACCTGCCAGCAGCCAGCGAGGCCAGCGAGGCCAGCGAGGCCAGCGAGGCCAGCGAGGCCAGCGAGGCCAGCGAGGCCAGCGAGGCCATCGAGGCCAGCGAGGCCAGCGAGGCCAGCGAGGAGTCTGCCCAGCCCCCGTTGGTTCCCGCCGCATCCGACGCGTCCGAGCCCGAAGCGCTGGAGGACGAGGCCGTGAAGGTCATCGAGTCGCTGCGCATCGGCATTCCGCTCTACAACGTGTACCTGAACGAGGCCGACGAGTGGTCGCGCCGTCTCGTCACTTCGCTGCAGGAGTGGTCGCTCGAACTGCACGAGCCGCTGCCTGATACCGCGGTGGCGCTGGCGCATTCGCTGGCGGGCAGTTCCGCCACAGTGGGCTTCACGGCCCTGTCCGAGATGGCGCGCACGCTGGAGCATGCGCTGCAGCATGTGCAGCTGCAGCCGCGCGGTCTGCCCGAGCAGGCGGATGTGTTCATGGCCGCGTCCGAGGACATCCGGCGCCTGCTGCACCAGTTCGCCGCCGGTTTCCTGAAGGAGCCCAACGCGCAGGTGCTGGAGCGTCTGCGCGAGATCCTGCGTGCCGAAGTGGACAGCGTCGGTCTGGCGCCGGTGCCCAAGGAAGGCGTCGACGCGGCGGGCGAAGTGCCCTCCGACGACGCTCCGGCCGCCGAGGCGGAGGTCGTGCCTGCGCGCGGCTATGTCGCGCCGGCCCTGTCCATCGCCGTGCCCCAGGCCGCGGCGCCGGCGTTCGATGCCGCGCTGGCGCAAGCCCAGGCTGCCGCGCTGCGCACCCACGACATCGATGACGACATCGACGCGGTCGACGTCATCGACCCTGATCTCTTCCCCATCTTCGAGGAGGAGGCGGCCGAACTGCTGCCGGCGCTCGGCGCCGCTTTGCGGCAGTGGAGCGCCCGGCCCGACAACGCCGGTGCCCGCAGCGAACTGCTGCGCGGTCTGCACACCCTTAAGGGCAGCTCGCGCCTGGCGGGAGCCATGCGCCTGGGTGAGATGGCCCACCGCATGGAATCTGCCGTGGAGCAGATCGGCACGGAAGGCGTCTCCAGCGAGGACATCGAACCCTTGCTCGCCAGCCTGGATGGCCTGCAGGCCAGCTTCGACGGTCTGCGCCGCATCGGCGCGCAGCCGCTGTCGGAGCCGGTCGTGGTAGCGCCTTCGGCCATCGCCGAACCCACCGCCGAGGCCGACACCGCCGATCGCGCGGGAGCCGCCACGGCGCCGCCCTCCGCTGCGCCCTCCCAAGGTGTGCGCGCTCCGATCACTTGGGCCCAGGCCCCGGCGCGCGTGGCGCCCAGCCAGTCGGTGCGCGTGCGTGCCCAGCTGCTCGACCGGCTGGTGAACCAGGCCGGCGAGGTGATGATCGCCCGCTCGCGCCTGGATTCGCGCATGGGGCAGATGCGGCAGTCGTTGACGGACCTGACGGGCAACCTGGAGCGCCTGCGCCAGCAGCTGCGCGACATCGAGCTGCAGGCCGAATCGCAGATGCAATCGCGCCTGGCACTGTCCAAGGATTCGGCCGCCGGGTTCGATCCGCTGGAGTTCGACCGCTTCACCCGCGTGCAGGAACTCACGCGCATGATGGCCGAGTCGGTGAACGACGTGGCCACCGTGCAGCGCAACCTGCAGCGCGCCATGGAAGGCGCGGAAGACGATCTGATCGCCCAGGGCCGGCAGGCCCGTGAGCTGCAGCGCGACCTGCTGCGCACGCGGATGGTGGAGTTCGAGGGCATCTCCGAACGCCTGTATGCCGTGGTGCGCCAGTCGTCCAAGGAAACCGGCAAGCAGATCAAGCTGGACATCGCCGGGGGCTCGATCGAGATGGACAGGGGCGTGCTCGATCGCATGACGCCGGCCTTCGAGCACCTGCTGCGCAACTGCGCCGCGCACGGCATCGAGGACCCGCAGACGCGTGCGGCAGCCGGCAAGCCGGCGGTCGGCGAGATCATCGTGGAGGTGCGCCAGGACGGCAACGACGTGTCGGTGGAGTTCCGCGACGACGGCGCCGGGCTCAACCTGGAGCGCATCCGCGAAAAGGCCGTGGCCCAGGGGCTGCTGGCGGCCGATGCCGGGTTCACACCCGAAGAGGCCGCACAGATGATCTTCCAGCCGGGCTTCTCGACCGCCAGCGAGGTGACGGAGCTGTCTGGACGCGGCATCGGCATGGATGTGGTGCGCTCCGAGGTGCAGGCCCTGGGCGGCCGCATCGAGACGTCCACCCAGGCCGGTCGCGGCACGGCCTTCCGCATGGTGCTCCCGCTGACCACGGCGGTGACGAACGTGGTGTTGCTGCGCGCCGGCCAACAGGTCATCGGCGTGCCGGCCAACCTGGTGGAGATCGTGCGCCGCACCGGCGTGGCCGAGCTGGACGAGGCCTACCGCACCGGCGCGTTCGAGGACGGCGTGGAGAGCCTCCCGTTCTTCTGGTCGGGGGCGCTGCTGCAGTCGTCCACCCGCAGCGTGGAGCCGGTGGGCAAGACCCGCCCCGTGGTCATCCTGCGCAGTGCGTCGCAGCGTGTCGCCGTGCACGTGGACGAAGTGCTGGGCAACCAGGAAGTGGTGGTCAAGAACCTGGGGCCGCAGCTGTCGCGCCTGCCGGGTCTGGCCGGCATGTCGGTGCTGGCTTCCGGAGCCGTGGTGCTGATCTACAACCCGGTGGCTCTGGCCACCGTGTACGGCGAGCAGGTACGCGCCTTTGCCGCTGCCGCGGCGGCCGCTTCGCTGCCCAGCATCGGCGGCGAGTCGGCCGGGCCGGGCCGCGCTGCACAGGCCGGGCAGCCGGCTGCGCCGGTGGCGTTGCCTGCGGCAGGGAGCCAGGTTCCGCTGGTGCTGGTGGTGGACGATTCCATCACCGTGCGCCGGGTGACGCAGCGCCTGCTGCTGCGCGAAGGCTATCGCGTCGCGCTGGCCGCCGACGGTCTGCAGGCGCTGGAGCGGCTGCAGGAAGAGCGCCCGACGGTGGTGCTGTCCGATATTGAAATGCCGCGCATGGACGGCTTCGACCTGGCGCGCAACATCCGGTCGGATGCGGCGCTGCAGGGTCTGCCCATCATCATGATCACGTCGCGCATCGCCCAGAAGCACCGCGAGCATGCCATGGAGCTGGGGGTGAACCACTACCTGGGCAAGCCGTATTCCGACGAGGAACTGCTGGGCCTGGTGCAGCGCTACGCCGCGGCCGCACGCGAGGCAGCGGTGGCCTGACGGCGCGCTGCACTGCGGGTTAAAAAAAGGTCTGCCGGGCATTCCGGCAGACCTTTTTTGTGGGCGGGGTCTCAGCCGGCCTTGACCACGGCGTAGCGCCGCAGCGTGCGCTCCCGCGCCGCGTCGTGCTCCACGATGGGGTGCGGGTAGGTGGTGCCCATTACGACCTCAGCCTCCTGCAGTTCCAGCGGCCGGGCCTTCCAGGGCGCGTGCAGGGCGGCATCGGGCAGCTTTGCCAGCGCCGGCAGGTAGCGGCGGATGAACTGGCCTTGGGGGTCGAACTTCTGGCTCTGGCTGACCGGGTTGAAGATGCGGAAGTAGGGCTGCGCATCGCAGCCGCTGGAGCTGGCCCACTGCCAGCCGCCGTTGTTGGCCGACAGGTCGAAATCGTTGAGCTTCTCCGCAAAGTAGCGTTCGCCCCAGCGCCAGTCCAGCCCCAGGTCCTTCACTAGGAAGCTCGCCACCACCATGCGCAGGCGGTTGTGCATGTAGCCCGTCTGGTTGATCTGGGCCATGGCGGCGTCGACCAGCGGGTAGCCCGTGCGGCCCTCGCACCAGGCCGCGAAGAGGGCGTCGGCGTCGGCGCCGCTTTCCCACTGGATGGCGTCGTAGGCCGGCTTGAAGCTCGCACCCACGACATGGGGGTGGTGCGCCAGCACCTGGAAGTAGAAGTCGCGCCAGATCAGCTCGCTCAGCCAGGTGGCGGCGCCGGCGCTACCGGCCTGGCTGCGCGCGTAGGCCGTGCGTGCCGCCAGGCGGGGCGACAGCGTGCCGAAGCGCAGATGCACGCTGAGGTAGCTCGGGCCTTTCACCGCGGGAAAGTCGCGCGCATCGTCGTAGGCATCGATGCGCTCCAGGAAGTCCTCGAACAGGGCCTGGGCGCCCTGCATGCCGGTGGGCAGCCGCAGCTGCGCCAGCCCGGTGGGCTCGAACCCCAAGGCCTGCAGCGAGGGCACGCCGTGGCGCAGGCCCTCGGGCCGTTGTGCCAGGTTCCGGCCGTAGCGCTCCACCGGGTAGGCGCTCAGGTAGAAATCGTCCACCTTGCGCAGCCAGGCGTTCTTGTACGGCGTGAACACGCTGTAGGGCGTGGCGGACTGCGTCATCACCTCGCCGCGCTCGAAGATGGTGTGGTCCTTGAAGGTCAGCAGGCGCATGCCGAGCGCCTGCAGCGCGGTGCGCACGTGGGCGTCGCGTTCCAGGGCCTGGGGCTCGTCGTCATGGTTGGCGAAGACGGCCTGCACCTGCAGCTGGCGGGCCAGCGCCGGAATGTCGTCGCGTGCCACGGCATGGCGCACGATGAGCCCGCCGTGCGGCTGGCCAGAGAGATCGCGCAGGCCCTCGTCCAGCGCCACCAGCGATTCGCGGATGAACTCCACGCGCCGGTCCGCGCGGGGCAGGGGGTCGAGGATCTCGCGGTCGAAGACGAACACGCAATGCACCTGGGCGCATTGGCGCAGGGCGTGGTACAGGGCGGCCTGGTCGTCGACGCGCAGGTCGCGCCGGAACCAGACGAGGCCGGAGGAAAAAGTAGGCGCCATGATCACCGTTAAAATTGCCGGATGCCTGCCGATTCTGCGCCCATGAACCTGACGCACCATTTCCTGATCGCCATGCCGGGGCTGGAGGATGCGTCTTTCGCGCGCAGCGTGGTCTATCTGTGCGAGCACAGCGAGCGCGGCGCGCTCGGGCTGATCATCAACAAGCCTTCGGACATCAACCTCAAGGGCCTGTTCGACAAGGTCGATCTGTCGCTGCGCCGCGACGACCTTACCGAGGAGCCCGTCTACCAGGGCGGCCCGGTGCAGACCGAGCGCGGCTTCGTGCTGCACGAGCGCATGGCCACCGATTCGGAGGATGCGGACGAGTCCGCCTACGCCTCCACCATGACCATCCCCGGCGGCCTGGAGATGACCACCTCCAAGGACGTGCTGGAAGCCCTGTCCACCGGCGCGGGCCCCCGGCGTGTGCTGGTCACGCTGGGCTACGCCTCCTGGGGCGAAGGGCAGCTCGAATCGGAGCTGGCCGAGAACAGCTGGCTCACCGTGGGCGCCGATGCGTCCGTCATCTTCGACACGCCCGTGGCCGAACGCTACGACCGCGCGCTGGGTCTGTTGGGCCTGCAGTCGTGGATGCTCTCGCCTGAGGCCGGGCACGCATGAGCGGCACGCCTGCCCCTGCCGCTGCCCCCGCCGTTCCCGCGCATTTCCAATCCTTCCTGGCTTTCGACTTCGGGCTCAAGCGCACAGGCGTGGCCGTGGGCAACAAGATGCTGCGCACCGCCACGCCGCAGGAGACCATCCGCGCCGAGGGCGACGCGCGCTTCACGCACGTGGCACAGCGCATCAAGGACTGGCAGCCCGACGCGCTGGTGGTGGGCGTGCCCTACCACCCCGACGGTGCGGCCCATGAGAACACCGCCCGGGCGCTGAAGTTCGCGCGCCAGCTGCGCGGCCGCTTCGGCCTGCAGGTCTTCGAGGTGGACGAGCGCTACAGCACGACCGAGGCGCATTCCACCGGTGCGCGCGATGCCGACGCGGCCTCGGCCTGCATCATCCTGGAACAGTTTTTGAGGAACCTGCCATGAGTGCCACCCCTTCTTCTTCGCCGCCATCGAACGGCCATCTGACGCTGGATGCCGAGGCCCTGTACCGCGAACTGCTGCGCGGCGTGCGATCGCTGCGCGGGCCGAACACGTACCTGGCCGGCATCGCCTCGGGCGGTGCCTGGCTGGCCGAGCGCCTGCAGAAGGACCTGGGCCTGGAAGGCGAGGCCGGCGTGCTGTCGTCCGCCATGCACCGCGACGATTTCTCCCAGCGCGGCCTGTCGGTGAGCGCGCAGACGGCGCTGCCCTTCGACGTGAACGGCGCCGACATCCTGCTGCTGGACGATGTGCTGTACACCGGCCGCACCATCCGCGCCGTGCTCAACGAGCTGTTCGACTACGGCCGGCCGGCCAGCGTGCGCCTGGCGGTGCTGGTGGACCGCGGCGGCCGCGAGCTGCCGGTGGCGGCCGAGTTCGCCGCCGCGCGCGTGGCGCTGCCGGACACGCAGTCGCTGGCCCTGGCCCGCACCGAGGCCGGCGCTTTCCATTTCGACATCAAAGCAGTGAACCCCCAAGAGGCCTGACGGTGCTGTACAAGCGCAATCCCCAACTCAACGCCAACGGCGAGCTGATCCACCTGCTGTCGATCGAGGGCCTGCCCAAGGGCATCGTGACGCACATCCTCGACACGGCCGCCAACTTCGTCTCGGTCAACGACCGCGAGGTGAAGAAGGTGCCGCTGCTGCGCGGCAAGAGCGTGTTCAACCTGTTCTTCGAGAACAGCACGCGCACGCGCACCACGTTCGAGATCGCGGCCAAGCGCCTGTCGGCCGACGTGATCAACCTGGACATCGCGCGCAGCTCCGCCAGCAAGGGCGAGTCGCTGCTGGACACCATCGCCAACCTGTCGGCCATGGCGGCCGACCTGTTCGTGGTGCGGCACAGCGAGTCGGGCGCGCCCTACCTCATCGCCCAGCACGTGGCGCCGCATGTGCACGTGATCAACGCGGGCGACGGCCGGCATGCGCACCCCACGCAGGGGTTGCTCGACATGTTCACCATCCGCCACTACAAGAAGGACTTCAGCAACCTGAGCGTGGCCATCGTGGGCGACGTGCTGCACTCCCGCGTGGCGCGCTCCGACATCCATGGCCTGACGACGCTGGGCTGCCCCGACGTGCGCGTGGTGGGCCCGCGCACGCTGGTGCCGTCCGACATGGCGCAGATGGGCGTGCGCGTGTGCCACACGCTCGAAGAAGGCATCAAGGACGCCGACGTGGTGATCGCCCTGCGCCTGCAGAACGAGCGCATGAGCGGCGCGCTGCTGCCTTCGAGCCAGGAATACTTCAAGAGCTTCGGCCTCACGCCCGAGCGCCTGCGCCTGGCCAAGCCCGACGCCATCGTCATGCACCCCGGCCCCATCAACCGCGGGGTGGAGATCGACTCCGCCGTGGTGGACGGCCCGCAGGCCGTGATCCTGCCGCAGGTCACCTTCGGCATCGCCGTGCGCATGGCGGTCATGTCGATCGTGGCGGGGAATGAAGCGTGACCCTCCGGAGTCGGCTCGCGCCTCGGCGCTGTCGCCAGAAGCGGCGGCTGGCCTGGGCCGCGCCAGAACTCCCTGTCTTGCCCATGGGCTGGCAGTGGAGGCGCAACGTGATTGATTTGCTCTGTTATTGATAGCTGGTTGCGCTTATCCATCAAGCGCTAGAGGCATATTGGGCTTGAAACCATGAAGATACTGATCCAGAACGGCCGCGTGATCGATCCGGCCAGCGGCCTCGACCGGGTGTGCGACGTGGCGATGGCCGCGGGCCGCATCGTGGCGATCGACCGGGCGCCCAGCGGCTTCACACCCAGCCGCGTGATCGACGCCACGGGCTGCTGGGTGCTGCCCGGCCTGGTGGACTTGGCGGCGCGCCTGCGCGAGCCCGGCCACGAGCACGAGGGCATGCTCGAATCCGAAATGGCCGCGGCCGTGGCCGGCGGCGTGACCAGCCTGGTCTGCCCGCCCGACACCGACCCGGTGCTGGACGAGCCCGGCCTGGTGGAGATGCTCAAGTTCCGCGCCGAGAAGCTGCACCAGTCCCGCCTGTTCCCGCTGGGCGCGCTCACGCGCGGCCTGGCTGGCGAGGTGCTGACCGAGATGGCCGAGCTGACCGAATCCGGCTGCGTGGGTTTTGCCCAGGCCGACGTGGCGCTGCAGAGCACGCAGGTGCTGCAGCGCGCGCTGCAGTACGCCGCCACCTACGGCTACACCGTGTGGCTGCGCCCGCAGGAGCTGTACCTGGGCAAGGGCGTGGCCGCCAGCGGCCCGCTGGCCACCCGCCTGGGGCTGTCGGGCATTCCCGTCGCGGCCGAGACGATCGCGCTGCACACCATCTTCGAACTGCTCAAGACCACGGGCGCGCGCGTGCACCTGTGCCGCCTGTCCAGCGCCGCTGGCGTGGATCTGGTCCGCCAGGCCAAGGCGGCCGGGCTGAAGGTGACCTGCGACGTGAGCATCAACTCGCTGATGTTCACCGACACCGACATCGGCTTCTTCGACAGCCGCGCCCGCCTGTCGCCGCCGCTGCGCCAGCAGCGCGACCGCGACGCGCTGGTGGCCGCCCTGGCCGACGGCACGATCGACGCGCTGGTCTCCGACCACACGCCGGTCGATGAAGACGAGAAGGTGCTGCCGTTCGCCGAGGCCGAGCCCGGCGCGACGGGCCTGGAGCTGCTGCTGAGCGTGGCGATCAAGTGGTCGCAGGACGGCGGCGCGCCGCTCACGCGTGCGCTGGCGGCGGTGACCAGCGAGCCCGCCCGCGTGCTGGGTGCGTCGCTCGGCACGCTGCAGGCCAGCGTGGGCCAGATCGTGGAAGGCGGCGTGGGCGACCTGTGCATCGTCGACCCGGCTGCGGCCTGGACGGTGCAGGCGGACGCGCTGGCCAGCCAGGGCAAGCACACGCCGTTCTCGTCGTACGAGCTGCCCGGCCGCGTGCGCTGCACGCTGGTCGGCGGCCAGGTCGCGTTCGAGCGCGGCTGAGCCACCGCATGTTGCGCCAGGCCCGCGCCTGCGGACGCATGCTGCGCCTGATCGCCCACATCCTTGCCGGGCTGGGCACGGTGCTGCTGCGCTTTCCGCGCATGCCGGTGGACCAGCAACGGGCCCGTGTGCAGGCCTGGCAACTCGAACTGTTGGCCCGCGCTGGCGTCACGCTCAAGGTGCGCGGCGCCCCGCCCGTGCAGGGGCCGGTGCTGCTGGTGGCCAACCACATCTCGTGGCTCGACATTCCGGTGATGCACGCGGCGCGGCATTGCCGCTTCATCTCCAAGTCCGACGTGAAGGGCTGGCCGCTGCTGGGCCGGCTGGCCACGGCGGCGGGCACGCTCTACATCGAGCGCAGCTCGCGGCGCGACGCGCGGCGCATGGTGCAGACCATGCAGCAGGCGCTTAACGAGGGCGATGTGCTGGCCGTATTCCCCGAGGGCACGACGGGCGACGGCATCACGCTGCTGCCCTTCCACGCCAACCTGCTGCAGGCGGCCGTGGAGGCCGACGCACCGGTGCAGCCCGTGGGCCTGCGCTTCATCGACCGCGCAACGGGCGAGATCACCCAGGCGGCCAGCTACATCGGCGACGAGTCGCTGGTGGGCTCGCTGTGGCGCACCCTGTGCGCCGACGGCCTGGTGGCGGTCGTGCACTACGGCGCGCCGCAGCAGGCCGCGGGGCGCGCCCGGCGCGTGTGGAGCGACGATCTGCGCAGCGCCGTCGATGCCCTGCGCCAGCGTTGAGTGGAATCGCTCCTGAAGTTGTAGCTGTTTGCGCTCGTATTTGCTGGGCTTCAGGTACTTTGATACCTGAATCGACCGGTTGACAAGCGCTGGCAGCTATCAAATTTGAACCGCTGAGGTCGGTGCCGACTCGCGCGGGAATGTCACCACATGGTCCACCTGGGGCCGGATGCCGATCCACTCGCCCACCGCATGGTTGTGGTGGCTGGGCACGTGGGCCAGCACCGCCAGGCCGTTGGCCAGTTCCAGCGTGTACAGGAACTCCGAGCCGCGGAACGACTTGCGCGTGATGCGCGCCTGCACGGGCGCGGCGTCGTCGTGCACCACGTCGTCGGCGCGCAGCAGCACGTCGCATTCACCGCCGGGGTAGCTGGCGGGCAGGGGGCACTCCGCCAGATCGGTCAGCTCGCCCAGCGGCGTCTGCGCCACCACGTGCTCGCCGCGCTGCACCAGCGTGGCCGGCGCGAACACGCCGTGGCCGATGAAATCGGCCACGAAGCGCGTGGCCGGCCGGTGGTAGAGCGCATAGGCGTCGTCCCACTGGTGCAGCTCGCCGGCCTGCATCACGCCGATGCGGTCGCCGATGGCGAAGGCCTCCAGCTGGTCGTGGGTGACGAACAGGGCGGTGGCGCCTGCGGCCTTCAGGATGCCGCGCACTTCATGCGCCAGGCGCTCGCGCAGGTCCACGTCGAGGTTGGAGAACGGCTCGTCCAGCAGCATCAGCTGCGGGCGCGGCGCCCAGCGCGCGGGCCAGCGCCACGCGCTGCTGCTGGCCGCCCGACAGCTCGTGCGGATAGCGCTGCTCGCTGCCCTCCAGGCCCACCAGCTGGAGCACTTCGTGCACGCGCGCGGCCTGCTCGGCCCGGGGCAGGGCGTGGATGCCGAAGGCCACGTTCTTGCCCACCGACAGGTGCGGGAAGAGGGCGTAGTCCTGGAACACCATGCCGATGCGGCGCTGCTCCGGCGGCACGCTGCGGCCGGCGCTGCTGACGGCCGCGCCGCTCAGGCGGATCTCGCCGGCCGCCACGGGCTCCAGCCCCGCCACGGCGCGCAGCAGTGTGGTCTTGCCGCAGCCCGAAGGGCCGATCAGCACGCCGATCTCGCCGGCCGCCAGGCCCAGCGACACGCCGCGCACGGCCGCCTGTGCGCGGCCGGCGTAGCGCACTTCGAGTTGGGAGACTTCCAGGAACATGCGGGGGATTCTAGGGGGCGCAGATGCGTAGAATTCGCATTTACCCCTCCGGCCAGGCGCTTTGCGCTCCGGCGCCCTTCTTTCCCCTTCCAGGCCGTCCCTTGCCACGCACCTTGTCGCTTGCCCTGCGCTCCCTTCCCCTGATCGTGCTGGCGGCCGTGCTCACCCTGCCGGTGCTGGCCGTGCTGGGCTCGTGGCTGCCCTGGGGGCACGGGGGCGAAGAGGCCGGCGCCATCCTGCGCGCGATGGCGTCCACCGTGCTGCCGGGCTACTTCGCCACCACCGTGTGGCTGGGCCTGGCGGTGGCGCTGGGCGCGGCCGTGGTGGGCACGGCCACGGCGGCAGCGGTCACGCTGTTCGACTTCCGCGGCCGGCGCACCATGGAGTGGCTGCTGCTGCTGCCCCTGGCCATGCCGGCCTACGTCACGGCATATGCGTACACCGACTTCCTGCAGTTCAGCGGCCCGCTGCAGGTGTGGCTGCGCGCCACCTACGGGCTGGAGGGCCGGCTGCTGCCCGAGGTGCGCAGCCTGGGCGGCGCCATCTGGGTGTTCATCTTCTCGCTGTACCCCTACGTCTACCTGCTGGCGCGCACGGCGCTGGGCGAGCGCGCGGCGCACCTGATGGAAGCCGCGCGGCTGCTGGGCGCGCCGCTGGCCCGGCGCATCCTCACCGTGGCGCTGCCGCTGGCGCGCCCGGCCGTGGCCGCGGGCGTGGCCCTGGTGCTGATGGAAACCCTGGCCGACTTCGGCGTGGCCAGCTATTTCGGCATCCAGACCTTCACCACCGGCATCTACAAGGCCTGGCTGTCCATGGACAACCGCCTGGCCGCCGCGCAGCTGGCCACCATCCTGCTGGTGCTGGTGGTCGTGCTGCTGCAGCTGGAGCTGCGCGCGCAGCGCCGCATGCGATTTGCCACCGGCGGCGCGGGCCGCGCGGGCTCGGCCGAGGCGCTGCCGCTGCGCCTGCACGGCCTGCGCTGCGTGGCAGCTTGGCTCGTGTGCCTGCTGCCGGTGCTGATGGGGTTTGTGCTGCCGGTGTTCTTCATGCTGCGGCCGCTGGCGGCGGACTGGTCCGTGCTGCCGTGGGACCGCTTCGTCGAATGGGCAGGCCACAGCGTGCGCCTGGGCGCCATCACCTCGGCGCTGGCCGTGGGCGTGGCGCTGGCGCTGGCCTTCGCCGTGCGCCGCCGGCCCGATGCCCTCACGCGCGGCGTGGCGCAGCTGGCCAGCGTGGGCTATGCCGTGCCGGGCGCGGTGATCGTCGTCGGCCTGCTGCTGCCCGTGGGCTGGCTGCAGCAGACGGCGCCCGAATGGGGGCTGCCGGCGCTTATCACCGCCACGGCGGTGGGCATCGTGTGGGCCTACCTGGTGCGCTTTTGCGCCGTGGCGCTGCAGTCCATGCAAAGCGGCTACGCGCGCATTCCCGCCAGCCTGGACGACTCCGCCCGCATGCTGGGCACCGGCGGCGCCGGGCTGCTGGCCCGCGTGCACTGGCCGCTGCTCAAGCGCTCGGCCGCGGCGGCCGCGCTGCTGGTGTTTGTGGACGTTATGAAGGAGCTGCCCGCCACCATGGTGCTGCGCCCCTTCAACAGCGACACGCTGGCCGTGGTGGCCTACCAGCTTGCGCGCGACGAGCGCCTGGGCGAGGCCGCGCTGCCCTCGCTGGCGCTGGTGGCGGTGGGGCTGGTGCCGGTGATCCTGCTCAGCCGCACGCTGCGCAGCCGGCCCCGCTGAATGCGGAGCAGTCCCTCACGTCTTCCTCGTCTTCGTCTTTGTCTTTTCTTCTTCGCACCAGGAACACCGCCATGACCGCCCGCCTCTGGACACTGATCGCCGCTTTCCTGGGCGCCACTGGCGTCGGCATGGCGGCCTACGCCTCGCACGGCCTGGGCTTCATCGCCGACGGCACGCAGCGCGAGGCCACGCGCACCACGCTGCAGCTGGCCGTGCAGATGCAGCTGTTCCATGCCCTGGCCCTGCTGGCCACCGGCATCTGGGCGCACCTGCAGCCCAGCCGCTGGCTGGCGGCGGCGGGCGCACTGTTCCTGCTGGGCGTGCTGCTGTTCTGCGGACTGATCTACCTGCGCATCTTCACGGGCACCGAAGCGCTGCGCCCCTTCGTGCCCTGGGGCGGCACCAGCCTGATGCTGGCGTGGCTGTGCCTGGGTTTCGCCGGGCTGCGCGCCCGCACGCCCTGACAGAGCCTTCCGCAGGCCGGCGCCGGCCCTACACTGCGCGCCATGACCGACGTGACCATCTACCACAACGCCCGCTGCAGCAACTTCCGCGGCGCCCTGGCTCTGATCCGCGAGCGCGGCATCGAGCCGCAGATCGTGGACTACATCGCCCAGCCCTTGGACGCCGCGCAGCTGCAGGCCCTGGTGGCCCGGCTGGGCGTGCCGGTGCGCGAACTGCTGCGCACCAAGGAGGCCATCTACCAGGCGCTGAACCTGGCGGACGCGCGCTGGAGCGATGCGGAGCTGATCGGCTTCGTGGCGCAGCACCCGGTACTGCTCAACCGGCCCATCGTGGTGACGCCCCGCGGCGCCCGCCTGTGCCGCCCGCCGGAGACGGTGCTGGAGCTGCTGGCCTGAGATCTTTTGGATCAAAATGGCCTGCAGCGCTTATCCATCAAGCGCAGGCAGCTATCAAATGAGGAGTGATGGGTGCAAGGTGTTGCCCTAAGCCTGTCTTAAGTGTCGGTGCCGACACTGCCGTTCATGCCACAACCCTTTGAAAGGTCTGCCATGAACAACATCCTCTCCACCCCCCGCCGTCTCACCCTGGCCCTGGTCGCCGCTGGCGCCATGGGGGCCACCGGGGCGGGCCTGGTCACCAACATGCGCTCCGGCCACGCCGCCCTGCCGGCGCCCGCGGCCACCGCAGTGGCGCCGCAGCCGGGTGCGGGCGGCGGCGTGGTCGCGCCGGACTTCGCGCAGATCACCGCCCGCAACGGCGCGGCGGTGGTGAACATCAGCGTCAGCGGCACCACCAAGACGTCGATGTCCGGCTCTGATGACGAGGACGACGACACGCCGGCCGCGCAGCAGCGCGGCGGCCGCGGCGTCGACCCGGACGACCCGTTCTACGAATTCTTCCGCCAGTTCGGCATGCCGGGCATGCCCGGCGCGCCGCGCCATCCGCGCGAGACGCCCATGCGCGGCGAGGGCTCGGGCTTCATCGTCAGCCCCGACGGCCTGATCCTCACCAACGCCCATGTGGTCAAGGGCGCCAACAGCGTGACCGTGAAGCTCACCGACCGCCGCGAGTTCCGCGCCAAGGTGCTGGGCTCCGACCCGAAGACCGACATCGCCGTGCTCAAGATCGACGCCAAGGACCTGCCCGTGGTGCAGCTGGGCAGCACCAAGAGCCTGAACGTGGGCGAATGGGTGCTGGCCATCGGCTCGCCCTTCGGCTTCGAGAACAGCGTGACGGCCGGCGTGGTCAGCGCCAAGGGCCGGGCGCTGCCGGACGACAGCTTCGTGCCCTTCATCCAGACCGACGTGGCCGTGAACCCCGGCAACTCCGGTGGCCCGCTTTTCAATGCCCGCGGCGAGGTGGTGGGCATCAACTCGCAGATCTACTCCCGCTCGGGCGGCTACCAGGGCGTGTCCTTCGCCATCCCGATCGAGGTGGCCTCCAAGGTCAAGGACCAGATCGTCGCCACCGGCAAGGCCAGCCACGCGCGTCTGGGCGTGTCGGTGCAGGAGGTGAACCAGGCGTTCGCCGACTCCTTCCAGCTCGACAAGCCCGAGGGCGCGCTGGTGGCCGGCGTGGAGCCCGGCGGGCCGGCCGACAAGGCGGGCCTCAAGTCCGGCGACGTGATCCGCAGCGTGGACGGCCAGCCCATCGTGGCCTCGGGCGATCTGCCGGCCTACGTGGGCCAGGCCGCGCCCGGCGCCCAACTGCGCATGGACGTGTGGCGCCATGGCAAGCGCGAGGAGATCGTCGCCACGCTGGGCGATGCCAGCGACAAGCCGAGCAAGACCGCCAGCGCCGACAAGGCGGTGGGCAAGGGCAAGCTGGGGCTGGCACTGCGCCCGCTGCAGCCGCAGGAGCGGCGCGAGGCCGGCGTCGAGGCCGGCCTGGTGATCGAGGACGTGCAGGGCCCTGCGCTGCAGGCCGGCGTGCAGCCCGGCGATGTGCTGCTGGCCATCAACGGCACGCCTGCGCAGGGCGTGGACCAGGTGCGCCAGGCCGTGGCCAAGGCGGGCAAGTCGGTGGCGCTGCTGATCCAGCGGGACGGCGACCGCATCTTCGTGCCCGTGCCGCTGGGCTGATAGGCTTGTGCTCCAGCGCTGAACGGGTCCCCGCGGTGCGCAGCGCACGGGGGGCGGGTTCAGCGCGGTCCTGATTCCCCCGTCCTACGCGGGTGCGCCCTGGGCTACCGCTATGCTTGGCGGCCCGGGCCCCGGCCTGCCATCCTTCCCCCGGGGCCGTTGCGCCGCACGCATTGCGCTGTGCCGCGCAACGGCCCTGACCGTTGTTTGCTGCCGTCCCTGCCATGCGATTGCTGCTTGTTGAAGACGACACCATGATCGGAGAGGCCGTGCACGATCTGCTGCGGGCCGAACACTACGCCGTGGACTGGGCGCGCGATGGCGCCATGGCGGACACGGCCCTGCGCACCCAGCCGTACGACGTCGTCCTGCTCGACCTGGGCCTGCCCGGGCGCGACGGCCTGTCGGTGCTGCGCGACCTGCGCGCCCGCAAGGACCGCACGCCGGTGCTCATCGCCACCGCGCGCGACGCCGTGGCCCAGCGCGTGGAAGGCCTGGACGCCGGCGCCGACGACTATTTGCTCAAGCCCTACGACATGGACGAGCTGCTGGCCCGCATCCGCGCGCTCACGCGCCGCGCCGCCGGGCGGGCCGAGCCCGCCTACGAGCACCGCGGCGTGGTCATCCAGCCCGCCACGCGCGAGGTGAGCGTGAACGGCCAGACGGTAGTGCTGTCGGCGCGCGAATGGGCCGTGCTGGAGCCGCTGCTGGCGCGCCCGGGCCGGGTGCTTTCGCGCCAGCAGCTGGAGGAAAAGCTCTACGGCTGGAACGACGAGATCAGCAGCAACGCGGTGGAGGTCTACATCCACGGCCTGCGCAAGAAGCTGGGCGCCGACCTGGTGCTGAACGTGCGCGGCGTGGGCTACATGGTGCCCAAGGCATGACGGCGGACGCTGCGCGCCAGACCGCCGCCCGCGTGCGCCGCGCCGTGCGGCCGTGGCTGCCGCATTCGCTGCGCACGCGGCTGCTGATCTTCCTGCTGGCCGCCGTGGTGCTGGCGGGGGCGGTGCAGGGCGCGCTGGCCTATCGCGGTGCGCTGGCCGAGGCGGATGCGCTGTTCGACTACCACATGGAGCAGACGGCGCTGGCCCTGCGCTCGGGCCTGCCGGTGGACGCGCGCGGCCTGGGCACGGGCCTGCCGGCCGAGGACGAGAACCACGAATTCATCGTGCAGGTGTGGACCAACGAAGGCCTGCGCATCTTCGAATCCGCCGTGGGCGCGGCGCTGCCGCAGATCGCCGTGCTGGGCTTCACCGACGTGCGCGCGCGCGGCGCCACCTACCGCGTGTTCTCGCTGCAGAGCCGATCGCAGGTCATCCAGGTGGCGCAGAACATGGCCGTGCGGCGCGAGATGGCGGGCCAGCTGGCCCTGCGCACGCTGGCACCGCTGGCCATCATGGCGCCGCTGCTGGCACTGGCCGTATGGTGGGTGGTGAGCGGCTCGCTCGCGCCCGTGGAGCGCGTGCGCCGGCAGGTGGCGCAGCGCCAGGCCGACGATCTGTCGCCGGTGGATGGCGGCGCTCTGCCGGACGAGGTGCGGCCGCTGGTGGACGAGCTGAACCTGCTGCTGGCCCGCGTCCAGCGCGCGTTCGAGGCGCAGCAGCACTTCGTGGCCGATGCCGCGCACGAACTGCGCTCGCCGCTGGCGGCGCTCAAGCTGCAGGTGCAGGGCCTGCAGCGCGCGGGCGACGGGCCGGCGCGCGACGTGGCTGCAGCGCGCCTGGCCGCGGGCATCGACCGCGCCACGCGGCTGGTGGAGCAGCTGCTGGCCCTGGCCCGGCAGGAGGCGCGCGTGGCCGCCGGCGCACCGGCGCAGTCCGTTCCGCTGGCCGACCTGGCCCGCCAGTCCGTGGCCGATGCGGCGCCGGCCGCGCAGGAGCGCGGGATCGACCTGGGCCTGAGCCAGGCGGACGGGGTGTCCGTGTCGGGCCATGCGGATGCGCTGCGCATCCTGCTGCGCAACCTGGTGGACAACGCCGTCAAGTACACGCCGGACGGGGGCGTGGTCGATGTCGCCGTGCAGGCGGCTGCCGCTGCGGATGGCGGGACGCGCGGCGGTGTGGCCGAATTGGTGGTCGAAGACAGCGGCCCGGGCATCGCTGCGGAGGAGCGCGAGCGGGTGCTGGCGCGCTTCCACCGCGCCGCGCAGGTGCATGCGGACGGCACGCCCATCGCCGGCAGCGGCCTGGGGCTGTCCATCGTGCAGAGCATCGCGCGCATGCACGGCGCGACGCTGGAGTTAGGGGTGTCCGAGCGGCTGGGCGGCCTGCGCGCGGCGGTGCGCTTTCCCGCGCAAGGCGGTGCATGACCTGGCTGGCCGTGCTCTCCGGCCTGGGCCACGCGGTCTTCGTGGCCGTGGGTCTGCTGATCTATGTGATGGGCACGCGCATCGGCCACCAGCGGCGGCATCCTTCGGCGGCGCTCGCGTGGGTGGTGGCCATCGTCGCGTTCCCCTATGTCGCCGTGCCGCTCTTCCTGCTGTTCGGCACGCGCAAGTTCGTCAGGCCCCTGCGCCACCGGCGCGATGCCGTGCCCGCCGCGCAGGAGGCTGGCCCGGCCTGGGCCACCCAGCTGCTGGCGTGCATGGAGCTGGCGCCCGCCGTGCGCAACCATGCCATCGAACTGCACGAGGACGGCGCCCAGGCCTTGCGTGGGCTGATGCACACCATCGAGACGGCCGAGCGCAGCCTGGATGTGTGTACCTTCGTCTTCGCCCATGACGACATCGGTGCGCGCGTCTCCCGGGCGCTGCTGCGTGCCGTGGAGCGGGGCGTGGCGGTGCGCCTGCTGGTCGACGCGGTGGGCAGCCTGCACACGCCGCCGGGCATGCTGCGCCAGCTGCGGCGCAGCGGCGTGCAGGTGCAGCGCTTCATGCCCATGCTGCACAACCCGATGCGCGGGCGCACCAACCTGCGCAACCACCGCAAGCTGGTGGTGGCCGATGGCCTCAGGCTGTGGAGCGGCGGGCGCAACCTCGCCTGCGAATACTTCATGGACCGCCCGGGCCGGCCGGCCTGGATCGACCTGAGCTACGAGATCGAGGGCCCGATCGCCGCGCAGGCCGGTGCGCAGTTCAGTGCGGACTGGGCGGCCGCCAGCGGCCGTGCGCCGCGCGCCGTGCTGCCGCCCGAACCGGCGGCAGCCCCGGACGACGGACCCTGGGCGCAGTGGCTCCCCAGCGGCCCGGACCATGCGGACGACACCGTGCACACGCTGCTGCTGGCGGGCGCGTACCACGCGCGCCAGCGCATCGTGGCCGTCACGCCCTACTTCGTGCCCGACGACGCGCTGCTCGACGCCTGGTGCCTGGCCTGCCGGCGGGGCGTGCAGGTCACCCTGCTGGTGCCGCTGCGCTCCAACCACCGCCTGGCCGACTGGGCGCGCGAGCGGGCACTGCGCGAGCTGGCCGCCGCCGGCGCGCAGGTGTGGCTGGCCCCGGGCATGGTGCACGCCAAGGCGGTGCTGGTGGATGACGACCTGGCCCTGTCGGGCTCGCTCAACCTGGATGCGCGCAGCCTGTTCCTCAACTACGAGGCCATGGCGGTGTTCTATTCCGGGCCCGAGCTGCAATGGCTGTCGCGCTGGTGCGCACGGCAGATCGCGCTGGCGCTGCCCTATCGCCCGCGCCGGCCGTCGTGGACGCGCGACGTCGCCGAGGGCGTGGTGCGCGCAGTAGGCTTTCAGCTGTAGGCCGTTCCGCGGTACGGCCCTGCCGGTGCCTGTGCGGCCCCGGCCCGAGGGGGCTGCCGCTGGGTTTGCCAGGGCAGTGCCGCTGTGATGTCGGGGCGGGGGGGGGACACCGGGCGTCTTGCTCCAGCCCGCAGGCCGCAAACCCGGTGCGCGGCGCTTGGCAAGCGCGCCGCAGGGCGTCTGCCGACGCCGAAAGCGCCGTGGGGCGCGGGTCTCCCATGGATGGGTTCCGGCCCGGCGACCGGCGCTTGTCCGACGCGCTGCCTGCGGCGGGGCGCCTATCGTACGGGCTCACTGTCCCCCCTTGGAAAGAGACTGCCATGAACCCCTCGAAAAACACCTCCGGCGCCGTGCCGACCTCGTCCGGCCGCAACGGCTACGCCAACCACCGCATGCTGTGGATTGGCGGCATCGTGGCCGCCTTCCTGGCCGTGGCCATCTTCTTCCCCTGGTAAGGCGTTGGCAGTACCGCTGCCCGGTACTGCATTCGCTTCCTAAGCCAGTTAGTAGCTTGGTGCAGGACGCGATGCGTACTTGTCCGACAGCGCGGCCTGCGGCGCAACGGTAACTTCATGGTTCAAAAGAGCTCGGAGCGTAACCATCATGAACACGTCACAGTACTCTGCCGACATCCGTTCCGGCATGGAAAGCACGGATCCCGAACTGGGCCATGGCGACCTGCGCGTTTTCTGGATCGCCGCCCTGGTGGCCATCCTGGCGGTCTCGGCCGTCGTCTTCTTCAAGATGAACCAGCCCACGTGGCGGCCCGCCACCGTGGCACAGACCAGCATCGCCGCGCCACAGGCGGTAACGGGTGGAGCGCAATCGGCCCCCTCGTTGAACGGCCAGGCCTCGCAGGGCGCCGTGGTGCGCCAGTAGGAACGTGGCACCGGCCGCCGCCCCGTGATGGGGTCGCGGGCCAAGCGCCCAGCAAAAAGCCCGCAGGAGCGGGCTTTTTCATGTCTGCGCGGGCCAAGAAGGAGGCCGCGCCAGGGTGGTCCCCTCAGCAGGAATCGAACCTGCATCTAGCGCTTAGGAGGCACTCGTTCTATCCATTGAACTATGAGGAGAGCCAGCGATTGTAAGGTGCCGGCTTTGTCCGACTTACGCCCGGTTGCAAACTGGTTCTACACTGGGCAGCTTATGTACGCCCCCCGCGACCTCACCCCCCGCCAGCTGCGCGCCTCCTTGGCCGAACAAGGCCTCGAAGCCGGCCTGGCCGCGCTTAACGCGGCTGTGCCCCACCGCTACACCGGTGTCTACCGGCTGCGGGGCGACGCGCTGCACAACGTCTTTCTGGTCGACAAGGAAGAGGCTGTGCGGCCCGACGAATTGGCGGTGGTGCAGCTGGAAGACAGCTTCTGCCAGTTCGTCCTGCGCGACGGCTGCTTCCTCACCAGCGACACGGCCCGCGAGCCGCTGCTCGACGGACACCGCTACCAGGGCGTGGTGCTGTCCTACCACGGGGTTCCCGTGGCGGACAACGCCGGCGGGCTGTTCGGCACCCTGTGCCACTTCGACATGGTCGGGCGCGAGTTGCCGGCCGGGCAGTTCGAGCTGTTGGAAGCGGCGGGCAAGATGCTCTTTCCCTACGTGCGCCACCTGCGCGCCGAGGCCCACCCGGCGGCCTGAAAAGACAGGCACTGCGAAGCGCCAGCCGCCTTTGCACCATGCCCTGATTTGCTATTGTTTGAATAGCTGCTTGCGCAGTGTGGACGGTCGCTGGAGGCCGAAAAGGCTTCAGATTCCGGCACCCGCGCGATGTCAGTCGTAGCGCAGGGTGTAGATCAGGTCCACCGCGCTCTGCACCCCGGTCTGGCCCCGCAGTGTGAGGCGCTGCGACAGGTCGTAGAAGATGTAGATGGTGCCCAGCGCGCCCGACAGGCTGCGCTCGTAGGTCAGGTACAGGTCCTTGGACAGCCGCTTGCCGAACGTGAGCGCCGCGGCGCTGGCGTCCTCGCCGCTGCCCGGTCCGCGGAAGCCGATCTCGTCCAGCCCCACGCGCCGCGCGAAGTTGCCCGCGCCGCTGTCGCCGTTGCCGCCCAGCAGCGCCAGCGCGGCCTGTTGCAGCAGCGCCGCTTCGGCCCCGCCCGCGGCGGCACTGCGGCCCAGCACCACCCACGAGAGCTTCTCTGCATCCGGCAGGTCGGGGTCGGAATAAAGCGCCACGCGCGGCGCCTTGGCCGACCCGGAAACCTGCACGCCTGCGCGCACGCTGATGTTGGGGCGGATGGCCAGCACGTCCAGCGCCGGGTTGTCGTACGGTCCGTTGAAGCGGAGCAGGCCGGTCTCCACGTTCAGCGACTGGCCCCAGGCCCGGTAGCGGCCTTCCACGGTGCGCACCTCGCCGGTCACGCGCGGCGGGCCGCCGGCCACGCTGGCGCCGCGCAGCTCCAGCTCGCCGGTCAGGCGGGTCGTGATGCCGTAGCCCTGCAGCGCGAAGTCGTCGCCCAGATTGAGGGTGACGGCGATGTCCGGCGGCTTGGCGGCTTCCACCCGGCCGGCGGCCTGGGCGGCCTGCTGGGTTTTTTGCGCGGCCTCTCGGTCCTTGGCGGCCGAGCGCACCACCACGTCGGAGCCCAGCGTGGGCGCTCCGGCCTCGGGGAGGATGATGGTGGCGCGGTCGGTGGTGAGCTTGCCGCGCAGCGTGAACTGGCCGCCCTGCAGGCGCGCCTGCAGGTTGCCCGATACGCTGACCTGCCGGTCGGCGCGCACCAGCACCTGCAGGGCGCGCGCTTCGGCGTTGAAATCCATGGCGATGCCGGAAGAAGAGCCGCCCGCCTGGCCGGCCCCGGCCCAAGACACCTGGCCGGTGCCCGTGAGCGTGCCGCCGCTGTGCGGCGCGGCCGTGCGGTTGCCGCTGAAGCCGGCGATGCGGGCCCGGCTGCCCTGGCCGCCGTTGACGCGGAACTCGGTGATCTCCAGCCGGTCGCCCTGCAACGTGGCGCGCAGGCGGCCGTCGCGCAGGTCCACGCCGTCCAGCAGCGAGCGCACGGCCATCTGGTCGGCGCCCAGCGTGCCGCTCCAGCGGGGCGCGGTGCGGGTGCCCGACAGCGCCACGTCGGCCTGCAACGTGCCCTTGACGCGCCAGCCCGGCGGCGCCAGGGCCGACCAGACGCCGACATCCGGCAGCTGCGCGCGGGCGGTGGCCGCCAGCGGCGCGTCGGCCGGCCACCGCCAGCCGCCGTCGGCGCGGGCCAGGCGGGTGCTGCCTTCGGCCTGCACGCGGCCGGCGCGCTCGCTGTCCCACAGCACGCGGGCGCGCACGGCATCGCCCTCGGCCTCGATCTGCACCTCGGCCTGGCGCACGCCGGCGGGCGTGCCCGGGGTGCTGGCCGCTGCCTTGGGCGCGCCTTCCGCGGCGCCCTGGCCGCTGCTTTGCACGACCGTGGTGGGCGGCAGTTCGCCGGCCAGCACGCGCAGGTCGCCATCCACACGGCGCAGGCTGGCGCGGGCGCGCAGCGTGTCGCCGGCATCGACGTCCCACTGGCCGTCCAGGATCAGGTTGCCGCCCAGGCCCAGGCGCTGCAGGGCCTGCTCGCCATCGGCCATGAAGGCGTCCGCCCACGCGGTGGGCAGGCCCTGCAGCTCGCCCTGGGTGCGCAATTGCATGGCGCCCTGCGCGGTCTGTGCGTAGCGCACGGGCTGCCAGCGCAGCGTGGCCTGGCCCGGCTTGGGGCCGGCCACGGTGGCCTGGCCGGCGGAGGTTTCCACCAGCAGCGACGGCGCCAGGCGCGCGGTGAGGCTGAGCGGCTGCGTGAGCTGCACCGTCCACGGGCCGGGTCGCTGGTCCAGCAGGGCCAGCAGCTTGAGCGTGTCGATCTGCGCGCGCCATTGGCCCGGAGCGGTGCTGCCCGCCGTGGCGCGGGCCTGCAGCGTGGCGCGCTGGCCGCCCTGGCGCACTTCGCCGTCCCAGGCCAGGGTGGCCTGGGCCACGGAGCCGGCGAGTTCCGCGCGCACGTCGCGCAGCTCGATGGTCATCGGGCCCGTGGCGCCGCCCGGGCGCGGAGGCAGATCGGCCTGCAGGCGCTGTGTGCTCAGGCGGGCCTGCAGGTCGAACCGGCCGGCAGGCCCCGTGGCTGCAGGCGCTGGCCCGGCCAGCAGGCCGGCGGCGTGCAGCTGGCGCTGCAGGTCTTGCCAGCCGCCGTTCCAGCGGGTCTGCAGCTGGGCATTGCCCTGCAGCGTGATGCCCTTCAGCGCCGACTGCAGGCCAGGCAGGGATTCGATCCAACGCTGTACACGCTGTGCATCGGCCAGGCGCAGGTCCAGCGAGCCGTTGCCCGCGCGGGCCGCCATCTGGCCGTCCACCTGCAGTGTGGCGCCCGGCACCGTGGCCTGCAGCTGCCCTTGGGCGGAAGGCTCGTCCAGACCGATGCGCAGCTGGCGGGCCTGCACCTCGGCCTGCAGGGCCGACAGCTGCAGCCGCGCCAGCGTGAGCTGCTCGCCGCGCCAGCTGCCGTCGGCCACCAGCCGGTCCAGCCGCAGCGCCGAGACCGTGCCTCCAGCGGACCGGCGGCCGGCGCCCGCACTGCCGATGTCGGCCGTGAAGCGCACCGCACCGTCCGCGCTGCCTTCGGCCTGGGCCTTGCCGTTCAATGGTGCGCTGTCCAGGCGGCTGTAGAGCAGATCCGGGCGCAGCGCGCGCACCGTGGCGCTGCCCTGCAGGGCCCGCGTGGCGGGCGTGAAGGCGCCCTGCAGCGCCACGCTGCCTTGGCCCACGCGCACTTGGGCCTGGGGCACCGTCCAGCGCGCGCCGTCGAAGGCGGCCTGGGCCTGCAGCTCGTCCACAGGCAGGCGCTGGCGGTCCCAGGGGCCGGGCACGGCGTTGCGCAGTTGGGCGGAGATGTCCCAGCCCTGGGCGGGCGGCGTACCCGCCGGGGCCGCGGTGGTCTGCGCAGAGGACGCGGGCGTGGAGGCAGCGGTGGCTGCCGGTGCAGGTGCCGGTGCAGGTGCAGGTGCAGGTGCAGGTGCCGGTGCCGGTGCCGGTGCCGGTGCCGGTGCCGGTGCCGGTGCCGGTGCCGGAGGGGTGGCTGTGGCCACCGTGGGCTGCGCGTTCACCTCGCCGCTCAGCTGGGTCACCGGGGCCTGCGGCCACAGGGCCGCCAGGTTGACCGATTGCAGGGCGGCGCGCGCCTGCAGCAGCGGCTGCGGCGCCCACGGCGCGATCTCCGCCTGTACATCGGCGCGCATGGGTTCCGCCGGGACCGCGGCTGCGGAGGCCTTGCGCGCTGCGGCGGCGGCTGGCCGCGAGGCCCTGTCGGCAGGGGCCTGGGGCCTGGACGCAGCCGCCGATGCGGGAGGCTGCGTCTGGGCGGCAGACAACGGTGCCGCCTCGATCTGCGCCTGCAGCTGCAGGCGGGCCGCGGCGGTAGCGAGCGTGCCCTGGAGGGTGGCGTGCGCCTTGGCTTCGATCTCGTCGCCCTCGCCGGACGGCGGCGGCGTGCGCACCAGGCCGTTCAGTGTGGCCTGCAAGGCCATGGGGGCCTGCGCGTCCAGCTGCACGCGGCCGGCGTAGCGGCCCTGCGCCCAGTCGAGGTTCTCCACCACCAGTTCGTGTTGCGTGCCGTTATAGCGGTACGTGCCGGCCAGCTGGTGAACGGCGACCGGGTTGCTGCCGGCGGCCCACACGATCTCGTCCGCGCGGAACGGCAATTCCACCTGCACGGGCAGGCGCAGTTTCTCCAGCGGCTGCGTGGGTTCGGTGCTGGTGGGTGCGTTCGCCTGCGGCGTGATCAGCACGCGGGTGGCATGCACCTCGCCCAGCTCGATCTTGCGCTGCAGCAGCGGGCCCAGGTGCCAGCCGATGCGGGCGTCCTGCACTTCCACGGCCAGGGACGGGCTGCTCCAGCGCAGCCAGCCGATGCGGCCGCCTGCGCGCAGCGATCCGCTCACGTCGCGCGTCTCCAGCGTCTGCCCCGCGGGCAGGTACATCGCCACGCGCGTCAGCGTGGCGGCCAGCGACTGGTTGCCACCGGCCCACCACCAGGCGGCGCCCAGCAGCAGGAACAGCAGCGCGAAGACGGCGGCCACGCTCCACAGCGCGATGCGCCAGCCGCGCCGGCGCCGCGGCACCGGCTGGGGGGCCACGGCGGCGGCGTACGGGTCAGGGGTGTGATGGGTCGCCATGGCCGATCAGAAGCTGAAGCCCAGGCGCAGGTGCAGGCGCACCTCCTGGCTCTTGACGCCATACGCCACGTCCGCCTGCAGCGGACCGACCGGGCTGGCCCAGCGCAGGCCGGCGCCCACGCCCACGCGGGGCTCCAGGTCGCCCGGCTTGTCGGCCACCGCGCCGGCGTCGATGAACACGGCGCTCTCGAAATCGGTGCGGTTGCCGCGCAGGGTGATGGGACGCTGCCACTCGGCGCTGGCCACCGCGAGGTAGCGCCCGCCGTACAGCGTGTCGTTGTCGGTGCGTGCACCGATCTTGCGATAGCCGTAGCCGCGCACGGTGGTGTCGCCGCCGGTGATGAACAGCAGGTTGGCCGGAATGTCCGCGCCGTCGCGGGCGAACACGGCGCCGCCTTCGGCGCGCAGCGCCACGCGGCTGCTGCGCCGGATGCCTTCGCCCATGTCCACCCGGCCGGTGGCGATGAACGATTGCCAGCGCAGCCGGGTGCGCACGAACGGATCGCGCTCGGGCCGCAGCGTGGTGCCCACGCCCACCTCGGCCGCAATGCCGTAGCCGCGCGTGGGGGCGGTGTTGTTGTTGAAGTAGCGCCCCGTCCAGCCGTAGTTGGCGCTGATGGCGGCACTGGAGGGCGGCGGATCGGTACCCTGGTTGGCCGACGTGTCGTACTGCAGGAAATAGCTGCGGTCGATGTGGTCGGTGCTCTTGTTGCGCCCGCCACGCAGCTGGGTGCTGTTGACCTCGTAGCTGCCGGTGGTCTCGCGCTGCAGCTGCGCGCCGGTGAACCAGCGCCAGCCGTTCTCGCCGGGCAGGGCCGTCCATTCGGTCGAGGCCAGCTTGTTCTTGCGGTCGACCGAGAGCTTGCTCACCGCGCGCCAGCCGATGCCCGGCAGGCGGTTGTGGATGTGGTCCAGGCTGAGGCGCGGGCCGCTGTCGGTGGAGATGCCGACCCCGAACACGGCCTTCTGCAGCGGCGCCTCGCGCACTTGGGCGATCACCGGCGCAGCCTGCGGGTCCACGCCGGCCTGCGTGTCGATGGTGAGGAACACCGCGTCGTAATAGCCGCTGCTGGCCAGGCGCTGCTGGGCGTCGAGCAACTGCGACTCGCTGTAGTCGGCGCCTTCCGGCAGGCGGGCGATGCGGCGGGCGCCGTCCGGGTCGTAGCGGGTGCTGCCCTGCACGCGCAGCGCGCCGAAGCGGTACGGCGGGCCGGGCGCGTAGGTCACGTCCAGCTTGGCCTGGTTGGCGTCGGCGTCGATCTCGGCGCGGCTGTTGGCGATGCTGGCCGTGGGGTAGCGCGTGGCCTGCAGCTGGCGCAGTCCCTGCGATTTGGCGCCGTCCCAGCCCGACTGCGTGAAGGGCTGGCCGGGCTGCAGCGACCAGTCGCGCTGGATGCGGGCCTTGCGGCGCGCGAACTCCGGCGCCTCGGCCGTATCGCCGGTGAAGCGGATGTCGGCACTGGCGACCTTGGTCTGCGGCCCGGGCTCCACGGTCACGGTGATGGTGTGCGGTGGGCGGTCTGCCTCCTGCACGTCGCGCATCTCGATGGTGATGGTGGGGCTGAAGTAGCCCAGCGTGCCGAGCAGGTCGCGCGCATTGGCGTCGGCCGCGCCCAGGAGGCGGGAGAGCTCGGTGGCCTGCAGGTCGGGCAGCTTGCGAAAGCGCTGCAGCTCCATGTGGCGGCTGAGGTGCTCGCGGATGGCGTCGGGCGCTTTCACTTCGAGCGTGAAGGCGTCCGGGCCGCTGGCCGGGCCGGCATCGGTCTGCAGGGTGCCGTCGGTTTCCGCTGTCGCAGCTTCTTCGGTGCTTTTGTCACGGGAGCCGGGGAGCAGGCTGCAACCCTGCAGGGCGAGCAGGCCGCAGAGGAGCAGCAGCGCCGGCCAGCGGGCCGGCACCCCGCGTCTGGCAAAGGGGCGCAATACGTTCAAGGCAGCGAACAGGGTAAAGAGGGCAGGGCGCGAGCGCCGGACTTCCGATGCGTCCCGGGGGGATGGCAGCGACCATCGCTGCGATCATGCCCGCGCGCGCGCACAAGGGTTGTCAGACGGGGCCGCCGATCGGGCGACTCCCGGGAGGGACCTGGCCTATTGTCTACTTGGACAGCAGCCGCATGGTCTCTTCGAGCCCCTTCAGGGACAACGGGTACATGCGCTGGCCCATGAGCTGCTGGATGATGCTGATGCTCTGGCGGTACTGCCACACGCCCTGGGGTTCGGGATTGATCCACGCGAACTTAGGGAAGGCATGCGTGAGCCGCTGCAGCCACTCGGCACCGGCTTCCTCGTTGTTGTATTCCACGCTGCCGCCGGGCTGCAGGATCTCGTAGGGGCTCATGGTCGCATCGCCCACGAAGATCAGCTTGTAGTCCTTGTTGTACTTGCGGATGATGTCCCAGGTCGGGAACTTCTCCGCGAAGCGGCGCCGGTTGTTCTTCCACATGAAGTCGTACACGCAGTTGTGGAAGTAATAGAACTCCAGGTGCTTGAATTCCGTCTTCACGGCGCTGAAGAGTTCTTCCACCCGCTGGATGTGCTCGTCCATGGTGCCGCCCACGTCCATCAGCAGCAGCACCTTCACGTTGTTGTGCCGCTCGGGCACCATCTTGATGTCGAGGTAGCCGGCATTGGCCGCCGTGCTGCGGATGGTGTCGGGCAGGTCCAGTTCCAGCTCATGCCCCTCGCGCGCGAACCTGCGCAGCCGGCGCAGCGCCACCTTGATGTTGCGCGTGCCCAGCTCCTGCTGGTCGTCGTAGTCCTTGTAGGCGCGCTGGTCCCACACCTTCACGGCGCTCTTGTTCTTGCCCGCGCCACCGATGCGCACGCCCTGCGGGTTGTAGCCGCCGTGGCCAAAGGGGCTGGTGCCGCCCGTGCCGATCCACTTGCTGCCGCCCTCGTGGCGCTCCTTCTGCTCTTCCAGGCGCTTCTTGAGCGTCTCCATCAGCTCGTCCCAGTCCATCTTGGCGATGGCGGCCTTCTGCTCGGGCGTCAGCTCGCGCTCCAGCACCTTGCGCAGCCAGTCGGCGGGCACTTCCTGGCGGAAGTCGGCCACCATCTCCACGCCCTTGAAGTAGGCGCCGAAGGCGCGGTCGAACTTGTCGAAGTGCTTCTCGTCCTTGACCAGCACGGTACGGGCGAGGTGGTAGAAGTCGTCGATGCTCCAGCCGTCGTCGGATTTCGGGCCGACCACGCCGGCCTGCAGCGCCTCGAGCAGCGTCAGGTATTCCTTCACCGACACCGGCAGCTTGGCCGCGCGCATCGTGTAGAAAAAGTCGATCAGCATGGTGGCTCCAGACGATTCGAGTCCAATAGGCCTCTAGCGCTTATTAAGTAAGCGCATGCCGCTTCAAAAGGTATAGCAGATGGGCGCGGGCCTCGGGCCACTCGCCGCTGCGCATGCTGTACATCACCGTGTCGCGGATGGTGCCGTCGCGGCGCGGCGCGTGGCCGCGCAGCACGCCGTCCTTCTTCGCGCCCAGGCGCTCGATGGCGCGTTGTGAGGCGAAGTTGTAGTTGTCGGTGCGCCAGCCCACCACGTGGCAGCCCAGCGTATCGAAGGCATGGGTCAGCAGCAACAGCTTGGCGGTGGTGTTCACGTGCGTGCGTTGCACGCGCTTGGCGTACCAGGTGTAGCCGATCTCCACGCGCTTCACGGCCGGCACGATGTCGTGGTAGCTGCTGGTGCCGATGACCTGGCCGGTGGCTTCTTCCACAACGGCAAACGCGAAGCGGTGGCCTTGGGCGCGGCCCTCCAGGGCCGTTTCGATGTAGGCGCGTGTGTCTTGGGGCTCGGGCACCGAGGTGATGCGCAGCTTCCACAGCTCGCCGTCGGCAGCTGCCGCGGCCAGGCCGGGTTCATGGGACAGAGCCAGCGGCTCCAGGCGGATGCCGCGGTCCTGCAGGGTCACGGGTTCAACGAATGCCATGGGGCGTCGGTCCTTCGGAAAACAGTTCAGGGGGTCTCGGGCTTTTTCTTGTGCGCGGCACGCCAGCGCCGGGCTCCGTGCAGGCCCAGCCCGCCGCCCAGCCCCACCAGCGCAATGCCCAGGAGGCTGGCGGCGCCGTAGCCTTCGGCAAAGATGTCGAAGCCGAGCAGGTGGCCGATCCAGTAGCCCAGCAGGGCGCCGCCCACGAAGCCCACCGCATCCGAAACGCCTTCGAGCAAGAGCCGCTGTGCATCAGCCATGGAATGTCCTTTCCGGGTGTCTTCGATTCAGCCGGTGCCGGGCGCTGCAGGCAGCCCCGTTCACCGGGCGGTGGCAGAGCCGCAGCGCAACGCGGCGGGGCTCGGAGGGTCAGCGGTTCCTCTGGTTCATGAACACCAGCTTCTCGAACAGGCTCACATCCTGTTCGTTCTTGAGCAGGGCGCCCACCAGCGGCGGGATCGCGACCTTGTTGTCGGCACTCTGCAGCGCTTGCAGCGGAATGTCCTCGGCCACCAGCAGCTTGAGCCAGTCGATCAGCTCGCTGGTGGACGGCTTCTTCTTCAGGCCGGGCAGATTGCGCACGTCGTAGAAGGTCTTCATCGCCACCGTGAGCAGCTCGCTCTTGAGGGTGGGGAAGTGCACGTCGACGATCTTCTTCATCGTCTCGGCTTCGGGGAACTTGATGTAGTGGAAGAAGCAGCGGCGCAGGAAGGCGTCCGGCAGCTCCTTCTCGTTGTTGGAGGTGATGAACACCAGCGGCCGGTGCTTGGCGCGGATCAGCTCGCGCGTCTCGTAGCAGTAGAACTCCATGCGGTCGATCTCGCGCAGCAGATCGTTCGGGAATTCGATGTCGGCCTTGTCGATCTCGTCGATCAGCAGCGCCACGGGCTGGTCGGCGGTGAAGGCCTGCCACAGCACGCCCTGCACGATGTAGTTGCGGATGTCCTTGACGCGCTCGCTGCTGTCCGCGTCGCCCAATTGGCTGTCGCGCAGCCGGCTCACGGCGTCGTATTCATACAGGCCCTGCTGCGCCTTGGTGGTGGACTTGATGTGCCACTGCAGCAGCGGCATGCCCAAGCCGGCCGCGACCTCTTCGGCCAGCATCGTCTTGCCGGTACCGGGCTCGCCTTTGACGAGCAGCGGCCGTTGCAATGTAATGGCCGCATTCACGGCCAGCATCAGGTCTTGGGTGGCGACGTAATTCTCGGAACCTTGGAATTTCATGGGCCTTGAATAGGGTAATCGTTGATAAAGGAGGTGGACGACCCCCTCCTATAATTCTTCTCATTAGAGAGACAACCACCACGGGATTGTGCGCGCAAAATGAACAGAACACTGACCACGATATTCGGGCTGACTGTCGCTTGTGCGACCGGTTTCGCGGGGGCCCAGGAAGTCAAGGGCGACGCACAGGCCGGTGAGAAAAAGGTCGCGATGTGCATCGGCTGCCACGGCATCCCGGGCTACCAGGCGAGCTTCCCCGAGGTGCACAAGGTGCCCATGATCTCGGGCCAGGGCGGCAAGTACATCGCCGCCGCGCTGGACGCCTACAAGAAGGGCGACCGCAAGCATCCCACCATGCGCGGCATCGCCGACTCGCTGTCCGAGCAGGACATCGCCGATGTCTCCGCCTATTACGAAGCCCACGGCAAGAAGGCCGGCGAGCTGCCCGCTCAGCCGTCGCGCCAGCCCAGCGCACAGGTCCAGGCGCTGCTGCAGAAGGGCGCCTGCGTGTCCTGCCACGGCGCCAACTTCGCCAAGCCCATCGACCCGTCGTACCCCAAGATCGCCGGCCAGCATTCGGACTACCTGTACGTGGCGCTCAAGTCGTACAAGACCGAGAAGAACCAGAACGTGGGCCGCTCCAACGCGGTCATGGCCGGCATCGCCAAGCAGTTCACCAATGCCGAGCTGAAGGCGCTGGCGGGCTACATCGGCTCGCTGGACGGCGACCTGCAGGTGGTGCCGCAGCCGCGCTTCCGCTGACGCCGCCGCGGCGGCCACGCTGTACAAAAGACAGGGCCCTCCGCGGGCCCTTTTTCATGGGAGCAGCGGCATTGCGCACGCGCCTGTGCCGTCTGCCTCTGGCGTCGCCGGCGCCGGCGCCGGCGCCGCGCAAGCCTCAGGCTTCGGGCGGAATCTGGCGGTCCGATACGTCCAGCAGTTCGAGCGGTACCGGCCGGCCGAAGCAGTAGCCCTGGGCGGCGGCGCAGCCCATGGCGCGCAGCCGGCGCGCCTGGGCTTCCGTCTCCACGCCCTCGGCCACCACCTGCACGCCGAAGCCTTCGGCCATGCTGAGCACGGCGGCCACGATGGCGGCGTCCTGGGGCGAGTCGAGCAGCTTGCGCACGAAGCTCTGGTCCACCTTCAGGCAGTCGAAAGGCAGCCGGCTCATATACGCCAGCGAGGCGTAGCCGGTGCCGAAGTCGTCGATGGCCACCTTGACGCCGAGCGCCCGGATGGCCGCCAGGCGCGATTGCGTCAGGGCGTCGTCTTCGATCAGCACCGACTCGGTCAGCTCCAGCGTCAGCTGCTGCGCGGGCAGCCCGCACGCCTGGAGCAACTGCCGCAGGCGCAGCGGAAAGTCGGACTGGATCAGCTGGCGGGCCGAGACGTTGACGTGCAGCTCGAAGTCCGCGGGCAGCTGGGGCAGCCGCTGCGCGATGGCCTGCGTGGCATGGCGCAGCACCCAGTCGCCCAGCGCCAGGATGAGGTCGGACTCTTCTGCTACGGGAATGAACACCCCGGGCGGCACCATGCCGCGGGCCGGGCTGTTCCAGCGCAGCAGGGCCTCGGCGCCGGTCACGCGGCCGGTGGCCAGGTGGATGACGGGCTGGTAGTGCACCAGGAACTGGTGCTTCTCCAGCGCCTGCCGTAGCTCAGAGGCCAGGCGCGCCCGCTCCACCGACTGCGCCACCATGCCGGCTTCGAACACCACGCACTGGTTGCGTCCGCGGCGCTTGGCGTCGCCCAGTGCGATGCTGGCGTTGCGCAGCCAGTCGGTCAGCTCGTCGCCGCGCATCTCGCCGCTGACCACGCCGACCGAGGCATTGAGCAGCACCTCGTCGGCGCCGGCGGTGAAGGGCGTGGCGAACAGGCCCAGCACCGCCCGGCCGATGGCCTCGTCGGACACGCCTTCCATGTCCAGGTGCAGCAGCGCGAACTCGTCGCTGCCCAGCCGGGCGATCAGCACCGGCTGGGGCATGCGTTCGCGCATGCGCTCGGCAATGGCCTGCAGCAACCGGTCACCGGTGCCGAACCCTACGCTGTCGTTGACGGCGCGGAAGGCGTCCAGCCCGACCAGGCTGAGCGCGGCGCGGCGCGGCTCTGTCCAGGCCGCGCGCTCCAGCAGCCCGCGCCGGGTGAGCAGCTGCGTCAGCTGGTCGGTGAGCAGTTGCTCCTGCAGTTGCCGGAACGAGTGCTGCAGCCGCTCGGCCATCTGGTTGAACGCCTGGATCAGCACCGAGGGCTCGCGCAATGCGCTGCGCAGCGGCAGGCCCGACTCCCATTCGCCGCGCGCCAGCCGGTTGGCGGCGTCGGTGGTGAGCTGGATGGCGCGCACCACGCGCTGCAGCACCCACAGCCCGAGCAGCAGGCCCAGCAAGGCGATGCCGACAGAGGCGAAGGTGGAACGGCGCATCGACTGCCGCGTCTCGCCCAGCAGGTCCGATTCGGGCAGCAGCACCACGATGCGCCAGTCCAGGCCGCGCGGGTCGCCGAAGTGCGAGACCCGGCCGTAGTAGACGGCGCCCTCCAGTGCCAGGCGGAAATCCTTCGCCTCGTCTCCGCCGGCCTCGCCCAGGTGCTGTGCGGCGGCGCGGACCTGCGGGCTGGGGCTGTCCGACGCCATCAGCCGTTCGTACTCGGCCTGCGGGCCGCGGCGGGCGCCCAGGACGGAGCCCGGCTCGGAATGGGCCACCAGCCGCCCCGCGCCATCCACCACGAAGATGTGGCCATGGCCGCGCAGCGGCTCCTGGCGCAGGAAGCGATTGAGGCTGTCCAGCCGCACCTCGGCCTGTGCCACGCCGATGAACACACCCTGCACGAACACGGGCGTGTTGGCCGACACGATCACGTCGCCGCGCTCTCCCACCGTGGTGTAGATGGGCGACCAGACGGATTCGCCGCGGTGCTGGGCTTGCACGTACCAGGGGCGGGCGCGCGGGTCGTAGCCGTGCACCTTGATCGCATCCTGCGTGGGCGTGGCGTTCCCGTAGATGCGGGTGACGTCCTGCGTATGGCGGTCCTTGAGGATGAGGCGAAAACGGCCTTCATCGCGCCGGATGGCCGCATAGTCGCCGTCGCGGCCGCCGAAGCCCAGCAGACCGATCTGCGCGTGGTCGCCGTACAGGTCGGTGAAGATGCCGCGCAGGTGGTCCTGCACCGCCTGCAGGTCGCCCGGCTGGTAGAGGCCGTGGCGCGCGATGGCGTCGGCCAGCGTGCGCTGGATCTGGAACGGCGGCTCCAGGAAGGCCGCCAGCCGGTTGCGCGAGGTGGTGGTGATGGCGTCGATGAGGCGTGCGCTCTCCTGGTCGATCAACTGGTCGATCTGCCGGTGCTGCGCCAGCGTGAGCAGCGCCACCGTGGCCGCGAACAGCAGCGCCACCGGTACGCCGATGGCGATGCGCAGGGGGATCTGCAGGCGGTAGCGCATCAACGCGCAGGCGCCGGGCGGGCGGCCGGGCACCAGGCAAGGTGGGCGGGCGGCAGGACCACGGCAGGCCAGGTGGTGAGGGGGGCGGATCAGTCCCGCGTGGCGCGGCGCTGCACGCAGGCGATGTAGGCGTCGCCGTCGGGCGGGCGCCCGGCGCGTTGGCTTTCCCAGAGCATCTGGCCCAGGCATTCCATGGCGGCGTGGTGGGCGTCCTTGAGCGAATCCAGGCGCGCGGCCAGCAGCTCGACCGCCTGGCGGATGCCGCGCGGCTGGTCAATGCTGCACTGCTCGCTGATCGACAGGTGCATCGACAGGTGCAGGAAGGGGTTGGTCTGGCCGGGCGGATCGTCGTAGTTGCGGGCCAGGGCGGCGTCGACGTCCGACAGGTCGGCGTGGTATTCGGGGTGTTCGTCGATCCAGAGGCTTGCCAGGGTTTCGATGGCCTCCATCGGCTGGCCGGCGCGGGACTTGGCATAGACGGCGCAGAAGAAGCGCCGTACGTCGGCTTGGGACGGATTGAACATCGCGGCAGATTAGCACGCCGGGCCTGCGCTTTTGGCGCGCCCGCCCTTTGGGTGCCGGCGCTGCTGCCCTCTGGCCGGGCACCGTGTTGTTAAAAAACCATAGCAGCTGGCGCTTGACTGGAAAGGGATTCAGGCATTAATCCCTTGATAAAGCTTATGTATCAAGCGCAAGGTGCTATGGTTTTTGAAGAATGTCCCTGCCCGCTTGGTGCGGGAGGCTCCGCGGGCCGCGGTCTGCGATGCGGCTGTGTCCTACGCGCCACGGCATTTCGGCTCCTTACAGTCAGGCACCTTGTTTTTGAGCCTCCCGACGAAAGGATCCCCCATGACCGCACTGCGCATCATCGGAGCCGCGCTGCTGATCCTCGGCCTGGCCGGCTTCCTGACCGGCGGCTTCAGCTTCACCAAGGAAACCACGCACGCCCAGCTGGGGCCGCTGCAGCTGTCGGTGCAAGAGAAAGAGTCCGTCAACGTGCCCCAGTGGCTGAGCATCGGCGCCATGGTGGCCGGCGCCGTGGTGCTGGTGCTGGGTTTTCGCAATCGCTGAGCCGGCGGGCCCTGCCGCGGTGGCAAGAGGCTGCGGTACCCGCCCCGTAGAATCGCCGCCGTGCCGGCACTGCCCCGCCAGCACCCGGCTGGCCGGCACGCTGCGCCTGCCCCGGGGCGGTGCTTTCTTTCCCCGTTCCGTGGTGGCCGATCCATGTCCTTTCCTGCCGTCTTCCGCCTCGCCTGCGCCGGCGTTCTCGCCCTCGCGGGCACGCTGCCCGCGTTCGCAGACAGCTTCGTTTCCAGTGCCTCGAGCGCTGGCTCGGCCTCCAGCGGCAGCGTGTCCGATTCGCTGAAGGGCTCCAGCAACAGCTCGCATGACGCCGTCGCCGATGCCGACTACCGCATCACCGACGTGGCGGCCGCGCCCGACCGCCCGGGCTTCGTGCGCGTCGCCTTGCAGCCGCCGGCCGGCGATCCGGTGCTGCTGGAGCTGCCCGAGGCCGTGTTCGCTCCGCAGCAGTTGGCGGTAGGCGACACCGTCCGGGCCGAGCGCCGCGTCTACGGCGTGCAGTTCGCGCGCGGCGATACGGGCGAAGCCTTCTTCCTGGTGCTGGCCGACGACTGGCATGGCGGGCTGGCGCCGCGCCCCGTCGGCCGCTCATGAGCCCCTGGCGGCGCGCCGCCGCCGCGCTGGTGTGGTGTGCGGCCTGCGCCATCGGGGCCCCTGCGCAGGCGGGAGGGTGGCCCGATGTCTGCCGCACCACCACGCCCCTGACCGCGGCCGACCAGGACCGGCTGCTGCGCCTGTCGGCCGTGCTGCGCCAGACCCTGGAGGACAGCGGCGCGCCCGCGGTGCTCATCAGCCGGGCGGGGTTGGATCTCTCGCGCTTCGGCATCCGCTACTCCCATGCCGCCATCGCCTGGCGCAGCGAGCGCGGCGAGTGGAGCGCCCGCCAGCTGTACTACGACTGCGCGGCCGGACAGCCCCGCTTGTATGACCAGGGCCTGGCCGGCTTCGTGATGGGGATGGACGCGCCGCAGCGCAGCTACCTGTCGGTCGCGCCGCTGCCCGGGCCCGCGGGCCAGGCCGTGCGCGACGCGCTGCTCGACGCCCCGCGCGCCCTGCGCCTGCTGGCCGCGCGCTACAGCGCCAACGCCTATGCCTACGGGCTGGACTACCAGAACTGCAACCAGTGGGTGGTGGAACTGCTGGCCACCGCGTGGGGCGCGTTGCCCGACGGCCCCGACCTGCGCGCCCGCGCCCAGGACTGGCTGCGCGGCGCTGGCTATGCGCCCGAGCCGGTGCACGTGGATTCACATGCGCTCATGTTCGCCGCCGGCTTCGTGCCGCTGCTGCACCTGCGCGACCACCCCGAGGACGACCGCTATGCCCTGCGGCTGCGCATGAGCTTGCCCGCCACGGTAGAGGCCTTCGTGCGCCAGCGCCTGCCGCAGGCCGATCGCACCGAACTGTGCCTGGCCGGCGATGGCGTGGTGGCGCACGCGGGATGGGCGCCGCTGGGCGACGCCTGCCGCCCCGGCGAGGGCGACCGGCTTCTGCCATTGCCCTGAGCGGAGGGCCGGCCGACCGCGCGCCCCGGCGCCTCAGCGCCGCCGCGTGCCCAGCGTGCGCGAGATGGCCTGCGAGGCCTGCAGCAGGGCGGGCAGCAGGCGCTCCTGCATCATCTCCGCGCTGGTGCGGTTGGCCTGCCCGCTGATGTTGAGCGCCGCCACCGTGTGGCCCGCGCGGTTCTTGAGCGGCGCGGCGATGGAGATCAGGCCTTCCTCCAGCTCCTGGTTCACCAGGCACCAGCCCTGCTGGCGCGCCTGGGCGATGCGCGCGAGCAGCGCTTCGTCGTCCAGAACGGTGTTCTGCGTGTGGGGCACGCGCGGGGCGGTTTGCAGGCGCTGGCGCAGTTCGTCCTCGGGCAGGGCGGCCAGCAGCGTGCGGCCCAGCGATGTCCAGAACGCGGGCAGGCGCGAGCCCACGCCCAGGTTGGTGCTCATGATCTTGTGTGTGTGCACGCGCAGCACATAGACGATGTCCAGCCCGTCGAGCACGGCGGCCGAGCAGGACTCGTGCACCTGGTCCACCAGCGCCTCCATCACCGGCTCGGCCAGGTCCCAGATGGGCATGGACGAGAGATAGGCAAAACCCAGGTCGAGGATGCGCGGCGTCAGGCAGAACAGCCGGCCGTCGCTCTCCACATAGCCCAGCGTCTGCAGCGTGAGCAGGATGCGCCGCGCGCCTGCGCGGGTCAGGCCCGTGGCGGCCGCCACCTCGCTCAGCGTCTGCTGCGGCGCCTGGGCGTTGAACGAGCGGATGACCTCCAGCCCCCGCGCGAACGACTGCACATAGCTGTCGCCGGGCCTAGGGTTATCACTAGTCTCCAGGGGGGTGTCACTCATGGGCTTTCGTCCTAAAATTCATTATACGAACAAATGTTCGATATGCGAACAATCGGCCGGTGCGAATCGAGCGGATTGTCCCCTCGGTCTCTCCCCCCTTCCCAAAGACATGATCAACAAGATTGCGGAATCGGTCGCCCAGGCGCTAGCAGGGGTGCAGGACGGCGCCACGGTGCTGATCGGCGGCTTCGGCACGGCCGGCATACCGGGCGAGCTCATCGACGCCCTGATCGCCCACGGTGCGCGCGACCTGACGGTGGTGAACAACAACGCCGGCAACGGCGACACGGGCCTGGCCGCGCTGCTCAAGGCCGGTCTGGTGCGCAAGATCATCTGCAGCTTTCCGCGCCAGGTGGACAGCTGGGTGTTCGACGAGCTGTACCGCAGCGGCAAGCTGGAGCTGGAACTGGTGCCCCAGGGCAACCTGGCCGAGCGCATGCGTGCTGCGGGCGCCGGCATCGGGGCCTTCTTCTGCCCCACGGCCTACGGCACCGACCTTGCCAAGGGCAAGGAAACGCGCGAGATCGACGGCAAGCACTACGTGCTGGAGTACCCCATCCATGGCGATGTGGCCCTCATCAAGGCCGAAAAGGGCGATCGCTGGGGCAACCTCACGTACCGCATGTCGGCCCGCAACTTCGGCCCGGTGATGGCGACGGCCGCCAAGCGCACCATCGCCACGGTGCACGAGATCGTCGAGCTGGGCGGGCTGGACCCCGAGGCCATCGTCACCCCCGGCATCTACGTGAGCCAGATCGTGCGCATCGAGCGCACCGCCACCCAGGCGGCCGGCTTCAAGAAATCGGCATGAAATCGGCCTCCAGCGCAGAAGGAATAAGCGTGAGCAGCTATCAAAGACGTAGTAAGGATGAACTGGCCGCCCGCGTGGCGCAAGACATCCACGAAGGCGCGTACGTGAACCTGGGCATCGGCCAGCCGACCCTGGTGGCCAACCACATCCCGGCCGACCGCGAAGTCATCCTGCAAAGCGAGAACGGCATCCTGGGCATGGGCCCCGCGCCCGCCCCCGGCCAGGAAGATTACGACCTGACCAACGCCGGCAAGCAGCCCGTCACGCTGCTGGCGGGCGGCGCCTACTTCCACCACGCCGACAGCTTCGCCATGATGCGCGGCGGCCATCTGGACATCTGCGTGCTGGGCGCCTTCCAGGTCAGCACCACGGGCGACCTGGCCAACTGGAGCACGGGCGAGCCGGGCGCCATTCCCGCCGTGGGCGGCGCCATGGACCTGGCCATCGGCGCCAAGCAGACCTGGGTGATGATGGATCTGCTGACCAAGCAGGGTCAGTCCAAGATCGTGCCGCAGTGCACGTACCCGCTTACCGGCATCGGCTGCGTCAAGCGCATCTACAGCGACCTGGCGACGATCGAGTGCACGCCCACGGGCCTGAAGCTGATCGACGCCGTGCCCGGCCTGGAGCACGCCGAGCTTGAACGCCTGGTCGGCCTGCCGATCCAGCCCGCGCAGGTCTGACCTGCCGGCCGCCGGGCACCGCCCGGCCGTCCCGACCCCCAATCTTTCTGGAGACACGCATGACCACCCCCCAAGCCTTCATCTGCGACGCGATCCGCACGCCCTTCGGCCGTTATGGCGGAGCCCTGTCCAGCGTGCGCACAGACGACCTGGGCGCGATCCCGATCAAGGCGCTGATGGAGCGCAACCCGGGCGTGGACTGGGCGGCCGTGACCGACGTGCTCTACGGCTGCGCCAACCAGGCGGGCGAAGACAACCGCAATGTGGCGCGCATGTCCGCACTGCTGGCCGGCCTGCCGCTGGAAGTGCCCGGCGCCACGCTCAACCGCCTGTGCGGTTCGGGCCTGGACGCCGTGGGCTCCGCCGCGCGCGCCATCAAGTCGGGTGAGGCGGGCCTGATGATCGCCGGCGGCGTGGAAAGCATGAGCCGCGCGCCCTTCGTCATGCCCAAAGCCGAAACCGCCTTCAGCCGCAACAACGCGGTGTATGACACCACCATCGGCTGGCGCTTCGTCAACAAGCTGATGAAGGCGCAGTACGGTGTCGATTCCATGCCCGAGACGGCCGAGAACGTGGCCACCGACTTCGGCATCGAGCGCGAGGCGCAGGACCGCATGGCCCTGGCCAGCCAGCTCAGCGCCGTGGCCGCCATCCAGGCCGGCCACCTGGCGCGCGAGATCGTGCCCGTCACCATTCCCCAGAAGAAGGGCGATGCCATCGTGGTGAGCCAGGACGAGCACCCGCGCTCCACCAGCCTGGAGGCGCTGGCCAAGCTCAAGGGCGTGGTGCGGCCGGACGGCACAGTGACCGCCGGCAATGCCAGCGGCGTGAACGACGGCGCCTGCGCGCTGCTGCTGGCCGATGAAGCCAGCGCCGCCAAATACGGCCTCAAGCCGCGTGCCCGCGTGGTCGGCATGGCCACGGCTGGCGTGGCACCGCGCATCATGGGCTTCGGCCCCACGCCCGCCACCCAGAAGGTGCTGGCGCAGACGGGGCTGACCATCGATCACCTGGACGTGATCGAACTCAACGAAGCCTTCGCCGCCCAGGGCCTGGCCGTGCTGCGCGCGCTGGGCATCCAGGACGACGACGCCCGTGTGAACGCCTGGGGCGGCGCCATCGCCCTGGGCCACCCGCTGGGCGCCAGCGGCGCCCGCCTGGTCACCACCGCCGTCAACCGCCTGCATGAACACGGCGGCCGGTACGCGCTGTGCACCATGTGCATCGGCGTGGGGCAGGGCATCGCCGTGATCCTCGAGCGCGTCTGACGCGCACCACTGCGCACGGAGGAACCCTCTTGTCCATCACCACGATCAACACGTCACAAGGCGCCTTCCGCGTCGCCATCGACGGGCCGGACGGAGCGCCCGTGTTGGTGCTGTCCAACTCGCTCGGCACCACGCTGGAGATGTGGGACGTCCAGGCCGCGTATTTCGCTGCCACCCACCGCGTGCTGCGCTACGACACCCGCGGCCACGGCGGCAGCGTGCTCTCGCCTGGCTCGTATACGTTCGACCAGCTGGGCGGTGACGTCATCGCGTTGCTGGATGCGCTGCGCATCGAGCGCGCCAGCTTCTGCGGCATTTCCATGGGCGGCTTCACCGGCCTGTGGCTGGGCGTGCATGCGCCGCAGCGTCTGAACCACCTGGTAGTAGCCAACAGCGCTGCCAAGATCGGCACGGCAGAGGGCTGGGCCGCGCGCGCCGCCCTGGTGCGCGACAAAGGCGCGGCCGCCATGGCCGAGCTGGCCGCCTCGTCGCCCAGCCGCTGGTTCACGGAGACCTTCACGGCGGCGCAGCCTGCGGTGGTGCAGCGCGCGCAGGGCTGGATCGCCGGCATTGCGCCCGAAGGCTATGCCGCGTGCTGCGAAGCGCTGGCGCAGGCCGACCTGCGCAACGCCATCGCTGCCATCGCTGTGCCCACGCTGCTGATCGCCGGCAGTGCAGACCCGGTGACCACGGTGGCCGATGCGCAGGCCATGCAGGCCGCCATCCCGGGATCGCAGCTCGCCGAGTTGCCGGCCTCGCATTTGTCCAACCTGGAGGCGCCCGACCCCTTCAACGCCGCGCTGGCCGGCTTTCTGGCGCGCTGAGGCCCATCGCACATGAGTCTGCAGCAGCCCACCAACCCCCGCTGGCAGCGCCGGCCCGACGGCTCCACCTGGGGCGACTTCGGTCCCAACGACCAGCTCGGCCGCCTAAACCTGCTCACGCCGGAGAAGGTGCGCCAGGGCGTGGCCGAGGTGCACGAAGGCCTGGCCTTCGCCCTCAGCCTGCCGCTGGACTACCCCGGTGGCAATGCGCTCAACCCCAACCGCAATCCGCCGGTGCTGCGGCCGCTGCTGCGCAAGGGCCAGGTCAACTTCAACTGCCTGCTGGGCGGGCTGGAAGAGGGCCGCACCGATGTGCTGTCGGACGATCTGGCCATCCTGCACCTGCAATATTCGACGCAGTGGGATGGCCTCGCGCATGCGGGCTCGATGTTCGACGCCAATGGCGACGGCCTGCCGGAAGCGCTGTACTACAACGGCTACGCCGCCGGCCGCGATGTGGTCGGCCCCAGCGATGTGTGCGATGCCGGCGTGCCCGCCGCGCCGGGCGCTGCGGTCAGCACTTCGGCTGCGCATGCGCTGGGCATCGAAGGCATGGCCCGCACGGGCGTGCAGGGCCGCGGCGTGATGGTCGATCTGCGCGCGCACCTGGGCGATGCCCGCACGGTGGTGGGCTACGACACGCTGATGCGCGTGCTGGACGCCGACCGCGTGGCCGTGGAGCCGGGCGACATCGTCTGCCTGCACACCGGCTTTGCCGACGTGGTGCTGGGCATGCGCAAGCACCCGGACCCGGCCGTGCTGGCGGGCAGCTGCGCGGTGCTGGACGGGCGCGACGAGAAGTTGCTGCAGTGGATCACCGACAGTCAGCTGGCCGCCATCGCCGCCGACAACTATGCGGTGGAGGCCTTTCCCGCCAAAGCCGGTGCTGCCGCGTGCTGCGCCGCGCTGCCGCTGCACGAGCACTGCCTGTTCAAGCTGGGCGTGCACCTGGGTGAACTGTGGCATCTGACGCCGCTGGCCGCCTGGCTGCGTGAACGCAGCCGCTACCGTTTCTTGCTGACGGCGCCGCCGTTGAATCTGCCCGGGGCCATCGCCTCACCCGTGACGCCGGTTGCCACCGTGTAGGCCGTCCGTCACCCCGTTCCTGCGGTGCGCACCGCAGGGAATCCATTCCATCCGCCGCGCAAGCGGCGTTCGTTAGGTGCCGCTTTTGCGTGCGCCGGGAGACTGCTGTGCCTTTCATCATCGAAACCTTCGACAAGCCCGGACACCAGCACGTGCGCCAGGCCACGCGCGCCGCGCACCTGGAGTTTCTGGACCAGCACAAGGCGCTGCTGCTGGCCTGCGGCGCCAAGCTGGCCGACGACGGTACCGACCTGGGCGGCGGTCTGTACGTGGTGGCGCTGGACTCGCGCGAAGAGGCGCAGCGCTTCATCGAATCCGACCCGTTCCACACCGCGGGCCTGTTCGCTCGCGTGACGCTTACCCGCTGGCGCAAGGCCTATGTCGGCGGCCAGTGCTTCCTCTGAGCGGTCTGCGCCCTACCTTCCTGAAGAACCAAGAAAGAGACCTTCCATGACCACCACCGCGTCTGCGCGCGAACGCGTTCTCATCACCGGCGGCGGCGCCGGCATCGGTGCCTCCACGGCCGAGCGCTGCCGCGCCGACGGCTACGAGCCCGTCATCATCGACCGCACCGTGGGCCATGTGCCCGGCGGCATCCAGGCCGACCTGTCCGATGTGGAGGACACTGCCCGCGCCCTGCAGGAAGCGCTGGCCGGCGGCCCCATCACCCGCCTGGTGAACAACGTGGGCATCGTGGTGCCGGCCGAGGCGGCCGAACAGACGCTGGAGCAGTTCGATCTGGCCGTGGCGCTGAACCTGCGCTGCAGCCTGCAGTGCATGCAGGCGCTGCTGCCGGGCATGCAGGCAGCGGGCTTCGGCCGCATCGTGAACATGTCGTCCCGCGCGGCCCTGGGCAAGGAACTGCGCACCGCGTATTCGGCCACCAAGGCCGGCCTGATCGGCATGACCCGTGTGTGGGCGCTGGAGCTGGGCCGCCACGGCATCACGGCCAACGCCATCGGTCCCGGGCCCATCCGCACCGAGCTGTTCGACCGCGCCAACCCCCCCGATGCGCCGCGCACGCAGGCCATCATCGAATCCGTGCCGGTCAAGCGCGTGGGCACGCCTGACGACGTGGCGCATGCCGTGTCGTACCTGCTGGATGCGCGCAGCGGCTTCGTCACCGGCCAGGTGCTCTACGTCTGCGGCGGCATGACCGTTGGCGTAGCCGGTGTGTGAACAACCCCCTGAGGCGCTGCGCGCCTTCCCGCTTCTCTCGGCTCGCTGCGCGATCCGGGAAGGGGGACGACGCCGGTGGCCGGGCGAAGCCCGTTCCACGGCGTCTGCTGGCGTGGCCTGCTCCGCGGCCTTCTGATCGGCCATGCCGAGACGGTTTCAGAGGCTGCACCACTGAATCGATTCCTCTTCTTCTCTCATTCATCCCATAACAGCGAGACGAGTTCTTCCATGTCGAAAATCACCGCCTTTTTCACCGAGCTGATGCGGCGCTATCTGCCCGATCCGTTCGTCTTCGCGATCATGCTCACGCTGCTCACCATGGCGCTGGCCTTCGGTGTGGAAAGCCGTCCGATCAACGACGTGGTGCAGGACTGGGGCAAGGGCTTCTGGAGCCTGCTGGCCTTCACCACGCAGATGGCGGTGATCCTGGTGATGGGCTATGTGCTGGCGGCTGCGCCCATCGTGGACCGGTTTCTCAACCGCATCACCACCTATGTGCACACGCCGCGCCAGGCGATCATCGTGGCCACGCTGGTGGGCTGCGTGGGCAGCTACCTCAACTGGGGCTTCGGCCTGGTGATTGGCGGCATCATGGCGCGCAAGCTGGCGCTCAAGGTCAAGGGCGTGCACTACCCGCTGATCATCGCGGCGGCCTACACGGGCTTCACCATGTACAGCCTGGGCTTCTCCGCCACGATTCCGGTGCTCATCTCCACCAAGGGCCATGCCTTTGAAAGCACGATGGGGCTGATTCCGCTCACGCAGACCATCTTCTCCGCGCCCATCCTGCTGACCAGCCTGGCCGTGCTGATCGCGCTGCCGCTGCTCAACGCCACCATGCACCCGAAGCAGGGCGAGAAGGTCGTCGAGCTGGACCCGGCCACCGTGGTCGACGCCAAGCCCGCCAGCGCCGAGAGCGTGATGGGCGACGAGAAGACGCTGGCCTGGCGCCTGAACCACAGCCGCGTGCTGAGCCTGCTGATCGGCCTGTGCGGCATGGCGTATGTGGCCATCCACTTCATCCAAGGCGGCAACCTCGATCTGAACATGATCAACTTCTTCATCCTGTTCCTGGGCGTGCTGTTGCTGGGCACCCCCATGGCTTACGTGGAGAAGGTCAACGAAGGCGTGAAGACCATCGGCGGGATCATTCTGCAGTTCCCGTTCTACGCCGGCATCATGGCCATCATGCATGGCTCGGGGCTGGTGGAGTCCATCGCCCATGTGTTCGTGAGCGTGTCCACCGTCGACACGCTGCCGCTGTGGGGCCTGATCAGCTCGTTCGTCATCAACTTCTTCGCGCCCTCGGGCGGCGGCCACTGGGTGCTGCAGGGTCCCTTCATGATCAACGCGGCCACCACGCTGGGCGCATCGCAGGCGCAGACGGCCATGTCGGTGATGCTGGGCAACGGCTGGAACGACCTCGTGCAGCCCTTCTGGATCCTGCCGGCGCTGGCCCTGTCCAAGCTCAAGCTCAAGGACATCATGGGCTACACAGTGGTGTCGATGCTCCTGGTGGGCGCCATCTACGCCGTGACCATGCTGGTCTGGCCGCACCTGTGATTCCCGTTCCCTTTTCCCCATCCTCTTTTCAAGGAGAACTCCATGCTGTTCATGGCTGAAATGATCGTGCAGATCCCGCCCACGCTGGCCCCCGACGTGGTGGACGAGATCAAGGCCAAGGAGAAGGCGTATTCGCAGCAGCTGCAGCGCGACGGCAAGTGGCGCCACCTGTGGCGCGTGGTGGGCGAATACGCCAACGTCAGCATCTTCGACGTGGCCAGCAACGACGAGCTGCACACCCTGCTGAGCGGCCTGCCGCTCTTCCCGTACATGCAGATCAAGGTCACGCCGCTGGCCAACCACCCGTCGTCCATCGTGCAGGAATAAGCCAAGCACGCATCCAGCCACCGCGCTGCTCCGCAGCTACCCCGAGCCCCTTCTGGCGGGCATAGCACCCGCCAGGTTTTTCATCTACAAGAGATCCGAGGAAACAACGACATGTCCGCATTCCGCTTCAATACCCGCCGCACCGTTCTGGCCGCCGCCCTGGCCGCCACCGCTGGCGCCATCGTCCCCGCAGCCGCCTTCGCGCAGCAGGCTTACCCCAACAAGATCATCACCATCATCGTGCCGTTCGCGGCCGGTGGCACCACCGACATCCTGGCGCGCGTGATCGCCCAGGGCCTGACCACAGAGCTGGGCCAGTCGGTGGTGGTGGACAACCGTGCCGGCGCCGGCGGCAACATCGGCGGTCAGATGGCTGCGCGCGCGCCTGCCGACGGCTACACGCTGTTCATGGGCACGGTGGGCACGCACGCCATCAACGCGGCGCTCTACAAGAAGATGCCGTTCGATCCGATCAAGGACTTCGCGCCCCTGACGCGCGTGGCGAACGTGCCCAACCTGCTGGTGGCCAACCCGTCGCAGCCGTACAAGACGGTGCAGGAGCTGATCGCCTATGCCAAGGCCAACCCGGGCAAGGTGAACTTCGGTTCCTCGGGCAGCGGCAGCTCCATCCACCTGTCGGGAGAGCTGTTCAAAAGCATGGCCAAGGTGGACATGCAGCACGTGCCGTACAAGGGCAGCGCACCCGCCGTGACCGACCTGCTGGGCAACCAGATCGGCATCATGTTCGACAACATGCCCTCGGCCATCCAGCACGTGCGCTCGGGCAAGCTGCGCCCCATCGCCGTCACCACGGCCAAGCGCTCGCCCGAACTGCCCGACGTGCCGACCATCGCCGAAGCCGGCGTGCCCGGCTATGAAGCCACGTCGTGGTTCGGCATGTTTGCGCCGGCCAACACGCCCGCGCCCATCGTGGCCCAGCTGAACAAGGCCCTGGTCAAGGTGCTGGCGCAGCCCGACATCAAGAAGAAGATCAACGAGCAGGGCGCCGAGACCGCCGGCGAAACGCCTGAGCAGTTCGCCGCCTTCATCCAGAAGGAAGCCGTGAAGTGGGGCAAGGTGGTGAAGGAGTCGGGCGCGAGCGTGGATTGAGCTGCTATCAAGAAGATAGCTGATTGCGCTTAATGAAAGAGCAATCCGGGGCTTTTGGCCCGTAAGCTGCATCAGCGGACCACGGCAGGCAGACGCCCGCCCCAGCACCTTCCTGTCTTCAGCAAGTCGGCCTGGGCGTCGGATCTGCGCAGGCCCGTGCCTCGCATCGCGGCGCCCCTGGCCCGCTCACTGCGCTGCTGTCAACTGCCGGGGGAGCCTCGCTCTGCTGGGGACGTGTCCTGCGGCGTTGGTGCTGCAGCGTGCTCCTGCCGTTCCTTGGCCATCTGCTCCACCAGTTGCTGGCGGCCTTGCTTGGCCACGGCGATCATCTTCTCGCGGTTCTGGTGGTGCGGGTACATCAGGTCGGCCAGGGCGATGTTGTGGTGGCGGAAGCGGTCGGCCAGCGCCTCGGCCTGTTCGCCGGGCATGCCCATCACCTCCAGCACGGCGCGGGCGGTCTTCAGGCTGGATTCGAACACCTCGCGCTCCACGCGCGTCACGCCCAGGTCGCGCAGGGCATTCCAGTGCGTCACGTCCCGTGCGCGCGCGACGATCTCCAGCTGCGGAAAATGCTTGCGCGCGATCTTCACGATCTTCAGCGACTGCTCGGTGTCGTCCACGGCCACGACCAGCACGCGCGCCTGGTCGGCCCCGGCGATGCGCAGCAGGTCCAGCCGGGTGGCGTCGCCGTAGAACACGCGGTAGCCGAAGGTGTGCGCCACCTCCAGCATTTCCACGCTGTGGTCCAGCACCGTGGCGGGCACGCCCTGGGCGAGCATCATGCGCGCCACGATCTGCCCGTAGCGGCCGAAGCCGGCGATGATGACCGGCGCCTGCTGGGGCTCGGACAGGGCGTGTGCCTGCGCGGCCTCGGGCGGCTGCGCATCCGTCTTGAGCTGGGCGTAGCGCGGCAGCAGCACGCGGTCCATGGCCACCAGCAGCAAGGGCGACAGCAGCATCGACAGCGCCACCGCGCCGATCAGCAGCGAGGCCGTTTCGTTGGGAATGGCGCCGGCGCTTGCGCCGCTCTGGAACACGACGAAGGCGAATTCGCCGCCCTGCGCCAGCAGCAGCGTGAACACCGGGCGCTCCTGGTAGGGCATGCGCGTGATGCGCGCCAGCGCATAGATCACCCCGGCCTTCACGGCCAGGAAGCCTGCCAGCAGCGCCAGCATGGTCCACGGCGAGGCCATGAGCACCCCGAAGTCGATGCTCATGCCCACGGCAATGAAGAACAGGCCGAGCAGCAGGCCCTTGAACGGCTCGATGTCGGTCTCCAGCTCGCGCCGGTACTCGCTGTCGGCCAGCAGCACGCCGGCGAGGAAGGCGCCCAGCGCCATCGACAGGCCCACGCTCAGCATCAGCATGGCGATGCCGACGACGAGGAACAGCGAGGCGGCCGTGAAGATCTCGGGCGTGTTGCTCTTGGCGATCCAGCGCAGCAGCGGGCGCAGCGCCCAGCGCCCGCCCAGCACGATGGCGGCGATCATGCCGATGACCTTGGCTGCCTCCAGCGCGATCTCTGCCGGCGTGTGGTGCGGTGCACTGGCGCCCAGGGCTGCGGCGCCCAGCAGCGGCAGTAGCGCCAGGATGGGAATCGCCGCCACGTCCTGGAACAGCAGGATGGAAAACGCCTTCTGTCCGCTGTCGGTGCGCATCAGATTGCGCTCGTCGATGGATTGCAGCGCGATGGCGGTGGACGACAGCGCCAGCCCCAGCGCGCCCACCAGGCCCACGTTCCAGGGCAGGCCGCAGGCCCACGCGGCGGCCCACAGCACGGCGGCGCAGCCCAGTACCTGCGCGCTGCCCAGGCCGAAGATCGGCCGCCGCAGGCTCCACAGACGGCTGGGCTGCAGCTCCAGCCCGACCAGGAACAGCATCAGCACCACGCCGAACTCGGCGAAGTGCAGGATGTCCTGCACATTGCTCACCAGCCCCAGCCCCCAGGGGCCGATGGCGATGCCTGCCGCCAGGTAGCCGATGATGGCGCCCAGCCCCAGCGCGCGGGCGATGGGCACGGCGATCACGGCGGCCGCGAGGTAGGTGAATCCGTAGGTGAGCCAGGTGGGGGCGTGGGCCATGTGCGGCAGTCAGGTGGGCAGAAACGAAAGGGGGCGAAGCAAAAGGCGGCAGACATTGCAGCCTGGCGGCGCAGGTCAGGGACGGGCTGCGCGGCGCGGCCGGCGAGAGCCGGGGTGAATTGTGTCACCGGGGCCCGCGGCGTGCGCGGGCCCGTCCAGCCCCTGCCAGGAAGGGCGCGGGGCGCCTCTCCTACAATCCGGCCCCCTGTCCTGACTGTCTGCCGCAACGAGTTCGCCATGGATCTGCACACCTGGGTGGCCTTTTTCCTCGCTTCCTGCCTCATCGCCCTTTCACCGGGATCGGGCGCCGTGCTGTCCATGAGCCACGGCCTTTCGTACGGCGTGCGCAAGACGGGCGCGACCATCCTCGGGCTGCAGCTGGGCCTGCTGCTGATCCTGGTCATCGCCGGCGCGGGGGTGGGTTCGCTGCTGCTGGCCTCCGAGACGGCCTTCAGCGTCGTCAAGGTGCTGGGCGCCTGCTACCTGATCTATCTGGGGTTCAGCCAGTGGCGCGCCGGGGAGGCTGGCGGCCTGGTGGGCGATGGCGCGGCCCCGGCCACCGGCTGGCGCCGCCGCGTGCTGACGGGCTTTCTGACCAACGCCACCAACCCCAAGGGCATCATCTTCATGGTGGCCGTGCTGCCGCAGTTCATGACCGACACCCGCCCGCTCTGGACGCAGCTGCTGGCCATGGCGGCCACGACCGTCGCAGTGGACGTGGTCGTCATGCACGGCTACGCCTTCGGCGCCAGTACGCTGCGGCGGCTGCTGCGCAGCGCCCAGGCCGTGCGCACGCAGAACCGCGTGTTCGGCGGCCTGCTGATGGCCGTGGGCGCGGGGCTGTTCTTCGTCAAGCGCGGGGCGCAGCACGGTTAGAACAATTGCTATAAAAATAATAGCTATAGGCGCTTGTCAATAAAGCGCTTGAGGCCGATTGGGCTTGAAGTCCGCTGCACGCCGGCTGCCGCAGCCGCCGCCGCGCTACCATCGCGTTCCGGAGTTCCTTTCCTGCCAATCGAAGGAGGCGCGCATGCCGGTGGTCGCAGTTGCCAATCCCAAGGGCGGCGTGGGCAAGTCCACGCTGTCCACCAACATCGCCGGCTACTACGCCAGCCGAGGCCACGCCGTGGTGCTGGGCGATGCCGACCGGCAGCAGTCCGCGCGGCTGTGGCTGGGGCAGCGGCCGCCCGCCGCCCGGCCCATCGGCGCGTGGGATGTCCGCTCGGACCTGATCCCCCGGCCGCCCCAGGACGCCACCCATGCCGTGCTGGACACGCCCGCCGGCCTGCATGGCTGGCGCCTGAAGGATGTGCTCAAGCTGGCCGACAAGATCGTCGTGCCGCTGCAGCCCAGCGTGTTCGACATCTTCGCCACGCGGCAATTCCTGGACGAACTCGCCGAGCATCGCCATGGTGGCCGGGCGCAGGTCGGCATCGTCGGCATGCGGGTGGACGCGCGCACGCTGGCGGCGGAGCAACTGCACACCTTCGTCGACAGCCTGGGCTTTCCGGTGCTGGGCTACCTCCGCGACACGCAGAACTACATCCACCTCGCCGCACACGGGCTGTCTCTGTTCGACGTGTCCCCCGGCCGCGTGGCGCGCGACCGGGAGCAGTGGCAGTCCATCTGCGACTGGCTGGACGCGTAGAACCTGTTCCTTGAGGGTGTCGCCCGGCCGACAAGGGCGGCCCGCGCCTCGGCCTACAGTGCACCGATGAAAACCTTCCAGACCTATTCCGAGCTGGCCGCCTGCGTGGGCCAGGAAGTGGCCCTCACCGACTGGATCACGGTCACGCAGGCGCAGATCGATCAGTTCGCGCAGGCGACGGGCGACCACCAGTGGATCCACGTCGACCCCGAGCGCGCTGCGCAGGGCCCGTTCGGCACCCCCATCGCGCACGGCTTCCTCACGCTGTCGCTGCTGCCGCGCCTGTTCGAGTCGGCATTCCGCATCGACGGCGCGCGCATGGGCGTGAACTACGGCCTCAACCGCGTGCGCTTTCCGGCGCCGGTGCCGGTGAACAGCCGCCTGCGGGCGCGGCTGACGCTCCAGTCCGTGGAGCCGGCCGCGCCGGACGGCGTGCAGATGGCATGGCTGGTCACCATCGAGCGGGAGGGGGGCGACAAGCCGGTGTGCGTGGCCGAGTCGCTGGTGCGCAACTACGGCGCCAAGTCCTGAGCCGGGACGATCGCCGGCTAGGCGATGGCCATCAGGCCCAACAGCGGTGCCCGCCCCTCGCAGGCCGTGCTGCCGCTGCCGTCAGCCGCCGTTGACGAAGCCGCACTGGCGCCAGGCCTCGAACACCGTCACGGCCACGGCGTTGGAAAGGTTCAGGCTGCGCTGGTCCGCCACCATGGGCAGGCGCAATTGCTGGGCGGGCGGGAAGGTGTCGCGCAGCTCGGGCGGCAGGCCGCGGGTCTCGGCGCCGAACACCAGCCAGTCGCCCGGCAGGAACAGGGTCTGGAAGACGCTCTGGGTGGCGTGGGTGGTGAGCGCGAACATGCGCGCCGGGTCGGGATGCTCGGTGCGCACCAGGGAGGTCCAGCCGGCATGCCGCTTGACCTCGGCGTACTCGTGGTAGTCGAGGCCGGCGCGGCGCATGTAGCGGTCTTCCATGGAGAAGCCCAGGGGCTCGACCAGGTGCAGCACGCAGCCCGTGTTGGCCGCCAGGCGGATCACGTTGCCGGTGTTGGGCGGGATTTCAGGCTCGACGAGAACGATGTGGAACATGCGGCTATTGTGATCGGGCAGGCGAGGGCCGACAGCGCACGTCGTAAACAAAAGTATCCGCGGGAGCCCGTCGCGCAGCCTTGGCAGGGCTACGGACGTCAGGGCGTGCGGGCCACGACCAGGGCCGTGATATGCACGGCGCCGGCCTCGCGCAGCACCCGCGCGGCGGCCTGCACGGTGGCGCCGGTCGTCATCACATCGTCCAGCAGCACGATGCGCCGGCCGGCGAGTTCCGGCGCCAGTGCAGGCTCCACCGCGAAGGCGCCGCGCAGGTTGCGCAGCCGCCGGTCGCGCGGCAGGCTGTGCTGGGCCGGCGTGTCGCGCGTGCGCAGCAGCGTTCGGGCGCGGGCCTTGCCTGGCGCAAGGGCCCGGGCCAGGAGCAGCGCCTGGTTGAAGCCGCGCTCGCGCAGCCGTTCGCGCGACAGCGGCACGGGCACCAGCAGGTCGGCCGCGGCCAGGGCGGGCTCCACGCCGGGCACCTGCCGCAGCAGCCCGGCCAGGGTGCCCGCCCAGCCGGGATCGGCCTGGAACTTGAAGCCGGCCAGCACCTGGGCCCAGGGGTAGCCGTAGTCCACGGCCGCCAGGCAGGCATCGATGGGAGGCGGATGCCGGACGCAGGCCCCGCATTGCGCCAACCCCGCGGGCACCGGCAGCGCGCAGGTGGCGCAGCGCGGGCAGGGTGCGGCGAAACGCGCCACGCAGTCGTCGCACACGCGGCGCGCCGGCCAGGCGTGGCACACCGCGCATTGGCTGGGGAGGCTGGCGAGCCACTCCCGCCAAGGGCGCCATATCCCTGCACGAGCGTTGTGAAGCATCGGGTCAATATACTCGCGGCCACTTTCGCTTGCCATGGCAGAACAGCTTCCTCCCACCATCGACCCGGTCGCCGCAGCGCGCTGGCATGCCGGCGCGCCGGCCACTTCGCCGTGGCTGCACGAAGAGGTGGCGCGGCGCATGGACGACCGCCTCCAGTGGATCCGCCAGGCACCCGCCGCCTGGTGCGACTGGGACCCCCTGCGCGGCGGCATCGAAGGCCACCACCTGGTGGCGCGCCGCTATCCGGAGGCGGCCTGCCTGATCGCCGAGACCTCGTCCGACGCCGGCCGTGCCCAGGCGCAGGCCCGGTTCGCCATGCCGTGGTGGAACCCCACGCGCTGGGCCGGCAAGGCGCCGCGCTTCGGCCTGCCGCAGGACGGCGGCGTGCAGCTGCTGTGGTCCAACATGGCGCTGCACGTGGCCGCCAACCCACAGGCACTGATCGCGCAGTGGCACCGGGCGCTGGCGGTGTGGACGGCTATCTGATGTTCTCGTGCCTGGGGCCGGACACCGTGCGGGAGCTGCACGGTCTGTATGCCGCGCTGGGCTGGCCCCCGGCCGGGCACGCCATGACCGACATGCACGACTGGGGCGACATGCTGGTGCATGCTGGCTTTGCCGAACCGGTGATGGACATGGAGCGCATTACGCTCACCTTCGCGACCCCGCAGCGCCTGCTGCAGGAACTGCGGGAGCTGGGCTGCAACCTGCATCCGCAGCGGTTTCCAGCGCTGCGCGGGCGGCGCTGGCGCGACCGGCTGGAACAGGCCCTGGGCGACCAGCTGGCGGACCCGTCGCAGGGCGGGCAACTGGCGCTCACCTTCGAGATCGTCTACGGCCACGCCTTCAAGCCGGCGCCGCGCGTAAAGGTCAGCTCCAGCAGCGCCGTCTCGCTGCAGGACATGCGGGCCATGTTGCAGGGCGGGCGTCCGGGCGGTGCCTGAAAGCTGGCGGGGTGGCCGGCCGTGGCAGACCGGATGGGGCGCTGCGTGGTCTGAGCTGAAAGCGGGCCTTTCGGCAGGCATCACCGCTGCAAGCGTGGCGCATTGGCGACGCTGTCAATGACAAAAATCAAGGCTGGCTACAATGGGCGGTGACCGCAGGCCGGTGCCTCCCCTCCGCCCCGCCTGCGCGCCATCGATCCGTTCCACCGTTCCGTGCGCCTGTACCGGCCTGCCTGCACCCGTCGGCAGGCTTTTTTCCGTGCGCTCTCCGGAGCGCTACGCTGGCAGATTGCAGGGCTTGTGCGTATTGCAATAGTGCCCGAGGCCCGGCATGCTGCTTTCGCTGAAGAGAGTTCATGGCAGGGACTGTGCGTCCTGCGATGGATGGCGGAGACAACGGGCTGCACCGCAAGGTGCGGTCCGGTTTCGATGGAAGCCGGGTTCATGTGGAGCCCAGGGCGGTCCGGGGCGTGTGCGGCGTGTGCTGCCGCCGTCCTCCGGTCTGGCAATTGGAGTTCGCATGGCCTTGCGCGCAGCCTGACCCCACGCAGCTGCGCCAGGGATGGGTCAAATTGAGGCATAAGTTAAGTGAGAACTATGAAGAGCATTTCCAACAAGCTGGCTTCTCTGCTGCTGGTGGCTGGTGCATGGTGGGGCACCGCGGCCCATGCGGCGCGGGACCTTCCCGGCGGCCCCGCGGTCAACCAGCTGAACCTGGCCCCGCCCGTCACGCGCATTGCCGAGGAACAGCACTTCCTGCACTGGATGATGCTCATCATCTGCACGGTGATCTTCGTCGCCGTGTTCTCGGTGATGTTCTATTCCATCTGGAAGCACCGCAAATCCCAGGGCGCCAAGCCGGCCAACTTCCATGAGTCCGTCACCGTCGAGGTGATCTGGACCATCGTCCCCTTCATCATCGTGATCCTGATGGCCCTGCCCGCCACCAAGGTGCTGGTGGCGCAGAAGGACACCACGAATGCCGACCTCACCGTGAAGGTCACCGGCTACCAGTGGAAGTGGGGCTACGACTACATTACTGGCGAGGGTGAAGGCCTGGCCTACATCTCCACGCTAGATAGCAGCCACCGCCAGATGTCCGACAGCGGCAAGGTGGCCGACGCGCCGCCCGACTACCTGCTCAAGGTGGACAACCCACTCGTCGTGCCCGTGGGCAAGAAGGTGCGCGTGATCACCACCGCCAACGATGTGATCCACTCCTTCATGGTTCCGGCCTTCGGCATCAAGCAGGACGCGATCCCCGGATTCGTGCGCGACACCTGGTTTCGCGCCGACAAGGTGGGCGACTACTACGGCCAGTGCGCCGAGCTGTGCGGCAAGGAGCACGCCTACATGCCCATCCACGTGAAGGTCGTCTCCGCTGCCGACTACACCCAGTGGGTCGAGGCCGAGAAGAAGAAGGCCGCCGCCAAGCAGGACGACCCCAACAAGGTCTGGACGCTGGAGGCCCTGCTGCCGCGGGGCGAGAAGGTCTATGCCGCCAATTGCGCGGCCTGCCACCAGGCCAACGGCAAGGGCGCAGGCCCGATCAAGCCGCTGGACGGCTCGGCCATCGTCAAGGATGAAGACCATGCCAAGCAGCTCCAGATCCTGCTCAAGGGCGCCGCGGGCGGTGCCATGCCATCGTGGGCGCAGCTGAGCGACACCGACCTGGCCGCCGTGGCCACCTACACCAAGAACGCCTGGTCCAACAAGACCGGCCAGCTGGTGCAGCCTTCGGAAGTCGTGGCCCAGCGCGGCAAGTGAACCGGCGGTAGCCGTCCCAATGCATTGAGGAATCCAAGATGAGCGCAGTTCTCGACAACCACGGACATGCCGCCGGCCACCACGACGACCATGCCCACCACCACGGCCCCACGGGCTGGCGGCGCTGGGTGTTCGCCACCAACCACAAGGACATCGGCACGCTGTACCTGCTGTTCTCGTTCACCATGCTGATGATCGGCGGCGTGCTGGCGCTGCTGATCCGCGCCGAGCTGTTCCAGCCGGGCCTGCAGCTGGTGAACCCCGAGCTGTTCAACCAGCTGACCACCATGCACGGCCTGATCATGGTATTCGGCGCGATCATGCCGGCCTTCGTGGGCTTCGCGAACTGGATGATCCCGCTGCAGATCGGCGCGTCCGACATGGCCTTCGCGCGCATGAACAACTTCAGCTTCTGGCTGATGATTCCGGCGGCCATCATGCTGGTGTCGTCGTTCTTCATGCCGGGCGGCGCGCCCGCCGCGGGCTGGACGCTGTACGCGCCGCTCACGCTGCAGATGGGCCCGTCCATGGACGCCGGCATCTTCGCCATGCACATCCTGGGCGCCAGCTCCATCATGGGCTCGATCAACATCATCGTGACCATCCTGAACATGCGCGCGCCCGGCATGACGCTGATGAAGATGCCCATGTTCGTGTGGACCTGGCTCATCACCGCCTACCTGCTGATCGCCGTGATGCCCGTGCTGGCCGGCGCCATCACCATGACGCTGACCGACCGCCACTTCGGCACCAGCTTCTTCAACCCCGCCGGCGGCGGCGACCCGGTGATGTACCAGCACATCTTCTGGTTCTTCGGCCACCCCGAGGTCTACATCATGATCCTGCCGGCGTTCGGCATCATCAGCCAGATCGTGCCGGCCTTCAGCCGCAAGAAGCTCTTCGGCTACGCCTCCATGGTGTATGCCACCTCGTCCATCGCCATCCTGTCGTTCATCGTGTGGGCGCACCACATGTTCACCACGGGCATGCCGGTCACGGGCCAGCTGTTCTTCATGTACGCCACCATGCTGATCTCGGTGCCCACGGCGGTGAAGATCTTCAACTGGATCGCCACCATGTGGCGCGGCTCCATGACCTTCGAGACGCCCATGCTGTTCGCCGTGGGTTTCATCTTCGTGTTCACCATGGGCGGCTTCACGGGGCTGATCCTGTCGATGGCGCCCATCGACATCCAGCTGCAGGACACCTACTACGTGGTGGCCCATTTCCACTACGTGCTGGTGGCCGGCTCGCTGTTCTCGATGTTCGCGGCCTACTACTACTGGGCACCCAAGTGGACGGGCGTGATGTATTCCGAGCGCCGTGGCCAGATCCACTTCTGGGGCTCGCTGATCTTCTTCAACGTCACGTTCTTCCCGATGCACTTCCTGGGCCTGGCCGGCATGCCGCGCCGCTATGCCGACTACCCCATGCAGTTCGCCGACTTCAACATGCTGGCGTCGATCGGTGCGTTCGGCTTCGGTCTGATGCAGGTGTATTTCTTCCTCTGCGTCGTCGTGCCCGCGATGCGCGGTAAGGGCGAGAAGGCGCCGCAGCGTCCGTGGGAAGCTGCCGAGGGGCTGGAGTGGGAAGTGCCGTCGCCGGCGCCCTTCCACACGTATGAAGTGCCGCCCAAGCTCGACTCTTCCGCCACGCGCGTGATCGGCTGAACCGGAGCACCGCATGGCGACCCCCGAGCAGAAGAAGGCCAACCTGCGCATGGCGCTGATCCTCGCCTCCATCGCTGCAGCGTTTTTCATCGGTTTCCTGTTCCGCATGACACGGTGAAGCCATGAGCGCCGTGCTGCACCGTCCCGCCCCTCTGTCCCTCCCCGGGCAGGGCGCTGCTGTGCCGGGAGGGCCGACGGCATGAGCTTGCGCCGCGAGAACTTCCGCATGGTGGGCAAGCTGGCCGTGATCTCGGTCGGGATGTTCGCCTTCGGCTACGTGCTGATCCCGATCTACAAGCACATCTGCGAGATGACGGGCATCAACATCCTGTCGCTCTCCGAACGCCAGGTGCCGGGCAACGGCGTGGCCGGCAAGGACGTCAGGGTGCCGGCCAACACGCAGGTGGACACCAGCCGCACCATCACCGTGGAGTTCGATGCCAACGCACGCGGGCCGTGGGACTTCAAGCCGGCCCAGCGCTCCATCAAGGTGCATCCGGGCGAGCTGACCACGGTGATGTACGAGTTCCAGAACATCCAGAACCGCCGCATGGCCGCGCAGGCCATTCCCAGCTACGCGCCCCGCCAGGCGGCCGCGCACTTCAACAAGCTGGAGTGCTTCTGCTTCAACCAGTACACGCTGGAGCCGGGCGAGAAGCGCGAATGGCCCGTGGCCTTCGTCATCGATCCCAAGCTGTCCAAGGACGTGACGACGATCACGCTGTCCTATACCTTCTTCGAGGTGGGTGGCAAGACGCCCCCGGCGCCGGAGTCCACCGCCGCGCTGCCAGCGGCCGCCACGGCGGAGGCCGGCTCGTGAACGGGCCCGCCGGATCGTCGCAGCGCCCGCCTGCGCCGCAGCGCAAGGGCTCGCTGCTGCGCACCATCCGCGCGGTGGCGTGGTCCTTCATCGGGCTGCGCAAGGGGTCGGAGTACCGGCAGGACCTGGAGAAGATCAATCCCATCCACGTCGTCATCGTCGGCCTGCTGGCCGCGTTCCTGTTCGTGGCGGCGCTGATCGCGCTGGTGCGATGGATCGCATGACGCGCGCCGCCACCCCACCGATCGCACACAACAACCATTAGAGATTAGAGACTGAGGAGCAGAAAGCCATGAGCGCACCCACCCCTGGCACCACGCCTTACTACTACGTACCGGCCGAGTCGCGCCACCCCGTGATGGCGGCGGCGGGGCTGTTCTTCGTGATCCTGGGCGCAGGCCAATGGATCAACGGCCATGACTGGGGCAAGTATTCGCTGATCTTCGGCCTGGCCTGGTGGCTGTTCGTGCTGTACCAGTGGTTCCGCGATGCCGCGCGCGAGAGCGAGGGCGGCCTGTACGGACACAAGATCGACCTCTCGTACCGCTGGAGCATGAGCTGGTTTATCTTCTCTGAGGTGATGTTCTTCGGCGCCTTCTTCACCGCGCTGTGGTGGGCCCGCTCGCACTCGGTGCCGGCGCTGGGCAGCCTGGACAACGCGCTGCTGTGGCCCGACTTCAAGGCCGTGTGGCCCAGCGTGGCCGCCGGCATGACCGCGGCGCCGGCCGGCACCGTCGAGCCCTTCCAGACCGTCGGTCCCTTCTGGCTGCCCACCATCAACACCGCGCTGCTGCTCACCTCGGGCGTGACGCTCACCATCGCCCACCATGCGCTGCGCGAGAACCACCGCGGCAAGACCATCGCCTTCATGTGGGCGACGGTGCTGCTGGGCTTCGTCTTCCTGTGCGTGCAGGGCTACGAGTACTACCACCTCTACACCGACCTGAACCTCAAGCTCAACTCGGGGGTGTTCGGCTCCACCTTCTTCATGCTCACCGGCTTCCACGGCTTCCACGTGTTCCTGGGCATGCTGATGCTGCTGGTGATCACGCTGCGCCTGCACAAGGGGCACTTCACGGCCGACAAGCACTTCGGCTTCGAGGGGGCCGCCTGGTACTGGCACTTCGTGGACGTGGTCTGGCTGGGCCTGTACGTGCTGGTCTACTGGATGTGACACGCAGCGCTGCCCGCGCTCTTTGCAAAGGCGCCGCAGGGCGCTTTTGCTTTTTCATGGGCACACAGAAGCGCGCATCAAAAACAATAGCTGCTTGCGCAATCCCCAGGCCGAATGCAAGGCTCCAGAGCATCGAAGTGCCCAGCCATCAAGCGCATGCAGCTATGAATTTTGATAGCTGCCACGATGTGCCCGCCGCTGCGGGCCGCCGGCTCAGCGGGTGGCGGGCAGGCCGGTCGGCTGGATGTAGCCCAGCTTGTAGGCAGCCAGCAGGCACAGGAAGAGCACAATCGACAGCCCGACGCGCACGGCCAGGGCGCGCGCCATGTGGCCGCTGCGGGCCTTGTCGTTGCGGCCGGTGCGCATCATGAAGAAGAGCGCCGACCCCAGGCTGGCCAGGATCGCCAGGAAAGCCAGTGCCACTGCGTATTTCATGGAACCCATTATCCGGTGAACCCCGCCGCCTCGTCCTTCCGCTTCTGGCTCATCACCCTGGCCGCATTGGCCACGATGGCCGCCACGGCCTCGCTCGGGCGCTGGCAGCTCTCGCGTGCCGCGCAGAAAGAGGCGCTGCAGGCCGCCATCGACGCGCGCCAGGCGCTGCCGCCGGTGGAGGTCGCACAGCTGCGGTCGGCCGCGGCAACCCCTGCGCGCAACCCGGGCGCGGCCGCGCCCGAAGTGCAGGCCTTGCTGCACCGCCAGGCCCAGTTGCGCGGGCAGTGGGTGGGCAACGCGACCGTGTTCCTCGACAACCGCCAGATGCAGGGCCGCCCGGGCTTCTACGTGGTGACGCCGCTGCGGCTGGAGGGCTCGCAGGCCACCGTGCTGGTGCAGCGCGGCTGGGTGCCGCGCGACTTCCAGGACCGCACCCGGCTGCCCGACGTGCCCACGCCCGCCGGCCCGGTGCAGGTGGCGGGCCGGCTGGCGCCGGAGCCGTCGCGCCTGTATGCGCTGGGCGCTGCCGGGGCGGACGAAGGGGCTTCGCGCATCCGGCAGAATCTGGACCTCGGCGCCTATGCGGCCGAGACGGGGCTGGCGCTGCTGCCGCTGTCGGTGCTGCAGACCGGCGGCCCCGGCGACGGGCTGCAGCGGGACTGGCCCGTGATCGACAGCGGCGTCGACAAGCACTACGGCTACGCATTCCAATGGTTCGGGCTTTGCGGCCTGGTGGCAATCCTCTATGTCTGGTTCCAAATCGTCCGACGCTTCCTTCGCCCACGGCGCCAGCCATCCGCCTGAGGCGCACGGCGGAGAGCAGCCCCTGGGGCTGACCGTGCACAGCCTGCCCGGGGCGGACGACGCCCTGCAGTCGCTGCAGCGCTCGCGCAGCGGCCGGCTCAAGATGCTGGGCGTGCTGCTCATCTGCGCGGCGCCGGTGATCGCCTCGTACTTCACCTACTACGTGCTGCGGCCCGAGGGGCGGCGCAACTTCGGCGAGCTGATCGACCCGCAGCGCCCGCTGCCCGACGCGCTGCCCGTGACCGCTGCGCGCGATGGCGCCAGCGGCGTGCTCGGCCAGCTCAAGGGCCAGTGGCTGCTGGTGAGCGTGGCGCCGGGCGCCTGCGACGCCGCCTGCCGCAACCACCTGTACCTGCAGCGCCAGTTGCGCGAGAGCCTGGGCAAGGAGAAGGACCGCGTGGACTGGGTCTGGCTGGTGTCCGACAGCGCGCCCATCGCCCCCGACATCGCTCCCGGCCTGCAGCAGGCGACCGTGCTGCGTGCCGACGCCCAGGCCCTGGGCCGCTGGCTGGCGCCCGCCGCGGGCCACCAGCTGCAGGACCACCTCTACGTGGTCGATCCGCTCGGCCACTGGATGCTGCGCTTCCCGGCAGGGCTGGACCAGGCCGGCGCCGCCAAGGCCAAGCGCGATCTGGAGCGCCTGCTGCGCGCCTCGTCGTCCTGGGACCAGGCCGGCCGCCCGCAGGAGGCCCGGCCATGACCGACACGGCGCAGCCGCTGTACGACCTGGCGCCCCTGCTGCGCCTGATGCTGCTGGGCGTGGTGATCGCCCTGGGCCCGCTGCTCTGGGTGTGGCTGCGCAACCGGGGCAGCACGCCCGTGCGCCACCTGCAGGCGCTGACGGTGCTCACGCTCTTCCTCACCTTCGACCTGGTGATGTTCGGCGCCTTCACGCGGCTCACCGATTCCGGCCTGGGCTGCCCCGACTGGCCGGGCTGCTACGGCAACGCCAGCCCCGTGGGCGCGCGGGCCGAGATTTCCGCCGCGCAGGAGGCCATGCCCACCGGCCCTGTCACGCACGGCAAGGCCTGGGTGGAGATGATCCACCGCTACCTGGCCACCGGCGTGGGCGTGCTCATCATCGCTCTCACCGTCGGCGCCTGGCGGCAGCAGCGGGCGGCCCGCCGCGGCCAGGGCCCCGCGCCCGCGCTCAGCCCGTGGTGGCCCACCTTCACGCTGTTCTGGGTGTGCCTGCAGGGGGCGTTCGGGGCGCTCACCGTCACCATGAAGCTGTTTCCCGCCATAGTCACGCTGCACCTGATCGGCGGCATCGTGCTGCTGGCCCTTCTGTGCGTGCAGGCCGTGCGGCAGACGCTGTCGGCCCAGGCGCGGGCGCTCGTGGCGCTGCCAGGGGGGCTGCGCGCGCTGCTCTGGGCGACCACCGCGCTGGTCTCCGCGCAGATCGTGCTGGGCGGCTGGGTGAGCACTAACTACGCCGTGCTGGCCTGCACCACCTTTCCGGCCTGCCAGGGCAGCTGGTGGCCCGACATGGCGTTCGCCCAGGGCTTCCAGATCTGGCGGCCGCTGGGCCTGCTGCAGGACGGCAGCCACATCAGCTTTGCCGGGCTCACGGCCATCCACTACGTGCACCGCCTGGCGGCCTACGTGGTGATCGGGGCGCTGGCGCTGCTGGTCTGGCGCCTGCGGCGCGCCGGCGCGCTGCGCGACCCGGCCCGCTGGCTGGCCGGGCTGACGCTGCTGCAGTTCGCCACCGGGCTGTCCAATGTGGTGCTGGACTGGCCCCTGGTGGCCGCCGTGCTGCACACGGGCGGCGCCGCGGCCTTGATCGTGGTGCTGACCTGGGCCCTGGCGGCCAGCCGCCGCGGGCCGGTTACCGGCACGGCCGGGGTGGACAAGGTGCCGCACCCCCCACACGGCGGCGCCGAAGCGGCGAAAATCCCGGTATGAGTGCCGCTCCCGCCCCCGCGCCCATGCCTGCCGGCCTGCCGTACGCGATGCCGTCCAGGCTGTCCCAGTTCTACGCGCTGACCAAGCCCCGCGTGGTGCAGCTGATCGTCTTCTGCGCCTTCATCGGCATGGTGCTGGCCGTGCCCGGCCTGCCCACTGGCCCGCAGTGGGCGCACATGGCGCTGGCCTGCCTGGGCATCTGGCTGGTGGCGGGTGCCGCCGCGGCCTTCAACTGCCTGGTGGAGCAGGGTATCGACGCCAAGATGAAGCGCACCGCCTGGCGCCCCACGGCCAAGGGCGAGCTGTCCAACACGCAGACGCTGGCGTTTTCCGCCGCGCTGTGCCTGGCCGGCTCGGTGCTGCTGTACGTGTGGATCAACCCGCTGACCATGTGGCTCACCTTCGCCACCTTCGTGGGCTATGCCGTGGTCTACACCGTGATCCTCAAGCCGCTCACGCCGCAGAACATCGTGATCGGCGGGGCCTCGGGCGCCATGCCGCCGGTGCTGGGCTGGTCGTCCATGACGGGCGATGTGGGCCCCGAGGCACTGATCCTGTTCCTCATCATCTTCCTGTGGACGCCGCCGCACTTCTGGGCGCTGGCGCTGTACCGGGTCGAGGACTACCGCAAGTCCGGCCTGCCCATGCTGCCCGTCACCCATGGCAACGAGTTCACGCGGCTGCAGGTGTTCCTGTACACGCTGATCCTGTTCGCCGGCTGCCTCATGCCCTTCGTCTACGGCATGAGCTCGTGGATTTACCTGGCCGCTGCGGTCGTGCTGGGCGTGGGTTTCTGCGCCTACGGCTATGCGCTGTGGCGCGATTACTCCGATGCGCTGGCGCGCAAGACCTTCCGCTTCTCGCTGATCCACCTGAGCGCGCTGTTCGCCGCCTTGCTGGTGGACCACTACGTGTTTTGAACAGGTGCTCTCGATGGATAAACGCAACGCTCTTAAAAGAATAGCTGCAGGCGCTTTGCTGGCAAGCGCTGGAGGCCTTTTGGTGGCTTGCTCCAAGAAAGGCCCCGAGTTCAAGGGCGTGGACGTGACCGGCGCCGAGTACGCGCGCGACCTGCCGCTCACAGATCACAACGGCCAGCAGCGCAGCCTGAAGGACTTTGCCGGCAAGGTGGTGGTGGTGTTCTTCGGCTACACGCAATGCCCGGACGTGTGCCCCACCTCGATGGTGGAGCTGGCCGAGGTCAAGCGCTCGCTGGGCAAGGACGGCGACCGCCTGCAGGGCATCTTCGTTACCGTGGACCCGGAGCGCGACACGCCCGAGATCCTCAAGGCCTATATGGCCAACTTCGACCCGTCCTTCCTCGCTTTGCGCGGCACGCCCGAGCAGCTGGCCTCCGTGGCCAAGGACTTCAAGATCTACTACAAGAAGGTCGACGGCAAGACGCCCACCAGCTACACCATGGACCACTCCGCCGGCAGCTACGTGTACGACACGCAGGGCCGGCTGCGCGTCTACAACCGCTACGGCAGCGGCGCCCAGGCCCTGGCCTCGGACGTGCAGGCGCTGCTGAACGAGGCAGGCTGACGCCTGGCCGGCCAGGCCGGTGCAACGGGCCGCCGGACCGCCATAGCAGGGCGCCCTCCCGGCCGGCCGCGAAGGCAGCAGAACGGGCGTCCGGGCCAACGGTTCGCGCAAAGACACTCCTGCAGCGAGGCCGCCCCCCAGCGGCCGTGCCACGGCATCCCTGGCTGCTCCATCCCCGCCGGCCGGCACCGAAGTGCCCTGACCGTCACGTTGCCTCGCGATGCTCCGCCGTCCGGGGGATGCCAACCGGCCGGCGGCTCCCTACAGTGGTTGTATCGACCCTGGCGCCGTTTCGGCCGTGCCGGGCGCCCGGCCCGCCGCAGGGCCTCTTGCCTGGAGGACGTCCCATTCTTCCCACGGAACTGTTGCCTCCGTCCGCCCCGACGGGCGATGTGAACGCGGTGCTTCCCCCCGGCGGCGCCCTGGCCTGCACGCCCCCCCGCTTGACCGCGGTTACTGCACCGGTGTTGCCGCCCCCCGACCAGGACAGCCTGCTGGCCCAGGCCGCGCTGGAGGCCGCGCCGGACGGCATCCTCCTGGCCGACCGCCAGGGGCGCATCCTGGTGGCCAACCCGGCCATGGAAGCCATCTCCGGCTACACCCTGGCACAGTTGCGCGGGCAATCCATCGACATGCTGGTGCCGGCGGCGGTGCGCGGGCAGCACGCCGCGCAGATGCAAAGCTATCTCGACCACCCGAGCCGGCGTCCCATGGGCATGGGCCGCGATCTGTGGCTTTCGCGCCGGGACGGCTCGCAGGTGCCCGTGGACGTCGCGCTGGGTCATTCCGACGTGTGCGGCGGCACCGTGGTGGCTTTCGTGCGCGACATCTCCGACATGCGGCAGCTGGAAGCGCGCATGCACTACCAGGCCACGCACGACACGCTCACCGGCCTGCTCAACCGCTGGCAGTTCGGCCAGCGGCTGGAGCAGACCATCGCCGAGGCGCAGCGCGACGGCCAGCACTTCGCGCTGCTGCTGCTCGACCTGGACGACTTCAAGGCCATCAACGACGGCTACGGCCACGCCGCGGGCGACCAGGTGCTGCTGGAGGCCGCCCGCCGCCTGAAGGGCGCGCTGCGGCCGGGCGACACGCTGGCGCGGCTGGGGGGCGACGAGTTCACCGTGCTGCTGGCGCCGCTGGCCCACGCGCAGGAGGCTGAGCAGGTCGCCGCGCGCCTGCTGCAGGCGCTGTGCATGCCCTGCCAGATGCACGGCTTCGAGCTGAACTTCGGCGCCAGCATGGGCATTGCGCTCTTCCCCGGCGACGCCCGCGACGCGGTCACGCTGATGCGCTACGCCGACATGGCGATGTACCACGCCAAGCAACACGGCCGCGCGCGCTACGCGCTGTACGACCCGCTGATGGGCGAACGCATGGCCGAGAAGATCCGCCTGCACGAGCGGCTCAAGCTGGCCCTCGCCTATGGCGGCCTGGCGCTGCACTATCAGCCGCAGGTGGACATGGGCACGGGGCGCATGGTGTCCGTGGAGGCGCTGGTGCGCTGGAACGACCCCCAGCTGGGCGAGGTCTCGCCGGCGCGCTTCATTCCGGTGGCCGAGGCCACCGGCCTGATCCTGGCGCTGGGCGCGTGGGTGCTGGACACCGCCTGCCGCCAGACCGCCGCCTGGGCGCAGGCGGACATGCCGTTGCGCGTGGCGGTCAACCTGTCGGCCCAGCAGCTGCGCCAGGCCGACCTGGTGGACCAGGTGGCGCGCTGCCTGCACAGGCACGGCGTGCCGCCCGGGCTGCTGGAGGTGGAGGTGACCGAATCCGAAGCCATGGCCGACCCACAGCAGGCGCGCCAGGTGCTGATGAACCTGCAGGCGCTGGGCGTGGGCGTGACGCTGGACGACTTCGGCACCGGCTACTCATCGCTGGCCTATCTGCAGCACCTGCCGGTGACGCGCATCAAGATCGACCGCGAGTTCGTCCGCCCGGTCGTGCACAGCGCCAGCGACGCCACCCTGGTGCATGCCGTGATCGCCCTGGCGCACACGCTGGGCCTGAAGGTGGTGGCCGAGGGGGTGGAAACGCCCGAGCAGCTGCGCTTTCTGCAGCGCGAGGGCTGCGAGCTGTTCCAGGGCTGGCTGTTCTCCAAGGCCGTGCCGGCCGAGGACATCGCCCAGCTGTACGCCGCGCCCTGCCCGTCGGTCAACACGGCCGCGGCCGGCTGACCGGCGCACGGCGTGGCGCTTCTTCAGCCCTGGAAGGCTGCGGCCGCGGCGGGATGGCGGTGCAGCGATGGCGCCGCACGGCTGCGCCCCGCGCTGCCGGCCGCGGTACTGCGTGCCGGCGCCGCGGCGGCGGCGCGCGCTGCGGGCGGCGGGGTCTCGGTGGCCAGCGCAGCGGCCCCTGCGGCGCGCTGCGGTCGCGGCAGTTGCCGGCCCCCGCGCGAAAGCTCCACCAGTGCGTCGCGCTGGATGGCGCAGTGCCACCGGTCATGCCGCACGATGCCTTGCTGCAGCGCCAGCGCCGCCAGGGCGCGGGCGATGGTCTCGCGGGTGGTCGCCAGCAGCGAAGCCAGCACCGTGTGGCTGGGCAGGCGCACCAGCGTGCTGCGCTGGATGTCGGCCAGCTGCAGCAGCGCACCGGCGAGCTGCCCCGTCACGCCGCGCACGTGCATGATGCGCGCCCAGTCCGCCAGCCGGGAGTGGGCCTGCATCTGCTCGCGCGCCAGCTCGGTGAGGAAGTCCGCCGTCACCAGGCCACGCCGCGTCACCGCGGCCGCGTCCACCTCGCACACGCGTCCTGGCATGACGGCCACGCTGGTCAGCTCGGCGGGATGGGCCAGCAGGGCTGGCACGCCCAGGGCCTGGCCGCAGCCGGCCATGCCCACGGGCCGGTCCACGCCGTCCTCGCCACGGCGGTGCTGGATCAGCGTGCCCACTTTCACGACCTGCAGCGTCGCGTTGCCGTCGCCCTGGCGCTGCAGCACCTCGCCCTTGCGGAAACGCCGCTCCGTGATGAAGGGCGCCCAGGCTTCGCGCACCGCGTCGTCCTGGCGGCCCAGCAGGCATTGTGGCTGGCAGGCGCAGTCAGGACAGGTTTTGCGGGCCGGCTCGTCGGTATGTGTCATGGAAGAAGGGCCATCGGGTCGGGTGGCTCCGGGCGCTGCAGGCCCCGGGGCTGGGCTGTCGGCGGGGTTGGGTGGAAAATTGCCTTCAGCCCAATAGGAGCAAGCGCAATCAGCTATTGATTCAGGAGTAAAGGCGGGGCGGTCAGGCGTAGGCCAGATCGCCGTGCTTGCCGGACACATGCTGGCCGGCCGACAGCGACATCAGCAGCAGCGCGATGCGCTCATGCATGATCACCGTGTGGGTGTTGCCGCTGTCCACCATGTGCTTGCGCAGGGCGTCGCGCACGGCGCTCTGGCCGGTCACGTCGATGACGATGTCCACCGGCGTGCCGGCACCCAGCAGGTCCAGAAACTGGGTGGTGACCGCCACGCCGTGCTGGCGCGCCAGGGCGATGCCCGGCATGTCCAGATCGAGGTCGGCCACACCGGCCAGCTCGACGAAGGGAGCCTCCAGCAGCTGTTGCAAGAGGGGAGCGCCGGTCTGGCCGGCGCCGATGACAGCGATGCGGAAGGAAGGCATGCAGGGTCTCCAATGGAAACCCACAGTCTGCCGGCGGGGCCGCCGGACCGGCATGACCTACATCAATGTTGGGCTGCAGGGCAGGGTGGCCGCAGCCGTCCCGCGGGCGGTGTGCCCACCGGCTCGCTACGGCCGGGCGCGCGGCTATTCGGCGCGGATCTTCTGCTCGCGGATCACCCGGCCCATGGTGGCGGTGTCCGCCTGGATGCGGTTGGCCAGGCCTTCGGCCGAACTGCCCACCGCCTGCCAGCCCTGCTGGAACAGCTTGGCGCGGATGTCCGGGCTGCGTGCGATCTCCACGATGGCGGCCGACAGGCGGGCCCGCACGGGCGCCGGCATGGAGGCGGGCGCGGCGAAGGCGTTCCAGATCTCCAGGTTCAGATCCTTCACACCTGCTTCAGCCAGGCTGGGCACGCCGGGCGCCAGCGTGCTGCGGCCGGCGGAGGTCACGCCGATCAGGCGCAGCTTGCCCGTGCGCTCCTGGGCCAGCGCCAGCGCCGGCGGCAGCAGGGCCATCTGCAGCTGCCCGCCCAGCATGGCCGTGGCCACCTGTGGGTAGCCGGGGTAGGGCACGTGCACCGGGGCGATGCCCGCGCGGGCCTTGAGCAGCTCGGTGCCCAGGTGGCCGACGGTGCCCACGCCCGGCGTGCCGTAGCTCCAGCGGTCGCCGGCCTGGCGCGCGGCTTCCAGGAAGGCGCGTGCATCGCCGGTGGCGGGCACGCCGCTCTGGCCGACCGGCGCGGTCAGCACCAGCGGCGAGACGCCGATCAGGCTCAGCGGCGCCAGGTCCTTCTGCGGGTCGTACGGCACGGCCGGGTTGATGAGCCGAGCGATGGTCATGTTGCCGTTGATGAACAGGCCGATGGTGTGGCCGTCGGTGGCCTTGGCCACGGCGTCGGCGCCGATGTTGCCGCCCGCGCCCACCTTGTTCTCGACGATCACCGGCTGGCCGATCGCCTGCGCCAGCGGCTCCGAGAACGTGCGCGCGGTGAGGTCGGGCGAGGACCCGGGCGGAAAGCCCACGACGATGCGCAGCGGCTTGGTCGGCCAGCCCGGGGTGGCAGGCGTGGACTGCGCGACAGCGCTGCCCGCGGCTGCGGCACAGAGGGCAGAGAGCGTGATCAGCCGCAGTGCGGCGCGGCGGGTGGACAAGGGCAGGGTGCAGGGCATGGCGATGGACTCCAGGGGCCGGGCGCGGTGCGCGGGGCGTGCTGCCCGTCCGGCCATGAAAAAGGCGCGCGGCCCTGGGGGACCGCGCGCCGGATTATCGCCCCGCCCTGCAGGGCGAGGGGCAGGCGTCAGGCGTACTCGGCCAGCGCCTTCTTCATCTTCTTCATGGCGGCCACCTCGATCTGGCGGATGCGCTCGGCGCTCACGCCGTAGACCGCGGCCAGTTCGTGCAGCGTCATGCCGCCGGAGCCATCGTCGTTCACCTTGAGCCAGCGCTCTTCCACGATGCGGCGGCTGCGGTCGTCCAGGCTCTCCAGGGCCGTGGCAATGCCGTCCGTCGCCAACACGTCGCGCTGGCGGCTTTCGATCATGGCCGTGGGCTCATGGGAGCCGTCCGCCAGGTAGGCGATGGGGCCGAAGGCCTGCTCGCCGTCGTCGGATGGAGAGGGGTCCAGCAGCACGTCGCCGCCCGAGAGGCGGGTTTCCATCTCGATCACTTCCTCGCGCTTGACGTTCAGGTGCGCGGCCACGGCATCGATCTCGTGGTCGGTCAGTGTCTCGCGGTGCGTGCCAGCGTCTGCCGCAGCGGCGTCGGCCTTGAACCCCTGCTTCATCGAGCGCAGGTTGAAGAACAGCTTGCGCTGGCTCTTGGTGGTCGCCACCTTCACCATGCGCCAGTTCTTCAGGATGTACTCGTGGATCTCGGCCTTGATCCAGTGCATGGCGTAGCTCACCAGGCGCACGCCCTGGTCGGGGTCGAAGCGCTTGACGGCTTTCATCAGGCCGACGTTGCCTTCCTGGATCAGGTCGCCGTGCGGCAGGCCATAGCCCAGGTACTGGCGGGCGATGGACACGACCAGGCGCAGGTGCGACATCACCAGCCGGCCGGCAGCGTCCACGTCGTTGTTTTCCTTGAGCTGGCGCGCGTATTTCTGCTCTTCTTCGAGCGTCAGCAGGGGAAGGCGGTTGACGGCCGAGATATAGGCATCCAGATTCCCCAGGGGCGGCACGAGCGCCCAGGGGTTGGCATGCGCCAGGGTCGTCGTCGCGGTTCCAGATTGAACAGTCATTCCAGAAATCCTTTCTTCCAGGCAATCATGTTAGCACTCCGTTAGAGGGAGTGCTAAGGGACGAGTTCCCGCGAATTCGTAGGACGGAGCGGATTCCGGGTTGATGCTAAAAGTGGGCTCTAGCGCTTTTAAATCAAGCACTTGTAGCTATATTTTTGGTAGTGAAAGTGCCTGGTGGCACCTCCCAAAGCCTGCCGCTGCCGCGCTTGGCGAACACAGTGTTGCCCGAACCCCGCCTAATCGCCGCGGGCCCGGACCGGTAGATACGGCTCACTGGCCGAACAAGCGGGCGATGCCTCCGCGCAGGTGGGATTCCATGGCCTGGCGGGCGGCGGGCGCGTCCTGCTGGGCGATGGCTTGCTCGATGTGGGCGTGCTCGCGGCAGACATCGGCCAGGCGCTCGCCCCGGGGTTTGCCGGCAATGCTGCGCACCAGGCCGATGCTGAAGCGCGTCTGCGGGGCGAAGGCGGCAATCGTCATGCCGAAGAACCGGTTGCCGCAGGCCTGCGAGATCGCCTCATGGAAGGCGATGTCTTCCTCCAGCGCTTCCCGGCCGTGGGTCAGCGCCTGCTCGAACCGGTCGCGGCAGGCCCGGATGTGTTCCAGCTGGTCCGCCGTGCGCGCGAGAGCCGCGAGAGCGGCTGCCTCTCCTTCCATGCAGCAGCGGAATTCCAGGAACGCGCGGATGTCCGCGATGTGGTTCAGCGTGCCGAAGAACGGCGCCTCGCGCGTGGGCAGCGTGTCGGCCACGAAGTTGCCCGAGCCCTTGAGTGTCTGCACCAGCCCTTCGTCCCGCAGGCGGGACAGGGCTTGCCGCAGCACTGGCCGGGAGACGCCCAGCCGCTCGGCCAGCGCCGTTTCCGCCGGCATGCGTGCGCGGGGCTCGAAGCCGGGCGTGCCCAGCAGTTGCAGCAGATCGGCATAGACCTTGTCACCCAGCATCAGCGGTTGCTCTTGTCAGAAATTTACAGGGAAAACGACGGAGTGATTGCAATTGACAGCCGGATGACAGAGAAAAGACACTGTTTTCCTACCGAAACACACTGTCGCCTGTTCGCTAAAGATATAAAAAGCTGTAAACAATGTCAACCATCCGATCCCTGCGCACCTACCGGCTGCCGGACCGCCCCAGCCTGATCTGGCTGGAGCTCGCCACCGACGACGGCCTGGTCGGCCTGGGCGAAACCTTTCGCGGCGCGGCCACCGTCGATACCTGCCTGCACGAAGAGCTGGCGCCCTGGCTGCTGGGGCGCGACGCGCGGCATATCGAGGGCATCTCGCGCCATCTGCTCACGCCCTATGTGGGCTACAACAGCTCGGGCGCCGAAGTGCGTGCCGCCAGCGCGGTGGACATCGCCCTGTGGGACCTGGCCGGCCAGCGGCAGGGCGTGCCCATCTACCAAGCGCTGGGCGGCGGTGCGCGGCCCACGATTCCGGTCTACAACACCTGCGCGGGCTACGCGTTCAACACCAACGGCAAGCGCCGCGACATCGGGGCCACCGACCAGTCCGACGGCCCCTACGACGACCAGGTCGCCTTCATGCGCGACGCCGGCACGCTGGCCAAGAGCCTGCTGGCCGAGGGCTACAAGGCCATGAAGATCTGGCCGTTCGACATCTACGCACCCGCCAGCCAGGGCCACCTCATCAGCCTGCCGGACCTGGAAAAGGGCCTGGAGCCGTTCCGCCGGATCCGCGAGGCCGTGGGCAACCAGATCGAGGTGATGTGCGAGCTGCACAGCCTGTTCGGCGGGCACTCGGCGCTGCGCATCTGCCAGGCGCTGGAGGACTACGACGTGTTCTGGGTCGAAGACCCGCTGAACAAGATGGACGATGTGGCCGGCCTGGCCGACCTGCGCCGCCGCACGCGCGTGCAGATCTGCGGCAGCGAGACCCTGGGCGGGCTGCGCCCCTTCCGCGACCTGCTGGCCGGCGACGCGCTCGACGTGGTCATGCTGGACCTGGCCTGGTGCGGCGGCTTCACCGAGGGCCGCAAGATCGCCGCCCTGGCGCAGGCCTACAACCGGCCGCTGGCACCGCACGACTGCACGGGCCCCGTCACGCTGATGGCCGGGCTGCACATGGCGCTGCATGCGCCCACCGCGATCTACCAGGAGGTGGTGCGCGCCACGCTGGCCACCTGGTACCGCGACATCGTCACGCAACTGCCCGTGATCGAAGGCGGCGAGGCCCAGCCTCCCGTCGCTGCCGGGCTGGGCACGAAGCTGCAGGACAGCTTCAAGCAGCAGCCCGGGCTCATCGTGCGCGAGACCCGCTGAGTGACTCCCTTCATCCCCTCTACAGAAACGTCTTCCATGCAGATCAAGATCGTCGGACTCCACGCCCCCAACGCACCGCGCCTGCAGGCGCTGCTGGGGGCGGGCCATGAGGTGCAAGGCCTCGACCGATTTCCCGAGACAGGGGACATCGCGGCGGATGTGGTCATCAGCAACAGCATAACGGCCGACGAGGCCGCACGCCTGCGCTGCCGCCTGGTGCATGTGCCAGGCGCCGGCGCGGAGCAGATCGCGCTGGCGGCGCTACCCGCAGGCACCCCGGTGTGCAATGTGCACGGGCACGAGGTGCCGATCGCCGAATTCACGCTGCACGCCATCCTTGAGCATTCGCTGCAGCTCTGGAAGTACCCGGCGCGCCTGGATGCCGAGGCCTGGGCGCAGTCGTATGCGGCACGGCCCCAGCACGACGAGGCGCACGGCAAGACGCTCGCCATCCTGGGCTTCGGCCACATCGGGCAAGAGATCGCCCGCCGCGCCCGCGCGTTCGGCATGCACGTGATCGCCATCACGCGCAGCGGCAAGGCCCAGGCGCCGGAGCTGGCACACGAGACGGTGGCCGTGGCCGACCTCGATGCGGCGCTGCCCCGCGTGCAGCACCTGGTGGTCTGCTGCCCGCTGGACGACAGCACGCGCGGCCTGATCGGGCGGCGTCAGCTTGCGCTGCTGCCTGCGGGCGCGCTGCTGGTGAACGTGGCGCGGGCGGAGGTGGTGGATGAAGAGGCGCTGTACGACGCTCTGCACACACAGCGCCTGGGCCGTGCCGTGCTCGACGTCTGGTACCAGTACCCCCAGAAGGGACAGGCGCCGGTCGATCCCTCGCGCTGGCCGCTGCATGCCTTGCCCAACGTGCGCGCCACGCCCCATATCTCGGCCATCACGCCCGCGCTGCTGGACCGGCGCTACGCCTTCATGGCCGCCAACGTGCAGAAGCTCGCACAGGGCGAGCCGCTGGCCAACGTGATCCACGCAGGGAACTGAGCGCTGGCACAGGCGACGGTTTTCCGCGACTTCCCTCTTCCCCAAGCCATCCATGGAGACAAACATGACGACTGTGCATCCGGGCGCCCGCGCCACTTCTTCCTCTTCCCTCATCGGCCGCCGTGCGGCCCTCGGCATGGCGGCCGCCTTGGCGCTGGGCGGCGCCTCGGTGGCCGCGCACGCGCAGGACGCGGCGGGCTATCCGAACAAGATGATCCGCATCACCGTGCCCAACCCGGCGGGCGGCACGTCCGACGTGCTGGCGCGGCTGCTGGGCAAGGAGCTGGGCGATGCGCTGAAGCAGCCCGTGGTGGTGGAGAACAAGGCCGGGGCCAACGGGCACATCGGTGCCTCGTTCGTCGCCAAGTCGGCGCCTGATGGCTACAACCTGCTGCTCCTGGACATGAGCGTGCTGACCATCGGCCCGGCCGTCATGCCGCAGCTGAACTACAGCCCCACCAAGGACCTGGCGCCCATTGCCATTCCGGCCTACTCGCCGCACCTGCTGGTGGTGCGCCACGATCTGCCGGCCAAGAACATCGACGAGCTGGCCGCGTACGCCAAGAAGAGCGGCCAGCCGGTCAGCTTCGGTACGCCGCTGGCGGCCATCAGCCAACTTGCGGGCATCCAGCTGGCGCAGAACAAGGGCTTCGAATTCAACGTCATCGGCTACAAGGGCGGCGCCCAGGCGCTGGCCGATCTGGCCGGCGGGCAGATCGACTCCGCCATGGCCAGCGTGCTGGCCACCAAGCCCTTGGTGACGGGCGGCAAGGTGAAGGCGATTGCCGTCACCAGCGCCAAACCCTTCGCGGCCACGCCGGGCGTGCCCACGGTGGCATCTCAGATTCCAGACTTCGTGACGGGCTCCTGGCAGGGCCTGCTGGCGCCCGCCGGCACACCGCCCGCCATCCTCGACAAGCTGCAGGCCGAGATCCAGCGCATCGTGGCGCGGCCCGACATCAAGAAGCGCCTGGAAGAACTGGGCTCCGAGCCCACCGACATGAACCGCGCCCAGATCGCCCAGTGGATGCAGGCCGAGAGCGTGCGCTGGGGCAAGGTGGTGAAGGACCACAACATCAAGGCCGAGTGAGGCGCGACGTGCACAGCCGCGTTGTCCGCCGACCAGTCATTCAATCAATCACTCACTCGCGCGCGGGCAGCGTCAGTCCGTTGTCGGGCAGCGGCAGCGCTGTCTTGTAGCGCACCTGCTTGAGCGCGAAGCTGGAACGGATGCGCGCCACGCCCGGCGCCGTGGTCAGCTGGCGGATGAACGCCTCCAGCGCCTTGATGTCGGGCACGAGCACGCGCAGCAGGTAGTCGGCGTCTCCCGTCATCAGATAGCACTCCATCACCTCGGGCCGCGCGGCGATCGTGGCCTCGAACTGTTCCAGCGCACTCTGGAACTGCTTCTCCAGGCTCACGTGGATGAACACGTTGAGGTGCAGACCCAGGATTTCCGGGTCCAGTAGCGTGACCTGTCGCTGGATCAGGCCCAGGTCTTCCATCGCCTTCACGCGGTTGTAGCAGGGCGTGGCGGAGAGGTGCACGGCCTTGGCCAGCTCCGCATTGGTCATGCCGGCGTCCTCCTGCAGCAGGTTCAGGATGCCGATGTCCACCTTGTCCAGTTTCTTCATGGGTGAAATTGTCCATGAAGTGGCTGTTGTGTGGGGAATCTATGTTGCGTGATGGGAATTGGCAGGCAAAGAAGGATGCAATCACTGGCGGTGACTGCCTAGGATTCAGGGTTTTCCCCGACCCCTGCTACCCCTCCCATGTCCAGCCGTTCCGCCGCTCTTTCCTTCTCGATTTCTCCCTGGGGCGCGGGCACAGCCTGGGCCGTCCGCAGCAAGGTGCTGCTGCTGGCGCTCGCCATTCTGGTCTGGGGCTGCAACTGGCCGGTGATGAAGGCCGGGCTGGACCATGTGACGCCGCTGTGGTTCTCCGCGCTGCGCTTCGCCACGGGCGGGCTGTGCCTGTTCGCCATCCAGCTGGCGGCCGGCTCGCTCAAGGTGCCCACGCGCCGCGACCTGCCGCTGATCGCCAGCGTCGGCCTGGTGCAGATGATGGCCTTTACCGCGCTCGGCTCCATCGCCATGACGCAGGTGCCCGCCGGCCGCTCCGCCGTGCTGGCCTACACCACGCCGCTGTGGGTCACGCCGGTGGCCGTATGGGTGTTCCGCGAGCGGCTGTCGCGCCTGCAGTGCGGCGGGCTGGGGCTGGGGCTGCTGGGCCTGGGCGTGCTATTCAATCCGCTGGCCATGGACTGGACCAACACCGCATTGGTCCACGCCAATCTGATGCTGATGGCCGGCTCCTTCCTGTGGGGCATGACCATCCTGCACCTGCGCTACTTCAAGGCCGATTCGTCCGCCTACCAGCTGGCGCCCTGGCAGATGCTGACAGCCACCGTGCCGCTGCTGGCGCTGGCCTACGGGTTCGAGGGGCCCTTCACCGGCGACGGCAGCACGGCCTTGTGGGAGACGGTGCTGTTCGTCGGCCCGCTGGCCACGGCGTTCTGCTTCTGCGCCGTGAACGCGGCGAGCATGCAGCTGTCGGCCACGGGCATGTCCACCGCCATGCTGGGCGTGCCGGTGGTGGGGCTGCTGGCGTCCGTGCTCTTCCTTGGCGAGCCCCTGGGGCTGCCGCTGGCCCTGGGCGGGCTGTGCATCGTGGGCGGCATCCTGGTGGTGAGCCTGGGCAAAGCCCGGGCGGCACGGCGCGCCGGTTGATCCGATAGCGGGGTTTGGAGTAAAAATGGCCGCCAGCGCTTGATGGATAAGCGCAACTAGCTATCTTTTGAGGAGCATGAAGATGCCGGCCGTGGATATCGTTCCCCCTTCCGCCACCGCGCCGGTTGCCGTCGTGACCACCACCGTAGGCTCCGAGGCCGACGCCGCTCGCCTGGCCCGGGGCGCGGTGCAGGCCCGCCGCGCGGCCTGCGTGCAGGTGGAGCGCATCACCTCGCATTACGTGTGGAAGGGGCAGCAGTGCGAAGAACCCGAATGGCGCCTGGTCTGCAAGACGCTGCCCGCCACCGTGCCCGCCCTGCTGGCGTGGCTGCGCGAAGCCCATGGCTACGAGGTGCCGCAGCTGCTGGTGCGCACGGAACTGGCGGCCGCAGACTATGCGGACTGGGTGGCGCAGCAGGTGGGCGGCGGTGCTGAGCGCACTTGACGGTGGACTCTTTCGGCCGGCCGGCGCAACGGGCCGTTGTCTGGGCGCCTACCCCAGCGTCGCCGGCTGGGGAATCCGGCGGGCCTTGGCCAGCTGCGCGTTGCTGTAGCGCAGGTCCTCCGTCACTTCCGCGCCCAGCCAGGCCGGCGAGGGCGGCTGGATGCCTTCGCTGGCCAACTCGATTTCGGCCGTGACCAAGCCGGCCAGCGGGCCTTCGAAGACATCGACCTCGAAGTCGAAACCCTCCAGCGGCACGATGTAGCGCACCTTCTCCAGCGCGCCGTGGGCGCAGTGGTCGGCCAGCAGCGCCTGGGCATCGGCCAGCGGAATCGCGTATTCGAATTCGGCGCGCGACAGGCCGCGCGACGGGCCCTTGAGCGTGAGAAAACCGTCGTTGCCGGCAATGCGCACCCGCACCCACATGCCGTTGTCGGCGATGTAGCCCTGCGCCATGCGCACGCCGGTGCGGCCCGCCACGACGGAGGGGTCGGCGACGAGGTACTTGCGTTCGATTTCGATGGCCATGGCGGGTGCTGGGAAGGGGGACGGGCAGTCTACCGCGGGCATGGCGGGCTGGGCGGGGTTAAGCTTCCGGCCATGCCACTGCGCCCCCTCCTGCATCGCCTGGCCGTACGCGCGACGTCTCGCACCTTGACCGCTGCGTGGGCCGTCGCGGCGGCCTGCGCGATGGCGCCGCCGCACGCGCAGGCCTCCGAATCGATGCGCTGCAATGGCCGGCTCGTCGGCAAGGGCGAACCGCTGGTGGCGCTGCTGCAGAAGTGCGGGGAGCCGGTGTTCCGCCAGGCCGTGTGCGTGCCCATGCTGCAGTTGGGCTGGATCGCCTTGCCGTACCGTCCTTACGGCCCCGGCGCGGTGCTGGCGAACCAGTGCGTGCCCATGGAAGAGTGGACCTACGACCGCGGCGACGGCAACTTCCTGGGCGTCGTCCGCGTGCACAACGGCACCATCGAATCGGTGCGCAGCGGGCCACGGCTGCGCTGACCAGCGGCAGGCGCCGCGGGCGGCCGCTGCGCTGCGCTGACTGAGCGGCCTCAGCCTGCCGGGCGGCCCAGCAGGCGGGCGGCGGCGGCTCCGCCCCGCAGGATGTCCGCCTGCGCGCCGGGTTCAGCAACGCGCGCCAGCTGGAGGGTGCCCACCATGCAGCCGAACACGGCGCGGCCGGCGGCCAGCGGATCCCGGTGGCCGGGCGGCAGGGCCGACACGATGACGCCGATGAGATCGTCGATGGCGGCGCCGACGGCAGCCCGCGTCTCCGGCGGCCGGCGGGCGAGCTCCGGCCCGAGGGCGGTGACGGCGCAGCCGCGCTCGGGATGGGCCGCGTGGCGCGCATCCAGGTAACGGTCGATCAGTGCGTCGAGCCGGTGGCCCTCGGCAGTTTCGGCCACCGTCCGGGCCAGGGTAGCCGCGGTCTCCTTCAGCGCGGCCACCACCGCCTCGGCCACCAGGGCTTCCTTGCTGTCGAAATGGGCGTAGAAGGCACCGTTCGTCAGCCCCGCTTCCGCCATCAGCGTGGCCACCCCGGCCGCGGCGATGCCGTCACGGCGCAGCACCAGGGCCGCGGTGTCCACCATCTTCTGGCGCGTGAGTTCCTTCTGTCCGGAGGCATATCGCATCACACCACCCCTTCTTTAAAATTATGATCGTAATACAATGAACGAACGGGAGCCGGAATGCTGTTGGGGCACCCCGCTGCAGAAGGCGCACCGCCTGCCGGGCAGCGGACCGACACCCATGCGGCGTTGGTCGGACACGCCCGCAGCGCCTGGCCGCAGGGCCGCGCAGGCGCTGGCCCGGCGCGTCCGCCCCCCGGCTTCCGGATCGACTGCATCGCCATTGTTCGTTCGTCCATTCAAGGAGTTTCCATGAAAGCCGTGATCGCCTCGTATGCCCGCTCTCCCTTCCATCCGGCACGCAAGGGCGCGCTGGCGGGCACGCGCCCCGATACCCTGGCCGCGCAGGTGGTCGGCGCCCTCGTGCAGCGGGCCGACATCGACCCGGCGCTGATCGAGGACATCATCCTCGGCTGTGCCTACCCCGAGGGGCCGCAGGGCAACAACCTTGCGCGGCTGGTCGGCTTTCTTGCCGGGCTGCCCGAGCAGGTGGGCGGCATGACGATCAACCGGTTCTGCGGCTCGTCCATGTCGGCCATCCACATGGCAGCCGCGCAGATCGAGGCCGGCATGGGCGAGGCCTTCGTATGCGCCGGTGTCGAGTCGATGACCATGGTGCCCCAAGGCGGCCTGCATTTCGACCCGAGCCCGGAGCTGATGGATCGCTTCCCGCAGGCCTACATCAGCATGGGCGAGACGGCGGAGAACGTGGCGCAGCGCTACCAGGTGTCGCGCGCAGACCAGGAGCAGTTCGCGGTCGGGTCGCACCGCAAGGCCGCGGCCGCGCGGGATGCCGGCCGCCTGCGCGACGAAATCGTCCGCATCACCACGCCGGACGGCACCCAGGTCGATGAAGACGGCTGCATCCGCCCGGGCACGACGGCCGAGGCGCTCGCGGGGCTGAAGCCGGCCTTCCGCCCCGACGGCGTGGTGACGGCGGGCACCTCGTCGCCCCTGACCGACGGCGCTGCCGCCGTGCTGGTGACCAGCGAGGACTTCGCGCTGCGCAACGGATTGCAGCCGCTGGCGCGCATCCGCAGCTTCGCCACCATCGGCTGCGATCCGACCGAGATGGGCATGGGCCCCGTGCCCGCGACCCGCAAGGCGCTGGCCCGCGCGGGGCTGGACCTGGACGCCATCGACGTCGTGGAGATCAACGAGGCCTTTTCCTCGCAGGCGCTGGCGTGCATGCGCGCCCTGGGTATGGATCCGGCGAAAGCGAACCTGGATGGCGGCGGCCTGTCCATCGGCCATCCGCTGGGGGCGACCGGCGCGCGCATCACCGGCAAGGCGGCCGCGCTGCTGCAGCGCGGGCAGGGGCGCTATGCACTCTCGACGCAGTGCATCGGCGGGGGCCAGGGCATCGCGACGGTGCTCGAACGCCTGTGAGCGCGCGGAGGTCCGCCGCGGGCGGATGTGGCGGGCCCGGCCGGCACGTGCCTGCGGCGCTCAGTTCAACAGGGCCTGCGCGAACTCGCGGGCGTTGAAGGTCTCCAGGTCTTCCAGCTTCTCGCCCACGCCGATGAAGTAGACCGGCACCGGCCGCTCCTGCGCGATGGCGGCCAGCACGCCGCCCTTGGCAGTGCCGTCCAGCTTGGTGACGATCAGGCCGGTGAGCTGCAGCGCGTCGTCGAAGGCGCGCACCTGCGCCAGCGCGTTCTGGCCGGTGTTGCCGTCGATCACCAGCAGCACTTCGTGCGGCGCGGTCGCATCGGCCTTGGTGACTACGCGGCGGATCTTCTGCAGCTCCTGCATCAGGTGCAGCTGCGTGGGCAGGCGGCCCGCAGTGTCGACCAGCACCACATCCTTGTTGCGGGCCTTGCCGGCCGTGACGGCGTCGAAGCTCACGGCCGCCGGGTCGCCGCCTTCCTGGCTGACGATCTCCACCGTGTTGCGGTCGGCCCAGACGCCGAGCTGCTCGCGCGCCGCGGCGCGGAAGGTGTCGGCCGCGGCCAGCAGCACGGCGGCTCCTTCATTCGCTAGGTGCTTGGTGAGCTTGCCGATCGAGGTCGTCTTGCCCGCGCCGTTCACGCCCGCCACCATGATCACCGTGGGCGTGTACTGGCCGATGACCAGCGGCTTTTCCAGCGGGCGCAGCAGGTCGGCCAGCGCATCGGCCAGCAGGCCCTTCACGGCCGCCGGGTCGGTGGCCTTGGCTTCCTTCACACGGCGCTTGAGATCGTCCAGCAGGTGCTGCGTCGCCTTGACGCCGGTGTCGGCCATGAGCAAGGCCTCTTCCAGCTCGTCGTACAGCGCGTCGTTGATCTGCGTGCCGGTGAAGACGGTGGTGATGCTGGTGCCGGTCTTGCGCAGGCCGGACTTCAGGCGATCGAGCCAGCCCTTGCGCTCCGCAGCGGGCTCCGGGAGGGCGACTGGCATGGACGCTGGCGCGACAGACACAACGGGCTGGGGCGCGGCTGCAGGCACAGGAGCCGGGAGCGGGGCAGGGGGCGCGACAGGCGCAGGCGCCAGGATGACCGGCGTGGTAGCTGGAGCTGGGGCTGGAGCCGGGGTAGGCACAGGCATCGCCGGCGTGAAAGCGGCCGGCGCTGGTGTGGAGGCGGGTGCCGGCGCAGGAGCGGGCACCGCCACCACCGGGTCCGGCACGGAGGGAGCGGTCGGCAGTGCCACGGGCGAGGCGGCCGGTGGCGGCGCGTCGGGGGCGGCCGGCGTGGCCGGAGCGGCCTGGGGCGCCGGTGCCTTGGCGAACGGGTTGCGCAGCCAGCCCAGTCCGGCGGCAGCGGGGGCGGGCGCGGCCGCAGGGGCTGCGTCCGTCTGCGGGGCGGCGGCGGATGTGCCAGGTTCGGGCGTGGCAGCCGGCTGGTCGGCGGGGGTGTGAGGCTTTTTCTTGAAAAAACTGAACATTTGCGGGGTTCTTAGAATCGCAGCCATTCTATGAAACGCGCTATCACCCTCCTGGGCCTGCTGGCCTGCGTGCATGCCGGGGCGCAGACGTCGCCTTCGGTGCCGCCTTCCACCCCTCCCTCCACTTCCCCTGCCGCCACGGCCGGCGCCTCGCCCACGGGCGCGCAGCAGTTCACGCTCAAGAACGGTATGCAGCTGATCGTGCAGCCCGACCGGCGCGCGCCCACGGCCGTGCACATGGTCTGGGTGCGGGTGGGCGCCATCGACGAGGTGGACGGCACCTCGGGCGTGGCCCATGCGCTGGAGCACATGATGTTCAAGGGCTCCAAGACGGTGAAGCCGGGCGAGTTCTCGCGCCGGGTGGCCGCTTTGGGCGGGCAGGAAAACGCCTTCACCAGCTACGACTACACCGGCTACTACCAACAGATCCCGGCCAAGCGCCTGGGCGACGTGATGAAGCTGGAGTCCGACCGCTTCGCCAACAACCAGTGGCCGGACGACGAGTTCAAGCGCGAGATCGAGGTCATCAAGGAAGAGCGCCGCATGCGCACCGACGACCAGCCCCGCGCCGCGCTGATGGAGCAGCTGTACGCCGCCACCTTCGTCGCCTCGCCCTACCACCGCCCGGTGATCGGCTGGATGGGCGACCTGGATTCGATGACGCCACAGGACGTGCGTGACTTCCACCAGCGCTGGTACGTGCCGGCCAATGCCGTCGTGGTGGTGGCGGGCGACGTGGACCCGGCCCAGGTGCGCGCGCTGGCCGAGAAGACCTACGGCCGCATCCCCGTGCGCGCCGTGCCGGTGCGCAAGCCGCGGCCCGAGCCCGAGCAGCGCGGCCTGCGCCGCATCTGGTTCAAGGCGCCCGCCGAGCAGTCGTACGTGGCGCTGGCCTTCCGCGTGCCGACGGTGCAGCGGCTGGAGAACCTAACGGAGGCCGACCGCGACGGCCTGGCGCTGATGGTGCTGTCCGGCGTGCTCAGCGGCTACGACGGCGCACGCCTGGAGCGCGCCCTGCGCCAGGGCCCGGACCGCGTGGCCGACGGGGCCGACAGCGGCGCCTCGGTCATGGGGCGCGGCCCCAGCCTGTTCCTGCTGACAGGCGTGCCCGCCGCGGGCAAGACGCCGCAGCAGGTCGAGGAGGCCCTGCGCGCCGAGGTGACCCGCGTGGCCAAGGACGGCGTGAGCGAGGCCGAACTGTCCCGCGTGAAAACGCAGTGGGCGGCCTCCACCATCTACGCCCGCGATTCGCTGCAGAGCCAGGCAAGCGATCTGGGCAGCAACTGGGTACAGGGCTTGCCGCTGGACGCGGACGACCGCCTGCTCAAGCTGCTGCGGGACGTGACGCCGGCGCAGGTGCAGTCGGTGGCGGCGCGCTACTTCGGCGACGACCAGCTCACCGTGGGCACGCTGGTGCCCCAGCCGATCGATCCCAACGCCAAGCGGGCTGCGCCCGCCGGTGCGGACGCGGCCGGCGGCCGCGTCCATTGAAATGAACACCCCCCTGAGCGGCTGCGCCGCTTCCCCCCGCTCTCGCCGTGCTGCGCACGGCGGGCAGGGGGACGCAGCCCTCGCTGCGGGGCGGCCCTGGCTCGGCTGCCGCTGGCGTGGACCGCGCCGGTTCATGCCACGCGGGCGGCGCGCAGCGCAATGGATAACCGAGATGGCGTGAACGAACGCGCAGGATGCATGACATGACGATGACTATCAAAAAAATAGCTGTTCGCGCTTTATTGGCGGGCGCTGGAGCCTTTTTCTTTGCCAATCCGGCTTGGGCGCTGCTGCCCATCCAGCACTGGACGGAGCCGAGCGGAGCCCGCGTCTGGCTGGTGGAGAGCCCGGCCATTCCGATGGTGGATGTGCAGGTCGATTTCGACGCCGGTGCGCGCCGCGATCCCGCCGCGCAGGCCGGGCTGGCGAGTGCGGTTGCGGGCATGGCGTCCAAGGGCGTGAAGGCCGGCACGGACGGCCAGCCGGCGCTGGACGAGAACGCCCTGGGCGAGGCCTGGGCCGATCTGGGCGCCAGCTTCGATGCCACCGCCAGCCGTGACGGGCTGAGCTACTCGCTGCGCTCCCTGACCGACCCCGCGCTGCTGGACCGTGCCGCCCGCCTGGCTGCGCGCCAGCTGGGCGAGCCCGCCTTTCCGCAGGATGTCTGGCAGCGCGAGCGCGCCCGCTGGACGGCCGCGCTGAAAGAGTCGGAAACCCGGCCCGGCACCGTGGCCGGCAAGACCTTTGCCGCCGCCGTGTACGGCGGCCACCCGTACGGCCAGCGCCCCACGCCCGAGACGCTGGCGCGCATTGAGGTGGCCGACATGCAGGCCTACCAGGCACAGTACCTGCAGGCCTGCCGCGCGCGCGTGGCCATCGTGGGCGCCGTCAGCCGTGCCCAGGCGCAGACGCTGGTGCAGACCCTGCTGGCGCGTCTGCCCGCACCGCAGGCCGCAGCCTGCGCGCCGCTGCCCGCCGTGCCGGAGGTGCCGCCGCTGGCGCAGTCCGCAGAGCGCGACCTTCCCTTCGCCTCGGCCCAGGCGCACGTGCTCATCGGCCAGCCGGGCTTTGCCCGCCGCGACCCGGACTTCCTTGCGCTGCTGGTGGGCAACCACATCCTGGGCGGGGGCGGCTTCACCTCGCGTCTGACGCACGAGGTGCGTGAAAAGCGCGGCCTGAGCTACAGCGTGGGCAGCGATTTCTCGCCGGGCCTGAACGCCGGCGCCTTCGCCGTCAGCCTGCAGACCCGGCCCGACCAGGCCGCGCAGGCCGTGCAGGTCTCGCGCGAGGTGCTGCGCCGCTTCGTGGCCGAGGGCCCGACCGAGGCCGAACTGCGCGCTGCCAAGGACAACCTGATCGGCGGCTTCGCCCTGCGCATCGACAGCAACCGCAAGCTGCTGGGCAACGTGGTCAACATCGCCACCAACGGCCTGCCGCTGGACTACCTGGAGCACTGGACGGACCGCGTGCAGGCGCTCACCGTGGCCGACATCCGCGCCGCCATGCAGCGCAAGCTGCAGCCGGATCGCATGGTCACCGTGGTGGTGGGCGGGCAGGGCGGCGGCGCCCCCGCGGCCGCCCCGGCCAGCGCGCCGGCGTCCGGAGCCCGTCCATGAAGCGGCCCGCACGCTCCGCAGGCGGCGGCGCTGCAGCGCGCCCCGGCAAGTCCGCCCCGGCCCCCGCCCGGCGCGTGCCCCAGGGCGCTGGCGAGGTGCGCATCATCGGCGGCCAGTGGAAGCGCACGCGCCTGGCCGTGGCCGACCGCCCCGGGCTGCGCCCCACGCCCGACCGCGTGCGCGAGACGCTGTTCAACTGGCTGGGCCAGGACCTCACCGGCTGGCGCTGCCTGGACGCCTTCGCCGGCACCGGCGCGCTGGGTTTCGAGGCCGCCTCCCGCGGGGCCGTGCAGGTGCAGCTGGTGGAGGGCGACGCCGCCCTGGCTGCCCAGCTGGAAACCGTGCGCCAGCGGCTGAAGGCCGACACCGTGCGCGTGCAGCGCGGCGACGGCGTGGCCGCGCTGCGCCAGTGCGCGCCGGGCAGCCTGCACCTGGTGCTGATCGACCCGCCCTTCGACGGCGCGCTGTTCCAGCCCGCACTGCAGGCTGCCGCCCCCGCGCTGGCCGCCGACGGCTTCATCTACCTGGAGGCGCCGCAGGCCTGGACCGACGAGGCCCTGCAGCCGCTGGGGCTGGCGGTGCACCGCCACCTCAAAGCCGGCGCCGTGCACGCGCACCTGCTGCGCCGTGCTGCCCCCGTCTCAGCCGCAGTATCGAATTGATAGCTGACTGCGCTTGTCCTGCGGGCGCTGGAGCCGAATTTCCATATGCATTTATTGCCGTGCTGCGGCGCAGCACTGGCACTGCATAATCCGCCCACGTGACGGGCCCGGCGCCCGCCCGCCCCTCCATCCACCGCCGCAGGAGACCGAACCGCCATGGCCCAGAACGTGCTCGCCATCTACCCCGGGACCTTCGACCCCATCACCCTGGGCCATGAGGATGTGGTGCGCCGTGCCACGCAGCTCTTTCAGCGCGTGATCGTGGCGGTGGCGGCGGGCCACCACAAGAAGACGCTATTCAGCCTGGAGGAGCGGATCGAGATGGTGCGCGAGGTGGCGGCCGCCTACCCGCAGGTGCAGGTGGAGAGCTACTCCGGCCTGCTGCGCGACTTCGTCGTGGCGCGCGGCGGCAAGGCCATCGTGCGCGGCCTGCGCGCGGTGACCGACTTCGACTACGAGTTCCAGCTGGCCGGCATGAACCGCACGCTGATGCCCGAGGTGGAGACGGTGTTCCTCACGCCCAGCGACCGCTTCCAGTTCATCAGCAGCACCTTCGTGCGCGAGATCGCCACGCTGGGCGGCGAGGTGGACAAGTTCGTGTCGCCCTCGGTGCAGGCCCGGCTGCTGGCGCGGGTGTCGAGCGCGGGCTGAGCGCGGACCGGCCGGCGCGGGCCGATCACCCACAGCGCGTCTCCGGTCTACACGCCGATTGGCTCGACACTTGCTAGGATGGCTCCCATATGTCCATCCACGCTGCCCTCCACCACGTCACGCACTACCAGTACGACCGGCCCATCGGCCTGGGGCCGCAGATCGTGCGCCTGCGCCCGGCGCCGCACTGCCGCAGCCACGTCGTTTCGTATTCGCTGAAGGTCGAACCCGCCCAGCACTTCATCAACTGGCAGCAGGATCCGTTCGCCAACTACCAGGCGCGGCTGGTGTTCCCGGAGAAGACCACGCAGTTCAAGGTCACGGTGGACCTGGTGGTGGAGATGTCGGTCTACAACCCGTTCGACTTCTTCCTGGAGCCGCACGCGGAGCAATTTCCCTTCGGCTACAGCGAAAGCCAGCAGCAGGAGCTGGCCCCCTACCTGGCGACCGAGCCGGCCACGCCGCGCGTGCAGGCCTACCTGGACCGCATCGACCGCAAGCCGCAGCGCACCATCGACTTCCTGGTGGGCCTGAACCAGCAGGTGGCGCAGGACATCCGCTACCTGATCCGCATGGAGCCCGGTGTGCAGACCCCGGAGCAGACGCTGGAAAGCGCAAGTGGCTCCTGCCGTGACTCCGGCTGGCTGCTGGTGCAGCTGCTGCGCCACATGGGGCTGGCCGCGCGCTTCGTGTCCGGCTACCTGATCCAGCTCACGCCGGACGTGAAGTCGCTCGACGGCCCCAGTGGCACCGACCACGACTTCACCGACCTGCACGCCTGGTGCGAGGTCTATCTGCCCGGCGCCGGCTGGATCGGTCTCGACGCCACCAGCGGCCTGATGGCCGGCGAAGGCCACATTCCGCTGGCCTGCACGCCGCAGCCCTCCACCGCCGCGCCCATCGAAGGATTGGTGGACGAGGCCGAGGTCGAGTTCCACCACGAGATGCGCGTCACCCGCATCCATGAGTCGCCGCGCGTCACCAAGCCCTATACCGAAGCGCAGTGGCAGGACGTGCTGGCCCTGGGCGAGGCGGTGGATGCCGAGCTGGTGGCCGGCGATGTGCGCCTGACCATGGGTGGCGAGCCCACCTTCGTGGCCCAGAGCGACCGCGATGCTGCCGAGTGGAACACCGATGCTCTCGGCCCCACCAAGCGCGGCTACGCCACCGAGCTGGTCCACAAGCTGCGCGCCGAGTATGGCGAGGGGGGCTTCCTGCACTTCGGCCAGGGCAAGTGGTACCCCGGCGAGCAATTGCCGCGCTGGGCCCTGTCCATCTGCTGGCGCACCGACGGCCAGCCGGCCTGGAACAACCCGGCGCTCTTCGCCGACGAGCGCGAGCCGCAGCACTACACCCGCGAGGACGCGCGCCGCTTCATCCACCACCTGGCGCGCACGCTCGATCTGACCGACACGCACATCCAGCCCGGCTTCGAGGACACCTGGTACTACCTGTGGCGCGAGCGCCGCCTGCCCGTCAACGTGGACCCGTTCGATGCGCGGCTGGACGACGAACTGGAACGCGCACGCCTGCGCCGCGTGTTCGAACAGAAGCTCGACAGCGTGGTCGGCTACGTGCTGCCGCTCGAGCCCGTGCGCGGTGCCGGCCCGGCGCTGGGCGGTGCCACCTGGGCCACCGGCCCCTGGTTCTTCCGCGACGAGCGCATGTACCTGATCCCGGGCGACTCGCCCATGGGCTACCGGCTGCCGCTGGATTCGCTGCCCTGGGTCAGCCAGGGCGACTATCCCTACCTGATCCCGCAAGATCCGTCGGTGCCGGCGCAGCCGCTGCCGGGCGCCGCGGCGCTGCGCGCCCGCTACGCCACGCTGCCGAGCGTGGTCACCGGCGGGCGCGACCTGCCGTACCTGGCGGGCGCCAGCGCCGCCGGCGAAGCGCGCCGCGTGGGCCAGGGCCTGCAGCAGGACACGGGCGACGCCCGCGCCGCCGGGCAGCCCGCGCCTGCCGGGTTTGCCCCGCCCGGCCGCTTTGCCTCCGCGGCGGGGCTCACCCGCACCGCGCTGTGCGTGGAGGCGCGCGACCCCCGCCGCGCCAATGGCCCCAAGGCCGAGCAGCAGGGCGACAAGACGGGCGTGCTCTACGTCTTCATGCCGCCGCTCGCCCACCTGGACGATTACCTCGACCTGCTGGCCGCCGTGGAATCGACGGCCGAAGCGCTGGGCGTGCAGATCGTGCTGGAAGGGCTATCCGCCGCCGCGCGATGCGCGCCTGAAGCTGCTGCAGGTGACGCCCGACCCTGGCGTGATCGAGGTGAACATCCACCCCGCGCACAACTGGGGCGAACTGGTGCAGCACACCGAGTTCCTCTACCAGGCGGCCTGGGAGTCGCGCCTGTCGGCCGAGAAGTTCATGACCGACGGCCGCCACACCGGCACGGGCGGCGGCAACCATTTCGTGATGGGCGGCGCCACGCCGGCCGACTCGCCTTTCCTGCGCAGGCCGGAGCTGCTGGCCAGCCTGATCCTGTACTGGCACAACCACCCGTCGTTGAGCTACCTGTTCAGCGGCATGTTCGTGGGACCGACCAGCCAGGCACCGCGCGTGGACGAGGCGCGCAACGACCAGCTGTACGAGCTGGAGATCGCCCTGCGCGAGATCGAGAAGAACCGCGAGCGCTACGGCCAGGACATGCCGCCGTGGCTGGTGGACCGCACGCTGCGCAACATCCTCATCGACGTGACGGGCAACACGCACCGCAGCGAGTTCTGCATCGACAAGATGTACTCGCCCGATAGCAGCACTGGCCGCCTGGGCCTGCTGGAGCTGCGCGCCTTCGAGATGCCGCCCCACGCCCGCATGAGCGTGGCCCAGCAGCTGCTGCTGCGCGCCCTGATCGCCCGGTTCTGGAAGACGCCCTACAAGGCGCCGGCCGCCCGCTGGGGCACCGAGCTGCACGACCGCTTCCTGCTGCCGACCTTCGTGCAGATGGACCTGCACGACGTGCTAAGCGAAATGCGCGACGCGGGCTACGGCTTCGACGACGCCTGGTTCGCGCCGCACCTGGAGTTCCGCTTCCCGCTGGTGGGCCAGGTGCAGTCGCGCGGCGTGGAGCTGACCCTGCGCAACGCACTGGAGCCCTGGCACGTGATGGGCGAGGAGGGCGCCATCGGCGGCACGGTGCGCTACGTGGATTCGTCGCTGGAGCGCATCGAGGTGCGCGTGACCGGCCTGAACGAGAGCCGCTACGTCGTCACCGTCAACGGCCAGCCGCTGCCGCTGCAGCCCACGGGCACGGCGGGCGAGTTCGTCGCGGGCGTGCGCTACAAGGCCTGGAACCCGCCCAGCGCACTGCATCCCACCATCGGCGTGCATGCGCCCCTCACTTTCGACATCGTGGACACGTGGATGGGCCGCTCGCTGGGCGGCTGCCAATACCACGTGGCCCACCCGGGCGGGCGCAACTACGGCACCTTCCCCGTCAACGCCTACGAGGCGGAAAGCCGCCGCATGGCACGCTTCTTCCGCATGGGGCACACGCCCGGCGCGCTGCCCGTGCCGCCGGCCACCATCGCCCTGCCAGGCAGCCGCGAGTTCCCATTCACGCTGGACCTGCGCCGCAGCCAGCGGCCGTGAACGCGGCGGATGCCCGGTGCTGCCGCGCGCGGTGGCACCGGTGCCGGTGCAGTGGGCTGTGCGCCGTGCACGCGCATCCGGACCTCCCGGCCTGCTGCGAACTTCCCTGACAATCCTTGCCAGTGGAAAACACCAACGACTCCCTGTTCGCCCCCGATGACGCGCCTGAGCGGGCCGCCGACGTGGCGGCCGCGCTCGCGCCCGCCGCGACGGCCGGCCATTTCGACGAGCTGCGCGGCGCGGGTGTGCCTGTGCCGCCGGGTGCGCCCGCGCCCGCTGCGGGGGCCGAGGCGGGCGCCCCGCTCACGCCCGACTGGGCCCGCTTCTTCGATCTACTGGGCGCCGATGGCTTTGCCGACCTGGACCGCCGCACGCTGAGCCTGCGCCGGCAGGTGCGCGACAACGGCGTCACCTACAACGTCTATGCCGACGCGCATGGCCCGCAGCGGCCCTGGGCGGTGGACCTGTTCCCGCTGATCGTCACGCCCGAGGACTGGGCGCGCATCGAAGCCGGTGTGCTGCAGCGCGTGCGCCTGCTCGACCGTGTCATGGCCGACGTCTACGGCCCGCAGGAGCTGCTGGCCAACGGCCTGCTGCCCAGCGCACTGGTGCATGGGCATCCCGGCTATCTGCGGCCGCTGCACAGCGTGCAGCCCGTGGGCGGAACGCACCTGCACATCGCCGCGTTCGATCTGGCACGCGATGTACAGGGCGACTGGTGGGTGGTCTCCCAGCGCACCCAGGCGCCTTCGGGCCTGGGCTATCTGCTGGAGAACCGGCTGCTCATCTCGCGGCTGTTTCCCGAAGCCTTCAGCCAGATGCAGGTGCAGCACCTGGCCGGCACCTACCGCGCGCTGCTCGACGGGCTGCGCCGCATGTCGCCTGCCGGCAGCGACGCGCGCATCGTGCTGCTGACGCCAGGACCGTACAACGAGACCTACTTCGAGCACGCCTACCTGGCGCGCTATCTGGGGCTGACGCTGGTGGAGGGCAGCGACCTCACTGTGCGCGGCGAGCACCTGTTCCTGAAGACGCTGCACGGCCTGCAGCCCGTGCACGGCATCCTCAAGCGGCTGGACGACGAGTTCCTCGATCCGTTGGAGCTGCGCAGCGATTCGCGCCTGGGCGTGCCCGGCCTGCTGCAGGTGGTGCGCGCCGGCAACGTGCTGGTGGCGAACGCGCCGGGCTCGGGGTTTCTGGAATCCACTGCGCTGCTGGGCTTTCTGCCTGCGCTCTCCGAGCATGTGCTGGGCGAAACGCTGGCCCTGCCGTCGCTCGCCAGCTGGTGGTGTGGCGAGGACGCCGCGCGCGCGGCGGCCATGCCGCTTCTGGCGAACAGCGTCATCCGCCCGACCTGGCCCACGGCAGGCGCCGCGGCCGGTGACGGCACGGGCCCCGTGCTCTGCGGCGAACTGCCGAGTGAAGGCCTGGCCGCCTGGGCGCAGCGCATCGCGAGCGAGGGTGAGCACTACACCGTGCAGTCCTACCTGCCGCTGTCGCAGATGCCCACCTGGCGCCGCGAGGCCGGGGGCAGCCGCATTGCGGCGCGCTCGGTGATGCTGCGGGTGTTCGCCGTCTCGGACGGCCCCCAGTCCTGGCGCGTACTGCCCGGCGGCCTGGCGCGCATCGCCACCGGCACGCAGCAGATCACGTCGATGCAGCGGGGCGGCAGCAGCGCGGACGTCTGGGCCCTCACGCAGGGCGCGGTGGACACCACCACCTTGCTGCCCCCGGCGCAGAGTGCACCGGCCACGGCCCACCGCAGCCGCCAGGTGACCAGCCGCGCGGCGGAGAACCTCTTCTGGCTGGGCCGCTACACCGAGCGGGCCGAGAACACGATCCGCCTGGCCCGGCTGGCGCTGCAGGGCCTCAATGGCGAGGACCAGACCTCGCAGCCGCTGCTGGCGTGGCTGAGCACGCTCTGCCAGTCGCAGGGGCTGGTGCTGCCGTCGGTGCCGGCGGCCACGCAGGCGCGGCGGGTGTTCGAGCGATCGCTCATCGCCGGGCTGGCGGATACGGCCCAGGCGACCAGCGTGGGCTACAACCTGCGTGGCATCCAGGGCGCGGCTGCCGCTGTGCGCGACCGGCTGTCGCAGGAGCAGTGGAACCTGATCGAGCGCGCCGGCGCGGACTTCTTCCAGCAATGCCCGAGCGGCACGCACGGCGGCGACTACTCGGCCCTGGAAGCGCTGCGCGTGCTGGAAGTGCTGAGCGGGCACATGGCCGCCATGACGGGTGCGCAGACCGACCGCATGATGCGCGACGACGGCTGGCGGCTGCTCTCCGTGGGGCGCCACCTGGAGCGGCTGGGCTTTCTGTCGCAGGCCCTGGCGAGCGGCTTCGATACGGGAGCGGTCTTCGACGAGGCGGGCTATGAGGCGCTGGTGGCGCTGTTCGACAGCACCATCACCTTCCGCGCCCAGTACCAGCTGCGCCACGATGTGCCGGCACTGGTGGACCTGCTGGTGATGGACCGGGACAACCCCCGGTCCCTGGCCTGGGTGGCGCAGACCCTGCGCGGCCGATTGGTCAAGCTCGCAGCCGGCACGCAGCGGGAGCCGGCCGATGGGGCGGGCGCGCACGAGCCTGCCGGACCGGGCCTGTCGGACCCGTCCGCGCTGTCGCTGGAGGCGCTCTGCACCCAGGATGCGAACGGCCGCTACGCTGCGCTGCAGGCTTATCTGCAGCAGTGCGTGAACGAGGCGTGGCGGCTGTCCGAACGCCTGGGCGCGCGCTACTTCACCCACTCGGGCGATGTACGCCAGAGCGTGGGGGTGTAGCGTGCAAGCGCTTTCATGGCCCCCTCGTCGCCTGCGCTGCATCCACCGCGCGGCGGTGCCCCCTGCGCTGCGGCTGCGCTCCGCCGCCTGTTGAGACGGAGTACCGGCCATGCTGCTGCGCGTGCTGCACGAAACCCTCTACGAATACGCTCCCTCGGTGAGCAACGCCCAGCATGTGGCGCACCTGCGCCCGCTCGACCTGCCCCACCAGCAGGTGGACAGCCATGTGCTGCACATCGACCCCGACCCTGCCCAATGCGTGGCGCTGCACGATGTCTTCGGCAACGGCAAGACCTTCTTCAGCCTGCCCTTCGTGCATGACCACCTGCGCGTGCGGGCGGAGAGCCGGGTGCGGACGGCCCCGCCGCCGCTGCCGGACGCCGCGCGCAGCCTGCCTTGGGAGACGGTGGCGCGGCGCATGGCCTACGCCCGTGGCGCGGCGTATGAGCCTGCGGCGGAGTTCTGCTTTCCCTCGGTGCACGTGCCGCGGCACGGCGACTTCGTAGCCTACGCGCGGGCCAGCTTTGCGCCCGGCCGCCCGCTGCTGGAGGCGGCGCGCAGCCTCATGTCGCGCATCCATGCTGACTTCACCTACGAGGCGGCCGCCACCGACGTCAGCACGCCGGCGCTGGAGGCCCTGGCGATGCGCAAGGGCGTGTGCCAGGACTTCGCCCACATCCTCATCGCCTGCCTGCGCGGCCTCGGGCTGCCGGCGCGCTACGTCAGCGGCTACCTGCTCACCCAGCCGCCGCCCGGCCAGCCGCGGCTGGTGGGCAGCGATGCCTCGCACGCCTGGGTGTCCGTCTGGTCACCATCGCCCGGCGGCGCAGCCGGGCAGGGCGCCTGGTGTGACCTGGACCCGACGAACGACCGCGCTCCGGGCGAGGACTACGTCACGCTGGCGGTGGGGCGCGACTACGCGGACGTATCGCCGCTGCGCGGCGTGATCCACGGCGGCGAGCGCCACGTGCTGCGCGTGGGCGTCACCGTGGAGCCGATCGGGTCGGCGGCGTTGTAAGCCTTCCGGCCCCTACCATTCATCAGGTGGTTGGGGTCAAAATGGCCGGAAGCGCTTATCTATAAAGCGCTTATTGCTATTATTTTTGATTCTTTCCGCTAGGCCGTTGCCGGTTGGGCGGCCTGCGTGACCGGAGGCGCTTCGGCCGGTGCGGTGGCGGGCGCTGGTCCATCCGCGGCCGGTGTGTCGATCGCAGGCGTTGCGGCCGCGTCCCCTGGTGGCGCCGGCGGCTGTTGCGGAACCTCCTGCTCCTCCTGCGGCGCCGGAACCAGTTGCCCGTGCACCAGCGCGTGCACGAAGCGCAGCTTGTCCTGCGCGCCGGCGCTCAGCGCGAACGGGTAGGCGTCCAGCTGGCCCAGGCTGCGGTTCAGGCTGTTGAGCAGCAGCGTGAGCGGCACCCAGGCGGTCAGCATCGCGTCGAAGTCCGGCACGGGCGTGCCGAACGGGTTCACCATGGTGTAGCGCGGCGCGTCGTGCGGGCCGGGCACCGACAGCTCGGTGCGGTAGCTTTCCGCCGTTTCCAGCAGGTCGACCATGTGCAGGTAGTGCGCCCAGGTCTCGGCCCAGTCCTCCCACGGGTGGGCCGTGGCGTAGGCGCTGACGAATTGCTCCTGCCAACCCGTGTGCGGCGCGCGCGCGTAATGCTCTTCCAGCGCCTCTCCGTAGTCGCGCCGCTCGTCGCCGAAGACTTCGCGGAAGGCCTGCACATGGCCGCCGCGCAGCACCAGCACATCCCAGAAGTAGTGGCCGGACTCGTGCCGCAGGTGGCCGAGCAGCGTGCGGTAGGGTTCGCCCAGCGCCACCCGCCGGCGGGGCGCGCTCGTCATCGTCGGCCTCTGCCACGTTGAGGGTGATGACGCCGTTGGCGTGGCCGGTCAGCACCGGCGGCTCGCCCGGAACGTCGGCCAGGAATTCGAAGACCGGGCCGGTCTCGCCCTCGATGTGTTCGAGGCCGAGCATGGCCAGGGAGTAGTACAGCCGCCGCTTGGCCTGCTCGATATCGGTCCAGCGGCGCTGGTTGTTCGCGTCCGACAGGTCGGGCAGGATGCGCGTCTGCTGGCACGAGACGCACAGCGGCAGGGACGGCTCGGCATCGTCGGTGCCCGCCTCTGCGGTGCTCGCCGTGACCGTGGTACCTGCGGTGTCGCAGGCGACCGTGAAGTTGCAGGCGTTGTAGGCCTTGCGGTTGCCGCAGAGGTGGTAGCGCACCGCCGGCGCGCCACCCACGTCGCCGCTGCCGTATCCGGTAGCTGCGGTCGTGTCAGCGCCTTGGGGAGTCACCGCGCTGTCCGGGGTGGGGCGGCGCACTTCCCAGAGGTTCTCGTCCTCGTCGACCGGGGCCAGGGCGACGACGTCCAGCGTCTCGGGCACGAAGGCAAGCGGGCTGGAGCAGTGCACGCACAGGAAGCTGTCGAAGAACACCACGGAGCCGCAGTGGCTGCAATGAAAGAGTTTCATGAGGGGTTCACCGGGTAAGGGGCGCTGCGGCCCCGAAGGGGACCGCCCAGCAAAAAGCCACGGCATCGGCCGTGGCTCTACGGGCTGGGGTGGCAGGCGCCGGGCCGATTCCCGGCAAGGCGTCTGTCAGTTCAGCGCCGGATCAGGGACGCACAACGATGCTGTTGCGCACGTCACGCACGTGCTTGGCGCTGCGTGCCAGCGCTTCGGCCTGGTTCTTCTCGGCTTGCGACTTGGCGAAGCCCGACAGTTGCACCGTGCCATTCAGCGTTTCCACGTTGATGGAGGTGGCGGACACGGTCTTGTCTTCGGCCATCTTGGCCTTCACCGCGGTGGTGATGGCGGCGTCGTCCACATAGGAACCCACCGTTTGCTGGTCGCGTGCGACCGAGCAACCCGTGGAGACGATGGTGGCGCCGGCCAGAGCGGCGAAAGCGAGTGCACGGACGTATTTCATGGTTGTTTCCTTCGAATTGGTTGATAAAACACGGGTGCTTGGGGATCCGCAGCCCACCAGCCTGTTGCACCCCTCCGTGGCCGGTCGACTGTTGGCATCAATGGCCGGTCCGCCGCGTCAGCGGTGGAGCCAGTCCTTCAGTTCGTCCGCATGCTCTTCCTCGTCGGCCAGAATGCCTTCGAGCATGCGACGCGTCGTGGGGTCCTTGTCGCCGATCAGGTTGATCATCTGACGGTAGGCTTCCACGGCAATGCGCTCGGCCACCAGGTTGGCGCGGACCATGGCCTTCAGATCCGACGATTCGTCGTAGTCGGCATGGCTGCGTTCCAGCAGCGTGGAGGGCGAAAAGTCGGGCTCGCCGCCCAGTTGGACGATGCGCTGGGCAATCATGTCCGCATGGGCCGATTCCTCGTTGGCATGCACCAGGAATTCGGCTGCGATGGCGGGCGATTCCAGCCCATCGGCCGTGAAGTAGTGGCGCTTGTAGCGCAGCACGCACACGAGTTCCGTGGCGAGCGCGTCATTCAGCAGCTTCACGATGGCATCGCGGTGCGGACCGTAGGCCGGCGTCACGGCGCCTTCGTCCAGATCGGAAGTGGCTGCCTGGTGCAGGGCCTTTTCGTCCAGCACCAGGGCCGATGCCGTCGCTGCCGTGGTCGCGGGGTTCTGTTGTGTTTGTTGTGTCATGGATCGCTCGCTCGGAAGCCTGGAGGTGCCTTGCTCAGTAGTCGTGGCGGCGGCGCGAAGTCATCATGCAAAGGGCAGTCAGGGCAGCGCCCGCTGCGAAGGCCAGCACCACGGACTTGCCGGGCTGTTCGGCCACGTAGCGGCTGCTGACGTCGGCAGCATGGTTGAGTTGGCGGCGGGCACGTTCGCTGGCGTCGGCGCAGTACGAAATGCTGCGGCTGGCCAGTTCCTGGGCGCGGGCAGCCAGATCGTCGATGGCGGGGTTCAGCTCGCCCTGCAGCTTGTCGACACCGCGCTCGGCCTTGTCCAACGATTCGTTGGCAACGCGGCGGCTCGCCTGCACAGCGTCCTTGGCGGAGCCCAGCACGCCGTCGGCGACGGAGTGGGCGGTACTGGCGGCTTTCTGGGTGGCGGTTTCTACGTTCATGGGTATTCCTTTCGGGACCGGCTAGGGGAGGGCGGCGGGGTCAGGGATGCCGAGGGGCTATCCGCGCTTCAGCAGGCTCAAGACGAAGGTCACCACGGCCATGATCACGAACACGAAGAACAGGATCTTGGCGATGCCCACTGCGCCTGCAGCGATGCCGCCGAAGCCAAACAGGGCGGCCACCAGGGCGATGACCAGAAAAACGACTGCGTAATGCAACATGTCCATCTCCTTCTATGAGACCGGCTTCTGCCGTAAGTGGATTGGCGCCACTGGTTTGCGGCGCTTGCAGTCACTGTAGACGGGGGGCTTTTGCCGGCATGCCGGTAGCTGGCGCGGCGGGGTGTAGGACAGAGTCCATGGGCCGACGCGTTCCATGCGGGGTGCAGCAACGGCCCTAGGCTGCCGCAGAAGGCCGTTCAATGCAGAGATTGGAGGCGCAAAAAGGCCTGGGCGCGTGAGCGTCGTCGTTTGCGCACCGCAGCAGAATGCTCCTGGCCGTAAGCCGGCAAGAGGCGGCCGGCAAGAGGCGGTCAGGGGTGGGGCAGGATGGCGGACACCAGCGTGCCCTCGCCCGGGTCGGATGTCACGGAGAGACGGCCGCCGGCGGCCTCCACCCGGTGGCGCATGCCCACCAGGCCATGGGCAGCCGGGTTGATCTTGGTCGTCTCGAACCCGGCACCATCGTCCCGGATCTGCACCGAGACGTGGGTGGGGTAGTTGTGCACGGCCACCAACACCTTGCTGGCGTTGGCGTACTTGCCGATGTTGGTCAGCGACTCCTGCACCATGCGGTAGATGGTGAGCTGCACGGACTCCGGCAGGTCCACCGTCTCCAGGTTCACATCCACCTCGACATTGCTGCGCTCGGAGAACTCCCGCGTGAGGATCTCCAGCGACGCGGTCAGCCCCAGGTTGAACAGCGAGGAGGGGCGCAGGTCCTCGATGATGCGGCGCTTGAGGGCGATGCCGCTGTTGAGCGTTTCCGTGAGGTGCTTCAGCCGCTCGGCGATTTCCGGCGCATTCACATCCACGCGGGATTTCAGCCGTGCGACGTCGAGCTTGGCCGCTGTGAGCAGCGCGCCCAGTTCATCATGCAGTTCACGGGCCAGGTGGCCGCGCTCGTCCTCGCGCACCTGCTGCAGGTGGTTGGCAAGCTCCGTGAGCGAGGCGGTGCGTTCGCGCACCAGGTGCTCCAGGCGGTCGCGTTCGCGGGCCAAGGCGTCCTGCTGGCGCTGGTTGGCTGCCTGCAGGGCCACACCCTGGCGCAGGTACATGTAGAAGGCCAGCAGCCCGATGACGGCCACCGTCGCGATGCCCAGGCGCGACAGCATCAGCGAACGCAGAATCTCTGCGGTGCTGTGGTCCGTTTTCTGTGCGCTACGGTCGGTGAGGCGTCCCGCGATGGTACGGATGGCGTCCATGTTCTCCTTGCCCACATCGGTGGAGAGCACGAACTTCCAAGCATCGTCGTTGTTCTGGCGGCGCAGCCGCAGGCTCAGGTCCAGCTCCGACAGCTTGCGCGAGATCTGCCGCGACAGCTGCGCCAGGTCCTCGATATCGGCGGGATCCGTCGAGTTCAGCAGCAGCGTGCGCAGGCTGTCCAGATTGGTGTTGATGGTGGCAACGGCCTTTTCGTAGGGGGCCAGATAGCGGTCATCGCCCGTCAGCAGGTAGCCCCGCAGACCGGTTTCGGCATCGAGCATGTTCTGCATCAGCCGATCGATCTCCGCCCGCGTGGTGTGGGTGCGGGCGAGCGCGTTGACGGCATCGTGGGAGCGCAGGTAGCCGACCTCGTTGATGCCCACCAGCATGGCGACGGCCAGCAAGGCAAGCGGCAGGCTGATGGCCATCTTGCGGAAATTGGGCCAGCGCATAAATAGGTTTCTCCGGAACGCGACAGGTTTCTGGATAATGGCACTTGCCATTGGCTTCACATGCTAACGGCAGGCCCGGCCATCGGGTTGATCGGCAACCAGAACAATAGTGGCGGCGTGAAGCCGCTCCCTGAAAGAAGGCTCAATGATCAAGATCGGCATTGTGGATGACCATGCGATTGTCCGCTCAGGACTGCGGCAATTTCTTTCCGAACATGTAGACCTGCGGGTGGTGGGCGAAGCGTCCAACGGGCGCGAGGCCATCGACCTGGTGCGCGCACAGGAAATCGACGTCCTGTTGATGGACCTGTCCATGCCGGGGCAGAGCGGTCTGGATGCACTGGCCATGCTGCGCGCCAAGGCGCCCGACATGGGTATCCTGATCCTGAGCGGCTATCCCGAAGAGCACTATGCGATCAACCTGATCCGCCAGGGAGCGAGCGGCTACCTCAACAAGGAGTGCGATCCCAAGGAGATCGTCGAGGCGATCCGCACCATCTCGCTGGGGCGGCGCTACCTCACGCCGGCGGTTGCCGACTTGCTGGCCCAGCAGCTCAACCGCAAAGACGATGCCCCGCCGCACGAACAACTGTCCGAGCGCGAGTTCCAGGTGTTCCTCAAGCTGGCCAAGGGCGAGACGGCGGGCGACATCGCCAAATCGCTGTCGCTGAGCGTGAAGACGGTGAGCACCTATCGGACGCGCCTGATGGAAAAGATGGCGCTGTCTTCCAACAGCGACCTGACCTATTACGCGCTGAAGAACAAGCTGATCGATTAATGCAGAAGCGGGCTGCAGCGCAGCGCGCTGCCCGTGTCCGTGCAATGCAAAGGGCCCGTCGCGACGGGCCCTTGTGCTTCCTGGGTTGTATCTGATCGCCCAGAAACGGGGCGGTTCCGACCGCTCAGCCTGCCATCTGGCGGCTGGCCGCCTGTTGGGAGCTGTGTTCGATGCAGTAGTCCACCAGCGCATCGATCTCATTGGATTTGTCGAAGACGGCGTCGACGCCCAGCTGGGCACAACGCATGCGCACATCGGGGGTGGCGTAGTTGCTCAAAACCACCATCTTCTGACCGGCGTTGCGATTGCGGCACGCCGCCAGCACGCCGAGGCCGCTGCCTTGGCGGAGGAAAAGATCCACGATGGCGAGATCCCATTCGCCGGCATTGGTGCTCAACCAGTCCTTGCCCTCATCTTCCGTTTCTGCCATACCAACGGCTTCGACGTCTGCCAGTTCTTCGAGGGTGCCAATCAAGTTCTCTCGAATGGTAGCGTTGTCTTCGACGATGTAGGTGCGCAGTTTCACAGAAGTTTCCTGTCTGGGCCGCCATCGGGCATGGTGGCCGCAACCAGACTGTAATAGCGGGGCTCGGAGCATTCTGCCAGCGGCCATATGGCAGTATCGTAGGAGCATTCCTACTCCTGCACCTCTGATCGAGGCACCCGTTCAGGGCTTGTCGCTACCGCCTGTGCCGCACACCGGGCACCCTGCATCACGGTGCGTGCGCAGGCGCGTCCATTCCATCGACCTGCCATCCAGAAGGAGCAGCCGCCCCGCAAGCGTGGTTCCCGCACCGGTCAGGATCTTCAGGGCCTCGGCCGCCTGCATGCTGCCGATGATGCCCACCAGCGGGGCGAACACACCCATGGTTGCGCACTGCACTTCCTCGAACTGCGCGGACGGAGGAAACAGGCAGGCGTAGCAGGGCGCTTCGGCCTCGCGGGGGTCCACCACCGTGATCTGCCCGTCGAAGCGGATGGCCGCACCGGCCACCAGCGGCGTGCGGTGCCGTACACAGGCCGCGTTCACGGCCTGCCGGGTGGCGTAGTTGTCGCTGCAGTCCAGCACCACGTCGGCCGCCTGCACCAGGGCCTGCAGCGCCTCATCGTCCACGCGCTCTTGCAGCGCCCGAAGTTGCACTTCGGGATTGATCGCGTGCACCGCCTGCGCTGCCGACTCCACCTTGGGCTGTCCGATCCGCGCGGTCGTGTGGGCGATCTGCCGCTGCAGGTTGGTCAGGTCGACCGTGTCGTCGTCCACCAGCGTGAGCATGCCCACCCCCGCAGACGCCAGGAACAATGCGGCCGGCGAACCCAAGCCTCCGGCACCGATGACCAGGGCGTGCCCCGCCAGAATGCGCTCCTGCCCTTCGATGCCGATGTCGTCGAGCATGATGTGGCGCGAGTACCGCAGCAGTTGGTCGTCGTTCATGTGGGATCCGGAGAAGCGGTGGCGATGGGCGCGGCGCCTGCGCCGGGCCGGGTGCATGCAGGGGCCGCCCAGGGAAATGGCGCAGCGGCCCGGGATGGAAAAAGGCCGGGTCCCGCGGGAGCCCGGCCTGGCTGCGAGCGTGCGCTGCGCGGTGTCAGTTTTCCTTCTTCTCTTCCTGGCGTTCCGTCTGCGTCTTGCTGGCGATGACAGGCTGGCCCTTGAGCTGGTTGAGGGCCTGGGCCAACTGAAAGTCCTTGTCGGTGCCGAACTCGGGCAGCTTGCGCTCGGCCTGGGGCTTCTTGGCTTCTTCTTCCAGGCGCTTGCGGGCTTCCTCGCGAGCCTTTTCGCGGGCGACGTCCTTGATCTCTTCGCCCTGGCCGCTGTTCAGGTGCTTTTCCAGGTCGGCTTCGCGCATGCGCAGCGACGCGAACAGGTCGCCCTCGGCGGTCTCGTCCACCATCACGTCCGGCACGATGCCCTTGGCCTGGATGGACTTGCCGCTGGGGGTGTAGTAGCGCGCGGTGGTGAGCTTGATGCCGGTGTCCGGGCCCAGGGGGCGCACGGTCTGCACGGAGCCCTTGCCGAAGGTCTGGCTGCCCATGATGGTGGCGCGTTTGTGGTCCTGCAGCGCGCCTGCGACGATCTCGCTGGCGGAGGCGGAGCCTTCATTGACCAGCACGACCAGCGGCACCGTCTTGAGGGCGGCAGGCAGGCGCTTGAGCGGGTCACCACCGCCACGGCGCTGGTAGAACTCGGGCGACGCCTTGAACGTCGCCTTGGACTCGGCCAGCTGGCCGTTGGTGGACACGACGGTGACGTTCTCGGGCAGGAAGGCCGCAGAGACCGCGACGGCTGCGTCGAGCAGGCCGCCTGGGTCGTTGCGCAGGTCGAGCACCAGGCCCTTGAGCTTGGGATCCTGCTTGTAGACCTCTTCGACCTTGCGCACGAAGTCGTCCACGGAGCGTTCCTGGAACTGCGACAGGCGGATCCAGGCATAGCCCGGCTCGATGACCTTGCCCTTCACCGACTGGGTCTTGATCTCTTCGCGCGTGATGGTCACGGGGAAGCTGCGACTCTCGTCCTTGCGCAGGATGGTGAGCGTGACCTGGGTATTGGGCTCGCCGCGCATCTTCTTGACGGCGTCGTTCAGGGCCAGGCCCTTGACGGCCGTGTCGTCGATCTTGGTGATCAGGTCGTTGGTCTTGAGCCCGGCGCGAAACGCAGGCGAGCCTTCGATGGGCGAGACGATCTTGATGAGGCCGTCTTCCTGCGTGATCTCGATGCCCACGCCGACGAAGCGCCCGGACGTGCCTTCGCGGAATTCCTTGAAGGACTTCTTGTCGAAATACTGCGAGTGCGGATCCAGGCTGGACACCATGCCGGAGATGGCATCCGTGATCAGCTTCTTGTCGTCCACGGGCTCGACGTAGTCGGTCTTGACCAGCCCGAAAACTGCAGACAGCTGCTGAATCTCTTCCAGTGGCAGCGGCGTCATGGCGCCGCGGGCTACCGTCTGCAGCGATACCGTGGTGAGTGCACCCGCCACCACGCCGACGGAGATCCAACCTGCAATTTTGAGTTTCTGGCCCATAAGCTACCTTTACCGCTTCAATATACACCTTGGAAGGGCCATGCCCGGTGCAGTTCCCGCGCCGGCGCTGCTTTTGCGCCGGTGGGGAGGCTTTTACCCGCGCTTTACGCTTTGCCCTGCGATGCCACCGCCGCGGCGGCCTTGGCCGCAGCCTCGGCGTCGCCCAGGTAGTAGTGGCGCAGGGGCTTGAGGTCGGCGTCCAGCTCGTACACCAGCGGGATGCCGTTGGGAATGTTCAGGCCCACGATGTCGTCGTCCGAGATGTTGTCCAGGTACTTGACCAGGGCCCGGATGGAATTACCGTGCGCCGCGATGACCACGCGCTTGCCCGACTGGATGGTCGGGGCGATGGAGTCGTTCCAGAACGGCAGCACGCGGGCCACGGTGTCTTTCAGGCACTCGGTCAGCGGAATCTGTTCGGGCGACAGGTTGGCATAGCGGATGTCGCTGCGTTCGCTGCGCGGATCGGTTGCTTCCAGCGCCGGCGGCGGCGTGTCATAGCTGCGGCGCCACACCAGCACCTGCGCGTCGCCGTACTGCTTGGCCATGTCGGCCTTGTTCAGGCCCTGCAGCGCGCCGTAGTGGCGCTCGTTCAGGCGCCAGCTGTGCTGCACGGGCAGCCAGGTGCGGTCCATCTCGTCCAGGGTATGCCACAGGGTGCGCGTGGCACGCTTGAGCACGCTGGTGTAGGCCAGGTCGAACTCGTAGCCCTCCGCCTTGAGCAGGCGGCCCGCCGTCTTGGCCTGCTCCACGCCCGTGGGCGTCAGGTCCACGTCGGTCCAGCCGGTGAAGCGGTTCTCGAGGTTCCAGGTGGATTCTCCGTGGCGTATCAGGACGAGTTTGTGCATGGTTTCCCTAGAGCGAGCGGGTTCAAAATCCGTCATTCTAGAATTCGAGGTTTGCTTTCCCCAAGGACCGACGTGAAATTCATCATCGACAACTGGTATTTGATCTTTATCGCGCTGGCCTCGGGCGCGATGCTGCTGGTGCCGGTACTCAAAGGCGCCACCGGTGGCGCACTGACGGCCTCCGCCGCCGTGCAGCTGATCAACCGTGAAAAGGGTGTGGTCATCGACGTGAGCGAGCCGGAAGAGTTCGCTGCCGGCCACGTGGGCGGCGCCAAGAACATTCCGCTGGCGCAGCTGGAAGAGCGCCTGCCCCAGGTGGTGAAGAACAAGGCCCTGCCGGTGGTGCTCGTGTGCGCCAAGGGCGCCCGGGCGCAGCGCGCGGTCGCCGTGGCCAAGAAGCTGGGCTTCGACAACGCCCAGGCGCTGGCGGGCGGTCTCAAGGCGTGGAAGGAAGCCAGCCTGCCGGTTGAAAAGGCGTGATTGGCCGCCATGTGCAGCCGATAGCCGCTTTTTCCACCTTGTAGATTTTCCTGAAAGGCCCGCCATGCAAGCCGTCAAGATGTACACCACCGCCGTCTGCCCCTACTGCATCCGGGCCAAGCAGATCCTGAAGTCCAAGGGGGTCGAGCAGATCGAGGAGATCCGTGTCGACATGGACCCGCAGGCCCGGGCGCAGATGATGGAGATCACCGGCCGCCGCACGGTGCCCCAGATCTTCATCGGCGACACCCATGTCGGTGGCCACGATGACCTCGTGGCGCTGGACGGGCGGGGCGGCCTGATGCCTTTGCTGGGCGCCTGAGGCGTGCGCCGGGCCGCCGCAAAGGCCTTGCACGCCGCTGCATAATGCAGCCCATGAGCCCGCTGCGGGAGCGTTTCCCGGGCGGGCTTTGTTTTGTCACCAACGACTTGCCGACTGAAAGACCGAGACCATGGCTACCGAAGAAAATCCCGTGTTCCAGATCCAGCGCGTGTACCTGAAGGACGCCTCCCTGGAGCAGCCCAATTCGCCCGCCATCCTGCTGGAGCAGGAGCAGCCCAACGTCGACATCCAGCTCGGCGTGGAAGCCACCCCCGTGGCCGAAGGCATCTTCGAAGTGGCCGTGACGGCGACCGTGCAGACCAAGATCAAGGACAAGACGGTGTTCCTGGTCGAGGCCAAGCAAGCCGGCATCTTCGAAATCCGCAACCTGCCCGAAGACCAGATGGGCCCGATCATGGGCATCGCCTGCCCGCAGATCGTCTACCCGTACCTGCGCGGCAACGTGGCCGATCTGATCACCCGCGCCGGCTTCCCGCCCGTGCACTTGGCGGAAATCAACTTCCAGGCCATGTACGAGCAGCAGCAAGCCCAGGCTGCCGGCGAGCCTTCGCCCATCATCACGCAGTAAACCATCCGGCAAGCGCTTGGGGCCGTTTTGGCCTCTAGCGCTTGATGGATAAGCGCTGATAGCTATGAAAATAGTAGTAATTGGCGCCGGGGCCTGGGGGACGGCGATGGCCATGAGCGCCGCATCGCATCCCGCCGGGCATGCCGTCACGCTCTGGGCGCGTGATGCGGCACAGGCCGCCGCCATGGCGGCCGCGCGCGAGAACCCGCGCTATCTGCCCGGCCTGACCTTTCCCGATTCCCTGGATGTGCGCAGCGGCGACGCCGTGGCGTTGGCGGGCGCGTCCGATCTGGTCATCGTGGCCACGCCCATGGCGGCCCTGCGCGGCACGCTGCAGGCGCTGGCGCACACCGCTTCGCCGGTCGCCTGGCTGTGCAAGGGCTTCGAGGCCGGCGCCGCCGGCAGCGCCGCCGCGGGCCTGATGGCGCACGAAGTCTGTGCCGAAGTGGCGCCGGGGCTGCTGTCCGGCGCACTCAGCGGCCCCAGCTTCGCGCAGGAAGTGGCCCGCGCGCAGCCGACGGCGCTGGTTGCCGCCAGCGCCCATGCCAGCGTGCGCGAGATGCTGGTGCACGCCTTCCACAGCCCTAGCTTGCGGGTGTATGCCAATGAAGACATCGTCGGCGTCGAGGTGGGCGGCGCGGTGAAGAACGTGCTGGCCATCGCCACCGGACTGTGCGACGGGCTGGGTCTGGGGCTCAACGCGCGCGCTGCGCTGGTCACGCGGGGACTGGCCGAGATGACGCGCCTGGGCGTGGCGCTCGGTGCGCGGCAGGACACCTTCATGGGCCTGTCGGGTCTGGGCGATCTGGTGCTGACGGCGACGGGCGATCTGTCGCGCAACCGCCGGGTGGGCCTGCTGCTGGCGCAGGGGCGCACACTGGACGAGGTGGTGGCCTCGCTGGGCCATGTGGCCGAGGGCGTTTACAGCGCCCGCACGGTGGCGCACCGGGCGGCGGCGCTGGGCGTGGACATGCCGATCACCCAGGCCGTGGTGGACCTGCTGGACGCAAAAATGCGGCCTGCCGAGGCGGTGGCCGCATTGATGGGCCGGGATCCCGCAGCGGAACTGCGGTGAGCCTGCGGCCAGGTGCCGGGGGACGCGTCAGAACACGCCGAAGAGCATGAGCAACAGCACAACGGACAGTGGGACGCCGAGAAGCCAGAGAATGATAGGCATGAGGGACTCCTGATCAAAGGGTTGAAGACATGGCTTCACCTTATCGATGCGGAAACCCCCGGGTTGTGCGACACAGGGCGCGCGGCCTGTAGGCGCCGGCCTATCGGCAGCGTGGGCCTGTCAGGCCGCACGCCGTGCCCTGGTCTGCGCCGCCGCTCGCCGGGGCGATGCGCAGATCAGCACTCCAGGTTGTCGATCAGCCGCGTGCTGCCCAGCCGGGCAGCCCCCAGCGCCACCAACGGACCCGCCAGCGCCGCGGCGTCGGCAGGCGGCTGCAGGTTGCCGCGCTGGCGCACGGTGAGGTAGTCCGGTGCCCAGCCCTGGGTGCGCAAGCGGTCTTGCGCCGCGCTCTCCAGCGCCTGCAGTTGCCCGGGAGTGGCGGCGGAGCGGACGGCATCGGCCAGGGCGCGCAGCGCCTGCGACAGCGCGACCGCCTGCGCGCGTTCCTCGGTGCCGAGGTAGCCGTTGCGCGAGCTGAGCGCCAGGCCGTCGGGCGCGCGCTGCGTCTCGCCTGCCACCACCTGCACCGGCAGGGCGAACTGCTCCACCATGCGGCGGATCACCATGAGCTGCTGGTAGTCCTTCTTCCCGAACACGGCCGTGCCGCCGCCGGCCGCGAAGAACACGGCCGAAAACAGCTTCATCACCACCGTGCACACGCCGGTGAAGAAGCCGGGGCGGAAGTGCCCCTCCAGGATGTCGGCCAGCGCCGGGTCGGGCTGCACCTTGAAGGTCTGCGGGGCGGGGTACAGATCGGCCTCGCGCGGGGCGAAGAGCACGTCGCAGCCGGCGGCCTCCAGCCGGGCGCAGTCGGCCTCCCAGGTGCGCGGATAGCTGTCGAAATCCTCGTGCGGCAGGAACTGCAGGCGGTTCACGAAGATGCTGGCCACGGTGACGTCGCCCAGCGGCCGGGCCTGCGCCACCAGGGCGATGTGGCCGTCGTGCAGGTTGCCCATGGTGGGCACGAAGGCGGGTCGGCCACGCTGGGCCAGGGCGGCGCGCAGGTCGGCGATGGTGGGGGTGATGATCATCCGGAGCAGGCCGGCACGCCGGCGGGTGAAGGAAGAAAAGGAGGCGAGAAGGGCGGGGATTACCAGGCGTGCAGCGCGTCGTCGGGGAACCGGCCCTGCTTGACGGCCTGCACATAGGCCTCGATGGCGCCGCGTACGCTGCCGGCCTCCTGCATGAAGTCGCGCACGAACTTGGGGTTCTTGCCCAGGTTCACGCCCAGCATGTCGTGCAGCACCAAGACCTGGCCGGCGGTGCCGCTGCCGGCGCCGATGCCGATGGTGTGGCAGTGCGGCAGCTCGGCCGTGAGGGCGCGCGACAGGGCGGCCGGCACCATCTCCAGCACCAGCATGGCGGCGCCGGCGTCCTGCAGTTCCAGCGCGTGCCGGCGCAGCGTGGCCGCGGCCTCGTCGCCCTTGCCCTGCACGCGGTAGCCGCCGAGGGCGTGCACCGTCTGCGGCGTCAGGCCCAGGTGGGCGCAGACGGGAACGCCGCGCTCGACCAGGAACTGCACCGTGGGCGCCGTCCAGCCGCCGCCTTCGAGCTTGACCATGTGGGCGCCCGCCTGCATCAGCGCGCAGGCGCTGCGCAGGGCCTGTTCGCGGCTCTCGGCATACGTGCCGTAGGGCAGGTCGGCGACCAGCCAGGCCGTGCCCTGCACACGGTGCAGGCCGCGCGCGACGCTGGCCGTGTGGTAGGCCATGGTGTCGAGCGACACGCCCACGGTGCTGGGCAGGCCCTGGCAGACCATGCCGAGCGAATCGCCCACCAGGATGCACTCGACGCCGGCCGCGTCGGCCACGGCGGCGAAGGTGGCGTCGTAGGCCGTCAGCATGGTGATCTTCTCGCCGGCGGCGCGCATCTGCGCCAGGCGCGGAAGGCTCACGGGGCGGCGCTGCGGCAGCGGAGAGGCCGGCGGCAGCGTGCCGTAGGGCGTGGCGGCGGTGGGGGCGGTTTCTGGCGACATGGGCGGGAAGGGGTGAGGCCGAAAAGTGCGGCGAGTCTATGCGATGCCGCTATGCTTGCCGCCCATGAAAAAACCCGACCATCCGTTCGACGCGGCATTCCTGGCCCGGCTGGCCCAGGCGGACGTCGCCCGCGCCCTCGGTGAAGACGTGGGGGCCGGCGACCTCACGGCCGGCCTGATCGACCCCGCGCGGCGGGTGCAGGCCCGCGTGATCGCCCGCGAGGCGGCGGTGGTCTGTGGTGGGCCGTGGGTGGACGCCGCCATCCGCGCGCTGGACCCGCAGGCCCGCATCGTGTGGCACGTGGCCGAAGGCGGACGCTGTGCGGCAGGGGACGTGGTGTTCACCGTCGAGGGCCAGGCCCGTGCGCTGCTCAGTGCCGAGCGCACGGCGCTCAACTTCCTGCAGCTGCTCTCGGCCGTGGCGACCAAGACGGACACCTACGTGGCCGCGGTGCAGGGCACGCGCGCGCAGATCGTGGACACGCGCAAGACCCTGCCCGGCCTGCGGCTGGCGCAGAAGTACGCCGTGCGGATGGGCGGCGGCACCAACCACCGCATCGGCCTGCACGACGCGGTGCTGATCAAGGAAAACCACATCGCTGCGGCCGGCGGCGTGACGGCCGTGCTGCAGGCCGCCCGCGCGGTGGCGGCGCAGGCGGCCTTTGTGGAGATCGAGGTCGAGACGCTCGCGCAATTGCGCGAGGCGCTGGACGCCGGCGCCGCCATGCTGCTGCTGGACAACATGCCGCTGGCGCAGCTGCAGGAGGCCGTGCGCCTCAACGCCGCGCAGCCGGGCGGCGGCGCCATCCTGGAGATCTCCGGCGGCGTCACGCTGGACGGCCTGCGCGCGCTGGCCGAGACCGGCGTGGACCGCATTTCCATCGGCACGCTGACCAAGGACGTGAAGGCCGTCGACTTCTCCATGCGCATGCAGGACCTGGCCTGAGACGGCGTGAACGAGCCCGCCCTTCACACCTTTTGAGCAGCCCCGGCGCCGTCTGTTGCACGCTCCCGCCGCCCCGCCTCTTGCCATCACCACGCCGCGCTCTTCGCACCCGGACGCACGCCCTGCCATGACCACCGACACCCTTGCCCTCCAGCCCGTGGAATACGAACAGCCCGCCGATGGCGGCAGCGGCGTCTGCGCCACGCGCCATGCCTGGGCCCGCGTTCCTGCCGAGCCCGCGCCGGCCGAGCGCGCTGCGCTCAAGGACCGCATCCGCGCCCTGCTGCGCGAGAAGAACGCGGTGATGGTGTCGCATTACTACGTGCACCCCGACCTGCAGGACCTGGCCGAGGACACCGGCGGCATCGTCAGCGATTCGCTGGAGATGGCGCGCTTCGGGCGCGACCACGCCGCGCAGACGCTGGTCGTCTCCGGCGTGCGCTTCATGGGCGAGACGGCCAAGATCCTGTCGCCCGAGAAGACGGTGCTCATGCCCGACCTGGACGCCACCTGCTCGCTCGACCTGGGCTGCCCCGCGGATGCCTTCAGCGCCTTCTGCGACCAGCACCCGGACCGCACGGTCGTGGTCTACGCCAACACCAGCGCGGCCGTGAAGGCGCGGGCCGACTGGCTGGTCACTTCCAGCTGCGCGCTGGAGATCGTGGGCGCGCTGCACGCGGCCGGGCACAAGATCCTGTGGGCGCCGGACCGGCACCTGGGCGGCTACATCCAGCGCGAGACGGGCGCGGACATGCTGTTCTGGAACGGCCGCCTGCATCGTGCACGACGAGTTCAAGGCGCAGGAGCTGCTGGACCTGAAGCGCCAGCACCCGCAGGCGAAGGTGCTGGTGCACCCTGAAAGCCCGGCCGACGTGGTCGCCCTGGCCGACGCCGTGGGCTCCACCAGCGCCATCCTGAAGGCCGCGCGCGAGCTGGACGCCACCGACTTCATCGTGGCCACCGACAACGGCATGCTGCACAAGCTGCGCACGCTCAACCCGGGCAAGACCTTCCACGAAGCGCCCACCGCCGGCCACAGCGCCACCTGCAAGAGCTGCGCGCACTGCCCGTGGATGGCGATGAACGGCCTGGCCGACGTGGCGCGCGTGCTGGAGACCGGCGCCAACGCCATCGCGGTGGACCCGGCCCTGATCCCGCGCGCCCGCCAGCCCATCGACCGCATGCTGGCCTTCACCGCCGCGCTCCGGAGCGGACAGCCGGCCGGAGCGCTGGTGCCCCACCTGGGCGCTGCCTGATGTGCGCTATTGATTTGGTAGCTGTTTGCGCTTGCTGTATAAGCGCTGGAGCCTGATTTGGATCTGACTGCGCTGATCGACTTCACCGACCCGCGGGCCGCGGCGGACGGCGGCGTCCGGCTGCGCCACGCTTTCGCCGGGCCGCCGCAGCGCGTGCTGGCGGCGTACACGCTGGCCGAGGTGCCCGGCGTGCTGCGCGCCGTGGACGCGGCCGCGCGCGCCGGCGCCTGGTGCGTGGGCGGCCTGCGCTACGAGGTCGCGGCAGCGTTCGACGGCGCGCTGCGCACCCATGCCGGGGCGCCGGGGCAGCCGCTGGCCTGGTTCGCCGTGTTCGATGCACCCGGGCCGTGGCCGGCCGCGGCCCCGCCGGTGGCGCACGAGCCCACCGTCGACTGGCACACGGAGCCGCAGCGCGCGCCGTTCGATGCGGCGCTGGCGGCCCTCCACGCCGGCATCGCGGCGGGTGAGTACTACCAGGTCAACTACACCGGCATGCTGCGCGGCACCGTGGCGGCGCCAGCGCACTCGGCGGGATCCGCGGCCGGCCCGCGCGCCACGGCGCAGGCGCTGTTCGCCGCGCTGCAGCGGGCGCAGCCGGGCGGCTACGGGCTGTACCTGGAGCTGGACGGCGAGCAGGTGCTGTCGGCCTCGCCCGAGCTGTTCTTCGACTGGCAGGACGGGGGCGAAGGCCCGGAGGGCGTGCCATGCGGCACGCTGCTGGCCCGGCCCATGAAAGGCACGGCCCCGCGCGGCGCCACGCCGGCCGAAGACGCCGAGCGCGCGGCGGCCCTGCGCGCCAGCCCCAAGGAGCGGGCCGAGAACGTGATGATCGTGGACCTGCTGCGCAACGACCTCTCGCGCATCGCCACGCCGCACAGCGTGCGCGTGCCGGCGCTGTTCCACACCCAGGCGCTGCCTGCGGTGTGGCAGATGACCTCCGACGTGCAGGCCGATACGCCCGCGGGCACCACGCTGGACCGGGTGTTCGCCGCGCTGTTCCCCTGCGGCTCCATCACCGGTGCGCCCAAGGTGCGCGCCATGCAGGCCATCCACGCGCTGGAGGACGGCCCGCGCGGCTGGTACTGCGGCGCGCTGGGCGTGGTGCGCCCGCGGCCCGGCGGCGGGCTGGCGGCGACCTTCAACGTGCCCATCCGCACCGTCGAGCTGCACGGCGCCGAAGCGCGCTGCGGCATCGGCAGCGGCATCACCCACGGCGCGCGGGCCGATGCGGAATGGCAGGAGTGGCAGCACAAGCGCGCCTTCCTCGTGCGCGCCAGCGAGCCGTTCGACCTCCTGGAAACCCTGGCGCTGGTCGACGGCGCCTTCCGCCACCGGGCCGAACACCTGGCGCGCATGGAGGCTTCTGCGGCGCATTTCAACGTTCCGTGGGACGCAGAGCGCATCGATGCCTGCCTGCATGCCCTGGCGGCCACCCACCCGCAGGGGGCCTGGCGTGCGCGGCTGTTGCTGCGCGCCGATGGCAGCCCGCGGGCGGAAGCGTTTGCGCTGGTGCCCCAGGCCGCCGGGCCGGTGCGCCTGGCCTTGGCCGGCAAGGCGTTCGCAGAGGCCCACAGCGAATTCGTGCGCCACAAGACCACGCGCCGCGCGCATTACGCGGCCTTCGCGCCCGCGCCGGGCTCGGGCGTGTTCGACACCGTGCTCTACAACGCGGCGGGCGAAATCACCGAGACCACCTTCGGCAACATCGCCGCCCAGCGCGAGGACGGCGTCTGGGTCACACCGCCGCTGGCCTGCGGCCTGCTGCCCGGCGTGGGCCGGGCCGTGGCGCTGGGCGAGGGCCGCGTGACCGAGTCCGTGCTGCGCGTGGACGACGTGCCCCGCCTGCGTGCCTGGGCCTTCGTCAACAGCCTGCGGGGCTGGCTGCCGGCGGTGCTGGCTTGAGAAGGCGCGAACGCACCCGCCATGTCCGCTCGTTCTGCCAAAAAGCGCCCCCTCTGCGTTGCAAATGCTCGCCCTGGCCCGGGCTAGGGCTGCGCTTGGCGCCTTGAGGGGCCGCGTTTTCGCAGCCTGCTCGGCCACGCCGGATTCATTCACGCCTTCTGACGGGGCCGGGCTGACCGGCCTGCTGCCAGCCGGTGGCCTGGGCCATCCAACCGTCCAGGGCCGCCAGCACCGGGGCGTAGCGCGCTGCATCGCCGTCGATCTGGGCCAGGGCGGCGCAGGCCGCCTCCAGGGTGGACAGCTGGTGCGCGGCCTGGGCCCTGCGCAAGCGGCCGTAGCGCGACGTGGGCAGATCCTCGAGCGGCAGGCGGGGCAACTGCTGCAGCAGCGGGTTCAGGTAGAGCATCTTGCGGCTCTTGCGCCAGGTGCCGTCCAGCACGACCAGCCGCAGCGCCGCGGGCGTGGCCATCCACTGCGCCGGCAACGGCGGCGGGGCCTGCAGCGGCAGCGACGGGTTCGGCGGGGTGTCGGGATACAGCAGCACGGCGTGGGCGGGCACGCCGCTGGCCGTGGGCGCCGCCAGCCAATCCTGCAGCAGCGCGGGGTCGAAGCGCTCGCCCACCTCGATCCGGCTGCGGGGCAGGCACAGGTGCAGCAGGCGGGCCGTGCCTTTGGCGTGGGCTACCTCCAGGGGGTGCTGCAGCACCAGCACCTCGGCCCGGTGGGCGACCGGGGCGGCCCAGGGGCACAGGCAGGTGCTGGCGGGGCGCCGGCAGCGTGCGCACTGCGGGCGCCGCGCAGCAGGCGCTGCTGAGCAAACATCCATGATGCTATTGAAAATATAGCTGTAAGCGCTTATGGAGTAAGCGCTGCAGGCCTGTTTGGCACGAAATATCGGTTACAGCCGTTCCTTGACGTAGGAGGGCCGGTCCATGTCGATGATCTCCACGCTGAGCTGCACCAGCACGCCGGCCGGGCGGGGTGCCAGGCGGCGCAGCACCTCGGCGATGCGGCCGGCCAGGTCCTGCTTGGCCTCCGGCGTGCGGCCCGACAGCAGGCGCAGCTGGGCGTGGATGAAGGCGCGCGGCCCGGCCGCGGTGCCCACCTGGAAGCTGTCCGTGTGCACGAAGCGGCTCTTCAGGTCGGCCTCGTCCAGGATCTCGGGGCTGGCGGTCACCGCGGCGTTGATCTCCTGGAGCGCCTGGGCTTCGGGGAAGTCGGCCAGGTTGCGGGTGTATTCGATGGTCAGGTGCGGCATGGTCGGTCCTTGGTTGAGAAGAGGAAAGAAAACGGGATGGCCCGCGTGGGAATGGATGTGCTGGCTTTTAGAGATCCAGCACGCAGCCGTCGCCTACGCCGCCACGCCAGACGCGCACCCGGCTGGGGCGGGGCTGCAGGTCGGCCAGCGCCTCGGCGATGAAGACGCAGAGATTCTCCAGCGTGGCCGGTCCCAGGCCGGGCACTTCGTCCAGCAGGTGGTGGTCCAGCCGGTCGCGCAGCGCCTGGCAGCGCGCCCGCAGGTGGCCCAGGTCGATCACCATGCCCGTCCGGGCATCGCGCGGGCCGGTGACGGAGACCTCGGCATGGTAGGTGTGGCCGTGGATGCGGCGGCTGCCTTCGGCCTCGATGGCGCGCTGCAGCGTGTGGGCGGCGTCGAAGAAGAAACGTTGGTGGACGGTGAACTGCATGGGGCAAAAACCAGGGGGAAAAAATAAAGATCAGAGCGAAAGCGGCGCGAGGAGGCCAGCGAAGCGGTTCTGGCTAGGCGCCGCATCGCAGGCAGTAGCAACGCTACGACAAGATGCGGCAACGACGCCAGAAGGGCTCCTTGCGCTGCTCCGCTAGCGGATGCCGGTGAGCTTGTGGGTCTGCAAGCTCAGCCGCCAGGCCGGGCGCTGCAGGCAGGCCTCGATGCACAGCGCCGTGTTCTCGGCCTGCGCCGGCCCGTCCATGGGCTGCAGGAAGCGGTGGATGAACTGCGTCTTCGCTTCCAGCGCCGCCAGGTCGAAACCCGGCTGCGGCCAGACCAGCTTGAGCTCCTGCCCCGCGCGCTGCACCCAGTCCGCGCCGGCCTTGGGGCTGATGCACAGCCAGTCGATGCCGGCGGGCGCCGCCACGGTGCCGTTGCTTTCCACGGCGATGCGAAAGCGCCGCGCGTGCAGCGCGTCGATCAGCGCCGCATCGACCTGCAGCAGCGGTTCGCCGCCGGTCAGCACCACCAGACGGTGCTGCGCATCGTTCGCGGGCCACTGCGCGGCGATCTGGTCGGCCAGGGCGTCGGCGGCGCTGAACTTGCCGCCCAGCGTGCCGTCGGTGCCGACGAAGTCGGTATCGCAGAAGCGGCAGACGGCCGTCGCACGGTCCTGCTCGCGGCCGCTCCAGAGGTTGCAGCCGGCAAAGCGGCAGAACACGGCGGGCGTGCCGGCCTGGCCGCCTTCGCCTTGCAGGGTGTAGAAGATTTCCTTGACGCTGTAGCTCATGCCGCCAGCTCCCCTTCTAGTGCCGCCGTGCGCGCCGGGGCCAGCGCGGCCAGGGCGTCCAGCAGCCGGTCCACGTCGGCCTCGGTGTGCGCGGCCGACAGGGCGATGCGCAGGCGCGCCGTGCCTTCCGGCACCGTGGGCGGGCGGATCGCCGGCACCCACAGGCCGCGGGCGCGCAGCGCCTCCATGGCGGCCAGGGCCTCGTCGTTGGCACCGATGAGCAGAGCCTGCACGGCGGTGCGCGAGGGCACCAGCGCCCAGTGCGTGCCGTGCACCAGGGGGGCCAGGCCGCTGCGCAGTTGCGCGATGCGGGCGTTGAGATGGTCGCGCAGCGCATCGCCGCGTTCGATGAGCCCCAGGCTGGCCTGCAGCGTGCGCGCCAGCAGCGCGGGCGCTGCGGTGGCGAAGATGTAGCTGCGCGTCTTCTGCACCAGCCACTCGACGAGCACATCGCTGCCGGCGACGAAGGCCCCGGCGGCTCCCGCCGCCTTGCCCAGCGTGGCCATGTAGAGCACGCGCGGCGATGCGCCGGCGCCGGTCAGCCCCGCTTCGGCCAGGGCGCCGCGGCCCTGCGGGCCCAGCACGCCGAAGCCGTGGGCGTCGTCGAGCAGCAGCAGGGCGTCGTAGCGCTCGCACAGGGCCACCAGCGCCGGGATGTCCACCACATCGCCGTCCATGCTGAACACCGCATCGGTGACCACGAGCTTGCGGCGTGCGGGGCTGGCGGCCAGCAGGCCTTCGAGCGCGGCCAGGTCGGCGTGTTCGTAGCGGTGGATGGTGGCGCGCGACAGGCGCGCGCCGTCGATCAGGCAGGCATGGTTGAGCGCATCGGAGAACAGCGCGTCGCCAGCGCCCACCAGGGCCGGCACGATGCCGGCATTGGTCGGGAAGCCGGCGTAGAAGTACAGCGCCCGGGGCAGTTGCACGAAGCGCGCGAGGTCTTCCTCCAGCGCGGCGTTGGCCTGGCTGTGGCCGCTCACCAGGGGCGAGCCGCCGGAGCCGACCCCGAACTCGCGTGCGCCCGCGCAGGCCGCGTCGGCCAGTGCGGGGTGGCCTGCCAGGCCCAGGTAGTCGTTGCTGCAGAACGCCAGCATGGGCTGGCCGTCCACCTCCAGGTGGGCGCCCTGCAAGGGGCGCACGGTGCGCCGGCGCCGGCGCAGGTGGGCGGCGTCCAGCGCGGCGATGCGGGCCGGGAACTCGTCGAGCCAGGAGCCCGTGGCCGGCGGTTGCGGTGGGGAGGTCATGTCCATTCGGGGGGCAGGTGGTAGCAGGCCGCCAGGGCGCGTGCGTCGGGGTGGGGCTGGTGCGGCAGCTCGGCCAGCAGGGGCGCGCGCAGGTGCTGGCGCAGCCAGGCGATGTTGTCCTCGGGGGCCAGCATGCGGGGATCGACCCGGTTGGCGACCCAGCCGGCCAGCGTGAGCCCGCGCGCGCGGATGCTCTCGGCCGTCAGCGCCGCATGGTTCAGGCAGCCCAGCCGCAGGCCCACGACCAGGATGACGGGCAGGCCCAGGGCGTGCGCCAGGTCGGCGCCGGTGGCGGTGTCGGACAGCGGCACGTGCCAGCCGCCCGCGCCCTCGACGACGATGGCGTCGGCCTGCAGCGCCAGCTGCCGGTAGCTGCGGGCGATGGCGTCCACGTCGATCGCCACCCCGGCCCGCTGCGCGGCGATGTGCGGCGAGAGCGGGTCGGGCAGCAGCACGGGGTTGTCGAGTTCCGGCGGCACGGTGATGGTGGAGGCGGCGCGCAGGGCCAGGGCGTCTTCGTTGGCCAGTTGGCCTGCGACGATCTCCGCCCCGGCCGCGATGGGCTTCATGCCCACCACGCGGGCGTGGTGTCGCGCCAGGGCGTGCAGCAGCGCGGCGCTGGCCAGGCTCTTGCCCACGCCGGTGTCGGTGCCGGTGATGAAACAGCCCCAGCTCATGGCACGACCTTTTCCGGGCGGTGGGCCGCGGCGTGGTCCGCCGGCTCCTCGGCCAGCGTGGCCTCCAGGGCGGCCAGGGCCTGCGTGGCCAGGTGGTCTATTTCGGAATCGTCGAGTACGTAGGGTGGCATGGCGTAGAGCGTGTTGCCGATGGGGCGCAGCAGCAGGCCGCGGGCCAGGGCCTGGCGGTGGTAGCGGCGGGCGAAGTCGGGCAGGGTGGTCTCCACGTCCCAGGCCCAGACCATGCCCAGCCGCCGTGCGTGGCGCACGCGCGGGTGGCGCGACAGCGGCGCGCAGGCGGCGTCGATGGCCGCCGCCCGCTGCACGTTGGCCGCGAGCGCGCCGGTGGACTCGAACAGCTCCAGCGTGGCCAGGGCCGCGCGGCAGGCCAGCGGGTTGCCGGTGTAGGAGTGCGAGTGCAGGAAGCCCCGCGCGATGTCGTCGTCGTAGAAGGCCGCGTAGACCGCGTCCGTGGTGAGCACGGCCGACAGCGGCAGCGTGCCGCCGGTGAGGCCCTTGGACAGGCAGATGAAGTCGGGCCGGATGCCGGCCTGCTGGTGCGCGAACATCGTGCCGGTGCGGCCGAAGCCCACGGCGATCTCGTCGGCCACCAGGTGGACCTCATAGCGGTCGCACAGCGCACGGGCCTGCCGCAGGAACTCGGGGTCGTGCATGGCCATGCCCGCGGCGCACTGCACCAGCGGCTCCAGGATCAGCGCGGCCGTGGTGGCGTGGTGCTCCGCCAGCCAGTCGCCCAGCGCGGCCGCGGCGCGGCGGGCCACGTCGGCCGCGCTCTCGCCGGGCTGGGCGCCGCGCGCATCGGGGCTGGGCACCACGCTGCCCAGGCGCACCAGGGGCGCGTAGGCCTCGCGGAAGATGGGGATGTCGGTCACGGCCAGGGCACCCACGGTTTCGCCGTGGTAGCCGCCCGCCAGGCCCACGAAGCGGCACTTGGCGGGCCGGCCCTGGTTGCGCCAGTAGTGGGCGCTCATCTTCAGCGCGATTTCGGTCGCGGCGGCGCCGTCGCTGCCGTAGAAGGCATGGCCCAGGCCGGTGAGCGCGGCCAGCCGCTCGGACAGCTCCACCACCGGCGCATGCGTGAAGCCGGCCAGCATCACGTGGTCCAGCCGCGCCAGCTGGTCCGCCAGGGCCGCCTGGATGTGAGGGTGCCCGTGGCCGAAGAGATTGACCCACCAGGAGCTGATGCCGTCCAGGTAGCGGCGCCCGTCGGTGCCGTACAGCCAGGGGCCCTGGGCCCCCGCAATGGCCACAGGCGGCTCGGCCTCATGGCGTTTCATCTGCGTGCAGGGGTGCCAGACGCTGGCGAGGCTGCGGCGGGCAAGGGAGTCGTCGGGGGTCATCGTCATGGGCGTCAGGGCGGGGCGCACTCAGCGCGCCGCGGGTACAAGGATGGTGGGCGCGGCCGGCGCCGCGCGCTCGGGCCAGTCGCGGCTGTAGTGCAGGCCGCGGCTTTCGTGGCGCATCTGGGCCGAGCGCACGATGAGCTCGGCCACCTGCACCAGGTTACGCAGCTCCAGCAGGTCGCGCGAAACATGGAAGTTCGCGTAGAACTCGGCGATCTCGGCCTGCAGCAGCGCGATGCGGTGGGCGGCGCGCTCCAGGCGCTTGTCGGTGCGCACGATGCCCACGTAATCCCACATGAAGCGGCGCAGCTCGTCCCAGTTGTGGGAGATGACGACGCATTCGTCGGCATCGGTCACGCGGCTGTCGTCCCAGGCGGGCAGGGCGGGCACGGGCTGCGGTGTGGCGGCGGCGATGTGCTGCGCAGCGGCGCGGGCGAACACCATGCACTCGACCAGCGAGTTGCTGGCCAGCCGGTTGGCGCCGTGCAGGCCGGTGCAGGCCGTCTCGCCAATGGCGTAGAGGCCGGGCAGATCGGTGCGGCCGGCCAGGTCGGTCAGCACGCCGCCGCAGGTGTAGTGCGCGGCGGGCACCACGGGAATGGGCTCCTTCGTGATGTCGATGCCCAACTCGGCGCAGCGCGCCAGGATGTTGGGGAAATGCTCCTGCAGGAACGCCGGGCTCTGGTGCGAGATGTCCAGGTGCACGCAGTCCAGGCCGTGGGTCTTCATCTCGAAGTCGATGGCGCGGGCCACGATGTCGCGCGGGGCGAGTTCGGCGCGTTCGTCGTGGCGCGGCATGAAGCGCGCGCCGTCGGGGAGCTGGAGCTGCCCGCCTTCGCCGCGCACCGCCTCGCTGATGAGGAAGGACTTGGCATGCGGGTGGTACAGGCAGGTCGGGTGGAACTGGATGAACTCCAGGTTGGCCACGCGGCAGCCGGCGCGCCAGGCGGCGGCGATGCCGTCGCCCGTGGCGGTGTCGGGATTGGTGGTGTAGAGATACACCTTGCCCGCGCCCCCCGTCGCCAGGAGGGTGTGCGGCGCGCGGAAGGTCAGCACCTCGTCGGCGGCCTCGTCCAGCACGTAGGCGCCCAGGCAGCGGTCGCTGCCGCCCGCCGTCTTCAGGCCCCGCTTGCCGGCCGTGATGACGTCCACCAGCGTGTGCTGCTCGAACAAGGTGATGCCGGGCGTGGCGCGCACGGTGTCGATCAGCGTGCGCTGCACGGCCGCGCCGGTGGCGTCCGCCGCGTGCACGATGCGGCGCGCGCCGTGGCCGCCTTCGCGCGTGAGGTGCAGCCCGCCGCCGGCTTCATCCAGCGAGAAGGGCACGCCCAGCTGCTGCAGCCAGCGGATGGCGTCGGGCGCGTTCTCCACCACGAAGCGCGTGGCCGCCAGGTCGCACAGGCCCGCGCCGGCCACCAGGGTGTCCTGCACGTGGTCGTCCACGCAGTCGCCTTCGGCCAGCACCGCGGCGATGCCGCCCTGCGCCCAGCCGCTGGCGCCGTCGTGCAGCTGGCGCTTGGTGACCACCGCCACCCGGTGCGTGGAGGCCAGATGCAGCGCCGCGCTCAGGCCGGCCAGGCCGCTGCCGATGATGAGAACGTCGAAGTCGTGGGGTGCCATGAAAGTGGTGTCCGTTGCCGTACCCAGGGGCGCGCTCCCTTGCCAGGGCCACCGTGGAACTGGCTTTGCCAGGCCACCGGTGGCGTCCCCCTCCCGCGCAGCGAGAGAGGGGGAAGCGGCGCAGCCGCTCAGGGGGTGTTATGCCGGTGTATAGGCGAGGCGGACATAGATCGGTGCGAAGGCCTCTGCCTGGGTGATCTCGATCAGCGTCTCCTTGGCCAGCTCCAGCAGCGCGATGAAGGTCACCACCAGCACGGTGCTGCCGTTCTCGGGGTTGAACAGGTCTTCGAACTCCACGAAGCGCTGGCCCTGCAGTGTCTTGAGCACGTGGCTCATGTATTCGCGCACCGAGAGTTCCTCGCGCGTGATGCGGTGGTGCTGCACGAGCTTGGCGCGCTTGAGGATGTCGCGCCAGGCCTCCTGCAGGTCGAGCACGTGCACGTCCGGAAAGCGCGGCTGCAGGCTCTGCTCGATGTAGACCTGCGCCTTGAGGAAGTCGCGCCCGTACTGCGGCATCTGGCCCAGGCGCGCGGCAGCCAGCTTCATCTGCTCGTACTCCAGCAGGCGGCGCACCAGCTCTGCACGCGGGTCCTCGGCCTCTTCGCCGCCCTCCTGCTTCTTGGGCGGCAGCAGCATGCGGGACTTGATCTCGATGAGCATAGCCGCCATCAGCAGGTACTCGGCCGCCAGCTCCAGGTTGCGGCTGCGGATCTCTTCCACGTACGCCAGGTACTGGCGCGTGACGCCCACCATGGGAATGTCGAGGATGTTGAAGTTCTGCTTGCGGATCAGGTACAGCAGCAGATCGAGCGGCCCCTCGAAGGCCTCCAGGAAGACCTCCAGCGCGTCCGGCGGGATGTAGAGGTCGTTCGGCAGGGCGAACAGCGGCTCGCCGTACAGGCGCGCCAACGCCACCTGGTCGATGACGTTGGGCAGGCCGCCCGCGTCGGCGGGCGGGGCGTGATCGCCGTCGGCGTGGAGGGCCTCGGTGGCAGCCATGATGCTATTGTTTTAATAGCTGCTTGCGCTTTGCTGGTAAGCGATGGCGGCCATTTTGATCAAAAAACTTCAGGATCGCGTCTGGTAGACGTAAGGCTGCTGCGAGATGCGCGCCTCGTCGTATTCCTTCCAGGCGCTGTGGTCGACATTCTTGTCCCACAGCAGGGCGCGGCCGGCCTGCTGCTGGGCGTCCAACTCGGGGCGCTGCTCCTTCAGCTTGTTGATGAACTGCGTGGTGTCGGACTGGTAGTCGGGGCGGCGGAAGAAGGACATGGTCGCTAAGGGCGTGCTCTGTGGGAACCGGCGATTTTACGGGCTGGCGCGGCGCAAGTCGGGGCGGTGGGGTTTCGGCCCGCCGCAGCTGCACTAGAGTGCGGTCCTGACGCAATTCTGCGTGATCGCCCGCACACGCTCTAAGAACGTGTTTACGATCTCGCAGGGGTCGCGTTGGAGCGCAATCGGAATGAGTGGACGCTTCGGATGCGCCGCATGGGCTCGTGCCCATGCAAGCATTCGAGGCGTTCAATCGCCCGATTTCGCTCCAACCCTTCGGGCAGTGGCGTTTGCGGGCGGTCTGCGGCGTTGCGGCGCTTGCCAATAGCCGAGCTATTGGCAGCGCACCGCGCCTTGCATCCCCTCCCGCAAACGCCGCTGCGCGGCCCCAGGGAGATCGTAAACACGTTCTAAGGGGAAGGCATGGTCAGTCGCTACTGGAAGAAAACCGCTGGCGCCGCGGCGCTCACGCTGCTCGCGCTGCTGGCCGGCTGCGATCAGCAGCGCATCGCTGAACTGGAAGAAGGCACCTCGACCGAGGCCGACGTGCGCGCGCGCTTCGGGGAGCCCGATCGGGTGTGGGACGAGCCGGGCGGCGCCCGGACCTTCGAATACAACCGCCAGCCGGCCGGCCACCAGAACTACATGATCACCATCGGCCCGGACGGCCGCATGGCCGCGCTGCGCCAGGTGCTGGCGCCGCACCAGTTCGCGCAGATCGTGCCCGGCATGCCCCAGGAAGAGGTCCGCCGCCGCCTGGGCCAGCCCATGAAGCAGACGACCTATGAGCGCAAGGGCGAGACCGACTGGGACTGGCGCTGGAACGACGGCGGCACCCAGCCCATGGTCTTCACCGCGACCTTCGACGCACAAGGGCGGGTGCTGCGCAGCGGCAGCACCGTCGAGATGCGCGATGGGCGCTGACGGGCGCTGACGCGCTGCTGTAGAGCCACGGCGCGGTACGCGCGAGCTGGCGCGGGGCTTGCATGCGGCATAGACTGCCCCACCCCTTTTTGTCGCCCCCATGCCACCGCCCACCGACACCCCGCTACCCTCGCTGCGCCACGGCCATTACGAGGACGCCCAGGCCCTCTTCGCCGGCACGCTGTTCGTCGCCATGGCGCTCATGCTGTTCGGGCAGGCGGGGCTGCTCATCGGCAGCACGGCGGGCATCGCCTTCCTGCTGCACTACGTGACCGATGTGTCGTTCGGCAAGCTGTTCTTTCTCATCAACCTGCCGTTCTACTGGTTCGCCTGGACGCGCATGGGGCGGGAGTTCACGGTCAAGACCTTCCTGTCCGTCGCGCTGCTGTCGGTGCTGACCGAGCTGTTCCCGCACGTCATGCATGTGGACTACCTCAACCCGCTGTTCGCCGCCATCCTGGGCGGGCTGCTGCTGGGCACGGGCTGCCTTTTCCTGGCGCGCCACAAGTCCAGCCTCGGCGGCGCCACCATTCTCTCGCTGTACCTGCAGCAGCGCTACGGCATCCGCGCCGGGAAGGTGCAGATGGCCATCGACTGCGTGGTGGTGCTGCTGGCGCTGTTCATCGTGCCTTTCGACCGCGTGGCGTACTCGGTGCTGGCCGTGGTGGTGATGAGCGGGTTCCTGTGGATCAGCCACCGGCCCGGCCGGTATGTGGGGCATTGATCGCAGCCCATGAAAAAAGGCCCCGAGGGGCCTTTTTTCATGGGGCAATGCTGTTCAGCGCACGCGCATGCCGGGCGTGGCGCCGGGCCAGGGGTTGAGCACGTAGATGCCCGGCTGGGCCTTCTCGTCGCCATGGCTGGCGGCCAGCACCATGCCTTCGCTGACGCCGAACTTCATCTTGCGCGGCGCCAGGTTGGCGACCATCACCGTGTGCTTGCCGATCAGGTCGGCGGGCTGGTAGGCGCTGGCGATGCCGCTGAAGACGTTGCGGTGGCGGCCTTCGCCCACGTCCAGCGTCAGGCGCAGCAGCTTTGTCGAGCCCTCCACGGCTTCGCAGTTCACGATCAGCGCGATGCGCAGGTCGATCTTGGTGAAGTCGTCGATGGTGATCGTGGGCGCCAGCTCTTCGCCGCCCGGGGCGCTGCCTGCTTCTGCTCCTGTTTCGGTAGCTGCTGGCGCTTGTGCTGCCTGCGCTGGGGGCTCGAACAAGGCTTCAAGCTGCTCGGGCGCCACGCGCTGCATCAGGTGCTGGTAGGGCTGGATGGCCTGCACGTCGCCGGCTACGTTCCAGCGCTGCAGGTCCACGCCCAGGAATTGCTCCACCGACCGGGCCAGGCCCGGCAGCACCGGCGCCAGGTAGCGCGTGAGCGCGGCGAAGGTGTTGATGAGCACCGAGCACACCTGGTGCAGGGCCTCGTTGTTGGCGGCGTCCTTGGCCAGGTCCCAGGGCTTGTTCTGGTCGACATAGGCATTCACCTTGTCGGCCAGCAGCATGATCTCGCGCGTGGCCTTGCTGTATTCGCGCGCTTCGTACAGGGCGGCGATGGCGTCGCTCGCGCCGCGGATCTCGGCCAGCAGCGCGCCGCCGGTGGCGCCGAAGTCGCGGGTCAGCTGGCCACCGAAGCGCTTGGTCAGGAAGCCCGCCGCGCGGCTGGCGATGTTGACGTACTTGCCGATCAGGTCGCTGTTCACGCGCAGCATGAAGTCCTCGGCGTTGAAGTCGATGTCTTCGTTGCGTGCGCTGAGCTTGGCGGCCAGGTAGTAGCGCAGCCATTCGGCATTCATGCCCAGGCTCAGGTACTTGAGCGGGTCCAGGCCGGTGCCGCGGCTCTTGCTCATCTTCTCGCCGTTGTTCACGGTGAGGAAGCCGTGCACGAAGACGTTGTTGGGCGTCTTGCGGCCGCTGAAGTGCAGCATGGCGGGCCAGAACAGCGTGTGGAAGGTAACGATGTCCTTGCCGATGAAGTGGTACTGCTCGGTGTCGGGCGCGGCGATGTATTCATCGAAGCTGCGTGTGTCGCCATGCGCGGCCTTGGGGCCGCCCCCTGTTGCCGATTGACTGAACCAGTTCTTGAGCGAGGCCAGGTAGCCCACGGGCGCATCGAGCCACACGTAGAAGTACTTGCCCGGTGCGTCGGGAATCTCGATGCCGAAGTAAGGCGCGTCGCGGCTGATGTCCCAGTCGCCCAGGCCTTCGCTGGTGGTGCCGTCCGGGTTGGTACGGACGGTGAACCATTCCTTGATCTTGTTGGCCACTTCGGGCTGCAGCTTGCCGTCCTGCGTCCAGCGCTCCAGGAACGCCACGCAGCGCGGATCGGACAGCTTGAAGAAGAAGTGCTCGGAGGCCTTCAGCTCGGGCTTGGCGCCGGACAGGGCCGAGAACGGGTTGATCAGGTCGGTGGGGGCGTAGACCGTGCCGCAGACCTCGCAGTTGTCGCCGTACTGGTCCTTGGCGTGGCACTTGGGGCACTCGCCCTTGATGTAGCGGTCGGGCAGGAACATGTTCTTCTCGGGGTCGAAGAACTGCTCGATGGTGCGCACCTCGATCAGGCTGCCGTCGACGCTGTCGCGCAGGTCGCGGTAGATCTGGCGGGCCAGTTCGTGGTTCTCGGGCGCGTCGGTGCTGTGCCAGTTGTCGAAGCTGATGTGGAAGCCGTCCAGGTACTGCTTGCGCCCGGCGGCGATGCCGGCCACGAACTGCTGGGGCGTCTTGCCGGCCTTTTCGGCGGCGATCATGATGGGCGCGCCGTGGGTGTCGTCCGCACCCACGAAGTTCACCGCGTTGCCCTGCATGCGCTGGAACCGCACCCAGATGTCGGCCTGGATGTACTCCATGATGTGGCCGATGTGGAAGTTGCCATTGGCGTAGGGCAGGGCGGTGGTGACGAAGAGGTGGCGTGCGGGGGACGTCATGGAATGCGGCTTTCTCGGGCGGAACGGGCGATTTTAGGGGGTGCGTGCCCTGGTTCGGATCTGGCGGCACGGCGCGGCGGGCCATGGGACCGCACCGGCTGCGGGTCGCTCTGCAAGAATGGGCATGCGAGGTGGCTGCGGCCCCGGGTGATCTGCGAGGCTGCCCCGAGGCGGCCGCCCTACCGCCTTGGTCCGCCGCCAACCCTTTCAGCGCAACGCGTGCACAGCCGGTTGTGCACACGTCTTGCTTCCCCTCCGCTTTTTCGGTCTGACCCAAGGAAACCCATGGCATCCCTCAATTTCATCGGTGGCGAGAAGGGCGGCGTCGGCAAGTCCGTCGTGGCCCGTCTGCTGGCGCAGTACTTCATCGACCACGGGCGCGCCTTCACGGGGTTCGACACCGACCGTTCGCACACCTCGTTCCAGCGCTTCTATGCCGACTACGCCGCCCCGGTGGTGGTGGACAGCTACGAGGGGCTGGACGCGATCGCCGGCGTGTACGAGGCGCTGCCCGCCGGAGCGCCGGTGCCGCACGTCATCGTCGACCTGGCCGCGCAGACGGCTGCCCCGCTGGCGCGCTGGGTGCAAGACTCCGATCTGGTGCCGCTGATGGCCGACATGGGCGTGGCCGTGAACTTCTGGCACGTGGCGGACGCGGGCAAGGACTCGGTGGATTTGCTGGAGCGCCTGGTCACGACCTACGGCGACGCGCCCGGCTACATCGTCGTGCGCAACCGGGGCCGCGGCAGCGACTTCTCGCAGCTCGACGCGTCGCCCGCGCTCCAGAAGGTGCGCGAGGCCGGCGGACACGTGGTGGACCTGGCCCCGCTGCACGAGGCGAGCATGCGCAAGATCGACCGCCAGAACGCCAGCTTCTGGGCGGCCGCCCATGGCACGGCGGGCCCGGAGGCCCTGGGTCTGCTGGAGCGCCAGCGGGTGAAGACCTGGCTCAAGCGCGCCTACGCCGAGCTGGACGCCTTGCCGCTGGGCGACTGAGGCGCCGGCCGGGCCGACAGGCCCGGGAGGTGCCGAGCTGCAAGCGCATCAGGCTTGCAGGCTGTGCGCGCGCCGGGAAATGCGCGCGGGTTGCCAGGGGCACCCTCTCACAGGGCGGGCTCGCGCACCGGGTTGCCGTGGTCCTTCCAGCCGAAGAAGGCGCACACCTCGGCGCGGCGCGCCAGCGTGTCGGCGCGCCCCAGGGCCATCAGCTCGCGCGTGTAGCCGGACTCGAACAGCAGGTAGCTGGCGAGGGCGGCGCCGCGCACGTCCTGCCGGGTGGCCGTCACGCCCAGTGCGCCCAGCAGGGTGCGGATGGGCTTGGGCAGGTCGGCCACGTGGCGGGCGGCCACTTCGTCCAGCCGCTGCGAAGGGGCGATCACCAGCAGTTCCAGCGGGCGCAGTGGGCTGTGGGTGCGCAGCTCGGGCGGGATCAGCGCCAGCGTCTGGTTGATGCGCTGGGCGCGCTCCACGTCCACCGACAGCGCATCCAGGAAGATGTTGGACAGTGCGTGCCCGGCGATCTGGGCCAGCGAAGGGTAGGCCGGGGCCGCAGCGGGCGGCGCGGCGCCCGCGGGCTCGTGCATGCGGCCCGCGCCGACCACCAGGATGCGCTCGGCCCCCAGGTGGATGGCCGGCGCGATGGGCGCGGACTGGCGCATCGAGCCGTCGCCGAAGTACTCGGTGTAGCCGTCCAGCTCCAGGGGGGCGGCCGGAAAGACGAACGGAATGGCCGACGACGCCAGCAGGTGCCCGTGCGTGATGCGGTCGCGCGCCGCCTTGCGCTGCGAGCGCACCCAGGGGCGCAGCGCATCGCCGGCCTCGAAGAAGGTCACGTGCTCGCCGGAGGTGTAGCTGGACGCTGTCACAGCCAGGGCCCGCAGGTGGCCCTGCCGGATGAGCCGCGGAAGCCGCGCCAGCGGCACGAGCTGCACCAGCAGCTGCTGCAGCGGGCCGTTGTCCAGCAGCGAACGGGGGCGCATGCGGCGCCAGCGGGTGAGCATCCAGCCCATGGACAGCAGCGTGAGCCAGCGCGCGCCGCTGCGCATCACGCTCAGCGAATCGGCCCGGTAGACCTGCTGCGCGCGGAAGTGGCGCCACACGTGGGCGATGCGCCGCACGGCGCGGTCGAAGTGGTCGGCACCGCAGGCCAGCGCCGCGGCGTTGATGGCCCCGGCCGACGTGCCGGTGATGATGGGAAAGGGGTTGGGCTCGCGCCCGGCGCCGCAGGCGATGCGCAGGTCGGAGATGGCCTCCAGCACGCCCACCTGGTAGGCGGCCCGGGCGCCGCCGCCGGTGAGCACCAGGCCGACCTGGGGGATGGCGGCGGGCGCGGGGCGGGGGCGGGCGGTCATGGGCGCAGTATGCCCGCCGCGGCGGTGCCTTGCTTCGCTCTGCCGCGCTCAGCGCAGCCGGCGCAGCAGCAGGGCGGCCAGCGCGTCGCCTTCCATGATCACCAGGCCCTGGTCGCGGGCATAGCTGCGGGCGTTGTCGCTCACCTTGCCCTGCATGGCGATGTAGATGCCCGCCTGCGCGCCCTGGACCTGCACGGCGGACTGCAGCTCGCGCAGCGGCTCCACGCCGTGGGTGGCGGCCTTCCAGCGCTTGGCACTCACCAGCACCGACTGGCCTGCCTTGTCCAGCCGCAGGTCGGCCTGCGACTGGGTGAGGTGCTGCACGCTCTGGCCGTCGGCCTGCCAGGCCGCTTCCAGCGCGGCCGCGAAGTCGCGCCACGACATGGCCGCGGCCTGCGCCAACGCGGCCTGCACCTTGGCCGGGCTGGGCGCCCTGAGCTGGCGCCACGCCGACATGCAGCCGACGATGAAGATGGGCAGCACGCCCACGGCGGCATACGGCGCCAGGTGGCCCGGCAGCAGCGCGCCGCAGAGTAGCGCGATGGCGCCGGCGATGGCCCAGCTCACCCACCACGGCGAGCGCAGCAGGATCGCGAACAGGGAATTGGGGGCCATCTTGAATTTCACGGAAAGGGTCCTCGGGGTTGGAGCGGTCGGCGCGCATTGTGCGGGAAATGCCCCGGCGCGCCGCCAATGCCCCTGCACGTGCGGCGCCACGCGGCATGGGGCCGGGGCGCCGCCGGGCGATTCTCCCTACGGGCGTTCCGGGTCCGGCCCCTTCGATAGACTACCGCTCCCACAGGAGATACCAACCATATGGCAGTCACAGAACAGGCATTGCTCGCCGCGCTGGCCAGCGTGCCCGACCCGCACACGGGCAAGGATTTCGTCGGCGCGCGCGCTGTGCGCAACGTGCAGATCACGGGCGGCGACGTGGCCTTCGACGTGGAGATGGCCTACCCTGCCCAGAGCCTGGCCCCCGCGCTGCGCGGCCAGTTCGTCGCGGCGGCCAAGGCGGTGCCGGGCGTGGAGAACGTGTCGGTCCACATCACCACCAAGGTCATCGCCCATGCGGTGCAGCGCGGCGTGCAGCTGCTGCCGGGCGTGAAGAACATCATCGCCGTGGCCTCGGGCAAGGGCGGCGTGGGCAAGAGCACCACGGCCGTGAACCTGGCGCTGGCTCTGGCGGCCGAGGGCGCGCAGGTCGGCCTGCTCGACGCCGACATCTACGGCCCCAGCCAGCCCATGATGACGGGCGCCTCGGGCAAGGTGGAGAGCCTGGACGGCAAGCTCATGGAGCCCAAGCGCGCCCTGGGTCTGCAGGTCAATTCCATCGGCTTCCTGGTGGGCGACGAGCAGGCCATGATCTGGCGCGGCCCCATGGCCAGCCAGGCGCTGGAGCAGCTCATCATGCAGACGCGCTGGGACAACCTCGACTACCTCATCGTCGACATGCCGCCCGGCACGGGCGACGTGGCGCTGACCATGTCGCAGAAGGTGCCGCTGACGGGTGCCGTCATCGTCACCACGCCGCAGGACATTGCCCTGCTCGATGCCAAGAAGGGCATCACCATGTTCCAGAAGGTGGGCGTGCCCATCCTCGGCATCGTGGAGAACATGGCCGTGCACATCTGCACGCACTGCGGCCACCAGGAGCACATCTTCGGTGCCGAGGGCGGCAAGCGCCTGGCCGAGAACTACGGCATGGACTACCTGGGCGCACTGCCGCTGGCGCTGTCGATCCGCGAGCAGGCCGACAGCGGCCGGCCCACGGTGGCTGCCGAGCCCGACAGCGACGTGGCCGGCATCTACAAGACCATCGCCCGCACGGTGGCCGTGAAGATCGCGCAGCAGGCCAAGGACTTCTCGTCCAAGTTCCCGTCCATCACCATCAGCAAGGGCACCTGAGGCGCGTGCCGCGCACCGGGGGCTTCGGACGACCATGAACCTGCTGGCTGCGATGCGCTATCTGGTGGCGCTGGACGAGCACCGCCACTTCGGCCGCGCCGCGCAGGCCTGCCACATCACGCAGCCGGCGCTGTCCAATGCGCTGCGGGCGCTGGAGCAGGAGTTTGCGGTCGTGATCGTGCAGCGGGGGCGGGCGTACGCCGGCCTCACGCACGAAGGGCGCGCCGTGCTCACCACGGCCCGGCGCATGCTGCGCGACAACGAGGTGCTGCGCCAGGAACTGCGGGGCACCGAACTCGCGCCGCAAGGCCGCCTGCGCATGGCGGCCGTGCCCACGGCCATTCCCATCCTCTCGCGCTTTGCCGCCGTGCTGCGGCAACGCCATCCGGGCATCGTGCCCGTGGTGCTGTCGATGAGCTCGCGCGATCTGGAGCAGGGGCTGGAAGACCTGTCGCTGGACCTGGCCCTGGGCTATTCCGAGCGCATGCAGGCGCAGGGCGTGAACCTGCGCGCCTGGCCGCAGTGCATCGAGCGCTACTACCTGCTGCGGCGCTCCGCCGAGCCCGCGGCGCAGCTGCGCATCGGCGCGCCGGTCAGCTGGGCGGAGGCCGCGCGGCACCCGCTGGTGCTGCTCACGCAGGAGATGCACAACCGCTCCATCATGGATTCGGCGCTGCGCGATTCCGGCATGCCGGTGGCGCCGGCCATCGAGACCAACTCGGTCATCACCCTGGTACTGAGCGTGGTGGCGGGCGATGTGTGCAGCGTGCTGCCCGGCGCCATGGTGGCCGCCGTGCGCAGCGAGCCGAACCTGGAGGCGCTGCCGCTGATGGGGCCGGAAGTGCGCACGCCCATCGGCTTCATGACGCAGCGCGGCCCGCGCGTGTCGCGCGCCCTGGGCTCGGCGCTGGAACTGCTCGACACGCCCGAGTGGAAAGAGCAGCTGGCGGCGCACTACGGCGACCTGCCGGGCTGAGCGGGGCCGGCCGCCTGGGCGGCCGCGGCGCATCAAAAAACATAGCGACACGCGCTTTCCACATCTGCGGTTGAGGCATATTTAGTGCCAGAAACCTCGGTGGGAAAGCGCATGCAGCTATGTATTGAATAGCAAAACGGCGGTTGTGATGCCGCTGTGCGCCGTTTCCCCTCGGCGCCGTCCCGCCTCAGCGGTGCTGCACCGCATCATTCAAAAGCTGAATCGACCCATGTGCTGATTCAATTTGACGCAAATCAGACACCCTCTGACACTCCGCCCCGCTATTGATCTAGATCAATAACAACGGATCACATTTCATTCGTAGAGGGACTTTTCATGAACACATCGACCGCAAGCGCCGCCGGCTTCGCCGCGCTGCAGGGCGACGATGCACCGGGCTTTCTGAGCAAGGAACGCATCATCGCCGGCCCGGGCTTCAACCGCTGGCTGGTGCCACCGGCCGCCCTGGCCATCCACCTGTGCATTGGCATGGCCTATGGCTTCTCGGTGTTCTGGCTGCCGCTGTCCAAGGCGCTGCAGACGGCCGGCACCGGCGTGGCCTGCGGCAAGGACGTGGGCTTCTTCGCCCAGCTGTTCACCACGCAGTGCGACTGGAGCGTGGCCACCCTGGGCTGGATGTACACCCTGTTCTTCGTGTTCCTGGGCTGCTCGGCCGCCATCTGGGGCGGCTGGCTGGAACGTGCCGGCCCGCGCAAGGCCGGCGTGGTGTCGGCCGTGTGCTGGTGCGGCGGCATGCTGCTGTCGGCGCTGGGCATCTACACCCACCAGTTCTGGATGATGATCCTGGGCTCTGGCGTGATCGGCGGCATCGGCCTGGGGCTGGGCTACATCTCGCCCGTGTCCACGCTGATCAAGTGGTTCCCTGACCGCCGCGGCATGGCCACCGGCATGGCCATCATGGGCTTCGGCGGCGGCGCGATGATCGGCTCGCCCCTGGCGGCCGAACTGATGAAGGTGTTCGCCACCCCCACCGACGTGGGCGTTGCGCAGACCTTCGTGGTGATGGCCCTGGTGTACTTCGTGTTCATGATGGGCGGTGCGCTGGGCTACCGCGTGCCCCCGAGCGGCTGGAAGCCGGAAGGCTGGACGCCGCCTCCTGCACAGGCCAACAACACCATGATCACGCAGCGCCACGTGCACGTGAAGAAGGTCTGGGGCATTCCCCAGTTCTGGCTGGTGTGGGTGGTGCTGTGCATGAACGTGTCGGCCGGGATCGGCGTGATCGGCATGGCCAGCCCGATGCTGCAGGAGGTGTTCGGCGGCGGGCTGATCAACCTCGACCTGAAGTACAGCGAACTCGACAAGGGCCAGCTGGCCGCCATCGCCGGCGTCGCCGCCGGCTTCACTGCGCTGCTGAGCCTGTTCAACATCGGTGGCCGCTTCTTCTGGGCCAGCATCTCCGACCGCCTGGGCCGCAAGGCGACCTACGCCGTGTTCTTCATCCTGGGCGGCCTGCTGTACTTCAGCATCCCCTCCAGCGCCTCGGCGGGCAGCAAGCTGCTGTTCGTGGCCGCGTTCTGCATCATCCTGTCGATGTACGGCGGCGGCTTCGCCACGGTGCCGGCCTACCTGGCCGACCTGTTCGGCACGCAGAACGTGGGCGCCATCCACGGCCGCCTGCTGACGGCCTGGGCCACGGCGGGCATTCTGGGCCCGGTGGTGGTGAACTACATGCGCGACTACCAGCTGGGCCTGGGCATCCCGCGCGAGCAGGTGTACAACCAGACGATGTACATCCTGGTGGGCATGCTGGCCGTGGGCCTGATCGCCAACCTGCTGGTGCGCCCCGTGGCCGACAAGCATTTCATGACCGACGCCGAGCTGGCCGAAGAGAAGCGCCTGGCGCACGACAAGGCCGCCGCGGCCGAAGTGGGCAGCGGCACGGGCGGTGGCGGCACCACGTCGCCGGTCACCGTGGCGCTGGCCTGGCTGCTGGTGGGGATTCCGCTGTGCTGGGGCATCTACAAGACGCTGCTGAGCACGGCCAAGTTCTTCCATTGAAGGACGGGGGCAACCCCCTGAGCGGCGATGCCGCTCCGAGCAGCCGCCAGAGGCGACAGCCCTTCGGGCACGTCCCAGCCTGCGCAGGCAGGCTGGGAGCCGCGGCCCTCAGCCCCCGCTCTCGACCCGCTGCGCGGGGCGGGAAGGGGGACGACGCTGGTGGCCCGGCCAAGCCGTTTCCACAGCGTCTGCTGGCGCGGCCTGCTCCGCGGCCATCGGACCGGAGAGGCCATGACGGTTTCCTGGTGGATGTCGCCAGGGCCGTGTCCCGCTGAAGAATTCACCCATGCAGCGTTTTATTCGGGGCGCTGCAGGGATCACGTAGCGGCCAGCACCCAGGAGCCGCTGCGATCGGAGATTGCGATGAAAGAACAGAAGATCGAGTTCTATACGGGTTCAGCCGGCGGCTGGGGTGCCCTCAACAGCGTGAAGAACACGCTGCTGCGCCAGGAGATTCCGATCAAGGGCGCCAAGACGCTGCTGTCGGCCAACCAGCCGGATGGCTTCGACTGCCCGGGCTGCGCCTGGCCCGACCGCAACCATGCCTCGACCTTCGAGTTCTGCGAGAACGGCGTGAAGGCCGTGGCCGCCGAAGCCACCGCGCGCCGCGTGGGCCCGGAGTTCTTCGCGCAGTACACGGTGGCCGAACTGGCCGACCAGAGCGATTTCTGGCTGGAGGACCAGGGCCGCCTGACGCAGCCCATGGCCTACCACGCGCCCAGCGACCAGTACCGGCCCATCGCCTGGGACGACGCCTTCGCGTTGATCGCCAAGCACCTGCGCGCCCTGCCCGATCCGAACCAGGCCATCTTCTACACCTCGGGGCGCGCCAGCAACGAGGCGGCGTTCCTCTACCAGCTGTTCGTGCGCCAGTACGGCACGAACAACTTCCCCGACTGCTCCAACATGTGCCACGAGCCCAGCGGCAGCGGCATGCGCCCGCAGATCGGCGTGGGCAAGGGCACGGTGACGCTGCAGGACTTCGAGCACGCGGACGCCATCTTCATCTTCGGCCAGAACCCGGGCACCAACCACCCGCGCATGCTGGGCGAACTGCGCGAGGCGCACAAGCGCGGCGCCCGCATCGCCAGCTTCAACCCGCTGCGCGAGCGCGGGCTGGAGCGCTTCACCGATCCGCAGGACAAGCTGCAGATGGTCTCGGGCGGCTCCACGCCCATCAGCACGCACTACTTCCAGCTTCGCGTGGGCGGTGACCTGGCTGCGGTCAAGGGCATCATGAAGCATGTGATCGAGGCCGAGGACGCCCGGGGCGGCGTGCTCGACCATGCCTTCATCGCCGAGCACACGCAGGGCTTCGAGGCCCTGGCGGCCGATCTGCGCGCCGAATCGTGGGCGCTGCTGGAGCAGGAGTCCGGCCTGTCGCAGGAGCAACTGCGCGCCGCCGGCGACGTGTACCTCGGCGCCAAGCGTGTCATCGCCTGCTGGGGCATGGGCATCACGCAGCACAAGCATTCGGTGGCCACCATCCAGGCCATCGTCAGCCTGTTGATGATGCGCGGCAACCTGGGCCGCGAAGGCGCGGGCGCCTGCCCCGTGCGCGGCCACAGCAACGTGCAGGGCGACCGCACCATGGGCATCTGGGAGAAGCCGCCGGCTGCGCTGCTGGACGCGCTGCGCGATGTGTACGGCTTCGAGCCGCCGCGCGCGCCCGGCGTGGACACCGTGGAGGCCATCCAGCAGATGCTGGACGGCAACGGCAAGGTGTTCTTCGCGCTGGGCGGCAACTTCGCATCGGCCACGCCCGACACCTACCAGACCTGGAAGGGCCTGCAGAACTGCGACCTGACGGTGCATGTGACGACCAAGCTCAACCGCAGCCACCTCGTGCACGGCCGCGAGGCGCTGATCCTGCCCTGCCTGGGCCGCACCGAGATCGACATGCAGGCCACCGGCCCGCAGGGCGTGACGGTGGAGGATTCGATGAGCATGGTGCACATCTCGGTGGGCATCAACCCGCCCGCGTCCGAGCATCTGCTGTCCGAGCCGGCCATCGTCGCCCGCCTGGCGGCCGCCACGCTGGCGGGCCGCAGCCAGGTGCCGTGGCTGTGGCTGATTGAGGACTACGCCCGCATCCGCGACGAGATCGAGAAGGTCTTCCCCGACTTCCGCGGCTTCAACGAGCGCGTGGCCGTGCCGGGCGGCTTCCGCCTGCGCAACACGGCCAGCGAGCGGGTGTGGAACACGGCGTCGGGCAAGGCCAGCTTCTACCCGGCCCCCATTCCGCTGGACACGCCCACGCACCGCGCACGCGAGCGCATCAAGGACCGCATCGTGTTCACGCTGTTCACCACGCGTTCGCACGACCAGTACAACACCACCATCTACGGCATGGACGACCGCTACCGCGGCGTCTACGGCCAGCGGCGCGTGCTGTTCATCCACGCCGAAGACATCCGCGCGCTGGGCCTGAAGGACGGCGACTGGGTGGACCTGCATACCGTGTGGAGCGATGGACAGGAGCGCCGGGCCGACCGCTTCAAGCTGGTGGCCTACGACATTCCGCGCGGCAACGTGGGCGCCTACTACCCCGAGACCAACCCGCTGGTGCCGCTGTCGGCCGTGGCGGAGACGGCCGGCACGCCCACCTCCAAGTCCATACCCGTGCTGGTGGTGCCGCACGAGCCCGCTCCCACCGGACCGCGGCCCGACGCCGTGCCGGCATGACAGAGGACGGCGCCGCCAGCCTGCACCCGCTGCTGCAGCGGCCGCTGGCCGTGGCGCTGCTGCAGGTGCTGGACGAGGAGGCCCGGCCGCGGCCTGCGGCGTCCACCGTCGGGGCCGATGGTCACGGCGGGGAGGGGGCTTCGGCAGCGCCTCCGCCACCGGCCAGCGTCTCGCTGCCCCGTCTGGCCAAGCGCCTGGGTGTGGGCGCCAGTGCCGTGCTGCGCGAACTGACACTCATGGGCGATGCCGCGCTGGGCGGCATTCCCGGCCCCGGCTGGGTGCGGGTGACACAGGATGACGGCCGCTGGCTGGCCGCCCTGACGCCTGCCGGGCGCGCGCTGGCCGAATGGCTGGCGGATTCTGCGGATTAGTGCTTTGCTATAAAAAAAATAGCTGTATGCGCTTTCAGGATAAGCGCTGCGGGCCATTTTGATGCATAGGGCAAGCGGCGGTCGCTCCGGGGCAGGGTCGCCACGCTAATCGGGGACGGATTCGCATACCATGCGGGTTGCTGCCGCTCCTTCGCAACCGCACCATGGCCCGTCTTCCCCGCCTGACCCTGCCCGGCTACGTCCACCACGTCATCCAGCGGGGCAACAACCGCCAGCCCATCTTCGTGGACGATGCGGACCGCGAAGCCCTGCTCGCCCTGGTGGGCGAGCACGCCCGCAAGGCCGGCGTCGCGGTGCACGCCTATGTGCTCATGCCCAACCACTTCCACCTGCTGGCCACGCCACAGACGGCCGAGGGGCTGCCGCAGCTGATGCAGTCCGTGGGCCGCAGCTACGTGCGGACCTTCAACAACCGCCACGGCCGTAGTGGCACGCTGTGGGAAGGGCGCTACCGCTCGACGGTGCTGGATGCCGCCCGCTACCTGCTGCCGTGCATGGCCTACCTCGACCTCAACCCGGTGCGCGCCGGCCTGGTGGCCCAGCCGGCGGACTACCCCTGGTCCAGCCATGCCCACGCGCGGGGCCTGCGGCACGAGCGGCTGATCACGCCGCATGCCCTGTACTGGTCGCTGGGCAACACGCCCTTCGCCCGCGAGGCCGCCTACGGCGCGCTGGTGCAGGGCGGCGTCAGCGGGGCCGACCAGGCGGATCTGACCGCGTCCGCGCTGGCCGGATGGGCCCTGGGCGATGAAAAATTCGCGGCGGAGTTGCAGAAGAGCACGGTGCGCCGGGTGACCAAATCCCGTGCTGGCCGACCGCCCAAGCCCGTCATCCCTACCTGAAGAAAATGGAAACCGTTAGTAGATTTAGGTTTGTTGCTCCTGTTTTTAATATGTCCCCAATATAAATAAATGAGAAAAATTCCTATTTATAAATAGTATCTGACCCTAATTAATCTGCTTGCGCAAGCATGTTGCATTGCACTAACCTTGCGGTCCCTGCGACCCATTTCCCTGAGGAGAGTGCGCCATGACTACGGCCGCCGAAATCCAGCACCTGCAACAGCACGGTTTGTATGCATCCGACCAAGAGCACGATGCGTGCGGCCTGGGCTTCGTGGCCCACATCAAGGGGGTCAAGCGTCACGATATCGTGACCCAGGCGCTGAAGATCCTCGAGAACATCGACCACCGCGGCGCCGTGGGCGCCGACAAGTTGATGGGCGACGGCGCGGGCATCCTGATCCAGATCCCCGACGCGCTGTACCGCGAAGAGATGGCCAAGCAGGGCGTGCAGCTGCCGCCCGCCGGCGAGTACGGCGTGGGCATGATCTTCCTGCCCAAGGAACACGCTTCCCGCCTGGCCTGCGAGCAGGAGATGGAGCGCGCCATCAAGGCCGAGGGCCAGGTGCTGCTGGGCTGGCGCGACGTGCCGGTGAACGTGGACATGCCCATGTCGCCCACGGTGCGCAAGAAGGAGCCCATCCTGCGCCAGGTCTTCATCGGCCGCGGCAACGACGTGATCGTGCAGGACGCGCTGGAGCGCAAGCTGTACGTGATCCGCAAGACGGCCAGCGCCAACATCCAGGCGCTCAAGCTCAAGCACAGCAAAGAGTATTACGTGCCCAGCATGTCCAGCCGCACCGTGGTCTACAAGGGCCTGCTGCTGGCCGACCAGGTGGGCACGTACTACCTGGATCTGCAGGACGAACGTTGCGTCTCGGCCATCGGCCTGGTGCACCAGCGCTTCTCCACCAACACCTTCCCCGAATGGCCGCTGGCCCACCCGTACCGCTACGTGGCGCACAACGGCGAGATCAACACCGTCAAGGGCAACTACAACTGGATGAAGGCGCGCGAAGGCGTGATGGCCTCGCCCGTGCTGGCGGCCGACCTGAAGAAGCTCTACCCCATCAGCTTCGCGGGCCAGTCCGACACCGCCACGTTCGACAACTGCCTCGAACTGCTGACCATGGCCGGCTACCCCATCAGCCAAGCCGTGATGATGATGATCCCCGAGCCGTGGGAACAGCACACCACCATGGACGAGCGCCGCCGCGCCTTCTATGAATACCACGCCGCGATGATGGAGCCCTGGGACGGCCCGGCCTCCATCGTGTTCACCGACGGCCGCCAGATCGGCGCCACGCTGGACCGCAACGGCCTGCGCCCCTCGCGCTACTGCATCACCGACGACGACCTGGTGGTGATGGCGTCGGAATCCGGCGTGCTGCCGATCCCCGAGAACAAGATCGTGCGCAAGTGGCGCCTGCAGCCCGGCAAGATGTTCCTGATCGATCTGGAGCAGGGCCGCATGATCGACGACGATGAGCTGAAGGCCAACATCGTCAACACCAAGCCGTACAAGCAGTGGATCGAGAACCTGCGCATCAAGCTCGACAACGTCGGCGAGCAGGCGTCCGCCAGCCCGCAGCCGGCCGAGCTGCCGCTGCTGGAGCGCCAGCAGGCCTTCGGCTACACGCAGGAAGACATCAAGTTCCTGATGGCCCCCATGGCCAAGAACGGCGAAGAGGGCATCGGCTCCATGGGCAACGACAGCCCGCTGGCCGTGCTGTCGAGCAAGAACAAGCCGCTGTACAACTACTTCAAGCAGTTGTTCGCCCAGGTGACCAACCCGCCGATCGACCCGATCCGCGAGGCCATCGTGATGTCGCTCAACAGCTTCATCGGCCCCAAGCCCAACCTGCTGGACATCAACCAGGTCAACCCGCCGATGCGGCTGGAAGTGAGCCAGCCCATCCTGGACTTCGCCGGCATGGCCAAGCTGCACGCCATCGAGCAGCACACGCAGGGCAAGTTCAAGAGCGCGGTGATCGACATCACCTACCCGCTGGACTGGGGCCACGAAGGCGTGGAGGCCAAGCTGGCCTCGCTGTGCGCGCAGGCCGTGGACGCCATCAAGGGCGGCGCCAACATCCTCATCATCAGCGACCGCCAGGTGAGCGCCACGCAGGTGGCCATCCCTGCGCTGCTGGCGCTTTCCGCCATTCACCAGCACCTGGTGCGCGAAGGTCTGCGCACCACGGCCGGTCTGGTGGTCGAGACCGGCACCGCCCGTGAAGTGCACCACTTCGCCGTGCTGGCCGGCTACGGCGCCGAGGCCGTGCACCCCTATCTGGCCATGGAAACCCTGGCCGAGATGCACAAGGACATGCCCGGCGACCTGTCGCCGGACAAGGCCATCTACAACTACGTGAAGGCCATCGGCAAGGGTCTGTCCAAGATCATGTCCAAGATGGGCGTGAGCACGTACATGAGCTACTGCGGCGCGCAGCTGTTCGAGGCCATCGGCCTGAACACCGACACCGTGGGCAAGTACTTCACGGGCACGGCCAGCCGCGTGGAAGGCATCGGTGTGTTCGAGATTGCCGAGGAAGCCATCCGCATGCACAAGGCGGCGTTCGGCGACGACCCCGTGCTGGAGACCATGCTGGACTCCGGCGGCGAATACGCCTGGCGCGCCCGTGGCGAAGAGCACATGTGGAGCCCGGATGCCATCGCCAAGCTGCAGCATTCCACGCGCGCCAACAACTGGAACACGTACAAGGAATACGCGCAGATCATCAACGACCAGAGCCGCCGCCACATGACGCTGCGCGGCCTGTTCGAGTTCAAGTTCGATCCCGCCAAGGCCATCCCGGTCGACCAGGTCGAATCCGCCAAGGAGATCGTCAAGCGCTTCGCCACCGGCGCCATGTCGCTGGGCTCCATCTCCACCGAGGCGCACGCCACGCTGGCCGTGGCGATGAACCGCATCGGCGGCAAGAGCAACACCGGCGAAGGCGGCGAGGACGAGCGCCGCTACCGCCAGGAGCTGAAGGGCATCCCGATCAAGCAGGGCGACACGCTCAAGAGCGTGATCGGCGCCGAGAACGTCGAGGTCGACCTGCCCCTGCAGGACGGCGACTCGCTGCGCTCGCGCATCAAGCAGGTGGCGTCGGGCCGCTTCGGCGTCACGGCCGAGTACCTGTCCTCGGCCGACCAGATCCAGATCAAGATGGCCCAGGGCGCCAAGCCCGGCGAGGGCGGCCAGCTGCCCGGCGGCAAGGTGACCAACTACATCGGCAAGCTGCGCCACAGCGTGCCGGGCGTGGGCCTGATCTCGCCCCCGCCGCACCACGACATCTATTCCATCGAGGATCTGGCCCAGCTGATCCACGATCTGAAGAACGTGGCGCCGCACGCCAGCATCTCCACCAAGCTGGTGTCCGAAGTGGGCGTGGGCACCATCGCCGCGGGCGTGACCAAGTGCAAGAGCGACCACCTGGTGATCGCCGGCCACGACGGCGGTACGGGTGCATCGCCCTGGTCGTCCATCAAGCACGCGGGCGGCCCGTGGGAGATCGGCCTGGCCGAAACCCAGCAGACGCTGGTGCTGAACCGCCTGCGCGGCCGCGTGCGCGTGCAGGCCGACGGCCAGATGAAGACCGGCCGCGACGTCGCCATCGGCGCGCTGCTGGGGGCCGATGAGTTCGGCTTCGCCACCGCGCCGCTGGTGGTCGAGGGCTGCATCATGATGCGCAAGTGCCACCTGAACACCTGCCCGGTGGGTGTGGCCACGCAGGACCCCGAGCTGCGCAAGAAGTTCTCGGGCAAGCCCGAGCACGTGGTGAACTACTTCTTCTTCATCGCCGAAGAAGTGCGCCAGATCATGGCCCAGCTGGGCATCGCCAAGTTCGACGACCTGATCGGCCGCGCCGACCTGCTCGACATGCGCGCCGGCATCGCCCACTGGAAGGCCCGCGGCCTGGACTTCAGCCGCCTCTTCGCCCAGCCCGAAGTGCCTGCCGACGTGCCTCGCTTCCACGTGGACGTGCAGGACCACAACATCGAGCACACGCTGGACCGCAAGCTCATCGAGCGCAGCCGGCCTGCCATCGAGAAGGGCGAGCGCGTGCAGTTCATGGAAGTGGCGCGCAACGTGAACCGTTCCGTGGGCGCCATGCTTTCCGGCGCGGTGACGCGTGCCCATCCCGAGGGCCTGCCGGACGACACCATCCGCATCCAGCTGGAAGGCACGGGCGGCCAGTCGTTCGGTGCGTTCCTGACGCGCGGCATCACGCTGTACCTGATCGGCGACGCCAACGACTACACCGGCAAGGGCCTGTCGGGCGGGCGGGTGATCGTGCGTCCGTCCATCGACTTCCGCGGTGAGACGCCCCGCAACACCATTGTGGGCAACACGGTGATGTACGGTGCGACCAATGGCGAAGCCTTCTTCAGCGGCGTGGCCGGCGAACGCTTCGCGGTGCGCCTGTCGGGCGCCACGGCGGTGGTGGAAGGCACGGGCGACCACGGCTGCGAGTACATGACGGGCGGCACGGTGGTGGTGCTCGGCAAGACGGGCCGCAACTTCGCCGCCGGTATGAGCGGCGGCGTGGCTTACGTGTACGACGAGGACGGCCTGTTCGATACGCGCTGCAACCTGTCGATGGTGACGCTGGAGCGCATCCTGCCCGCCGACGAGCAGGCGACCAGCATGTCGCCCGGCATCTGGCACCGCGGCCAGACCGACGAGGCGCAGCTCAAGAAGCTGCTGGAAGACCACAACCGCTGGACGGGCAGCAAGCGTGCGCGCGAGCTGCTGGACAACTGGGCGGCCTCGCGGGCGAAGTTCGTCAAGGTCTTCCCGACCGAGTACAAGCGCGCCCTGTCCGAGATCCATGAACGCAAGGTGCTGGAGGAGCCCGCGACCCCCGCCGTCGCCAACCCTCCCAAGAAGGAGGCGGTCCCCGCCAAGTAAGGCGGCAGCCCCGCAGAGCGGCCCGGCGCCCGGCCATACGGGCCAGCCGCTCGGCTCGCACAGCATCCACAGACATCAGGACAGACATCATGGGAAAGACCACCGGCTTCATGGAATACGAGCGCATCGAAGAGGGCTACAAGCCCGTCGGCGAGCGCCTGAAGCACTACAAGGAATTCGTCATCGGCCTCGATGACACGCAGGCCAAGATCCAGGGCGCGCGCTGCATGGACTGCGGCACGCCGTTCTGCAACAACGGCTGCCCGGTCAACAACATCATTCCGGACTTCAACGACCTGGTCTACCAGCAGGACTGGAAGAGCGCCATCGCCGTGCTGCACAGCACGAACAACTTCCCCGAGTTCACCGGCCGCATCTGCCCCGCGCCCTGCGAGGCCGCATGCGTGCTCAACGTGAACGACGACGCGGTGGGCATCAAGTCCATCGAACACGCCATCATCGACCGCGCCTGGGCCGAGGGCTGGGTCAAGCCGCTGCCGGCGAAGCACAAGACCGGCAAGAAGGTGGCCGTGGTGGGCTCCGGCCCGGCCGGCATGGCCGCCGCCCAGCAACTGGCGCGCGCCGGGCACGACGTGACGCTGTTCGAGAAGAACGACCGCATCGGCGGCCTGCTGCGCTACGGCATTCCCGACTTCAAGATGGAGAAGTCGCACATCGACCGCCGCGCCGAGCAGATGGTGGCCGAGGGCGTCACCATCCGCACCGGCGTGTTCATCGGTGCGGAGAAGGACGGCCTGGGCAAAGGCTCCAAGGTCACCAACTGGGCCAAGGAAACCATCACGCCCGAGCAACTGCACAAGGACTTCGACGCCGTGCTGCTGACCGGCGGCGCCGAGCAGTCGCGCGACCTGCCCGTGCCCGGCCGCGACCTGGACGGCGTGCACTTCGCCATGGAGTTCCTGCCGCAGCAGAACAAGGTCAACGCCGGCGACAAGCTCAAAGGCCAGCTGCGCGCCGACGGCAAGCACGTCATCGTGATCGGCGGCGGCGACACCGGCAGCGACTGCGTGGGCACCAGCAACCGCCATGGCGCGGCCAGCGTCACGCAGTTCGAGCTGATGCCCCAGCCGCCCGAAGTGGAGAACCGCCCGCTGACCTGGCCCTACTGGCCGATCAAGCTGCGCACGAGCTCCAGCCACGAGGAAGGCTGCGAGCGCGAGTTCGCCATCTCCACCAAGGAGCTGGTCGGCGAGAAGGGCAAGGTCACCGGCCTGAAGACCGTGCGCGTCGAATGGAAGGACGGCAAGATGGTCGAGGTGCCGGGCTCCGAGCAGACCCTGAAGGCCGACCTGGTGCTGCTGGCCATGGGCTTCGTGAGCCCGGTCGCCGCCGTGCTGGAAGCCTTCGGCGTGGACAAGGATGCGCGTGGCAATGCCCGCGCCACCACCGACTTCGACGGCGGCTACGCCACCAACGTGCCCAAGGTGTTCGCCGCCGGCGACATCCGCCGCGGCCAGTCGCTGGTGGTCTGGGCCATCCGCGAAGGCCGCCAGGCCGCGCGGGCGGTGGACGAGTTTCTGATGGGCTACTCCGACCTGCCGCGCTGACCCGGGCCGCCGCCGCGCCACTGGGAGTGGCTGCGGTGATGGTTGCTATCGAATAAAGAGCTGCTTGCGCTCGTCACTGCTTGTGTTCAAGGTCATTTGTCCTTGAAATGCAAGCGAGACGGGCGCAAGCAGCTCTTCTTTTTGCGTGCCGCGGTGTGACGGCCGCGTCAGCCAGCGCCCCGTTCCCAGGGCGGCGGCGCACCGTTTTGGAGCGCCGGCCGCCGTCTCGGAGACAATACGGGCTGGATTCCTCTTCCGATGCGCGTGTCCCGCCAGCCGCAGACGCTGGCCGGCACGCGCTGTTTTTTGCTTTTGGACCTTCGAGAGTCATGAAAAAGATCGCTGCCATCGCCCTGGTTTCCGTGGGCGTTCTGCTTGCCGCCTGTGGCAAGAACGAAAACGCATCGTCGTCCGGCACGGCCGCCACGCCGGCACCGGCCGCCGCCACCAAGATCGTGGTGGGCCTGGACGACAACTTCCCGCCGATGGGCTTTCGCAACGAGAAGAACGAGATCGTCGGCTTCGATATCGACATGGCCCGCGAGGCGGCCAAGCGCATGGGCGTGGAGGTCGAGTTCAAGCCCATCGACTGGAGCGCCAAGGAGGCCGAGCTGTCCGGCAAGCGCGTGGATGCGCTGTGGAACGGCCTGACCATCACCGAAGAGCGCAAGCAGAACATCGGCTTCACCGCGCCCTACATGGAGAACCACCAGATCGTGGTGGTGGCCGCCAGCAGCGCCATCAAGACCAAGGCCGATCTGGCCGGCAAGGTGGTGGGTGCGCAGGAAGGTTCCAGCGCCGTGGACGCGGTCAAGAAGGAAGACGCCGTGTTCAAGTCGTTCAAGGAATTCAAGACCTTCGGCGACAACGTGGCCGCGCTGATGGACGTGTCCACCGGCCGCCTGCAGGCCGTGGTGGTCGATGAAGTCGTGGGCCGCTACTACGTCGCCAAGAAGCCGCAGGACTACGCCGTGCTGGACGAGCACTTCGGCACCGAAGACTATGGCGTGGGCGTGCGCAAGGACGACGCCGAACTGCTGGGCAAGCTGGACAAGGCGCTGGGCGAGATGAAGCAGGACGGCTCGGCCGCCAAGATCGCCGAGCAGTGGTTTGGCAAGAACATCTTGAAGTGATGGGGGCAACCCCCTGAGCGGCTTTGCCGCTTCCCCCTTCTCTCGCATCGCTGCGCGATGCGGGAAGGGGGACGACGCCAGCGCGGCGGGGCGGCCCTTGCGCGGCGTCCCCTGATCTGGGCCGCGCCAGTTGCATACGCTGTGCGTCGTGCAATAGCTGAACTGTTCTGACTGCATGGATTACGTTCTTTCCCTTCTGGGGCCGCTGGCGCAGGGCGCGACGGTCACGCTGAAGCTCTTTGCCATCACGCTGGCGCTGGCGGTGCCGCTGGGGCTGGTGCTGGCGCTCGTGCGCGTCTCGCGGTTCGGCCTGCTGTCGGGGCTGGTGAACGGCTACATCTGGCTCATGCGCGGCACGCCGCTCATGCTGCAGATGCTGTTCATCTACTTCGCGCTGCCCTTCGTGCCGGTCATCGGCGTGCGGCTGCCGGACTTTCCGGCCGCGGTGGTGGCCTTTGCGCTCAACTACGCGGCGTACTTCGCCGAGATCTTCCGCGCCGGCATCCAGTCCATCGACCGCGGCCAGTACGAGGGCGCCAAGGTGCTGGGCATGACCTACGGCCAGACCATGCGCCGCATCGTGCTGCCGCAGATGGTGCGCCGCATCCTGCCGCCCATGAGCAACGAGACCATCACGCTGGTCAAGGACACCTCGCTGATCTACGTGCTGGCGCTCAACGACCTGCTGCGCGCCGCGCGCGGCATCGTGCAGCGCGACTTCACGACCACGCCGTTCATCGTCGCCGCCGCCTTCTATCTCATCATGACCCTGGTGCTGACCTGGGGCTTCCAGCGCCTGGAGAAACGCTATGCCAAACACGACGAGTGACGCGCCATCGCCCGCGGCCACCGCCGTGCCGATGATCGACGCGCGCGGCATCCGCAAGGCCTTCGGCGGCACCGAGGTGCTGCGCGGCGTGACGCTGCAGCTGCGCAAGGGCGAGGTGGCGGCCGTCATCGGCCCGTCGGGCTCGGGCAAGAGCACCTTCCTGCGCTGCCTCAACCACCTGGAGACCATCGACGCCGGCCACATCGCCATCGAAGGCGAGGTGCTCGCGGCCACGGGTGCGGTGGGCCGCAGCACGTACGCGCCGGATGCCGAGGTGCGCCGCATCTGCCGCAAGATGGGCATGGTGTTCCAGCACTTCAATCTGTTCCCGCACCTGACGGTGCTGCAGAACATCATCGAAGCGCCGATGGTGGTGCAGGGCGTGCCGCGCGAGGCCGCGATCGCCCGTGCCGAGGTGCTGCTGGCCAAGGTGGGCCTGGCGGACAAGCGCAACAGCTATCCGTCGCGCCTGTCGGGCGGCCAGAAGCAGCGGGTGGCCATCGCCCGGGCCCTGGCCATGGAGCCCGACATCATGCTGTTCGACGAGCCGACCTCCGCGCTCGATCCGGAGCTGACGGGCGAGGTGCTGCGCACCATGCGCGAGCTGGCCGAAGAACACATGACCATGCTGGTGGTCACGCACGAGATGGGCTTCGCCCGCGAGGTGGCCCACACGGTGGCCTTCATGGACGGCGGCGAGCTCATCGAGTCCCGCCCCGCGGCCGAGTTCTTCGCCCAGCCGGCCCACGAGCGCAGCCGCGCCTTCCTGCACCACATGCTGTGAAGCGGCGCGGGCGCGCGCGGCCCATCGATAAAAACACAGTGTTTCCAAATACCATCCCAATGGGGGGCGTGGGGAGGTAGGGGCTATCCCTTATCATCCGACGGGCCGGTGTTCTACCGGCTTTCCCTGCTTCCATGGATTCCCCACCACACACCCCTTCTTTCGCCGAGCTGCGCAACGTCACCTTCGGGTATGGCGAGCGCACGATCCTGCGCGACGTGTCGCTGCAGGTGCCGCGCGGCAAGGTCACCGCGCTCATGGGCGCCTCCGGCGGTGGCAAGACCACCGTGCTGCGCCTGCTCGGCGGCCAGCAGAAGGCCCAGCAGGGTGAAGTCCTGTTCGACGGGCAGGACGTGGGCCGCATGGACGCGCAGCAGCTGTATGCCGCGCGCCGGCGCATGGGCATGCTGTTCCAGTTCGGTGCACTGTTCACCGACATGAGCGTGTTCGAGAACGTGGCCTTTCCGCTGCGTGAGCACACCGATCTGGCCGAAGAGCTGGTGCGCGACATCGTGCTCATGAAGCTGCACGCCGTCGGCCTGCGCGGTGCGCGCGACCTGATGCCCAGCCAGATTTCCGGCGGGATGGCCCGCCGTGTGGCGCTGGCCCGTGCCGTGGCGCTGGACCCGGAGCTCATCATGTACGACGAGCCCTTCGCCGGGCTCGATCCGATCTCCCTGGGCACTGCGGCCCAGCTGATCCGCCAGCTCAACGACGCCATGGGGCTCACCACCATCATCGTGTCGCACGATCTGGAGGAAACCTTCAACCTGGCAGACCATGTCGTCATCCTGGGCGATGGCGTGGTGGCAGCCCAGGGCACTCCCGCCGAGGTGCGTGCCAGCACGGATCCGCTGGTGCACCAGTTCGTGCATGCGCTGCCCACCGGCCCCGTGCCCTTCCATTACGCAGGCCCGTCCGTGGCGGACGACTTCGGTCCCGTCGGCGGTGTGCCGTCCCAGGCCGCAGGAGGCCGACCATGAGCTGGTGGCGTCCTTCCCACGTGGGTTACGCGGTGCGCAGCAAGCTGGCCGATCTGGGTCTGGGTGCGCGCCTCTTCGGCCGCCTGGTGGCACTCTTCGGGCCGGTGTTCCAGCGCCCGGGCCTGGTGCGCGACCAGGTGCATTTCCTGGGCAACTATTCGCTGTCGATCATCGCCATGTCCGGCCTGTTCGTCGGCTTCGTGCTGGCCCTGCAGGGCTACAACGTGCTGCAGATGTACGGTTCGGCCAACGCGCTGGGGCTGGTGGTCACGCTGGGGCTGGTGCGCGAACTCGGCCCCGTCGTCACGGCGCTGCTCTTCGCAGGCCGCGCCGGCACGTCGCTCACCGCGGAGATCGGCCTCATGCGGGCCGGCGAGCAACTGTCGGCCATGGAGATGATGGCCGTCGATCCGGTGCGCCGCATACTCGCCCCCCGCTTCTGGGCCGGCGTGATCGCCATGCCGCTGCTGGCCGCGGTGTTCAGTGCGGTCGGTGTCATCGGCGGCTGGATCGTGGGCGTGCTGCTCATCGGCGTGGATGCGGGCGCCTTCTGGGGTGCGATGCAGAGCGGGGTCGACGTCTGGAAGGACGTGGGCAACGGCGTCGTCAAGAGCGTGGTCTTCGGCGTGGCCGTGACCTTCATCGCCGTGCTGCAGGGTTTCGTGGCCAAGCCCACGCCCGAAGGCGTCTCGCGCGCCACGACGCGCACCGTGGTGATGGCATCGCTCACCGTGCTGGGCCTGGACTTCGTCCTCACGGCCCTGATGTTCAGTATTTGAGTGGGGCCGACGCAGGCGCCACAAGCAAGAAGGATCACCATGCAGCATTCCAAGAACGACATCTGGGTGGGACTGTTCGTCCTGCTGGGCGGCGCCGCGCTGATTTTCCTGGCGCTGCAGTCCGCCAACCTGCTCAACCTGAACTTCCAGACCGGCTACCAGATCACGGCCCGCTTCGACAACATCGGCGGCCTGAAGCCCAAGGCGGCCGTGCGCAGCGCGGGCGTGGTGGTCGGACGCGTGAAATCCATCACCTTCGACGACAAGACCTTCCAGGCCAGCGTGTCGCTGGAGCTGGAAAAGCGCTTTGCCTTCCCCAAGGACAGCTCCTTCAAGATCCTGACCAGCGGCCTGCTGGGCGATCAGTACGTGGGCGTCGAGGCGGGGGCGGATGAAAAGAATCTGGCCGAAGGCGACGTCGTGACCGCGACCCAGTCCGCCGTGGTGCTGGAAAACCTGATCGGCCAGTTCCTCTACGGCAAGGCCGAAGAGGGTGGTTCCGGAGGAAACAAGAAATGAAAAACACAACGATGAACCAGAGGGCGTGGGGCGTGCGGGCGACGGTAGTGGCTGCGGCCCTGATGCTGGCAGGCTGTGCCACGGGACCGAACGCCAACCCGAACGATCCGTTCGAGCCCTACAACCGGGGCATGACCACCTTCAACGACAAGGTCGATGACGTGGTGCTCAAGCCCGTCGCCACGGCGTACCGTGACGTCACGCCCAGCTTCGTGCGCACCGGCGTGACCAACTTCTTCGCCAACCTGGGCGATGCCTGGTCGTTCGTCAACAACCTGCTGCAGTTCAAGGGCCTGGAAGCGTACGAAAGCTTCGTGCGCTTCAACGTGAACACCGTGTTCGGCCTGGGCGGCGTGCTCGATATCGCCTCCGAGATGGACATCGACCGCCACAAGCAGGACTTCGGCCTGACGCTGGGCCACTGGGGCGTCCCTACGGGCCCGTACCTGGTGCTGCCTTTGCTCGGGCCATCCACGGTCCGGGACACCGCGGCCCTGCCGGTGGAGACCTACGGCAACCTGCTGCGCGAGGTGGATCCCGTTTCCGCCCGCAACCAGCTGTACGCCCTGCGCATCGTCGACAAACGGGCCGGCCTGCTGGGTGCCGGCTCGGTGCTGGAAACGGCGTCGCTCGACAAGTACAGCTTCACGCGCGATGCCTTCCTGCAGTACCGCAGCCAGCAGGGCGCGAGCGGCCGCCTGCAGAACGACGAAGACTACGACAGCGGCGCAGGACAACTTCCCCGCGAAGACGAGTAAAAGGCGGCCCCGCCTGTCGGCAGACACGCCGCGGGGTTGCAGTTGCTTGCATGTGGGTACCGAAGCGACGCGAAGCGCCGGCCGGACCCCACCACAATGGACTGATGCGGATGCCCGCACATCCAACGAAGGACCCAAGACAATGATGAATCGACGTACCCTGGGCCATGCGGCCCTTTGCGCAACCGCTGTGGCCTGGCTGGGCCTGCCCCTGTCGGCCCTGGCCGCCGACGAAGCGCCCGACGCCCTTGTCAAGCGGCTGTCGGCGGATGTGCTGGAGAAAATCCGCACCGACAAGAACCTGAAGGCTGGCGACATCAACCGCGTGATCTCGCTGGTGGACCGCGACATCCTGCCGCACGTGAACTTCCGCCGCATGACGGCTGCGGCGGTCGGCCCCGGCTGGCGCCAGGCCACCCCCGAGCAGCAGGGGCGCCTGCAGGAAGAGTTCAAGACGTTGCTGGTGCGCACGTACTCGGGCGCGCTGAACCAGGTCAACACCAACGTCAGCATCAACGTGAAGCCGCTGCGTGCCCAGCCGCAGGACAAGGACGTGCTGGTGCGCACCGAAATCCTGGGCCGTGGCGACCCCATCCAGCTTGACTACCGCCTGGAGAAGACGCCCGGCGAAGGCGCGGGCTGGAAGATCTACAACCTGAACGTGATGGGCGTGTGGCTGGTCGATACCTACCGCAGCCAGTTCGCGCAGGAGATCAACGCCAAGGGCGTGGATGGCTTGATCGAAGCGCTGGCGGCCCGCAACAAGGCCAACGCCGGCAGCGGCGGCAAGGCCAGCTGATCCGGCACGCGCGGCTGCCATGCTGGTCCTCCCTTCCGAACTGACGCACCAGCAGGCCAGCGCGAGCCTGCGCATGCTCCTGCAGGGGCTCAAGGCGCACCGTGATCCCCAGCTGGTGGTGGACGCCGGTGCGCTCACGGCTTTCGATTCGTCGGCGCTGGCGGTGCTGCTGGAATGCCGCCGTGCCGCACTCTCCGAAGGCAAGAGCTTTTCCGTGAAGGCCTTGCCGGCGTCGCTCGCCACGCTGGCAGGGCTGTATGGCGTGCAGGAGCTGCTGCCAGCGGCCTGACGCCGAAAGGTGAACGGTAGAGCGGCATGGTGACGCCGGTCTGATGGGCGGTCTCACTGCTCGCCGCTCGTACCGGCTGCGGAACCGGCCCGCTGTGGGCGGACCAGCCAGACGGGCTTTCGCGCTGCCTTCTTCACTGCACTGGGCGGACTCTCTACTCTCTCTTGATGCCCCCCGGGCCCGGGTTCCACGCCCAGCGGCGGCGCCTCGCGGCGCGACGCCGTAAAATCGACCATTCCCATGCCCGCAGTCTCCTTCCAGTCCGTCTCCAAGACGTTTTCCACGCCCAAGGGGCCCTTCCAGGCGCTCGACAACGTCAGCCTGGACATCGAGGAGGGCGAGTTCTTCGGCCTGCTCGGCCCCAACGGCGCCGGCAAGACCACCCTCATCAGCATCCTTGCCGGCCTGGCGCGCGCCAGCAGCGGTCGTGTACTGGTCCAGGGCAGCGACGTGCAGAGCCACTTTGCCGATGCCCGCCGCAAGCTCGGCGTGGTGCCGCAGGAACTGGTGTTCGATCCGTTCTTCAACGTGCGCGAGGCGCTGCGCATCCAGTCCGGCTACTTCGGCGTGAAGAACAACGACGCCTGGATCGACGAGCTGCTGGAGAGCCTGGGCCTGGCCGACAAGGCCACGTCCAACATGCGCCAGCTGTCCGGCGGCATGAAGCGCCGCGTGCTGGTGGCCCAGGCCCTGGTGCACAAGCCGCCCATCATCGTGCTGGACGAACCCACCGCCGGCGTGGACGTGGAGCTGCGCCAGACGCTGTGGCACTTCGTGGCCCGCCTGAACAAGGAAGGGCACACGGTGCTGCTGACCACCCATTACCTCGAAGAGGCCGAGGCGCTGTGCAACCGCATCGCCATGCTCAAGCGGGGCCGCATGGTGGCGTTGTCCACTACCTCCGAACTGCTGCAGGCCGCGTCGACCAACGTGCTGCGCTTCAAGACCGACGATGCGCTGCCCTTCGACGTGGCCGCCATCGCCCGCGTCACCGGCCGCGTGGTGCAGCTGCCGGCCCAGCAGGCTGACGACATCGAGCGCTACCTTGCCGCGCTGCGCGCCGCCGGGGTGCGCGTGCAGGACGTGGAGATCCGCCGTGCCGATCTGGAGGACGTGTTCCTCAGCGTGATGGCCGGATCGAGCTACCCCGACCCGGCTGCCGGCCCCGCGCCGGCCGATGGTCCCGAGGAAACGGCCGAAGGCGGGGTGCGACTGTGACCGGCTGGCAGACCCTCTTCTACAAGGAAGTGCTGCGGTTTTGGAAGGTGAGCTTCCAGACCGTCGCCGCGCCGGTGCTCACCGCCGTGCTCTACCTGCTGATCTTCGGCCACGTGCTGGAAGACCACGTCAAGGTCTACGACCGCATCAGCTACACCGCCTTCCTGGTGCCTGGCCTGGTGATGATGAGCGTGCTGCAGAACGCGTTCGCCAACAGCTCGTCCAGCCTGATCCAGAGCAAGATCATGGGCAGCCTGGTGTTCGTGCTGCTGACGCCGCTGTCGCACTCGGCCTGGTTCCTGGCCTATGTGGGCTCGTCCATCGTGCGCGGGCTGGCCGTGGGCCTGGGCGTGTTCGTGGTCACGCTGGCCTTCGCGCGGCCGGAGTTCGCGGCGCCGCTGTGGATTCTGGTGTTCGCTTTCCTGGGGGCTGCGCTGCTCGCCACGCTGGGCCTGATCGCCGGGCTGTGGGCCGACAAGTTCGACCAGATGGCGGCGTTCCAGAACTTCGTCATCGTGCCCATGACCTTCCTGTCGGGCGTGTTCTATTCCATCCAGTCGCTGCCGCCTTTCTGGCAGACGGTGAGCCACCTCAACCCGTTCTTCTACATGATCGACGGCTTCCGCTACGGGTTCTTCGGACAGAGCGACACCTCGCCCTGGCTGAGCCTGGCGATCGTCGGATCGGCCTGGCTGGCGGTGAGCGCGCTGGCCGTCCACCTGCTGCGCACGGGCTACAAGATCAGAAGCTGACGTGCCTGCCCGCGCCCAGGCCGTTGGCGGCGCAGGCCGCGGCCAGCCATCTTTCCCCCACCTGAACCACTGACATGACCGCCGACGAACTCAAGCACCTCATCAGCACCGGCCTGCCGTGCGAGCACATCGCGCTCGAAGGCGATGGCCGTCACTGGTACGCGACCATCGTCTCGGCCGAGTTCGAGGGCAAGCGGCTGGTGCAGCGCCAGCGGCTGGTCTACGCCACGCTGGGCAACCGCATGCAGACCGACGAGGTGCATGCGCTCTCCATGAAGACCTTCAGCCCGCTGGAGTGGGCCGCCCAGGGCGCTGCCGGCTGAGGCTGCGTCTTTTATTAATTTGATAGCTGCTGGCGCTTGATGGATAAGCGCCAGAGCCGTTTTTGACTTGAAGTCCGCTGGGACTGAACGACACGCATGGACAAACTCCTGATTCGCGGCGGACGCACGCTGCAGGGCGAGGTGCCGATCTCCGGTGCCAAGAATGCCGCGCTGCCCGAACTGTGCGCCGCACTGCTCACGGCAGAGCCCGTGACGCTGCTGAACGTGCCGCGCCTGCAGGACGTGGCCACCATGCTCACCCTGATCCGCAACATGGGCGTGGCGGTGGAACAGCACGGCAGCAACGGCTGCGAGGCACCGGAAGGCGCGGGCACCGTGCGCATCGACGCGGGCGGCCTGAACACGCCCGAGGCGCCGTACGAGCTGGTCAAGACCATGCGTGCCTCGGTGCTGGCGCTGGGCCCGCTGCTGGCGCGCTTCGGCGAGGCGACGGTCTCGCTGCCCGGCGGCTGCGCCATCGGTTCGCGCCCGGTGGACCAGCACATCAAGGGCCTGGCGGCCATGGGCGCCGAGATCGTGGTCGAGCACGGCTACATGATCGCCAAGCTGCCTGTACGCGCCGACGGCAGCCGCCCGCGCCTGCGCGGCGCCCGCATCACCACCGACATGGTCACCGTGACCGGCACCGAGAACTTCCTCATGGCCGCCGCCCTGGCCGAGGGCGAGACCGTGCTGGAGAACGCGGCGCAGGAGCCCGAGATCACCGACCTGGCCGAGATGCTCATCAAGATGGGCGCCAAGATCGAAGGTCACGGCACCAGCCGCATCCGCATCCAGGGCGTGGAGCGCCTGAACGGCTGCACGCACCGCGTGGTGGCCGACCGCATCGAGGCCGGCACCTTCCTGTGCGCCGTGGCCGCGACGGGTGGTTCGGCGCTGCTGCGCCACGGCCGGGCCGATCACCTGGACGCCGTGATCGACAAGCTGCGCGAGGCCGGCGCCGAGGTGTGGACCGACGATGCCGGCATCCGCATCCAGAGCCCGGGCGCGGCACAGCTGAAGGCGCAGGGCTTCCGCACCACCGAGTACCCCGGATTTCCCACCGACATGCAGGCGCAGTTCATGGCGCTGAATGCCGTGGCCCAGGGCCCGGCGAAGGTGACGGAAACCATCTTCGAAAATCGCTTCATGCATGTGAACGAACTGGTGCGCCTGGGCGCCCAGATCCAGACCGACGGCAAGGTGGCGGTGACGCAGGGCGTGGAGCGCCTGTCCGGTGCCACCGTCATGGCCACCGACCTGCGCGCTTCGGCCAGTCTGGTCATCGCCGGCCTGGTGGCCGAAGGCGAGACGGTGGTGGACCGCATCTACCATCTGGACCGCGGCTACGACTGCATGGAAGCCAAGCTGCGTGGGCTGGGCGCCGATATCGAGCGGGTGGCTTGAAGCATTCCCCTGCGCGCCGGCGCCGCCGAAATGGTGGATGGAGCAACTGAAAAAATGACCATGATTACCCTGGCCCTGTCGAAGGGCCGCATCTTCGACGAAACCCTTCCGCTGCTGGCCGCCGCAGGCATCGAGGTGCTGGAAGACCCCGAGAAGTCGCGCAAGCTCATCCTGCCCACCAACCAGCCGGACGTGCGCGTGGTGCTGGTGCGCGCCACCGACGTGCCCACCTATGTGCAGTATGGCGGCGCTGACCTGGGCGTGACGGGCAAGGACACGCTCATCGAGCACGGCGCCCAGGGCCTGTACCAGCCGCTGGACCTGCAGATCGCCAAGTGCCGCGTCAGCGTGGCCGTGCGCGATGACTTCGACTATGCCCGCGCCGTCAAGCAGGGCTCGCGCCTGAAGGTGGCCACCAAGTACACGGCCATCGCCCGCGATTTCTTCGCCACCAAGGGCGTGCACGTGGACCTGATCAAGCTCTACGGCAGCATGGAGCTGGCGCCGCTCACCGGCCTGGCCGATGCCATCGTCGACCTGGTCTCCACCGGCAACACGCTGCGCGCCAACCACCTGGTGGAGGTCGAGCGCATCATGGACATCAGCTCGCACCTGGTGGTCAACCAGGCCGCGCTCAAGCTCAAGCGGGAGCCGCTGCGCCGCATCATCGACGCCTTCGCCTCGGCCATTCCGGCCGAGCAGGACTGACCGACCCTTTCCACCGGCCGATACTATGACTTTGGTAGCTGCTCCCGCCCGTCTGTCAACCGCTGCAGCCAGTTTCGAGGCTGATTTCGCAGCCCGCCTGCACTGGTCCGCCGACACCGACGCCGCCATCGAGCAGCGCGTGGCCGACATCCTGGCCGACGTGCAAAGCCGTGGCGATGCCGCCGTGCTGGAGTACACCCAGCGCTTCGACGGCCTGCATGCCGCGTCCGTTGCCGGGCTGGAGCTGTCGCAGGACGAGCTGAAGGCCGCCTTCGACGGCCTGCCTGCCGCGCAGCGCTCGGCGCTGGAAGCGGCAGCGCGGCGCGTGCGGCTGTACCACGAGGCGCAAAAGCGTGCCTCCGGCGAGAGCTGGAGCTACCGCGACGAAGACGGCACGCTGCTGGGCCAGAAGGTCACGCCGCTGGACCGCGTGGGCATTTATGTGCCCGGTGGCAAGGCGGCGTACCCGTCCAGCGTGCTGATGAACGCCATCCCCGCGCATGTGGCGGGCGTGCAGGACATCATCATGGTCGTGCCCACGCCGCAGGGCGCCAAGAACCCGCTGGTGCTGGCCGCAGCCTACGTGGCCGGCGTGAGCCGCGCCTTCACCATCGGCGGCGCGCAGGCCGTGGCCGCACTGGCCTATGGCACGGCGACGGTGCCCAAGGTGGACAAGATCACCGGCCCGGGCAACGCCTATGTGGCCAGCGCCAAGAAGCGCGTGTTCGGCACGGTGGGCATCGACATGATCGCCGGCCCCAGCGAGATCCTGGTGCTGGCCGACGGCACCACGCCGCCCGACTGGGTGGCCATGGACCTGTTCAGCCAGGCCGAGCACGACGAGCTGGCCCAGTCCATCCTGCTGTGCCCGGACGCCGCCTACCTCGACGCCGTGCAGGCCGCCATCGACCGCCTGCTGCCCGAGATGCCGCGCGCCGAGATCATCGCCAAGAGCCTCACGGGCCGCGGCGCGCTGATCCTCACCAAGAACATGGAAGAGGCCTGTGCCATCAGCAACCGCATCGCGCCGGAGCATCTGGAAGTGTCCAGCCGCGACCCGCACCGCTGGGAGCCGCTGCTGCGCCACGCCGGCGCGATCTTCCTGGGCGCCTTCACCTCCGAGAGCCTGGGCGACTACTGCGCCGGTCCCAACCACGTGCTGCCGACCAGCGGCACGGCGCGCTTCAGCTCGCCCCTGGGCGTGTACGACTTCCAAAAGCGCAGCAGCCTGATCGAAGTGAGCGAGCAGGGCGCGCAGACCCTGGGCCAGATCGCCAGCGTGCTGGCGCACGGCGAGGGCCTGCAGGCCCATGCGCGTGCGGCGGAGATGCGGCTGAAGTCATAAGCGCGCGCTAGCGCTTCCTGTCCGTCCGCTGCGCTGCTGCGCACACCAGAGCCGCCCTGTTTCGCGACGGGGCGGCTTTTTGATTGCGCAGCGCAAGTCAACACAGCAGGATATGGCCCCATCCCTTTCGCCGAGAGAAGCCGATGATCGAAGACCACGTGGAATTCTGTTTGGGCCCGTTGGACGGCTTGGGCCAACTGTTCGTGGACCGATGGGAGGGCGTCCCGCCGGCGCAGGTGTCGTTCACGTTGGATGCGCGGACGCTGCGCGTGGAGGCCGAGCTGCCTACGACCCATGCGATGCACGCGCGATGGCTGAACGCAGAAGAAGTGTCGTTCGCGCTGCGCGCATGCACGCTGCGGGGGCGCGCGTCCGAGCGGTCAGCGCCTATCGAATTCCGACTGGATGAGCTTGTGTTGTGGGATGCGACGCCGGAATGGACGAAGGATGAGGATTTTTTAAAGGATGCCAGGTTTGCACGCATCGTCTTGATTCCGTCGGAACACCGCGTGGTGTTGAGTGGCTCCACCGCGATCGACCCGCGCATGCCGTATCAGGTGGTCTACCAGGACAGCGGTGCCTTCCACATGGTCATGCCGCCGTTGCATGCCGATGGCTTGTTGGACGGCATTCATGTTGCGCAAGACAGCGCGGGGAAGATGGTGCGGTTCTACAGCGTCGGCAACTTCTTCTTCCAGGAAAGGCGCCTGCATGCCGCGTGGAGCCTCTTACAAGGCGGGGTGATGAACAGGGTGCTGGAGGTCGAGGGCAGCACACTGCGTTTGTATGGCGGCGTCGCGAAGCCTTGCCGAGCGCACTTTCCGATGGTACGGCGCGGCAACGAGGGCCTGGCGCAGAGCGTGTTTCTCGGTTTCCTGAGCGCCAAGGCGCAGGATTTTGCAAGTTGGTATGAGCCCTTGAAGATGTACCTCGCGGGCAAGGCCCTGCCAACCTACGTTGAGGTCAGCTTCCTGATGACGATGGCGTGCATCGAGGCGTTAGACGAGGTGTTCGAACTCAACGAGAAAACAACCGCAGCACTGCTCGCGGTGGAGGACGACTTCGCCAAACTGTGCAACTGCATGCGCAACAAGCTCATTCATGGAGCAGGTGGTTTTCAGCAGGCGCACACGCAGGTGATTGCACAAGACTTTAGAGGGAACGGCGCGGTCGCGACGGAGTACTTGAACTCTGCGGGTGAATTCGATGGCATCCGATTCATGTCCCGGCTGTGGGAGCGTATGGATGCGTTCTGGGGCGCTTGCGTGAACGTTCCGCCCGATGTGATCAATGAGCGCCGTGCGGCCCGAGTGCCGTTGGGGTCGGGAGTCAACCTGCAAGCGCTGTCGACAGCAGCTGAGGAGGTGCGACGGGAAAAAAAGTCAAAAAAATCGGCCAGGGGATGAGTCCAAGCAGATTCAGGAAATGAGAGAGGCCATCGTAAATTGCAGGGAGAAAACCTTCAGTTGAGGGAAACGATTCGTGCTCAAGACACGCAGATAGCCAAACTCAAACGAACTCAGTAAGAAATCAATCCCAGAGCTGCACGAGCCTCGTGTTCCACGAACTTCGTGTAAACTTTTCTCCATGAAGAACGTCACCATCACCATGGACGACACGGTTGCCGAGTGGGTGCGCGTGGAAGCGGCCAAGCGCGGCAGCAGTGTGTCGCGCCTGCTCGGTGAATGGATGGCGGAGAAGATGCGCCAGGAAGACGCCTACGCCCAGGCCATGCGCGAGGCGCTGAGCTTCGAGACCTGGGGCGCATCGAGCGGCCCCTACGTGCCACGCAACACGCTGTTCGAGCGCTGAAGCGGCAGGCCCATGGCGACGACCCCGATCTTTGTCGATACCGAAATCCTGCTCGCCAGCGTGGACGAGCGCGACCCGGTGCGCCAGGCGCGTGCGCAGGAATGGCTCAGCTTCTGCTGGCAGACGCGCAGCGGGCGGGTCAGCTCGCAGGTGTTGAACGAGCTCTACAACCAGGCCATCCAGCGCTTCAAGGGCCCGCAGGTGCTGTCGCGGGTGCGCTCCCAGGTGCGCCGCCTGCGCGTATGGCTGCCGCCGCACCTGGATGCCTACACCGTCGATGGCGCCTGGGATCTGCAGGACCGCTACGGCCTGAGCTATTGGGATGCGCTCATCCTCTCGTCCGCGCACCAGCAGGGCTGTCGCTATCTGCTGACCGAAGCCTTGCCGCACGACCAGATGCTGGACGCCGTGCGCCCCATCAACCCGTTTCTCGTGACGCCTGAAGAACTGGACACTGCCGAATGACTGCGCCTGCCACTTCCGCTGTTGCCAACGCGCTCCAGCGCATCCGCCCCGACGTGCGCGCCATGCACGCCTACCCGGTGGCCGATGCCACGGGCTACCTGAAGATGGACGCGATGGAGAACCCGTTCAACCTGCCCGCGGACCTGCAGCAGGCCCTGGGCGCCCGGCTGGCGGCGCTGCCCATCAACCGCTACCCGGGCGCGCGCCAGAACGATCTGAAAGCCGCGCTGGCCGCCTATGCCGGTGCGCCCGAGGGCCATGCCGTGGTGCTGGGCAACGGCTCGGACGAGATCATCACCCTGCTGGCCCTGGCCTGCGCCCAGCCGCAGGAGGGCCAGCGCGCCACTATGCTGGCGCCCATGCCGGGCTTCGTGATGTACCCGCTCTCCGCGCAACTGCAGGGGCTGGACTTCGTCGGCGTGCCGCTCACCGCGGACTTCGAGCTGGACGAAGCCGCCATGCTGGCCGCCATCGCCGAGCACCGGCCCGCCATCACCTACATCGCCTACCCCAACAACCCCACGGCCACGCTGTGGGACGAAGCCGTGGTGCAGCGCATTGTCGACGCCGTGGGCGCGCAGGGCGGCATTGTGGTAATGGACGAGGCCTACCAGCCCTTCGCCAGCCGCAGCTGGATCACGCGCATGCGGGCCGAGCCCGCGCGCAACGGCCACGTGCTGCTGATGCGCACGCTGAGCAAGTTCGGGCTGGCGGGCGTGCGCCTGGGCTACCTCATCGGGCCGGCCGCGCTGGTGAACGAGATCGACAAGGTGCGCCCGCCCTACAACGTGAGCGTGCTCAACTGCGAGGCCGCGCTCTTCGCGCTGGAGCATGCCGACGTGTTCGCCGCCCAGGCGGACGAGCTGCGCGCCGAGCGCACCGCGCTGCTGGCTGCGCTGCGGGCCCTGCCCGGCATCGTGCAGGTCTGGGACAGCGAGGCCAACATGGTCCTGGTGCGCGTGCCCGATGCCGCAAAGACCTTCCAGGGCATGAAGGACCGCAAGGTCCTCGTCAAGAACGTTTCTACAATGCACCCATTGCTGGCCCCAATGCCTGCGCCTGACGGTGGGCAACGCGGCAGACAACGCCCAGATGCTTTCCGCGCTCCAGGCTTCCCTATGACCTCCTCCGCACTCGTTCCCTCTTCTTCGTCCGAGGCCCCGGCTGCCATCGCCGACCGCACGGCCGAAGTGGCCCGCAACACGGCCGAGACCCGCATCACCGTGCGCGTCAACCTGGACGGCACGGGCACCGCCCGGCTGCACTCGGGCATCGGCTTCCTGGACCACATGCTCGACCAGATCGCCCGCCACGGCCTGATCGACCTGGACATCGATTGCGAGGGCGACCTGCACATCGACGGCCACCATACGGTGGAAGACATCGGCATCACCCTGGGCCAGGCCTTCGCGCGGGCCGTGGGCGACAAGAAGGGCATCCGCCGCTACGGCCATGCGTATGTGCCGCTGGACGAGGCCCTGAGCCGCGTGGTGATCGACTTCTCCGGCCGCCCGGGCCTGCACATGGACGTGAAGTTCACGGCTGGCAGCATCGGCCAGCTGGACACGCAGCTGGTCTACGAGTTCTTCCAGGGCTTCGTGAACCACGCCGGCGTGACGCTGCACATCGACAACCTCAAGGGCTTCAATGCCCACCACCAGTGCGAGACCATCTTCAAGGCCTTCGCGCGCGCCCTGCGCTTCGCCCTGGAGCGCGATCCGCGCTCGGCCGGCGTGATCCCGTCCACCAAGGGTTCTCTCTGATTTCAAGCCTTTTAGGCCTCCAGCGCTTATCCTGATTGCGCAAGCAGCTATGAATAGTGAAGCAAAGACCGTCGCGGTCGTGGATTACGGCATGGGCAACCTGCGCTCGGTGTCGCAGGCGGTGCAGGCCGCAGCGGCCGGCAGCGGCTTCGAGGTGGTCGTCACCTCGCGCCCCGAGGACGTGCGCGCCGCCGAGCGCGTGGTGCTGCCGGGGCAGGGCGCCATGCCCGACTGTATGCGCGAACTGCGCGAGTCCGGCCTGCAGCAGTCGGTGCTGGAGGCGGCCGCCTCCAAGCCGCTGTTCGGCGTGTGCGTGGGCATGCAGATGCTGCTGGACCACAGCGCCGAGGGCGACACCCCCGGCCTGGGGCTGATCCACGGCGAGGTGCTCAAGTTCGACCTGGCCGGCCGCCTGCAGCCCGACGGCAGCCGCTACAAGGTGCCGCAGATGGGCTGGAACCGGGTGCGCCAGATGCGCCACGGCGGCGCGGCCCACCCCGTCTGGGCCGGCATTCCGGAAGACAGCTATTTCTACTTCGTACACAGCTTCTACGCCCGCCCGCGCGATGCAGCGCACTGCGCGGGCGAGGCGGATTACGGCGGGGCCTTCGCAGCGGCCGTCGCACGCGGTAATATTTTCGCCACCCAGTTCCACCCGGAGAAGAGCGCGGAGCACGGCCTGGCGCTGTACCGCAACTTCCTGCACTGGAATCCCTGATCTCTTTTCATCAACCCAGCGGGCCCGCCTCCGGGTCTGCGCATCGGCACCTCTGCCAGCCCTTCCATCATGTTGCTCATCCCCGCCATCGACCTCAAGGACGGCCACTGCGTGCGCCTCAAGCAAGGTGACATGGAACAGTCAACCACCTTCGGTGAAGACCCGGCCGCCATGGCGCGCCGCTGGGTCGATGCGGGCGCGCGCCGCCTGCACCTGGTGGACCTGAACGGGGCCTTTGCGGGCGTGCCCAAGAACTACAGCGCCATCAAGGCCATCCTGAAGGAAGTGGGCGACGACATTCCCGTGCAGCTGGGCGGGGGCATCCGCGACCTGGACACCATCGAGAAGTACATCGACGGCGGCCTGCGCTACGTGATCATCGGCACGGCCGCGGTGAAGAACCCCGGCTTCCTCAAGGACGCCTGCAGCGCCTTCGGCGGCCACATCATCGTGGGCCTGGATGCCAAGGACGGCAAGGTCGCCACGGACGGCTGGAGCAAGCTCACCGGCCACGAGGTGGTCGACCTGGCCAAGAAGTTCGAGGACTGGGGCGTCGAGTCCATCATCTACACCGACATCGGCCGGGACGGCATGCTGTCGGGCATCAACATCGATGCCACGGTCAAGCTGGCGCAGGCCCTGACCATTCCCGTGATCGCCTCGGGCGGTCTGGGCAGCATGGCCGACATCGAGCAGCTGTGCGCCGTGGAGAGCGAAGGCGTCGAAGGCGTGATCTGCGGCCGCGCGATCTATTCGGGCGACCTCGACTTCGCAGCCGCCCAGGCGCGCGCGGACGAGCTGGCGATTTGAGCGAGAGCCTCCTGGGCGAGGCCTGACTCCCGGCCGTTGCCGTTTCCGGCGGCAGTCCAGGACACCGCCACGAAGAAGCGCCTGCAAAGATGCCGGCGCTTTTTTCATGCCCGCGAGGCGGGCCGAAGTGGGTCAGCAGGCCGGGGGCGGCACGCCCCGGTTGGCGGCGTCCACGGCCAGTACCAGGCCGTTCCAGTACGCGGGCAGGGCGCCCCAGGGGTTGCCGGTGCGCGTGACGGGGTCGTACTCCTGGTCGGTGACGTACAGCATGCCCAGGTGGTTGCGTGCCGTCGCGGCCTGCCGCACCGCCGTCTGCATGGCCGCGCAGCCCCCCACGTTGTGCACCAGCGCGGCCAGGCGCGCATTCGGCTGGGAATACAGCCACGGCGTGGACCGCGGATCGTAGTCCTGGAAGCCGGCATTGCCAGCCTCCAGGGTCACCAGCACGTCCGCCACCTCCGCGTAGGCCGCGGCAGGCACGGCGCCCGGGTTGCCCACGACATGCAGGCTGGCGTCGCGGCCTTTGATGTGATCGAACAGAGTGCGGAAGAAGGGCAGACGCGACGGGTCCGAGGACATCTCGTCGATGAAGAACCCGCTGATGACACCGCGGCCGTACAGCGCCAGATAGGCGTCGACATTGGCCTGGACCTGCGCCAGCGTCCGCTCCCCCGACCCATAGCGGGTATGCACATAGCCCAGCACCCGTCCGCCCGCGGCCACCAGGCGGCCGGCTGCGCGCGCATAGTTCGCATCGGCGCTGGTGAACACGCCGTTGGTGGGGTTCATGATGGCTGTCAGCTGCACGCCTGGGGTGCTGGCAGCGCTGGCCGCCAACCGGTCCCACGCGGAGCCGGATGCAGACGGATAGATGTAGGCCGGTACCAGCAGGGCCAGGGGGCGGGGGGCGGGCCGCAGGTAGACCACCCGCGCCGCCGTCGCCGTCTGGCCGGACACGGTCGCCGTGGCGTTCAGTTCCTGCCGGCCGGCCGTGGCGCCGCTGAGCGTGGCGCTAGCCCAGCCGTCCTGGGTGGTGCCCGTGGCAGCGAACGGACCGGGCGCGGAAGAGAAGCGCACGGGCGTGCCGTCGGCCACCGCGGCGCCGTTGACGGTCACGCGCGCGGTCAGTGTCAGCGGCTCGCTGGTGGAGAAAACGTCTTGCGCCTGCGGCGCACTGAAGCTGACCGACACGCCGCCGCCGCCACTGCTGCCGCCGGGGCCGGGCGGTGCCCCATCGCCCGATCCCCCGCCGCCACCGCAGGCAGTCAGCAGCGCCGCCAAGGCAAGGCGGGCCCAGCGGGCGGGGGCACGGGTCGAAGACTGGGACATGGCGGCACGGGCAAAGTGGGGGAGCAGGTGCCGATTGTCATGCAGCCGGGGGCGTGCCGCCACGCGCCCCGCAGCTGCGGTTACCCCGGCGATGCGCGCAGCGCTTTCAGTGCGCCCTGCGCTGAAGGGCGGCTTTCCTTACTGGAGCATGAAGGTCTCGTACTCCAGCCGGCTGAGCTGTTTGGACAGCAGCAGCAGCCCGGTGCACAGCGTGACCAGCGTGGCGAGCGCGAAGCCGTAGCCGTACAGCGCCGCCCCCGCATGCAGGGTGAATCCGGTGAGCACGATGTTCAGCACCACGAACTCCAGGCACAGGAACAGCACGATGCGCCGCTGGTCGAGGTAGAAGAACACGTTCAGGATGGCCATCAGCCCCACCTGCAGGCCGGCGCCGATCACCTGCACGTGCAGCAACGGCAGGTACAGCCGCGAGATGCCCAGCGTGCTCAGCAGCGCCGGCCCGGCCACGAAGGTAACAAGCACGGCCAGCGTCTGGATCTTGCCGATCTCCGCCAGGCCCTGCTTGATGGAATAGACCATTTCGTCGCGCATGGCCTCGATGTACTCCAGCGAGCCGCCGCTGCGCACCGCGTCGTAGAACTTGTCGTAGTACTCGACGAAGTCCGTCTCGATGCGCACCAGGAACACGGCCATGCCCGGGATGATCGACAGGTACGCCAGGAACACCGGCAGGTCGTAGATCAGCGAGGCGCGCAGCCCGCCGATGATGGCCTGCGAGGTCGGCGGGAAGTACCAGAACATGAACTTGTCGATCCAGACCCCGAAGTTGTAGAGGAAGCCGATGGCGACCAGCGTGGGGTACAGCAGCTTGCGCTGCCCGAAGTCGAAAGCGATCAGCCGGCCCTGGGGGTTGAACTCCCGCACCACGAGGATCCACATGCCGGCCAGCAGCACGTAGTTGCCCAGCACGAAGCCACCGAGGAGCCCCTCCAGCCCCCACGGGCGCATCAGCAGCGCGCTCACCACGATGAGCGCGTAGGCCAGCCCGAACAGCGCCACGATGGCCTTGTAGCGCTTCATGCCCGACAGCAGGATGGTCAACACCCACACATCGCACATCAGGGTGAAACCGGCCAGCATCAGCATGCGGTACAGGATCCCGAGGTTGGGCAGCAGCAGGAACAGCGCCAGCGTGCCCAGCACGCCGGCGGCGAGCGTGACGATGAGCAGCAGCCCGTGCAGGTTGGGCAGGATGAGGTCCTTGCGCTTCTCGAACAGGCGGTCCGAGACGAAGCGGGTGAAGGCCAGCTGCACCAGTCCGGTAAGGATCAGGCTGCCGGCGACCATGTAGGTCACAGAAGTCTGGAACTGCGTCACCAGGAAGGCTGGCACCACCACGCTGGCGCTGAAGATACCGATGAGCAGGATGCCCACGATGGAGAACACCCACGGCCCCGAGCCGATGACACCGGCATAGGCATAGGCCTGCACCAGGCTGGCCAGCGTGTCCTTGCGCAGCATGCGCCGCAGTTCGAATCCAATGCCGGCCATCAGCGGGGGCCCTCCGTTTTCTGGAACGCTGCCTCGTACACCTTGCGGTAGCGGTCGAACATCATCGTGTCGGTGTAGTAGCGCTCTACGCGGGCGATCGCCGCGCGGCTGGCAGCATGCCAGGCCTGCGGATCCTTGAGGAGCGACAGCGAGGCATCGGCCAATTGCTGCGGATCGGCGATGGGCACGACCTTGCCGGAGTGGCCCAGCGCCTTGTCTTCCTCGTCCAGACCTTCCACCAGCTGCCGGCAGGAGCCCACGTCCGTGGTCACGGTAGGAACGCCCGCCGCGTAGCCCTCCAGCAGCACCAGCGGCAGCGCCTCGCTGATGGAGGAGAGGACGACCAGGCCGATGCGCGGCATCAGGTCCTCGACGCGCTGAAATCCCAGGAAGCGGATGTGCTGCTCCAGGCCCAGGCTGCGCACCAGGTTGCCGCATTCCTCGGCGTAGGCAGGGTCTTCTTCGGTGGGGCCCGCGATCCAGCCTTCGGCGGTGGGCAGCTGGTTGACCACGCGGCGCATGGCGCGGATGAAGGTCTTGATGTCCTTGATGGGTACCACGCGGCCGATCAGGCACAGCACGGGCGGCACTTCGGGCGGGCGCTGCGTGCGCAGCGCCGCGAAGCGCGACAGCTGGATGCCGTTGGGAATGTTCTGCGTGCGTTCGGGCCGGGCGCCGTCGGCGATCTGCCGCTGCCGGTTGGCCTCGTACAGCGCGATGATGGGATCGGCCGAGGCATAGCAGAACTGCCCCATCCATTCGAAGAAATGGATCCACATCTGGCGGAAGTACGACAGCTCGGTCGGGTCCCGCTGGAAGATGTTGCGGTTGTCGCGGATCCACTCGCTCTTGAACAGATCGATCTTGCGTTCCTTGGTGTAGATGCCGTGCTCGGACAGCACCAGCGGCGTGCCGCGGGCCTGTTCGATCAGTGCGCCCAGGAAGCCTGCGTACCCTGTGGACGCGCAATGCACCATGCGCACCCGGAGCAGCTGCTGCGCCACGCGGGCCAGCATCCACAGCGGCTGGAACATGATGCGCACGGTCCAGAAGTAGTCGACGAACGACGGGTCGGTGCAATGTTCGCGGTAGCTGTCGCAGATGATCTTCCAGGCCCGCTTGCTGTAGAGGAAGTCGTCCAGCTGCAGCGTACCGCCTGGTTGCATGGCGCGGGTGACGTCGCGCGAGGCCTGCATGGCGCGCTCGCGGTCGCCGCTGCGGAACGCTTCCACCAGATCCAGCACCATCTGGAAAGCGGCCTCGTCCCCGTCGCGCGCCACCGGCTGCGCCTCGGCGTTCAGGTTCTCGTAGAGGAAGTACTCCTCGTAGTGCACGACGTTGGCAGGCAGCTCGTACTTGAACTTGGTGTAGTCCTCGCGCCGGCTGCCCAGGAACACGATGGCAAAGCGGTATTCGGGGTAAGCGCGGATCACCTGGTTGATCCAGCTGGACACGCCACCGCTCACATAGGGAAAGGTACCTTCGAGCAACAGCGCGATGTCGGCCTCGGCGGCCCGGGGGAAGCTCATCGGGCGCTCCAGTAATCGACGATGGGGCGCAGCCGCGGCAACGCCGTCCAGCCGCCCAGCTCCTGCACCAAGGCGCGTGCCTGCGCGAAGTCCTTGCGCTCGAAGCACAGTTCAGCCTGGTAGGGCAGCACGCGCGTGGCGGGCAGGCCCCGTTCGCGCGCCCGCACGTAGGCGGCGGCGGCTTCGTCGGGGCGGCCGATCTCGTGCAGAAGACGGCCCTGGCGCAGGTTCAGCTGGGCATTGTCGGGGCGGTACTGCAGCACCAGTTCGCAGTAGCGCAGGGACTCGCGGATCGCATAGTCGCGCAGGTCGCCCTGCACCAGTTCCTGGTAGACCAGTTCCCAGTACAGGTCGGACAGGCGGTGCGCGGACTCGATGGTGAGCGGGCCGGGGGTGGCGTCACCCTCCTGTTGGCGCGCCGTACGCAGCGCGTCCATTTCCGTATCGATGGTGCGGTTGATGCGCTTTTCCAGCGTGTCCAGCATGCCGTAGGCCAGCAGCCGGAGGTCTTCGCTCGGGTCGCTGAGCACGCTGCGCAGCAGCGGCGAGGCGATGCGGCCGGACACATACTGCAGTGCGACCATCGCACGCATGCGGGTCTGCATCGGTGCGTGGCTGTTGCCCAGGAACGAACGCAGACCCGCCTGGCGAAAGTTGCCCTGGCGGCGCTGGTGCAGGTCGAACTCGGGCAGTTGCAGCGATTCGAAGTCGCTCTGGCCGGCAGGCGAGCGGTAGACGCGCAGCACGATGACGCCCACCAGCACGCCGACAAAACCGGCCAGCGGCACGGCATAGCTGAATGCGGCCATCAGGCCCAGCACGGGCAGGCGCGGCTTGGCCTGCTCGCCCGACAGCAGCGGCAGCAGGAACAGCGACAGCATCAGGCAGGCGAGGGCGTGCACCAGAAGATAGCTGGCCAGCGCGGCGTCTCCCCGGCCCTGCAGGAGCAGAGGGCCGGACCAGGCGCCGATTTCCAGCGCCAGCGCGGAGAGGCCGAACTTCAGGTTAAGCATGGGCCATGGCGTGCAGACGTTGCAGAAGGGCCAGCGGGGTATCGCTGTCCAGAGAGATCACGCGCGGGAAAATGCCGGCCTCTTCCAGAGGCTGACCCGTCCGCTGCTGCGACCAGGTTTCCAGGCGGTTGATGTAACCCTCGGCGGTGGAGCCGTCGCCCAGCGGCATGAGCATCGCCAGCACGTGCCGTTGCGGGCCTTCGATGAGCCAGTCCTCGTCGAGCGCGCGCTTGAGCCGCTGGATCTGTCCTGGCAACCCTTCGGCTACGGCCCGGGGCAGGAACTCCAGGGCCACGATCACGCTGGGCAGCTTGGTGGACTGGTGGATGTGGGCCAGTCGCTGTGCCTCGAAGGCGAAGTCGGGCGGGCAGTCGGGCAGCTGCTCCAGGATGGGCTGCGACAGGGCCTGAACGGCCAGGCCATCGGTGTAGTACCCGAGCAGCAGGTTGATCGTCTGCAGGTTCTCGTCCTGCAGCGAGAAAAAGGGCATTTCATCGATGACCAGCACGCCATAGATTTCGCCACCCAGGTCCAGCAGCGGCGCTACGGCCAGGTAGCGGCTGCTTTGTTCGTGCGCCAGGGCCTGGCTAATGTGGCAGAGCTTGCGCGTTTCGATGGCCTGCTGCAGGAGTGGATCGGACGCGGTCAGCGCCGTCGCATTGCCGATGCGCGCGACAGGCTCGGTGCTGGGCTCTTCGCCTTCCACGGCGTAGAGGGCTGCCGACTCCAGCTGGCAGTACTGCGCCAGCAGGCGCAGCAGGATCTGCGCGCCTTCCTGCGGATCCTGGCCGGGACGGCCGATGCTCTGCAGGGTGGAGAGCGCGTCGCGCATGGACATGGGCCGGCCGATGAGCTCCTGCTCCAGCCGGTCGTGCGAGAGGCGCAGCAGGTAGTACTGCCGCACCAGGTGCTCCAGTCGCTGGTCCAGGTACAGCTGCACGTTCTCTGCCCGGCGGGTGCGTGCCTGCCAGAGGCTGGAGAACTCGCCCACCAGCATCACCAGGATCAGCCCGCCCAGAAAGAAGATCTGCGGAAAGGCGTCGTAGTGCCCGAAGTTGATGGCGAGCCAGCTGGCCAGCAGCACGCAGGCCCCACCGAGGCCTGCCAGAGGGCCGTAGCGCAGCGCCAGAATGACCGGTGCCAGCCATGACCAGGGAAAGCGCGCCTGGCTCCACAGCGGGTCCTCGGGGTTCCACAGCAGTCCCATGCCGATCGCGATCAGCGGCAGGAGCACCATCTCCGCCAGCATGACGGCGGGGCGCGTGCCGGTGTCCGCCAGCTTGCCCAGCAGATTGACGGGCAAGTGCCTGGCGGCCTTCTTCTCCACCGGGCGCTGGGCGCCAACGGAACGCCGGCGGGCTGCGGACGGGGGCCGTTTCGGTCGACATGTTCGCCAAGGTCAGCGCACGCCGGCAAGGCCGCCATCGAGCAGATCACGGATGAGCTTTTGCGCCACCGCGGAGAGGGCTTCGCGGCTCCAGCCGCTCTTGCCGCCGGCGCCGCTCCACAGCACGTTGCCGCTGGACACCTCGACGATCTGCAGCGTCACGCCGGCAGCGGGTTCCCCATCCACGCCCACCTTGTAGCGCCATTCGTCCACGGAGCCCGTGAGGGCGTACTGGGCCTGCTTCTCGCGCGCCCAGGACAGGGCTTCCTGCTGCCGCTTGGTGTCGCCGGCATCGAACAGAGCCTCTTGCTGCGTGCCGGCGGGGTAGCGCTGGACGCGGCCCACGCCCTTGGCATGCAGCAGGGCCTCGGCGATGGCTTCGGCACGGTTGCCGGCCAACGGCGTCTCGGTGTGGTTGGCGAACGGCAGCACCACCCAGGAGGCATCGCGCTGCAGCGCCGGTGCCTGGCCCCGGTCGATGGTGGAGCAGGCGGCCAGCCACACGAGGGCGCTGCCGGCGGCGATGGTTTTCAGGCCCTGCAGGAGTTTGCGGCGGTGAAGCATGGTGGGTCCTCTCTCTAGAAGTGAAGTCGGTAGCTGAATTGCAGGTCGCGCGTCAGGCCCTCGGTCTGCAGGCCGGACTTGCCCAGGCCCCAGCTCAGGCGCACATGGTCCGCGCCCAGCAGGGAGCCTGCCACGCCCATCCGCAGGCCGTAGCCCGGGCCGAGCCGGCTGTGCCAGGTCCGGCTCAACGAGGCGAACGGCCGCAGCGCGCGGGTGTATTCCTGCTCGTAGCGCATGTTGGTGGAAACCTGCAGGCCATAGAAGCTGAAGCTCTGCGGCACGAAGTAGTCGGGACCGACCTCGGTGATCGACGGTGGCAGGTAGCGGCGGAACTCCTGGTCCTGCGGTGACAGGGTGGAAAGGTCGCGCTGCGAGAAGTCGTGGGTGGACCAGAACGCACCGAACTCCAGACTCGGTGCCTCCACGCGATAGCTGTGGGTGTAGCTGAGCGAGCCGTGCCGGCCGCTGCCCACCTCCGTGCCGGTCTGCAGGCGGTAGCGCTCTGCCCAGAGCATGGCGACGACCTGGTCCTGGCGCGTGGCCTGGTAGCGCAGACTGGCCCCGGCCCGGTCCTTCATGCCGGCAATGCGGAGGGCCAGGCTGTCCTGGCTCTGCAGTTCCATGCCCAGATCCATCCGCAGCGTGAGCCGGTTGTCGATGCGCTGCTCATGCTCGATCTGCAGCGGCGTATAGGTCTTGAAGCTTTCGCGGTGCCCGGCGCGCAGCAGCGTTTCGCCGTCCGGATGGCGCCAGCGCAGGACGGCCTCCAGACCCCGCTCGCTGGGCGGCTCGAACACCACCGTTTCGCTCGTGGCATTGCGGCGGATGCTGGCGAAGTCCAGGTCCAGCGACAGGCGCGGCGTCATCGCGATGTGCAGCACCGCCTCGGCTGCGGACTCGCGCATGCCGCCCAGGTCCTGGCGTGTGAGCTGCGTGCCGGCATGGTCGCTGAAGGCCAGCAGGCTTTCCTCCAGCTGCAGGTGCAGGGGCTGGTCGTCGTGCTGGTGGTGCTGGGCGTCGAAGGCGGCGGTCTGGGCCAGGCGCAGGTCGTCCACGGCGCGCGCGGCGTTCACGCGGTCGTAGCGGGGCAGTCGTTCGTCGAAAGCTTCCAGCAACTGGCCTGTGGCGGCCTTGTCGTCTTCGGCCAGCGCCACGGTGATGTCGGCCCACAGGGGGCGGTTGCTGCGCAGGCTCCGGCTGCGGGCGTACTGGTGCCACAGGAAGCCGCGCTCCGCCGTATATTCGCCGGCGTCCTGGAGCCAGCCGATGGCGGTCTCCGCCGCGGCATTGGACAGCCCGTTCTGCGCGTCCCTGTCCAGGCGCAGCAGTTCGCGCAGCACGTCCAGCGCCGCGTCGCCCGGCCGCTGCGTGAGCACCAGCCGGGTGCGGGCGATGCGGCGCGTCTGGTCGAGCCCGTCTTCCGTCAGCCAGCGTTGGCGGGCTTCTTGGGATGTCATGCGCGTGGCGGCCGCTTGGGTACCGCCGCGCACATTGCCCCATTCCCGCGCCAGCAGGTGGCGACGCAGCCGCCAGGAGCGGTCGACCTGCTGGTTCTGATCCAGCGCGTCGGCATAGTTCATCAGCCACAGGAAGTCGTCCTCGTGGCCCTTCACGCGCGGGGTCAGGTACCGGTCCAGCGCTGTCTGGGGCAGCGAGAGGGCCTGGTAGGCGGCTGCCAGCGAGTCGTGCAGCTCCGGGTCGCGAGACCATTCCTGCTCGCGCGAGGCCAGCAGCGTGCGCAGCGAGACCGCATCGTTGCCGTCGATGAAAAGCCAGAGCAGGGCCTGCCGCATGGCGGGAGAGTCGGGACTGAGCTGCAGGCCAGCCTCGAAATAGCGCCGTGCCTGGGCGACGCGCCCGGCGTTCTGGTGGTACAGGCCGACGAGGCGCAGGAACTCGGCATTGCGCTGCACCCGGGCGAGCCCGTGGCGCTTGGCGGCCGGGTCCGGGTCGAGGCGCTTGAGCAGTGCCTCGATATCGCCCCACCGGTTGCGACCGCTGTAGAGCGTGAGCGCCTGTACGAGGTGGCGTGGCTCATCGAACAGGAGCCATGCCTTTTCGGACAGCCGCGCGGCTTCCAGGGGCTGGTCCTGCAGCAGCAGGCGGATCAGCGCGTCGTAGTCGGAGATGTCGGCGCCGTCGTTCTCCGCCAGCTTGCGGTAGGCCTCTATCGCCAGCTCGTCGTTGCGCCGGCTCTCCGCCAGCTGGCCCATCAGGCGCCAGTATTCAGATGCCTCCTGCAGCGTGGGCGGTTGCCGCCGGGCGGCCTCCAGCCAGCGCAGCCCTTCATCGGGCTGGCCGTGGGTGAGCGCGAGCACGGCCGCCTGCATGGCGCGGGTGGGGGTGATTTGAGCAGGGTCCGAGAGCAGCCGGCGCCAGGCGGCCAGGGCCACATCGGGCTGCCCGGCACGCTCCGCCAACTGGGCCAGCAGCTGGATGCTTTCGGGGCTGCGGGAATGCCGCTGCAGGTAGTCGATGGCCGGTTGCGGTTCGCCGATGCGCTCGTAGGTAGCCACCAGCTCGCGCACGAGCCGCGGATCGTCCGGGCGCCGCTGCAACTGGTAGCGCAGGGCCTGTACGAGTGCGGGGTCATCGAACTGACCGGGAGCGATGCGCAGAACGGCCTGCCAGGCGTCGTCGCGCTGCGTCTTGCGCGCCAGGTACAGCCATTGTTCCAGCGCCTCTGCAGGCCGCTGGGTCCAGTCGGACACCCGGGCGAGCCGTTCGCGCCAGACCAGGTTGTCCGGCTGCTGGCGCACCGCGGCACTGGCGATCTGCCATGCATCGTCCTGCTTTCCGTTCTCCAGGAACACCTCGTAGGCCAGGCTGTAGATTTTCTCGTCGTAGGGCAGGCCCGGCTGCAGAACGCGGGAGGCATCCGGGACCGCCTTCTGCTGCACCGGTAGCTTTTGCCATTCGGCCGTTTCGCCTGATCCGGCCATGCTTTCGGCATGCGCGTCCTGCAAGCGAGGGGGCTGGAGGTAATGGGCGCCGTCGTCGTAGGCGGGCGCCGCCGTCTCTGCAGCCGGGCGCCAGGCGACGGGCCGCAACAGCGGTTGCGCTGGCGATGGAGCCCTGGCCAATGTCTCGCCCTCCCATCCGTACTGCCGCAGCAGCGACAGCTGCAGCAGCTTTCGCACGAAGCGGTCCGCCGCCGCCGGCCGGCCGGCCGCGCGGGCGAGGTTGGTGAGCATGAAGAGGATCTGCGGGTCGTTGGCCAGCGGGCCCAGCTCGCGTTCGGCCAGCTCCAGCGCGGCCACGGGTTGGTTGCCCGATTGCAGCGCGGTCACGCCGGCGGTGTAGTACGCCTTGGCCTGCTGCGGGTCCGGCGTGGTCTTGCGGGCCAACATATAGAGCGCGGCGCAGCTTTCGTAGTCGGACTGGGCCAGGGCTTCCTTGGCGGCGCGCTCGTACAGCTGCGCGGCCTTGCGCGGATCGGGTTCCGCTTCGGCCAGTCGGCGGTTGATGTCGATCCCCAGGACGGGTTCGTCCAGCTGGGCCGCCAGGCGGGCCAGTTCCACCTGGCGCTGTGCAGGCCACTGCTCCCTGGACAGGGCGCGGAGCTGCTGGCGCAGCTCTTCGCGCATGGCACCGCGCCGCACGGCATCGGTCTCGGGCGTTTGCAGCCACTCGGTGTACGACAGCTGCCACAAGGCCCACAGCGCATCGCGGTGCAGCACCGGGTCGGGCGAATCGAGTGCGGGCTGCAGCGTGGTCCGGGCATCCAGGATGTCCCCCTGGGCGATTTGGCGCTGGGCGAGCAGCAGGCGCAGCTGCGGGTTGTCCGGATCGCTGCGCAGCAGGTTGTGCAGGTACGCCACGGACAGGGCGGAATCGGTGGTGTCGGCCAGACGCCGCTCCAGATCCTGACGCGGATAGAGCAGCCACAGCCCGCCGCCGACCATGCCGGCCAGCAGCATGATCAGCCACGCAGGCGCCAGAATGGGCCGTTCAGCGGGCAGCGCAGCGGATGCGGATTTGCGCAGCAGCATCTTGGATTTCGAACTGTGGAGCGGTGGCCGTGGACGACGCCTTGCTCGGCGCCAGCGGGCGGTTGTTGGCTGTGGTGATCTGGCAGCCCTCGGCGCCGGCCAGGCTGAACTGCAGCGGCGCTGCAAAGCCCTTGAGGGAAAAATCCACCTCACGTCCATCGGCCTGGGGCTTCCAGCTCTCCAGGCGGGCGTTCGCGTCGCGTAGGTAGGGGCGCGGCAATCCAGCGGGTGCATTGCCACTGGCACCTGCCGTCTGGAGCCAGGCCGAGGTGCCCGTCAGATGGACGTAGCGGCCTTCGACACCATCGCGGAAGCCGGCCACGCCCTGGCTGGCGGCGAGCGACGGAGCGCCCAGGTCGGCCGGCAGCCGCACCGTGCGCAGCGCGCCATCGCCGCGCAGGCGCCAGCCCTGGCCGTCGCGGGCGATCGCGAAGCTGTGGAAGTCGTGCACCTTGCGGATGAAGTCCGACGCGTACACGGGGTGCAGCGGCTGGGCCATCGCCCAGCGGTACACCTTGTGCAGGGCATTGAGCCCGGCGCGCTTGCTGGCCGAGTACACGTGATAGTAGATGTCCACCGGCTTGATGCGGCGCGGCTTGTCGGTCATCTCGAAGCTCTCGATCACGCGCTCGAAGCCGTAGTACGGGCCACGCCAGAGGTTGGTGTAGATGTTCTCGTTGGTGATGGGGGCGTAGACCTGCAAATGGCCGTTCTTGTAGATGCCGTGCGCGCCGACCGCGGTGAGTGAAGGGTTGGCCCGGGTGATGGACGTGTCGCCGCCGTTCATGTTGAGCAGCCCGGCCTTGTCGGTGATCTCCAGCGCCTCGGCGTTGGGGGCCGTGTCGCCGGACCAGAGCAGGATCTTTACCGGCTTGCCCTGGGGCGCCAGGCGCTGATTGATGTAGTTGCTGGAGCCCACGATCTCGCGCGTCAGGTCCATCGTGTAGCCGGGCAGGCTCAGGTTGACGGCCGCTTCTGCGTTGTCCTTGAACAGGCCGTGCTTGACGCTCTGGTCCCACAGGAACGGGTGGGAATAGGTGTGGCTCGCGACTTCCACGTGCGGCAGACGGAACATGCGGCGCGCGATGTCCTCCAGTTGCTTGCTCATCTCCGGGTGCAGCCCGTGAGGTGCGACCTCGGCCTCGATCACCGACATGGTCTGGGGCACCTTGTACTTCTCGAAGATCTCCTTGAGCAGCACCTCGGCGGCAATGGGGCTGCCGGGCAGCTCGGCCAGCGATGGGAAACCATCTCCGTCGACATGCGAGAAGAACAGGCGGCGGCCGTTTTCGGTCGTGACGTCCGGCACCGGCAGGGGGGGGAGCGACAGTGCCCGGGAAATGAAGGCGAATGGGTCGATCACCCAGCGGGCGTATTCGGTGCCGGGAATCTCCACCAGGGCGTACGGGTCGAGGATGAAACCTCCCCAGGGCGTGAGGGCTCCTGCCACGAACGACTGGCCGCGCTGGTCGCGGAACTCGACCAGCGGCTCTGCGGTGCGCTGCTGCGCAGCCGTCAGCCGGACAGGCTCGAACTGCCGCTCCGGGCGCGCAGGCGCGATTTCGAAGCCCATCATGGCGTGCTGGGCGACGGTGCGCAGATCTCCCTGGTGCAGCGGTGCATTGGTCTGGATGCCCAGGCGGTCCGCGAAGGCCTTGTCGGGCTGCATGCCGAAGTCGCCGATCATGGCCAGCGGCATGCCCTCGGCCATGCGCGCCTGCAGCCACTGGCTCAGGCGGCGGCTGTGGGCTTCGGGGACGAAGCCGGAAAACCACGTGACCACGCCGGCATACCGGTCGCGCAGCACGCCTTCGGGCAGCGGCTTGCGCACGTCGGCATAGTCCACCACATAGCCCATGTGGTTCAGCGGCATCTGCAGGAAGCGGTGGGCGTTGGCGTAGTTGAGCGCCGGCGACTCGCCGCTGTCGTACATGAAGAGCACCCGCCGGGCTACCAGCTCGACGCCGCCGACGCCCATGGTGTGCATGGCGCTGTCGGTCACCCAGGGAATGAAACCCAGTTCCTTGATGCGCTGCGCCGTCTGGCGTGCCAGTTCCCGGTCATGCGGCGGCACGTAGTCGATGGCCAGCACCGGCAGCTGGTAGCGCTCGCGCACGGTGCGCAACTGGCCCAGCAGCCATTCCCGATCGGCGGGAGGAACGTCTTCATAGCGGCGCGCGCCGGCATTCCAACCCTTGTACAGCGACTCGGCCGCGACCATGCGGATCTTGTCGCGCACGCGTTCCACGATCTCGAAGCCCCGGTTCTGGATGAGCTGGATGCCTGGGAAGCGGCTGTGCAGCGTCTCGATCACACGCACCAGCCCCGCCTGCTGCGCCGCCTCGTCGAACTGGTTCGCGAGGCGATACGAGTCCATGGTGTCGAGGAAGAATCCGCGGTAGCCCTGCTGCCACAGCGGGGCGATCACCCGCGTGGCGAAGAATTCCGGCCACTGCGCAGGCGTCTGATCGATCACCTCCGAGTCCCAGGCACCATTGCGCGCAAGTCTCCATGCGGCCGGAATGTCGGGGTAGTAGGGGCGGGACGATTGCACCTCGGCGACGGATACGTAGGCGTAAAGCTCGCTGCCCGTCGTGTTGCGGTAGCGCACCGGGTCCTGCCCGTGGCCCGGTTCGATGACCGCGATGTCGAACACCTTCAGATCGGCCAGCGGGGCTTGGGCGCCGTAATGCAGCGCCACTGCCGGCTCGGCGCGCGCACCCATCGCAAGACACAAACCCAGGCACAGCAGCAGAAGATTCAGCAAACGTGTCACAGCAAATTCGACGCTAGATGAAGGTTGCCGGCCGGACTGCGCCGTCGGTGCGGATGTGTCGTGGGCGCGAAGCTGGCGGGTGGCGGCGTTCCGTGCGGAACAGGGGACCTGCCAGGGGGAGATACGTCTCGGAGTCGGCCTATAGATAAAAACAATAAGGCCAAAAACTTCGATTGTTTTTATTGTATCTGTTCACGGTACATGATGAAGCATGCCGTTACAGCTAAGTGTAGGTGGATTCCGCCATTCGGCATGCTTTTGCCGGTGGCGGAACGGTGACAATCCCCGTCGACTTGGCCGAGCAACTCGGCGGCTCTGACTTGAAAAGGACATACCGTGATTCTTGTAACAGGCGGCGCAGGCTTCATCGGCTCGCACACCTGCGTGGCACTGGCCGAAGCGCAGATCCCTTATCTCATCCTGGACAACTTCTGCAACAGCCGCCGTTCGGTGCTCGAGCGTTTGGAGCGCATCACCGGGAAGGCGCCGCAGTGGATCGAGGGCGATGTGCGAGACGGCGCGCTGGTCGAGCGTGTGCTTAAGGAGCACGCCATCGAAGGCGTCATCCACTTCGCGGCCTTGAAGGCGGTGGGCGAGTCGGTGCGCGAACCCCTGCGTTACTACGACAACAATGTGGCCGGTACGGTGACGCTGCTGCGGGCCATGCAGTCGGCCGGCGTGCGCACGCTGGTGTTTTCCTCATCCGCCACGGTGTACGGCGAGCCTGCCACGCTGCCGATCCAGGAGGATTTCCCGCTGTCGGCCACCAACCCCTATGGCTGGACCAAGCTGATGATGGAGCAGGTGCTGGCCGATGTGGACCACGCCGAGCCGGGGCAGTGGCGCATTGCGCGACTGCGCTACTTCAACCCCGTGGGGGCGCATGAGAGCGGCCTGATCGGCGAGGACCCGCAGGACGTGCCCAACAACCTGCTGCCCTACGTGGCGCAGGTGGCCGTGGGCCTGCGCGAGTCGCTCAGCGTCTATGGCGACGACTATCCCACGCCCGACGGTACGGGCGTGCGCGACTACATCCATGTCTGCGATCTGGCGGATGGCCATGTGGCTGCGCTGCGCTACCTGCGCGAGAACCCGGGCCTGCTCACCGTCAACCTGGGCACCGGCCGCCCCGTGTCGGTGCTGGAGATGGTGCGCGGCTTTGAGCGTGCGAGCGGCCGGCCCGTGCCCTACAAGATCGTGGCGCGCCGCCCGGGCGATGTCGCCCAGTGCTGGGCCGATCCGGCGCTGGCCGAGCAACTGCTGAGCTGGCGCGCACGGCTCGATCTGGACCGCATGTGCCAGGACGCCTGGCGTTGGCAGGACGGAACGGCCCGCACGCTGGCCTGATCCACAGAGTCCGGCCGCCCGCCGCTACGGCACCGGCGCGAGCCTGCCGTGACGGGCAGGGCCGTGGCCTGCCCGTGCGGAGCGCGTCAGCCGGCGTGGCTGTTCGCGGAGGCGGGTACGGGATCGGGCTGGGTGTCCAGCGTGGCGGCGTGCACGGCCGCGTCTTCTTCCGAGAGCAGGGCATCCTCCCACTTGGCCACCACGGCGGCGGCGATCGAGTTGCCCACGGCATTGGTGGCAGAGCGCCCCATGTCCAGGAAGGTGTCCACCCCGAGGATCAGCAGCAGGCCGGCTTCGGGTATGTCGAAGTGGTTCAGCGTGGCGGCAATCACCACCAGCGACGCGCGCGGCACGCCGGCCATGCCCTTGGACGTGAGCATCAGGATCAGCAGCATGGTGATCTGCGTTTCCAGCGGCAGATGGATGCCGTAGGCCTGCGCGATGAACAGCGTGGCGAACGTGCAATAGATCATCGATCCGTCGAGGTTGAACGAGTAGCCCATGGGCATCACGAAGCTGGAAATGCGGCGCTTGACGCCGAAACGGTCCAGCGCGTCGAGCAGCTTGGGATAGGCGGCCTCGGAACTGGCCGTGGCGAACGACAGCAGGAAGGCCTCCTTGATTTCCTTGAGCAGCTTGAAGACGCGGCGCCGCAGCGCCACGTAGCCCGCCAGGATGAGCACTCCCCATAGCACGAACAGCGCCAGGTAGAACTCGCCCATGAACACGGCGAACTTCAGCAAAATGCCCAGGCCGTTGACGGCCACGGTGGCGGCCATGGCGGCCAGCACGGCCACCGGCGCGAACTTCATCACATAGCCCGTGATCTTGAGCATCACGTGCGACAACTCCTCGATGCCCCGTACCAGGGTGTGGGCCTTGTCGCCCAGCGCCGCGAGGGCGATGCCGAAGAACATCGAGAACACCACGATCTGCAGGATCTCGTTGTTGGCCATGGCCTCGACGAAGGACCGCGGCACGAGGTGGTTGACGAAGTCCTTCAGGGTGAACTTCGACGTCGCCAGCTGCGCCGACTGGCCGACGTCCGGCAGCGGCAGGTTGAGGCTGGCGCCGGGCTGCAGCAGGTTGGCCAGCACCAGGCCCAGCAACAGCGAGATCAGCGAGGCCGTCAGAAACCAGCCCATGGCCTTCAGGAACACGCGTCCGACGGAGGAAGCATCCCCCATGTGGGCGATGCCCACCACCAGGGTGGAGAAGACCAGCGGCGCGATCAGCATCTTGATGAGGCGCAGGAACACGTCGGAAGCGATGGAGATGTAGCCTGCGATGCGCGCCGTTTCCTGGGGCTCCAGCACATTGGCGTGGATGAGGTGGCCGATCACGATGCCCAGCACCATGGCGACCAGGATGCCGAGCGTCGGCGGCAGTTTTCTTTTGCGAAGCAACATAGAGAGACAGTTGGCGGGGCCGTCCGCCGCGAGCGGGGCTCCCCCGCCGGAAGAGGAAAGGGGGCGATTGTCCTGCAAGACGGGTTCCTCCCCTTGACGGCCCTCAATCGGTATTGCAACGGGCTTTTACAATGGCCGCATGCCCGATCCCCTGTCCTTGCCGCCTTCCGTGCGCTCCATTCCGTTCCACGGCCAGCCCGCTTGGCAGATGGCCTTGCCCACCGGAGACACGGTGATCGTGGCCGAGCAAGGTGCCCAGGTGCTGTCCTGGACCACGGCCGATGGTGCCGAGCGGTTCTTCCTCAGCCCGCGCAGCCTGTTCGACGGGCACAGCGCCGTGCGCGGTGGCGTGCCGGTGTGCTTTCCGCAGTTCAACCAGCGCGGGCCGCTGCCCAAGCATGGCTTCGCGCGCAACCTGCCGTGGCGGCTGGAGGGCGGTGAGGAGGGAGAGCAGGGCGCCACGCTGCGCCTGCTGCTGGAAGACAGCGAGGCGACCCGGCGCTGGTGGCCCGAACATGCCTTTGCCGCGCGGCTGGCGGTCACGCTCGGCGCCGGCACCCTGCGGCTGGAGCTGTCCGTGCACAACCCAGGTCCCACCACATGGGACTTCACCGCCGCACTGCACGGTTATCTGCACGTGGACGACATCGGCGGCACCCGCCTCGACGGCCTGGACGGCCAGGCCCGCTGGGACACCGTGGCCGATGTGCGCGATGTGCAGCACGGGCCGGTCACCTTCGCCGGCGAATACGACAGCGTCTTTGCCGCCGCGCCGGCTCCCCTGCAACTGCACCAGGCCGGCGGCGGCCGGCTGTCGATCGCCCAGAGCCCGGAGTGGGGTAATACGGTGGTCTGGAACCCCGGCGCCACCCTTTGCGCGGCGTTGCCGGACATGCCCGCCGACGGCTACCGGCAGATGCTGTGCGTCGAAGCCGCCTGCATCGACGAGCCCGTGCCCATGGCGCCCGGCGCCCGGTGGTCGGGCTGGCAGCAGCTGCAGGTTCTCTGATTTCCCGTCTTTTCTCTCTTCTGGAGCGTCTCCCATGCTGGCCAAGCGCATCATTCCCTGCCTCGACGTGACCGGCGGTCGCGTGGTGAAAGGGGTCAATTTCGTCGAACTGCGCGATGCGGGCGACCCGGTCGAGATCGCCGCGCGCTACAACGCGCAGGGCGCCGACGAGCTGACCTTTCTGGACATCACGGCCACCAGCGACGGACGTGACCTGATCCTGCCCATCATCGAGGCCGTCGCCAGCCAGGTGTTCATTCCCCTGACCGTCGGCGGAGGTGTGCGCACCGTCGAGGATGTGCGCCGCCTGCTCAACGCCGGCGCGGACAAGACCAGCTTCAATTCCGCCGCGCTGGCCAACCCCGATGTGATCAATGCAGCATCGGACAAGTACGGCGCCCAGTGCATCGTCGTGGCCATCGACGCCAAGCGCCGCCAGGGCGCCGACGTGGCGGCGCGGGGCGAAGGCTGGGACGTGTACAGCCACGGCGGGCGCAAGAACACGGGCCTGGACGCCGTGCAGTGGGCCAGCGAGATGGCGCGCCGCGGCGCGGGTGAGATCCTGCTGACCAGCATGGACCGCGATGGCACCAAGTCCGGCTTCGACCTGCAGCTGACGCGGGCCGTGAGCGACGCGGTCAGCGTGCCGGTGATCGCCTCCGGCGGCGTCGGCAACCTGGAGCATCTGGCCGACGGCGTGCAGCAGGGCGGCGCCGATGCGGTGCTCGCCGCCAGCATCTTCCATTACGGCGAGTTCACGGTCGGCCAGGCCAAGGACCGCATGGCCGAGCGCGGCATTCCGGTGCGCCGCTGAGCGGATCCCAGGGCGTCCTTTGAATGAAATAGGCATCTAGCGCTTATGGAATAAGCGCACCATGCTATTAAAAAATGAGTAATGCTGCGCTGCAGCAAATGAAAGACAATGCTCCGATGAACTGGCTCGACGAAGTGAAGTGGGATGCCCAGGGCCTGGTGCCCGCCATTGCGCAGGAGCAGGGCTCCGGCGATGTGCTGATGTTCGCCTGGATGGACCGCGAGGCCCTGCAGAAGACGGCCGAGCTGGGCCGCGCGGTGTACTTCAGCCGCTCGCGCGGCAAGCTGTGGTTCAAGGGCGAGGAGTCCGGCCACGTGCAGACCGTGCACGAGATCCGGCTGGACTGCGACAACGACGTCGTGCTGCTCAAGGTGACGCAGCAAGGCCACGAGCCCGGCATCGCCTGCCACACCGGCCGCCACAGCTGCTTCTTCAGCGTGCTGAAGGACGGCGCCTGGCAGGCCGTCGACCCGGTCTTGAAAGACCCCGAATCCATCTACAAGTGACCTCCATGAGCGCAGCCGCCGATACCCCCCGCAACGCCTCCCTGGAAGGTGCCCTGGCGCGCCTGGCCACCGTGATCGAGGGCCGCAAGCCCGCCCACGGGGGCGACCCCGAGAAAAGCTACGTCGCGCGCCTGCTGCACAAGGGGCCGGATGCTTTCCTCAAGAAGATCGGCGAAGAGGCCACCGAAGTGGTCCTGGCCGCCAAGGACGCCGACCATGGCGGCGACGCCGGCAAGATCGTCTACGAGGTGGCCGACCTGTGGTTCCACTCCATGATCGCGCTGGCGCACTACGGCCTGTCGCCGGCCGATGTGGTGGCCGAACTGGAGCGCCGCGAGGGCACCAGCGGCATCGAGGAAAAATCGCTGCGCAAAGCCGCCGACCGGGCCACCGAAGAAGGGAAAACCGCATGAGCAACGACATCATCGACGTGGAACCCAACGAATCGCTGCGCACCATCGGCTGGGTGAGCTATGTGCTGCACCTGATCGTGGCCGTGGCCGCGGTGCTGCCCAGCGCCCAGCCCAGCATCGTGCTGCTGTTGATCGCCCTGATCCTCGACCTGGTCAAGCGCGACGACGCCCGTGGCACCTGGCAGGAATCGCACTTCTCCTGGCGCATCCGTTCGGTGCTGTGGGCCGGCGTGCTCTATCTGGTCACTGCGCCGCTGTGGCTGCTGTTCCTGATCCCCGGCTGGATCGCCTGGGTGCTGATCTCGCTGTGGTTCCTCTACCGCATCCTGCGCGGCATGCTGGCCATGAGCAACGGCCGGGCGATCCATGCCTGAACCCCACGACGTGCAGCGGCTCAACCTGGCGCTGCAGGGAGGCGGCTCGCATGGCGCGCTGACCTGGGGCGTGCTGGACGCGCTGCTGGAAGACGGCCGCTTCCGCTTCGACGGCATCAGCGGCACCAGCGCGGGGGCCATGAACGCCGTGGCGCTGGCGCACGGGTTTGCCCAGGCCGCCCAGCAGCACCACGCCGATGCCGAGGCGGCCCATGTCGCCGGGTGCGAACTGGCCCGCGCCACGCTGACGCGCCTGTGGGAGGGCGTGGGCACGCTGGGCAGCCTGATGTGGGGCGTGCCCCTGCCCGGCGCCAACCCGCTGCTGGGCATGATGTCGCAGTGGCTCTCGCCCTACCAGACCAATCCGCTGGGCATCAATCCGCTGCGCCGGCTGCTGGAGCGCGAGGTCGATTTCGACGGGCTGTCCGCCTCCCGGGGCCCCAAGGTGTTCGTGTGCGCCACCAACGTGCGCACGGGGCGTGGCGAGATCTTCTCGGGCAAGCGCCTGAGTGCCGACGCGGTCATGGCCTCGGCGTGTCTGCCGCTGCTGTTCAAGGCGGTCGAGATCGAGGGCGAGCACTACTGGGACGGCGGCTATTCCGGCAATCCGGCCCTGCACCCGCTGATCTACAAGACCGACTGTGCCGACGTGCTGCTGGTGCAGATCAACCCCATCGAGCACCCGACCGTGCCCGACAACGCGTCCGAGATCATGGAGCGCATGAACGAGGTCACCTTCAATGCCAGCCTGCTGGCCGAGATGCGTGCCATCGAATTCGTGCGCCGGCTGCTGGCCGAGGGCAAGCTCGATGCCCAACGCTACAAGAGCGTGCGCATGCACCGCATAGATGGCGGTGCCGTGCTGGCCGGCTTTGGCGCGGCGAGTAAGACGCGCGCCGATCTGCCCTTCGTGCGCCAGCTGTTCGCCCTGGGCCGGGAGGCCGGCCAGCAATGGCTGCACAAGCATCGCGCCGACGTCGGCGTGCGTCCCAGCGTCAACATCGCCGACAATCCCTGAAAGCGCCGCACGCCCTGCACGGCGCTTTCATGTCTCGTCGTTTCCTGCATTCACTCCACCGCCCCATGCACGACCCCGATTGCCTCTTCTGCAAGATCGTCCGCGGCCAGATTCCCTCCAAGAAGGTCTATGAGGACGAGGACGTTTTCGCGTTCCACGACATCCACCCGGCAGCCCCGGTGCACTTCCTGATGGTGCCCAAGGCCCATGTGCATTCCATGGCCGGCGTGACCGAAGTGCACGCCGCACTGCTGGGCAAGATGATGGTGCTCGCCCCGCGCCTGGCGCTGGAGCAGGGCTGCAATCCCTATCCCGATGGCGGCTACCGCATCGTGGTGAACACCGGCACCGAGGGCGGCCAGGAAGTCCATCACCTGCACCTGCATGTGATGGGCGGCCCCCGTCCCTGGCTGAAGGGCTGAGCGCCTTAGAACGTGTTTACGATCTCGCAGGGGTCACGCAGCGGCGTTTGCGGGAGGGGATGCAAGGCGCGGTGCGCTGCCAATAGCTCGGCTATTGGCAAGCGCCGCAACGCCGCAGACCGCCCGCAAACGCCACTGCCCGAAGGGTTGGAGCGAAATCGGGCGATTGAACGCCTCGAATGCTTGCATGGGCATGAGCCCATGCGGCGCATCCGAAGCGTCCACTCATTCCGATTGCGCTCCAACGCGACCCCTGCGAGATCGTAAACACGTTCTTAGGCCTCGGCGCCAGGGCCGGGCCGCAACCGGCTGTGACAGCGCAGCCGCGATGTTGCTAGGGATATGTCCGGCCGTCATGTCCGGGGTCTAGAATGTTCTGTATTCGTTAGGAGATTTTCCATGGGTTCGTTTTCCATTTGGCACTGGCTGATCGTTCTGCTGATCGTCGTGATGGTGTTCGGCACCAAGAAGCTCAAGAACATGGGCTCCGACCTGGGCGGTGCCGTCAAGGGCTTCAAGGACGGCATGAAGGACGGCTCGGCCGCCGATACGACGGCCACGCCCACGCCTCCCGCAGGGCAGGTGGCCAACCAGGCGGCTGCCGACAAGACCACCATCGACGTCGAAGCCAAGCAAAAGAGCTGATCGCCTTCCGCACCTTGAGCCTGTTCCATGATTGATATTGGCCTGTCCAAGATGGCGCTGATCGGCGCGGTGGCGCTGATCGTCATCGGGCCCGAGAAGCTGCCCCGCGTGGCCCGTACCGTCGGGACCCTGCTGGGCAAGGCGCAGCGCTACGTGACCGACGTGAAGGCCGAGGTCAACCGCTCGATGGAGCTGGACGAGTTGCGCAAGATGAAGGACTCCGTCGAGGGCGCGGCCCGCGACGTCGAGCAGTCCATGCACACGGCGGCGTCCGATTTCCAGAAGGATTGGGACACGTCCATCGGCCACTCCTCCACGCATTCTTCGGTGGGCGCTGGAGAGAGCACGGTCGTGCCGGCCTACCGGCATCCGGGCAAGAACTGGCGGCTCAAGCGGGGAGCCACCCCACAGTGGTACAAAGCCCGCTCGGGCGTGCGCACCAAGGCGCAGTCGGGCGCCGCACGCGTGGCCCGTTTCCGGCCGCAGAAATTCCATTGAACGCCGCGCGGCGCGTCCGGGCCGCGCAGGCCTAGGCGGGCGCAGCGCCCGCAACCCCCCATGTCAGAAACTCCCCACCCTGAAGACGAATTGGCCGGTACCGAGCAGCCGTTCGTGCAGCACCTCATGGAGCTCCGCGACCGTCTGGTCAAGGCGCTGATCGCTGTCGGCATCGCCGCCGGCCTGCTGTTCCTGTACCCCGGCCCGGGCGCGCTCTACGATCTGCTGGCGGCGCCGCTGGTGGCCCACCTGCCCAAGGGAGCCACGCTGATCGCCACCTCGGTGATCTCGCCCTTCATGGTGCCCCTGAAGATTCTGCTGATGTCGGCCTTCCTGGTGGCGTTGCCCGTTGTGCTCTACCAGGTATGGGCGTTCGTGGCACCGGGGCTGTACTCGCACGAGAAGAAGCTGGTGCTGCCTCTGGTGGTGTCCAGCACCTTGCTGTTCTTCATCGGCGTGGCGTTCTGCTATTTCTTCGTCTTCGGCCAGGTATTCAGCTTCATCCAGAGCTTCGCGCCCAAGAGCATCACCGCCGCGCCGGATATCGAGGCGTACCTGAGCTTCGTGCTGACGATGTTCCTTGCCTTCGGACTGGCCTTCGAGGTGCCCGTCGTCGTCGTCGTGCTGGCGCGCATGGGCATCGTGGACGTGGCCAAGCTCAAGAGCTTCCGCGGCTACTTCATCGTGATCGCCTTCGTGATCGCCGCCGTGGTCACGCCGCCGGACGTGGTATCGCAGCTGGCCCTGGCCATCCCCATGTGCCTGCTGTACGAGCTGGGCATCTGGGCCGCCCAGCTGTTCATCCGCCACACGAAGGCGCCGGAAGACGTGCAGGAACCGACCACCTGAACCACCGGGCCCCTTGCGGTGGCGCTATCCACCGTGTTCGCCTCGGCCCCTTCCCGGGCAGGCCGCAAATATGAAAAGAGCTGCCAACGCAGGTATTATCTGCGCTGACAGCTCTTTTTTTGATAGCGATGGTCTGGGTCTGTTGACGTAGCCCATGGCCCCGCGCTATCGATCCTGAACGGCTGCGGGCAAGGCGTGCACAAACCTGCGCAGCCATGCCGCTCGGGGCGCGCTCAGCGCGTGGGCGCCCCGGCGGTCATCGGCCCTCTCAGCGCCGCTGCGGCATCCGCTGCTGCTGGGGACGCGGACGCGTGCCGGGCACCACGCTGACCTCCAGCGCCGCATCGCCGCGGCGCAGCTGGAAGGAGGCCGGCGTGCCCGGCTTGAGGGCAGCCACCGCCGTCAGCAGGGCGGACACGTTCTGGGTCGGCTTGTCGTCCACCGACACGATGACGTCGCCGGGCCGCACGCCCGCTTGGGCGGCCGGGCCGTCCTGCAGCACACCGGTGATGATCACGCCTTCGGACGCCTTCACGCCGAAGGTCTCAGCCAGCTCGGGAGACAGCTCGTTCGGCTCCACGCCGATCCAGCCGCGCGTGACCTGCCCGTCCTTGACAATGCCGTCGAGCACCAGCTTGGCCGTGGACACGGGAATGGCGAAGCCGATGCCCATGCTGCCGCCCGAGCGCGAGTAGATGGCGGTGTTGATGCCCATGAGATTGCCGTTCACGTCCACCAGCGCGCCGCCGGAGTTGCCGGGGTTGATGGCGGCATCGGTCTGAATGAAGTTCTCGAAGGTGTTGATGCCCAGCTGGCTGCGGCCGAGCGCGGACACGATGCCGCTGGTGACGGTCTGGCCCACGCCGAACGGGTTGCCGATCGCCAGCACCTGGTCGCCCACGGCGAGCTGGTCGGAATTGCCCAGGACGATCACCGGCAGCTTGTCGAGGTCGACCTTGAGGATGGCCAGGTCGGTGTCCGGGTCGGTGCCGATCACGCTGGCGCGGGCGCGGCGGCTGTCGGTCAGCGTCACCTCGATCTCGTCCGCGCCTTCCACCACGTGGTTGTTGGTGAGGATGTAGCCGTCGGGGCTGATGATGACGCCGCTACCCAGGCCGGTCTGCGCCTGCGTGCCCTGGTCGCCGAAGAAGAACTGGAACCACGGATCGTTGCTGCGCGGGTGGCGCACGGCCTTGCTGGTGTTGATGCTGACCACCGCCGGCGCCGCCTTGCGCGCTGCGGCGCTGAAGCTGCCCGCCGCGGGCTGGGGCACCGGGCTGGCGGGCGCCTCGATCAGCGAGATGCCCGCGCTGCTGCGCGTCGCACCGCCCCGGATCCAGTCGGGCTGGAGGGTGGCAACCACAAAGTAGGCCGCGACGAGCACCGTCACGGTTTGGGAGAACAGCAGCCAGAAGCGCTTCATGGGATGGAGGCCGATCCTTGCAAAACCTGCATTGTCGCCCGACTGGCGCTCCCTGTTACAGGATGCGCGGCCCTGCAGCAAGCGAGGTTGTCAGTGCAGGGTCAGTGATGCTGGGTGGAAACCCCTAGAATGTGGCGGACTGTAACCGCTTCCCGTTCGCCGCGCCCTGGCCCACCTGCCCAGGCCGCTCGCTCCAAGCCCCCACCCCGGACTGCCTGCTGAACGTCGGACTGCCCATGGCACGCCACCGGTGCCTTGCGCGGCGTGCAGTTGTCCTGTCGAGTTTTCGAAAAAAGCACCATGACCACTGTGACCTCGGCGTCCCCTCTGTCGGACGCTGCCCTCCATCGCCCCTTGAACCGCCGCGACTACCAGACGCTGGGCCTGTCGGCCCTGGGCGGCACGCTGGAGTTCTACGACTTCGTCGTCTTCGTTTTCTTCGCGAAGATCCTGGGCGCGCTGTTCTTCCCCGTCGACATGCCCGACTGGCTGCGCCAGCTGCAGACGCTGGGCATCTTCGCCGCCGGCTACCTGGCACGCCCCCTGGGCGGGATCATCATCGCCCACTACGGCGACAAGCTGGGCCGCAAGAAGATGTTCACGCTGTCCATCTTCCTGATGTCCGTGCCCACGCTGGTGATCGGCCTGCTGCCGACCTATGCCGTCATCGGCATCGCCGCACCGCTGCTGCTGCTGGCCATGCGCATCCTGCAGGGCGCGGCCATCGGCGGCGAGATGCCGGGCGCCTGGGTCTTCGTGGCCGAACACGTGCCGCAACGCCATTACGGCTTTGCCGTGGGCACGCTGACGGCAGGCATCACCGGCGGCATCCTCCTCGGCTCGCTGATCGCGGTGGGCCTGAACACCTGGTACACGCCGGCGGAGATCAACGACTGGGCCTGGCGCATTCCGTTCATCCTGGGCGGCGTGTTCGGCCTGGTGTCGGTGTACCTGCGCCGCTTCCTGGAAGAAACGCCGATCTTCCAGGAGATGGCCGAGCGCAAGAAGATCGCCCGCGAACTGCCGGTGAAGACCATCCTGCGCGAGCACCGTCCGTCGATCGCCCTGGTGGCGCTGATGACGTGGGTGCTGTCCACCGCCATCGTGGTGGTCATCCTCTTCACGCCGGTGTACCTGCAGACGGTGTTCCAGATCCCCGCGGCGCTGGCGCTCAAGGCCAACGTGGGCGCCACGCTCACGCTGACCATCGGTTGCGCGCTGACGGGCTGGGCCTCCGACCGGTTCGGCACCAAGGCCGTCATGCTGGTGGGCTGGGGCGGCCTGGCGATCACCTCGTACATCTTCTACATGGGCCTGCCCGGCACGCCCGAGTCGCTGGTTTGGACGTACGCGCTGGTCGGCTTCTTCGTCGGCACCATCTCCATGCTGCCCATCGTGGGGGTGCGCGCCTTCCCGCCGGAAGTGCGCTTCTCCGGCCTTTCGTTCTCGTACAACATGGCCTACGCCGTGTTCGGTGGCATGACGCCCATCCTGATCAGCGTCTGGCAGAAGTACGACGTCATGGCGCCCGCCCACTACGTGGCGGCCATGGGCGTGCTGGGCTTTCTGATCGGCTTCTGGCCCCTGGCCTCCCGCGGCTGGCAGCCGACGGGATCCGCCCGGCGCGCCTGACCGCAGAGCCCGCAGTGCTGCGGGCTCTGCCCGGGCGCGGGGCTGAGACAATCGGGCCCATGAGCAGCATCACCCGAGAAGATCTGCAGGCCCGCTTCGACGGCCTGCTGCAGCCCGAGCGCTTCAAGGACTACGGCCCCAACGGGCTGCAGGTCGAGGGCAAACCGCGCATCGAGCGCATCGTCAGCGGCGTCACCGCCAGCCGGGCGCTGATCGAAGCCGCCATCGACCACCGCGCGGACGCCGTCTTCGTTCACCACGGCCTGTTCTGGCGCGGGCAGGACGGCCGCGTCACCGGCTGGATGAAGCAGCGCCTGCGCCTGCTGCTGGCGAATGACATCAACCTCTTCGCCTACCACCTGCCCCTGGATGCGCATGCCGAGTGGGGCAACAACGCCCAGCTGGGCCGCGTGCTCGGCCTGCAGGCCGACCGCCGGTTCGGCGAGCAGGACCTGGGCTTTGCGGCGCCCGCCACCTTCGATGGCCCGCAAGCCCTGGCCGACCATGTGCAACAGGCGCTGGGCCGCAGCGTGACCGTGGTGGCGCATGCGACGGACGGCACGGCCCGCCCGATCCGCCGCGTGGCCTGGTGCACCGGCGGCGCCCAAGGCTACTTCGAGTCCGCCGTCGCTGCCGGTGCGGATGCCTTCATCACCGGCGAGATCTCCGAACCCCAGGCCCATCTGGCGCGCGAGACCGGTGTCGCCTTCATCGCTGCCGGCCACCACGCCACCGAGCGCTACGGCGCGCCGGCCCTGGCCTCCCATGTGGCGGCCGAACTGGGGCTGGAGCACGTGTTCATCGACATCGACAACCCGGCCTGATCGGAATGCTCATCAATTGATAGCTGTATGCGCCTGTCCATCAAGCGCTACAGGCCATTTTGATCATGAATGCCAGGATATGACCGCTGAGCTTCCCATCGCCATCACCCCCGGCGACCCGGCCGGTATCGGGCCCGAGATCGTCGCCCGGGCGTTCCGCGACGCGCCGCAGGACCTCCGCGGCTGCTTCGTCGCCGGAGAGCCAGCCACCCTGCGCCGGGCCGCGCAGTGCATCTCGGCGGCGGGCGACACCAGCCTGCCGGTGGCGGTCATCGCCTCGGCGTCCGAGGTGGCCGGGTTGCCACCGCGCTGTCTGCCCGTTCTGCCTTTGCCCGGCCTGCCGGGGCCGCTGCCTTACGGACAGGTCAGCGCCGAGGCTGGCAGGGCCGCTGCGGAGTGCGTGGTCTGGGCTGCGCGCGCGGCGTTGCGCGGCGAGATCGCCGCGTTGGTCACCGCGCCGTTGCACAAGGAGGCGTTGTTCGCAGCCGGCGTGGACTATCCCGGCCACACCGAACTGCTGCAGGCGGAGGCCGCGCGCCACCACGGCGTACCCCTGCAGAAGATGCCCGTTCGGATGATGCTGGCCAACGACGAGCTGCGCACGGTGCTGGTCAGCATCCATGTGTCCCTGCGGCAGGCGCTGGATGCGGTGACGCGCGAGAATGTGCTGCGCACGCTGCGCATCACCCACACGGCGCTGGCGCGCAGCCTGGGCCGTACGCCGCGCATCGGCGTGGCCGGGCTCAATCCGCATGCGGGGGAGGGCGGCCTTTTCGGCCGCGAGGAACTGGACGCCATCGCGCCCGCGATCGCCGACGCCCGCGCCGAAGGCATCGACGCGGTGGGCCCCTTCGCGCCGGACACCATCTTCATGCGGGCGCGCCACACGCCGCAGCGCGCTGGGGAGTTTGACGTGGTACTGGCGATGTACCACGACCAAGGACTGATTCCGGTGAAGTACCTGGGCGTGGACAAGGGCGTGAACGTGACCCTGGGGCTGCCGCTGGTGCGTACCAGCCCGGACCACGGCACGGCGTTCGACATTGCCGGCCAGGGCATCGCGGACGCCGGCAGCCTCGTCGAGGCCGTCCGAGAAGCGCGTCGTCTGGTACGCGGCTGAAACGGCGGGCCCGCATCGCGCGGGCCGTCGTTCATGCGGTCGTCAGCCGCGGCGCGCGAGGCTGTCGCGAATCTCGCGCAGCAACACGATGTCTTCGGGCGTCGGAGCCGGTGCCGCGGGAGGGGCGGGCGGTGCTTCGCGCTTGAGCCGGTTGATTTGCTTGACCATCATGAAAATGATGAAAGCGAGAATGGCGAAATTCACGGCGACGGTAATGAAACTGCCATAGGCCAATACCGGAACGCCGGCTTTGCGCAATGCATCGAGCGTGTTGGGCACACCCGCCGGCACGGTGCCTAAAACCAGAAACAGGTTGGTGAAATCGAGTCTGCCGAATACCAGGCCGACCACCGGCATGATCAGGTCGTTGACGACGGAATCCACGATCTTCCCGAAGGCCCCGCCAATGATCACGCCCACGGCCAGATCTATCACATTCCCCTTGACCGCAAACTCCCTGAACTCCTTTGCAATGCCCATTTCCCACTCCTTTTGATATAGATGAAAACACTGAAGTATTGCCTAGCTTAAGGACGCTTTTGGGAATGCAATAACCATATTGGTGCCGCTACAATTTGTTGTTAACCTCCCCAATACCCAAGTAGATCGAGGACCCCATGAGCGAAACTCCAATCGACTCCAGCAAGCGGACGTGGCTGATCGCGTCCGGATGCGCTGGTGCGGTGGGCGGCGTGGCGACGGCCGTTCCCTTTGTGAGCACTTTCCAGCCTTCCGAGAAGGCGAAAGCCGCGGGCGCCGCGGTCGAGGTGGACATCTCTGCTTTGAAGCCGGGCGAGAAGATCACGGTGGAGTGGCGTGGCAAGCCGGTGTGGATCGTCAAACGCACGCCCGAGCAACTGGCAGGGCTGCCGGGGCTCGATGGCCAACTGGCCGACCCGAAATCCGAGCGCAAGCCCAGCGAGCTGACGCCCGAATACGCCCGCAACGAGGCCCGTTCGATCAAACCCGAGATCCTGGTGGCCGTCGGCATCTGCTCCCACCTGGGGTGCTCGCCCTCCGACAAGTTCGTGCCGGGTGCGCAACCCTCGCTGCCCGACGACTGGAAGGGCGGCTTCCTGTGCCCCTGCCATGGCTCCACGTTCGACATGGCCGGCCGCGTCTTCAAGAACAAGCCCGCGCCCGACAACCTCGAGGTGCCACCCCACATGTACCTGTCGGACACCAAGCTCCTGATCGGTGAAGACAAGAAGGCCTGAGGGAGACGCACATGGCATACCGCGAATTCAAGGACATCTCCCCCAACGCCTCCACCGGCGCCAAGGTCACCAACTGGTTCGAGAACCGCTTCCCCACGGCCTTCGACGCCTACCGCGTGCACATGTCGGAGTACTACGCTCCGAAGAACTTCAACTTCTGGTACATCTTCGGCTCGCTGGCCCTCCTGGTGCTGGTGATCCAGATCGTCACCGGCATCTTCCTCGTGATGCACTACAAGCCCGACGCCGCCAAGGCGTTCGAGTCCGTCGAGTACATCATGCGCGACGTGCCCTGGGGCTGGCTGATCCGCTACATGCACTCCACGGGGGCTTCGGCGTTCTTCGTGGTGGTGTATCTGCACATGTTCCGCGGGCTGCTTTACGGCTCCTACCGCAAGCCGCGCGAGCTGGTCTGGATCTTCGGTTGCGCGATCTTCCTGGCGCTCATGGCCGAGGCCTTCATGGGCTACCTGCTGCCCTGGGGCCAGATGTCGTACTGGGGCGCGCAAGTGATCGTGAACCTGTTCGCGGCCATCCCCTTCGTCGGTCCTGATCTGGCCCTGCTGATCCGCGGTGACTACGTGGTGGGCGACGCCACGCTGAACCGCTTCTTCAGCTTCCACGTGATCGCCGTGCCGCTGGTGCTGCTGGGCCTGGTGGTCGCCCACTTGCTGGCGCTGCACGACGTGGGTTCCAACAACCCTGACGGCATCGAGATCAAAGGCCCGAATGCGCCCAAGGACGAACACGGCCATCCGCTGGACGGCATCCCCTTCCACCCGTACTACACCGTGCACGACATCTTCGGCGTGTGCGTGTTCCTGTTCATCTTCTCGGCCGTGGTGTTCTTCGCGCCAGAGTTCGGCGGCTACTTCCTGGAGTACAACAACTTCATTCCCGCCGATCCGCTGAAGACGCCCGCCCACATCGCCCCCGTGTGGTACTTCACGCCGTTCTATTCCATGCTGCGTGCCATCACCAGCGAAATGATGTACGCACTGATCGCCTGCGTGGTGTTGGCGGCCGGCCTGGGCGTCGTCAAAGGCAAGCTGCCGGCCTTCATCAAGGGCGCGGTGGTTCTCGCTGCGGTGGTGGCCATTGCCCTGATGCTCTCCATCGACGCCAAGTTCTGGGGTGTGGTGGTGATGGGTGGCGCAGTCATCATTCTGTTCTTCCTGCCTTGGCTCGACATGAGCCCGGTGAAGTCCATCCGCTACCGCCCGAGCTGGCACAAGTACCTGTACGGCATATTTGTCGTCAACTTCGTGGTGCTGGCTTATCTCGGGGTGCAGCCACCCTCGCCGATCGGTGAGCGCGTGTCGCAGGTGGGAACGCTGTTCTATTTCGGTTTCTTCCTGCTGATGCCGTGGTGGAGCCGCCTCGGCACGCCCAAGCCGGTGCCCGATCGTGTGACCTTTGCTGCGCATTGAGCTGGAGAGAACAACAATGAAGAAGATCATCCTCACGTTGGTGGCTGCGCTGACAGTCGCTGCAGGTGCACATGCAGCGGAGGGCGGCATCGCCTGGGACAAGGCGCCCGGCAAGGTGACCGACACGGCATCGCTGCAGAATGGCGCCAAGCTGTTCGTCAACTACTGCCTGAGCTGCCACTCGGCATCGTCCATGCGGTTCAACCGTCTGCAGGACATCGGGCTGACCGAGCAGCAGATCAAGGACAACCTGCTGTTCACGACGGACAAGGTGGGCGAGACCATGAAGGCCGCCATCGACCCGCGCCAAGCCAAGGAGTGGTTCGGCGGCAACCCGCCCGACCTGTCCGTGATCGCGCGTTCGCGCGCCGGCCACGGTGGCACAGGATCGGATTACCTGTACACCTTCCTGCGGACTTTCTACCGCGACGACACCAAGGCCACGGGCTGGAACAACCTCGCCTTCCCTAGCGTCGGCATGCCGCACGCCCTGTGGCAACTGCAGGGCGATCGCCGCCCGGTGTTCGAAGAGCACGAGAGCCACGGCCACAAGACGCAGGTCTTCAAAGGGTGGGAACAAGTCTCGGCTGGTACCATGACGCCCTTGCAATATGACCAGGCTGTGGGTGATCTCGTCAATTACCTGCAGTGGATGGGCGAGCCGGCGCAAAATACGCGGGTTCGCGTAGGCGTCTGGGTGCTGATTTTCCTCGGCATCTTTACTGTCATTGCCTGGAGGCTGAATGCGGCCTTCTGGAAAGACGTCAAGTAACCGCTAGACTTCTCTGCCGCGCCGCAAGGCGCGGTTCAGCTTGTACAGAGTGGGCGCGACAGCGCCCACTCTTTTGATTTTTAGGAGCCTCCCACCATGATGGTGCTTTATTCGGGTACGACTTGCCCCTTCTCCCATCGCTGCCGCTTCGTCCTGTTCGAAAAGGGCATGGACTTCGAGATCCGCGATGTGGACCTGTACAACAAGCCCGAAGACATCAGCGTGATGAACCCTTACGGCCAGGTGCCCATCCTGGTGGAGCGGGACCTGATCCTGTACGAGTCGAACATCATCAACGAGTACATCGACGAGCGCTTTCCCCACCCCCAGCTGATGCCCGGTGACCCAGTGGACCGCGCCCGTGTGCGCCTGTTCCTGCTCAACTTCGAGAAGGAACTGTTCGTTCACGTGAACATGCTGGAGTCGCGCGCTGCCAAGGGCAACGAAAAGGCCCTGGAAAAGGCCCGTTCGCATATCCGTGACCGCCTGACGCAGCTGGCGCCCGTGTTCCTGAAGAACAAGTACATGCTGGGCGATAACTTCTCCATGCTGGACGTCGCCATCGCGCCCCTGCTCTGGCGCCTGGACTACTACGGCATCGACCTCAGCAAGAACGCTGCACCGCTGCTGAAGTACGCCGAGCGCATCTTCTCTCGCCCGGCCTACATCGAAGCGCTCACGCCCTCCGAGAAGGTCATGCGCAAGTAATGATCCTTCCCCCTCTCTCCCGATCTGCATGATGAACGCCCAGGACTCCACCTCCACGCGCCCCTACCTCATCCGGGCCTTGTACGAGTGGTGCACCGACAATGGTTTCACCCCATACGTGGCGGTGCGCGTGGACGGTTCCGTGCAAGTGCCGCGCGAATACGTCAAGGACGGTGAAATTGTCCTCAATGTCAGCTATGACGCGACCAGCGCTCTGCAGCTTGGCAATGACTTCATCGAGTTCAAGGCGCGTTTCGGCGGCAAGCCGCGGGACATCATGGTGCCTGTCAGCCACGTCATCGCCATCTATGCGCGGGAGAATGGGCAGGGCATGGCTTTCCCGCCTCCGGCGGAGCGCGTGCTCGATGATGGAGCCGTGGTTGAGGAGTTGTCGCCGGCTGCGGTGTCTGACGCCAAGGCCGACGCCGAAGTCGGGGAGGTGGAAGCGTCGTCCGCCTCCGAGCGCGTGATGCAATTGGTGCCCGTGGAGGGCGAGAGCGGGGACTCGGGACCAGACGGACCGCGCCCGCAACCCCCGTCGGGTGGTGCCCGTCCGTCCCTCAAGCGCGTCAAGTAAGGGGGCTGCGCCAAGCAGCCCGTTGCGCAATGGCGGCTAGAATGCTGCCTTCGCCGATTTAGCTCAGTTGGTAGAGCACCCGCCTTGTAAGCGGAAGGTCGTCAGTTCGATCCCGACAATCGGCACCATCTTCTCCCTCGCCCCCTCGCTTGAGTGCATGGCCCTCTTGGCTCATGTTTGAATTTTCAGACGAATGGCGTTAATCTCCCAGCCCCGGCTTCTCAGGTGGGCCTCGAAGGCAGGCAGCAACTGCCGCACCTTGGCGGCGGCGGCGTTGCTTTTGACCAGCAGGCACCAGGTCGTGCCCTCGATGGGGCCGGCCTGAATCGAGGGCCGCAGCGACGGCGGAATCAATCGCTCGATCGCCTTGAGGCGATCGCTGGAATCCCGGGTCAACGATGCAAGGACAGCCAGGGTCGGCGATTCCTGCGTGGCCTGCTGCAGCGTGATGGCGTGGTGGCGGCGGTTCATGACATGGCGCCAACAGGCGTGGAGTAAACCTAGTGCATGTGATTATTACGGACGCGCGCCTGGCCCGCAGCCGGGCCATCCATCTTTCCGGTGCGCGTTTGCTGGCGGTCGGCCTGCTTCTGTCTCTGGTCCTGATGCTGGTGGCCGCCGGGCTCTACCATCTGGTGTTCCTCAAGGGCGCGCGTGAGGGCTGGCCCGTCGTCGGTTCGCTGGTCCGCCTCGTCGTGCAGGACGAGTTCGATGAACGCGACCGCTTCATGCGTGCCAACCTCGACGCCATGGCCCGCAAGGTCGGCGAGATGCAGGCCCGCGTCATGCAACTGGAGTCGCTGGGTGACCGGGTGATGGGGCTCGCCGGCATGCCACCCGTCAGTTCTACCAAGCCCCCGGGCCAGGGGGGCGCGCTGGTGGCCAGCCATTCGCTGAGCATGGAGGAACTGAACCGCACGCTCGCGGCGCTGGAACAGGTGACCAGCCAGCGGGTCGATCTGATGACCGTGGTCGAGTCCCGGCTCTTCGATCAGCGCATCCGCAAGAACATGGTGCCCAGCCAGGCTCCGGTCTTGGGGCGTGATATCGGGTCGACCTTCGGCTGGCGCATCGACCCGCTGACAGGGCAGTCCGCATTGCACACCGGGCTGGACTTTCCGGCAGACACGGGAACGGCGATCCTCGCCGCCGCTGGCGGCATGGTGGTGACCCAGGAGTTCCACCCCGCCTACGGCAACATGCTCGAGGTCGACCATGGCAACCAGTTGATCACCCGGTATGCCCATGCTTCCAAGACCCTGGTCAAGCGCGGGGATCTGGTGCGGCGGGGCCAGAAGATCGCCGAGGTGGGTACGACAGGCCGTTCCACCGGGCCGCACCTGCATTTCGAGGTGTTGGTGGAAGGGGTTCCCCAGGATCCGCAGAAGTTTCTGATGGCCCAGGGCGACGGCAACGCCGCACGGGTGGCGCAGGCGGGCGGGACGTCGCCCCGGGTACCTGCCCAGACCGCAGCAGCAGGCAGGTAAAATCTTTCGTCCGGGCTTCCGAATCCGCGCGTCGCACCGCTTGCAACGCCGGCGAAGGGCCTCATCTGAATTCACTTCTTTCTTAGGGATTCTGGTCGTGCTGCTGCCTTGGGGCGTGTAGCACGGTCCTGTTCGCATGGCCACCAACTTCCTCACCAAACTATTCGGCAGTCGCAACGACCGTCTGCTCAAGCAATACCGCAAGACGGTCGCTCGCATCAATGCGATGGAGCCGGAATACGAGAAGTTGAGCGACGAGGCCTTGCGGGGCAAGACGCAGGAATTCAAGGAGCGCGTGGCGAAGGGCGAAAGCCTGGATGAATTGCTGCCCGAGGCTTTCGCGGTGGTGCGCGAAGGTTCCAAGCGCATCATGAAGATGCGCCACTTCGACATGCAGTTGCTCGGTGGCATGTCGCTGCACTACGGCAAGATCTCGGAAATGCGCACGGGCGAGGGCAAGACGTTGACGGCCACGCTGCCCGTGTATCTCAATGCACTGTCCGGCAAGGGCGTGCACGTGGTGACGGTCAACGATTACCTGGCCAACCGCGATGCCCAGTGGATGGGTCGGCTGTACAACTTCCTGGGGCTGAGTGTCGGCATCAACCTGCCGCAAATGCCGCGCGAAGAGAAGCAGGCGGCCTATGGCGCTGACATCACGTACGGAACGAACAACGAGTACGGCTTCGACTACCTGCGCGACAACATGGTCTACGAGACCGGTGACCGGGTCCAGCGGGGCCTGAACTACGCCATCGTGGATGAGGTGGACTCCATCCTGATCGACGAAGCACGTACGCCTCTGATCATCAGCGGCCAGGCAGAAGACCACACGGCAATGTACGTGGCCATGAACAAGGTCGTGCCCTTCCTGGTCCGCCAGGAGGGCGAGGCCGACCCGCGTACGGGCGAGGGCGTCACCAAGCCGGGCGACTTTACGCTGGACGAAAAGACCCACCAGGTGTTCCTGACCGAGCAGGGCCATGAAACCGCCGAGCGCCTGCTGGCGACCCATGGGCTCATCGCCGAAGGCGCCTCGCTCTACGATCCGGCCAACATTTCGCTGATGCACCACCTGTATGCGGCGCTGCGGGCCAACCACCTGTACCACCGCGACCAGCACTACGTCGTGCAGCAGGGCGAGATCGTGATCGTGGACGAGTTCACCGGCCGCCTCATGGCAGGCCGCCGCTGGAGCGATGGCCTGCACCAGGCCGTGGAAGCCAAGGAAGGCGTGGAGATCCAGGCCGAGAACCAGACCCTGGCGTCCATCACGTTCCAGAACTACTTCCGCCTGTATGCCAAGCTGGCCGGCATGACCGGTACCGCTGATACCGAGGCCTACGAGTTCCAGGAGATCTACGGCCTGGAGACGGTGGTGATCCCCCCGAACCGGCCCAGCAAGCGCGACGACCAGCTGGACCGCGTGTACAAAACCACGCGCGAGAAGTACGAAGCCGCCATCAAGGACATCCGGGAGTGCCACGAGCGTGGGCAGCCCGTGCTGGTGGGCACGACGTCGATCGAGAACTCCGAAATCATCGATCAGCTGCTGCAGCAGGCCGGCTTGCCGCACCAGGTACTCAATGCCAAGCAGCATGCCCGCGAAGCCGACATCGTGGCCCAGGCAGGACGCGTGGGCATGATCACCATCGCCACCAACATGGCGGGTCGTGGCACCGACATCGTGCTGGGCGGCAACATCGAGAAGGCCGTGGAGGCCATCGAGACCGACGAGTCGCTGGACGAGGCAAGCAAGCAGGCGCGCATTGCCGAACTGCGTGCCCAGTGGAAGATCGACCACGAGAAGGTGCAGGCCCTGGGCGGCTTGCGCATCATCGCCACCGAGCGCCATGAGTCCCGCCGCATTGACAACCAGCTGCGCGGTCGCTCGGGCCGCCAAGGCGATCCCGGCTCTTCGCGCTTCTACCTGAGCCTGGACGATTCGCTGATGCGCATCTTCGCCGGCGATCGCGTCAAGGCGATCATGGACCGCCTGAAGATGCCCGACGGCGAAGCCATCGAGGCCGGCATCGTCACGCGCAGCATCGAATCGGCGCAGCGCAAGGTCGAGGCGCGCAACTTCGACGTGCGCAAGCAACTACTTGAGTACGACGATGTCGCCAACGACCAGCGCAAGGTCATCTACCAGCAGCGCAATGAAATTCTGGACGCGGCGGACTTGTCCGAGCTGATCGCGGCGATGCGCGACGACTGCCTGACCGACGTGGTGCGCCAGTACGTGCCGGCCGAATCGGTGGAAGAGCAGTGGGACATCGCTGGCCTGGAGAAAGTGCTCGCGGAAGAGTGGCAACTGGTCCTTTCGCTCCAGCAAGAAGTGCAGGCCGCCGATGCGATCACGGACGACGAGATCCTGGAGCGTGTGCTGACTGTGGCTCGGGAGTCCTTCGATGCCAAGGTGGCGCAGGTGGGCGAGGCGAACTTTACGCAGTTCGAGCGCATGGTGCTGCTGCAGACCTTCGACTCCAACTGGCGCGACCACCTCAGCGCGCTGGATTACCTGCGCCAGGGCATCCATCTGCGCGGCTATGCCCAGAAGCAGCCCAAGCAGGAATACAAGCGCGAGGCGTTCGAGTTGTTCCGTCAGCTGATCGACCAGGTCAAGACGGGCGTGACCAAGGTCCTGATGACCGTGCAGGTGCAGTCCAGCGCCCAATTAGAAGAGGCTGCAGAGGCCCTGGAGAGCCGCGGCGAGAACATCGCCAACGTGACCTATAGCGCACCGACCGAGACCGGCGAGGTGGAAACCACTGCTGAAAGCCAGCCGGCAGGCGATGCGAACGGCGCCCGAGTGGGCCGCAATGATCCCTGCCCGTGCGGCAGCGGCAAGAAGTTCAAGCAGTGCCACGGCAAGCTGGCCTGATACCTTCCTTCTCGACACACACGGGCTGCGGCCCGTGTGTGCTTTTTGCAGGCCGTCTTTGACCGGCGGTCCCTCATTTGCAAGGAACACTCCTTATGCCCGTGAATCTTTCCGCCCCCATCGCTTCCGACCTGCACCCCATTGCCGGCGTCCGTATCGGTGTGACCGAGGCCGGCGTGCGCAAGGCGCAACGCAAGGATCTGACAGTCTTCCTGCTGGACGAAGGCGCTAGCGTCGCGGGTGTGTTCACCAAGAACCGTTTCTGCGCCGCACCCGTGCAGGTGTGCCGGGAGCACCTGCAGGCCGCGCAGGGGGTGCGGGCCATGGTGGTCAACACCGGCAATGCCAACGCCGGAACCGGCGCGGATGGCCTGCAACGCGCACGCGTCACCTGCGAGGCGCTGGCCGCGCAACTCGGCATTGCGCCGCAGCAGGTACTGCCGTTCTCCACGGGCGTCATCATGGAACCGCTGCCGCACGACCGGATCGCCGCTGCCCTGCCGGCCGCGCTGGCCGATGCGCAGCCTGCGCACTGGGGGCGCGCGGCGGAGGGCATCATGACCACCGATACGCTGCCCAAAGCCTTCAGCACGCAGGTGCAACTGAGTGGGGGTGCCACGGTATCCATCACCGGCATCTCGAAGGGCGCTGGCATGATCCGGCCCAACATGGCCACGATGCTGGGCTTCCTCGCGACGGATGCGAAGGTCGCTCCCGCGCTGGTCCAGCAACTGGTACGTGATTTGGCGGACCAGTCGTTCAACCGGGTGACGATCGACGGTGACACGTCGACCAATGATTCCTTCGTGCTGGTCGCCACGCACCGCGCGGACCATGCCGAGATCACCTCGCTGGACAGCGCCGATGGCCAGGCGCTGAAGGCCGGCCTGCTGGAAGTGGCGCAAAAACTGGCCCAGGCCATCGTGCGGGACGGCGAAGGCGCCACCAAGTTCATCACCGTGCGCATCGAGGGGGGCAAGACCGATGAGGAATGCCGCCAGGTGGCGTATGCGATCGCGCATTCGCCGCTGGTCAAGACGGCGTTCTTCGCCAGCGATCCGAACCTGGGGCGCATTTTGGCGGCCGTCGGCTATGCGGGCATCGAGGACCTGGACCAGTCCAAGATCGACCTGTTCTTGGACGATGTGCATGTGGCCGTGCAGGGCGGGCGCAATCCTGCCTACCGCGAAGAGGACGGCCAGCGCGTGATGAAGCAAAGCGAGATCACGGTGCGCGTGGCGCTGGGCCGCGGCGACGCGGTCGACACCGTGTGGACCTGCGATCTCAGCCACGATTACGTGACCATCAACGCGGACTACCGTTCTTGAACACCCGCGAGCAGCCATGAACGCGCAGTTCGAACACCTGATGGCACGCGCCGAGCAGTTGATCGCGCGCATCGAAGCCGTATTGCCGCAACCGCTGGCGGCACCCGACTGGTCGGCCGCCGTCGCCTGGCGCTACCGCAAGCGCAGCAGCGGCCACGGCGTGCTGGAGCCCGTGCGCCATGTCGCGGGCATGCAGTTGTCGGATCTCAAGGAGATCGACGCGCAGAAGGAGAAGATCCAGCGCAACACGCAGCAGTTCGTGGAAGGCAAGCCGGCCAACAACGTGCTGCTCACGGGCGCCCGAGGCACTGGCAAGTCGTCCCTGATCCGGGCCTGCCTGCACACCTATGCCGACCAGGGCCTGCGGCTCATTGAGGTGGACAAGGCCGACCTGACGGATCTGCCCGACATCGTCGAGGTCGTTGCCGGCCGGGCGGAGAAATTCATCGTTTACTGTGACGACCTGAGCTTCGAGGATGGCGAGGCGGGATACAAGGCGCTCAAGTCGATCCTCGACGGCTCGATCGCTGCCGCTACGCCCAACGTGCTCATCTACGCCACGAGCAACCGCCGCCATCTGCTCCCGGAGTACATGAAGGAAAACCTCGGCTATACGCATACGGCCGACGGCGAGGTTCACCCCGGCGAGGCCGTGGAAGAAAAAATCTCGCTGTCGGAGCGCTTTGGCCTGTGGGTGAGCTTCTATCCTTTCAGCCAGGAGGAGTACCTCACCATCGTCGCGCAATGGTTGTCCGCACTGGGCGCGGAGCCCGATGTGATCGAAGCGGCGAGTCCGCAGGCGCTGGTATGGGCGCTGGAGCGGGGTTCGCGCAGCGGCCGTGTGGCCTACCAATTCGCCCGCGATTTCGCCGGCCGGCGCGGGCTGATGACCTGAAGACGGCGCCAGGGGCTCCGCGGTTGCGGGGCGCCTCGCCGTTGTCCGCGCTGCCGCCGGCAGCGCCGATTGATCCATGACCACCATGACGAAGAACGTTGAACAGCCGCAAGACGGCCCCTCCGGTGCGCCCGCCGCACCTGCCACGCGCAAGCACACCGAGGTCGCTGTCGGCATCCTCATCCGGGCCGATGGCGCGCTGCTGTTGTCCACCCGCCCTGCGGGCAAGCCCTACGCCGGGTACTGGGAGTTCCCAGGGGGGAAGATCGAGGGCGATGAAAGCGTGGAGCAGGCGCTGCGCCGGGAGTTGATCGAGGAACTGGGCATCACCATCGGGCAGGCCCAGGTCTGGAAGGTGACCGAGCACGATTACCCGCATGCCCTGGTGCGGCTGCACTGGTGCAAGGTCCATGCGTGGACGGGTGAGTTCGAAATGCGCGAAGGCCAGACCATGGCTTGGCAAGCGTGGCCTGTGCAGGTCAAGCCCGTGCTGCCGGGCGCCTATCCGGTGCTGGAATGGCTTGCGGAGGAGCGCGGTGAGGCCTTCGACCCGACCGTGCTGGAGTAGTGCAAAATTGATAGCGCCTTGCGCTTTTCCTGCAAGGGCTAGCGGCCGTTTCGGCTAGAAATGGCGTCAGGGTAGATGCCGCGGATCCCCGAACTCCGCGTCTTCAGGCGGGGCTTCCGTGGGCATGCGGAACTCCTCGCTGGCCCAGGCGCCCAGGTCGATCTGCTTGCACCGCTCGCTGCAGAACGGCCGGAACCGGTTGGCGGGGCTGTACAGGCTGGGGCCGTTGCAGGTCGGGCACTCGACCCATTTCTCGGCGTCGGAGGGGACGCGTTTGCTTGCGGTGCTCATGTCTGTCCGCCCGCGCTCATGCGCACAGGGTGAGCTCGAACGCGGCGTCGTCGGCGCAGGGGTGCAACCGGCCGGACTCGGCCTCCTGCCGCATCAACCGAACGGAAACGATCAACCGGTTGCCGCTGATTTCGGGTATCACGTTCAGCGCCGGGTCGATGCGCAGCCGCAGCAGCTGAAACGTTCGCCCCTGGGGCAGGTTCTGCTGGAACTGTCCATGGTCGGCTGCGATCTTCTGCGGCACACCCGAGTCGCGCAGCAGCTTGAGCAGCACATAGATGGCCTCGGCCAGCGGTGCGAGGGTGGATGCCCAGGTTTCCAGATCGCGCTGGCGCAGTTCGGGCGCATGGTGCTGCCACGCGTAGTAGGCGGGCAGATCGAATCCGCAGGTGCCGCCAGGAATGCCGACGCGGCTGCGGATGCTCATCAGCCATTCGTTTTCGGTCAGTGGCTGGCCGGCCTTGCCGTTCTGCGTATTGAGTGCGGTGAAACAGCGGTCCAGCTGTGCGATGACGCTGTCGAGCGCAGCTTCTGAGATGGAGGGATTGCCTCGGTAGCTGTCGAGCTGGTGCTTGTGCTTTTCCAGGTCCTTGAGCACGTCGGACTTCAGGTCTGCGCGTGCCGCCACGTCCATGATCTCGAAGATCGTCACCAGCGCGTAGTGGTGGTCCAGGGCGTGGATGCGCGGAATCAACTCCCCCAGTCTGCGGAACAACTGCTCCAGACGCAGATAGGTTCTCAGGCGTTCGTTGAAGGGGTATTCGTAAAGGATCACGCTAAGAGGTTCCTGGCCGCACGGTATCAAGGCAGTCATGCGGCGCCGTGCATCCGGGCGCTGCATGGAATGGAAGGCATCATAGCCCGAACAAAGCGGCAGTCTGCCGCGCGTGCGCCTGCAGGTCTGTCAGTGAAATGCCTTCGTTGTACACCACGATGTCGGCGGCGCGCCTTCGGCGTTCGCGCGGGGCCTGGGACGCCAGGATGGCCTGAATCGCCGCAACTTCCAGGCCGCTGCGGGCCTGTACGCGGGCGATCTGGGTGGCCTCGGTGCAATCGACGACCGCTACCGCATCCAGCTGGCCCGCCCAGCGGCCTGATTCCACCAGCAGCGGAATATCCAGTACCAGCAAGCGGCAGCCCGTATCTTCCGCGGCCTGGGCTGCTCGCTGGATGGCAGCGCCGACCAGGGGGTGAAGGATGGCCTCCAGCCGGGCCTTGGCGGCCCCATCCGCAAAGACGTGGCTCCGCATGGCTGCGCGGTCCATCGCGCCATCGGCCCCGATGAAGCCAGGCCCGAATGCGGTCCGGATGGCCCCGATCGCGTCGCCCCCAGCTGCCGTCAGGCTGCGCGCGATCTGGTCGGCATCCACCACCCTGGCTCCGCAATTCGCCAGCATCTGCCCGAAGGTGCTCTTGCCGCTTCCGATCCCGCCTGTGAGACCCAGGCGCAGTGGGCGAGGCTCAGTCCGGCAGCGGATGTCCATTCAAAGGCCCAGCGCGCCCAGGATGGCCTGCATGACGCGCTGCGGGCCGAACACCATGGCGGTCAGCCCCGCCCCGGCCAGGAAGGGGCCGAAGGGGACATATCCTCCTTCGCGCAGGCTGCTGGCGAATTTCATGCCGATGCCCACGATGGCGCCGATCACCGACGCGACCAGAATGATGGGTACCAGCGCCTCCCAGCCGAACCAGGCGCCAAGAGCGCCGAACAGCTTGAAGTCGCCGTAGCCCATGCCTTCCTTGCCGGTGGCCAGCTTGAACGCCCAATACACCGTCCACAGGGCGAGGTAGCCAGCCGCTGCACCTAGAACCGACGAAAACAACGGTACGGCAGTGGCATGGAACGCGGCGGCCAGCATCCCGCCCCACAGCAGCGGCAGCGTGATGTCGTCGGGCAGTAGCGTCGTATCCCAGTCGATGAAAGCCAGTGCCACCAGCGCCGCGGAGAACGCACACCAGACCGCGCCGGTGGCGGACAGCCCCCACCGCGCGCCGCACCAGAAGAAAAGTGCCGCTGTCAGCAACTCCACCAGGGGGTAGCGCGGACTGATGGGGGCCTTGCACGCCGAGCACCGCCCACGGAGAAACAGGTAGCTCACGACGGGAACGTTCTCGTACCAGGCGATGGCGTACCCACAGGAGGGGCAGCGTGACCGCGGCTGCCACAGGTTGAATCGCTCCGCGCCAGGTGGGGCCTGCTCCGCGATGGATGGCGCCACGTCGTGCGCGGCAGCCTGCGTGTCGGCGGCATACTGAGCATGTTCGGCCGCCCACTGGCGCTCCATCATCTTCGGAAGACGGTGAATCACCACATTGAGGAAGCTGCCGACAAGCAGCCCCAAGACGCCGAGCAGTGCGGCATCCATCCAGTCAGCCACGGGCATCAGACCACCTGGCCCAGCTTGAAGATCGGCAGATACATCGACACCACGATGCCGCCGATGAGGGTGCCCAGGAAGACGATGATGATGGGCTCCATCAGGCTGGACAGGCCGGCAACCATCTCGTCCACTTCCGATTCATAGAAGTCCGCCGCCTTGCCGAGCATGTGGTCGATGGAGCCGGATTCCTCGCCGATGGCGCACATCTGGAGCACCATGGACGGAAACACGTTCGCATTCGTCATGGCGGCTGTCAGGCTGGTGCCGGTCGACACTTCCTGCTGGATCTTCTCGGTTGCGCTGGCATAGACATAGTTGCCCGACGCGCCGCCGACCGAATCCAGGGCTTCCACCAGCGGCACGCCGGCAGCGAACATCGTCGACAGCGTCCGCGTCCAGCGCGCAACGCAGGACTTGTCGATGAGCGGGCCGAAGACGGGTAGCTTGAGCAGGGCCCGGTCCATGAAGATCTGCATCTTCTCGTTGCGTTTCCAGGCCTGCATGAAGAAGTAGATTCCGCCACCCACCACGCCGAAGATCAGCCACCACCAGCTCACGAAAATCTCGCTGATGGCCATGACGAAAAGCGTGGGCGCCGGCAGGTCGGCGCCGAAGGAACTGAAGACCTCCTTGAACGCGGGAATCACGAAGATCATGATGATCGTGACGACGACGAATGCCACGATGACCACGGAAGTCGGGTACATGAGCGCGGAGCGGATCTTGGACTTGATCGCTTCGGTTTTCTCCATGTACAGGGCCAGCCGGTCCAGCAAGGCTTCGAGAATACCGGCCGCTTCACCGGCCTCGACCAGGTTGCAGTAGAGGCTGTCGAAGTACATGGGGTACTTGCGAAACGCCGCGCTGAGCGAGGTGCCGGTTTCGACATCGCTGCGGATGTCGTTGAGCAGCTTGGCAACACTGGGGTTGGCATTGCCGCGCCCCACGATGTCGAAGGACTGCAGCAGGGGTACGCCCGCCTTCATCATCGTGGCCATCTGCCGTGTGAACAGTGCAATGTCCTTGGGCTTGATGCGCTTGCCGGACTTGGTGCGCCGTTTCTTGATCTTGACGGGCAACACGCCCTGGCGCCGCAAGGTGGCCTGGATCTGGTTTTCTCCCGAGGCCCTGATTTCCCCGCGCACCACCTTCCCGTGCCGGTCCTTGCCCTCCCATTCGTAGACAAAGTCCTTGATATCCCTCTTCGCTGCGGTGACCATCTTGAGTCTCTCTGTGGTTACTCGTTGGTGACGGCCAGCACTTCTTCCAGCGAAGTGAGACCCATCTTGGCTTTGTACAGGCCTGATTCACGCAGGGAGCGCACGCCTTCCATCTTGGCTTGTTGCGCAATCTCCAGGGCGCTCCCGTCGCGCAGGATGATCTTCTGCATCTCTTCGGAAATAGGCATGACTTGGTAGATGCCGAGGCGGCCCTTGTAGCCGTTGTTGCACGCGGAGCAACCCACGGGTTTGTAGGTGACCCAGGAGCCATCGACCTCTGCTTCGTCGTAGCCCGCATCCAGCAGGGCTTCCACTGGAATGTCGGCGGGGGCCTTGCACTGGAGGCACAGGCGGCGTGCGAGCCGCTGGGCCGTGATGAGGATCACGCTGGATGCGATGTTGAACGGGGCAATGCCCATGTTGCGCATCCGCGTGAGCGTCGTAGGGGCATCGTTGGTGTGCAGCGTGGAGAGCACCAAGTGCCCGGTCTGGGCTGCCTTGATCGAGATGTCCGCCGTTTCGAGATCGCGGATTTCCCCCACCATGATGATGTCAGGATCCTGCCGCAGGAAGGACTTGAGCGCCGCGGCAAACGTCAGGCCGGCCTTCTCATTCACGTTGACCTGGTTCACCCCCGGCAGGTTGATTTCCGAGGGGTCCTCGGCCGTCGCGATGTTCACGCCGGGCTTGTTCAGCAGATTCAGGCAGGTATACAGCGACACCGTCTTGCCCGAGCCAGTCGGGCCGGTGACCAAGATCATCCCGTAGGGCCGGCCAATGGCGCGCAGCAGCCGTTCCTTCTCCTCGGACTCATAACCCAGTGCGTCGATGCCCAGCTTGGCGCTGTTCGGGTCCAGAATCCGGATCACGATCTTCTCGCCGAAGAGGGTGGGCAGGGTGCTCACGCGGAAATCGATGACACGGTCCGCTCCCACCTTGAGCTTCATCCGCCCGTCCTGCGGCACGCGTTTTTCCGATATGTCCAGCCGGGAGATCACCTTGATCCGCGAAGCCAGCTTGTCCTTGATCGCGATGGGCGGGCTGGCGATTTCCCGCAGTTCGCCGTCAATGCGGAACCGCACCCGGTACTGGTGCTCGTAAGGTTCGAAATGCAGGTCGGATGCCCGCATGTGGTATGCGTCCAGCAGCATCTTGTGCAGGAACTTGACGATGGGCGCATCTTCGACTTCCGTCGTCGCGCTCGTATCGGGCTCTGCAATTTCCTCCGTGGAGATCGAATCGAAATCGATGTCTCCGCCGCTGGAAAGGGTCTCCATCGATTCGCTGACGCTCTTCGAAGTGCTTTCGACCAGGCGGATGATCTTGTCGTATTCCGCGATGATCCAGTCCACCCCCATCTGGGTGCTGAACTTGATTTTCTCTGCGGCTTCCTGGTCCGTGGGGTCTGCGGTCGCAACGATCAAGCGGTTGTTCCGCTTGCTCAGCACGATGACCTTGTAGGCATAGCAGATCTTGCCGTCCAGCAGATCCTTGGGAAACCGTTGGGGGTCGATGGCTTCGATGTCCACCAGGGGAGCGCCAAAGACCGCTGATACGGTATGGGCGAGTTCCACTGGGGAAATGCTGCCCGATTTGGTCAGTTCTGCGATGAAGCTGACGCGCCCAGCCTGGGCCTTCTTGAAAATATCTTCCGCCGCTGCCTGGGTGAGCTTTCCCGCCGAGATCAATGCACGTCCCAATCCGGGAAGCGCGATCATGGGTGCATCTTTTGGCGGGGTTTCTAAGGCGGCCATGTAAACAGCGAATTCGGGGGGATGGAGGAATAAACCATCCTATCATCGCTGATCGCCTGTACCGTGTACAGGCAGCCACATCATGGAGGGGGCTGCGGCCGCCGGACGCATGGCAGACCGTTGGCTCACATGTGAATGGTCGGGGTGAGAGGATTCGAACCTCCGGCCTCTACGTCCCGAACGTAGCGCTCTACCAGGCTAAGCTACACCCCGACTTGGACGATCCTGAAATGTTTCAGACCCGTCGACTCAACAGCTGAGCCGCCAATTGTAGCAGGGCTTCGGTGTGCGAATTGCGCGGCAATTGGGACGTCGCGTCGATCGCGAGCTGGGCCTGTGCGGCGGCTGCTTCGCGAGAGGCATCAAGCGCTCCGGTCTGCTGCACGATCTCGATGACGGCGTGCAACTGATCCGTCGACCCCGTTTCGATGGCGGTGCGGATCGTGGTGCTCTGTTCCGGCGTGCCCCGTTGCATGGCGACGATCAGGGGCAGCGTGACCTTGCCCTCACGCAGGTCGTCACCGAGGTTCTTGCCCATCTCGAGTGCTTCGCCGTCGTAGTCCAGAATGTCGTCGATGACCTGGAAGGCCGTGCCCAGCGCCTGGCCGTAGTCAGCGCAGGCTTTCTCGATTTCGGGTGGGCTTTGCATGAGAACGGCTGCCAGCCGTGCGCTGGCCTCGAACAGCTTGGCCGTCTTCGAGCGGATCACGTGGAGATAGCCGGCCTCGTCCAGGCTGGCGTCGTGCGTGTTCATGAGTTGCTGCACCTCGCCTTCCGCGATCACGTTGGTCGCTTCGGAGAGGATCTGCATGACGCGCATGTCGTCCGCGTCCACCATCATCTGGAAGGCGCGCGAATGCAGGAAATCGCCCACGAGCACGCTGGCAGGATTGCCGAAGCTTTCGTTGGCAGTCGGGCGTCCGCGGCGCAGCGTGGATTCGTCCACCACGTCGTCGTGCAGCAGCGTGGCGGTGTGGATGAATTCGACCACGGCAGCCAGGTTGTAGTGCTGGGTTCCCTGATAGCCAAGGGCTCCGCACATCAGGAGCAGCAGTGCGGGGCGCAAGCGCTTGCCGCCGGCGGAGATGATGTACTTGGCGACCTCGCCCACCAGGGGTACGGAGGAGTCCAGGCGCAGGGCGATGACCTTGTCGACCTCTAGCATGTCGTCTGCGATCAGGGCGAGGGCGGATGCGGAACGGTGGGTGGGGGCGGCCAAGGCGTTGCTGCTTTACGGATATGGAAGGGGCGAATTATAGGAACCGTGCCGCCCGGACGCGGACAGTGCGGCGGCCTACCGTGCCTGCATGTGACCGTCGGCCGCAAGGCCGCTGGGGTGGATTGTGGGCTGAGGTGGCTTGTTGTACAATCTCGGGTTCCGCGGAAATCCGTCTGCGGGACTCATATCTAAGAGGTTTACATGTACGCGGTCATAAAAACCGGTGGCAAGCAATATCGCGTTGCTTCCGGCGAAAAAATCAAAGTAGAACAGATTGCTGCGGACGTAGGCCAGGAGATCGTGATTGACCAGGTTCTGGCTGTCGGCAACGGCGCTGAACTCAAGGTTGGCACGCCCCTGGTGTCCGGCGCAACTGTGACTGCCACTGTGGTGGCACACGGCAAGCACGACAAGGTGCGCATTTTCAAGATGCGTCGTCGTAAGCACTACCAAAAGCGCCAAGGCCATCGCCAGCAGTTCACCGAGCTGCAAATCGGTGCGATTGCTGCTTAACAGGGAGCTATACCATGGCACAGAAAAAAGGCGGCGGCTCTACGCGAAACGGGCGCGATTCCAAGCCCAAGATGCTCGGCGTGAAGGCTTTCGGTGGTGAACTGGTGAGCGCCGGTTCCATCATCGTGCGCCAGCGCGGTACCCGCTTCCACCCCGGCGCGAACGTCGGTTTGGGCAAGGACCACACGCTGTTCGCCCTGGTGGACGGCCACGTGTCGTTCGGTACCAAGGGTGCGATGTCCAAGCACACGGTCAACGTGACGGCTGCCTGAGGCGCGTCACTTCGACCCACTTCGAAGCCCCGCTCCGTCGGGGCTTCGTTGTTTCAGGGGCGCTGCCGCTGGCGTCCCGTGGTGCCCCGCTTGGCCGGGGCCTTTGCGTTTTCAGCGCCACCGGCTGAACCCGCCGTTTTGTAAACTGGATACCCATGAAGTTCGTCGACGAAGCCTTTATCGACATTGCCGCCGGAGACGGGGGCAATGGCTGCGTGTCGTTCCGCCACGAGAAGTACAAGGAATTCGGCGGACCCAATGGGGGCGACGGCGGCCGGGGCGGGCATGTCTTCGCCGTGGCGGATCCCAACCTCAACACGCTGGTGGACTACCGCTATTCGCGCCGTCATGAGGCCAAGCGGGGCGAGCACGGCATGGGCTCCGACATGTTCGGTGCCGCAGGCGACGACATCACGCTGAAGATGCCCGTGGGAACCATCATCACGGACGCAGAAACCGGCGAAGTGCTCTACGAATTGCTGGTGCCGGGCGAGGTCATCACCATCGCCAAGGGCGGCGATGGCGGCTTTGGCAACATGCGCTTCAAAAGCGCCATCAACCGCGCGCCGCGCCAGAAGACGCCGGGCTGGCCGGGTGAGCGCAAGAACCTCAAGCTCGAACTGAAAGTGCTGGCCGACGTCGGCCTGCTGGGCATGCCGAACGCGGGCAAGTCCACCTTCATCGCTGCGGTCTCCAATGCACGGCCCAAGATCGCCGATTACCCGTTCACCACGCTGCATCCCAACCTGGGCGTGGTGCGTGTGGGGCCGGAGCAGAGCTTCGTGGTCGCGGACATTCCCGGCCTGATCGAGGGTGCGTCGGAAGGGGCGGGTCTGGGTCACCAGTTCCTGCGCCACCTGCAGCGCACGCGTCTGCTGCTGCACGTCATCGACATGGCCCCGTTCGACGACAGTGTGGACCCGGTCGCGCAGGCCAAGGCCATCGTCGGTGAGCTCAAGAAGTACGACGCCCAGCTGTACGACAAGCCGCGCTGGCTGGTGCTCAACAAGCTGGACATGGTTCCCCAGGAAGAGCGGGCGCAGCGCGTGCAGGATTTCGTCAAGCGATTCAAGTGGAAGGGGCCGGTCTTCGAGATCTCCGCATTGACGCGCGAGGGCTGCGAGCCGCTGGTGCAGGCCATCTACCGCCACGTGAAGGCCGAACAGCAGGCCGCCATGGCGCCGGCGGAGGTGGATCCGCGCTTCGCCGCCGGGGCCGATCCGCTCTGATCCCGTGGGGCTGCAAGAATCGGTGATTGCTCCTTTTTTGATAGCTTGCTGCGCTTGATACACCTGCGCTGGCGGCACAAATGGCTTTGAAGATGGTATCCAGCGTATTGCGCGACGCACGTCGCATCGTGGTCAAGGTCGGCTCCAGCCTCGTCACCAACGAGGGGCGGGGGCTGGATGAGCAGGCCATCGGCGAATGGAGCCGCCAACTTGCGGCCCTGGTACGCGGCGACGGCGGCGTGCGCCGCGAGGTGGTGATGGTGTCCAGCGGTGCCATCGCCGAAGGCATGAAGCGCCTGGGCTGGGCGGCGCGGCCCAGCGAGATCCACGAGCTGCAGGCTGCGGCGGCCGTCGGTCAGATGGGGCTGGCGCAGATGTACGAGACGAAGCTGCGCGAGCAGGGCATGGGCAGCGCGCAGGTGCTGCTCACCCATGCCGACCTGGCCGACCGCGAGCGCTACCTGAACGCCCGCTCCACCTTGCTCACGCTGCTGCGCCTGGGCGTGGTGCCGGTGATCAACGAAAACGACACGGTCGTGACCGACGAGATCAAGTTCGGTGACAACGACACGCTGGGGGCGCTGGTCGCCAACCTCGTGGAGGCCGACGCCCTCATCATCCTGACGGACCAGAAGGGGCTGTACACCGCCGATCCGCGGCGCGATCCGGCTGCGCAGTTCGTGCACGAGGCCCATGCGGGCGACGCTGCGCTGGAAGCCATGGCTGGCGGCGCGGGCTCCAGCATCGGCAAGGGGGGCATGATCACCAAGATCATCGCGGCCAAGCGAGCGGCCGGCTCCGGTGCCTCCACCGTCATCGCCTGGGGGCGTGAGCCCGACGTGCTGATCCGGCTGGCGCAGGGCGAGGCCATCGGTACGCTCCTGGTGGCGCAGACGGCCAAGACGCAGGCGCGCAAGCAGTGGATGGCCGATCACCTGCAGCTCCGTGGTTCGGTCACGGTGGATGCGGGCGCGGCTGCCAAGGTGCGCGACGAGGGCAAGAGCCTGCTGCCGATCGGCATGGTGGCGGTCGAGGGCGATTTCTCCCGCGGTGACGTGATCGCCGTGCGCGATGCGGGCGGCACTGAAATCGCCCGTGGCCTGGCCAACTACGCGAGCGCCGAGGCCCGCCTCCTGTGCCGCAAGGCATCGAGCGAATTCGAGCGCCTGCTCGGCTACACCGCCGAGGCGGAGATGGTGCACCGCGACAACATGGTGGTGAGCCACGGCTGACGCCATTCTGCGGGCGGCCAAGGTCGCTGGATCACGGCGGTGGACGGCCACCGGCATGACCTGTCTGGCACAAAAGCAAAGGGCCTCTTTCGAGGCCCTTGGTGTTGGTGCTGTGCCGATCGGTGGCGGGCACTGCCGGAGCGGTGCGTCTGCCTGGGTTCGCCGCTGTCAGGCGGTGCCCGGCTCGTGCCGCGGCGTGTCTGCCGGGGGCGCCGACAGATCGGGTGTTGCCGTTGCCTGGCCTTGCGGATCGGGGTCGAAGGAGGCGCCGGGTGGCAGCTCCATACCGGGGCTGACCAGCAGCGAGCCGGCGCGGTGCATGGGACCGGCGTGGGGCTCGGATTCACGCGTGCGCATGCCGCTGCGCAGGTAGCGATTGCGTTGTTCGTGCCGAGGCAGAAAGCGCGCCAGTTCGGTCAGCGCCATTTCGTACACGCCGCGCTTGAATTCGACCACCACGTCCAGCGGCACCCAGTAGTCGTTCCAGCGCCAGGCATCGAACTCGGGGTGGTTGGTGGCGCGCAGGTTCAGGTCCCAGTCGTGGCCCAGCAGCTGCAGCAGGTACCAGATCTGCTTCTGGCCCTTGTAGTGGCCGCGGGCGTCGCGGCGGATGTACCGGTCTGGCACCTCATAGCGCAACCAGTCCCGGGTGCGGGCAACCACGCGGACGTGGTTCGGCTGCAATCCCACCTCTTCGTGTAGCTCGCGGAACATGGCCTGCTCGGGGCTTTCGCCCCGGTCAATGCCACCCTGCGGGAACTGCCAGCTGTGGGTGCGGATGCGCTTGCCCCAGAACACCTGGTTTCTCTGGTTGAGCAGGATGATGCCGACGTTCGGCCGAAAGCCGTCCCGGTCAAGCATAATCTAACCCCAATTTTTTAAACTGTGACCATTATGCACGGTGCCTTGCACGCGGCAAGCGGACCTGCCTCAGTTGCCTGAAGTCGCCCGATGAAAGCCTCCCAATTCTTTGTCTCCACCCTGAAGGAAGCCCCGGCGGATGCCGAGGTCGTCAGCCACAAACTCATGACGCGGGCGGGGCTCATCAAGAAGCTGGGCGCTGGTGTCTACAACTACATGCCGATGGGCCTGCGGGTGATCCGCAAGGTCGAGGCCATCGTGCGCGAGGAGATGAACCGCGCGGGCGCCGTGGAGTGCGCAATGCCGGTGGTGCAGCCGGCAGAGCTGTGGCAGGAAACCGGCCGCTTCGACAAGATGGGCCCGGAGCTGCTGCGCATCCAGGACCGCCACGGCCGCGACTTCATCATCCAGCCGACCAGCGAAGAAGTGGTCACTGACATCGCGCGACAGGAGCTGCGCAGCTACAAGCAGCTGCCCAAGAACCTGTACCAGATCCAGACCAAGTTCCGCGACGAGCGCCGTCCGCGCTTCGGCCTGATGCGTGGGCGCGAATTCATCATGAAGGACGCCTACAGCTTCGACCGCGACCAGACTGCGGCCAAGGCGAGCTACCAGGTGATGGCCGCGGCCTACCGTCGCATCTTCGACCGCTTCGGGCTGACGTACCGCGCGGTGGCGGCCGACAGCGGTGCCATCGGCGGCGACCTGAGCGAAGAGTTCCAGGTCATCGCCGCCACCGGCGAGGACGCGATCGTCTACTGCCCGCAGAGCGATTACGCCGCCAACATGGAGAAGGCGGAGTCGCTGCCCCCCGCCGGCCCGCGCCCCGGTGCCACGCAGCCCGTGGCCAAGACGCCCACGCCCGGCAAGAGCACCTGCGCCGATGTGGCCGAGCTGCTGGGCGTGCCGCTCCAGCACACCGTCAAGTCCCTGGTGCTGGCCACCGACGAGACCAATGCCGCTGGCGAGATCGTCAAGAGCCAGGTCTGGCTGCTGCTGCTGCGCGGGCGACCATGACATGAACGAGATCAAGGTCTCCAAGGTGCCGGGCCTGGACAAGGGCTTCCGCTTTGCCACGCTCTCCGAGATCGAATCGCACTTCGGCTGCAAGCCGGGCTACCTGGGCCCCATCGGCCTGCAGCAGCCGGTGAAGCTCGTGGCCGACCGTGAGGTGGCCGTGATGGCCGACTGGATCTGCGGCGCCAATGCCGCGGACTTCCACCTGACCGGCGTGAACTGGGGCCGCGACCTGCCCGAGCCCGAGCTGGTGGCCGATCTGCGCAACGTGGTGGCGGGCGACCTGTCGCCGGACGGCCAGGGTGCGCTGGCCATCGAGCGCGGCATCGAGGTGGGCCACGTGTTCTACCTGGGCACCAAGTACAGCAAGGCCATGAACGCCACCTTCCTGGGCGAGGATGGCAAGCCGGCCTTTTTCGAGATGGGCTGCTACGGCATCGGCATCACGCGCCTGCCGGCCGCTGCCATCGAGCAGAACCACGACGAGCGCGGCATCATCTGGCCCGACGCCATCGCCCCGTTCACGCTGGTGGTCTGCCCCGTGGGCATGGACCGCAGCGAGGCGGTGAAGGCCACGGCCGAGCAGCTCTATGCCGACCTGCTGGCCGCAGGCGTGGACGTGATCCTGGACGACCGCGGCGAGCGCCCCGGCGCCATGTTCGCCGACTGGGAGCTGATCGGTGTGCCGCACCGCGTGACCATCGGCGACAAGAGCCTGAAGGACGGCGTGGTCGAGTACCAGCATCGCCGCGATGCTGCCGCCACCAAGATCGCCGTGGCCGACATCCTGGCCCACGTGAAGGGCCGGCTGGCCGTATGAAACCCGGAGCCCCGCGCAGCGTGGCCCCCGCGCCCGCCGCGGCGGGGTTGAGCCGCCGCGCGCTGTGCATGGCGTCGGTCGCGGGCGGGCCGGCCGCCTGGCTGGGGCTGCCGCAGGCCGCGCATGCGGGTGGGCAGCTGGAGGAGCCGCTGGTCGATTCCGTGCGCACGGCCCTCAGCTCGGCGGTGGCCTTTCAGGCGCCGCTGGAGCCCACCTTCGCCACCACCGAGGCCCGCCTGGCCTACCTGCGCTGGCTGGCCGCCATGAGCGACCGGCTGCGCGCGCGCAAGCCCGACTGGCAGGTGCGCCGCGATTTCCTGCAGACCGTCTGGTACGAGGCCAAGCGCTCGGGTTTGGACGTGTCACTGGTGCTCGGACTGATCCAGGTGGAGAGCGCGTTCCGCAAGTTCGCCGTGTCCAGCGTCGGCGCGCGGGGCTACATGCAAGTCATGCCGTTCTGGACGCGCGTGATCGGAGACGGCGACGCCAGCAAGCTGTTCCAGATGCAGACCAACCTGCGCTTCGGCTGCGTGATCCTGCGCCACTACCTGGACCGCGAGCGGGGCGATCTGTACATGACGCTGGGCCGCTACAACGGCAGCCGCGGCAAGGCGCCGTACCCCAACGCGGTGTTCGCGGCGCAGCGCAACTGGTTCTTCCAGGAAAAGCTGGCCTGATCAAAAACGATAGCTGGTTGCGCTGATCGCGGCTGGGGTTGGACGCTATTTGACTATGAAGTGCCCGCGGGTACTGCGCAACCAGCTCTTGATTTGATAGCGAAGCTGGAGCCCTTGAGCGCGCACGCAAGGCCTGCGCGCGCACGTGGCCGCAGGTCAGCCCGCAGCCTGCGCAGCGCCTGACGCCGCCGTGTCCGCCGACCCGGACAGGCGCGACACCATCACCTGGTCGATGCGGTAGCTGTCGACGTCCAGCACCTCGAACTTGTAGCCGCCCCAGTTCACGCTGTCGGTGCGCCGCGGCACGCGGCGCAGCATCACCATCAGGAAGCCGGCCAGCGTCTCGTACTCCTCGGCGTGGGGCAGTTCGTCCAGGTTCAGCGCGTGCAGCACATCGGTGATGGGCGTCACGCCGTCGATCAGCCATGAGTTCTCGTCGCGCCGCACGATCTGCTCCTCGTCCGGCGCGCCCATCACCAGATCGCCCATGACGGTGCTCATCACGTCATTGAGCGTGACCACGCCGACGACCAGGCTGTATTCGTTCACGATGACCGCGAAGTCTTCATGCACCTGGCGGAACTGCTCCAGCACCTCGCCCAGCGAAAGCCGGTCCGGCACGATCAGCACCTTGCGCACCAGGCCTTCTTCCGTCAGCGAGATGGGCTGGTTGTTCAGCACGCGCTGGAACAGGTCCTTGGCGTCCACATAGCCCACAACGTGGTCGATGTCGCCGTCGCACACCGGATAGGTGGAAAACGGCTCCTCGGCGATGCGTGCACGGATCACCGTGTCCGGATCGTCGCGCAGAAAGTAGGCGATGCGGTCGCGCTGGGACATGGCGCTGGAGACGGTCCGCGTATCCAGCTCGAACACGTTGGCGATGACCTGCTGCTCGCGTGCGGCCAGCACGCCGGCGCGGGCGCCGGCTTCCATCATGGCCAGGATGTCGTCCGAGGTGATGCGGTCGTCGCGCAGCGAGGGCAGGCCCAGCACGCGGAACACCACGTCCGCGCCGCGGCTGTAGAACCACACCAGCGGTGCCAGCAGCGTCATCAGCAGCTTCATCGGCCGCGCCGTGCGCATGGCCAGCCGTTCGGGGTCGGCCATGCCCAGGCGCTTGGGGAACAGGTCGGCGAAGAGGATGAACAGCGACGTGATGATGAGGAACGACGCCAGGAAGCCGAAGGTCTGCGCCTTGGACTCCGACACCCACAGCCCGAACAGCTCGGTGAAATGCGGGGAGAGGGCGCCTTCGCCCACGATGCCGCCCAGGATGGCCACGGCGTTCTGCCCGACCTGGACCACGGTGAAGTAGTCTCCCGGCTGCTCCTGGATGCGCATCACCCGGTCGGCGCGGGGATCGCCCTCGTCCGCCATCTGCCGCAGCCGCAGGCGGCGCGAAGCCGCCAGGGAGATCTCCGCCAGGGAGAAGAACGCGCTGGCCACGATCAGGAGGCCGATGACGAAGAGACTTTGCGACAGGGTCATGGAAGGGGCCGGCGCCGAGGGACATGCAAGCAGGCGCGCAAGCCCTGGAAGTGTAGCGGGGCGTTAGGGAACCTCTGCACGAATCACCGCGCCGTGTGCATCTGCAGCCTCGGGCAGTCTGCGGCGTTGCAAATACTCGCAATAGCCACGCTATTGCTGCGTTTTGCGCCTTGCATCCCCTCCCGATCCGCAGCGCCCACTTGCCGCTCGATTCGTGCAGAGGTTCCTCAGCGTTGCGCGCAGTCCTCGGGCCCGGTCGGGTCGGGGCCTAGCGCACGGCGGCCGCGGGCGGCGCGCCGCCTGCGCGGCTACTGCACGAAGCCGATGCGTCCTTTGCGCGTCGCGCCGGCGGGCAGGTCGGCCACCTCGACCACGCTGCGCTGGTGCAGGCGCGCGTTGCCGAAGCCGGTCATCAGTGCGCGCCGCATCTCGCGCGGCGGCATCTGGGCGAGCACGTCCAGCACGTCCGGCTCGGGCTCGGGCTCCAGCAGGCGGCCCCAGTCGTGGTCGGCGCGGATGCCGCGGTACAGGTTGCGTGCGATGGCGCGCGCCTGCTCGGGCGTGGGCGAGGGCACCTGGAACACGTTCATGCGGTTCATGATGGGCGCCGGAATGCCGCGCTCGTCGTTGGCGGTGGTGATCCAGATCACCTGGCTGGCGTCGATGGCGACCTCGGCGAACTCGTCGGTGAAGGCCTGCGCCGTGTCGTGCTCCAGCAGGCTGTAGAGCGCGCCCAGCGGGTCGTACTGCGCGTCGCCGGCGGCCTTGTCGATCTCGTCCACCACGATGACCGGGTTGGCGTACTCGCCTTCGACCAGCGCCTCGAACACCTTGCCCGGCCGCGCGCCCTTCCATTGCGAGGACGAGCCCGACAGCAGCCAGCCGGCCGTCATGGAACTCATGGGCACCAGGTTCATGCCGGTGCCCAGCAGCTCGGCCAGGTGGCGGGCGAAATGGGTCTTGCCGATGCCCGGCGCGCCCAGCAGCAGCATGGGCGTGACCTCCAGGCCGTCGCGGCTGTCCTGGGCCAGCGCGACGTGGCGGCGCACGTCGTCCAGCACCTCGGTGAAGTTGGGCAGCTGCTCGTACAGGCCGGCCATGTCGGGCACGCCGGAGGGCTTGACCTGGAAGCGCTCGGGGCCGCGCTCCAGCATGCGTTCGTACACGGTGCGCAGGCCCTCGTGTTCGCGCTGGCTGCCCGTGTCCTGCAGGCGCGAGAGCTTGCGCTCCACATCGGCGGGATGGAACACGTTGCGGATCTGGGCCACAGGCAGGCGCAGGGCCGGCGTCTGTGGAACAAGGCTGTGCGTGGTCGTCATGCGCGCTCCCTCAGTTAAGAAGACACGGATTCATTCAAGCACACAACATGCCGGCCCTCAATGGCGAAAAAACCCGGTCAACCGGTCGGCGCAGGCCGCGTTCGCAGGGCTTCCGGCGGATGCGCGTTGGACGCCCCGGGCAGCGGGTGTGGCGCGCGCAAAAGAAAAGGCCGCCTCGCGGCGGCCTCGTCAATGCGGCGTTCAGGCGCCGGTTTACTGGGGCGTGCCCAGCACCTGCTTGAGTTCGCCCGATTCGTACATCTCCATCATGATGTCCGAGCCGCCGATGAACTCGCCCTTCACGTACAGCTGCGGGATGGTGGGCCAGTTGCTGTATTCCTTGATGCCCTGGCGGATCTCGGCGTCGTCCAGCACGTTCACCGTGGCGACGGACTTGGGGTCCACGCCGCAGGCCTTCAGGATTTGGATGGCACGGCCGGAAAAGCCGCACATGGGGAAGCTGGCGCTGCCCTTCATGAACAGCAGGATGTCGTTGGTCTTGACCAGCTGGTCGATGCGTTGCTGTACGTCGCTCATGGGTTTTCTCCTGGTGGGTCCACCCGCAGCGGGCGGCAAGAAGGCAAATGGGGATGGAACGGGATTATTCCACCGTGGGGGTGTCCCGGGCAGCGGCAAGGCCGTTGCCCGGGGCGTGGACGGTCCAGCGCGCGCCGGTGCAGCGGGCGTGCCCCGCCAGATCGGCGCGGCTGTGCACCTGCGTGAAGCCGGCCGCCTGCAGCAGGGCCTGCACGGCTTCGGCCTGGTCCCAGCCGTGCTCCAGCAGCAGCCAGCCGCCGGGCGCCAGATGGGCAGGGGCCTGCGCCACGATGGTGCGCAGGTCGTCCAGCCCGTCGGGCCCGCTGGCCAGGGCCTGCAGGGGTTCGTGGGTGAGGTCGGCCAGGTGGGCGTCGCCGCTGGCGATGTAGGGCGGGTTGCTGACGATGGCGTCGAACACTTGGCCGTCCTCCAGGCCCTGCAGCCAGTGGCCGTGGCGCCAGCGCACCGGCAGACCCAGCCGCGTGCCGTTGGCCCGGGCCACCTGCAGCGCGTCGGCGCTGGCATCCACGGCCGTCACCTGCGCCGTGGGCCGCTGGTGCTGCACGGCCAGGGCGATGGCGCCGCTGCCGGTGCCCAGGTCCAGCACACGCGGCGTGGGCAGGGGGGCGATGGCTTCAAGCGCCCAGTCCACCAGGGTTTCGGTGTCGGGGCGCGGGTCCAGCACGCGGGCGTCCACGGCCAGGGGCAGGCCGTAGAACTCCTTGGTGCCGGTGAGGTAGGCCACGGGCTCGCCGGCCGCGCGGCGCTGGCACAGGGCGGTAAAGCGGGCGTGTGCCTCGGGGGCCAGGGCATCGGTGTCGTGCGTGAGCAGCCAGGCCCGGTCGCCACCGGGCCGGCCCAGCACGTGCAGCAGCAGCATCTGCGCATCGATACGGGGCAGGCCCTGGCCGATGGCGCCGGCGAGCGCCTGGGCGAGGGTGTAGGCGGGCGAGGGCGTGGTCACGGGCATGCTATGAAATAAATTGCTGCTTGCGCTCATCGGGTGAGGGCTGAAGGCCGATTGGGCTCTGAGAGTGCCGAGGCGGCCACGTCAAACCTGCTCCAGCTCCTCCAGCAGTTCGGCCTCGCGCGCGTGGGCCAGGGCCTGCAGCACCTCGCCCAGGTCGCCTTCCATCACGGCCAGCAGCTTGTACAGCGTGAGGTTGATGCGGTGGTCGGTGAGCCGCCCCTGCGGGAAGTTGTAGGTGCGGATGCGGTCGCTTCGGTCGCCGCTGCCGATCAGGCCCTTGCGCAGCGCGGCCTCCTTGGCGGCGCGCTCGCTGCGCTCCTTCTCCTGGATGCGCGCCTGCAGCACTTGCAGCGCCTTGGCCTTGTTGCTGTGCTGGCTGCGGCCGTCCTGGCACTCGGCCACGATGCCCGTGGGCAAATGGACCACGCGCACAGCCGAGTCGGTCTTGTTGATGTGCTGGCCGCCGGCGCCGCTGGCGCGGAAGGTGTCGATGCGCAGGTCCGCCGGGTTCAGCGTGATGGCCTGGTGTTCGTCGGGCTCGGGCATCACGGCCACGGTGCAGGCGCTGGTGTGGATGCGGCCCTGCGTCTCGGTGGCGGGCACGCGCTGCACGCGGTGGCCGCCCGATTCGAAGCGCAGCGCGCCGTAGGCACCGTCGGCCTCCACGCGCAGCACCACTTCCTTGTAGCCGCCGATCTCGTTCTCGTTGGCGCTCAGGATCTCGACCTTCCAGCCCACGCTGGCAGCGTAGCGCGTGTACATGCGGGCCAGGTCGGCGGCGAACAGGGCGGACTCGTCGCCGCCCGCGCCGGCGCGGATTTCCAGGAAGGCGTTGCGCGCGTCGTCCGGGTCCTTCGGTAAAAGCAGGCGCTGCAGCTCGTCTTCGAGCCGGGGCAGCTCGGCCTCGGCAGCGGCGATTTCTTCCTGCGCCATCTCGGCCATGTCCGGGTCGGCCAGCATCTCGCGGGCACCGGCCAGATCGTCCTCACGCTGGCGGTAGCGGGCGTAGCGGCCGGCGATCTGCGTGACCTCGGCGTGCTCCTTGGAGATGGTGCGGTACTGCGCCATGTCGGACATGATGTCCTCGCGCGAGAGCAGGAAGTCCAGCTCTTCGAGGCGCTGGGCGTAGCGTTCCAGCTGGTTTCTCAGAAAGGGTTTCATCGGGGCAGTGAAAGGTTTTGCTACCGTTTTGGTAGCTGATGGCGCTTGAAGGATAAGCGCCACAGGCCTAAAGGACTCGAACTCGGAGGAGGGCCCGCGCGCAGCGCAGGCGGGCGGCGGCGAGCGCCGCTACAGGCCGTTCTTGGCCTGCGAGCGCAGGAACAGGCGCGAGACGGTCTGCGCCGTCTGGGCGCGCGCCTCGGCGTCGCCGGCGCGCAGCTCGGCCAGGGTGCCGTGCAGCATCTTCTGCGCCAAGCCGCGCGAGAGGGCTTCCAGCACGGCGTCCACGTCCTCGCCTTTGGCCAGCAGCTTCTTGGCGCGGGCGATCTCCAGCGCGCGCCACTCGTCGGTCTGGGCGTTGAGCTGCTGGATCAGCGGCACGACGCCGCCCACGCTGCTGCCCACCGGGCTGCGCAGGTCCATCCAGTGCATGAAGCTCTGCACCCCGGCGTCGATGATGGCCTCGGCCTGGGCCACGGCGGCCTGGCGGTTGGCCTGGGCGGTCTGCACCACGCCGGCCAGGTCGTCCACGGTGTACAGGTACACGTCGCCCAGGTCCTTGACCTCGGGCTCGATGTCGCGCGGCACGGCCAGGTCGACCATGAAGATGGGGCGGTGGCGGCGTTTTTTCAGCGCGCGCTCCACGGCGCCCAGGCCGATGATGGGCAGGCTGCTGGCGGTGCAGCTCACCACGGCGTCGAATTCGTGCAGGCGGTCGGGCAGGTCGGACAGGCGCATCACCTCGCCGCCGAAGCGCGTGGCCAGCTTCTCGCCGCGCTCCAGCGTGCGGTTGGCGATGGCGATGGCCTTCGGGTTCTTGGCGGCGAAGTGCGTGGCGCACAGCTCGATCATCTCGCCCGCGCCGACGAACAGCACCTTGATGTCGGAGAGGTCTTCAAAGAGCTGGCCGGCCAGTCGCACGCCGGCGGCCGCCATGCTGATGCTGTGTGCGCCGATCTCGGTGCTGCTGCGCACCTCCTTGGCGACGGCGAAGCTGCGCTGGAACAGCTGGTTGAGCGTGGTGCCCAGGGCGCCGGCGGATTCGGCGGCGCGCACCGCGTCCTTCATCTGCCCGAGGATCTGCGCCTCGCCCAGCACCATGGAATCGAGCCCACTGGCCACGCGGAAGGCGTGGCGCGCGGCCATGCCGTCTTCGAGCGCGTAGGAGTGCGAGCGCAGCATGGAGGGGCTCACCCCGCCGCTGTGGGCCAGCCAGTCCAGCGTGTGGTCCAGCGCCGTCTCATGGCCAGCACAGTAGATCTCGGTGCGGTTGCAGGTGGAGATGATGGCCGTCTCGACGCTGGGATGGCGGATGGCGCCGCCCAGCGACTGGCGCAGGCCCTGCAGCGTGGGCGCGATCTGGTCGAGCGCGAACGCAAAACGACCGCGCAGATCGAGCGGCGCGGTCGTGTGGTTGATGCCGAGGGCCCAGACTGCCATAGGCACGCATTATAAAATTTGTTGCATTCCAAGGCCGGGCAACCCGCGTAAGCCTTGATCTGCGTCATGTCCATGGGCCCTTTGTCCGCCGCCATCCATCTGTTCAACCTGGTTCTGCCCGCCCTGGCGGTGGCGGTGCTGCTCGTGCTGGGCTGCAAGGTCTTCATGCGAAAAAGGGCTGCAGCGCGCGGCACGCTTGCGCAGATAGCTATCAACTTCGTAGTAGGCGGCGCCATCATCGCTGCCGGCCTGGTGTGGCTGGGACGCGACGGCAAGATGCTCACCTACGCCGCCCTGGTGCTGGGCTGCGCCACTACGCAGTGGGTGCTTTTGCGCGGCTGGCGCTGACCGGTCCGTTCTCAACCCGTCATTCCCGCGCGGCCGGCAGCAGCAGGATCTTGCCCACGTTGGCGCCCGATTCCATGCGCCGGTGCGCCTCGGCCGCATCGGCCAGCGGGTAAGTCCGGTCGATCACCGGGCGCAGCGAGCCCGCCGCCAGGGCCGGCAGCCAACGCGCGGCAAAGCGCTGCACCATGCCCTGCTTGACCTCGGGCGGGCGCGACTTCATCACCGTGCCGAAGATCTGCAGGTGCCGGTACAGCACCGCGTCCATGGGCAGCGTGCCCTGCTTGCCGCCGAGCAGTCCCACGCAGACCATGCGCCCGCCCTCGGCCAGGGAGCGCACGTTGCGCTCCAGGTAGGGCGCGCCGATGAAGTCGATGACCACGTCCACGCCGCGGCCGCCTGTGGCCTCGTGCACCACGGCCTGGAAGTCCTCGCTGCGGTGGTCCACCACCACGTCGGCGCCCAGATCCCTCACCGCATCGTGTTTGGAACCGCTGGCCGTGGCGAACACCCGTGCGCCCGCGGCGCGCGCCAGCTGCACCGCCGCAGAGCCCACGCCGCCACCGGCGGCATGCACCAGCACCGATTCGCCGGCCTGCAGGCGCGCCAGGTGGAACAGCGCCTCGTGCGCGGTCACGAACACTTCGGGGATGGCGCCGGCCTCCACCAAGCCCAGGCCGTCCGGCACCGGCATGGCCATGCGGTAGTCGATGCGCGACAGCTCGGCATAGGCGCCACCGCCCACGATGCCCATCACCCGGTCGCCCACGGCGAAGCCCTGCACCTGCGCGCCCACGGCCTCCACCGTGCCGGCGACCTCCAGGCCCATGGTGTCCGCATCGCCGAACGATGCCCGGCCGTAGGCGCCCTGGCGGTGCAGCAGATCGGCACGGTTCACGCCGATGGCGGCGTTGCGCACGAGCAGGTCGTGGGGGCGGAGTTCGGGGATGGCGGTGTCGCGCAGCTGCAGTACGTCGGGGCCGCCGAAGTCGTCGAAGGCGATGGCTTGCATGGGGGTGGAGGTCATGAAAGGTGAAGCGTGAAGGGTGATGTGGGAGGGAACTCGCCTGCCTTCATGGAGGCTTGGCGTGCCGCATGGCAGGAGCTTATGCGCGCCGGATGCATGCATGGTGCAGCGATTTCGCTCTACAGTGATGCAAATATGCATCACTGCCGTGCTGCCCTGACCACCGGCCTCCCGCCGCGCCACCGCCATGAACTGGGACGACACCCGCATCTTTCTCGCCCTCACCCGTGCCCCCTCATTGCGGGCTGCGGCACGCAGCCTGGGCATCGACCAGGCCACTGCCGGGCGGCGGCTGAACGCGCTGGAGGCCGAGCTGGGTGCCCGCCTGTTCCTGCGGGCGCGGGACGGCTACCTGCTCACCGCCGCCGGCGAGGCCGCGCTGGCCGCCGCGCGCCGCATGGAGAGCGCGGCGCTGGACCTGCGCACCAAGGTCGAGGGCCAGGACGAGGAGCCCGGCGGCCTGGTGCGCGTGACCAGCACCGACTCGATCGCCGTGGACCTGCTCCTGCCGGCCATCGGACGGCTACAGCAGCGCTGGCCGCAGATCCGCGTGGACCTGCAGGTGTCCACGCAGTTGCTCAGCCTCACGCGCCGGCAGGCCGATATCGCCTTCCGCAACGTGCGGCCCGACACGCCCGATCTGGTGGTGCGGCGCGTGGCCTCCTGGCCCGTGGGCCTGTTCGCCAGCGCCGTCTACCTGGAGCGCTTCGGCATGCCCCAGCCCGAGGACGAACTGCGCGGCCACCACCTCGTCGCCTATGCCCCCTACTTGGAGAACGCGCCGCACCTCACCTTGGCCGGGGTGCCTGCGCGCCAGGGCCGCATCGCCGCTGCGCTGCCCTCCAGCCTGCTGGTGCGCAAGGCGGTGGCGGCCGGCCTCGGTATCGGCGAGATGCCGCTGTGGATGGGCGAACGCGAAGGCCTCACCCGCCTGTGGCCCGACCGCCGCCGGGCGCATGACTACGACGTCTGGCTGGTGCTGCACCCGGACCTGCAGCGCACGGCGCGGGTGCGGGCGGCGGTGGAGTTCCTGTCGGCGGCGGTGGGTGGGCACCTTGAGCAGCCTGAGGCTGTGTAGCGGAGCAGCGGCCGGTGGTGCCGCCATTGGTTGGGTGCGGTCGGCCAGAATCCGGGCACCCCGACTCGCTGGAGCGATGCGATGAAGTCCGCCGGAATCAAAGGCACGGTGTCCATGGAGCTGGTTCATGAGGCCCTGGGCTCCGCCATCCACAGGAACCTGGAAATCACCCGGGTGCTCGACCATGCCCATCTGGACAAGGCCCTGCTCGGATCGCCGCGTGCGCGGATTTCCGCGGACGCCTACTCCCGCATGTGGGTCAGCCTGGCAGACCTGATGGACGATGAGTTCTTCGGACTCGACAGCCACGGGCTGCGCCGCGGAAGCTATGCCCTGATGACCCGGGCCGCCGTGGGCTGCGACAACCTGGAGCACGCCCTTCGCCGCATCCTGCGGTTCCTGCACGCCACCCTCGATGACTTCCGGGGTGAGTTGGTCCTGTCAGGCGACGAGGCCCGCATCGTCCTGCATGACGGCGGGGTGATGCGCCGGCTGTTTGGCTACGGCACCTGGTTCATCCTGGTCCATGGCCTGGCCTGTTGGCTGGTGCACCGCAGGATCGCGGTCACCACCCTGCAGTTCCGCTGCCCTGCGCCGGCCGATGACAGCCATTACCGGACGCGCTTCTGCGACAACGTGGTGTTCAACGGCGAGTCCACCTACCTGTCGTTCTCGGCAGAGCTTCTGGCGCTGAAGATCGTGGAGACGCAGGACACGGTGGATGGCTTTCTGCGCGCCGCACCGGCGAACCTGCTGGTCAAGTACCGCAACGATGCGAGCGTGAGCGCGCAGATCCGCAAGAGGCTCCGCGCCGAGTTCCCCGAGGGGTGGCCCGACCTCGACGCGCTGGCCCAGGACATGTGCGTGTCCGGCACCACGCTCCAGCGCCGCCTGCAGCAGGAGGGCATGAGCTACCAGAAGCTGCGGGATGACCTGCGCCGGGACATCGCCATCGATCTGCTGTCCGGGGATGCCCTCACCGTCGCGGAGGTCGCCGCCCGAACCGGCTTCCAGGAAACCAGCGCCTTCCACCGGGCGTTCAAGAAGTGGACCGGCGTCAGTCCCGGGGCCTACCGGTCGCGCGGTCCCGCGCCATAGCCCGAGCGCCGCGGCCGCTACTGCGGCCAGTGTCCAAACGCCCCAGCGCATCCGGGGTGGCTGGGCATGGTGATGAGGCCCTTCAGAACCTACTCTCCGCCTGAGCCGCACACAGAGCGGCACATCACAACGACAGGAGACAAAGATGCAACAGGTGGATGTACACGCCCTGGCTGGGCAATCCCGATTCAACCGCTTCCACGGCCTCGTGCTTTTCTGGTGCGTGCTGATTCTGGTCATCGACGGCTATGACCTGGCCGTGGTCGGGGCGGCCCTGCCGTCGATCATGAAGGACATGGGCGTGGACGCGACGAGCGCCGGCATCATGGCCGGCTCGGCGCTCTTCGGCACCATGCTGGGCGCGATCTTTCTCGGAACCCTGGCGGACCGGATCGGCCGTCCCCGCATGACCGCGGTGTGCGTGGCCCTGTTCAGCCTGTTCACGGCTGCCGCGGGGCTGACGAACGATCCCGTCAGCTTCAGCGTGACGCGGTTCATCGCCGGGCTGGGGATCGGCGGGGTGCTGCCCATCATGACGGCGCAGATGGGCGAGTTCGCGCCGGCCCCACTCCGCACGCGGCTGGTCACCATGGTCTTCGCCGGCTACTCGGTCGGCGGCATCCTGGTCGCCTTGACGGCCAAGCAGCTGATCGAGAGCCACGGCTGGCAATGGGTCTTCTACGTCGCCGGCCTGCCGGTGCTGTTGATCCCGTTCATCCTCAAGACGATGCCGGAGTCCTTGTCCACCCTGGTCAAGCAGGGCAACCAGGCGGAGCTGCGCCGCATCGCCCAGAAGATGGCACCGCAGCGCGCGCTGCCCGCCCAGGCCGTGTTCGTCGGCTCGCCGACGGACAAGGCCCGGGCCGCGCCGGTGCGCAGCCTCTTCGAGGAAGGCCGCGGCTTCAGCACCGTCATGATCTGGATGGCCTTCATGACGGGCCTGTTCATGGTCTATGCGCTGAATTCCTGGCTCACCAAGCTGATGGCGATGGCGGGCTACAGCTTGGGTTCGGCACTCAACTTCGTCATCGTGTTCAACGTGGGCGCCATCTTCGGTGCCATCGGCGGCGGCCTGCTGAGCGACAAGCTGAATATCAAGCACGTGTTGGTTTCCTTCTATGTCATCGGTGCGTTATCGCTCACTGCGCTCGCGTTCACCAAGTCCACCGAGCTGCTGTTCTTCGTCGTCTTCATCGTCGGCGCGTCGACCCTGGGGACCCAGCTGTTGGCCTACGCCTATGCCGGCGATTTCTACGCACCAGCCACCCGCTCCACGGGCGTCGGCTTCGCGTCGGGCGTGGGGCGCATCGGTGCGATCGTCGCGCCCGTCCTGATCGGCTGGCTGGTGTCCCTGAACCTGCCCATGGAACAGAACTTCATGGCGATCGCACTGGCCGGTGTGGTCGGGGCCTGCGCCGTGATGCTGGTGAACCAGTCGCGCGCCGACTCGTCGCGGGTGAAGGCCGAGCGCGCGCTCGCCGGCTGATGGCCCCGGGGGAAGGCTGCGCGCCCCGGCGGGTGAATGAGGTGACCGCCGCTCTCCGTGGCGGTGCCGTGGGGGCCTGGCACGCCACGGGAGAACGGCGCTTTCGAGGAATGGAGATGAGTGCTTTGGATGTACACAACGAGGAATGGCTGATGGACCGCAGTGCCCCGAGCAGGCTCGACCCCGACACCTTGAAGGAGGCCGTGGCTTGGGCGATCAAGTCGCGGCGCAGCGTCCGGGCGTTTCTTCCGACCCCCGTGGCCCGCGAGGACATCGAATCGATCCTGCAGACCGCGAGCCACAGCGCCTCGGGCATGAACATGCAGCCCTGGCGCGTGCATGTGGTGACGGGGGCCATGAAGGAGCGTCTCTCCGCTGCCCTGGCCCGGCTGGATGACGATCCATCGGCTGGTGCGCTGGACGAGCCGTACGACTACTACCCCCGCGAATGGGTGTCGCCCTACCTGGAGCGGCGCCGCAAGGTCGGCTGGGACCTGTACGGGCTGCTCGGGATTGCCAAGGGCGACAAGCAGCGCATGCACCGGCAGCACGGGCGCAATTACCGCTTCTTCGACGCGCCGGTCGGGCTGTTCTTCACGGTGGACCGGCAACTGCAAGAGGGCAGCCTGCTGGACTACGGCATGTTTCTGCAGAGCGTGATGGTGGCTGCCCGCAGCCTTCAACTGCACACCTGCCCCCAGGCCGCGTTCCTGAAATTCCACCGGCAGATCGCTGCCCTGCTCGGCATACCGGACGGGCGGATGCTCGTGTGCGGCATGAGCCTGGGGTATGCCGATCCGTCGTGCATCGAGAACACCCTCGTCACGGAGCGGGAGCCCGTGTCCGCATTCACCAGCTTCCACGACCGGTAGGAGACAAAACGATGAGCGCAGCTTCTTATTCGCAAGGCCTCGACCGGTGCGCGGCCAACCATGTGCCTCTGACACCGCTGGGTTTCCTGGACCGCGCCGCACTGGTGCATCCGCACCGTGCCGCCGTGGTCCATGGCGATCTCCAGCGCACTTGGCAACAGATGCGCGAGCGCTGCTACCGGCTTGCCTCTGCCCTGGTGGCGCGGGGCGTACAGCCGGGCGACACCGTTTCCGTGCTCGCTCCGAATACGCCTGCGCTGCTGGAGGCGCACTACGGCGTGCCGTTGGCGGGGGCGGTGCTGAATGCGATCAACCACCGGCTTGATGCAGAAGGCATCGCATTCATCCTGCGCCACGGGGAGTGCCGGCTGCTCATGGTCGACCGTGAACTCGTGCCCGTGGCCACGAAGGCCCTGAAGATGCTGGAGGACCCGCCGGCCGTGGTCGACATCGCCGACCATCTGGCCCCCGAAGGGCCGGCCCTCGGCGACACCGACTACGAGGCCCTGCTTGCCGGCGGCGACCCGCAGTTCCCGGGCCTCTGGCCCCAGGATGAATGGCAGCCCATCGCCCTCAACTACACCTCCGGGACCACGGGCGACCCGAAAGGCGTGGTGGCCAGCCACCGCGGCACCTACCTCATGAGCCAGCTGCAGGTGACCAACTGGGCGCTGCCCAGGGCGCCGCGCTATCTGTGGACATTGCCCATGTTCCACGCCAACGGCTGGTGCTTCACCTGGGCGATCACCGCCGCCGCGGGCACGCACATCTGCCTGCGGCGCGTGTCCGCCGACGCGGTGTGGACGGAAATCGAGGACCGGCGCGTGGACCACCTGTGCGCTGCGCCCATCGTCATGGCCATGCTGGCCGACGCTGCCAGGGACCGGAAGCTGCCGCACCCCGTCCGGGTGCTCACGGCCGGCTCGCCCCCGCCCCTGGCCGTCCTGCAGTCGGTGCTGGATATGGGATTCGACGTGGAGCATGTGTTTGGCATCACCGAGGTCTCGGGCACGCCCGTGAGCTGCGTCTGGCAGGATGGCTGGGACGATCTGCCCGCGGCCGAGCAGGGCAGGCGCCGCATCCGCCAGGGGGCGCGTGCCGCCATGTTCGAAGGCCTGATGGTGGGCGATGCCGATACGCTCGCCCCGGTCCCGCAGGACGGTTGCACCACGGGCGAGCTGATGCTGCGGGGCAACACGGTGATGATGGGCTACTTCAAGAACGAAGCGGCCACACGGAAGGCGCTGGCGGACGGATGGTTCCGGACCGGCGACGTCGCGGTGGTCCATGACGGCGGCGCCATCCAGATCACGGACCGGTCCAAGGACGTCATCATTTCCGGCGGCGAGAACATCTCCTCGGTCGAGGTCGAGGATGTGCTGCATGCGCATCCCGCCGTGCTGCATGCTGCCGTGGTCGCCCAGCCGGACGCCCGCTGGGGGGAGGTGCCCTGCGCCTACGTCGAACTCAAGGCCGGTGTGAGCGCGCCGACGCAGGAGGCGCTCATCGCGTTCTGCCGCGAGCGGCTGGCGCACTTCAAGTGCCCGAAGCGCGTGGTCTTCCATGCGCTTCCGAAGACGGCGACCGGCAAGATCCAGAAGTTCTTGCTGAGGCAGGAGGCCGGCAGCCAGCGGGCCATCACGCAACTGGCGGAGCACGGCAGGTGACCGAGGCCGCCGAAGGCGCCGCTCCGCGGCGGAGCCCGGCCGTCGCGCGGGCTGCCGCCCGGCGGGGCGCTTGCCTGGCTCAGCGCACCGGGCCCCGGGTAATGCCCCGTGCATCCGCTGCTCCGCCCGCCTAAGCTGCCGTCTCCATCACAACGATTCGGAGACCTCCCATGCGCTTGCGCACCTGGCTTGCCGCCGCCGCCTTGACCCTGACTTCCGTGGCCGCTCTGGCCCAGCAGGGCTTTCCGTCCAAACCCATCCGCGTGGTCATCGGCTTTCCGGCCGGCGGGCCGCTGGACCAGCATGCGCGGCTGCTGACCGACAAGCTCCAGGCGGTGCTGGGCCAGCCGGTGGTGGTGGACTACAAGGCCGGCGCGGGCGGCACGGTGGGCGCGCAGGACGTGATGAAGGCACCGCCCGACGGCCACACGCTGATGCTGGCCAACACGGGCGTGATGGTCATCAATCCGGCGCTGTACAGCCGGCTGCCCTACGCCACGCTCAAGGACTTCACGCCCATTGCGCGAACGGCGATGCAGCCGCTGGCGCTGCTGGTCAACCCCAAGCTGCCGGCGCAGAACCTGCAGGAGTTCATCGCCTATGCCAAGGCGCGGCCGGGGCAGGTCAACTTCGGCTCGGCGGGCAATGGCGGCATCAGCCACCTGGTGCCGGAGATGTTCAAGACCGCCACGGGGCTGTTCATGGTGCACATCCCCTACCGCGGCAGTGCGCCGGCCTTCACCGACCTGATGGGCGGGCAGGTGCAGTTCATGGCCGAAAGCATTCCGCAGGCCGCCGCGTACCACAAGCAAGGCAAGGTGCGCGCGCTCGCCGTCACCAGCCGCGAGCGCAACCCGGCGCTGCCCGAGGTGCCCACGGTGATCGAGAGCGGCATCAAGAACTTCGAGGTGGTGGGTTTCTACGGCTTTTTGGCGCCTGCCGGCACGCCCAAGGAGGTGGTGGCCAAGCTCAGCGACGCCTTCGGCCAGGTGATGCAGTCGGCCGAGGTGAAGAACCGCATGGTGAGCCAGGGCGCCGACCCGGCCTACCTGGGCGCCGAGGATTTTGCGAAGTTCCTGGCGAGCGAGATGCCGCGCTGGGCCACGGCGGTGAAGCAGTCCGGCGCCAAGCTGGATTGAGAAGTCCGCTCGGCCACTCCGGATTCATTCACGCCATCTGAGCGCGGCGCCGCTTTGCAGGCGTTTTAGGCCGCTGGCGCTTATCTGGTAAGCGCAAGCAGCTATCAACTATGTAGCGGTCGGCGCTGCGCCCGCAGCCCCGGCAGGGCCCTGGGGCTGCGGCACCGCGACGGTGGGCAGCGCAGGGGCCGCATCCGCTGCGGCGGGCGCGGGGGCATGGGGCGCCACGCTGGTCGATGCCGGTGGCGACAGGGCCAGGCCGGCGCCGCGCAGCGATTCCAGGATGGTGAACAGCAGGTCGCTCTTCACGCCGCCGGCGTTGCGCGGGTTGCTCACGTAGCCGATGGCCAGGAAGGTGAGCGTGCCGCTGACGATGTCCTCCAGCGTGACGCTGGGCTCGGGATTGTCCAGGATGCTCTCGTGCGCCTGGAAGGCCTCCAAGATCAGGGCGCGCATGCGCTTGGCGTCCGTGTCCAGCGGCGCGGGCAGGCGCAGCAGCACGCGGCCCGGGGCGCCGGTCAGCGTCATGTTGCGCACGGTCTTGGTGATGAACTCGGAGTTGGGCACGATCACCGTGGAGCGGTCGCCCAGCTGGATCTCGGTGGCGCGTACGTTCACGCGGCGCACGTCGCCTTCGGTGGTGCCCAGCACCACCCAGTCGCCCACCTTCACGGGGCGCTCGGCCAGCAGGATCAGGCCCGAGATGAAGTTCTGCACGATGGCCTGCAGCCCGAAGCCGATCCCCACCGACAGCGCGCTCGCCACCCACGCGATGCGCTCCACGCTGATGCCCAGGCCCGCCAGCGCGATGGCCACCACCACGATGCCGCCCACGTAGCCCAGCAGCGTCGTGATGGAGCTGCGCATGCCCGGCTCCAGCGAGGTGTTGGGAAAGTAGCGCTCGCTCAGCCAGCGCTTGACCACGCGGATCATCAGCAGCCCGGCGATGATCACCGCCAGGGCCGTGAGCAGCGCCTGCGGGGCGAGGGTGATGTCGCCCACCTTCAGGCTGTGGTCCACGGTGGTGCCACGGCGGAAGACCTCGTCCGGCCCCGTGCCGAACGGCGCCATCAGCGCGATCACCATGTAGAAGAACAGCGCCACGCGCACCACGCCCGAGACCAGCACCGAGGCCTGGTCCAGCAGCTTGGCGTCCAGCCCCAGGCCCTTGTGCAGCCGCTCGCCGAAGCCGCCCTTGGACGAGAGCAGGGCTTCGCACAGGTCGTCCGCCAGCTGGATCAGGAGATAGGTGGTGGCGAACACCACGGCGCTCCACACCATCTGCCGGGCCAGCGTGCCGGCCAGCGCCACGTAGCCGAAGGCGACCAGCAGCACCGTGGCCGTGGTGGCCACACCAGCGCAGGCGATCAGCAGCCCGACCCACACCGGGCGGGCAGGAGGCGGGGCCGCCGGCGCTGCGGCTTCGCCGTCCTGCGCGGCAGCCGCAGCCGCAGCCGCAGCGGCCGGGACGGCGGTGCGCAGGTGCCGCAGCGTGCAGGTGGCGAGGGCGGAGACCAGCAGCGCGACGAACGCATGGGCGGTGACTTCGGCCGCAAGGCTGGAGCCGATGATGGTGTTGATCTCGGTGATCAGTCCGCCAACCGCCGCCACGATGGCCAGCCACCAGGGGTAGGGGCTCAGGCGGGTGGCCAGATCGTCCGGGATGGCCGGCAGCCGCCAGGAGCTGCGCTTGCGTGCCAGCAGCGCATGGCCCAGCCCGATCACGAACGCCGCGAACACGGCCAGGCCCACCGAGGCCTTGGACAGGGCCTGCAGCATCTCGCTGAACTCGCCGCCCAGCTCCAGCCCGCTCCAGGCGAGCTGCGCGGCCAGGCCGATCAGCAGCACATACGCCACCACCGACACCGACGCCAGCAGCGACCGGCGCAGCCGCCCGGCGGGGAGCCGTGCCGGCGCCAGCCGCACCAGCAGCCGCTCTGCCAGCCAGGTGCCGGCCACGGACAGGAGCAGGGCGCCGACCAGGCTGGCGATGAAGCCGGTGCGGTGCTCGGGCACCATGGCGCGGTCCACGGCCTGGCGCAGTTCGCTGCCCAGCGCCTGCAGCCGGGCCAGATCGCCCGGCACGGCGTTGCGCAGGTTGCGCCAGAAGGTGCTGCCCAGGGGCGAATCGATGCGTGCGGTGAGGGCGGCCTGGAACTGCTCGCGCCGCTGGCGGATCAGGTCGGCGCCGCGCTGCTCGGCGTCCACGGCGATCAGGCGGGCGAGCTTGAGCTCGGCATCCACTACGCCGCGCTGCTTGGTGAGGGCCTTGCGCTGCTCGGCCACGTCCGGCGCGTCGGGGGCGGCGCCTTTCTCGGGCGCCGGGCCCAGGCCGGCCAGCCGGGAGTCCAGGTCCGCCAGCTCTTCCGTGCGCCGGGCGGCGATCTGCTCGGCCGCCGATCCGATGGCGTAGACCTCGTTGAGCCGTTTGCGGCCGTCATCCTCTTCCGACAGCTTCTGGGGCAGCGCGTCGAGCTGCTTGCGCAGGTCGTCCACGCTGGGCAGCTGGGGCTCGGCATCGACCGGCTTGCTCGCCGCCGCGGCGGGCGGAACGGCGGCGCGGTCCTGGGCGGCGGCTGGCGTGGCGGTGCCCACCGCCAGCCCACAGGCCAGCGCGGTCCAGAGCAGGAGGGAAAGCATCCAGCCGCGGGCATCCGCCGGAAGCAGACGGGCCGGGAGGGAGACGGGGCTGAATGCGGGGTGCAGGCGGAAAGCGCCGTGCGGCAGGTGCCACGCACGGCGCGAACGGGGCGTTTTTTTCATGCGCGCCATTGTGCTTCGGCGCGGCGGCTTGTCATGTGGCGGATGTAAGTGAGGGTCTCAGGCAGACGTCCGACACTTTCTGCGATTGGGTTGGCGCGCTCAGGCTGCGGCGCAGGCCGGGCTGAACAGGTCCACGCGGTCGGTGATGATGCCGTCCGTGCCCAGGTCGATCAGCCGCTGCGCGGCCCATTCGTCGTTGACGGTGTAGCTCAGCGTGCGCAGGCCGGCGCCGTGGACAGCGGCCACGGTGTCTGCGTTCCACAGGCCATGGTTGCACACCACCGCCACGCAGCCGAGCTGCTGCGCCGTGTCGAGCCAGCCGTCGGTCAGCGTGTCCAGCAGCAGGCCGCGCGGCAGACCGGGAGCCGCATCCCGTGCGCCGGCCAGCGCCGCAGGCTTGAAGGAGGTGAGCAAGGGCGGCACGGCCTGGCCATGCCACAGGCGCGCGGCGAGCGCAGCCACCGCACGGCCCGTGGCCTCTTCCACGCCCGGGGTGGGCTTGATCTCGATGTTCAGCAGGTAGCCATTGGCGAGGCAGTAGCGCGCGGCGTTCTCCAGTGTGGGCAGGGGCTCGCCGGCGTGGGCGCGCGAATGCCAGGCACCGGCGTCGAGCTGGGCCAGGTCGCTCCAGGGCAGGTCGCCGCCGGTGCCGCGGCCACTGGTGGTGCGCTCCAGCGTGGCGTCGTGCATGAGGAAGGGCACGCCGTCGGCGCTGAGCTTGGCGTCGCACTCGAACATGCGATAGCCGTGCGCGGCGCCCAGGCGGAACGCGGCGAGCGTGTTCTCGGGTGCGAGCTTGCCGGCGCCGCGGTGGGCGATCCAGCGGGGATAGGGCCAAGGGATGGAGAGCGCAACGGAAGAGGTCATGGCGATGGGGGGCAGAGGAAGAGGAGGCGGAGTGCGCGAAGTATGAACCCGGCAGGGCCTGTCTCGTCCGAAGGCCGCGGGGCAGGCCCAGGCCATGCGGGCAGACGCCCTGGAACCGGATCTGCCCGGCCATTGGTGTCGTCCTGTTGCGGGGGGAAGGCGCCTCGGGCGACTCAGGGGGGAGATGTGGACTCGCCGAACTTCAGCAGGTTGCCGTGCGGGTCGGTCACGTACAGCTCGCGCATGCTCCAGGGACGCTCCACGGGCGGCGGCAGCGCCAGGCCGCGGGCTGTGAAGTCGGCATGCAGGGCGCGGGTGTCGCCGCGCACGTAGCAGGAGGTGTTCTCGGCGATGTGGCGCTCGGTGCAGAGCCAGAAGTGCAGCTCGCAGCCGTCGCGCGCCACGATCAGGTAGTCCGCATGGCGGGCCAGCACCTGGAAGCCCAGGCGTTCGGAATAGAAGGCTTCGCTCGCCTGCAGGTCCAGCGAAGCCAGTACCGGGATGGTGGCGCGCAGCAGCGGCAGCGGCTGCTGCACCGGCGGCTGCGGGCTTACCGCAGCCGGATAGGCCGCCGGCGGGTGCAAGGTCGCGTCGGCGGCCATCCCGGCGGTCCGGGTTTACAGGCGCTTGCCGGTGGAGGCGTCGAACCAGTGCAGTCGCGACTCGCGCGGCGTCACGTGGATGATGTCGTCCGTCACCGGGTGCTGCGGGCCTTCCTCGATGCGCACGATGATCTGCTCGCCGCCCACGCGGCCGTAGACCAGGCGTTCGGCGCCCAGCAGTTCCACCGTTTCCACGCGCACTTCCCAGCCGGTGCTGGTGATGTCCAGGTGCTCGGGACGGATGCCCATGATGGTGCCTTCCTTGCTGCCGGGTGCGTTCTTCAGCAGGTTCATCGGGGGCGAGCCGATGAAGCTGGCCACGAAGGTGGAGGCGGGGGTGTGGTAGACCTCCTCGGGCGTGCCGAACTGCTCCATCACGCCGCCGTTCATGACGATCATGCGCTGGGCCAGCGTCATGGCCTCGACCTGGTCGTGCGTCACGAACAGGCTGGTGATGCCCAGTTCGCGGTGCAGCTTCTGGATTTCCAGGCGGGTCTGGGCGCGCAGCTTGGCGTCCAGGTTGGACAGCGGCTCGTCGAACAGGAACACCTGGGGCTGGCGCACGATGGCGCGGCCCATGGCCACGCGCTGGCGCTGGCCGCCGGAGAGTTCGCGCGGCTTGCGCTCCAGCAGATGGCTCAGTTCCAGGATCTTGGCGGCCTTGTCCACGCGGCGCTGGATCTCGTCCTTGGGCACCTTGGCGATCTTCAGGCCGTAGGCCATGTTCTCGTAGTTGGACATGTGCGGATACAGCGCGTAGTTCTGGAACACCATGGCGATGTCGCGCTGGGCGGGTTCCAGGTCGTTGACCACGCGGTCGCCGATGCGCAGCTCGCCGCCGGAGATTTCCTCCAGGCCGGCGACCATGCGCAGCAGCGTCGATTTGCCGCAGCCCGAGGGGCCGACGATGACGACGAACTCACCGTCGTGGATCTCGGCGTTCACGCCATGGATGACCTGGTTGGCCTTGGGGCCGTGGCCGTAGCGCTTGATGATGTTGCGAAGGGAAAGAGATGCCATGATTGCTATTGAATTTGTAGCTGCTTGCGCTTGAAGGATAAGCGTTAGAGGCGAATTTGATGCTTACTTTTCGGTGTCGACCAGGCCCTTGACGAACCAGCGCTGCATCAGCACCACCACCAGGGCGGGCGGCAGCATGGCCAGCAGGGCGGTGGCCATCACGATGTTCCACTCGTTACCGGCATCGCCGCCGGCGATCATGCGTTTGATGCCGATCACCACGGGGTACATGTCCTCCGATGTGGTCACCAGCAGCGGCCACAGGTACTGGTTCCAGCCGTAGATGAACTGGATCACGAACAGCGCGGCGATCGACGTGCGCGACAGCGGCACCAGGATGTCCTTGAAGAAGCGCATCGGGCCGGCGCCGTCCACGCGGGCGGCCTCGACCAGTTCGTCCGGCACCGTCAGGAAGAACTGGCGGAACAGGAAGGTGGCCGTGGCCGAGGCGATCAGCGGAATCGTCAGGCCGGCGTAGCTGTTGAGCATGCCGAGGTCGGACACCACCTGGTAGGTGGGGCCGATGCGCACTTCCACCGGCAGCATCAGCGTGATGAAGATCAGCCAGAAGCAGATGCCCTTGAAGGGGAAGCGGAAGTACACGATGGCGAAGGCCGACAGCAGCGAGATGGCGATCTTGCCCAGCGTGATGACCATGGCCGTCACGAAGCTCACCCACATCATGTGGGCGACGGGCGCGCTGGAGCCGGGACCCGAGCCGCCGCCGAACAGCGTGTCGCGGTAGGTCTGCCAGAAGTTGCTGCCCGGCAGCAGGGGCATGGGCACCTGCACGATGTCCTGCGCGGTGTGCGTGGAGGCCACGAACGCCAGGTACAGCGGGAAGCCGACGATGATCACGCCCAGCACCATGATCAGGTGCGAGAACAATTTGAGATAAGGACTGCGTTCAACCATTTGAGTTTTCCGATGTGTGCATTGCCGAGGGCGCGTGAATTGCGCACGGCCCAGACCAAGGCAGCCGAGCAAGGGCCGCGCCGCAGCGAGGGCTGCGTCCCCCTGCCCGCCGTGCGCAGCACGGCGAGAGCGGGGGGAAGGCGCGTAGCGCCTCAGGGGGGTGTCGTTTCATCAGTACTGCACTTTCTTCTCGACGTAGCGGAACTGGATGACTGTCAGAACGACGACGATGGCCATCAGCACCACCGATTGCGCCGCCGAGCCGCCCATGTCCATGGCCTTGAAGCCGTCGTGGTAGACCTTGTAGACCAGGATGGCCGTGTCGCGCCCCGGGCCGCCTTGCGTGGTGGCGTCCACGATGGCGAAGGTGTCGAAGAACGCATACACCACGTTGATCACCAGCAGGAAGAAGGTGGTGGGCGACAGCAGCGGGAACTGGATGCTCCAGAAGCGGCGGGCCGGGCCGGCGCCGTCGATGGCGGCGGCCTCGATCAGCGACTTGGGGATGGACTGCAGGCCCGCGAGGAAGAACAGGAAGTTGTAGGAGATCTGCTTCCACACCGCGGCGATCACGATCAGCGCCATGGCGTGGTCGGAGTTGAGCATGTGGTTCCAGTCGAAGCCGGACTGGCGCAGCATGTACGCCACCACGCCCAGCGAGGGCGAGAACATGAACATCCACAGCACGCCGGCCACGGCGGGCGCGACGGCGTACGGCAGCAGCAGGGCCGTCTTGTAGACCATGGCGCCCTTGATGATGCGGTCCGCGAAGATGGCCAGGATCAGCGACAGGCAGATGCCGCTCACCGCCACCAGGATCGAGAAGAAGGCCGTGGTCTTGAACGAAGCCAGGTAGGCCGGGTCTTCGAACAGCGAGCGGAAGTTGTCCAGGCCGACCCATTCCTTGGAAAAACCGAAGCTGTCCTGCATCTGGAAAGACTGGACCAGGGCCTGGCCGGCAGGCCAGAAGAAGAAGATGCTGATGACCACCAACTGGGGGGCCAACAGCACCCAGGGCAGCCACGCGGAGCGAAAGAGGACGCGTTTTTCCATATCAAGACTCTCAAAAAGACGACCCGCCGCCCGGCGAACCGAAGGGTTCGCGGAGAGCGGCGGGCCTCAATGCAACCGGCCCCATGCGGGGCCGGCTGGCATCGGCAGAAGGGTGCCGGAGCTTACTGTGAACTGACTTACTTGTTGGCGCGTGCGAAACGGGCCAGTTGCTCGTTGCCGCGGGTCACGGCGGTGTCCAGAGCTTCCTTGGGCGACTTCTTGCCGGCCCAGATCTGTTCCGTTTCCTCGTCGATGATGGTGCGGATCTGCACGAAGTTGCCCAGGCGGATGCCGCGCGACTTGTCGGTCGCCTTGCGGATCATCTGCGTCACGGCCACGTCGGTGCCGGGGTTCTTGGTGTAGAAGCCCGACGCTTCCGTCAGCTTGTAGGCAGCGGTGGTCACCGGCAGGTAGCCCGTGCGCTGGTGGCTGGCGGCCTGCACCTTGGTGTCGTTCAGGAAGTTGAGGAAGTCGGCCACGCCTTTGTATTCCTCGGCCTTCTTGCCCGACATCACCCACAGGCTGGCACCGCCGATGGCGGTGTTCTGGGGCGCGCCCTTCACGTCGTCGTAGTAGGGCAGGGCGGAGATGCCGTAGGCGAACTTGGCTTCCTTGGCGACGCGGGCGTACAGGCCGGAGGAGCCGGTGATCATGGCGCATTCGCCCGAGGGGAACGAGGCGTCAGGCGCGTTGCCGCGGCCCTTGTAGACGAAGCTGCCGTCCTTGGAGGCCTTGGCCAGGTTCTCGAAGTGGCGAACGTGCAGCGGGGTGTTGATTTCCAGCTTGGCATCGGTGCCGTCGAAGCCGTTGTTCTTGGAGGCGAACAGCGTGTTGTGCCACAGCGAGAAGCTCTCCAGCTGCGTCCAGCTGATCCAGCTGGTGGTGAACGGGCAGCTGTGGCCGCTGGCCTTCAGCTTGGTGGCGGCAGCGAACACTTCGGGCCAGGTCTTGGGGGCCTTTTCAGGGTCCAGGCCGGCCTTCTTGAAGGCGTCCTTGTTGTAGTAGAAGATGGTCGTGGAGCTGTTCAGCGGGTAGCTCAGCATCTGACCATTGGGCGCGGTGTAGTAGCCGGCCACGGCGGAGACGTACTGCGTCGGATCGAACTTGAAGCCCGCGTCGTTCAGCACCTTGGCGGCGGGAACGATGGCGCCCTTGCTGGCCATCATGGTGGCCGTGCCCACTTCGAAGACCTGCAGGATGTGGGGCGCATTGCCGGCACGGAAGGCCGCGATGGCGCCGGTCATGGATTCGTCGTAGGTGCCCTTGTAGGTCGGAACCACCTTGTAGTTCGTCTGGCTGGCGTTGTACTGCTTGGCCAGGTCGTTGACCCAGTCGCCCAGCGCCGCGCTCATCGAATGCCACCATTGAATCTCGACGGGCTGGGCCTGTGCGGGAGCGCACACGGACAGCGCAATGGCAGCAGAGAGCGCCAGATGCTTAACTTGCATGAAATGTTTCTCCATGGATGACGAAATGCACGAAGCGCCCATGTTAGGACGCATTTCGTGACAAGAATATGTCGTTGTCGCACAGGGTCTGCGCGGCAGCAACCGGGGAAACCCCGTCGGCATGTCAGTCGGGAATTGTGGCAGCCGTGTGACGGCATTGTGACAAATTGAGTCACTGTCGGGACGCAACCCTTTGCTTTTTCCGGTGAATTGCAGCGATGACAACAAGGTTTTGTGCATTGCACAATGCTCGGCGGTCCTGTCGCGAGCGGCGCGCCGGGCTTCTTTTCCTGACCTCTCTTCATTCCCATGGCCACCACCTCTCTGGACAAAAGCAAGATCAAGTTCCTGTTGCTGGAGGGCATCCACCCGTCCGCCGTGGAGGTGCTGCGCCGCGCCGGCTACACGCAGATCGAAGCGCTCGCCGGGGCGCTGCCGGACGAAGAACTCAAGCGCAAGATCGCCGACGTGCATTTCATCGGCATCCGCTCGCGCACGCAGCTGACGGCCGAGGTGTTCGCCGAGGCCCACAAGCTCGTCGCCGTGGGCGCCTTCTGCATCGGCACCAACCAGATCGACCTGGATGCGGCGCGCGAGCGCGGCATCGCGGTCTTCAATGCGCCCTATTCCAATACCCGCTCGGTGGCCGAGCTGGTGCTGGCCGAGGCCATTCTGCTGCTGCGCGGCGTGCCCGAGAAGTCCGCGGTGGCCCACCGCGGCGGCTGGCTCAAGAGCGCCGACAACGCCTACGAGATCCGCGGCAAGACGCTGGGCATCGTCGGCTACGGCTCCATCGGCACGCAGCTGTCGGTGCTGGCCGAAGCGCTGGGCATGCAGGTGCTCTTCCACGACGTGGTGAACAAGCTGCCGCTTGGCAATGCCCGCCAGGCCCCGTCGCTGCAGGCCTTGCTGGCGCAGAGCGACATCGTGAGCCTGCACGTGCCCGAGCTGCCGTCCACGCAATGGATGATCGGCGCGGCAGAGATCGCGGCGATGAAGCCCGGCGCCATCCTGCTCAACGCCTCGCGCGGTACGGTGGTGGAGATCGAGCCGCTGGCCGAGGCGCTCAAGGCCAAGAAGCTGCTGGGCGCCGCCATCGACGTGTTCCCCGTCGAGCCGCGCAGCAACAAGGACGAGTTCATCTCGCCCCTGCGTGGGCTGGACAACGTGATCCTCACCCCGCACATCGGCGGCTCCACCATGGAGGCGCAGGCCAACATCGGCCTGGAAGTGGCCGAGAAGCTGGTGAAGTACAGCGACAACGGCACCAGCATCACGTCCGTCAATTTCCCCGAGGTGGCGCTGCCGGCGCATGCGGGCAAGCACCGCATCCTGCACATCCACCGCAACGTGCCGGGCGTGCTGTCGGCCATCAACCAGGTGTTTGCCGACAACCACATCAACATCGCCGCGCAGTACCTGCAGACGAACGAGAAGGTCGGCTACGTGGTGATCGACCTGGACGCCGAATCGTCCGACTTGGCCCTGGACAAATTGGCACAGGTACCGGGCACCATCCGCAGCCGCGTGCTGTTCTGACGGTGGCCGGCTCCGGGCGCTACCGGAGAGGGGTAAGTGCGAGGTTGCTTCGAAAAAGATAGCTGCATGCGCTTGCCCCTCAAGGGGGTTGAAGGGGAAGGGCATGAAACCGCAGCGTAATCCAGCGCAGCGCGCTATCATTTTTGAACGGTAGCCGGCTGGCCCAGGGCCGCGGCCGGCCGGGCGGCGTCCCCCCTGAGGCGTCCGGCAGCCCGGCGGGGGCTGGCTTAAAATCGCGGCCCCGAGGCCCAAGGGCGTCCCACGCGCCCGACCCAGGTTGACCCCCATGAATGTTCCGATAGCGCTGGCTACCCTGCAGGCGCAGGCGGCCGAGCCCGCCCGCCTGCGCGAGATTCCCTACAACTACACCTCGTTTTCCGACCGGGAAATCGTCATTCGCCTGCTGGGCTCCGCCTCCTGGGACGTGCTCGACCAGCTGCGCCGCGAGCGCCGCACCGGCCGCTCCGCCCGCATGCTGTACGAAGTGCTGGGCGACATCTGGGTCGTGCAGCGCAACCCCTACCTGCAGGACGACCTGCTGGACAACCCCGACCGCCGCAAAGCCCTGGTGGATGCGCTGCAGCACCGCCTGTCCGAGATCGGCAAGCGCCGCACGCCGGGCGAAGACGCCGAGCGCGACCGCCTGGTGGGCGAGCTGGTCGAATCCGCGCGCCGTGCGATCGCCGAGTTCGACGTCACCTTCGCCCTGGCCGCGCAGCTGCGCCGCCAGGTGCAAAAGCGCCTGGGCCGCCACACGGCCAAGGACAACATCAAGTTCGACGGCCTCTCGCGCGTGTCGCACGTGACCGACGCCACCGACTGGCGCGTCGAGTACCCGTTCGTGGTGCTCACCCCCGACACCGAGGCCGAGATGGCCGCGCTGGTCAAGGCGTGTATCGAGCTGGAGCTGACCATCATCCCGCGCGGCGGCGGCACCGGCTACACGGGCGGCGCGATTCCGCTGACCTGGCGCAGCGTGGTCATCAACACCGAGAAGCTCGAAGCCATGACCGAGGTGGAGATGCGCCGCCTGCCGGGCATCGAGGGTGAAGTGGGCACCATCTGGACGGAAGCCGGCGTGGTGACCCAGCGCGTGGCCGATGCGGCCGAGCGCGCGGGCTTCGTCTTCGCGGTGGACCCGACCAGCGCCGAGGCCTCGTGCATCGGCGGCAACATCGCCATGAACGCGGGCGGCAAGAAGGCCGTGCTGTGGGGCACGGCGCTGGACAACCTGGTCAGCTGGCGCATGGTGACGCCCGAGGCGCAGTGGCTGGAGGTCACGCGCCTGGACCACAACATGGGCAAGATCCACGACGTGGAAACGGCCACCTTCGAGCTGCAGTATTTCGAAGCCGATGGCAAGACGCCGATCCGCACCGAACGCCTGGCCATCCCCGGGCGCACCTTCCGCAAGGAAGGCCTGGGCAAGGACGTGACGGACAAGTTCCTGTCGGGCCTGCCGGGCATCCAGAAGGAAGGCTGCGACGGCCTCATCACCAGCGCGCGCTGGGTGGTGCACCGCATGCCCAGCCACACGCGCACCGTGTGCCTGGAGTTCTTCGGCAACGCCAAGGACGCCGTGCCCTCGATCGTCGAGATCAAGGACTTCATGTTCGCCGAGCAGAAGCGCTCGGGCGTGCTGCTCGCGGGCCTGGAGCATCTGGACGACCGCTACCTGAAGGCGGTGGGCTACGCCACCAAGAGCAAGAAGCATGGCGGCGGCCTGCCCAAGATGGTGCTGTTCGGCGATATCGCCGGCGACGACGCCGACGACGTGGCGCGCGTGACCAGCGAGGTGGTGCGCATCGCCAATTCGCGTGCGGGCGAAGGCTTCATCGCCATCAGCCCCGAGGCGCGCAAGAAGTTCTGGCTGGACCGCAAGCGCACGGCCGCCATCAGCCGCCACACCAACGCCTTCAAGATCAACGAAGACGTGGTGATTCCGCTGCCGCGCATGGCCGAGTACACCGACGGCATCGAGCGCATCAACATCGAACTGTCGTTGCGCAACAAGCTCAAGCTGTGCGACGCACTGGAAGACTTCTTCCTGCGCGGCAACCTGCCGCTGGGCCGCCAGGACGACGCGCATGAAATCCCGTCCGCCGAGCTGCTGGAAGACCGTGTGGCCCAGGCCGTGGCTTTGGTGGGTGAGGTGCGCGCCCTGTGGGCCGGCTGGCTGCGCGATGTCGAAACGCTGTTCCCGCAACTGCAGGACCACACCCTGCGCGCCAGCTGGAAGACGCAGCTGCGCGAGCCGCTGGCCAAGATCTTCGCCGGCGCAGCGTTCAAGCCGGTGATGGACGAGACCGTGGCGATCCACCAGCGCGTGCTCAAGGGCCGCGTATGGGTGGCCCTGCACATGCATGCCGGCGACGGCAACGTGCACACCAACCTGCCCGTCAACAGCGACGACTACGACATGCTGCAGACCGCGCATGAAGCCGTGGCGCGCATCATGGTGCTGGCCCGCAGCCTGAACGGCGTGATCTCGGGCGAGCACGGCATCGGCATCACCAAGCTGGAGTTTCTGACAGACGACGAACTGCAGCCGTTCGCGGATTACAAGCAGCGCGTGGACCCGCAAGGCCGCTTCAACAAAGGCAAGTTGCTACGCAATCAAGAGCACGCTGCGCAGGCTGGTAAAGCGCGGGCGGCCGTTTCGGCGCGTGAATCGCTGATGTTCTCGGACCTGACCAACGCCTACACGCCGAGCTTTGGCCTCATGGGACACGAGTCGCTGATCATGCAGCAGAGCGACATCGGCGCCATCGCCGATTCGGTCAAGGACTGCCTGCGCTGCGGCAAGTGCAAGCCGGTGTGTGCCACGCACGTGCCGCGCGCCAGCCTGCTCTACAGCCCGCGCAACAAGATCCTGGCGACGTCGCTGCTGGTCGAGGCGTTCCTCTACGAAGAGCAGACGCGCCGCGGCGTGTCGATCAAGCACTGGCAGGAATTCGAGGACGTGGCCGACCACTGCACCGTCTGCCACAAGTGCTACACGCCGTGCCCGGTCAAGATCGACTTCGGCGACGTGACCATGAACATGCGCAACCTGCTGCGCAAGATGGGCAAGAAGACCTTCCGTCCGGGCAATGCGCTGGCCATGACCATGCTCAACGCCACCAACCCGGACACCATCAAGCTGATGCGCTCGGCCATGGTGGATGTGGGCTTCAAGGCCCAGCGCGCCGTGGTGGACCTGCTGCGAGCCGTGGGCCGCCGCCAGACTTCTCATCCGCCGGCCACGGTGGGCACGGCGCCCATCAAGGAGCAGGTGATCCACTTCGTCAACAAGAAGCTGCCCGGTGGCCTGCCCAAGAAGACGGCGCGCGCGCTGCTGGACATCGAGGACAAGGACTACGTGCCCATCATCCGCAACCCGGCCGCCACCACGGCCGAGACGGAGGCGGTGTTCTACTTCCCCGGCTGCGGATCGGAGCGCCTGTTCAGCCAAGTGGGCCTGGCGACCCAGGCCATGCTCTGGCACGCGGGCGTGCAGACCGTGCTGCCGCCGGGCTACCTGTGCTGCGGCTACCCCCAGCGCGGCAGCGGCCAGTTCGACAAGGCCGAGAAGATGATCACGGACAACCGGGTGCTGTTCCACCGCGTGGCCAACACGCTGAACTATCTGGACATCAAGACCGTGGTGGTCAGCTGCGGCACCTGCTACGACCAGCTGCAGGGCTACCAGTTCGACAAGATCTTCCCGGGCTGCCGCATCATCGACATCCACGAATACCTGCTCGAGAAGGGCATCACGCTGCAAGGCAATGGCGCTTACCTGTACCACGAGCCCTGCCACAACCCGATGAAGCTGCAGGACTCGGTCAAGACCGTGAAGGCGCTGGTCGGCCCGCAGGTGACCAAGAGCGAGCGCTGCTGCGGCGAGTCCGGCACGCTGGGCGTGACGCGGCCGGATATCTCCACGCAGGTGCGCTTCCGCAAGGAAGAAGAGATCCGCAAGGGCGAGGCCGCGCTGCGCGCCAGCGGCGCCGTGGGCCTGCAGGACAACGTGAAGATCCTCACCAGCTGCCCGAGCTGCCTGCAGGGCCTGAATCGGTACCAGGACGACCTGCAGAACGGTCTGTTGGAAGCCGACTACATCGTCGTCGAGATGGCGCGCGAGATCCTGGGTGAGAACTGGATGCCCGAATACGTGCAGCGCGCCAATGCGGGCGGCATCGAGCGGGTGCTGGTGTAGCCATGTCGGTCACCACGCTCGGCACGGCCGTGTCCCCGGTGCTTCCCGAGGCGGCGCGCGGCGCCCCTGCCTGCCCGCTGTGCGAGGCGGATGGTGGCACGCTGGTCTGGCGCGGTGAGCGCCTGCGCGTGATCCGCGCCGACGAGGCGGGCTTCCCCGCCTTCTATCGCGTAGTGTGGGGCGCGCACGTGGCGGAACTCTCGGATCTGTCCGATGCCGATCGCGCGCACTGCCTGGCAGCGGTGTGTGCGGTCGAGCGCGCGCTGCGGTCCCATCTGCAGCCTGCCAAGATCAACCTGGCGGCCCTGGGCAACATGGTCCCGCACCTGCACTGGCACGTGATTGCGCGCTTTGCCTGGGACAGCCACTTCCCGGCGCCGGTGTGGGCCGCGGCGCTGCGCGAGCGTGTGCCGGAGCACGAGGCGCAGGTGGTGGCGCGGCTGCCCGCGGCCGAGAAGGCCATGGCCGAGGCGCTCGGCCGGCTGGGCTGAGGGCGGATCAGCTCAGTTCGCCGGCGAGCGTCACGCGGTCGCGTCCGGTGTCCTTGCTGCGGTACAGGGCGCGGTCGGCGCGCGCAATGGCGCTCGACAAGGCTTCGCCCGGCTGCACCGCCGTCACGCCCAGAGAGAGGGTGGCATCGATGGCCACGCCGGCATGGTGCATGGAGCGTGCGGCCACCGCGCTGCGCACGCGTTCCGCCAGGGCCTCGGCCGCTTCTGCCGAGGTGTCCGGCAGCAGGATCAGGAATTCCTCCCCGCCCCAACGGGCCACCACGTCGTGTGCGCGGCTGGCGCGCAGCAGCAATGCCCCGATGGCCACCAGAATCTGGTCGCCTGCATCGTGGCCGTAACGGTCGTTGATCTGCTTGAAATGGTCGATGTCTGCGATCACCAGTGCGGTAGACCGGCCCGTGAGCCGGGCGTCCGCAAGGCTGCGCTCCGCCCGCGCGATAAGGTTGCGCCGGTTGGACAGCCCCGTGAGCGGATCCGTCGCGGCCTGCGCCTGCAGTTGCTCTTCTGCCCGGCGCACCGTGCCGTAGTAGAAGCGTGCCGTGTAGGCCGCCATGCAGAACACCACGGCGACGTTGAAACCGTGGACCACGGCCAGCCCCCGCGCGCCCAGGGGTGCCTGGGCGCCGAAGTGCTGCGACACGGCGTGCAGCCCGAGGTAAAACAGGAACAGCGCCAGCAGCAGCAGGGCAGGGCGCAGCTGCCGACCGGCGCTGACGGTGATGGCGGGAATGAACATCAGCAGGTAGTAGTGAAAGCCGCTGTCCCACCCGATGAGCCAGGTGCCGAGCGCAGCGTGGCCCGTCACCTCGAGCCAGATGAGCACCAGCGCGGCCAGGTTGGCGCGCCGCAGCAGGAGCCAGTAGGCCGCAGCGTAGATGGCCATGCTGAGCACATTGAGCCAGGCGAGCAGGGGTGAACCCAGCACGGTGAAGAGCCCCAGCAGGGCGAGGTCCACGCCGGCCGCCACCACGGTGACGCGCCGTGACATGATCCAGAACGCCTTGTGTGCGAGCTTGCTGTGCGCAGGAGATGCCGAAGTGCCAGCCATGAAGAACGGTAGGGGATGTATGCATCCAAAGGTAACCGCACCGGCGCGGGGGGTCAATTCAGACGCTCCCGGGCTGTGGCGTGGGCGCCAAGCGGGAGCACAGTGGGACAATGCTCCCCCCGCTTCTCTTCCCGTCGTTCAGACAACAGGTACAGGTGACATTCCCATGGCAGGTTTGACCGCAGGCACGCCCACTCCGCAATCGATCACGGTGCACGAGACTTCCCGCGTGCTGGAGGTCGCATTCTCCGACGGAGCGTCCTTCCGCATCCCGTTCGAGCTGATGCGCGTGTATTCGCCGTCTGCCGAGGTTCAGGGCCATGGTCCGGGGCAGGAGGTGCTGCAGACGGGCAAGCGCGGCGTCACGCTCACCGGCCTGGAGCCCGTGGGCCACTACGCGGTGCGCCCGGCCTTCTCGGATGGCCACGATAGCGGCATCTTCACCTGGGACTACCTCTACGAGCTGGGCAGCAAGGAGTCTGCCCTGTGGGCGGAGTACCTCGACCGCCTGGCGGCCGCCGGCCTGGACCGCGATGCGCCCATGCCGGGCAAGGGCCATGGCAGCCACGGGCATGGCGGCTGCGGCGGCCATTGATCTCTCATCGCTTGGCGGCGTCGGGGCTGTGGCCTTTCGCTTCCCTTTCTTTCATTTGTTCCACTCGCAGCGTTGCTCCTGCACCAAGCCCCGGGCGGGCGCGGGGTTGTCGCTGTACCGCTGGCCGTGTCCGGCCTAGGATTTCAATATGAGCTCTACGCATTTCGGTTTCCAGTCGGTCGATGAGAAAGACAAAGCGCGCCACGTGCGCGGCGTGTTCGACTCGGTGGCTTCCAAGTACGACGTCATGAACGACCTGATGTCGGCGGGCCTGCACCGGGCCTGGAAGGCCTACACGGTGATGGTGGCCAACCTGCGCGAGGGCAGCCAGGTGCTGGACATTGCGGGCGGCACGGGCGACCTGTCGTTGGCCTTCTCCAAGAAGGTGGGCGCCAGCGGGCGTGTGGTCCATACCGACATCAACGAGGCCATGCTGCGCGTCGGCCGCGACCGTCTGATCGATGCCGGCGTGGTGCTGCCCACGCTGGTGTGCGATGCCGAGGCCCTGCCGTTCCCCGATGCGCATTTCGATGTGGTGAGCGTGGCCTTCGGGCTGCGCAACATGACGCACAAGGACGCGGCCATCGCCGAGATGTGCCGTGTGCTCAAACCGGGTGGGCGTCTGCTCGTATTGGAGTTTTCCAAGATTGCCAAGCCCCTGGAAAAGGCGTACGACTGGTATTCGTTCAAGGTGCTGCCGCGTCTGGGCAAGATGGTTGCCGGCGACGACGCCAGCTACCGCTACCTGGCCGAGTCGATCCGCATGCATCCGGGCCAGGAAGAGCTCAAAGCCCTCATGCAGCAAAATGGCTTTGGACATGTGGACTATCACAACATGACTGGCGGCATCGTGGCCTTGCATGTTGGAATCAAGTGCTGAAGCCCAAAGGGCTGCAACAAGTAGCTGGAGATTGACATGATGAAACTATGGTCCCTGGTCCTCGTCGCGTTGCTCGCGGTGGCCCACACCGACGCCGACGCCCGTCGCATGGGTGGCGGCAAGTCGGTGGGCAAGCAGTCGAGCAACGTCACCCAGCGTGAAGCCAACCCGCCTGCCGCCCCGGGCGCGCCGGCACAGAACGCCGCCACGAACAACGCCGCGGCCAAGCCGGCCACGCCGGCCGCCAACCCCGCAGCCGCTGCGCCCAAGAAGCCCTGGGGCGCCATGCTCGGCGGCCTGGCCGCAGGCCTGGGCCTGGCGTGGCTGGCCAGCTCGCTCGGCCTGGGCGCCGGTTTCGCCAACTTCCTGCTGATCGCGCTGCTGGCCCTGGCCGCCTTTGCGGTCATCGGCATGATCATGCGTTCGCGCAAATCCGCTGCCGCGGGCGGCAACGCGTCGCCCTTCGCGTTCCAGGGTGCGGGTGCGGGCGCAGGCGCATCGCCTGTGCAGCCGCAGATGCCACGCCAGTACAGCCCCGCCAACGTGGGCAACGACGCTTCGGCCCGCCCTTGGGAACGCAATGCCACTGCCTTCGAGGCTGCACGGCCTGCGGGCGGCACCAGCTCGGGCGTGGTGATCGGCTCCGCTCTGGCCGGTTCGCAGAACTGGGGAGTTCCGGATGGCTTCGACGCCGACGGTTTCCTGGCGGCTGCCAAGCGCAACTTCACCACGCTGCAGGCTGCGTGGGACCGCTCGGACATCAACACCCTGCGTTCGATGATGACCGACGGCATGCTGGACGAGATCCGCACCCAGCTCAGCGAGCGCGAGTCGCACCGCGACGCCAGCCAGCCCAACCACACTGACGTGGTCATGCTGGAGGCGCAACTGCTGGGCATCGAGGACCTGGGCGATGCCTACATGGCCAGCGTGGAGTTCTCCGGCATGATCCGCGAAGAGCCTTCGGCAGGCCCGAGCCCGTTCCGCGAGGTGTGGAACATGACCAAGCCCAAGAGCGGCTCCAGCGGCTGGCTGGTGGCAGGCGTGCAGGCCCTGCAGTAACGCGGCCGCCTATTTGGTCGTGGCGCCGGGAGGGAAAAGCCTCCGGTGTCCGCCCAGTTCAGGGAATAATCGGGGACTATGGCAACACAGTCCCCTTTTTCTTTGCTGGATGGGCTTTTCGAGCGCATCGCCAGTGGTCCGCAGCCACCGCAGTGGCTGGTGCATGAGGTGCAGCACCGCGTCGTGCTGTTCCTCAACCATGTGCTCATGCAGGAACGCGAGGCCATGGACCGCCTGGTCCGCCAGCGCGGCCGGACGGCAAGGGTGCAGTGGAGGGCGTATTCCATGGCCCTGCAGATCACCCCGGCAGGGCTGCTGGACCTGGCTCCCCAAGGCGGAACGCCCGACCTGTTGCTGGAAATCACCGACACCTCGCCGCTGGCCCTGGCCCAGACCGCTCTGCGGGGCGAGAAGCCGGCCATCCGCATCGAAGGCGACGTGCAGCTGGCGGCCGAGATCCACTGGCTGGTGGACCATGTGCGCTGGGACGTCGAGGAAGACCTGGCCCGCGTGATCGGCGATGCCCCGGCCCACGCCGTAGGCTCCGTGGCGCGCCGCGCGGCGGATGCCCTGCGGCGCTTCGTTGGCGCACGCATGGCGCCGGGCGCGGCGGGCACCGGCGTGGACAGCGCCTCCGCTCCGGACCGTTCGCCGCCATGAGCCACTTCTTCCGTGGCTTCACCATCGTCTGGATGGTGCTGCGCTATGGGCTGGATGAGCTGGTACTGACCAGCTTCCAGAAACCCTGGCTGCGCCTGCTCGCCCGGATCATCTCCGTCGGCCGCAACCTGGATGCCCCGCGGGGCCGGAGGCTGCGCGAAGCGCTGGAGCGGCTGGGGCCGATCTTCGTCAAGTTCGGCCAGGTGCTCTCCACGCGCCGCGATCTGATGCCGCCGGACATCGCCGATGAACTGGCTCTGCTGCAGGACCGGGTGCCCCCGTTCGATCCGGCGGTGGCCGTTGCGACCATCGAACGTGCCTTCCGGCGTCCGCTGGACCAGATCTTCGTGTCGTTCGACCGCGTTCCCGTGGCCAGCGCCTCGATCGCGCAGGTGCACTTCGCCGTCATCCGCGACCGCCAGGGCATCGAGCGCGAAGTGGCCGTGAAAGTGCTGCGTCCGGGCATGCTGCCGGTCATCGAGAAGGACCTGGCCCTCATGCGCATGATGGCGGGCTGGGTCGAAGGCCTGTCGGCGGACGGCAAGCGACTGAAGCCACGGCAGGTGGTGGCCGAGTTCGACAACTACCTGCACGACGAGCTTGATCTGGTGCGCGAGGCTGCGAATGCCGCCCAGCTGCGCCGCAACATGGAAGGCCTCGAACTGGTGCTGGTGCCGGAAGTGTTCTGGGACTTCTGCCACCCCGAGGTCATGGTGATGCAACGCATGAAGGGCGTGCCGATCAACCAGATCGAGCGACTGCGCAGCGCAGGCGTCGACATCCCGAAGCTGGCGCGCGACGGCGTCACCATCTTCTTCACCCAGGTGTTCCGCGACGGCTTCTTCCACGCCGACATGCACCCCGGCAACATCCAGGTCAGCCTGGAGCCGGAAACGTTCGGACGCTACATCTCGCTCGACTTCGGCATCGTGGGCACGCTCACCGAGTTCGACAAGGAATACCTGGCGCAGAACTTCACCGCGTTCTTCCGGCGTGACTACAAGCGTGTGGCCGAGCTTCACATCGAAAGCGGCTGGGTGCCGGCGCACACGCGGGTCAACGACCTGGAGTCCGCCATCCGTGCCGTCTGTGAGCCGTACTTCGACCGCCCGCTCAAGGAAATCTCCCTGGGCATGGTGTTGATGCGCCTTTTCCAGACCTCGCGCCGGTTCCACGTGGAGATCCAGCCGCAGCTGGTGCTCTTGCAGAAGACGCTGCTCAACATTGAGGGCCTGGGCCGCCAGCTCGACCCGGAACTGGATCTCTGGAGCACAGCCAAGCCCTTCCTTGAGAAGTGGATGCTTGAGCAGCTCGGCCCGCAGCGCTTCCTGCGCGAGCTGCGGGAAGAGGCGCCGCACTTCGCCAAGATGGTGCCGGAGCTGCCGCGCCTGCTGCATGCGTACCTGCGTGACAAGCCCCAGGGCCCGAACCGGGAGCTGCACGAGCTCCTGGCGGCCCAGAAACGCACCAACCAGTTGCTGCAGAGCCTGGTCTACGGTGGCATGGGTTTTGTATTGGGTTTGCTGGCAATGCAGCTGCTGATCCGCATCCGGGTCTTCTAGCCCGCGCTGTCGCCGCTTTCTCTCTCTACCGTTCTCTTTTTCACCACTTCGCGACATCGAGGAGCATGCCGTGCTGTTGACGCTGGTCATCGTTTATCTCCTGGTCACCATCGCCATCGGGTTGGTCGCTGCCCGAAGGGTGAAGAACACGACCGACTTCGCCATCGCGGGCCGCCACCTGCCGATGTTCATGATCATCACCACGACCTTCGCGACCTGGTTCGGCTCGGAGATCGTGCTGGGCGTGCCGGCCAAGTTCATCGAAGGCGGACTGCACAACGTGGTGGAAGACCCGTTCGGCGCGGGCATGTGCCTGATCCTGGTGGGCCTGTTCTTCGCCGGCAAGCTCTACCGCATGACCTTGCTGACGATCAGCGACTACTACCGTGAGCGCTACGGCCGCATCATCGAGGTGGCCTGTTCGCTCATCATCATGCTCAGCTATCTGGGCTGGGTATCGGCCCAGGTCACAGCGCTGGGGCTGGTGTTCAACCTCCTGTCCGGCGGCGCCGTCAGCATTCCCGTCGGCATGACCATCGGCGTCGTGTCCATCCTGGCCTATACCCTGTTTGGGGGCATGTGGTCGGTGGCTGTGACCGATTTTCTCCAGATGATCATCCTGGTCGTGGGGCTGATGGTCCTCGCCTTTTTCGCAGGCGACATGGCGGGCGGGGCCGGGAAGGTCCTCGATCTGGCGGTGAGCCGCGATCTGTTCAAATTCTGGCCCGAGCCCACGCTGCACGACATCGTGTTCTTCTTTGCGGCGGCCATCACCATGATGCTGGGCTCCATTCCGCAGCAGGACGTGTTCCAGCGCGTGATGTCGGCCAACTCCATGCGGGCGGCCACGCACGGCACGGTGATCGGTGGCAGCGCCTACATCCTGTTCGCCTTCGTGCCCATGTTCCTGGTGGTCAGCGCACTCATCATCATGCCGGAGCGGGCGCAGGAACTGCTGGCCGAAGACCCGCAGAAGGTGCTGCCCACGCTGGTGATGGAGAAGATGCCGTTCGTCATGCAGGTGCTGTTCTTCGGCGCCCTGCTGTCGGCCATCAAGTCGTGTGCGTCCGCCACGCTGCTGGCGCCGAGCGTGACCTTCACCGAGAACATCTGGCGCCAGTTCCGTCGGGGTTCCAGCGACCGCGAGAACCTGCTGACCATGCGCATCAGCGTGCTGGTCTTCAGCCTGGCGGTGCTGATGTACTCCATCAAGATGGAAGGAACGCCCATCTACGAATTGGTGTCCGGCGCGTACCAGGTGCCCCTGGTGGGTGCGTTCGTGCCGCTGGTGTTCGGCCTGTACTGGAGCCGCGCGAGCACCCAGGGCGCCGTGTGCGCGGTGATCCTGGGCATCGGCTCCTGGCTCGCCGGCCTGGCGATGCCTTGGGGCGCCGTGTTCCCTGCGCAGTTGGCCGGGGTGCTGGCGGCCGTGGTGGGCATGGTCGCAGGCTCGCTGCTGCCGCAGTGGGTGCAGAACACCCGCACACCGCACCGTCCCGCCCCGGCAGGGACGATCTGACGCTGCCATGAACCCTGCAGAGGCGATGCGCAGGCCGCGTCGCGCTCTTCAAGGCCCCCGCGATCGCACGGTTCGCCGTTGACCGGTGGCAGCAGCGGTGTGGGTGATCCGCGCGCCGTCTGGCTGCAGAGGCTGCCACCTATAATCAGCGGTTTTGCATTTTCCTGTAGCGCAAGCATCCGATGCCTATTTATGCCTATAAGTGCGGCGCCTGTGGCCATGCCAAGGACGTGCTGCAGAAAATTTCCGATGCGCCCCTGACCGATTGCCCGGCCTGCGGCGCACCTGCGTTCTCCAAGCAACTGACGGCCCCCGGCTTCCACCTCAAGGGCTCGGGCTGGTACGCCACCGATTTCAAGAACAGCGGCAGCGCTCCCAAGCCCGCTGCGGCACCGGCGGCCGATGCGCCCGCCGGTGGCAGCGACAGCGCTGCTGCTGCGCCCACGCCCGCTGCCGCGCCAGCGTCCTCCACGCCGTCCAGTACGGCTGCCTGACCCCCTCCTTCACTCACTCCACTCGCATGTCCGCTTTGCGCAAATGGCTGTTCACGGGCCTTCTGGTGATCGTCCCCGGCGTCATCACCGCCTGGGTCCTGAACTGGATCATCGGCACGCTGGACCAGACCTTGCAGATCCTGCCAGGCTCCTGGCAGCCCGACCGGCTGCTGGGCTTCCACATTCCCGGCTTCGGCGTGCTGCTCACGCTGGCCATCCTGCTGGTGGTGGGCGCATTGGCCAGCAACTTCGCGGGCCGCAAGCTGGTGGAGTGGGGCGATGCCCTGGTGAGCCGCATCCCCGTGGTGCGTTCCATCTACTCGAGCGTCAAGCAGGTGTCGGACACGCTGTTCTCTGAAAGCGGAAACGCCTTCCGTACGGCCGTGCTGGTGCAATGGCCGCGCGAAGGCGTGTGGACGGTGGCGTTCATCACGGGCGCACCCAGCGGCGAGGTGGCCGCGTACCTGCGCGACGAGTTCGTGAGCGTTTACGTTCCCACCACGCCCAACCCAACCGGGGGCTACTTCGTGATGCTGCGCAAGAGCGACTGCGTCGAACTGGACATGAGCGTGGACGCTGCGCTCAAGTACATTGTGTCGATGGGCGTGGTCACTCCGCCGGATACCGCCATCCCCTCCGAACCCAAGTGAAACCCTGTTCCAGCGCGCCGGTGGCGCGCCAGGAATGCATCCCTGTGTCGCGCTCGCTGGAGCGCAGGAAGATCTGAACCATGGCCATGCGCTCCCACTACTGCGGTCTCGTGACCGAAGCCCTCCTGGGCGAAACCGTCACCCTGTCGGGCTGGGTGAACCGTCGCCGTGACCATGGCGGCGTGATCTTCATCGACCTTCGTGACCGTGAAGGCTATGTGCAGGTGGTCTGCGACCCCGATCGCGCCGAGATGTTCAAGACCGCCGAAGGCGTGCGCAACGAATTCTGCGTGCAGGTCAAGGGCCTGGTGCGTTCGCGCCCCGAGGGAACCAGCAACGACAGCCTCAAGAGCGGCAAGATCGAAGTGCTGTGCCACGAGCTGAACGTGCTGAACCCGTCCGTCACGCCGCCGTTCCAGATGGACGACGAGAACCTGTCGGAAACGACGCGCCTCACGCACCGCGTGATGGACCTGCGCCGCCCGCACATGCAGCGCAACATGATGCTGCGCTACAAGACGGCCATCCAGGTGCGCAACTTCCTGGACAAGGAAGGCTTCATCGACATCGAGACGCCCATGCTGGGCAAGAGCACGCCCGAAGGCGCGCGCGACTATCTGGTGCCCAGTCGCGTGCATGACGGCCAGTTCTTCGCGCTGCCCCAGTCGCCCCAGCTGTACAAGCAGATGCTGATGGTGGCCGGCTACGACCGCTACTACCAGATCACCAAGTGCTTCCGCGACGAAGACCTGCGCGCCGACCGCCAGCCTGAGTTCACGCAGATCGACTGCGAAACCTCGTTCCTGAACGAAGAAGAGATCCGCGCCATCTTCCAGCGCATGATCACCGAGGTGTTCCAGACCCAGCTGGGCGTGGACCTGGGCGAATTCCCCATCATGACCTACCAGGACGCGGCCTTCCGCTTCGGCTCCGACAAGCCCGACCTGCGCGTGAAGCTGGAATTCACCGAGCTCACGGAAGTGATGAAGGACGTGGACTTCAAGGTGTTCTCCGCGCCCGCCACCACCAAGGGCGGCCGCGTGGTCGGCCTGCGCGTGCCGGGCGGCGCACAGATCTCGCGGGGCGAGATCGATGCTTACACCGAATTCGTGAAGATCTATGGTGCCAAGGGCCTGGCCTGGATCAAGGTCAACGAAGTGGCCAAGGGCCGTGACGGCCTGCAGTCGCCCATCGTGAAGAATCTGCACGACGCAGCCATTGCCGAGATCCTGAAGCGCACGGGCGCGCAGGACGGCGACCTGATCTTCTTCGGCGCCGACAAGGAAAAGATCGTCAACGACTCCATCGGCGCGCTGCGCCTGAAGGTCGGCCACAGCGAATTCGGCAAGAAGAGCGGGCTGTTCGAGAACCGCTGGGCACCGCTGTGGGTCGTGGACTTCCCCATGTTCGAGCACGACGAGGAAGAGGGCCGCTGGACGGCTGTGCACCATCCCTTCACCAGCCCCAAGGACGGGCATGAGGATCTGATGGACACCGATCCGGGCCAGTGCATCGCCAAGGCCTATGACATGGTGCTCAACGGCTGGGAACTGGGCGGCGGCTCGGTGCGTATCCACCGGGCCGACGTGCAGAGCAAGGTGTTCTCGGCACTCAAGATCACGCCGGAAGACGCGCAAGCCAAGTTCGGCTACCTGCTGGACGCACTGCAATACGGTGCCCCTCCGCACGGCGGCTTGGCCTTTGGCCTGGACCGTTTGATCACGCTGATGACCGGTGCGGAGTCGATCCGGGACGTGATCGCCTTCCCCAAGACCCAGCGCGCCCAGGATCTGCTCACGCAGGCCCCCTCGCCCGTGGACGAAAAGCAGCTGCGCGAACTGCATATCCGTCTGCGCAATCCGGACGCTGTCAAGGCGGGCTGAGTCCCTGTGGCCGCTGCGGCGGCCGTCCACGAAGAAAGGCAGGCCGAGGGCCTGCCTTTTTTCGTTTGTGCCGTTGATGCGGGGCTGCGTGCGAGTCCTTGCATCAGGTCGCCAGGAAAGCGTCCCGGCAATCTGGATGGGGGGCGTACTGGTGCAAAATTTGCTTTTGCTTACGATCTGTACCGTCGGCAGGGATCGTCCTGCCGTGAAAGGACGCCGTCGTGCCCCATACCCTGTCATCACCCGAGCTCTGGCTGCGCTACATGCCGGCCGTGCTCCATCAGCGGCAGGAACTGCGGCTGGTCGAGAACACCTGGGACCATCTGGCCCTGCTGTCATCGCTGTCCCTGCTCTCGACCAAGGCGTCCGCAGGCGGTGACCTGGCCCGGGCGCGGCACGACTTTGCTGCGCTGTCGACGGACCTGATGCGGGGGCTGGCCGGCGAGGCCCTGAAGAACCGGCTCGACGATCTTCAGGCCCGCGCGCAGGTCTGCATCGACGTCCTCGTGCGCAACCTGTTCGAACGCACCGCGGACGTCGGGTTCTTCGCCACCGATGGCGAAGTGGCTGCTTACCTCAGCGACGCCGCGCCGGAGCATCGCCCTGCCATGGAAGCGCGGCTGCGCGAATACGCCAGCAAGTACACCGTTTACAGCAACATCTACCTGTTCGATACGGCGGGTCTGCTGTGCGCCTGCCTTCACCCGGTGGAGGCCGGCAGTGCAGACGCCTGCCGCCAGGACCAGCGTTTCCTGCGCAGCGTGCTCGACAGCCAGGACGCGTACGTGGAGCACCATGCCGTGCACGGTTTCAGTGGTGTGGCCGAACGCACGCTGGTCTATGCCCGTGCGGTCGCCGCCGGAGGACGCACGGTGGGGGTGCTGTGCCTGGAGTTCAAGCTGGCCGACGAGATGGCGGCCATCTTCCGCTCGGCCCGGGAGGAGGGCACCGCACAGGCCGGCCCCGGCCGGGATGCCGTGCTGGCGTTGGTGGACCGGCAAGGGCGGGTATTGCTGTCCAGTGACCCGCTGCAGCTGCCGCACGATTGGCGCTTGGAGGAGGCCGCGGCGCAGGGCGTGCGCCCTGTGCGCCACGGCGGCCGCCGCTATCTGATGTCGGTGTGCGACACCCAGGGCTTCCTGGGCTACGTCGGCCCGGGCTGGCGCGGGCTCGCCCTGCTGCCCCTGGATACCGCGTTCGACGAGGACGGCGAGGGGGACGACGGCGCGCCCCGTACTGCGCTGGCCGCCGAGCTGTCGGGCCACGCCGACCTGCTGTCGCAGGAGCTGCGGGCCATTCCTGCCCGCTCTGCCGCCATCCAGTCGGCGCTGGAGCGCTCCGTGTGGAACGGCTTGCTGGAGCTCAACCAGCTCGGTGCGTCCAGCCACGATGTGGCTCCGCGCGAGCTGCTGTTCGCCAAGACGCTGCTGTCCGAGATCGGCAGTACCGCACGCAAGACGGCCCAGGCCTTCGCGGCTGCACTGCAGGACCTGTACGGTGTGGTCATGCGCTCTTTGCTGCGCGATGCGGACAGCCGGTCCTCGCTGGCGATGCAGATCCTGGATCGCAATCTCTACGAGCGTGCCAACGATTGTCGGTGGTGGGCGCTCACGCCCCAGTTCAGCCGCTCGCTCGCGCGGGGCCAGGGGGGCTGCGAGCAGGCCACGGCGGTGCTGGCGGAGATCAACGCGCTGTACACGGTCTATGCCTGCCTGGTCCTGTTCGACCGGCGCGGCTGCGTCGTCGCCGTCTCCCGTCCGGACCAGGCCCACCACGTGGGCACGGTGCTGGACGAGGCCTGGGTGGCGCAGTGCCTGCGGTTGCAGGACAGCCAGGCCTACGTGGTCAGCCCCTACGAAACCAGCCGCTTCTACGGGCCGTCGCCCACCTTCGTGTACTCCGCGGCTGTGCGGGAGACGGAAGGAGCGGGCACGGGGAGCGTGCTGGGTGGGATCGGCATCGTCTGGGATGCCGCCAACCAGATGCAGTCCATCCTCGCGGATTGCGCCGTGGGCATAGCCGTCGCGGACCGCCTGGCGTTCGTGGATGGGCAGGGCCGCTGCGTCTGCACCGTGGGAGCGGGAGCCGACGCCTTGGTGCCGGCGGCCTGGAGCGCCAGCGCCCAGGGGCGCCATGCCGTGTCGGCCGGTGGCCATCTGTACGGCATCGGCCGCTCCGGTGGCCAGGGCTACCGGGAGTTCCGCACGAGCGATGGCTACGACCACGGCCTCGGTTGCCTGGTGCTGCGCCACCTGTGCGAGGAGCGCGCAGGCGCGGATGCGGCGCAGGCGCTGAACGCGCACACGCCGCTCGCGCATGTCGAGCCGGCGCACCGGGTGCAGATGGCGACTTTCCTGGTCGGGCGGCACTGGCTGGGCGTGGATGCGCGGCACGTCGTCGCGGCTGCGCCCGATGTGGCGGTGCTCGGCGCCGGCAGCTTCTCGCCGCCGTTCCTCGGGTTGGCGCAGATCGGCCCGCGTGTCTGCTCCGTCGTGGATCTGCGCAGCATGGTGATGGATACGGCGGGGCGGGCCATGCCCTCCCGCGCCGCCGACCCGCAACGCCAGATGGTCGTCATCCGGGTGGCGCCGGAAGGCGGAGCCCCCCGCGAATTCGCGATGCGGGTGGACGTGCTGGGCCCCATGCTCGAACTGGACCGGCGCGAACTGCAGAGCGTGGGCATGCAGGGCCGGGCCGCCGGCACCTCGCTGATCGACGCGGTGGCGGCACTGCCGGTAGCCGGCGGTGGCTCGGGCAAGGGCATGCTGTGCCGCATTGCCGACCCGTGGCTGCAGCAGTGCGCGCAGGGGGCGTTGGATGACCAGGTTCCCCAGGACATGGATGCGTTGCTGGCCGCGGCATAAAGCGCCCGTGGCGACCTGGGAGCGCATCGCGTTGGAGCGTCACCGGGATGCGGGGATGCTGCGGACGGGCCGCATGCGTGATCGGCCTGCGGCGTCGCGGCGCGGGTGTCACGCGGGACTCGCCGCTGTGCACCGCGCCTGGCATGCCGGCCCGCAATTCCCGCTGCGCGCCTTCCGCGGGATCGTCCACCAGCGCTGAAAGCATGACGTTGCCTCGGCCTTTCAAGATTCCCGAATCGGTGCTGGTGGTGATCCACACGCCAGCGCTGGAAGTGCTGCTGCTCGAGCGGGCGGATGGCGGCGATCACTGGCAATCGGTCACCGGCAGCAAGGACACGCTGGACGAGCCGTTCGCGACCACCGCGGTGCGCGAGGTCGGGGAAGAGACCGGCATCGACGCGCGGGCGGAGGAATGCGTGCTGACCGACTGGGCCCTGGAGAATGTCTACGACATCTGGCCCCAGTGGCTGCACCGCTACGCGCCAGGGGTGGAGCGCAACCGCGAGCGGTTGTTCGGCCTGTGCGTACCGCAGGGCACGCCCGTCCGCCTGAGCCCGCGGGAGCATGTGCAGTGGCGCTGGCTGCCCTGGCGCGAGGCGGCCCTGGCGTGCTTCTCGCCCTCCAACGCGGAGGCCTGCCTGATGTTGCCGCGCTTCACGCCCCTCGCGCCGCGCTGAGCGCCTGGCCTGCGGGCGTGCCTGCCTTCCGTCCCGTCGGCGCGGTGTACTGCCCGGCGCTCAGACCGGACGCAACCGCAGCGTCTCTGCCGGGTCGACCGCCTCGCCCAAGGGCGCGCTGGCCGGTCGCGGGGGGGATGGTTCGGAGGCCATCTGGGTGCGCAGGCGCAACTCGCCCGGCTTGCGTTCGTTGTCGTGCCCGAGCATGGCCCGCGTGGCGGAGGTGCCGCAGCGTTGGCGCAGCGCGTCGATGGTGGCCTGCTGGGCCGGTGCGTGGCCGATACGTGCGGCATGGCGCGTGAGCAGTTGCTGGGCCATGTCCAGCAGTTTGGTGTTCAGCGTGGCGCCCACCTGGTCCAGCAGGGCGGCGACGGCGCCCTGGGGGTCGCCCGACAGGCCCTGGGCCACGGCGGCCTCGGCCATCTTGTTGACCTGCAAAAGGCAGCCCCGCACCACCTCGGCGTAGGGCGGATGGGTCTGGCAGGTGTTGGCCAGCAGTTCGCACAGGCCACGTGTGTTGGTGTAGCGCATGCCGATGCAGCGCATCCACTCGGGGCCTTCGGCCAGTTCGATGGACGTATCGGCCAGCACCGACAGCAGCGCGGCCAGGTTGCAGGCCGCCTCGAAGTCGAACGTGCTGCCGAGCATCTCGGCGGCCATGGCGCGGGTGGCGGCCACGGCCTGCGCGAACTGGCGCTTCTGGATCAGCTGGAGCGTGGTCACCACTTCGCTAAAGCGCTGCAGCCGCCGGCTATGACCGTAGCGCTCCAGGATGCGTGCGAAGTCCGCCATGCAGCGGTCCATGCCCTTGCGGTCGTTGTCGGTGAGGTAGGAGAACGCCAGCAGCACCAGGCACTGGTAGTCGAAGAGCTTGGATTCGATGCCCAGGACCGCCGCGCGCGCCAGGACCCGCGTGGCGGTGGCGCGGTCGCCGGTGTAGTGGGCCATCATGCCGAGCTTCTGCAGCCGCACCACCGAGTCCGGCGTGAGCGTGCTGGCCAGCTGGTAGGTGGCCATGGCATCGGCGAAGTGGCCCATTTCGACCTGGGCGCGGCCCAGCACGTCGTAGGCGTCGGCAAACGAGGGGTCTTCTCCGATGAGGCCCTGCAGGGTGGCGATGGCCCGCGGGGCCTGGCCCGACTCGATTTGTGAGCGCGCCACGCCCAGCTTGGCCCAGGGCAGGGCACGCGCCTCGATCACGGCCTCGAACAGCGCGCGGGCCTGGTCGTGCCGGCCCAGGCGCAGCAGCAGTTCGGAGCCGATGCGCGCGGCGTAGAGCCAGTAAGGCTGGCGCGCCTCGAAGCGCTGGATGCAGAGGGTTGCGGCGCCTTCGAAATCCTCCCGGCCAATGGCGTCGAACACCGGGTGCAGGTGCGTCTTGCGCAGCCGCGCCAGGGCCAGCCGCTCGAACATCGCGCTGGGCGTGAACGGCTTGAGCAGATAGCCGTCCAGGGCCGATTCGGCCGCCTCGGCCACCGCCGCATACGACGCCTCGGCCGTCACCATGAAGAACACGGTGGAGAACGGCAGCAGCTGCGCGCGCCGCAGGTCGTCCAGCAGCGTCTGCCCGGACTGCCCGTCGGCGAAGTACTGCTCGCACAGCACGTAGTCGAAGAGCATGTGCTCCAGCCGGGTGCGGGCATCCTGCACGCGGCTGCACTGCACCACGCGGGTCACCCCGTACTGGCGCAGCTGCGAGACCAGGATGCTGCGGGAGGTGGCGTTTCCGTCGATGACGAGCGCCCGGGATTCCGGGACATCGGCGGCTTCTTTGGCGGAGGGCATGGCGTACGCGGCGCGCGGGGGCTCCGCGAAGTGAAGGCCGCAGTGTAGTGGGTTGGCGGTATTTTGAAACACGAAGATACATTTGTCCCTAGGGCTGAACCCGCCCACGGTGGCGATGGACGTGGCGGCGCCTGGCCCGGCCGCCGCCTCCGGCGCGGCTCTGCGGCTGGTACACAATCCGGCCATGGACTCTTCCGACATCCTGCGTGTGGCCACCTACAACATCCACAAGGGCGTTCAAGGCATGGGGCCGGCACGGCGGCTGGAGATACACAACCTGGGGCTGGCGGTGGAGCAGCTCGATGCCGACATCGTCTGCCTGCAGGAGGTGCGCAAGCTGCACCGGCGCGAGCAGCAGTACTTCCAGCGCTGGCCCGAGGTGCCGCAGGCCGAGTACCTCGCGCCCGAGGGTTACGAGGCCGTCTACCGCACCAATGCCTACACGCGCCACGGCGAGCACGGCAATGCGCTGCTCACGCGCTGGCCGGTGGTCGGGCACCAGCACGAGGACATCTCGGACCACCGTTTCGAGCAGCGCGGCCTGCTGCATGTGGAGGTCGAGATCCAGGGCCGGCGCGTGCATGCCATCGTGGTGCACCTGGGCCTGATCCCGGGCAGCCGGGTGCGGCAGGTGGCGCAGCTGCAGCGCTTCATCGAACGCGAGATACCGGCCGGCGCGCCGCTGGTGGTGGCGGGAGACTTCAACGACTGGGGCCTACAGATCAAGCGCATGCTGGCGGGCTTCGGCCTGCACGAGTACGACGAGGACCCGCGTGCCTTCACCTACCCGGCGCGGCTGCCCATGGTGCAGCTGGACCACGTCTATGTGCGGGGCCTCACGCCCGTGGGCCTGTACGTGCCGCGCGGCCGCATCTGGTGGCGCATGTCGGACCATCTGCCGCTGATCGCCGAGTTCCGGCTGTGAGGTCGCGCACGCAGGCCCGCGCCGGCGCGGCACAAGCGTCTTCCACCCCGGTGGTGTGCGAGGACCACCGCATCCGCCTGCTGCAGGGCACGCAGGAGCTGTTTCCCGCGCTGATCGCCGACATGGACGGCGCGCTGTCGGACATCCAGTTCGAGACCTACATCTTCGACGCCACCGGCACGGGCGCCGAGATCGCCGAGGCGCTCATCCGTGCGGCCCGCCGCGGCGTGCGCGTGCACCTGGCGGTGGACGGTTTCGGCACCGGCCCACTGCCCAGCCCGTGGCCGGAGCGCTTCGCCCAGGCCGGCGTGCAGGTCCAGGTGTACTCGCCGCTCGGGCCGCTCGGCCTGTTGTTGCCGCGCCGCTGGCGGCGGCTGCACCGCAAACTGTGCGTGGTCGACGGCTGCGTGCTGTACTGCGGCGGCATCAACGTGCTGGACGATTTTCACGACCCGAACCACGGCGCGCTGGAGGCGCCGCGCTTCGACTTCGCCGTGCGCGTGACGGGTGCGCTGGTGGCGCAGGCCAGCGACACGATGGAGCAGCTGTGGTGGCGCATGCGGGCCGTGCGGGACGTGCGCCGCCGCGCACTGGCCCACGCCCTGGCCGATCTGCGCAAGGCGAGCGCCGCCCGCCTGCCGGCGCAGCAGGCTGCAGAGGCCGCCCAGGGCATGCGGGCCGCGCTGGTGCTGCGCGACAACGTGCGCCACCGCACCCGCATCGAGAAGGCTTACCTGCGCGCGATCGGCAACGCGCGGCACGAGGTCATCATCGCCAACGCCTACTTCATGCCCGGCGGCAAGCTGCGCCGCGCCCTGGTGCTGGCGGCACGGCGCGGGGTGCGCGTGCGGCTGCTGCTGCAGGGCCGCTACGAGTACTTCATGCAGTACCACGCGGCGCGGCCGGTGTATGGCGCGCTGCTGGATGCGGGCGTGGAGATCCACGAGTACTCGCCGAGCTTCCTGCACGCCAAGGTGGCGGTGATCGACGCCGATGGCGCGCATCCCTGGGCGACGGTGGGCTCGTCCAACCTCGATCCCCTGTCGATGCTGCTGGCGCGCGAGGCCAACGTGGTGGTGGAGGATGCCGGCTTCGCCCACGAGCTGCGCGCCCGGCTGCTGGACGCCATGGCCCACGCAGGCAGCCGCATGGACCCCGACCGCTACGCCGGCCGGCCCTGGCGCCAGCGGGTGCTGGACCGCGTCGCCTTCGGCCTCATGCGCATGGCGCTCTGGGTGACCGGCCAGCGCTACTGACGGCAGAAAGCCTGTTTGCTATTAAAATAATAGCTACTTGCGCTTGCTGCATAAGCGCTGGAGGCCTAAAACCCTTGTAAAGCCGAAAAGGCCTTTCGCTGGTACCATCGCCGCCATGTTCACATCTCTCGCCGCCGACCAGAGCGCTGCCACGCCCGACGAGGGCACGCCCGTTTCGGTCAAGATCCGCGAACGGCTGACCGCAGCCCGCAAGCGCTTCAACGCCAACGACAACATCGCCGAGTTCATCCAGCCCGGCGAGCTGGAGCAGCTGCTCGACGAGGTCGAGACCAAGATGCAGGGCGTGCTCGACAGCATGGTCATCGACACCGCGGCGGACCACAACACGCAGAACACCGCGCGGCGCGTGGCCAAGATGTACCTGAACGAAGTGTTCAAGGGCCGCTACGTGGCGCAGCCGGCGATCACCGAGTTCCCGAACGCCGAGCACCTGAACGAGCTGATGATCGTCGGCCCCATCACGGTGCGCAGCGCCTGCAGCCACCACCTGTGCCCGGTGATCGGCAAGATCTGGATCGGCGTGATGCCCAACGAGCACACCAACGTCATCGGCCTGTCGAAGTACGCGCGGCTGGTGGACTGGGTCATGGGCCGCCCGCAGATCCAGGAGGAGGCCGTGGTGCAGCTGGCCGACCTGATCATGGAAAAGACCCAGCCCGACGGCCTCGCCATCGTGATGGAGGCCAGCCACTTCTGCATGTCGTGGCGCGGCGTGCGCGAGATGGACAGCAAGATGCTGAACTCCGTCATGCGCGGCGTCTTCCTCAAGGACGCCGCCCTGCGCCGCGAATTCCTGTCACTCATTCCGGGAAGGAACTGACCGATGTTGGTACGCCTGCTCTATGCCAGCCGCGCGGTGGACACCTCTCCCGCCGCCATCGAGGCCATCCTCACGCAATCGCGCCAGCACAACCCGGGCTCGGGCATCACCGGCGTTCTCTGCTACGGCGGCGGCGTGTTCCTGCAGGCCATCGAGGGCGGGCGCTCCGCGGTGAGCGACCTGTACGGCCACATCCAGAAGGACCCGCGCCACAAGAATGTGGAGCTGCTGCACTACGAAGAGATCGCGGAGCGCCGCTTCGGCGGCTGGACGATGGGGCAGGTGAACCTCTCCAAGATCAACCATTCGATCCTGCTCAAGTATTCCGAGAAGCCCGAGCTCGACCCGTACGCGGTGTCGGGCAAGGTGTCGTTCGCGCTGCTCGAGGAACTGATGGCGACCGCCGCCATCATCGGCAGGGCATAGAGGCCACCCTTTGAGGCGCCACGCCTTCCCCCGCTATCGCACCGCTGCGCGGTGCGGGCAGGGGACGCCACCGGTGCACGCCGGCGAAGCGCTGCTTGCGCAGCTTGGCGGCCCTTGCACGGCGGCCCCCGGCTCGGGTCGCGCCAGTTGCAGATGCCCCGGGCGATATTCAGCCCTATTTGATCGATAGACCCATGTGCACCACACCGGGCCGCAGCCGCCAAGGCGCTGCGGCTTTTTGCATTCAAGCCACGCCGTCTAACCTGTGACCCTCAACGCCTTCGCCCTCATCATCCTCGCCGGCCTCATCCATGCGGGCTGGAACATCGCTGCAAAAAAGGCCGGCGGTGATTCGCGGTTTGCGTTCTTCACCTCGGTGCTGATGATGGTCTTCTGGGCGCCTCTGGGGTGGTGGCTGGGGCGTGACGCCGTGCCGGGCTGGGGGACGGTGGAGTGGGCCTTCATCGTCGCCAGCGGGCTGCTGCACGTGGCGTACTACGTGATCCTGCTGCGCGGCTACCGCAAGGCCGATCTGACGGTGGTCTACCCGCTGGCGCGCGGCTCCGGGCCGCTGCTGTCGTCCCTGGTGGCGATCACGCTGCTGGGCGAGCAGATTTCGGCGCTGGGCGCGCTGGGCATCCTGGGCGTGGTGGGCGGCGTCTTCCTGATCGCCGGCGGACCGGGGCTGCTGCGCGCGGCGCACGACCCGGCTTCGCGCGCGCGGGTGCACAAGGGCATGTTCTACGGGCTGCTCACCGGCGCGTTCATCGCCAGCTACACGGTGGTGGACGGCTATGCGGTCAAGGTGCTGCTCATGTCGCCCATCCTGGTGGATTACATGGGCAACTTCGTGCGCGTGGCCGTGCTGGCCCCCACGGTGCTGCGCGATCTGCCCACCGCTGCAGTTCTGTGGCGCAGCCAGTGGCGCTTTGCCCTGCTGGTGGCCGTGGTGAGCCCGATCGCCTATGTGCTGGTGCTGTTCGCCATGCGCGAGGCGCCGTTGTCGCACGTGGCGCCGGCGCGCGAGGTGTCCATGCTGTTTGCCGCGCTGATCGGTGGGCATCTGCTCAACGAGGGCGACCGGGCCGCACGCATCGGCGGCGCCTTGCTCATCGCCGCGGGCGTGACCGCGCTGGCGCTGGGGTAACCGCGATGGCCGTGCCGCCCGCCTCCGCCCCCGTGTCCCCCCTGCTGCTCGGGTGCGACTTCACCAGCAGCCCGCGCCGCGCCAAGCCCATCGTGCTGGCCCTCGGCCATGCGGTGGCCGGGCGGGTGGTCCTGGAGCGGCTGGAGCGCTTCGACACCTTGGCGGCTTTCGGCGCCTGGCTCGCGGAGCCCCGCGCCTGGGTCGGCGGATTCGACATGCCTTTCGGCCTGCCGCGCGGGCTGCTGGCTGCGCTGGGCTGGCCGATGGAGTGGCTGGCCAGCATGCAGCATTACCGGGCCATGGCGCGGCCGCAGGTGCGCGAGGCCTTCGCGGCTTTCTGCGCCCCGCGGCCCGTGGGCGCCAAGTTCGTGCACCGGGCCACGGATGGACCGGCGGGCTCCAGCACGTCGATGAAGTGGGTGAACCCGCCGGTCGCCTACATGCTGCATGCCGGCATGCCCCTGCTGCTGGACGCGAGGGTGCATCTGCCGGGCCTGCACGAGGGTGACCGCTCCCGCGTGGCGCTGGAAGCCTATCCGGGGCTGCTGGCGCGCGAAGTGCTGGGCCGCCGCTCCTACAAGAGCGACGACCGCGCCAAGCAGACGCCCGACCGCCTGCTGGCGCGCAAGGACCTCATCACCGCACTGGAGCTGGGCAGCACGCGCCTCGGCTGGCGGCTGAAGCTCACCAATGCCCAGCGGGACGCCTTGGCGGCCGATGCCAGCGGCGATGCGCTCGACGCCGTGCTGTGCCTGGTCCAGGCGGCCTGGGCCTGGCGCGCACATGCGGCGGGCGATCCGCTGTACGGCCTGCCACCCGGCTTGGACCCTCTGGAGGGCTGGATCGTGACGGCACCCTGGCCCCAGGACGGCGCTTGATCTGCAGTGCTCCGCAAGCCGGCAGAAGGGCGGGTACACCCAGGCGGCCACGGGTTTCGGGCGGTGCCGTGCGAAGCCTGCCCCCGACGGCGCCGACAATGGCGGCATGGATGCCGTTCGCAGACCTGATGCCCGTTCCAGCCGCCCCGCCCTCGGCCGCTGGAGGCGCGGCACCGCGGGCGGCCTTGTCGCCGGTCTGATCGCACTGTGGGTCGGGGCTGCGGTGGCCGCGCCTGCGCCCTGGTACTACTGGCGCAGCAAGGTGGATGGCAGGCGCGTGTGCGCGCAGGTCACTCCCGGGCCGGGCTGGGAGCGGGACAGCGCACCGTTCGATGGCCCCGGCTGCCAGGCCAAGCCGCGCGTGTTTGTGATTCCCGCCAGGTAATACCGCGGCCGCGTGCTGGCAGCGGAGGAGCTTTAGAGCGTGATTTCCACGCTGCGGGCTTCGCAGTGCAGCGTGACGCCCAGGTGCTGGGCCAGGCAGGCCAGCGCAGGTGCGTCGATGGGCGGCGTGCCTTGGGCGCCCGCGGTGACCAGGGGTGGCAGCGCGCCGGGCTCGGGCTGGCCCTGGGCCCGCAGGCGGATGGCCGTGGGCGAGATGTCCACCGCGACCTCCGCCGGGGGCTCGCCAGGCAGCTCGCCCAAATGGTAGATCGCACCGAGCACCACATACAGCAATGGGTGGTGGGCCACCACCGTGTCTTCGGCCGTGGGCTCCGGGTCGGCCAGCGATTGGATCAGGACGCCGCGCAGCGCCAGCAGGGGCTTGGCGAGTTCCACGGCCTGGTGCAGCGTGGTGCGGGCAGGCTGCTGCTCTTGTACGTTCAGATCCCAGTTGCGCAGGCGGCGCACATGGTCGCCCAGCACGCCCAGTTGCTCTTCCAGCTGCTCGACACGTTCCACCGACTGCTGGGGCTGCGCGTCGCCGCCGTTCGCGAGCCGGCGCTTGAGCACGGTCATGCCCATGCGCATCACGGAGAGGGGGCTGGCGAGGTCGTGGCGCACGGCCGGCAGGGCGCGGATCAGCACGGCGTGCTGCACACCCGCGGCCATCCAGGCCTGTGTGCTCGGGGAGAGAGACTGTGTCATGGGAACGGATGGAGGCGGCGCGTCAACCGCGCGGCGTGGAGGACTGCAACTGCGCCACCGTGCGCTGCATCAGCCCGTCGAAGGCATCGAAGTCCAGCGGTTTGCCCAGCACGTGGTCAAAGCCCTGGAGCCCGGACTGCGGGCCCGGCGCCATGCCCGTGATGGCGATGGCAACGCATTCGGTCACCCCGAGCTCCGCTGCGATGGCCCGCAGCTGCGGGGCCAGGGCCGAGCCGGGCATGTCGGGCAGGTTCTGGTCCACCAGCAGGATCTGCGCGGGCTTATCCCGCATGCGCTGCAGGGCCTCGGCGCCAGTGTGGGCCGTGCGTACCGCGTAGTCCTGCATTTCCAGCAGTTCGCGGAGCAGCTCGGTGGCGTCCTGGTTGTCGTCGATGATGAGGATCTCGGGCGGCATGGAAAGTAGCAGGGAAAGCGCAGGGGCGCTGGAACTGCTGCCATTCTCAGCGATTTGGGCGCCGCGAGGCGATGGTGACGGGTAGGACGCTGCCGCCTTTTGGCCGCGGGCGAAGCCCCACGCACCCACCGCGTGGACGGTCGCGCAGGGCGATGTGCTCAGGTCGGCGGCAGGGGCAGCGTGATGGAAAACACCACCTGTGGCGCCTCATGCACATAGGTGATGCTGCCGCCGTGACCCAGCACGATCTGGTGGGCGATGTACAGCCCGAGGCCCATGCCGTTGCGGTTGCGGGTGTTGCCCAGCGACGTGGCCTTGAAGGGCTTGAACAGGTCGCCCGCGATCTCGGCCGGGATTTCAGGTGCCACATTGCGCACCTGCACGATCTGGCCGCGCGGCGTGCTGAAAGCGATGACCTCGATCGGGTGCCCCACCTGCCCGTGGTGGCGGGCGTTGCTGATGAGATTGGCCACCACCTGCGCTATCCGGTCGGGGTCGGCATGCACAGGCAGCGCGTCGGGAACCCGCATGTCCATGGCGATGCCGGGGTGTGCCGTGCGGGCCTCGTCCACCAGATCGGCCAGCAGGGGCACGAGGTCGAACTCCACCGGCTCCAGGTCCAGGCCCAGCTTGCTCTGCAGGCGCGACATGTCCATCACCTGGCTCACCAGCCGCTGCATGCGGCTGCTGGTGGACTGGATGCGCTGGCCGAGCTTGCCGGCCCGCTCGTCGCCCGGGTCGCTCTTTTCCAGCACGCGCGCGGCCATGCTGATGGAGTGCAGCGGGTCGCGCAGGTCATGCCCCAGCACCGCCATCAGCTGGTTGCGGGCGCGGTTGAGTTCGGCATGGCGGGCGTTCTGGGCGCGCACCAGTTCGTTGAGCAGCTGCTGCGCGATGTCCACGTCCTCGGCGCTCCAGTGTTCGGACGTGGAGCGGACGGTTTCCATCCACAGGTCGAAGGAGCCGCGCGGCGTCAGGCGCGGGCCCAGCGGGCCGGGGCGCACTTCCTTTTCCGGCCGGCCGCCCCAGTGGATGGTCTTGATCTGCTCCAGCCGCAGGAAGATCAGCCAGCTGCCGTGCATCCGGTCCAGCGGCAATGCCAGCACGCCGCACCAGGGCGCGGTGATCTGCGCCAGCTCGGGCGCCTCCAGCGGCAGCGCATGGGTGCGGTACATCGCATGGCCTTGCTGCGGCTGGGTGGTGTTGAGCCACTGCACCAACGCTTCGGCGGTGGCCTGCGACACCAGGCCCTCGCGGCACAGCTTGCTGCGCTCCGACACCACCACGCCCTCGGCGTGCAGCGAGTCGGCCAGCGGCTTGGAGAAGTGGCACAGGGCGGCGAACTCGTCGTCGGAATGCAGCACGCTTTCCATGATGGCCGTGCGCAGGGCGGACACCTCCTGGTGGCGGTCGGCCTGGCGGCGCGACAGTGCGCTCTGGATGTTGGCCGACAGGATCTGCGCGATCACGTCGCAGGCCATGCGCACGCTGTAGGGCACCTGCCGCGGTCCCATGTGGTGGCAGGCCAGCAGGCCCCACAGCTGACCGTTGATGACGATGGAGATGCTCATCGAGGCACCCACGCCCATGTTGGACAGGTACTCGATGTGGATCGGCGACACGCTGCGCAGCAGGCTGGAGCTGAGGTCCAGCGGCCCGGGAAAGTCCTGCTGCAGCGGCACCGGCTGCGAGCTCACGTCGGCGATCAGGCGCAGCGTGTTGGCCACGTACAGCTTGCGCGCCTGCGCAGGAATGTCGCTGGCCGGATAGCGGCGGCCCACGTACGCATCCAGCTCGGGCACGCGCGATTCGGCCACCACGTCGCCGCTGCTGTCGTGGCGGAAGCGGTAGGCCATCACGCGGTCGAACCCCGTCAGGGCGTGCAGCTCCTGCGTGGCCAGCTGCAGCAGTTCGTCGATGGAAGCGCGCGGGCGGCGCAGCTTTTCCATGGCGCGGTGGGCCTGCACGGCAAAGCCCGCCAGCTCGGCCGACGAATGCCGGCGTTCCTCGAATTCGAGCACCAGCCACGGGGCCGACACGTGCTGCACCATGTCGAAGGTACGGCCGTGCAGCGTGCATTCGAGCGGCATGGGCAGGTCGCCCCGGCCGGCCAGGGAGGCCAGGCCTTCGGCCACGGCCTCCGCCAGCCGGCTGCCGCCCCGGTCCAGCCGGGCGGTGGGCAGCGTCTGGCCGAGCGGCACGGGCACGCCCAGCAAGTCGGCCGCGTTGGCGCTGGCGCTGCGCACATGGCCGGCCGCGTCCAGGGCGAGCAGGGCGCCATGGGGCTGGATGGCGCCCGGAATATGGATGGGCTCCCGATCGCAGTTGTCGAGTGTGGGGGCCGGATAGGGCAGGCTCATGGTGTCCGGGGTCCTTGGACGTGCAGGTGGAACTCCAGGCCGGCGAAGGCGGCGTTCGCACCCAGGCAGGCCGCTGCAATGGCCTGTGGGGAATCGAGATGGGCGCGCAAGAGCGCGAGGAACGCCTTCCAGGCGGCGCCGGTGTCGGCGCCCCGGCCCTGGAAGTAGCGCAGCGGGTGCGGCGCCAGGCGGCCGGCGAGCTGGCGGTGCATCACCTGACCACCGAGCTGGGAGCCTTCGAGCACATAGGCCATGCCCCAGCGCACGGCATCAGGCGTCAGGGGGGCCTGGTCCAGGGCGTAGCGGATTTCTGTCTGGGTGGCAGCGCTGGCGTTGGCGGGCTGGCCGGTGGCGCGCCCAGCGTCCCGCAGGTCGTCGTCCAGGGCCCGCAGGCGGCGTTCGAGATCCGGCGCGAAGCGCGGCTCCTGCGCGGCCAGTTGCTGTAGCTCGGGCGCCAGGGCGGCGAGCCAGGTGCGCAGGGCGGCGGCGTGGTCGGCGTAGTCGTCCAGGGTGGCTTCGGGGCGGGCGATGCGCAAGCCGGCATCCAGGCGGGCGTGTCGCTCCTGCGTCGCCCGGCGCAGCGCGGCCAGGGCATCGCTGGCGGCGGCGGGAGGCGCGGAGCGCGGAGGCGCTTCAAGGGTGTACTGCGACACGGGATTCCTCATGGAGCCCGGCACAATCGAGGTCGAGAGGCGCGGTACAGCGGGATTTTAGGAGCAATCCAATTCCCCCAGCCACCATGTGAATCCTATGTGCGACCGTTCTGTTCCGCGAAAAACGCAGCGCTGCCGGCGGGGGTCTCCGGGGTGGCCAGCGGCAGGGCGACGGTGCGGTTGCGGCCCTGCTGCTTGGCCTGGTAGAGCGCCTTGTCGGCGCGCCCGACGAGGTCGTCCGGGACGCGGTCGCCAGAGTGGGTGCAGCCCAGGCCGATGCTGACGGTGAGCGGGCCCACGGCGCCGAAATCATGGGCGGCCACGGCAGCCCGCAGCTTCTCCGCCACGGTGAGGCCTTCGCGCACATCGCGCACGTCGGGCAGCAGCACCACGAATTCCTCGCCGCCGTAGCGCGCCACGAAGTCGGTGACCCGCACGCTGTCGCTGATCAGGCGGGCCAGCTGCTTGAGCACCGCGTCGCCGGCCGGATGCCCGAAGGTGTCGTTGACCCGCTTGAAATGGTCGGCGTCCACCAGCATCAGCGCGAAGGCATGGCCGGTGCGCTGGGACAGCTGCAGCAGTTCGGCCAGGCGCTCGTCGAAGCGGCGCCGGTTGTAGAGACCGGTGAGAGGGTCGCGCACGACCAGGCTTTCCAGCTCGGCATTGGCCCGGTGCAGCGCCTGCGTGCGCTCGTCCACCAGTGTTTCCAGCGAGGCGTTGAGCTGCGAGAGCTGCTGCTCGCGCTCCAGCAGCGATTGCGTCATCGACTGGAAGGACTGGTTGAGCTGGTCGATCTCGGCCGCGTGGTGGCCAGCCGGGTAGGGTGGTGCGGCCTCGCGCCTTTCGATGCGTCGGGCGGCGTCGGCCAGATGTTCCAGCGGGCGGCTGACGCGCGAGGCCAGGCGGTGCGCCAGCAGGCCGCACAGCAATGCCGTGCCCAGCCCGAGGACCAGCAACTGGTTGCGCAGCGCCCGTACGGGCGCCTGGGCCACCTGGGCGGGCTGCCGCAGCACCACGCGCCAGCCCAGTTGGGACTCGCCCGGCGACGCCACGGGCACGAGGCTGGTGAGGTAGCGCTCGCCATCGTCCCATGCCACGGAGGTGTAGTGCGTTCCCGGGTTGGCATCGGCACCGCGCGGCAGCTTCAGCACGCCGGCGTAGCGGAAGGGATAGAGGATGTTGCCGGCCTTGTCGGCGATCAGCACCTCGGCCCGGCTCAGGGCCCCGGGGCCGCTGACGACCGCCTCGACCGTGTCGGTCACCCAGGACCAGTGCGCATGCGCGCCCAGCACCCCGCGCAGCCGGCCCTGTTCGTCCAGGATGGGCGCGGAAAAGTCGATGAAGCGCAGCGGCTGGTCCTGCCGCACGTTGGGCAGGCGCTTGGCCAGCAGCACGGCGTCGTGCACGTCGCCGACGAAGTTGCCCTTGAGCGCAGCGCTGAACCAGGGCCGGTGGTCCACCGTCTCGCCCACCAGGATGCCGTCCGTTGCCTGCGTGATCACGCCGCGGGCGCTGGTGACGCCGATCCAGGCGTATTCGTTGTGTGCGGCCTTGCGCGCATCGAGCGCTTGGCGGACATCCTTCGAGGCGAGGTCGCCGCGCGTGAACGTGGGCGACAGCCGCAGCAGGTCGATCTCCTGCGCGCGTTCGCGCAGGTTGGTCGCCAGCAGGTCGGCGGCGGAGCGGGCGTTGATGTAGAGCGCTTCGCCGCCCGATTGGGCCATCTCGCCGGTGGCGATGTGCCCCACGTAGGCGCCGCCGCCCAGCAGCGCGGCCAGCGACAGGCCACCGAACCACAGCGTGAGCTGGTTGCGGAAGCTGAAGCTGCGGCCGGAGCGGGGGGCTGGCGGTGTGGTGGACACGGCGGCTTGCGGGGCGGGCGATGGCACGGCGGCTGCCTCGGCTAGCCGCCCGTGAGCGCGCGGTAGGCCGTGCGCGTTTCGGGCGAGACCGAGTCCACCAGCTGGGCCAGCGGCGTCTGGTGGCGCGCCAGCATGCGGGCCGAGGCCACCGTCTTGGACTTGCAGAACCAGTGGCAGCTGTGCTGCATCAGGAACAGCTCGGCCGTCATCATGAAGGCCTTGTCGCGCGGGGAGCGCCCGGCCTCGTTGCGCGCCACGCGGCCGATGCCGTTGGCGTGCACGGCCACCAGCTGGCGCATGTCGAACGTGGCGGAGGGCAGCCACTGCTGCGCGAAGGGCAGGGCGAAGGGCAGGCGGCTGACCCGCGCCAGCGCGGGGTCGACGCGCGCGAATTCGGCGGCGAAGCGCTGGAACTGGTCGGTCAGCTGCTCCTCGCTGCTGGCCAGCAGGCCCCAGATCTGCTCGCGGCGGGCCTCGTCCTTCTCGCCCAGGGCGCGCAGGTAGCCCTGGGTGAGGGTCTCCATCAGCTTTTCGATCTGGTAGTTGCGCAGGTGGTGCCCGAGCAGGGCGATGCGCTTGCGTTGCTGCTGGGCATTGAGGACGTAGATGCCCGAGGCGAGGAGCAAGGCGACGAGAAGAAGGTCCATGGGCGGGCGAAGGCGGAAGCCGGGGGCTGACAGGAGGCGGCGAGAAGACCGGTGGGTGGGCGGCGGGCGGGAGGCCGCAGGCATTGTGCCTGCGCGCATCGTGCTACGGGGAATGTAGCAGTGTGCGCTGGTTGTCAGGGGCTTTGAGTGCTGCAGAAACCGCAAAGCCATATGAGATGAGCGCAAGCTGCTATGCTTTTTGATGGCCGCGCGCCTGGGTTTGCACTTGCGGCGGGGCCGGCCAGTCCCGCAGCGGCCCGCGCAGCTGCTCGAACGCCCGCGACAGCCGCAGCACGCCCAGATCGTCGAAGCGCTGGCCGGCGATCTGCAGGCCGATGGGCAGGCCGTCGGCGGTGAAGCCGCAGGGCACGGAGGCGGCCGGCTGCTCCGACATGTTGTAGGGCACGGTGAAGGCGATGTGCTCCAGCGGGCGCAGCGGGTCGTTGGTGGGCGAGGGCAGTTCGGCCGCGAAGGCCGGCATGGGCGCCACGGGCGAGAGCACGTAGTCGACCGCGCTGCAGGCGCGCACCGTGGCCACGCGGGTGGCGTGGAACTGCTGGCTGGCCTCGAACACCTGCGCGCCGGTCATGCCCGCCGCGCTGTCGGCCCAGGCGCGGATGTAGGGCAGCACGCGCGCGCGGCGCTCGGGCGGCAGGGCCTGCAGATCGGTGTGCGAGCGCATGCGCCAGAAGCGGTCCATGCCGTCCAGCATGGCGGGCGCGAGGAAGGGCGCCATCGGCACCAGGGTCGCGCCAGCCTGCTCGAACAGGTGCGCCGCCGCCTCGATGGCCGCGCGCACCGCGGGCTCCACGGCCAGGCCGCAGCCGGCATCCAGCAGCAGGCCCAGGCGCAGGCCGCGCAGGCGGTCCGTGCCGGCGTCGAACTGGTCCCAGGCGATGGACTGCGGCGGCAGGGCCATGCTGTCGCGCGCGTCGGGCCGGGCCAGGGCCTGCATCATCAGCGCGGCGTCGCGCACGGTCCGCGTCATGGGGCCGGCGGCGCGGCCGGTGTAGGGCGGGTCGATGGGGATGCGCCCCAGGCTGGGCTTGAGGCTGAAGACGCCGCACCAGCCGGCCGGCAGCCGCAGCGATCCGCCGATGTCCGTGCCCACGTGCAGCGGCCCATAGCCCGCCGCCGCCGCCGCGCCGCCCCCGGCGCTGGAGCCGCCGGGGTTCTTGCGCAGGTCCCACGGGTTGCGCGTGAGCGGGTGGAAGGTGGACAGTCCCGAGGACAGCATGCCGTAGTCCGGCATGGTGGTCTTGGCGATGAATACCGCGTTGGCCTCGCGCAGGCGGGCAGCGGGCGGCGCGTCCTGCGCGGCAGGCTCCAGCACCGTGGCGGCCGTGCCCAGCGGCGTCGGGTCGCCCTGCGTGGCGATGTTCTCTTTGACGGTGACGGGCACGCCGTCCAACAGGCCCTGCGGCGTGCCGCGCAGCCAGCGCGCCTCGCTCGCCCGGGCCTGCGCCAGCGCGGCCTCCGGCCGCAGCAGGTAGGTGGCCTGCAGGTGGGGCTCCCACCGCGCGATGTGGTCCAGCACGGCCTGCGTCACCTCCACCGGCGACAGCTGCCGCTGCCGGTACGCGGCCAGGAGTTCGTAGGCGGGCAGGTCGTGCAAGGCGGTCATGGCAGGGGATCCTTTCATTCGAGAAGGTCGCCAGCGCTTATGTGGCAAGCGCTGGCAGCTATTGTTTCGGGAGCTATCGACTCGCGCGTGCACCCCTCAGGGCGCCTTGCCGTGGCCGCGGCCTCCGCATTCCGGTATGGCGGTGTCCTTGTCTGTCAGCCGCGACAGAGCGAGAGCGCGAAGCGCTCGATGCGGTGCCCACAGCCCCCGATACCGCCGCGGCCCACCCCAGCAGCAGCCGAGCAAGGGCCGCCCCGCAGCGAGGGCTGCGTCCCCCTGCCCGCCGTGCGCAGCACGGCGAGAGCGGGGGCTGAGGGCCGCGGCTCCCAGCCTGCCTGCGCGGGCTGGGACGTGCCCGAAGAGCTGCCACCTCTGGCGGCTGCACGGAGGCGCGCAGCGCCTCAGGGGGGTGTTCGGCATCAACTCCAGTACAGCGCCGACAGGTCGTTGACGAAGACCGGCATGTCCTTCCACAGCCCGCGCAAATTCTTGTTGGCCACCGTGACCCACTGCGGCTGGTACAGGAAGGCGTGCACGGCATCCTCGGCCAGCAGGCGCTGCGCGTCGCCCAGCAGGCGGGCGCGGTCGGCGGGGCGGGCGGCGGTCTTGATCTTCTCGTACAGCGCGTTGAACTGCGGCGACTGGTAGCCCCAGTAGTAGTCGGGCTTGGCGAAGTTGCCCAGATCGAACGGCTCCACGTGGGAGATGAGCGTCAGGTCGTAGTTCTTGCTGCCGTAGGTGCCGCTGAGCCACTGCGCCCATTCCACGTTCTGCAGCTTGGCGGTGATGCCGACCTTGGCCAGTTGCGCGGCGATCACCTCGCCGCCCTGGCGGGCGTAGGGCGTGGGCGGCAGCGTCATGGTGAGCGTGAGCGGCGTCTTCACGCCGGCTTCGGCCAGCAGGCGCCTGGCCTTCTCCACGTCGAACGGGTTGATGCCGGTGGTGTCCACGTAGCCGAAAGCACCCGGCACGTAGTGGCTCCCGATGGGCACGCCCAGGCCGTCGGCCGCGCCCTCGATCACGGACTTCCGGTCGATGGCGGCGGCGATGGCGCGGCGCACGCGCACGTCCGCCAGCGGCTTGCGCTGGTGGTTCATGGCCAGGATGGTCTTGGCGCGCGAGCCGCTCACCACCACCTGAAAGCGCGGGTCGCTCTTGAACTGCGCCATGCTGCGCGGCGTGACGCGGGGAAAGGCGTCCACGTCGCCCGCCAGCAGCGCGGCCACCTGGGCCGCCGGGTCGGGGATGAAACGGAAGGTGGCGCGGCGGATGCGGATGCTGCCCGCCGCCCGGTAGCCCGGCCAGGCCGCCAGCGTGATGGACGAGCCCCGGCTCCACGCGCCCAGCGTGTACGGCCCGGTGCCGACGGGCTTGGTGGCGTTGCCCGCGGCGCTCTGGGGCTCCACGATGATCGACGTGGCCTGGCCCAGCACGAAGAGCAGGTCGGGGTCGATGTCCTGGTTGATGACGACGACGGTGTGCTCGTCCACCACCTGCGTGGTCAGCGCGGCAAAGCTGCGCTTGTCCTTGTTGGTGCTCTTGTCGCCGCCCGCACGGTCGAAGGAGAACTTCACGGCCGCCGCGTTGAAGGGCGCGCCGTTGTGGAACTTGACGCCCTTGCGCAGGCGGAAGGTCGTCGTCTTCAGGTCGGGCGACACCTCCCAGCTCTCCGCCAGCAGGGGCGAGACGCTGCCGTCGGCGTTGATCTTGGTGAGCGTCTCGTAGACGTTGTAGAGCGTGATCTCGGCGATGGAGGAGGCCGCGCCGGCCGTCGGGTCCAGGCCTGGCGGCTCCAGCGTCATGGCGAGCGTGACGGTGTCCTTCTTCTTGCCCTGCTGCGCAAGCGCGTGCAGCGGCGTGGCCAGCACGGCGCAGGCGAGGGGGCCCGAGGCGATCAGGGTGCGGCGGTTCAGCATGCGGGGAATCTCCTGGTGGCGCGGCGGCGCTGGCGCTGCAGGGCGCCGCACCGCTTGTGGTTTTTGGGGGGGTGACACCGCTTTGTACTACAGCGGCCCGGCGGGCGTGGCCGTGGGGGTGGCAGGCGCCTAAGGCGCGCGCTCCACGCGGGGCACGGCATCGACCAGGGCGCGCGTGTACGGGTGCTGCGGCGCGCTGAACAGCGCCTGGGGCGTGCCGCGCTCCACCACGGCGCCTTCGCGCAGCACCAGCACCTCGTCGCACAGGTGGCTGACGACGGCCAGGTCGTGGCTGATGAGCAGATAGGTCACGCCGCTGTGCTCCTGCAGGTCCTGCATCAGGTTGAGCACCTGCGCCTGCACCGACACGTCGAGCGCGCTCACCGGCTCGTCCGCCACGATGAGGCGGGGCCGCGTGATCAGCGCCCGGGCGATGGCGATGCGCTGGCGCTGCCCGCCCGAGAACTCGTGCGGGTACTTGTCGGCATCCGCGCTGCGCAGGCCCACCTGGTCGAGCACCTGCAGCACCTGGGCGCGCTGCTGCTGCGCGCGCGGCGCGGGCGCCAGCATGTGCAGCGGCTCGGCCACGATGCGCTCGACCGTCTGGCGCGGGTCCAGCGAGCCGTACGGGTCCTGGAACACCATCTGGAAGTCGCGCCGCGCAGCGCGCAGGGCCGCGGCCGGCAGGGCGTGCAGGTTGCGCCCCAGCAGCTCGACCGTGCCGCGCGTGGGCGTGTCCAGCGCCATCACCAGCCGCGCCAGCGTGGACTTGCCCGAACCCGATTCGCCCACGATGCCCAGGCTGCGCCCGGCCGTCACGCTGAAGGACACGCCGCGCAGCGCCGGCACCTGCGCCCGCGGCGTGAAGAGCCCCGCGCGCGGCAGCGGGTAGTCGCGCGCCAGATCGGTCACGCGCAGCAGCGGTGGTGCCGGCTCGTCCAGGCCTCGGGGTTTTGAGTGCAATGGGCCGCTGGCGCTTTGGGGATAAGCGCCTAAAGCTATGGAAAAAGGAGCATCCTGCGGCGTCATGCCTTGCCTTCCCGCACGGCTGCGGCGACGGCGTCCAGCCGGATGCAGCGCGCCTGGTGCGCGGCGCCCAGCGCCACGGGCGGCGGCAGGGCGGCATCGCACGCGGGCGCGGTGAACGCGCAGCGGCCCGCGAAAGGGCAGCCGGGCGGCAGGTCTGCCAGCGCCGGCACGGTGCCCGCGATGGTCGGCAGCCGCAGGCCGCTCTGGCGCGGCGCGCCCAGGCGCGGGCGCGCGGCCAGAAGCCCGCGCGTGTAGGGGTGCGCCACCTGGGCGAAGACGGCCTCCGTCGGGCCGCTCTCGACCACGCTGCCGCCGTACATCACCAGCATGCGGGCGGCGTTCTGCGCGATCACGCCCAGGTCGTGCGAGATGAGGATCAGCGCCATGCCGCGCTCAGCCACCAGCTCGGCGATCAGGTCGAGGATCTGGCGCTGCACGGTGGTGTCCAGCGCCGTGGTGGGCTCGTCGGCGATCAGCAGGTCCGGTCCGCAGGCCAGCGCCATGGCGATCATGATGCGCTGGCGCTGCCCGCCCGAGAACTGGTGCGGATACGCGTCCAGCCGGAGCGCGGCCTGGGCGATGCCCACGCGGTCCAGCAGGCGCACGGCCTCCTGGCGCGCGGCCCGTGCCGACAGGCCGCGGTGCAGGCGCAGCGGCTCGGCCACCTGCCGGCCGATGGGGTGCACGGGGTTGAGGGCGGTCATCGGCTCCTGGAACACCATGGCCATGCGGTGGCCGCGCAGGCGGCACAGGGCGGCTTCCGGCAGGCCCAGCAGCTCCCGGCCGTCGAACCGCACGCTGCCGTGCACGCGGGCGCCCTCGGACAGCAGGCCCATCAGCGCCAGCGCCGTGAGCGACTTGCCGCTGCCCGATTCACCGATCAGGCCCAGCGTGTCGCCGCGCTGCAGGGTGAAGCCCACCTCGCGCACGGCCGTGGCCGGGCCGTGGTGGGTGGCCAGCTCGACGCTGAGGCCGGCGACTTGCAGCAGGGGCGTGGATGGGATGGTCATGGGCGTCACCGCCGGCGCGCGAGCTTGGGGTCGAGCAGATCGCGCAGCCCGTCGCCCAGCAGGTTGAGGCCCAGCACGGCCAGCGCGATGGCCACGCCAGGCCACACGGCCAGCAGCGGCGCCTGGAACATCAGCGTCTGCGCCTCGCTGAGCATGCGGCCCCACGAGGGCTCCGGCGGCTGCGTGCCCAGGCCCAGGTACGACAGCGCGGCCTCCGCCAGGATCGCCAGCGCGAACTGGATGGTGGCCTGCACGATCAGCACCGGGGCGATGTTGGGCAGCACATGCTCCCAGGTGATGCGCCAGCGGCTCTTGCCGCAGGCCCGGGCGGCCAGGATGAAATCACGCGACCACACGGCCTGGGCCGAGGCCCGCGTGACCCGCACGAAGGTGGGTATGTAGAAGATGCCGATGGCGATGATGGCGTTGACCAGCCCCGCGCCGTAGACTGCCGCCAGCATGATCGCCAGCAGCAGGGCCGGGAAGGCGAAGGTGAAGTCCGCCAGCCGCATCACGGCCTCTTCGACCCAGCCGCGCCGCGCCGCTGCCAGCAGCCCCAGGCCCGCGCCCGCCACCAGGCCGATACCCACGGCGATCACGCCCACCAGCAGGGTGCTGCCCGCGCCGGCCAGCAGCAGCGAGGCCACGTCGCGCCCGAAGGCGTCCGTGCCCAGCCAGTGCGCGCCCGCCGGGCGGCAGCAGCTTGGCGTCCATGTCCATGTCGTAGGGCGAATAGGGCGTCCACACCTGGGCCAGGCCAGCTGCCAGCAGCAGCAGGGCGGTGAGCACGGCACCCGCCATGAAGCTGCGGTGGCGCAGGGCACGCTGCCACAGGCGCTGCGCCGGCAGGGTCGCGGGGGCCGCGGCGGCGCTCACAGCCCGTTCGCCTTCACGCGGGGGTCGATGGCCGCATACAGCAGGTCGACCACGAAGTTCACCACGATCACCATGGCCGCCAGCAGCAGCACGCAGTTGCGCACCACGATCAGGTCGCGGTTGGCGATGGACTGGAAGATCAGCCGGCCCAGGCCGGGCAGGTAGAACACGTTCTCGACCACGATGGTGCCGGCCAGCAGGTTGGCGAACTGCAGGCCCATCACCGTCACCACTGGGATCATGGCGTTGCGCAGCACGTGGCCCCAAAGCGCTGCGCGCTGGGACAGGCCCTTGGCCCGCGCGGTGCGCACGAAGTCCTCGCGCAGCACGTCCAGCACGGCCGAGCGCGTGATGCGCGCCAGGATCGCGGCCTGCACCACGGCCAGCGCAATCGCCGGCAGCAGCAGGGCCTGCAGCGCCTGCGCGGGGCCGCCGCCGCTGGCTTCGGTCCAGCCCGGGAAGCCGCCCGCGGAAAACCACTGCAGCTTCACCGAGAACAGCAGGATCAGCAGGATGGCGAACCAGAAGTTGGGAACCGCGATGCCGAGCTGCGCCAGGCCCATCACGCCCACGTCGCCCCAGCGGTTGTGGCGCGCGGCGGCATACAGGCCCGCGGCGATGGCCAGCACGGTGGCCAGCAGCATGGCCAGCACGGCCAGGGGCACGGTCAGTGCCAGGCGCTCCAGCACCAGCTCCTGCACCGGAGTGCCATAGGCGTAGCTGTTGCCCAGGTCGCCCCCCACCAGGCCGCCCACCCACTGCAGATAGCGTTGCAGGGCGGGCTGGTCCAGGCCGAGCTGGGACGACAGGGCGGCCACGGCCTCGGGCGCCGCGTCGGGCCCCATGAGGACCTGGGCCGCATTGCCGGGCAGGATCTCGAGCACCAGGAAGACCACGACGGAGGCGCCGGCCAGCGTGGCGACGAGCGTGAGGAACCGCTTGAGGAGAAAAAGTCCCATGGAATGTGTGAGCACTGCAGGTGCCTGGGGAGTGGCCCTGCGCATCGGTGGGGCGCGTCGGCATGCCGCCGCCGCGTGGGCCGCAGCATAGCGGCAAAACCGGGGCCGCATCGTCTGCAAGCCCTGGCCCGTGGCTTGGTCATGCCGGGATCAGGGGCTTGCGCGGGCATTGGATAATCGGGGCATGTCTGCCCTGATCGCCGCCCGCCCGCTGACCGTTGCCGCTGCGCCCCACAGCGCAGGAGGTGCGGCATGGCGCTGATGATCACCGACGAGTGCATCAACTGCGACGTCTGCGAGCCCGAGTGCCCCAACGATGCCATCTACCTGGGCGAGCACATCTACGAGATCGACCCGGCCAAGTGCACTGAGTGCGTGGGCCATTTCGACGAGCCGCAGTGCGTGCAGATCTGCCCCGTGGCCTGCATTCCCGTGAATCCACAGCACGTGGAAAGCCGCGAGACGCTGTTCCAAAAGTACCAGCGCCTGCAATCGGCGGGGGCGACGCCTCCTGTCGCGCCCGTCTCGCCCACCTGAAGGTGCGAGGCGTATTGCTCACCTATTGATAGCTGGTGGCGCTTTTGTATCAAGCGCCAGAGGCCATTTTGGCTTGAAGTTATAGGGGCTCAGCTCGCGGCGCCGCCTTCCAGTGCGGGCGCGGGCGCGGCGGCCGGGCGGGGTGGCTTGGGGCGCGGCGGCTTGGTAGTGTGCACCTGCTGCGTCGCCTTCTCCATGTCGCCCGCGAACAGGGCCGGGCAGGCCTTGAGGGTATGGGCGATGCTGTCCTCGATGAGCGTGCGCTGGTCGGGCGCGGGCTTCTTCAGCACCCAGTTGACCACCTCCGCCTTCACGCCGGGATGGCCGATGCCGATGCGCAGCCGCCAGTAGTCCGCGGAGCCCAGCTGCGCGTGGATGTCGCGCAAGCCGTTGTGGCCGGCATGGCTGCCGCCGAACTTGAGCTTGGACTGGCCGGGCGGAATGTCCAGCTCGTCGTGCGCGACCAGGATCTCCTGCGGCGTGATCTTGAAGAAGCGTGCCAGAGACGCCACGGACTTGCCCGACAGGTTCATGAACGTCTGTGGCTCCAGCAGCCACACGCTCTGGCCGTTCACGCTGGTACGGGCGACCAGGCCGTGGTAGCTGCGTTCGGGCACCAGCGAGACCTTCAGTTCCCGTGCCAGTGCATCGATCCACCAGAAGCCCGCGTTGTGGCGGGTGGCCTCGTACTCCGGCCCGGGATTGCCCAGGCCCACAAACAGTTTGATCATGCGGCGATTATCCGGTGGGGTGCGTGCAGAACGTCTTGCACAAAGCAAACGGCCCACTGTGCGTGGGCCGTTTGCTTTGTGGCGGGTCACCGATGCATCGGTGGCCCGTCCCAGAGAGTAGAAGTCAGCGCAGGGCTTACTTCTTGCCCTTCTTGGCAGGAGCGGCTGCGGGAGCAGCGGCGCCTTCGGCCGGGGCTTCCACTTCAGCGGCCGGGGCCACCACGGACACCAGCACCGGGTTCAGCTTGCCACCGCGGATCACGGGGGACACGCCCTTGGGCAGCTTGATGTCCTTCAGGTGCAGGGCGGAGCCCTTTTCCAGCTTGGACAGGTCCACAGCGATGAATTCGGGCAGGTCCGAAGGCATGCAGGTCACGTCCAGTTCGGTGGCGACGGGGTTGACCATGCACTTGTCCACCTTCACGGCGGGCGACTCTTCAGCACCGCTGAAGTGCAGTGGCACCTTCATGTGCAGCTTGGTCTTGGCGTCCACGCGCTGGAAGTCGATGTGCAGCACCAGTTGCTTGAAGGGGTGGTACTGCACGTCGCGCAGCAGAACCTTCGAGGTCTGGCCGTTGAGTTCCATGTCCAGCACGCTGGAGTGGAACGCTTCCTTCTTCAGGGCGTGCCACAGGGCGTTGTGATCGATCTCGATCAGTTGGGGTTCGGCAGCACCACCGTAGACGATGCCGGGGGTCTTGCCCGAAATGCGCAGACGGCGGCTCGCACCCGTACCTTGCTTGGCGCGCTCAAAAGCGACGAAGTTCATAGTTGGCTCCTGAAAGAGTCGGCCGCGACCAGCCTGACCCTGTTGATAAAGACCTGCGGCGCCACACGGCGCCCGGCCTGCTTGGTGTTCCCGAACAACGCACAAGCCTCCCGAAGGAGGCCTGGCATGCTTTTCCGCCCAGGGCGGAAAGGATCAGAAAAGGTTTTCCTGGTCCGAGAACAAACTCATGACCGACTCACCCTTGGCAATGCGCTGGATCGTCTCTGCGATCAGCGGGGCCACGGAGAGCTGGCGAATCTTGGTGCATCCCCGCGCGGCATCGGCCAGGGGGATGGTGTTGGTCACGACCACCTCGTCCAGGGCGGAGCCCTTGGAGATGCGTTCGATGGCGGGACCCGAGAAAATGGGGTGCGTGCAATAGGCGTACACGCTCTTGGCGCCGCGCTCCTTGAGCACTTCGGCCGCCTTCACCAGCGTGCCGGCCGTGTCGATCATGTCATCCATGATCACGCAGTTGCGGCCTTCGATCTCGCCGATGACGTGCATCACTTCGGACACGTTGGCCTTGGGCCGGCGCTTGTCGATGATGGCGAGGTCGCAGCCCAGCTGCTTGGCCAGCGCACGGGCACGCACCACGCCGCCGACGTCGGGAGACACGACGATCAGGTCTTCGTAGTTCTTCTGGCGCAGGTCGCCCAGCAGCACGGGAGACGCGTAGATGTTGTCGACCGGAATGTCGAAGAAACCCTGGATCTGGTCGGCATGCAGGTCCATCGTCAGGACACGTGCCACGCCCACGGCCTGCAGCATGTTAGCCACGACCTTGGCCGTGATCGGCACGCGGGTGGAGCGCGGACGGCGGTCCTGGCGGGCATAGCCGAAGTAGGGGATCACGGCGCTGATGCGTTCGGCCGAGGCGCGCTTGAGCGCATCGACCATGATCAGCAGTTCCATCAGGTTGTCGTTCGTGGGCGCGCAGGTGGACTGCACGACGAACACATCGCGGGCACGGACGTTTTGCTTGATTTCGACGGTGACTTCGCCGTCGGAGAAGCGGCCCACATCGGCCGCACCCAGCGTGGTGCCGAGGTGCTGGGCAATTTCAGCTGCCATGCCAGGGTTGGCATTGCCGGTGAAAACCATGAAGTCGGGGTGATTGGCTTGCATGAGAGACCCAGCAGTCTGAAAGAAAAAGCCCGTACGCGAAAGGTATTTGGCAGGGGAAGAAGGATTCGAACCTTCGCATGCCGGAATCAAAATCCGGTGCCTTAACCAACTTGGCGACTCCCCTACACGGGTCGATTGCCGAAGGCAATCAACCGATATCTTCAATCTGCTGCCCACCCTGCCAGAGGATGAAGCTCCAGATTTTCACATGCCCTGACTTGCCATGCGCTGGGCGCGTCCCGCAAATCAACAGCCTGTGGCATTTGCGCAAACACCGCACTGCCCGAGCCTGTCATTCTGGCCTGCAATCCCTTTTGAGCGAGCCATTCGATGGCTTGCAGCACTTCGGGGCACAGGGCCTGAGCAACCGGCTGCAGATCGTTTCTACCGAATTGATAGTGTGCTGCAGCAAAGCCTGAGATTGTAGCACGCTCCGAATCCCGTTTAAGTGACTGGCTCGAAAAAATTGATTTCGTATCCAGCCCTGCTTCGGGCTTCACCACTGCGAAGTGACTTCGCGGCAGTGCTTGCTCCAACTCAAGAGGCGCAATTATGTCACCAATTCCTTCTACCCAGGCGTTCTTTCCGCGCAAAAAAAACGGCACGTCGGCTCCCAGCGTGACGCCGATGGCCTCCAGTGCCGCGCGGGGCAGGTGCAGGTTCCACAACCGGTTGAGCGCCAGCAGCGTGCTGGCCGCATCGGACGAGCCGCCGCCCAGGCCGGCCTGGGCCGGCACGGCCTTGCGGATGCCGATGTGCGCGCCCAGGGGGCACTGCGTTGCGGCCTGCAATGCCCGCGCGGCGCGCAGGATGAGGTCGTCCTGCGGCAGCGGGACGTTCAGGTCCTCACGCGTCAGCGACCCATCGCGGCGCAACTCGAAATGCAGCGTGTCGCTCCAGTCGATCAGCATGAAGACCGACTGCATCAGGTGGTAGCCGTCTGCGCGCTGCCCAGTGATGTGCAGGAACAGGTTGAGCTTGGCCGGTGCCGGCACGTCGTACAGCGTGTGCATGTAGGCTCACTGGCTCAATGCGATGCGCAGCGTGGCCTGCGGCGGCGGGCTGAAGCGCTGTGCCATGATGCGGCCATGGGGCAGTGCGCTCAGGTCGGCCTGCCAGCCGGTGGCCTGCACGGGGTCGCCCTGCAGCCAGCCGAACAAGGCGGTGACCGGCACGGGGCCGCCCAGCAGCTCCTGCACCAGCGCATCGAGCGACGCAGAAACGCGTCGTTCCTGGCCCGAGACGAGGACGGCCTGGCCCGGTTCCCACTCCAATGTGGCGATCACATTGCCCAGCGGGTTGAGCAGCGTGAGCTGCCCCCGTTCGGGCCGGCCCTGCAGTTCGAATCCGGCGCTGAACGACTGCGAGGCAGCGTCTTCCACCTGCAACGCCAGGCGGCCGCTCCATTGGTCGGTAGCGCCGCTGGCCGGCGCAGGCGGCTGGCTGCATGCTGCCAGCGCACCGATGGCACACAATGCGGCGAGTACGCGCACCCGGCGCCGGAAACCCCCGGCTGCCACGGCGATGCCCGGGCTCACGGATTCGCTCCGAGCCGTTTCAGCGTGTCTTTCAGCGTGCCGTTGTCGCGGTTGATCTTCAGACCGTCGCGCCAGACCGCGTTGGCCCGCTCGCGCTGGCCCAGCGTCCAAAGCACTTCGCCCCAGTGGGCTGCGATTTCCGCGTCCGGCTGCTTCTTGAAGGCCTCCTCCAGCAGGCGCGCCGCCTCGGCAGCGTTGCCCAGGCGGAATTCCACCCAGGCCAGGCTGTCGGTGATGAAGGGGTCGCCGGGCGCCAGTTCAAGCGCCTTGGTGATCAACTGCCGGGCTTCAGGCAGGCGCACGCCACGCTCGGCCAGGGAGTAGCCCAGCGCGTTGTAGGCGTGGTGGTAGTCGGGCTGCCGGGCGATGATCTCGCGCAGCAGCTTTTCCATCACGTCCAGCTTGCCCGCCTTTTCGGCCAGCATCGCCTGGTCGTAGACCAGATCGTTGTCCTGAGGCTTGAGGGCGACGACGCGCGACTGCAGATCGAAGGCTTCCTGGTGCTTCTGCGCGTCGCGCAGCAGTTGCACCTCAGCCAGCAGTTTGGTGCGCTCGTCTTCGGGCGTGGCGGCGGGCAGGCCTCGGATGAGGGTTTGCGCCTCCGCGAGCTTGCCCTGGCGCGCCAGCAGAGAGGCCCGGCGGGTCTGCGCGCTGAACAGGTCGGCCGTGTTGTCGATCCGGGAGAGCCAGGTTTCCGCCTGAGCGAAGTTGCCTTGCTTCTCGGCAATCTGCGCCTGCATCAGATAGGCCTGGGACAGGGCGCTGCGGCGCGGATCGCCGGCGGGCAGGGGCTCCACCAGCGACTGGAACTGCTGCAGCGAGGCCTGTGCTTCGACCAGCCTCTGCGCCTGCAGGTGCAGCGAGGCCTGCACCAGCCACGCCTCGGGCAGGTCCGGCTTTTCCCGAGTGACCGCATCCACCTGCGCCTGCGCGTCGTTCAGCCGCTGCGTCTCGATCAGCGTGCGCGCGTACGCCATGCGGATTTCCGGCAGCGGGCTGCCCGCCAGATAGCGTGCCAGCAAGGGTTCGGCCTGCGATACGCCTTGCTCGACGAGCAGCATGGACAGCAAGGCGGCGCCGTCGTTGCCTGCTTCCAGGGCCTGGGCCTGCTTGACGGCTTCCAGTGCGCCGGGCTTGTCGTCCGCGACCAGCCGCATGCGTCCGATGGTGGTCCATGCCGTAGGTCCCACGGCCGGATGGGTGAGTTCGTTGGCCAGTGCCTGCTCCACCACCGCCGCTGCCAGCTTCTTGTCGCTGGCCCGGCCATAGAGCGGCGGCAGCGCCTGGATGGTGGCGATGCGCGCGCGCACGGTCGACTGCGCCAATTCCCGCTGCAGCAACTCAGGGGTCTCGCCGATGCGGTTGAGCGCGATCAGGATCTGCAGCACGTAGCGGTTGGCTTCGCGGGACTGGGGCAGCGCTTCCTTCCACGCCTTGGCAGCGATCAACGCGTACTCGGCTGAACGGGACTGCAGCGCGATGTCCGTGGCGCGCCGGTAGAGCTGGCCGTCGCGGCTGCGCCGGGCGGCTTCGAGCATGAGGGCGTAGCCGGTGCCGGGATCGCCCGTGCTGGAGGTCATCTCGCCCAGCAGGATTTCATAGAAGAGTTCTGCGTCCAGGGCGGCGCGGGCGTCGCTGGAGGAGGGGTCGTCATCGGTTTCCGCTGGAGCCGCCTGGATGGGCTCGGGGGGCTGCGATTGGGCCTGAACGGCGCCGGCCGACAGCGCCAGCATGCAGGCCAGAGCAATGGCCTTGAAACGATGAGATTGCACCATCGACCCATAATAATCCATGCCTAGAGTACTTTCCGAAGAGTGTCGATATGCCTGAGTTGCCCGAGGTGGAGGTCACGCGGCGCAGCTTTGCCGATGCGATTGCCGGCGCGCGCATTGGTTCCGTCACCCTGGGCAAGCCGCTGCGCTGGGCGCTGGGGCTCGACCCGGCGCAGCTGGTGGGCCGGCGCGTGGCAGGGGTGCGGCGGCGGGGCAAGTACCTGCTGGTCGATCTGGACGAGGGGGCCGGGCTGCTGCTGATCCACCTGGGCATGTCGGGCAGCCTGCGCTTCGCCCCTAGCCTTCCGCCGCCGGGTGGGCACGACCACTTCGAGATGGTGACCGACCGCGGCGTCTTGCGGCTGCACGATCCGCGTCGCTTCGGCGCCGTGGTGTGGGCAGGTGCCGAGGCGGATCCGGTGGCGGTCAAGCTGCTGCAGGGACTGGGCATGGAGCCGCTGTCGGATGATTTCACGGCGGAGCGTTTCCTGACGGGGCTGCGTGCCAGCCGCACCCCCATCAAACCGCTGCTGCTGGGCGGCAAGCTCGTGGTGGGGGTCGGCAATATCTATGCGTCGGAGGTGCTGTTCCTGGCCGGCATCCGGCCGACGGTGAAGGCGTCGGCCATCGGCCCCCAGCGGGCGCGCCGGCTGCACGCGGCCATCCGCGAGGTCCTGGCACGTGCTGTGGAGCGGGGCGGTACCACGCTGCGGGATTTTTCCAGCGCCGATGGCAACGCCGGCCACTTCCAGCTGGAAGCGAATGTCTATGGGCGCGACGGCCTGCCATGCCGCGCCTGCGGCACCGCCGTACGGCTGCTGCGGCAGGGCCAGCGCAGCACGTACTACTGCATCCGCTGCCAGCGCGCCTGACACCGCAAGGCGCGGCGGGGCAGCGGATCCGGTGCGATCCCTGGGGTGCTATATTTTGTGAACCAGCCCCGCCAGCTTGCGCTGGGCAGGCACTGCGATCCAGGAGCAAAGTGGGACCCTCATTCAACGAACAGTTCGACCAGCACGGCGCCTGGCGACGGGCGTTCGCGCAGCAACTGCAGCAACTCGCCGGGTGGCTGGGCTCGCATGAGCTCATGGACTCGGCGGTGGAGGAGCGTCTGCGGCGCCTGGAGTCTCAGGTGCGCAGCGACAAGGTGATGGTGGCCTTCGTCGCCGAGTTCTCGCGCGGCAAGTCCGAACTGATCAATGCCCTGTTCTTTGCCGACTATGGCCGCCGCATCATGCCGGCCAGCGCGGGCCGCACGACCATGTGCCCCACCGAACTGGGCTATGACCCCGCCAGCCCGCCCAGCCTGCGTCTGCTGCCCATCGACACCCGGCTGCAGCCGCAGGGGCTGGCCGAGTGGCGCCACAGGCCGGAGCGCTGGGTGGAGATTGCGCTGGACGTCGCCCGGCCGGACCAGTTGGCCGAGGCGCTGCAGAAAGTCTCGGAGGTGCGGCGCGTCACGCAGGACGAGGCCCGCGCCCTGGGCTTCTGGCACGACGACGCGCCCGAGGACAACCCCCTGCCCGACGCGCAGGGACGGGTCGAGGTGCCTCTGTGGCGCCACGCGCTCATCAATATTCCGCATCCGCTGCTCAAACAGGGGCTGGTCATCCTGGACACGCCGGGGCTGAACGCCGTCGGCGCGGAACCCGAGCTGACCATCCACCTGATTCCCCAGGCGCACGCCGTGGTGTTCATCCTGGCAGCCGACACGGGCGTGACCCGTTCGGACCTGGCCATCTGGCGCGACCATCTGAGCGCCCCTGAAGGCAGCACCGACGCACGCCTGGTCGTGCTCAACAAGATCGACACGCTGTGGGACACGCTCAACACGGCCGAGCAGGTGCACGAGCAATTGCAGCGCCAGTGCGCCACGTCGGCGGAGATCCTGGGGGTGCCGCTCGATCAGGTGGTCCCCGTTTCGGCGCAGAAAGGGCTCGTCGCCAAGATCCAGTGCGACGACCTGCTGCTGGAGAGCAGCGGGCTGCCGCGCCTGGAAGACGTGCTCTCACAGGGCGTCATGGGCAAGCGGCAGGCCATCCTGCGCTCGACCGTGGCGTCCGGTGTGGCCGGGCTGCGGGCCGAAACCGCGCGTGTCATCAATATCCGCCGCCGCGATCTGGACGACCAGATGCTCGAACTGCGCAGCCTGCGCGGCAAGAATGCGTCGGTCATCGAGTCGATGCGCGGGCGCATCCAGCAGGAACAGCACGAGTTCGAGGCCAGCACGGCCAAGATCCAGGCGCTGCGTGCCGTGCACCTCAAGCTGTTGCGCGACGTGTTCCATCAGCTGGGGCCGCGCTCGCTCAAGGCCGAGCTGGCGGCGCTGACCGACGCGCTGCAGAACCGCGGGCTCAAGCTGGGCGCGCGCAAGGTCTACTTGGAGACCTTCGAACGGATCAAGGCGATCATGGACACGGTCCAATCGTCGGCGACCGAGATCCACGCCATGCTGAACGGCACCTTCCGCCAGCTCAACTCGGAGTTCGGGTTCTCTCTGCAGGTGCCTGCCGCGCCGCAGATGGAGCCCTTCGTGGCGGAGATCGGCCAGATCGAGCAGCGGCATCTGCAATACGTGGGTGTCGGCCATGCGCTGCGTCTTGCGCAGCCCGAGTTCGCGCAGCGGCTGGTGCGTGCGCTGGCCATGCGCCTGCGCACCGTCTTCGAGTCGGCCGCCAACGACTTGGAGCTGTGGAGCAAGTCGGCCACGGCACAGCTGGATGCCCAACTGCGCGAGCGCAAGCGCAGCTTCGCCCGGCGCATCGAGGCCGTGGACCGCATCCAGCATGCGGCCAGCGGCCTGGCGGAACGCATCGGCGAGATCGAGCAGGCGGAGCAGGATCTGGCGCAGCTGGAAACCCGACTGGGAGAGCTGACCTCCCAGCTGGTTGCGCTGCCGATGGCAGACGCCGCCGATACGCAGCCGCAGACCTTGCCGGCATGAGCGGGCAGGAAGACAGCGTCGCCGCGCAGGTCGTGCGGTGGCAGGCAGAGCATGGGCGCAACCATCTGCCGTGGCAGAACACGCGCGACGCCTACCGCGTGTGGCTCTCCGAGATCATGCTGCAACAGACGCAGGTGGCCACCGTGCTGGATTACTACCCCCGCTTCCTGGCGCGGTTCCCCGATGTGGGCGCGCTGGCGGCTGCACCGCAGGACGATGTGCTGGCGCTCTGGAGCGGGCTGGGCTACTACAGCCGGGCGCGCAACCTGCACCGCTGCGCGCAATTGGTGGTGGAGCGCCACGGCGGGCACTTTCCGCGCACCGTGGATGAGCTATCTGCGCTGCCGGGCATCGGCCGGTCCACGGCCGGGGCGATCGCCTCGTTCTGCTTCGGCGTGCGTGCACCCATCCTGGACGCCAATGTGCGGCGCGTACTCACCCGCGTGCTCGGCTTCGACGCCGACCTGGCCGTGGCGCGCAACGAGCGTGCGCTGTGGGAGCGCGCGGAGGCACTGCTGCCGCACGCCGACCTAGAGCGCGCGATGCCGCGCTACACGCAAGGCCTGATGGATCTGGGCGCCAGCATCTGCTCGCCCAAGAAGCCGGCCTGCATCGTCTGCCCATTGCACGAGGCCTGCGTTGCGCGGCGCTCGGGCAACCCGGAGCACTACCCGGTGCGCACGCGCAAGCTGAGCCGCAGCGCGCAATCCTGGTGGTTGCTGCTGCAGCGAGACGGGCAAGGTCGCCTGTGGCTGGAGCGCCGGCCGTCACCGGGCATCTGGGCGGGCCTGTACTGCCCGCCGGTGTTTGCCGACCGCGCGGCGCTGGAGAACCATGTGGCGCAGGCCGGGCTGGCCCGTGCACCGCTGCAGGACCTGTCTGGTTTCCTGCATGTGTTGACGCACCGGGACCTCCACCTGCATCCCGTCGTGGCGCAAGTGGAGGGGAGCGCGCTTCTGACCGGTGCAGAGCAGGGGTCGGTGACCGGCATCGGCTGGTTTGCCCCTGCGGACTGGCCGGATCTGGGGCTGCCCGCCCCGGTACGCAAGCTGCTGGACGATCTGCCCTTGCTGCCGCTGCATCCTACGGTAGGGTGATATCAAAATGATAGCTGTATGCGCTTATTCCATAAGCGCTGCAGCCCATTTCTATCAGAATTCCCCCGCCGCGGCGGGGTCGGGCTCACTCCTGCTCTCGCCGCGGTCACGCCGCCCCGTTTGCCGCCCGCTCAGCGGGCGTCGAGTTCGCGGTGCCTGCGCAAGGTCGGTAGCCGGCCGCCGAAGTCCGCCGCCAGCCGCTCGACCAGATAGACCGAGCGGTGCTGCCCGCCGGTGCAGCCGATGGCGACGGTGACATAGCTGCGGTGGTTCTGCACCATGGCCTGCAGCCAGTGGTCCAGGAACTGCCGGATATGCGTCTGCATCAGGGCGACATCCGGCTGCAGCTGCAGGAAGTCGACCACCGCCTGGTCCTTGCCCGTCAGCTCGCGCAGGCCGGTTTCGTAGTGCGGGTTGGGGAGCATGCGCACGTCGAACACGTAGTCCGCATCCACCGGCACCCCGCGCTTGAAGGCGAACGACTGGAAGATCAGCGTGAGCTGGCCCTGCGCCATCGAGATCAGGCTCTTCACGTAGCTCTGCAGCTGTGCCGAGCGCAGGGCCGTCGTGTCGATCACGTGGGACTGCTCGCGCAGCTCGGCCAGCAGCTCGCGCTCCAGCTCGATCGTCTGGAGCAGGGCCCGCTGGCCCTCGCGCAGATCTTCCTTGGACAGCGGATGGCGCCGGCGCGTTTCGGAGAAGCGGCGCACCAGCGCGTCGGTGGTGGCGTCCAGGAACAGCGACTGCACGCGCACGCCCTGGCTGCGCAGCCGTTCCAGCTGCTGCGGCACCAGGGGCAGGGCGGTGGCGCTGCGCACGTCCATGGCGATGGCCACGCGGTTGCCGTGGTGCTGGTGCTCCAGCGCGACGAACGATGCCAGCAACTCCGGCGGCAGGTTGTCCACGCAGTAGTAGCCGGCGTCCTCCAGCGCGTGCAGTGCGACGGATTTACCGGAGCCGGACATGCCGGTGATCAGAACGATGTCGAGGGCCATGCGTCAGCGCGCTTTCGTCGTGGGTTGGGCCGGGGCTTTTTTCACTGCTGCTTTGCGGGCCGCCGGTGCTTTCGGGGCCATGCCGGCGGACGGAGCATCGGCAAGCGCTGCCGCCGGCCTGGCCGCCCCCTCCAGCATCTCGCGCGCATGGGCCAGCGTGGTGGCCGACACGCGCTCGCCGCCCAGCATGCGCGCCAGCTCCTGGACCCGTTCTTCATGCCGCGCAGGCGTGACGGCGCTGGTGGTTCCCTCGGCGCGCTTGTGCTTGGCTACGACCAGGTGGTGGTGGGCGCAGGCGGCCACTTGCGGCAGATGGGTGACGGCCAGCACCTGGCGGTCGCGGCCGAGCTGCTGCATCAGGCGCCCGACCGTCTCGGCCACGGCGCCGCCGACGCCCGAATCCACCTCGTCAAAGATGAGCGTGGGTGCTTCGCCCAGTTCGCTGGTGGTCACGGAAATGGCCAGCGAGATGCGCGACAGCTCGCCGCCGGAGGCCACCTTGCCGATGGGCTTGGGCGTCATGCCGGGGTGGCTGCTGACCAGGAAGCTGATGGCATCGATGCCTTGCGGTCCGGGCTCGGTGGCGGGCTCCACGGACACCGCGAAGCGGCCCCCGGTCATGCCCAGGCCCTGCATCGCCTGGGTGATGGCCTGCGCCAGGCGCGGGGCGGCCTGCGTGCGCTGCTGCGACAGGGCCCGTGCAGCCTTCTGGTAGACAGCCGCCGTCGTGCGCTCCTGCGCTTCCAGCGCCGCCAGGTCGGCCGCGGAGTCGAGCTGGCGCAGTTCGGCCTTCCAGCCTTCGAGCAAGCCCGGCAGCTCGGCCGGGGTGCGCTTGTAGCGGCGCGCCAGCGACATCCATTGCGACAGCCGCTCATCCAGAGCCTGAAGCCGTTCCGGGTCCAGGTCGGTATGCCGCAGGTAGCCCTGCAGCGAATGGGCTACGTCGCCGGCCTGGGCGATGCAGGACGTGAGCACTTCCCTCATCGCCTGCAGCGCCTCGTCCATGTGCTCATGGTCCTGCAGCAGGTCCTGCGCCTGCGCCAGGCGGCCCAGGGCGCCGCTGTCGTCGTCTTCCAGGGCGCTGAGCGCGCCCTGGGCGCTGTCGAGCAGCGTCTGCGCGTTCGACAGCCGCGTGTGCTGGGCGTTGAGTTCGTCCCACTCGTCCGCCCGGGGGGACAGCTTGTCGACCTCGCCCACCTGCCACTGCAGGCGCTCGCGCTCCTGCTGCAGCGTGTCCTGCGCGGCGCGGGCCTGGGCCAGCGCGCGCTGTGCATCGCGCCACGCGCTCCACAGCACCGCCAGGGACTGGGTCTGCGCGCCGGCGTAGGCGTCGAGCAGGCCGCGTACCGCCTCGGGCCGGGTCAGGCTCTGCCAGGCGTGCTGGCCATGGATGTCCAGCAGGTGGTCGCCGATGGCGCGCATCTGCGCGGCCGTGGCCGGAATGCCGTTCACCCACGCCCGGCTCTTGCCCTGCACATCGATCGTGCGGCGAAGCAGCAAGGTGTCTTCCTGCGGAATGCCGGCTTCGTCCAGCCAGACCGACAGGGCGGCCGGACCGTCGAACTCGGCACAGATGTCGGTGCGCTGCGCACCTTCCCGGATCACGCCGGTATCGGCGCGGGCGCCCAGCAGCATCTGCAGCGCGTCGATCAGGATGGATTTGCCCGCACCGGTTTCGCCGGTGAGCACGGTGAAGCCGGTGTGCAGGTCCAGGTCGAGCGCCTCGACGATCACGAAGTCGCGCAGCGCGATCCGCTTGAGCGCCATGTCAGGAGCCCCCTTCGTTCCAGCGCAGCTTCTTGCGCAGGGTGGCGAAGTAGTTCCAGCCCCGCGGATGCAGGAAGTGCACGCAGTGCTCCGAGCGCTGCACCAGGATGCGGTCGCCATGCTGCAGCGAGGCGAGCGACTGCATGTCGAAATTCGCGCTGATGTCGCGCCCGCCCACCACCTCCACCGCAACCTCGGTGGCGTCGGACAGCACGATGGGCCGGTTGGACAGGGTGTGCGGCGCGATCGGCACCAGCACCCAGCCGGGAATGGAAGGGTGCAGCATGGGGCCGCCGGCAGACAGCGAGTAGGCCGTGGAACCCGTGGGAGACGCGATGATGAGGCCGTCCGCGCGCTGGTTGGACACGAACTGCCCGCCGACCTCCACGCGCAGCTCCACCATGCCCGAGGTCGAACCCCGGTTTACCACCACGTCGTTCAGGGCCAGCGCTTCGAAGACGCACTCTGCGCCCCGCATCACGCGGGCGCGCATCAGGGGGCGCACGTCTTCTTCGTAATCACCGTCGAGCATCGGCGTGAGCACGGCCTCATAACCTTCCAGCGGAATGTCGGTGATGAAACCCAGGCGCCCCTGGTTGATGCCGATCAGCGGGGTGCGGTAGCTGGCCAGTTGCCGGCCGATGCCGAGCATGGTGCCATCCCCTCCGACGACCAGGCCCAAGTCGCACTGCGTGCCTATGCCTTCGACGTCCAGCACCTCATAGCCTGTCACTCCGGTATTCGCTGCGGTCTCTGCTTCCAATGTGACCGCGCAGCCCCGGCCGGCAAGAAAGCGGGCAATGTCCTCGATCGTCTGCCTTGAACTGCCGGAAGCCGCGCCAGACGTCGACGTCTGGTACTTGCCGATGAGCGCAACGCGCCGGAATTTAGGGTTCATTCAGAAATTACATCATTAAAATGAGTCAATGCTTGATGACCGTTCCAAGTTGTTGTTGAAAGCGCTCGTGGAGCGCTACATCGCGGACGGTCAGCCCGTGGGTTCGCGAACGCTGTCGCAGGCATCGGGGCTGGATCTCTCGCCCGCCACCATCCGCAACGTGATGGCAGACCTGGAAGGCCTGGGGCTGATTGCAAGCCCCCACACCTCGGCGGGGCGTATTCCCACCGCTAAGGGCTACCGGCTGTTCGTCGACACCATGCTCACCGTGCAGCGCGAGCAACTGATGGCGCCGCAGTTGGTGCCTGAACAGCCGCAGAAGGTCATTGCCAATGCTGCGCATTTGCTTTCCAACCTGTCGCAGTTCGTCGGGGTGGTCGTGGCGCCGCGCCGGGCTTCGATGTTTCGCCACATCGAGTTCCTGAGGCTTTCGGAGCGGCGCTTTCTGGTCATCATCGTCTCGCCTGAAGGCGACGTGCAAAACCGGGTGATCTTCACCGAACTGGACTATTCCCAGTCCCAACTGGTGGAAACCGCCAATTTCCTCAATGCGCACTACTCGGGCCTGACCATGGAACAGGTGCGCGAGCGTCTCAAGTCCGAGGTGGACAAGCTGCGCGGCGAGATCGCCACGCTGATGCAGGCAGCGGTGAATGCCGGAACGGAAGCCATGTCGCAGTCGCAGGATGAGGTGGTGTTCTCCGGCGAGCGCAACCTGCTGGCGGTCAGTGACTTCTCCAGTGACATGGGCAACCTGCGCAGGGCCTTCGACCTCTTCGAGCAAAAGACCCAAATCCTGCGACTGCTTGACGTAGCGAGCCAGGCCGAGGGCGTGCGCATCTTCATCGGTGGCGAAAGCCAGGTGGTTCCGTTTGAGGAACTGTCGGTGGTGAGCGCGCCTTACGAAGTGGATGGCCAGATCGTCGGAACCCTCGGCGTCATCGGTCCCACACGCATGCCTTATGACCGGATGATCCAGATCGTAGACATCACGTCCAAGCTGGTCAGCAATGCGCTGAGCCACCGCAGGTAAGCACTTACAATAGGCCGGCTGCCCCTGCCGCTGAAGGCGTTGGCGCATGGGGCGTTAGCTCAGTTGGTTAGAGCAGAGGACTCATAATCCTTTGGTCGCGGGTTCAAGTCCCTCACGCCCTACCACTTATTCAATGGTGACAACGATTTGGCGGATTTCCGTGCTGTTGCCGGAAGCTGCTGAAAGTTGCCGTTCAGTTTGCCGACAGTGTGTGCCTTGTCGTGGCGCTTTTGCCCGCTGCAACGGCAGTCTGCTCAGTACGTTCCAAACTACTGGACAGTCAGCAATCTTCCGGATCGATCCCGCTTAATCACGGGTGCTATTTGCGGCCCTTCTTCAAACCATCGGCATGCTCGCGATGCGCTTGCAAGGTAGGCAGGGTCTTGGTCGCAAAAGCCTTCAGATCGGCATCGTCAGCGTCCTTGCTGGCCTTCTCGAAAAGCGAGATGTCGGTCTTGTGGGCGTCGACTCCTACTTCGTCGATGAAAGTCTTGTCGAAGTCCCTGGCGCCCGACATCTTGTCGAGCTTGGACTGCTTGTCCGACGGCAACGCTGCGGGCAAGGCCGCACTCTTGTTGGCAGCACGGCGGAAGCGTGCAAGCACGTAGCGAAGGCAGTGGGAGAGGGGGTGGGTTCGTTGTGCAGCTTCCGGCCTGCCAGGCCGCACAAGCGCCTGCACCTCCTCGCAGGATTTTGGTTGTCGACGATAACAAGGATGTGGCCCGTTCGCTGGTCACTTTGTTGACGATGGAGGGCCATGAAGCGCGCGCCGCATACAGCGGTGCCGAGGCCGTGGAAGTTGCCCAAGAGATTCGCCCGGAAGTGGTCTTTATGGACATCGGCATGCCCAGCATGAACGGTCACCAAGCCTGCCGTCGCATACGCGAATTCGACTGGGGCAACGGAATCTCTCTAATTGCACTCACTGGTTGGGGGCAAGACGACGACCGCCTGCGGTCAGAGCAGGCCGGTTTCTATGCCCATCTGGTTAAGCCCTTGGAGTTCGACGACCTCGAGCGCGTTCTCAAGCACCTGCCCAGCCGTTCTCGGGACGGGAGCCCTTAGCTCGTACTGGGGGAAATGTTGCTTAGCGCGACACTAGCGTTGCTTGCTTTTGCGCTGAGACACTTCGAAGGTCAACGCGACTGCTGACACGGGATATGGAAAGCACGCGGACGGCAAACCCTGGGGCTACGCCCGGGAGGCCCTCACCAGGAAACCCGGTGCGTGAAGTTTTCCACGGAGCGACAACAAGTGGCCTTTTCCCAGCCGCCGTCAGTGGTGTACGGGTTGCGGTAAAAAAGTCGACTTAGGATGGGTATTCAAGGAGATGCTGTTGCATGGACGATCGACCAGAAGGGCAAGCAAGGTTTGCAGCCAGCATTCTTGCGGCTGGACATGGAAGCCGTATGGGCCATGTGCCGAAGGCGGCGTTTCGCGTTCAAGGACAAGCCATTCTTGAGCGCCAAGTTGCATCTTTGAGAGGTGCTGGCGTCGGCGAGATCTCGGTGGTTATCGGTCCCTACCGGGCGCAGCTAGAGCCATTGGTTGCCCACTGCAAAGCCCGATTAGTGCTCAATGAAACAGGATCCACTGATGTGGTCACCTCCCAGATGGCGGCGATCCAAGATCACTATCAAGTCCACGCAGGCCATGACATGTTGGTGCTGCTCGGAGACCTCCCCTCCCTGATGTCATCGCATATCCAGCGACTGACCAGTGCTTGGCTAGCTCTCGCCAGAGACGTTCATGCGGCCGTTCCGACGCATGTCGGCGTGCGGGGCCATCCAATCTTGCTGTCGTGGGAGGCCGTGAAAGCCATAGCAGAGTCTGATCGTCCCGATGAGGGTATTCGCGGATGGTTATTAAAGAATCGGAACCGGGTGCAGTTCCTCGAGATGCGCGATCCTGCCTACGTGCAGGATGTGGATACCGAAGAGGATCTCTTATCAGTCGGCGGAATTCCCTGAAAAGCAGCGTAATGCGGCAGTGGCTCATTGCCTTGGGTACGAAAAACTCCGAAGACCGCCACCACATTGAGAATGCAGCACAGCGCCATGAATCCGCCTAGCACGCTAATGTTGCGCAGCGGGCCCCTTTTTGAGCGCAAGATAAAAAATGCGTCAAGCCGATATGCCCCGACGGCTCATGCCCGTCGGACCTGAGTTCGCGCAACACGCCAGTGATGATTGCAATCGCCATTCTTGTTCTTCGCAGGAAGGCTTGGTATTCCAAGTTCGTCGAGGCCGCCCATAGAAGCGTATTCTCAGCTTCTAGCTCGGGAACCAGTATTGGAGGGGGTGTTCATTCCCGTAGCGGCCTATTGCCTCCCACACTAACGCTGCGCCCCCTCACGGTAACAAAGGCGAACGCGGCAGCCATCTGAAGGCCGTTGACGCAGCCGCCAGCATGCTGGCGATGCCCAGCATGACAGCTTGGAAGGGGTCATGGCCCTGAGCCTGCGCCCAGCCCGCCAACAGTCCAGTGAGCCACTGCATCAACGCGACTCCAATGAACATGGCCATGGTGAAAAGCGACAGCGCCCGGCCCGTCATCTCGGCAGGGTAGGAGGACCGCACATCGGCGTACTGCAGCACGCCGAAGCCTGACAGCGCTCCCATCGCGAAGATTAGAACGACCGCCGCTGCGGCGTGGTGCAGGAACGCCATCAGCAGGAACAGACCACCCATGAGTAGCGAGAAGGATGCGAGCCACCGGCGGCGGCGTACGGGTCCCGGGTCCATTCGGCCAAAGAGCGCCGGACAGAACAAGGCAATCAACGACAGCACCAGCGCCACGTTGCCGCTCTCGATCAGCGAAAGCCCGAACCGTCCCATCAGCAGCGGCCCCAGCCAGAGACCCCGCAGCGACAGAAACGCGGCATAGCAGCACATCCCCAGAACCAAGATGCCCCAGGTGTGCGGCATTCGGAAAAGGTCTCCGAAACGGCTCGCTGCCTGCTTCCAGGATTCTCTGGGACGGTCTGCGCCCTCGGCCGAACCCGGCTCATGCACGCGCAGATAGATCAGCAACCACGACAGCAGGGACAGCACCGCCAAGACACCGAAACCCATGCGCCAGCCCCCGTGCTGCACCAGCCAGGCCAATGGCGTTCCCGTGAAGATCAGTCCCAAGCCACCGATCCCGACTCCAACACCCGAAAAGAATGCAAAGCGTTGCGCTGGAAAGTGCCGGGAAATGAAGACCGTGCAGGCCAGGAACGCCGGCGAACAGCCCACGCCGATCATCATTTGCCCCAGCATCAACCAGCCATAGCTCGGCGCGCCTGCAGACAGCGTCGACCCCACCACTGCAAAAGGAAACGCCGTCAGCACGATGCGGCGCAGTCCGTACAGATCCATGCCGATGCCCATCAGCAACTGCGTGACGCCGAACGACAGGCCGAACAGCCCAGCGAAGGCGCCCAATGAGTCGGGCGAGATGCCGAAATCGGCCTGAAGGCCCGTGGCGATGATGGTCGCGACCGTGCGAAAGGCCTGACTCAGCGCGAAGCCTGACAGCAAACACAGAAACATGACCCACAGGGCGCGCGAGGGCTGCGCAGCGTCCATGGAGGGGGCGGGCGGGGCGGAATCAGACACGGTTTGGAAATGGACGGCCAGGCACAGCGGGACAGCGGTTACGAGAGGCTGCATTCCAATGGAAGCAGATCGAGACCCCGTTTTCAATCGGGTGGCGATTTTGACCGATCAGACCAACGTTCGTAGACCTTTGCGCTTGCGGCATCGAATGCATCAACGGTGTGAAGCTTGCGACTGCCTGCCTCGCAGCCTGTCAGCTGATGCCAGCCGCACCAGGGTCAAAGCCGAGGGCATTCGAGTCATGGGAAGCCCGGCTTGGAGCGATCGCGGTCGGTTGCTGTCTCGATCCACAGTCGATATCCGTCGACCATGCGGAAGCCCCACTTGCTATGATCGCGCTATTACCTTTTGGAATAGCGATTGCGAGGGCAGGAAATGAACACCTCTTCACGTTGGTTGGGAAAAGCAGTATTTCTCGCCGCGATGTCCCTGGGGCCAGTGGCAGTGCATGCACAGGAGTTGGTGGTATCGGCCGCAGCCAGCCTGACCAATGCATTTCAGTCTATCGGCCAAGCGTTCGAAAAGTCGAAGCCGGGTACCAAGGTGACTTTCAATTTCGCTGCCTCTGGTCCACTTCTGGCCCAGATTCAGCAGGGCGCACCCGTTGATGTGTTCGCATCCGCCGATCAGGAAACGATGGATCGTGCAGCCAAGGCCAACCTGCTTGCTGAAGGCAGCCGTGCAGATTTTGCTCGCAACACACTGGTGCTGATTGTTCCAGCTACTGCAGCCAAGGTGCCTCAGAAGCTGGCAGACCTTGGAGGCGAGAACTACAAGCGCGTCTCCACCGGAACTCCCAGTACCGTTCCTGTCGGCCGCTACACCATGGCCTCCGTGCAGGAGGCCGGCCTGACGGCAGCGCTTGAGCCGAAGTGGATCTATGGCGAGAGCGTGCGCCAAGTGCTGAACTATGTGGCCCGTGCAGAAGTCGACGCAGGTTTCGTCTACCGCACCGATGCCTTGATCGAGAAGGACAAGACGCGCATCGCGCTTACCGTTCCAACCTCAACCCCTGTGAGCTACCCCATCGCACAGATTGCTGCCAGCAAGAACGCAGCGCTGGGCAAGGCGTTCATCGCGTTCGTGCGCAGCGATGCCGGCCAGAAGATCCTTGAAGGATTCGGTTTCTCCAAGCCTTGAACCCGGTGGTCCGTAGTTGCTCGCCCCTCTCTGGTTAACGCTCAAGATTGCCCTGCTTGCCACATTGATCGCAGGCGTGGTGGGCATCGCTCTGGGTTGGTGGATGTCTCAGCGGCGCTTTGCCGGCAAGGACGCCGTGGATGCGTTGCTGATGCTGCCGATGGTGTTGCCTCCCACTGTGTTGGGGTACTACCTCATCGTCGTCATTGGTCGCAATGGCGTGATTGGGAAGTACCTCGACAGCTGGTTTGGCATCAACCTGATGTTCACCTGGCAAGGTGCGGTGATTGCCGCGGCTCTGGTGTCACTCCCGTTGATCTACAAGGCGGCTCGGGCTGCCTTTGAAGACGTCGATGGACGCTTTTTGCACGCAGCCCGTACGCTGGGAGCGGGCGAGTTCGAGATCTTTTTGCGAGTCACGCTTCCACTCGCTGTCCGGGGCATTGCCGCGGGACTGATGCTGGCGTTCGCGCGAGCGATGGGCGAGTTCGGCGCTACGTTGATGATCGCTGGGAACCTGCCTGGCAAGACGCAAACGCTCTCCATAGCCATCTACGATGCCGTTCAAGCGGGCAACGACGCCCAGGCGCTCTGGCTCACCCTGGTGATCTCTGTCGTATGCGTCGTGATCTTGGTTGTCTCAAGCCGCATGCTCCAAGCTAAGCACTGATATGACGCCGGTAATGGATATCCATGTGCAGACGACCCTCGAGTCGACCGGTCGGAGCTTTGTGCTGGATGCACAGTTCATTTCCAACACCTTGCGCACCGCATTGATAGGCGCGTCAGGATCCGGCAAGTCCACCGTTCTGATGGCGATTGCCGGGCTCGCGCAGCATGCGCGAGGGCATGTGAGGGTGGCTGGAAGAACGCTTTTGGACACCGCACACGGCGTCAACCTGCCTGCGCGAGAGCGTCGAATCGGGTTGGTATTCCAAGACTATGCTCTGTTCCCGCACATGACTGTCGAGCAGAATCTTGCCTTCGGCTTGTGTCGGCATGGCAAGAGGCCAAACGAGGAGGAGCGCGAACGCATCGCGGCACTTACGAGACAGTTTGATCTCGAGACTCTACGCGGAGCGTGGCCGAGGCACCTCTCCGGTGGTCAGCGACAGCGGGTCGCCCTCGCGAGAGCGCTTGCGCCCGAGCCTAAGCTGCTCCTGCTCGACGAGCCCCTGTCGGCACTGGACACGCAACTGCGTACTCGTCTGCGTGGAGAGTTGGCTGAGATGTTGGATCGCGTACAGGTGCCGACTTTGCTCGTGACCCACGACCCCAGCGATGTAGAAGCACTGGCACAGTCAGTGATCTATCTCGAGAGCGGGCAAGTCAAGACATCATCCATCTTGCGTCCTACGCTCAGCAGTTGGGCCGAACTCGAGCCTTGACTGGAAGGCTTGCTTACACGGCATCGCTAGGCTGTTGAATTCCACTGAATACTGACCTAGGCGCGCGAGTTCCAGCAAGCTCCATCCGTGCGCAGAGAATCTCTCCACTTGGCTAGCGATTGAGGCACCAAAGTCGCGCAAACAGCGGCGCACTTTGCTGCAGCTTCCCGCAGCCTCAGCCTGAGCTGGAATGGTCTGTGGGGACAAATGACTCCGCCGGATCATGAATGCAAGTAAGGTTGAGAAGGTGCAGAAGCGAAAGTGCCCGCGAACTGCGGGCACTTAAATGGGGGTGATCAGAGTATCAGGCCACCGATTTGTCAGTGGGCGCTACCACGGAGGCAGGAGCCTGGGCCAGTGCCACCTGTTTCTTGATTTTGGGGCGTGAGACCTTGTTGGCCGGTGCCGCAGCCTTGCCGGCGGTTTTCTTGGGCGCAACGGAGGCGGGCTTCTTTGCTGCCGCAACGGCCTTCGTTGTCGAAGCTGGCTTAGTAGCCTTTTTTGCCGTTGCGGTGGTCACAGATCGTGCAACCTTCTTTGAAGGTGCAACAGCAGCAACAGCTTTCACGGCCGTTTTTGCAGCCTTCGGAGACTTCGTCGCGGGCTTTGGTTTCCCCGAGTCGAGCTTGGTCTGTGTTGCAGAGGCTGATTGCTTGTCGACGAGGAACTTCGTACGGTCCTTCGCGGATGCAATCCAGGCTGGGGCGCGACCAAAGCCAGACCAGGTCGCTCCCGTTTTCGGATCTGAATACTTGGCTTGTCCCGCTCCTTTTGGCACGCGCTTGGCTGGCGCTGATTTGGCACTCTTCGACGTTCTCTTTGCGCTTCCGCCGAATACCTCTTCGACTGTCAGGTCGAATGACTTGATGGCGTCTTTCACCTTTGCCAAAACTGCATCTTTCTCGGCGCGCATAGCAGCTTCGGCTTTCTTGGACAGTTGTTCGATCTGCTTCTTCAGCTGCGCATACGTTGGCATAGGAGGATCAATTCGTGAGGGAAACTGCGCGAGTCTAAACCGTAAACACCACTTCCTGACTTGTCGCTTGCACTGTTATGGAAAGGTGGGTACCGGGCCGGACCGCACCGCCGTGTTTCTTTTGCGTAAAAGGTTGGCTGCAACGGCGGGTACGGCTATTCCCCAGCTGCATGCTATGCAGATCCCAAGCAAGAAAAAAACCTCTTTATGACTATTGCCAAAAGCTCAAAACAGCAGAACTGCGCGCCTTTTCATTTCCACGCGGAATGACGGTGCCAGGCAAAGACCTACAGGCTGCTATACCTCGATGATGGGCATAAGTTTCATGGCGTGCAGCGACTCGTGAAACGCGATGCTGAAGTCGCGTGGTCTGTTCAAGCACCACTGGTTGTGGCCGCCAAAGTTCTGGCGTCTACTTCCCAGCCTCGGAGTTTGTCGCGCGCATGGCGGCGCTGCTCGGCTGTGGTGCCGTTGTGAAAATCGGCCAACCAGGCGCAATTGTTGTCCGTTACTTTGCGCTGATAAGCCGCATAAGCAGGACGTGAGGGGCGCAGCCAACTGTCCATTACGGCCTTGACCTCAGCTTGAGCTGCCGATGCTGGTAAGGCGGGGCCATCGCCGGTCAGCTTGCGCAGCGTTTGGAGCGTTTCAGCTGGCGGGCCAAGCGCTCCTGGTGCCACACTTCGGCGTCATAAGGCGAGGCGACTAGCGCTTTGGAAATGCGCTCCCGTTGCGTGTCGTTCAACCGCCCATAGAGCTTCTCGAGCCACTCGATGCTCCGGCTTTCCCGTTCTTCCCGACGGTCTTCGAGATCGGGTTGAAGGTGCTCCTTGCGAAATTCCTTGTTGCTTCGCTCAAAGCGCTTTTCGATATGGCGCAGTTGCTCCGGCTTCAACGTCATCACCAGTTCGGTCGCGGGCGCCACGGCTTGCGCCAGCGCAGCCTCGGCCCGCCCGCGTATCTCGTGTTCCCATCGGCAAAGCGCGGCGTCGGTCGTGTTGTCCATCACCTGCGCCTGCATGCGTGCCAGCATGGAGGCGTACTCCGGCAGCTGTGTGACGCGGTGCCAGCGGAACCAAGCGCCAATGGCGTCGCGGACGCGGGGCGCCTGTTCCTCGTCCAGGTCGGCGTAGTTGTCGATCCACATGGACACCCAGGTAGGCGCTTGGTTGTAGGCTAGCCGCACCACAGTGCAGCCGACGAGGGCGATGACCACCAAGCTGGCGCCGACTAACTGCGCCCGCTTTCGCCATGAGGCCACACGGGAGGATTCGCGCATGATTTTTTCCATGTGCTTGGGGACTTCACTTCATGACCAGGGTGATGCATCTGAGTTCCGGTGGTTTTGCAACCCGAGAGCAAACGTGATGACCAGTAGCGGGCCCGAACCACTAGAGGCGCGGCGGTCTCGCATCGACCCCGAGCACTACCTCACGACACAGCTTCAACCCATAGCTGATGCCATCTTGCAGCCGATGGGGGAGAGCTTTACATCGCTCACTTCGACGCAGCGCGGCCTGTTTTAGTCCTGAGAGGTCAGGTTGGTCATCTCAACCGAGCTCTTCTTTCGAGCATCCAGGGACGCGAGCGGGCGAAATTGAGCCCGGAACGCGGACTATTAGTCAAGTCAGATCTCGATTGTGTCGCAAGCCACGCGTAGGCGCCGACGTAGTGGCGTTAGTAAAAACAACAAGCCAACTGCTATCGCATAAACCGAGCGGCATCTCATGCTTTTTAAAGCTGGAGGCTTTGGCGTGTCCTGCTTCCGCCTACCCGCCGCCGCGGCAGATGGATTTGGGTGATAATGAGAATCTTTTCCATCTGTCGAGTGGCTTGGCCTGGTTATTTGGCATGGCTGCTTGGCAGGAGGATCCGTTGTCATTTGCAGGCCGTGGGCCGATACGTGGTTGCCCACTACTACCGAGAACTGCTGCATTTCCTCACCCGCTCCGTGAAGGACCGCGACACCGCGGCGGATCTGGCGCAGGAGAGTTTTGCTCGCATCTACGCTGCCGAGCAGGCGGGGCAGGCGATACGCGACCCGCGCGCGCTGCTGTACCGTACGGCGCGCAATCTCGTGACCGATCACCATCGTCGCAGTGCCGTTCGCGCCCAGGCGGGCGAGGTGGCCGACGGTGGTGAACTGGCCGAGGCGGACGAATGCGCCGCACCAGCGGCCTTTGAGCCCGACGTGGCGTTGTCTTCGGTCCAGGGCCTGGGCGCAATGCTGTCCACGATCAATGCCCTGCCACCGCGTTGCCGCGAGGCCTTCATCCTCTACAAGTTCGACGGTTTGTCGTATGCCGAGGTGGCTGAACGCATGGGCATCTCGGTGCGCACCGTAGAGATGCAGTTGCAGATTGCGATGAAGGCCTGCTGGCAGTGCCTGGATGCGACGCACGGCCGCACGGAGCAGCCCGGGCGATGACGAGCGGCAACAACTGTTTACCATCGCTCGATACCGTGTTGGCGCCGTCCCGTCCGTCTACCTCTTCGATACTTTCTTGTTTTCTGCAATGAATCCGCTGCAGCGCCTGCCGCCCGATGACGACGCCTCGCTTCTGCGCGAGGAGGTGCTCGGCTGGTTCATCCGTCGCGACCGCGATGACTGGAATGCAGCGGACGAGTCTGCCTTCCAGGCGTGGCTTCAGGAGGACGAAAGCCATCGCAGCGGCTACGCGCGGTGGCAGGCGCATTGGCACGCGATGGATGCGATGCCTGCTGATGCTGTGTCGCTGTTGCGTGCCCGGTTGGCGCGCGACAAGGCCGTGCAGGCCACCTATGCGTCCGCCGGCGTGTCCCCTGCAGTGGCTGCCCGCCCGGTGGAGGACGAGAAGATGAGTCCTTCCCGCCGTCGGGTGTTGCTGCCTGCCTTGGCCGTGGCCGGCACGGCGGTCATTACGGGCGGAGCAGGACTTCAGGCGTGGCGGCAATGGCAGGTTCAGCCTGTTTTCACCCAGGCCTTCAGTACATTGCGCGGGCAGCAGTCCGAAGTGCCGTTGCCTGATGGCACCCGGCTTCGCCTAGGCACCGCTACGCGGCTTGAAGTCACCTACTACCGCCAGCGGCGCGAGGTGCGCCTGCTCGACGGGCAGGCGGTGTTCAGCGTGAAGGCCGACTCGTTCCGTCCCTTTGTTGTAATGGCGGCCAGCACGCGGATTACTGTGGTCGGTACCCGTTTTGCGGTGCGCCATACGCCGCACATGGCAGCCGATGCGGGCGTGCACGTGCTGGTAGAGGAGGGGCGTGTGCGCGTGACGACGGCTTCTCAGGCCTCCGGTCTGGGTGGCAAAGTGCTGGAACTGAATGCCGGCCAGCAGGTGTCCAGCGATGCCCACGGGACGCTTACCGCCATCGCGCCCTTGCCGGGCGATGGCATTGCGCCCTGGCGTGAGCACCGAGTGAGCTTCGTTGATACGCCGCTGGGCCACGCCCTGGCTGAATTGGAGCGCTACGGGAGCACAGGCTTGGTGCTGCGCGACCCGACAGTAGCGGCCCTGCGCCTGTCGGGCACCTTCGATCCGCGCGATGCGCGCACCCTGCGCAGCGTGTTGCCCAGTGCCTTGCCGGTGCGCCTGCACGAGCAGGATGGGGCCACCGAGGTTCTGCCAGCCCGCTAGGCTCGGCTGCAAAAAATTTCTGGGTCTTTACCGTAATCGGCTTTTCTCGCGCGTCTACCGGAACAGGACGCATTCCTGTTCCGACCATGACCCGAGGATTTTTCTGAAATGAACCGCCCGACCGTTCGGCCCGTACCGCTTGCGCTGGCCCTTGTCTTTGCTTTCGGCTGCGCCGCCGCAGGTGCCCAGAATGCCGCCACGCCCACCGCACCCCTGCAAATCCGCATTGCCGCGCAGCCCCTAGCCGAAGCCCTTAACGACTGGGCGCGCCAGACGCGTGTGCAGCTTGTCGTGCAGCAGAGCCTGGTCGCTGGCAAGTCTGCGCCGGCTGTGGCGGGCTTGCTTGCACCCCAGCAGGCGCTGGATCGGCTCTTGGTTGGCAGCGGCTTGGTCGCGGTGTCCGAAGGCGCGGCCGTGGTAATCCGGCCCACACCAACCCATGGCAGTGGTGCAGCGCTGCCGGCCGTGACGGTGACCGCCGACGCATCGCCCCAGGCTCCTACGGGTCCGGTTGCGGGATTGGTGGCACGTCGGAGCCTGGTCGCTACCAAAACTGACACGCCGATCCTGGAGGTGGCGCAGTCCATCTCGGTGGTGACGCGCGACCAGATGGACGCGCAGGGCGTGCAGACGGTGGAGCAGTCGCTGCGCTATACCTCCGGTGTGCTGACTGAAGTGACCGGCTATGACTTGCGCTATGCAAGCCTGAACATCCGCGGCTTCGACGCCACGCTCTACCGTGACGGCCTGCGCGTGTTCAAGACCGGCACCTATGGCGACTGGCTGACCGAACCGCAGGGTGTGGAGCGGGTTGAGGTGCTGAAGGGCCCGTCGGCGCTGCTGTACGGCCAGGGCGGGCCGGGCGGGGTGGTGAATCAGGTCTCCAAGCGGCCCACGGCCGAGCCGCTCAATGAGGTCAACGCTTCGGCAGGAAGTCACGGCCGCTATCAGACGGGCTTCGACATCGGGCGCCCGCTCAATGAAGACGGATCTCTGCTGTTTCGCATCAACGGCATGGGGCGCGACGCCAAGACCCAGACCGAGCACTCGAGAGATGATCGCCTCTACATTGCTCCCGCGCTGACCTGGAAACCTTCGGCCCGCACCAGTTTCACGGTGCTGGCAGACCTCACGCGGGACCGCATGACACCCAAGAGTTGGTGGCCGAACCAGTCTCTGCTGGGCAGCTATGTGGGGGGGCGCATTCCGGTGGATGCGTTTGCCGGCGAGCCTGGCTTTGACCGCTACAACCGAGACATGGCGTCAATAGGCTATCTTCTGGAACATGCTCTTAGTGACTCCCTTACCGTGCGTCAGAACCTGCGTTATGCGGAGTACGACCTCGATTACCAGCATGTGTATGCCACGGCAGTTCGACCTGATCAGCGCAGCGTCACACGTGACTCGCTGATCTCGCGTAGCAAGAGTCATGTGACTACCGTTGATACCAACCTTCAGAAGGACTTGAGTACAGGCGAGGTCCGGCACAAGCTGTTAGTGAGTCTCGACTACCAGGACTTCTCGGGCAAGGAGGACATCGGCTTCGGCCGGGCGCCGGCGCTCGATTTCGTGAACCCCGTCTACGGTGCCGCTTTCACTGCACCGGTGACTGCGCACAACACTGCCAAGGTGAAGCAGGTCGGCCTGTATGCCCAAGACCAAATGCGTTGGGGGCCCTGGATTGTGAACGCCGGCCTGCGCCACGACCGAGCAGAGACCGAGCGCGGCACGGCGACAGCCACGGCTTCATCAAGTGATTCCAAGACAACCGGCAGTGCAGGCGTGCTGTACATGCTGGACAGCGGGCTGACCCCGTATGCAAGCTATTCCACCTCCTTTGTGCCGGTGGTCGGTGCCAACTACCGCAGCACGCCTCAACCGGAGAGCAGTGAGCAGATCGAGGTAGGGCTCAAGTACCAGCCGGCGGGCACGGAGCAACTGTATACCGCATCGCTGTTCGACCTGCGTCGCCAGAACGTGACAACGCTGGACCCCGCGGCTGCGGCGTTGCGCGTTCAAACCGGAGAGGTGAGGTCTCGCGGACTGGAACTGGAAGCCAAGGCTCGCATCACCGTGGGACTGGACCTGCTAGCCAGTTACACCTACCTGGATGCCAAGGTGACTCGTAGCAACGATGCCCAGGAATTGGGCAAACGTCCGTTCCAGACGGCTCGCAATACTGCCAAGCTATGGCTGGGGTATGCGCTTCCGGGTGAGGCGCTGGGCGGGTGGAGCCTGGGCTTAGGCCTGCGGCGTGTGGGGCCCACAGTGGCCGACACCTACAACCGCTATTGGAATGAGGGCTACACCTTGGTGGACGCGGCTGTGCACTACGCTCAGGGACCCGTTCGCTTCTCACTAAACGTCGCCAACTTGGGCGACAAGGTCACTACGGCCAACCGTGCGCAGTTTTATGGACAGGGCCGGAGCGTAATGGCGACGGTGGGATACCGCTGGTAGTTGTTTGCCGTAGCAAAGGGCAGAAGGAATAGGCGCCAGTCCAATGCGCCATGTCCTTCTGCCGTGGCGTCAGAAGCTATCGAGTGTTACTGCGCCGTGCCGTGGCAGGTTTATTCTGGCCCCACGAGCATGCCGTCAGCTCAAGGCGACCGCAGATCCTGCTGCTGACCGCCAATTCGCGAAGCCGGGGACCTGGCCGAAACTCGCTGCGGCCTTGCGCAGTCACTGCCGACCGGAGGCTGATCTCACCAGCGCCTCCCGTCAAACGCTTTACCTTTATAGCCTCGGTTAGGCGTGTTTTCACTTCCCGTGAATCGCGACGCTGAGTACATTCGGTCCAGGGCGCCGCTTGATGGCGACCACTGCTGAGGAGGCCCCATGCAGACCCCGACATCACACCCTGGCGCCGCGCGCCTGGCGTTGCTGGCCCGCGAGAAGGAACTCATGCGGCTGTCCGACGAGATCGCACGCGAGCGCCGCGCGCTCCCCCGGCAGCGCATGGACAAGCCCTACCGCTTCGAGGGCCGTGACGGCGTCCGCACCCTGGAAGAGCTGTTCGGCAACCACAGCCAGTTGCTGGTGCAGCATTTCATGTTTGGCGAAGGCTGGGAACAAGGCTGCCCCAGTTGCTCCTACATGGCCGACCATGTCGACGGCATGCTGCCGCACCTGGCGGCGCGCGACGTGGCGTTCTGCGCCATCTCGCACGCTCCGCTGGAAGCGATTGAGCGTTTCCGCCAGCGCATGGGATGGCGCTTCGACTGGTTGTCTTCGCATGGCAGCGACTTCAATGCCGACTTCGGCGTGAGCTTCACGGCCGAGCAACTGGCCGCTGGCCCGGTGCACTACAACTACCGCGATCAGCCGTTCGAGAGCGAGGAGGCGCCCGGTATCAGCGTGTTCCAGCGCGATGCGGACGGGCAGATCTTTCACACCTATTCGACGTACGGCCGCGGCGTGGAGGCCATGATGGGCACCTACCAGCTGCTGGACCTCACGCCCCGCGGCCGCGATGAGCAAGGCCTGTCGCGCACCATGGAATGGGTGCGCCATCACGACCGTTACGCCCCCGAGCCGCAACCCACGGCGGCGTGTTGCCATGCGCGCCGCTAAGAGTCGTTCCGACGTTCCATCCCCAGGAGAATGCCATGTCATACATCGACGGTTTCGTGATCGCGGTTCCCACTGTCAACAAGCAGAAATTCATTGAGCATGCGCGACAGCTCGACCCGATCTTCATCGAGCTGGGGGCCATCCGGGTGATCGAGGGCTGGGGCGACGATGTCCCCGACGGCAAGGTCACCGATTTCCGACGAGCAGTGCAGGCGACGGCAGAGGAAACGGTGGCGTTTTCCTGGGTCGAATGGCCCGACAAGGCCACGCGCGACGCCGCCATGAAAAAGATGATGGAAGACCCGCGCATGGACCCGTCTGCGCCGGGCAACCCGCCCATGCCCTTCGACGGCAAACGCATGATCTTTGGAGGCTTCGAACAAGTTGTCGAAGTCAAGGCATGACGGGCGCGTTGTCCCCCGCGCTTAGGCCCCCCTTCTCAGATCCACCTGCTGGCACGTACGAGTAAAGACCGCTCCGTTGGCCCATGGCTTGCGGTTGCGCGGTTTTCAGCCGCTATCGGGTGGGTCATGCGAAGAGCCAAAAAGAAAGCCTGCCGAATGGCAGGCTCAGTTGGGCGAGCCTAGAGGCCCGGTCACAGCCCAAGTCCGCGAGATCGTTGCCCTGGCGGTAAATTCCATCAAGCAAGTGACGTGCCCAAAGAAACTCCGGCACTTCGGTTCGTCATGGTCAGATCAATATGGGTTGCTCAGGCCGAGACTATCGCCCCTACGCTTAGCCCTGGACGGTCTAGCGCGCGAGGGGTCTAGCTAAGGCAACTTGCACGGACCTTTCTTCCCTCTATGCAACGGTTTGATACCGTCAGGCGAAATATTTGGCGATAGATTCCTGGAATGTCTCTTCTGATCAAGGTTCCTCCGCATCTTCGCTTCGATCACCTTCGGATCGCGCTGACTTCTGACGGCGTACAGTTTGACGCCACGGTCATTGAGGCGCTTTGCGATGCGAACCGGTTGGAGGCGGCAGCCGTCATGTCCGATACACACAAGTTGGTGGGACTCATCGTTGCTTGGTACACGCAGGATCGCGCAGAAGGTGGCTTGAGACGGTTGGAGGTGGAGCGTCTGGTGTGCGGCACTGGCGCGACCGTTGATCAGTTCAACGTCTGCTAGCGGCGGAAACGGGCAGTCAACGGTTCCCTGGTTTATCTTGATCGTTCGACGGCTCAAGAGGCACGCCTGCGGCCTCATGGGCTAACGCTGCGCCAGGTTAGTTCTGTCATTGAACCTTCGAGTTCATCGGCAAGTGCGCCTTAGGAACTCCGAGCGCTCACGTTTCGATCGGAATATCGGTCTCGCCAGTTGGATCCTGTGTGGCAGGGCTGGATTGATCCTGTTCATCGCTTTTGGGCGGCAGTGGCTCCTTGGCATGAGCTATGTGCTGGGCGCCGTATTCGTGCGGTGAGGCCGCCGGCTGAGTGGAGTTGGTCATGGAAAATTGCTCCGTGGGTGTCTTGCGATTTTTTGAAAACTGACTTTCACGTTGTCAGTGGGTGGTGTCCGTGGGACCCTTGACCCTCATCACGTAGGAAGATTGGCTTGACGTACTCGGGTGTAGGCTCCCCCTTACGCTTTCGGGCGGTATTTCCTCGCCGCTATTTAAAGCCAGTGGCGAGAGGATTCAGGCTCTGCACAGCAAATGTCTTGCATGTGCATCAACCACCGAAAGGATTGAATATGAACACCGATCAAGTGAAGGGCGCCGTGAAGGAAGCTGCAGGCAAGGTCCAGCAAAAGACCGGCGAAGTGTTCAATAGCCCGGAGCAGCAAGCAAAGGGCATTGCCAAGCAGGTAGAAGGCAATGTGCAAAAGAACTACGGCGACGCCAAGGAAGACGTCAAGGACGCCACCCGTCGCTGACTTAGAGCGATAGATAACATCGTTACCGACAGGGCAGTGCGAAGGCACTGCCCTTTTGTTTCTCACGAAAGGTGCGTGGGGCTATCTATCAGCTGATCGAGGCACGGTTTGATGAACGTGACCGGCAGGCGTTTGTGTTCAACGTCCTCGACATTTGTGACTTGCTGAGTTGGGGCGCTGTGAGCTCCGTAAAGATCACTCCCCACAAAAAGTCTGCGGGCCGTCTGACAGCAGCAGAAACCGCTGTACAATTCACTCATCGGCTCCTCACTGACGATCTGCAAGAAAGTCAAAGTAGTCGATTTTTGAAGTAGTGGTAGAAATACATGCTATAATTCAAAGCTTAGCGGCTGTAGCTCAGCTGGATAGAGTACTTGGCTACGAACCAAGGGGTCGTGGGTTCGATTCCTGCCAGCCGCACCAAACGGTAAGCCCTAGAACAGAAATGTTCTAGGGCTTTTTCGTTTGTGCAAGTGAACGGGATATTGGCTGTCATGCCATCGAGGTAGGGGGCGGTAGGGTGGGGGTACCGCATTCGAAAGGCACTTCTCATGACCCTCGAGCTCTCCTCCATTCCGGTCCCGCATCCTGTCGAGCCGGTACCTGTTCCACCACTGGATACACCGCCTCAACCTGGGTGGACTCCTGTGCCTCCGGTCGAAGATCCTCGGCCGGACCAAGTCGATCCTCCTGTGCAGGACCCGCCGCCACACCATTGAAGAACGCCCTCTATGTCACCCCGGTGCAATCGCGAGCTATGTGGCGGACGGAGGCCGGGAGGCGGCACAAAAAAGAACGCCCGCAGTTGCGGGCGTAAAAAGGTCGGGCAGGCCGCTTTGGCCTGGTCACAGCCCGAGCCCCCTATTGGTTGTGTTGGATAGCTGGTGCTTGAATGGGTGTGATTCTGCGCACTGCACTTACTTTGCGCTGACACCGGACCCACCCGCGCGAGAATTCACCCGGTGCAATCAGTTATGAGGTGATGAGACAACCATGAGCAAGGCGTTCACCAAGGAGACCGATACCGACCCGGACGATGACGAGTCGGCAGCTCTTCCGGTCATTCCAGCGGGTAATAAAAACTACATCACGCCCCAGGGCTATCAGCGGCTGCGTTCAGAGCTGCTGGAGTTGATCGACGTCGAGCGTCCCAAGGTGGTGGAAGTCGTTCATTGGGCGGCCAGCAATGGAGACCGGTCGGAGAACGGGGACTACCTGTACGGCAAGAAGCGTTTGCGCGAGATCGACCGCCGCATCCGCTTCCTGACCAAACGGCTGGAGATTGCCGAGGTGGTCGATCCGTCGCTGCATGCGGGAAGCGAGCAGATTTTCTTCGGCGCAACCGTGACGTACGTGGATGACGAGGGTGTTGAGCGCACCATCACCATCAAGGGAATCGATGAGGCGGACAATCGGGAAGGACAGGTGAGTTGGATCTCTCCGGTGGCCCGCGCGCTGCTGAAAGCCAAGGAAGGGGATGAGGTGCCGTTGCACACGCCTGGCGGAATGCGCATGTTGGAGGTCGTGGCGGTCACCTACCCGGAGCCTGGTAGCGCAGCCTGACGCTATTTGTCGCAAACGGTCTTGGGTCGGCCAGTGGGGCCTGGGGCGCGCACCGACCTTCGCGTCAGCTCTTGGGCAGCGTTCTGAATGCGCGCAGAACCGCCTGTGTCCGCCGTAGGTTGCGCAGGGCTGCCTCCAGGTGGGCCTGGTCGCGCACCGCCACGACGAAGCGCAGATCGGTGGTGTCCATCGCGGCCTCGTCGTCCATGTCGACGTGGACGATGTCGGCTTCGGAGTTGGCCAGTTCCGCTGCAATGCGGGCAAGCACCCCTTTCCCATTGGACACGGTGACCACGATGCCGGTCTCGAACAGCCGCGTCGGCTCGTCGGACCAATCCACGGCGATGAAGCGCTCGCTGTCCTTGTGCTGGAGCTTCTTCGCGACCGCGCATTCGCTGTGGTGGACCACCAGACCCTCGCCTCGGCCGAGATAGCCCACGATCGGATCGCCCGGCACAGGCCGGCAGCAGGGCGCAAACTGTACCGATGCGTTTTCGCTACCGTCCAGCGTGACACCGCCCTGGGAAAGGTTCTCGTGCGAGCTGTAGCGCTCACGGGTCAGCAGCAGTGCATTGGGACGATGTCCGTGCTCGGACATCAGCACCACGATGCGCTTCGCGACAATGCCTGCGATGCGTTTGCCCAGGCCGATGTCGGTCATGAGCTCCGCGCGGCTACGGTTGCCGGTAAAGCGCAGCAGTTTCTCCCACAGTGCGTGGTCGGTTTGTTCGTCGGGCAGTTGTTCTATGCCCTCGGCCCGCAGTGCCTGGGTCAACAGCTTTTCGCCGAGCCCGGCCGATTCGGTCTGGGCAAGTGTCTTCAGGTAGTGCCGGATCTTGGAGCGAGCCCGGCCGGTACGCACGAAGCCCAGCCAGGCGGGGTTGGGCGTGGATACCGGGGCGGTGATGACCTCCACGACATCGCCGTTCTTGAGTTCCGTGCGCAAGGGCACTTGCTCGTTGTTGATCTTGGCCGCGATGGTGTGGTCGCCCACGTTGCTGTGGATGGCATAGGCAAAATCCACCACCGTCGCGCCCCGGGGCAGGGCCATGATCTGGCTCTTGGGGGTGAAGACGTAGACCGCGTCCGGGAACAGATCCACCTTGACGTGGTCCCAGAACTCGGCGGCATCGCGGGTCTCGTTCTGGATGTCCAGCAGTGACTGCAGCCACTTGGTTCCCAGGCGCTCCGCCGCCTTGCCATCGGAATCCTGCGCCTTGTAGAGCCAGTGCGCTGCCACCCCGGCCTCGGCGACGACGTGCATCTCCTCGGTGCGCATCTGGAACTCGATGTTCACGTTGGACGGCCCGACCAACGTGGTGTGCAGGGACTGATAGCCGTTGAGCTTGGCAATGGCGATGTGGTCCTTGAACTTGCCAGGCACCGGCTTGTACATCTGGTGCAGCACGCCCAGGGCGGTGTAGCAGTCGGTGACGTTGGGGACGATCACACGGAAGCCATAGATGTCGGTGACCTGGGCGAAACTCAGGTGCTTGAGCTCCATCTTCTGGTAGATGGCGTACAGCGTCTTTTCTCGGCCCGCCAGGCGCACTTTCATACCGATGCGGGTAAAGGCCGCATCCACGTCGTGCTGGACCTTCTGCACGATGTCCCGGCGGCGGTTGCGCGCCTTGTTCACCGCCTTGGACAGCGTAGCGTAACGCCAGGGATGCAGATGGCGGAACGACAGGTCCTGCAGTTCTCGATATGTCTGGTTCAGGCCGAGGCGGTGGGCGATCGGAGCGTAGATCTCGAGCGTTTCCGAGGAGATGCGGCCCCATTTGCTGCGCGGCATGTCGGAGAGCGTGCGCATGTTGTGCGTACGGTCCGCCAGTTTCACCAGGATGACCCGCACGTCGCGGGCCATGGCCAGCAGCATCTTGCGAAACGATTCGGCCTGGTTCTCTTCCCGCGTGTCGAACTGCAGCTTGTCGAGCTTGGTCAGGCCATCCACCAACTCAGCCACCGGAGCGCCAAAACGGTCAATCAGATCCGACTTGGTGACGCCACAGTCTTCCATCGCATCGTGCAGCAGCGCGGCCATCAGGGCCTGCGCGTCGAGCTTCCACGTGGCGCACTGCGCAGCCACGGCGATGGGATGGGTGATGTACGGCTCTCCGCTGTTGCGCAGCTGACCCAGGTGGGCTTCGTCGGCAAAGCGATAGGCCTGGCGCACCTGTTCGATGCTGGCGGCGTCGAGGTAATCCAGGTTGTCCATCAGCGCGGCGAAGCTGGCGGCTGCCGCGTTGGCAGCTGCAGCGGATGGACTGAGCGAGCCGGCGCCTTCACCGGGACGTGCTTCCGAAGCCTGGACCTTGTTCAACACCGCATTCATGCCTTTAATGTAGCGCGTTGATGGCGTATGGGTATTGGGAATAAAAAAAGCACCGCGATGCGGTGCTTTTCTGCCAGAAGAGGCTGTTTGCCGTCAAATCAGCCCGGAACCTTCTTCAGCATCTCCAGGCCGATCTTGCCGTCGGCGATCTCGCGCAGGGCGGTCACGGCGGGCTTGTTGCGGCTTTCGATCTTGGGGGCGTGGCCTTGGCTCAGCATGCGGGCGCGGTAGGTCGCAGCCAGCACCAGCTGGAAGCGGTTGGGGATTTGCTCGAGGCAGTCTTCGACGGTGATGCGGGCCATGGAATTTCTCCGAAGGGGAGTCAGGTGATATTGAGCGACTCGAAGGTCTCGGCCCGGGCGCGGCGCTGGGCGGCATACTTCAGGCGCTGAGCGTGAACAACGGTCTTCAAATCGAAAAGAGCGCGTTCAAACAACTCGTTGATTATAACGAAGTCGAATTTCTGGGCCTGGGCCATCTCCTGGGCGGCGTTCGCCAGGCGTATTTCGATGATGTCGGGTGCATCTTCGCCACGCCGTTCCAGCCGCGAGCGCAGTTCTTCCCAGCTGGGCGGCAGGATGAAGATCAGCACGGCGTTGGCAAACGCCTCCTTGATCTGGATGGCGCCCTGGAAGTCGATCTCCAGGATCACGTCCGCCCCTTCTGCCACGCGTTCCTCGATGGCCTTGCGCGACGTCCCGTAGCGCCGGCCGTGCACATGCGCCCACTCCACGAAGCCGTTGGAGGCCACCATGGCGTCGAACTCCTGGTCCGACGTGAAGAAGTACTCGCGGCCGTGTTTTTCCTGCCCGCGGGGAGGGCGGGTGGTATGGGAGACCGAAGGCTGCACGTGGGAGTCAAGCTCCAGCAAAGCCTTGACCAGGCTCGATTTGCCGGCGCCGCTGGGCGCTGCCACTACAAAGAGATTTCCGGGGTAGTCCATACGGGGTAAGCGCTAGCTGCTATCAACCCAGGATTATCACCGCATGTCCCCGGTGGGACGCGCAGCCGTTCTTCGGCCCATCCGATGGGTCCCGAGGGCGCCGGCTTCTTGCGCCCTCCACGTGGTTCTTGCCTTCTAGCTTCGTTGCCGGGCGGCGATGAACCGGCCGGCTTGTTCGAGCGACGCCATGGCCTCGTCGAGGAGAGGGGCGAACAGCTGCCAGCAGTGCACCATGCCGGGCCACACATGGCACTCGACGTCAACGCCTGCGGATGTGAGTCGGGCCGCCATGGTCTCCGCGTCGTCCCGCAGCCGTTCCTGGCTGCCGACCTGCAGCTGCACGGGCGGCAGGCCTTCCAGGGCGCTGTAGAACGGGGTCATGGCTTCGGACCGGGGATCGCCGCCTTGTGCGTAGCCCGCAACGACCAGGTCCATCAGTTCCTGGGTAATGAAGGGGTCGTCCACCGTACGGTGCGACTCTCCCTCCGCGGTGAAGTCCAGCCCTGGCGACAGGGCCACGACGGCGCAGGGGCGCGCCAGGCCGCGGTCCCGGACGCGGACGGCCGTCGCCAGCGCGAGGTTGCCGCCGGCAGAGTCTCCGGCCAGGGCGATCGCCGAGGCGGCATATCCGTTCGCGAGCGCCCACTGGTACGCGGCGAAGGCATCCTCGTGCGCGGTCGGCGCGGGGTGCTCGGGTGCCAGCCGGTATGCCACGTTCAGCACGCGCGCCCCGCTGAACTGGCCCAGATAGGAGCACAGTGTGCGGTGGGACTGCAGCGATCCGAAGAGGAAGCCGCCGGCGTGGAAGTAGATGATGAGCTTGGTGGGATCGCTGCCGGGGGTATCCAGCACCTCGGCGTCCAGTGTCGAGCCCTCCGCGCCGGGAATGCGCAGTGCGGTGATGCGCAAATCGTCGGCCGGCGGCATCTGGCTGTTGGTGGCATCGAACCAGGCGCGTAGCCGCGGCAGGTCTGCAAGGGGCGGAGGAGGGTTCTGGGCGGCGATCTGCAGGATGGATTGCAGCTGTTGTGCGGACATGGCGGGGTTTCTTCGCAGAGAAGGAAAGACCCAGTTGCCTCGTGCTGGCGGCGCCGGCAGCCAAACGTCCGTTGACTTCAGGGCCACGTGAACCAGCCCCGTACCGCGCCGCCCCTGCCGTCGGCTTCCTGGAGCGTCGTCAGCCGCATTCGCGCGGCGACGCCTCCGCACAGCAACTGCCGTACCCGCGCGTGCGACGGGGGCGCTGCCGCTTCCACCCGCCGGCACTTCTCAAGAGGGCGCCCAAGGGGTTTCCCTAGCGCCCGCCACATGCCGGGCCCAGGGCGTCCGCCCCGGTATGAAAGTGATCACCACGGCATCTGCGGATGCCTTCGCTTGCTCAAATGGTGAAGTGCTGCTGCCTGGGACGGCGCTGCCCCAGGGAGCGGCCGTGCGCCGCGGTAAATGCCCGTTGACTGGAGCACCCCGCGGAGCGCTTGCTCACTCGATGTTCTGCACCTGCTCGCGCATCTGCTCGATCAGCACCTTCATGTCCACGCTGATGCGCGTCAGGTCCAGGGCGGCGGATTTGGAGCCCAGGGTGTTAGCTTCGCGGTGCAGTTCCTGGATCAGGAAGTCGAGCCGCTTGCCGATCTCGCCGCCTTTCTTGAGCAGGCGCTCGATCTCGTCCAGATGGGATTCCAGTCGCGTGACCTCTTCGGCCACGTCGATACGGATGGCGAAGGCCGTGGCCTCGGACAGCGCGCGGTCCTGCGCGGCCTCGGGTGCTACGGCGCCTTCGCCGAGCGCCATGGCTTCCTTCCAGCGCTCCATGAAGCGCTGGCGCTGCTGCTCCACCAGTTGCGGAACCAGGGGCACGGCCTGGCGGGCCAGGGCACGCAGTTGGGACAGCCGGTCCTGCAGCATGGTGGCCAGGCGCTTGCCTTCGCGCTCGCGGGCGAGCAGCAGATCATCCAGGGCGTCCTGGGCCAGCGCGGGAAGGACCGCGTCCCAGTCCTCGGCGGCACCGCCGGCACCGGCGCCCGCACACAGGCGCAGGGCGTCGGCCACCGTCAGCGGAGCGGCCTGGGGCAGCCAGGCGCGGACGGCGTCCTGCAGGCTGTTGAGACGCTGGAGCAGGCGCGGCGCTGGATCCGGCAGGGCGCCGGCGTCGTCGCTTTCGATGAAGGCGCGCACCTCGACCTTGCCGCGCTTGAGACGGCCCGTGAGGAGGCTGCGCAGGGCCGGTTCCTGGGCGCGCAACTCGTCCGACAGGCGGAACGACAGATCCAGGAAACGGCTGTTGACGGAGCGGATTTCCAGGCCCAGGCGCCGGTGGCGGCCCTCTGCGTCGGAGCCTGCCGAGGGCGCGGTGTGCTGCGCGCTGGCGTATCCGGTCATGCTGTAAACTGCCATGGGACTTTCGGTGTTGCTTGCGATCCGGCGATTATCCGGGTTCCCGTTCGCGCACGAGCCATCTCCGCCCAATATGTCCAAGATCAAGCCGGCGCCTCTGCCGCCAGATACCGTGATCGGCGGGTACCGCGTGGTCCGCCGGCTGTCGTCCGGCGGGTTTGGCGTGGTGTATCTCGCCACCGACGCCGACGGCCAGCAAGTCGCCGTCAAGGAATACCTGCCGTCCTCGCTGGTGGCACGCGCCCCCGGCGAACTGTTGCCGCGGGTGCCGCCCGAAAAGCTCTCGCTGTACCGCCTCGGGCTCAAGAGCTTCTTCGAGGAAGGGCGTTCGCTGGCGCAGATCTCGCACGCCTCGGTGGTGAGCGTGCTCAATTTCTTCCGCGAGAACGAAACCGTCTACATGGTGATGAACTACCTGGAGGGCGCCACCCTGCAGGACTTCATCATCACCGCACGCGACCTCAAGACCCAGAAGGTCTTCCGCGAATCCACCATCCGCTCGCTGTTCGACGAGGTGCTGCGGGGCCTGCGCATCGTTCACCAGCACAAGATGCTGCACCTGGACATCAAGCCCGCCAACATCTTCATCACGGACGACAACAAGGCCGTGCTGATCGACTTCGGCGCCGCGCGCGAGGTGCTGTCCAAAGAGGGCAACTTCATCCGTCCCATGTACACCCCCGGCTTCGCCGCGCCCGAGATGTACCGCCGCGATTCGCAGATGGGGCCTTGGACCGACATCTACGCCATCGGCGCCTGCATCTACGCCTGCATGCAGGGTTTTCCGCCCAACGAGGCGCCGCAGCGCGCCGAGAAGGACCGCCTGTCGCTGGCGCTGACCAAGCTGCGGGGCGTGTATTCGGACAACCTCATCGAGGTCGTCGAGTGGTGCATGGCGCTGGATCCGCTCTCGCGTCCGCAGTCCGTGTTCGCGCTGCAGAAGGAGCTGAGCCGCGAGGGCGAGCGCCGCTACACCAAGCTGAGCGTGGGCGAGCGCATGCGGCTGCAGCTGGACACCCTGGTGACCGACACCAAGAAGAACGTGCAGAAGGTCGGTGACGCCACCGGCCTGGCGGGCCGCGCCAAATGAAGTTCTCCGTCTTTCAGGTCAGCCGCCGGGGCGGGCGGGAGAAGAACGAGGACCGCATGGGGTATTGCTATACCCGCGAGTCCGGCCTGTTCGTGCTGGCCGATGGCATGGGCGGACACCCTGAAGGCGAGGTGGCGGCGCAGATCGCCATCCAGACCGTGTCCGCGCTGTTCCAGCGCGAGGCCAAGCCGGCCTTGTCCAGCGTGCCGGACTTTCTCGCCTCGGCCCTGCTGGCCGCACACCACCAGATCCTGCGCTATGCCAGCGACAAGGGCATGGCGGATTCGCCCCGCACCACGCTCGTCATGGCCGTGGTGCAGGACGGCCGCGCCCACTGGATCCACTGCGGCGATTCGCGTCTGTACATGGTGCGTGCCGGCGAACTGGTGACCCGCACGCGCGACCACTCGTACCAGGAGCTGCGGGCCGCGGCCCTTCCCGGCATGGACAAGTTCAACCGCAACGTGCTCTTCACCTGCCTGGGCTCGCCCACCAAGCCGATCTACGACGTGACCGGCCCCGTGCCGCTGTCGCAGGGCGACCGGCTGCTGCTGTGCTCCGACGGCCTGTGGGGCGTGCTGGACGACACCTTCATCGCACGCGGGCTGGGCCGGCAGACGGTGGCCAACGCCGTGCCCGACCTGGTCGAGGACGCGCTGCGCAAGGCCGGCGACACCAGCGACAACGTGACGGTGGTGGCCATGGAGTGGGAGACGCCGGACACGTTCCAGTCCACGCAGGGCGTGTCCACGGACAGCATCAGCGAGGATGTGTTCGCCTCCACCATTCAGGCAGGGCCGCTGGACGGGTTCGTGGACGACCTCGACGACGAGGCCATCGAGCGCTCGATCGCCGAGATCAACGAGGCCATCCGCCGCTCGGCCGCGCGGAAGGCATGAGGCCACTGCCGGGGCCGCTGCACGCGGCCGCCTACCTTTTCGCGCACGGTGCGGCCTTTCGGGACGCGGGCCGCGCCAAGGCGGCCGCCCCTTTCTTGTCGCTGGCCCGGCGCCAGGTCTTGGGAAGCGGTGGGCACCAGGCCGATGCAGGCGCACGCGCGGCGATCGCGGCCCTGACCTGAGGCGGCCGAGCCCCTACACCAACGCTCCGCGCATGCGCGGGGCCTTCTTGATTGACACTGGAAACACCATGACCCCCTTTCTTCGCACCGGCGGCCGCGCCGCCGACCAGCTGCGCCCCGTGCGCATCACCCGCCGCTACACCATCCACGCCGAGGGCTCGGTGCTGATCGAGTTCGGCAACACCAAGGTGCTGTGCACCGCGTCGGTGGAGGAGCGCGTGCCGCCGCACAAGCGCGGCAGCGGCGAGGGCTGGGTGACCGCCGAGTACGGCATGCTGCCGCGCTCCACGCACACCCGCAGCGACCGCGAGGCCGCCCGGGGCAAGCAGAACGGCCGCACGCAGGAGATCCAGCGCCTGATCGGCCGCAGCCTGCGCGCGGTCTTCGACCTCAAGGCCCTGGGCGAGCGCACCATCCAGCTCGACTGCGACGTGATTCAGGCCGACGGCGGCACGCGCACGGCGGCCATCACTGGCGCCTGGGTGGCGGCGCAGGACGCGGTCTCCCAGCTGATCGTCCAAGGCAAGATCGCGGCTTCGCCCATTACGGCGCCGCTGGCGGCGATCTCGGTGGGCATCGTGCAGGGCACGCCGCTGCTGGACCTGGAGTACGTGGAGGACGTGGACTGCGACACCGACATGAACGTGGTCATGACCGGCGCCGGCCACTATGTCGAGGTGCAGGGCACGGCCGAGGGCGTGGCCTTCACCCGCCAGGAGATGGACCAGCTGCTGGCGCTGGCCGAGAAGGGCGTGGCCGAGCTGGTCGCGCTGCAGCAGCAAGCGCTGCAAGATTGATAGCTACCGGCGCTTGATGGGTAAGCGCCAAAGGCAGATTTGACGATGAAACTGGTACTCGCATCCAACAACCGCGGCAAGCTGGCCGAACTGCAATCCATGCTGGCGCCGCTGGGCGTCGAACTGGTGCGCCAGGCCGATCTGGGCGTGGGCGAGGCCGAGGAGCCCTTCCACACCTTCGTGGAGAACGCGCTCGCCAAGGCCCGCTTCGCCGCGCAGCACACCGGCCTGCCGGCGCTGGCCGACGATGCCGGCCTGTGCGTGGACGCCTTCGGCGGCCTGCCGGGCGTGCAGACGGCGTACTACGCCACGCAGTTCGGCTACGAAAAGGGCGACGACACCAACGTGCAGGCCCTGCTGGAGCAGATGGCTGGCATCGACCAGCGCCGCGCCGCCATGGTGAGCACTCTGGTCGCCGTGCGCAGCCCGCATGACCCGGAACCGCTGATCGCCGTGGGCCGCGTGGTGGGTGAGATCGCCCGCGAGCGGCGCGGCACCAACGGCTTCGGCTTCGATCCGATCATGTTCATCCCCGAGTTCGGCAAGACCTTCGCCGAGCTGCCGGTGGAGGTGAAGAACGCCCACAGCCACCGCGGCCGCAGCGCGCAGCAGATGCTGGCGCTCATGCATGAGCGGTGGTTTGCGGGCGCTCCTGAAAAGTGAGCTGGTTGCGCTTGTTTCATGAGCAATTGCGATAGATTTATCTTTGAAATCGAGATGCAGCAAGCGCAAGTAGCTATGGTTTTTGATATCCGATGACGATCCCCATCCACCCTGCCACCGCTGAGGCCGCGCCCGTGCGCGACGTGCAGCACTACATGCGCCCCGGCCTGCTCCAGCTGCAGAGCCTGCCGCCGCTGTCGCTGTACGTGCACCTGCCGTGGTGCCTGAAGAAGTGCCCGTACTGCGACTTCAACTCGCACGAGGCCCGCGCCGGCGCTGAGGCCCTGCCCGAGGGTCGCTACCTCGACGCGCTGATGGCCGATGTGGAGGCCGCGCTGCCGCTGATCTGGGGCCGCACGGTGCACAGCATCTTCATCGGCGGCGGCACGCCCAGCCTGTTCGCGCCTGCGTCCATCGACCGCCTGCTGGGCGGCCTGCGCGCGCGCCTGCGGCTGGAGGCGGATTGCGAGATCACTCTGGAGGCCAACCCCGGCACGTTCGAGAAGGACCGCTTCCGCGCCTACCGGGCGGCCGGCGTCACGCGGCTGTCGGTCGGCGTGCAGAGCTTCGACGACCGCTTCCTGAAGGCGCTGGGCCGCGTGCACGACCGCGCGCAGGCACTGGCTGCCATGCACGAGGCGCGCGAGGCCTTCGACACCTTCAACCTCGACCTGATGTACGCCCTGCCGGGCCAGACCCTGGACGACCTGGACCGCGACCTGCAGACCGCGCTGGACCTGCAGCCGCCGCACCTGTCCATCTACCACCTGACCATCGAGCCCGGCACCTACTTCGCCAAGTACCCGCCCTTGGTGCCCGAGGACGACATGGCCTACGCCATGCTCGACCGCATCACCGAGCGCACGGCCGCGGCGGGCATGCAGCGCTACGAAATCTCCGCCTATGCGCGCGAGGGCCATGCCTGCTGGCACAACACCAACTACTGGCAGTTCGGCGATTACCTGGGCATCGGCGCGGGGGCGCACAGCAAGCTCAGCTTTGCGCACCGCGTGGTGCGGCAGGTGCGCTTTCGCGAGCCCGGCCTGTACATGGACAACGCGCTGGCGGGCCGCGCCGTGGCGCAGGACGAGGACGTGCGGCGCGCCGACCTGCCGTTCGAATACATGCTCAATGCGCTGCGCCTGCGCGACGGCTTCGCGCTGCAGGACTTCACCGCGCGCACCGGCCTGCCGGTGACCGCCATCGCCCGCGGCCTGGACGAGGCCGAGCGCAAGGGGCTGATCGAGCGCTCCATGGGCCACGTGCGCCCGACGGAGCGCGGATTCGACTTTCTCAGCGACCTGCAGGCGCTGTTCCTGGCCGACTGAAAGGCGTACGCGGCGCAAGGTGCCGGGGCGCGCGCCGCCGATCTGTCGTCAGCCCAGGTGCGACGGCGTGGCATTCGGGCGCCTGCCCGCGGGCCGGCGAATCGATCCGCCGTAAGAACGTGTTGACGCTCTCGCAGGGGTCGCGTTGGAGCGCCATCGGGATGAGTGGAGGCTGCGGGTGCGCCGCATGGGCTCGTGCCCATGCAAGCGGCCGGGGCCTTCAATCGCCCGATTTCGCATCAACCCGAAGGGCAGCGGAGTGGGCGGGCGGTCTGCGGCGTTGCGGCGCTGGTGGATAACCGGGCTATCCACTGCGCACCGCGCCTTGCATCCATCCCGCCCGCACCGCTGCGCAACCCCTGGGAGATCGTCAACACGTTCTAAGCCGTTCGGCCTCGGCCTTTGGCTTCTGAATGCGCTGGTGTGGGGTGGCGGCATGCCGCCGGGCACCGGCCACGGCAGGCCGGCCCCGGCAAGCCGCCCGTCAAGACATCAGCCGCAGCGCACGGCGGTGATGCGGCCCGTGCCGTCCACCTCCAGGTTCAGCCGCTGGGCGTCAAACTCCTTGGTGATCATCTGGCCGGGGCGCAGTACCCGGGCCATCTGCGCGCCGGAGCGCACGCGGGCGTCCTCGACCACCTTGGCCGTGCTGTTCTGGCCCACCAGCCCCTTCGCCCCCTGTGCGTCGCAAGTGCCTCCCACCGGGCCGGTATTGGCCCCGATGACCGGCGGCTGGGTGCCCAGCGGACCGGTGCCGGTGCAGCCGGCGGCGAGGGCCAGGAGGGCGAGGGCGGAGGCGATACGAAGGGGGCGCATGGTGGCGGTTCCTTGAGTGTGTTGTGTAGCGGTCGAGTGTGAAGAAGGGCCGCAGGGCCCGCGCGGTGCGCGGCGGGCCTGCCGGTACCCAGCCACGACAGTGTGCACGGACCTTAGCCGAGCGCGTCCTCAGCTGCCGTCACCAGAGGTAACGCCGGCGCGGCGCGGGCCGGGCAGCCGCTCACTGCAGGGCCGCGGCCGCTTCCAGTTCCATCGCGCGGATGGTGGCGACGGCGGCATTGGCGTCTGATGTGGCGGTGAACGGTCCCACGCGCACGCGGGTCAGCTGGCGGCCGGTGCTGCGCTGGGTGACCTGGGCCGTGCTCGACGGCAGGCCGTTGGCCAGCAGGCGGGCGTGGGCGCGGCGCGCATTGGCCGGATCGGCGAACAGCCCGACGTTGATGAATAGCTGTCGCTCGGCCGCCCCGCCTTCCGGCAACGGCGGCAGTGCGGCAGCGGCCGTCAAGACGGGCGCGGGGGCCGGCGCCGGGGCGGCCTGCGCTGCTGCGGACGGAGCGCGCCGGTTGCCGGAAGCCGTGGCCGCCCGCCGGGGGGCTGGAGCGGCCGCGCTGGCGGCCGGAGCGGCGGCCGATGCGGGGGCTTGGGCGACCGGGGCGATCGAGGTCGCCCTTGGCGCAGCGGACGCAGGGGCTTGAGCTGGCAACGCAGCCGACGCTCGCGCTGGCGTTTGTGCAGGAGCGGGAGCAGAAGCACGAGCCGCCGGACCAGGTGCGGGCGCCGGTGCGGCTACGGGGGAGGGGCCAGAGGCCGGCGCGCTTGCCGGTACTGCCGCCGGTGAGCGTGCCGAAGCCGGCGCAGGTAAGGATGCAGGTGCAGGTGCAGGTGCGGCAGGTTCGCTTGCTGCAGCGGCCCCATCGCTGGCTGGCATTGCGGGCAGGGAAGCTGCCGCCGTAGCCGGCGCAGCGGCAGCGGTCGCTGCACTGTCCGCAGCGGTGGGGGCTGGCGTCGGCGAATCCGGCGCGGCTGCGGGCGCTGCCGCACCGGTCGATGCCGCGGCCACGGCTGGCGTGCTGGCGGACGGCATCGCGTTAGCCGCCACGGGGGCGCCCGGGGCGGGGCCTGCGCGCAGCCGCTCCAGCGCGGCGCGGCCATCGCCCGGCAGCGCGAACCAGAGCGCGGCGACCAGGCCGGCCAGCGCTGCGTTGGCTGCGACGAAGGCCATCAGGCGGCGACGCGTGGGCGCCTGCTGCTCCAGGCGCTGGCGGGCCTGGGCGAGCGTGGGCGCCTCGGACAGGGCTTTGGTGATCTTCTTGCGGACCTCGGCGTGCATGATGGCGTCGCCGTACAGGCCGGGCAGCACGCTGGCGGCGAACAGCCATGCCAGCCCCAACCCGGCGAGCACGGGCAGCGGCAGGTCCAGCCACTGGTAGCCCAGCACGAACACGAGCAGGGCCACGCCTTCCAGCGCCGCCACGTACACCAGGGCTGCGCCCCAGAGCTGGCGGAACACCATCCAGTTGAGCGTGCACAGGGCGGCGGCCGAGTTCCAGCCGGTCAGGCGGCGGCCGGTGTCGTCTTCGCGCTCGAAGAAGGACAGATAGCGCTCGGTGTGCAAGGGTCCGATGGCGGCGCGGTACAGCGCGGGCATGGCGCCGCCCTCGGCGCGGCGCGGAGCGGCCATGGCAGGGGCGGGAGAGGCGTCTGCCGTATAGGCTGTCAGGGCTTGCATGGCCCCAGATTCTGGCATGGGTCGCCGGCGCTGCCGCACCCGTCGTGGGGAAAGCCCGGACCTCGGTGATCGCCAGTGCGCGGAACTTGCCGACCACGGCACGGTCTGCTGAACGGAAGGAGCGCCGAGATGCCGATGAAATTGTTGCTGGGGCTGTCAAGCAGCCGCCTGCCCGTCTCCATCACCGAACCGCAGGAGATCGACAAGCTGCGCCTGCTGCGCGCCGCGGGGCTGGTGGCTGCGCTGCTGCCCGGCGTGCGGGCGGCGGCACCCGTTGCACGCGTCCTGGCGATCACCCGCAAGGGGCGCCAGGAACTGCAAGGCCCGGCCGTCTGCGCCGCCACGCGCGCCTAGGCTGGAGTGGCTGCGCGCAGACCCCGCCCCGTCCGCCCCGGTACCGTGCCCGGCGCCTCAATGTACCGTGTGCTGCGCCAGTCCGGTGGCGTCCAGGATGTGGATGTCGCGGTTGTCGATCTGGATGAGACCCTTGGCCTCCAGGTCGTGCAGCACGCGCGAGAAGTATTCGGGCGTGAGCGACAGGCGCGAGGCCAGCGTGGCCTTGCTCACCGGCAGCGACACGCAGCGCGGGGGGGCTGGCGGAAGGGGCGCCGACGCGGCCCGGCCCGGGCTGCCGCCGGGGGCGGTGCCGGCCGTGGCGGGCGCGGCTTCCTCGGGCAGGTCGTTGAGCAGGTAGCTGATGACCCGGTCCATGCCGGAGCTCAGGGCGTAGGCCTGCACGTCGTGCACCAGGCCGTGGAGCCGGCGCGAGATGCCGGCCAGCATGCGCAGCGCAAACCGCGGCTCGCTTTCCACCTCGCGCACCACGGCGTGCTTGCCCACGCTCAGCAGCAGCGTGTCCGTCAGGGCCTGCGCGTTGATGATGTAGGGCTTGTCGGTGAACATCAGCGCCTCGGCAAAGCTGACGCCCGGGCCGGCCAGTTCGATGACTTTTTCCTGCCCGGCCGGGGACAGGGCGAACAGCTTGATCTGGCCCACCACCGTCACATGGAACTCCTCGCAGGGCATGCCCACGCGGAACACGCTGTCGCCGCGGCCGAAGCGGCGCAGGCGGCAGCCCTCGGCCAGGCGCTGCAGCTCGGCCGGCGCCATCTCCTGGAACAGGGGCAGCGCCGACAGGTAGCGGGGAATATCGAAGTGCGAGGTTTCCATCATGGGCTTTCGGCTCTCTGGGATCTGCTGCATTTAAAGGGAGTTCTGCATGCATGTTTATGACCGAAGGCAAATCCTGGCCGCTGCAGCCGCCCGATTGGCCGGTGGTGTTGCTTTGGCGCAATCCGCGGGCCGGCGGCGGGGGAACTTCGGCCGGGGGCGGTGCGCCAGGCGCGGCGGCCGGGCGCTTCAGGCCCGGGTCAGCTGCGCGTAGACGCCGGTCAGGCGGTGCACCAGTTCCTGCGGCCGGTGCACCAGGGCATAGCCCTGCTGGCCGAAGAGCAGCGGCAGGTAGTCGTGCGCCGCCTGGTCGATGGTGATGCAGAAGGGCGTCAGTCCGGCGCTGCGCGCGGCCTGCACGGCATGGCGGGTGTCTTCCAGGCCGTAGCGGCCCTCGTACACGTCCAGGTCGTTGGGCTTGCCGTCGGTCAGGATCAGCAGCAGGCGCTGCCGCTCGGGTCGGCGCGCGAGCTGGGCCGTGGCATGGCGGATGGCGGCGCCCATGCGGGTGTAGTAGCCGGGCTTGACGGCCTGCACGCGGGCCTGGACGGCGCCGGTCCACGGCTCGGCAAAGTCCTTGAGGTGCTGGATGCGCACATGCTGGCGCCGCACGGAGGAAAAGCCCGCCATCGCGAAGGCGTCGCCGCTGTCGGCCAGGGCGTGGCCGAAGACCAGCAGCGCATCGCGGATGACGTCGATCACCCGCGCCTCGGGCGTGGCGTAGGCGTCGGTGGACAGTGACAGGTCGGCCAGCAGCAGCGTGGCCAGGCTGCGTTCGGCGCGGGTGCGGCGCGTGAACACGGCCGGCTCGCCGTCGTGGGCGTTGCGGGCGGCGTGCACGTGGTGCCGCACCCAGGCGTCCAGGTCGATCTCTTCGCCCTCGGTGCCCGGGCGGGAGCGTGCAGGGGCGGCGCGCAGCGCCTCCAGCCGGCGGCGCACGCGCCGGGCCGTCACCCGCAGGGCCGGGGGCATGGGCGATGCCGGGGCGGTGGCCGCCACCATGCGCTGCACGCTGCAGTGCTCCGGCAGCAGGCGCTGCGTGCGGAAGTCCCATTCCGGATGGCGTTCGCCGGGGCCGAGCGGCGCGTCGTCCTGCGCGGCACTGGGCAGGTCCAGGTCGAACCGCACACGCGACGCTGCGCGCCGGCCGTCCTGCGCGATGGCCAGCGTGTCCATGTCGTTGGCGGCAGCGATGGCGTTGCCGTCGTCTTCGTCCTCGTCGGCCCGGTTGACGCGGGTGAATTCACCCCAAGAGAGGATGGACTCGGCCCGGAAGCACAGGATCAGCGGCGCCTGGTGGCGCTCGTCCTGCACGCGCTCGGCATGGCGGCGCTGGGCGTCCTGCACTGCGGGCGGGGCGCTGGGCCCGGCGTCGTCGGTGGCGGCGGTGCGTGCGGCGGCGCCCGTTGCCGCCGCGGCGCCCGCGTCGAGCCACAGCCAGACCGGTGCCACGTCCCGCTGGCGAACCGCGGGTGAGGCCGCTCCACCCATCTCTCCGTGGAGGGCGGCGCGGACGGCGGACTCGGCCACCAGCGCCGCGCCGCGCAGCAGGCCTGCGCCAGGGCGTTGCGCCAACTGCGCCGCGACCAGCGCGGCGTGCCGCGCCCGCCAGCCGGGGAAGGTGGCCAGGGTGGCCTGTGTGGCCCGCAGGTTGTCGCCGATCCAGTCGCCCGTGGGGCGCAGGTGCGCGGCCAGGGCGGCCAGCCACAGGTAGAGATGGCGGTTGAGCGCAGCGTCGGGGAAGGCCGCGATCTGCGGTGGCAGGGCCAGCACCTCGGGCTGCCACTGCGCCAGCGTGGCGTGCGTGCCGCTGCCGGCCAGGCGCTGGAGCACGCCGCGGGCGCCCCCGATGCGCGAGGCGCCGGCCGGTGCGATGCGCGTCCCGCCGGAGCCGCCGCCCGCACGGAACAGCAGGGCGATGGCGCCGCGCATGGCCTCCAGCGTGACGGTGGCGTCGGCGTGCCGGCGGTCCGCAGCGCGGGTGATCAGGCGGTGCCATTGCTGGCCGACCCATTCCTCCATGGCGTGCTTTCTGAGCGGGTTGTTCGGGCGCGTCGCGGCGTCAGGCGGCGGGTGCCACCACGGCGCCCACCACTTCATCCAGGGCCGCGGCGGTGTCGGCGTCGTCGGTGAGCGCGTCCACGATGGCGGCGCGGCAGGCGGCGTGCAGGCCGATGCCGCTGGCATGCAGGCGCCCGGCCATCACCAGCAGGCGGGTGCTGGCGGTTTCCTCCAGATCCTGCTCGGTCAGGCGGCGCAGCGCACCGGCCAGTGCCACCAGCTGCTGCGCCACGGCGGCGGGCACGCCCGCCTCGCGCTCGACGATGGCCTGTTCCACCGCGGCGCCGGGATAGCCGAAGTTCAGGGCCACGAAGCGCTGGCGCGTGCTGGGCTTGAGGCTCTTGAGCAGGTTCTGGTAACCGGGGTTGTAGCTCACCACCAGCATGAAGCCGGGAGCGGCGGCCAGCTGCTCGCCGGTGCGCTCGATGGGCAGCACGCGGCGGTCGTCGGCCAGCGGGTGCAGGATGACGGTGGTGTCCTTGCGGGCTTCCACCACCTCGTCCAGGTAGCAGATCGCGCCGGTGCGCGCGGCGCGGGTGAGGGGGCCGTCCGTCCAGACGGTGCCGGTGGGGGCGATCAGGTGGCGGCCGACGAGGTCGGCCGCGCACAGGTCGTCATGGCAGCTGACGGTGACCAGCGGCCGGCCCAGCCGGGCCGCCATGTGCTCCACGAAGCGCGTCTTGCCGCAGCCCGTGGGGCCCTTGATGAGCACCGGCAGGCGCTGCTGGAATGCATGGGTGAACAGCGCCACCTCCTGCGCCTGGGCGGCGTAGTAGGGCAGGGCGCCATCCGCCGCCGGGGCGGGCTCGAATTGCAGCAAGTCGCTGTGGTCCATGGCAGGGCTCCTTGGGCTGGCGCGTCAGGCGCTTGCGGGCTGGCCGCGCAGTGCGGTGCTGCGGTCGCCCGTCACCGGCGTGCCGCCGACGAAGAAGCTGGCGAAGTAGGTGAACTGGCCGATCAGGAACACCACGCCGCCGCCCACGCGCACCCAGTAGAACAGCCGCAGCTCATCCTGCGTGGCCATGAAGCCCAGGGCGTTGGTCTCGGGCAGGCGCTGCAGCCAGACCTGCACCACGCCCGCGCCGGTGAGGGCCAACACCATGATGGACATCCCGATGGTCATGATCCAGAAGCTCCACATCTCCACGGCCTGGGCCTTGCGGCTGTTGGCCAGGCGGCCGCGCATGGTGGGCATGGCGTAGCTGATGAGCGTGATGACCACCAGCACGTAGGCGCCGTAGAAGGCGAGGTGACCGTGCGCCGCCGTGATCTGCGAGCCGTGCGTGTAGTAGTTGATGACGCTGAGCGTGTGGATGAAGCCCCACAGGCCTGCGCCCAGGAAGCCCACCACGGCCGTGCCCACCGCCCACAGCACGGCGGCCTGGTTGGGGTGCTCGCGCCGGCGGCGCTGCACCATGTTGAAGGCGAACACCGTCATCATGAAGAACGGAATCGGTTCCAGCGCCGAGAACACGCTGCCGATCCAGTGCCAGTAGCCCGGCAGGCCGATGAAGTAGAAGTGGTGGCCGGTGCCCAGGATGCCGGTCATCAGCGCGAAGGCGATGATCACGTAGAGCCACTTGTCGATCACCTCGCGGTCCACGCCGGTGGTCTTGACCAGCACGTAGGCCAGCAGTGAGCCCAGGATCAGTTCCCACACGCCTTCGACCCACAGGTGGACGACGAACCACCAGTACATCTTGTCGCGCACCAGGTTGTGCGGGTTGACGAAGCTGAACAGGAACATCAGCGCCAGGCCCCACAGGCCCATGAGCAGCACCACGGAGATGCTGGTCTTGCGGCCCTTGAGCACGGTGAGCGTGATGTTGTAGAGGAAGCCGAGCGCCACCACGACGATGCCGATCTTGGTGGGCAGCGGCTGCTCCAGGAACTCGCGCCCCATGGTCTGCAGCAGGTCGTTGCCCGTCAGTTCAGCCAGCTTGGCATAGGGCAGGGCGAGGTAGCCCACGATGGTGAGCGCGCCGGCCACGAGGAAGATCCAGAACAGCACCACGGCGAGCAGCGGACTGTGCAGCTCGGTCTCGGACTCTTCCGGCACGATGTAGTAGGCCGCGCCCATGAAGCCGAACAGCAGCCACACGATCAGCAGGTTGGTGTGCACCATCCGCGCGATGTTGAACGGGATGTAGGGGAAGAACAGGTCTCCCACCACGTACTGCAGGCCCAGGGTGATGCCGAAGATGATCTGGCCGGCGAACAGCGCCATGGCCGCGATGAAGTACAGCCGCGAGACCGACTGGCTCTTGTATTTGAGGACGTCGTTTGTCATGAATGGGTACTCCTGATCAGCCTTCGATGTTGGGCGGCCAGTTTTCGGTGTTGATCTCGCCCGTCCACTTGAGGAACTCGGTCAGGTCATGGACCTGCTCTTGCGTCAGGTTGAACTGCGGCATCTGGCGCCGGCCGGGCGCATGCGTGGGCATGGCGGCCATCCAGGCCTTGATGAAATCGGGGCCGCGGCGCTTGTAGACGTTGCCCAGCTCGGGCGCGAAGTACGCGCCCTCGCCCAGCAGCGTGTGGCAACCGATGCAGTTGCGCGTCTCCCAGATCTTCTTGCCCGCGATGACGGACGGGGTGATGGCGCTCGCGTTGGAGCGCTCGGGAATGCGGCGTTCGCTGTCGAAGACGATGGCCGCGAACAGCAGGGCGAAGAACACCGTGCCGCCGTAGAACATGTTGCGGGCCATCTGTTTGGTAAACCCGCTGTGTGCCTGGCTCATTGATAAGCCCTCCTGAATCGTGAGGGCCTTATCCTCCTAAAACGCTCGGGTTCTTTCCTTGAACCGGTTCAAGGAAATCGCAGGTCGGCCCGTCACGGTGCGCGCGCTCCCGCCCGGGGCCCGTCAAAGGGCTCCCAGGCTGCGCAGATGCCAGGCCGTCGCCGCCCACACCAGCAGCACCACCGCCCAGAGCCAGCCCAGCAGCAGCCGACGCCACAGCGCGGGGGCATGCCGCAGCTCCATGTAGTCCTGGATGATGAGCACGCCCTTGAGCGTGGCCAGCGCCAGCACGCCCGTGGCCGACGCCAGGCTGGCGCGCTGGGCCGTGCCGCTTTCGCCCACCCACCAGGTCAGCGCCGTGGCCAGCAGCAGCGCCAGCCAGATCGCGTTGGTGCGGGATATCCGGTGGCGTGCGTTGCGGACAGCCGGTGGCGATGCGTCATTCATGGTGTTTTCGGCCTCTGGCGCTGATGGATAAAGCGCAAGCAGCTATTGAATTGATAGTAATGGCGGTCTGCATGCCTACCGGCCTTCGCGCGGTGGCCGTCGGGACGTCTCCATCACCGCACCACATAGACCAGCGGAAACAGCACCATCCACAGCAGGTCCACCATGTGCCAGAAGACGGCGGCCGTCTCCAGCGCGTGGCAGTCGTGCGGGCCATAGGCGCCGCGCCGGGTCTTGGGCCACAGCAGGGCGAAGAAGATGCAGCCCGCCACCACGTGCAGAAAATGAAAGCCGGTCAGCATCACGTACAGCAGGTAGAACGTGTTCTCGGCCACGTCGATGCCCTCCTGCCACTTGTGCACGTACTCCACGCTCTTGAGCACGAGGAAGCCCAGGCCGCAGGCCAGCGCCGCCAGCAGCCAGCGGGCGCCGGGGCTGGAGCGGCCGGCGCGCACGCCGTGCAGCGCATGCACCACGCAGGCGCTGGCGCTGACCAGCAGCACCGTGTTGATGGCGCCGGAGCCCAGGTCCAGCGTGGCCTGGCCGGCGGCGAACAGCGCCGGCTCGCGCAGGCGGGCGACGGCGAACGACACGAACAGGATCGCGAAGGTCAGCAGCTCGGCCAGCACCAGCAGCCACACCACCAGGTCGCCGGGCAGGCGCGGCGCATCGGCGGCCGCCCCGCCGGAGAGGAGCTCAGGGTCTGCGGCCTTCAATGCGATGTGCCCTCGCTGCGGGTGATCTTGTTCCACACGTTGTACTTGCCCACGGGCTTGCGCATGGGCAGACGCTTCACCTCGCGGAAGGTGGCGGCGTCGTACACCACCACCGCGCCGTCCATCTCCCACACGCTGGCGAGCGCATAGCGGCCGTCGCGCGTGAATTCGATGTGCGCCAGCGTCTTGCCGGGCTCGCGCACGGTGGCCACGGGCTGCAGCGTGCGCTTGTCGATGATGGTGAGCGTGTCCTTGCCCGTGGGGCTCATCATCGAGTCGGTCCAGGCGTAGGGCGTGGCCTCGTGGCTGCGCATGAAGAAGCCCGCCCCCGGCGTGCCGATGGTGCGCACCGGCTGCCAGGTCTGCATGTCGATCACGTCGATGGCGCCGTCCTTCAGGTTCGGGCTGGCCAGCACCGTGGTGCCGTTCCAGGCGAAGGTGATGCCCGAGCCCAGGTGCGGCATGCCGGCCATCGGCAGGTCGGCGACCTTGCGGCGGATGTCCAGGTTCACCACCTGCGCGGTGGCCTGGCCGTCGCCGCCCGGGCGCGGCCGGGTGGCGCCCAGCGCATGGCGATAGGACTGGTCGAAGAAGAAGTCGTCCAGGGGCTCGTCCAGCAGGGTGCGGCGCACGCCCTGGTAGCCGGGGCTGGCGAGGGCCTCGCCCATCTTGTAGTCGTGCACCAGCCCGTCGTAGATCGGCTCGGCCGCCGGGTCGTACGAGATCTCCCACAGCTCCGCGATGTCCTTGAGCGCCACGACGAAGCTCTTGCGCGGCGCCGCGTCGTACACGGCAGACACGCGCGAGGTGGCCTTGCCGTCCCGCGTGGCAGCGGCATAGGTCTTGACCAGGTTCAGGTCGGCGTCGAACAGCGCCAGCGTGTGGGGAAAGTAGTTGGCCGCCATCACCCAGCGCCCGTCGCCGCTCACAGCCACATTGCGCATGTTCAGGCCCGCCCGCACCTCGGCCACCACGCGCAGCCGCCACAGGTCGTACTTGGTGATCCAGCCGTCGCGCGAGCCGAAGAACACATAGCGGCCGTCCGGCGTGAACTTGGGGCCGCCATGCAGCGCATAGCGGCTGGCAAAGCGGGTGATGACCTCGAAGCGGTCGCCATCGAGCAGCGAGACATGGTGGTCGCCGCCCTCGACGACGACGAACAGGTTCATGGGGTCGGCGTTCCAGACGGGGCGCTGGGGTTCGTCCGCGGGGACGGGCGAAGCGATGCGGGACGCGCGGATGTCGTCGTCGCCCCAGCGCGGCGCGGGCTGCACGGGCGTGCGCACCCACTGCGCCAGCGCCGCGATCTCCGACGCGGAGAGCGTGCCTTCGAACGCCGGCATCTGCGTGGCGGGCCGGCCTTGGGCGATCACGCGCAAGGCCTCTGGCGGGCGCAGGCGCTCCAGGCTCTCCGGCAGCAGCGCGGGGCCCATGGCACCGGTGCGCTGGTCGGCATGGCAGACGGCGCAGTGCTGCCGGTACAGCGCCGCCGCCTCGATGGACTGCGGGGCGGGTGCGCCGGCGGGTGTCGGCTGCGCGCGCGCCAGATCGTGGCCCATCCATACCAGGCCGCCGGCCAGGGCGATGCGCCAGAGCGCGCTGAAGGTGCGCCGGCCCAGCGTGCGGGCGGCTTGCATACGGTGTGAGGAGAGGGCGGGGCGCTCAGGCATGGGCCACCTCGGCGGCGTGGCGGGTGGATGCTGCAGCGGCAGGATCGCTCAGGTACACCTCGTCGTCGCGCAAATAGCAGCCGGGGTCTTCCGCCCAGGCATTGCCGGTGAGCTGCTGGGCGCGCACGCGCGTGTTGCCGCCGCACAGCGCGAAGTGGCGGCACTGGGCACACCGGCCCTGCACCGGCCGCGGGTGGGCCTTGAGCCCGGCCATGAGCGGGTCGGACGTGTCCTGCCAGATGGCGGAGAAGGGCCGCTCCCGCACGCTGCCCAGGTCGTGGTGCCACCACATGGTGTCGGGGTGCACATGGCCCAGGTTGTCGATGTTGGCCACGTTCACCCCGCTGGCGTTGCCGCCCCAGGCCTGCAGCCGCGCCTGCAGGGCATCGGCCCATTGCGGCATGCGTGCCTGCACCCACTGCAGCAGATAGGCGCCGTCGGCATCGTTGTTGCCGGTGACGTAGTCTTCCTCCCGCCCTTCCTGCGCGGCCTGCCAGGCGCGGTCGAACAGCAGATCGAGCGCCTGGCGCGTGGCGCCGAACTGCGCATCCTTGTCGCGGTGGATGTTGCCGCGGCCGGCGTAGTTCAGGTGCGAGAAGTAGAACTTGTGCGCGCCCTCCTGGCGCATCAGTTCCAGCAGCGCCGGCAGGTCGTGCGCGTTCAGCGAGGTCATCGTGAAGCGCAGCCCCACCTTCACGCCGCGGTCGGCCAGCAGGCGGATGGCGGCCAGGCTGAGGTCGAACGCGCCATTGAGCCGGCGGAAGCGGTCGTGCGTGGCCTTGAGCCCGTCCAGGCTGATGCCCACGTAGTCGAAGCCGGCCGCCGCGATGCGGTCGGCCATGGGCGCGTCGATCAGCGTGCCGTTGGTGGACAGGCCCACGTAGAAGCCCTGTGCCTGCGCCCGCGCGGCGATGTCGAACAGGTCGGGACGCATGAGCGGCTCGCCGCCCGAGAGGATGAGCACCGGAACGCCGAACGCGCGCAGGTCGTCCATGGTGGTGAACACCTCCTGCGTGCTGAGTTCGCCGGCGTAGTCGTGGTCGGCCGAGAGCGCGTAGCAGTGCTTGCAGGTGAGGTTGCACCGTCGGATCAGGTTCCAGATGACGACGGGGCCCCGCGCGCGGCGCTCGCGCACGGCCGGGTAGGTTCCTGTGGCTTGGGCCTGCGCCACTTCGCGCAGGTACTGGCTGATGCGGAACATGGTCAATCTCCCCGGAGCCGCAGCCCGGTCTTTTTCAGGATGGCGGTGGAATAGAGAATGTCGCGCTGCCGGCAGTGGGTGCCCAGCAGCGCGGCGATCTCGTCGGCCTGCGCCTGCACGCTGTCGCGCGTGGGCCCATGCAGCATGGCGAACAGGTTGTAGGGCCACCGGGGCAGGCGCCGCGGGCGGCGGTAGCAATGGCTCACGCCGGGCAGGGCGGCGATGCGCTGCGCGGCGTCGTCGATGTGCTCGTCCGGCACATCCCAGACGCTCATGCCGTTGGCCGTGTAGCCCAGGCGGTAGTGGTTGGGCACGGCGCCGATGCGGCGCACCAGGCCGTCCTGCAGCATCTGCCCCAGCCGTTCCTGCACCTGCGCGCCACCCACACCCAGCATGGCGCCAATGGCCTCGTACGGGCGGGAGACCAGCGGCAGCCCGCTCTGGGTGGCGGCGATCAGGGCGCGGTCAAAGGGGCTGAGCGGCATGGAGGGCCTCCTGCTGATGAGGGAGCGGTGGCAGGCGCAGTTCGACGAAGTACTCCTGCTCCTTGGGAAAGGCCAGCACCGGCAGGCCCGTGGCCGCCTCGATGCGGTCCAGCGCCTGCTGCGCGAGCGCGGGTGATTCGGCGGCGACGACGAACCACATGTTCAGCGCATGCTCGCGCCGGTAGTTGTGCGCCACCTCGGCAAAGGCGTTGACCTGGGCCGCGACGGCGTCGAAGCGGTCCTCCGGCGCGGCGAGGGCGGCCAGCACGAACTGTCCGCCCGCGCGCTCGATCTGGAACAGCGGACCGAAGCGCGTCAGCACGCCCTGCGACAGCAGTGCCTGCAGCCGCGTGATGACGCGCGCCTCGCTCCACCCCAGCGCCTTGGCCACCGCGGCGAAGGGCTGCTCCACCAGCGGAAAGCCGGCGTGCAGGTGATCCACCAGCAGGGCATCGTCAGGCGGCAGCATGGGCTTCCTCGTAGCTGTCGGCCGTGAGGCCCAGACTGAAGCGCTGGGCGCCCGTCTGCTTGAAACGGCGCAGCGAGAACAGCACCTCGTGCGGGCGGCGCATCAGGCCCGAGCCGTCGATGGCGTCCGCCAGCACCTGCCGCACGGCCGTGTGGTCCTTGCCATGCACCATGCAGTAGAGGTTGTAGGGCCAGCCCGGTGCGCGGGCCCGGCGGTAGGCGAGGGTGATGCCCGGCTCGCGGGCGAGCGCGTGGCCGCAGGCGTCCACGCGGTCCTCCGGCACGTCGAAGACCGTCATCGCGTTGGCGGTGTAGCCCAGCTCATGGTGACGCACCACCACGCCGAACCGGCGCAGGGTGCCGGCCTCCAGCCAGCGCAGCACCGTGTCGATCACGTCGTCCGCGTGGCGCGAGAGCGCGCGGGCCCACAGGTCGAAGGGCCGGCGCACCAGCGGCACGCCTTGCTCCAGCAGGGCCGCCAGCGGCACGTCGCCCGCATCCACGGGTGCGACGGCGGTGGCCCAGGGCCGGCTGCCGTGCACGGCGCCGTGGCCGCGCAGGTCGAAGGCCAGGTCCACGCCATAGGGCCGCTCCATGGGCAGGCGCAGGACCGGCAAGCCTGTGGCTTCTTCCAGGTCGCACAGGCCGTGCTCGACCTCGTGGCCGCTGCGCCCGGTCATCACGAACCACAGGTTGAGCCGGTTCTCGCGTTCGTAGTTGTGGTTGACACCGGGGTGGGACGACACCTGGGCCGCGACCTCGCCCAGCCGCCCGGCGGGCACGGCCATGGCGGCCAGCAGGGAGGCACCCCCGGCGCCGGCGCCGAAGACACCGCCGATGCGGCTGAGTGCGCCGCCATCGCGCAGTCGGGTGTAGGCGCCGATGACTTCGGAAGTGCCGACCCGCAGCGAGCGCGCCAGCATGTCGAAGGGCTCACGGCAGATCGGAAAGCCGCGCTGCCACTGGTTGAGCAGGGTGAATTGCAGGGGATCGTTGAGGTTCATGGTCACAGTCCCATCCGGTGTGCGCGGGCGGTGAAGAAGATGCCGCTGGGGGCGTCGAGGGCGAGGGTGGCCTGCTGCTGCAGGCTTTGCGTGTCGAACACGCAGACGCGGTGGTCGTCCCGGCAGCTGAGCCAGAGCGACTCACCGCGCGGGGTGAATTCCATGTGCATCACGGCCTTGCCGGGCCGCAGCGTGGCGACGACGGACTGGCTGGGCGTGTCGATGACCTGCACGCGGTCGTAGTCGGGTACGGCGAAGTTCACCCAGACCTGGCGGCCGTCGGGCCGGGCCATGACGAACACCGGCTGCCCTGCCACGGGGATGCGGCCGACCTCCTGCCAGGTGGCGGTGTCCACCACCAGCACCTCGTGCCGGCCGATGGCGGGCAGGTAGGCATGGCGGCCGGCGACGGCCCAGCCGCGCAGGTGTGGCATCTTGTAGACGGGCAGCGGCTGCTCGCCACGCCCGTAGCCGGCCAGGATGCGCCGCGCCGTGGGCTGCGGCGCCCACAGGTCGACCAGGGCCAGGCCGTCCTCGCCGAACAGGCCGGCGATGTAGTGGCGGCCATCGGGTGTGACCAGCGCGTCGTACGGGCTGCGGCCGATGTGCTCCAGGCGCGTGACGCGCGGGCAGGTGGGCTCGCTGCAGTCGGCCAGCCAGATGGCGTTGCCGTCGAACAGGCTGTAGGCGAAGCGGCGGCCCGGCAGATCGACCAGGCCCACCACGCGTGAGCGCTGGCCCGGGGCGTGTTCCGCCGGCAGATCGGCCAGCAATTGCAGCGTTCGGGCGTCGAACACCTTCACGCCGCCGGGCGCATAGTTCTGCACGGCCACCAGCGTGCCGTCGGCACTGATGGCGCCGCCGATGGAGTTGCCGGCCTGCACGGTGCGCTGGGTGATGCACTGGCGCAGCAGGTCGACCTGGGTGAGGCCGCCGTCGCGGCCGAAGACGTAGGCATACCGTGCGTCGCGCGAGAACACGGCGCTGGCGTGCGACAGGTCGCCCAGGCCCGCCACCTCGGCCAGGACCTCGCGCCGGCTGGTATCGACGATGGCCACCGTGCCGCGGGCGCGTTCGATGACGAGGCCCAGGTCGCCCGTGCCCCGGATGGCGGGCGCATCGCCTGCCGCTGCGGAACCTGGTGCGGCAGCGCAGCCGCTGGCCAGCGCGGGGGCCGCGGCCGCCAGGGCCAGCCAGGCACGCCGGGGGAGGGTCGGGTTCATGGGTTGGGTCTCCGGAGGATTTCTTCGGGAAAGCCGGACAGCAGCTGCGCGGCGATCCAGTCGGCTTCGGCTTCATCCAGCAGCAGGGCGCGCCAGCCCGGCATGGCCGTGCCGGGCCGGCCGTGGATGATGGTGGCCGCCAGCGATGCCTGCGGCTTGTCTGCGAGGGCGTCGCCTGTCAGGGCCGGGCCCAGGCCGCCGGTGAGCCGCATGCCGTGGCAGGAGCCGCAGTCCTGGCGCACCATGCGCACCAGTTCCGCCTGGCGCGCCGGGCTGGGCACCGGACCGGTGGCCGGCCCCGCCAGCGCAGCGCAAGCCGACCAGGCCAGGACGGTCCCCAGGCAGATCGGTAGCGGCAGGCGGCGCAGCATGGGGCAGGGCTCCGGTCCGCGCTCAGGACTTGAGGATGGATTCGACCGCGGCCTTCAAGTCGGCGTCGCTGATCTTGTCGGGGCCGTTCGGGGCCATGGGGATGGGGCCGAAGCTGCCGGAGCCGCCCTTGCGGACCTTCTCCATGAGCTTGGCGGTCACGTCCTGGCCCTTGTACTTGGCGGCGATGTCCTTGAACGACGGGCCGACGAGTTTCTTGTCCTTGGAATGGCAGGCCATGCAGCCGGCCTTGTTCATGGCGTCTTCGGGGCCGGCGGCGAGCGCCGGTGCGCTGGCCACGGCCAGGGCCGCGGCGAGCATGAGGGTCTTGCAGATCATGGAGCTTCTCCTGTGGGGATGGATCGATTCCGGGCAGCAGACCCCTGGGGCGCCCGCTGCCCGGCCCGGCCGCGTCAATAGACGTCGTGCTGGGTGTTGTGCACGTTGAAGTGCCCGGTGGGCGTGATCAGGCGCGGGTCCTTGATCACGGTCTTGAGCTTGAGCGTCTTGTCGTCCACGACGACGATGGCGCTTTGCTTGTCCTTGGCGGACCAGACGGAGAACCACACCTCGTCGCCGTTCTTGTTGAACTCCGGCTGCACCACGCGCTTGGCGCCGTCGTCCGTCAGGCCCGCCCATTCGGCGATCGGCAGCACGGTGTAGCCCTTGTCGAGGTTCTTGATGTCGTACACCGCGATCGACTGGGACAGCTTGGCTTCCGGGTTCAGCGGGGTGTCCGAATACAGGTGGTTCGACTTGGGATGGCTCTTGATGAAGAGCGCGCCGCCGCCCTGGCCCTTGAGCTTGGCCACTTCCTTGAAAGCGTACTGCTTGTGCTTGACGGGGTCGGTGCCGATGAGCGAGATGGTGTCGTCGCCCAGGTGGCCCGTGGCCCACACCGGCCCGTACTGCGGATGCACGAAATTGGCGCCGCGGCCGGGATGGGGGATCTTGCCCACGTCCACGATGGCGGCCAGCTTGCCGTCCTTGGCGTCGATCGCTGCCACCTTGTTGCTGTTGTTGGCCGCGATCATGAAGTAGCGCTTGGAAGCGTCCCAGCCGCCGTCATGCAGGAAGCGGGCCGAGCCGATCTCGGTGGTCTTGAGCGCATCGAGGTTGGAGTAGTCCACCATCAGCGTCTTGCCGGTCTCCTTCACGTTGACCAGGAACTCGGGCTTGAAGTGCGAAGCCACGATGGCGGCGACGCGGGGCTCGGGGTGGTATTCCTGGGTGTCCACCGTCATGCCGCGCGTGCCGACGACCTTCAGCGGCTCCAGCGTGTCGCCGTCCATGATCACGAACTGGGGCGGCCAGTAGCTGCCGGCGATGGCGTACTTGTCTTCGTAGCCCTTGAACTTGGAAGAGTCCACCGAACGGGCCTCCAGGCCCACGCGCACCTCGGCGACGTTGTCGGGCTTTTCCATCCACAGGTCGATCAGGTTGATCTTGGCGTCGCGCCCGATCACGAACAGGTAGCGCCCCGAGGCCGACAGGCGCGAGATGTGCACCGCGTAGCCGGTCTTGACGATGTTGATGATCTGCTTGGTGTCGCCGTCGATCAGCGCCACCTCGCCGGTATCGCGCAAGGTGGTGGAGAAGATGTTGGCGATGTTGTAGTTGTTGAGCTTCTTCTTGGGGCGGTCCTTGGAGGGGATGACGACCTTCCAGGTGCTCTTCATCTGCGCCATGCCGTACTCGGGCGGCTGGGGCGGGTCCTGCTGGATGTAGCGGGCCATCAGGTCCACTTCCTTCTCGTTCATCTCCCCGGAGGTGAGCCAGTTGGGCATGCCTGCGGGCGAGCCGTAGCCGATGAAGACCTTCAGGTAGTCCGTGCCCTTGGGCAGCGTGACGTCGGGCGTGAGCGGCTTGCCGGTGGCGCCCTTGCGCAGCACCCCGTGGCATCCGGCGCAGCGCTCGAAGTAGATCTTGCGGCCGATGTCGAACTCGGCCTGCGTCATGGCCGGCGCCTTCGGATTCGTGCTCTGGTACATCGGCTCCGAGGCCAGGGGAGAGCCCGCGGCCTGGTAGTTGATTTCCGGCTGCGTGACGTCCTTCTTGTCCTGTGCCATCGCGCTGGCGGCCACCAGCGTGGCGGCTGCCAGTGCAACCAGCCGGGCCATCTTGTGTGATTTCATCATCGGGTCCTCTGCGTCATGGATCAGCGCATGGGTGAGCCTGTGCACGAAGAGATACCCAGGCGGCTCGGCGGCTGCTGTCCATCGCCATTGCACGAGCGGATGCATCGTCCCGCGCGGCGCCGCGGCTGTCCTTGAACTGGTTCAAGGACGGTGGGCCGCCGGCGTTTGAACATAGGCACCATCCCCACACAGCCAGCAAGAGGAGTCGGTATGAGCTTCATGGAAGACGCGCGGTGGTTCCACGGACCGGGCGGCCCCTCGGGCGCGCCGCGCAAGCCGGGCCGCGTCACCCTCGTGGGGGCCGGCCCGGGCGATCCGGAGCTGCTCACGCTCAAGGCCGCCAAGGCGCTGCGTTTCGCGCGCCTGGTGCTGTACGACCACCTGGTCAGTCCGGATGTGCTGCGCCACGTGGCCGAGGACGCCGACCTGGTCTACGTGGGCAAACAGTCCGCGCGCCACACGCTGTCGCAGGAGGCCATCATCGACCTGATGCTGCGCCTGGCCCGCAACGGCCGCAGCCTGGTGCGCCTGAAGGGCGGTGACGGCTACATCTTCGGCCGTGGCGGCGAGGAGGCCCAGGCGCTTGCGGCGTCGGGCATCGACTTCGAGGTGATCCCGGGCATCACCGCGGCGCAGGGGGCGGCCGCCAGCGCGGGCATTCCGCTCACGCACCGTGACCACGCGGCCACGCTCGTCTTTGCCACGGGCCATCTGCGCGACGGCCAGGAGGCGGGCCTGGACTGGGAGCTGCTGGCCCGGCCGCGCCAGACGGTGGTGATCTACATGGGCGTGGCCGCGCTGGCGCAGATCTGCGAGCAACTGGTGGCACACGGCCTGCCGGCCAGCACGCCCGCGGCGATCGTGGAGCGCGCCACGCTGCCCACGCAGCGCTGCATCGTCGGCACGCTGCAATCGCTGCCGCAGTGCGCGCGCGACCAGGGCGTGCAGACGCCGGCGCTCATCGTGGTGGGCGAGGTGGTGTCGCTGCATGCCCAGCTGCAGCCTGCCGCACCGGTGCTGGCGCCGTTGATGGGCATGCCCTGGCCACTGCATCCCGACCGCCAGCCCCGGCATTGAGCGAAGCGGTGGGGGCGCGGTCTGCACAGCGGCCCGAGCCTGCAGCGGGGAGGCACTCCGGAAAAGGGGGGGGGAGGGCCGGCGCTGCCGCCGCAAGCGGTGCGCCTGATGGCGCGTTCCGATCAAGCAGCCCGCAGCCTGCCGTCCTGCAGCGTGAAGTGCGCGCCGTGCCCGCGCACGTCCTGCAGTCCGGGTGTGGACCAGAGCCCGCCCGCACCGACCATGAGCGCCTGGATGCCGGGGCGCTGCGCCAGCATCGCCTGTGCATCGGCCGCGCCCTTGACCATGGCCGCAGCGCCCAGGCCGTTGACTTCGCCGACCCCCGCGGCCACCAGGGCCACGCCGTGCAGGCCGGTGGTGGGATAGCCCGTGTGCGGGTCCAGGATGTGGTGCAGGCGCCGGCCTTCGTACCAGAAGTACCGCTCGTAATCGCCCGAGGAGGCGACCACGCCGCCCTGCGCCAGGGAGACCGTGCCGAGCAGCCGCTCGGGCTGCAAGGGGTCACGCAGGCCGATGCGCCAGGGCCGCCCTTGCGACAAGCCGACCACCAGCACGTCGCCGCCGCCGTTGACCAGCGCGTGCTGGACGCCGTGGCGGCGCAGCGTCTCCAGTCCCGCGGCGAGGATGGGCAGTTTGGCCACGCCTCCCAGGTCGATCGCCATGCCGGGCTCCGGCAGAAAGGCGGTGCCGGCCTGCGCATCGAGCTGCAGCGCCCCGGCACGCACTCGGGCCCGCTGGGCGCGGACCACGGCGGGGCGGGGCGGGCGCTGCGCCGTGCCGTCGAAATGCCAGGCGCTGAGTGCGCCGACGGTGATGTCGAAGGCCCCGTCGGTGAAGACGGCCAGCGCCTGCGCGGTACGCAGCACGTCCATGAGCGCAGGCGGCACAGGCACCGCGCGGCGACCGGCCAGGGCATTGATGCGGGAGACGGCGCTGGCCGGGTCGTAGCGGCTCATCAGCGCAGCCTGTCCGCGCATGGTGGCCTGCGCTGCGTCGATGGCCTGCTGTGCGTGCAGCGTGCTCAGTCCGTTGGAAGGCTCGACCACGATGTCCACGCGGGTGCCCATCAGCGCCAGGCTGTTGCGCACCAGGGCAGGGCTGGCCTGCGCGCCCCTGCCGTGCGCCGCAACGGCCAGCAGCGGGGCGGCCATCAGAACGCGCCGGCGCGTGACGCCCGCGACGGGGCGGCGCGCGGGCAGGGGCGGGTGGCTGTGCAAGGGCGCCATCGTCCAGCGTCAGACCGACTGGTCTGCCATGAAGTCCACGGCCGCCTTGACCTCGTCGTCGCTCAGCGAGGTGCCGCCGCCACGGGCCGGCATCATGCCCTTGGCGCCGGTGAAGCCTTCGAGTGCGTGCTTGTACAGCGTCTCCTTGCCCTGGGCGACGCGTGGGCCCCAGTCGGCCTTGTCACCCGGCTTCGGAGCGCCCGCCACGCCGGCGGCGTGGCACATCGCGCAGGTCTTGCCGTAGATGGACTTGCCCAGGGTGTTCTCCGGGGCTGCGGGCGCTGCCGGGGCCGCGGCGACGGGCGTGGCCGCGGGGGCGGGGGCGGACGGGGCGTCGTTCTTGCCGCAGGCGGCGAGCAGGACGGTGGTGCACAGGGCCACGGACAGGGCGGTTTTCATCATCATGGGGCGTCTTTCCTTGCGCTGCGACGGGCCGCCAGCGGGCTGCGGCGGCTGCGGGGAAACCGTGCAGCTTCGGAGCGAAGTGTGTGCCGCTTTGTTAAATAGACATTTGATATGAATCAATGTGGCCGCGGGCCTGCGCGGTGAACATTCGGTCACCGTCTGGGCTGCAGTTCCACGCGGTGCGCCGGTCCATCAGGCCGCCAACCTCACTACGCAACAAAGCATATGAAACAAGCAAGCAACACCGAACCGACCGCCGGTCTGGGCCGTCGATCGTTCATCAACACCGCCGCCCTGGCGGGGATCGCGGGCGTGATGGGATGCACCGAAAAGCCCGGCGCGGCGCCCGCCGCCGCACCGGCGCCTGCGGCCAGCGGTGCGCATGCGGGTGACAGCGTGCACCCCAAGCCGGGTGAGCTGGACACGTACTACGGCTTCTGGAGCGGCGGCCACACCGGCGATCTGCGCGTGCTGGGTCTGCCTTCCGGCCGCGAGCTGCTGCGCATTCCGTGTTTCGTGCCGGATGCGCTGGTGGGCTGGGGCATCACCAACGAGTCCAAGAAGATCATGGGCACGCAGCCCAACGGCCAGCTGCGCTATACGGTGGCGGACACGCACCACACCCATGCCTCGTACAAGGACGGCAACTACGACGGCCGCTACATCTGGATCAACGACAAGATCAATTCGCGCATCGCCCGCATCCGCCTGGACTACTTCATCTGCGACAAGATCACCGAGCTGCCCAACGTGCAGGGCTTCCACGGCATCTTCCCGGACAAGCGCGACCCGGTCGACCCGGCCATCAACTACACCACGCGCGTGTTCTGCGGCGCCGAGTTCCATATTCCGCTGCCCAATGACGGCAAGGACATCGACAAGCCCGAGGCCTACCGCAGCATGTTCACCTGCGTGGACGCCGAGAGCATGGAAGTGCGCTGGCAGGTGCTGATCGACGGCAACTGCGACCTGACGGCCACCTCGTACGACGGCAAGCTGGCGGCCACCAACCAGTACAACACCGAAGGCGGCGTGACGTACGAGGACATGATGTCCGCCGAGCGCGACGCCTGCCTGTTCTTCAACGTGGCGCGCATCGAAGAGGCCGTGAAGGCCGGCAAGTTCAAGACCTACGGCAGCTCCAAGGTGCCGGTGGTGGACGGCACGCGAGATGCCAACAAGGACCCCAAGACCGCGCTGACCGCCTATGTGAGCGTGCCCAAGAACCCGCACGGCGTGAACGCCAGCCCCGACCAGAAGTACTTCATCTGCGCGGGCAAGCTCTCGCCCACCTGCACGGTGATCGAACTGGCCAAGGTGCTCGACTGGTTCGACGGCAAGCAGGAGAAGCTCGACGACGCCATCGTGGCCGAGGTGGAAGTGGGCCTGGGCCCGCTGCACACCGCCTTCGACGGCCGCGGCAACGCCTACACCACGCTGTTCCTCGACAGCCAGGTGGTCAAGTGGAACGTGGACGCGGCCATCAAGTTCCACGCCGGCGACAAGAGCGCCAAGTACGTGGTGGACCGCATCGACGTGCAGTACCAGCCAGGCCACGTCAACGCGTCGCACTCCGAGACCATCGCCGCGGATGGCAAGTACCTGTCGGTGGGCTGCAAGTTCTCCAAGGACCGCTACCTGCCGGTGGGCCCGCTGCACGCCGAGAACGAACAGCTGATCGACATCTCGGGCGAGAAGATGGCGCTGCTGTCCGAGCACCCCGCGCGCGGCGAGCCGCACGACTTCATCATCATGAAGCGCGACATGCTGCGGCCCAAGCAGGTGTATGCGCTGGACGACTTCCCCAACGCGGTCAAGGACCCGAAGGAAAGCGGCGTCACGCGCAACGGCAAGAAGGTTACGGTGAAGATCACCTCGCAGGCGCCGGCCTTCAGCCTGCGCGACTTCCGCGTGAAGAAGGGCGACGAGGTCACCATCATCCTGACCAACCTCGACAAGATCGAAGACCTGACGCACGGCTTCGCCATCCCGAAGCACAACGTCAACTTCATCGTGAACCCGCTGGAGACCGCCTCGGTGACCTTCATCGCCGACAAGCCCGGCGTGTACTGGTGCTACTGCACGCACTTCTGCCATGCACTGCACCTGGAAATGCGCTCCCGCATGATCGTCGAGGGGTGATCGAACGCCCCCGGGCGGCTGGCCCGCGTCCCTGCCCGCTTTCGCCGTGATGGCGCACAGCGGGCAGGGGGACGCAGAGCCCGCTGCTGGCGCGGCCTCGCCCGGCGGTCCCCGCGGGGCTGCCCCCCGGCGGGCCGCGCGACGGGTCGTGCTGCGGGGCTTTCCTGGATTTGAGTCAAAAATGCCGCTGGCGCTTGATGGATAAGCGCAAGCAGCTATCAAAAAAATAGCGTCATGATGTCCCACGGCCTGCGGCTTGCCGCCTTCCTCCTGGCCCTGCTGCTGTCGCCCCTGGCCCATGCAGGCGCCTACGAGGCCGCGCTGCCCGCCAACCTGGCGACGGCGCCCGACCTCTGCGCGCTCGTGCCCTGCGGCGACGCCTTCCCCGGTGCTGGCCATTTCTCCGAGCGCAAGGGCCAGCCGCCCTACGTGGAGGCCTACGACCGTGCCGGTCCCGAGGGCAAGCTGCTGGGCTACGTCATGCTGTCCACCGACATCACCGACACGCCCGCCTACTCGGGCAAGCCGGTCGTCACGTTGATCGGCATGGACGTGCGCGGCCGGTACGTGGGCATCAAGGTCATCAAGCATTCCGAGCCCATCCTGCTGCTGGGCATTCCCGAATCCGCGCTGCTGAACTTCAACGCGCAGTACATCGGCAAGTCGGTGGCGGACAAGATCGAGGTCGGACAGTCCCGGCCCGAGGAAGAAGTGCTGGGTGTGGATGCCATCTCGGGCGCCACGGTGACCGTCATTGCGCAGAACCAGGTCATCGGTACGTCGGCCACGGCGGTGGCCAAGCAGGTGGGCATTCTGGCGCCCACGGTGCGGGAACCTGCGCAGTACAAGCCGCTCGCGCAGCGCATGGGCTGGGACGCGCTCGTGCAGCAAGGCTATGTGCAGCGGCTGGCCGTGCGCACGGAACAGGTGGGCCTGGACAAGGCGGCCGAGCCGTTCATCGAGCTGTGGTTCGGCGACCTCAACCACCCCGACGTGGGCCGCAGCCTGCTGGGCGACAACGGCTGGGCCAATCTGCGGTCGCAGCTGAAGCCGCACGAGCATGCGATCTTCGTCATCCGCACCCGCGGGGCCGAGTCGTTCAAGGGCTCCGGCTTCGTGCGCGGCGGTCTGTACGACCGGGTGCAGGTGCGCCAGGGGGGCGACGCCTTCACCTTCCGCGATCTGGACTACCTCAACCTCTACGGCCTGGGCGCGGCGGGCGCGCCGGCGTTCAATGAGTCCGCCATCTTCGTGATCCGCTCGCAGGCCTTCTCGGCGGCCTACCCCTGGAAGCTCAGCTTTCTGGGCAACCGGGTGGACCGCGCCACCGGCACCCGCAGTTTCACCAGCTTCGACGCCGCCTATTGGCTGCCCGCCGCCGCGCTGGAGGGCGGGCGCCCCGTGGTGAAGGAGGCTGACGCGCCCTGGGTGCGCGTATGGAAGACGCGGGCGGTGGAGATCGCCCTGTTCGCCGCCTTGCTGGTGGCTGTCACAGTGGTCTATGCCCTGCGCGAACGGCTGACGCGCCGTGCCACGCACAAGAACAAGTGGCCGGTGAACGCCTTCAAGTACACCGCCTGGGCGCTGTCCATCGGCTTCGTCGGCTTCGGTGCCATGGCCCAGCCGTCGATCACGCAGGTGCTCACGTGGTTCCATGCCCTGCTGTTCCAGTGGACGTGGTCGCTGTTCCTGTCCGATCCGTTCATCTTCCTGTTCTGGATCTTCATCATCGTCACCGTGTTCCTGTTCGGCCGCGGGCTGTTCTGCGGCTGGATGTGCCCGTTCGGATCGCTGTCGGAGGCGCTGTACAAGGTGGCGCGCGCCGTGGGACTGAAGCGCTTCCAGACGCAGTTGCCCCAGCGCTGGCACGACCGCCTCAAATGGGTGAAGTACGCGGTGTTCTTCGTGCTGCTGGCGGTATCGATGTTCTCCATGGGCCTGGCCGAGAAGCTGGCCGAGGTGGAGCCGTTCAAGACCACCTTCCTCGTGGGCATCACGAACCGGGCCTGGCCCTACGGGCTCTTCGTGTGCGTGCTGCTGGGCCTGTCCATCTTCATCGAGCGGCCGTTCTGCAAGTACCTGTGCCCGCTGGGCGCCTCGCTCGCCATGCCCAGCACCTTCCGCTGGTCCGGCCTGCGCCGCAAGCAGGACTGCAACAGCTGCAAGGCGTGCGCCACCGGCTGCGGCGCCCAGGCCATCGACGCCGACGGGCGCATCGACCACCGCGAGTGCCTGCACTGCCTGGACTGCATGGTGCTCTACACCGATGTGAAGGGCTGCCCGCCGCTGGCCCGCGAACGCAAGCGCCGCGAGCGCGACGGGCTGGAGATCACGCCCATCGGCCGCAACGGCTATTTCATCCCCATCCACCCGGCAACCGTGGCCGACCAGATCGCCCCGAAGGCGGCGCAGGGGCCGGACCCGCGCATGCCCACGCCGCCGGTCGCGCCGGAGCACAAGGCGGGCGCCCGCGGGCTGCGCTGGCTGTGGCTGGAGGTGGTGGACCACCTGTGGCCCTGGAGCCGCGAGGGCTGGGCGTCGCAGCGCGCGCTGCAGGGGGCCGGCCTCTCCCTGGCGCTGGCCGTGAGCGCCGTGTGGGTGATGGCGGCGCTGGGGCACCTGTCCAGCGGGCTGCTCATCGGCTGGTGGTTCGGCTGGAGCGTGTACGAGGTGCTCATCCGCATGTCGGGCAAGCGCTACGTGAAAGACGGCCCGTGGTGGCGCGACCAGTACCGCGTTGCCGGATGGATGGACATGCTGAGCTATGTGGGCTTCAAGAACCTGCTCATCGGCGCCACGCTGTTCCTGTCGTTCAAGGCCCTGGGATGGCTGATCGCATGAGCCGTCCCCGAGCCTTGCCGCCAGTATTCCGGGCCTGCCTGGCGCTTGGTCTGGCTTGGCAGGTGGCTGCCGCGCACGCCGCCACCGTGCAGGTGGTGCCGGGGCAGGATCTGCAGGCCGCGGTGGATGCCGCTGCGGCGGGAGACGTTCTGGAAGTGCAGCGCGGCCACTACCGTGCCAACCTGCGCATCGACCGGCCGCTGACGCTGCGCGGCGTGGGCAGACCCACGCTGAGCGGGGGGCAGGCGGGCGACACCATTCGGGTGACCGCGCCCGATGTGGTGATCGAGGGGCTGATCGTGCGCGACTCGGGCACCAGCCTCAAGGACCAGAACGCGGGCATCTACATCCAGCCCGGTGCGCACCGCGCCATCGTGCGCCGCTGCGACCTCACCTACAACCTGTTCGGGCTGTGGATCGAGAAGTCCGACGACGTGCAGGTGCTGGACAACACCATCACCGGGCTGCGTGACGCCAACTCCTCGCAGCGCGGCAACGGCGTGCAGCTGTACAACACCCGCGGCGCGCGCATCGAGCGCAACCACATCAGCTTCGTGCGCGATGCGCTGTATGTGGACGTGTCGCACCATGCCGTCTTCCGCGGCAACCGGCTGCACCACAGCCGCTATGGCACGCACTACATGAACTCCTACTACAACCTGTGGGAGGACAACGACACGTACCTGAACCGCGGCGGCCTGGCATTGATGGAAGTGCGCGACCAGACGGTGCGCAACAACCGCGCCTGGGGCAATACCGACCACGGGATCATGCTGCGCACGCTGCAGGATTCGGTGGTCGAGGGCAACATCGTCGCGCGCAACGCGCGGGGGTTCTTCATCTACGACGTGGAATACGCCCAGCTGCGCGGCAACCTCATCACGGGCAATGCGATCGGGGTGCACCTCTCGGCCGGTTCCACGCGCAATGCCGTGGACGGCAACGACTTCATCGGCAACCGCGAGCAGGTGCGCTACGTCGGTGCGCGCGACGAGCGCTGGGGTGGCCCGCGGGGCAATTACTGGAGCAATTACCTGGGCTGGGACCGCGATGGCGACGGTTTCGGCGACGTGCCCTACGAGGCCAACGACATGGTGGACCGCCTCACTTGGCGGTATCCCGCCGTCAAGCTGCTGCTGGCCAGCCCCGCCGTCCAGGCGCTGCGGCTGGTGGGCCAGCAATTTCCCATCCTGCGCGTGCCGACCGTGGTCGATCCCCGTCCCGGCATGCAACCCCTTACCCCCTTGTGGAAGGCCTGGCGTGAACGACAGCCGAAACCCCTGCAACCCTGATGCCGCCCCGCCGGGCGGTGGTGACGACGGTGCCGTCCGCATCCGCGGCGTGCACAAGCACTATGGCGCGGTACACGCGGTGGACGGCATCGACCTGGACATCGGCAGCGGCGAGCTGTTCGGCCTGATCGGCCACAACGGCGCGGGCAAAAGCACGCTGTTCAAGATGGTGCTGGGCCTGGTGGCGCCGACCTCCGGCGTCATCGACGTACTGGGCGCCGACGTGCAGGGCCCCGGCTTTCGCGATGCGCGCCGCCACGTCGGCTACCTGCCGGAGAACGTGGTCCTGTACGACAACCTCAGCGGCCTGGAGACGCTGGAATTCTTCGCCCGGCTCAAGGGCGTGGACCGGTCCCATTGCGCGCCTGCGCTGGAGCGCGTGGGCCTGGACGGAGCTGGCAGGCGCGCTGTGCGGGAATACTCCAAGGGCATGCGCCAACGCCTCGGCTTCGCCCAGGCGCTGCTCGGAATGCCCCGGGTGCTGCTGCTCGACGAGCCCACCAACGGCCTGGACCCCGCGGCCATTCGCGGCTTCTATGCCACGCTGCGCGAACTGCAGGCCCAGGGCGTCACGGTGGTGATCACCTCGCACATCCTGTCCGAGCTGCAGGAGCGCGTGGACCGCATCGCCATCCTCTCCGAGGGGCGCCTGCAGGCCCTGGGCAGCGTCGCCATGCTCCGGGAGCAGGCGAAGATGCCGCTGCGCATCGCCGTGGCGCTGTCGGCGCGTGGCGCGGAGGACAGCGCCTCGCTCCAGCAGGCTTTGCAGCAGTTGCCTTCCGTCGCCGTGGTCCACGAACCGCCGGGCTTGCGCCTGACCTGTCCCCGCGAGGACAAGATGGCAGTCCTGGGCCTGCTGGCCCGCCTGGGGCCGCAGATCACCGACATCGACATCCACGAGCCCTCGCTGGAGGACGTGTTCTTCGGCCTGCCAGGGCGCACGGCACCGACGGGAGACATGGCATGCAGCTGAGCCCGATCCTCGCCATCGCGGCCAAGGAATTCCGCGACCGGCTGCGCAACCGCTGGGTGCTGGCGGTGGCGCTGGTGTTCATGGCGTTCTCGCTGGCCATCACCTACTTCGGCGGCGCGCAGCAGGGCGCGGTGGGCGTGCGGTCCATCGAGTTCACCATCGCCAGCCTGGTCAGCCTGGTGATCTACCTGATTCCGCTGATCGCGCTGCTGCTGGGCTTTGACGCCATCGTCGGCGAGCGGGAGCGTGGGTCGCTGGACCTGCTGCTGTCGCTGCCGCTCACGCGGGTGGAGCTGCTGCTGGGCAAGTACCTCGGGCTGGCGGGCGCGCTCACGGCGTCCACGCTGGGGGGCTTCGGCGTCGTGGCCCTGCTGCTGTGGCCGCAGTCCGGTGGGGCAGGGCTCTTCCACTACATCGGTTTCATGCTGAGCTCGGTGCTGCTGGGACTGGCCTTCCTGAGCCTGGCGGTGCTGCTGTCCGTGCTGGCCAGCGAGCGCACGCGCGCCTCGGGCCTGGCGATCGCCACCTGGTTCTTCTTCGTGCTCGTGTTCGACCTGCTGCTGCTGGGCCTGCTCGTGTCCACCGGTGGGCGCTACGGCGGCGATGCCGTCGCCTATCTGCTGCTGCTCAATCCCGCGGACGTGTTCCGCATCCTCAACGTGTTTTCGCTCGAAGACGTGCGCACGATGTACGGGCTTTCCAGCGTCGTTCCCCCCGCCATGGCCAAGCCCTGGCTGATGGGCGCGGTGATGGGGGGCTGGATCGTCGTGCCGCTGGGTCTGGCGGGCTGGAGGTTCAAGCCATGACATCGACGAAGTCCTCTCCACCTTCCCTGCGTTGCGCCTGCCACGGCCGGCGCCGCTTCCTCGGGACGGCGGCGGGGGTGCTGGCCGTTGCGGTGGCCGGACCTGGCTGGCTGGCCGGCTGCTCCGATGCGGCCGGGCCCGCGGTCGGCAGTGGGCCGCGCGAGATCGAGGCGGGTACCAGCTGCTCGCTGGACGGCATGCTGCTGGCCGACTACCCCGGGCCGAAAGCCCAGGTGCACCATGCCGGCCAGGCCGCGCCGGACTTCTTCTGCGACACCGTGGAGCTGTTCAGCACCTTGCTGGCGGGCGAGCAGGTGCGCGCCGTGCAGGCGGTGTACGTGCAGGACATGGGCCGGGCCGACTGGGAGCAGCCGCGGGGCCACTGGATCGATGCCAGGACCGCCTTCTATGTGCAGGGCTCGCGCCGGCACGGCTCGATGGGCCCGACGATTGCCAGCTTTGCGCAGGAAGGCGATGCGCGGCAGTTTGCGCAGGCACACGGCGGGCAGGTGCTGCGGTTTGCCGAGGTCACGCCGGCCATGGCCGATCTGAGCGGCGGTGCACAGCATGACACGCGCATGTGATCCAGCGGCCAGCGGCGGCTGGGGCCGACGGCGCTTGCTGTGCATGGCCGCTGGCCTGGCGCTGGCTGCGGCTGCCGGGGCCGCCGCCGTGCAGCGGCCATGGCGCCAGGGCCGCGGCAGCCGCGACGCCGACGCTGCGCTGGCCGCGGCGGCGGTCGAGGTATGCATCGTGGCGCCGCCCACGCCGTATGAACCGGCCACCGGGTTGCCACTGGAGGCGCCGCGTGCGGTGCCTGCGGATGCGCGCTGCCCCGTGTGCGGCATGTTCCCGGCGCGCTCACCCCAGTGGGCTGCCCAGCTGATCTATGCCGATGGCGCTGCCCACTTCTTCGACTCTCCGCTCAGCCTGTTCCAGTTTCTGGCGGCCCAGTCGCTCTACCAAGACGGGCGTTGGTCGCAGCGGGTGTGTGCCGCTTATGTGCGCGACATGGGCGGAAGCGGGTGGGTTGCCGCGGCGCAGGCCACCTACGTGGCAGGCTCCTCCCTGCTCGGGCCGATGCGCAATGGCAGCTATCCTTCCTTCGCCAGCCCCGAGGCGGCCCGCAGCTTCGCACGCCAACGCGGCGGTGAGGCCATGGCGGCGTCGTTGCTGGCAGACCACGTGCGCGCCACGGTGCCCGCCGCGGGCCATCGGCACGCCGCCTGACCCGGAACGCGCCGGTCAGAGCCGCCGCAGTTGTTGCTGCAGGCGCGAGCGCTGAAGGGCCGCAAGTTCCACCAAGCCGATGACGAGGCCGCAGAGCACGGCGGTCGCGGTGAACATCTTGCGAAGCAGGCCGGATCTGCGGCGTTGAAGCGGAAGGTGCAACATGCTGCGGGATGAAGTGGGATGCCGGGCTGCCAGCCTAGACGCGGCATGTGTCAGTGGTGTGTCTTGTGCGGCGAAAGGGCGGGGCTTTGCCGGCACAGGTGCGCACGCACAGACTCGCCGCTATCCTGCGCCGGTGCATACGGCGATTTCACAGTCGCTTTGTCTTCTTCCTTCCACCCGTCGTGACCACCTCCGTCCTGCCCGAGCTGCTGGCGCTCGAACGCATCCTTGAGCAGGGTGCACCGCATCTGCAGGTGCGTGTACTGCGGCGTATCACCCTGCCCACGGGGCCGGATCTGCCGGTGTATGCGATCAGCCTGGGCAGTGCGCAGCCCGACGTGCCTGCCGTCGGCTTCTTTGGCGGCGTCCACGGGCTCGAGCGCATCGGCGCGCAGGTGGTGATCGCCTACCTGCAGAACGTGGTCAACCGCCTGCGCTGGGACCGTCTGCTGCACCAGCAGCTCGAGCAGGTGCGGCTGGTCTTCATGCCGCTCATCAATCCGGGGGGCATGCAGCTGTCCACACGCGCCAATCCGCAAGGCGTGGACCTGATGCGCAACGCGCCCATCGACGCCGATGACAAGGTGCCCTTCTTGATTGGCGGCCAGCGCTACAGCGACCGGCTGCCGTGGTTCCGTGGCCTGGAGCACGCGCCCATGCAGGAGGAGAGCGCCGCGCTGTGCGAGCTGGTCGAGAGCGAACTGCTGTCTCGGCAGTTCAGCATCGCACTGGACTGCCATTCCGGCTTCGGGCTCAGCGACCGGCTGTGGTTTCCCTTCGCCCACACGCGGCGGCCGATCAAGCACCTGGGCGAACTGCATGCGCTGCAGGAAATCTTCGTGCAGGCGTACAGCAACCACCGTTACGTGATGGAGCCGCAGAGCCTGCACTACCTGGCCCATGGCGATCTGTGGGACCACCTGTACATCCGCGCCTGCGAGGAGCCGGGCCGCATCTTTCTGCCGCTCACGCTCGAGATGGGATCGTGGTTGTGGATCAAGAAGAACCCGCGGCAGCTGTTCTCCCGTTCGGGCATCTTCAACCCGCTGATCGACCACCGCCAGCAGCGCGTGTTGCGCCAGCATCTGGCGCTGCTGGACTTTCTCTCCCGCGCTGCCAGCAGCTACCGCGACTGGATACCGCCCGCGCACCTGCAGGAGCAGCGGCGCCACGCGGCCGTGGCGGCTTGGTATTGATGCGCCGTATGGTCGAGGGTATCTGCACATGACGACCTGGGTGCTGCTGCGCGGGCTGGCGCGCGAGAGCCGCCACTGGGGGCCATTCCCCGGCTTGCTGCAGGCCGCAGTGCAGGCGCAACGCGTGATCCTGCTCGATCTGCCGGGCAACGGCCGCCTGCATGGCCTGCAAAGCCCGGCCACGGTGCCGGGCATGGTGGCGGCGTGCCGGGCGCAATTGCGCCGGCAGGGTGTGTCCGGCCCCGTCCACCTGCTGGCGATGTCGCTGGGCGCGATGGTGGCGGTGCGCTGGGCGCAGCAGGCGCCCCATGAGTTGGCCGGATGCGTGCTGATCAATACCAGCCTGCGGCCCTTCAGCCCGTTCTGGCAGCGCCTGCGGCCCCGCAACTATCCAGCCCTGCTGCGCAGCCTGCTGCCGGGGCAGACGGATGCGGACATCGAGCAGCGCATCTGGGCGATGACCAGCAACCACAGGACGCTGACGCATGGCGTGGTGCCTGCGTGGGCGGCGCTGCGACACGAATGCACGGTGTCCGCGGCCAATGCGGTGCGGCAGCTGTGGGCCGCCGCCCGCTTCCGCGCCGCATGGGCTGCGCCCGAGGTTCCCGTGCTCTTGCTCAGCAGCGTGCAGGACCGGCTGGTGGACGCACGCTGTTCACAGGCGATCGCCCGCGCATGGGATTGCGCCCATGAACAACATCCCTCTGCGGGGCATGACCTGCCGTTGGACGCGCCGCAGTGGGTCGCCGACCAGGCGGCGCAGTGGTGTAGGCGCCACATCGGCGGCTCGTGAGCCACGCCCTGCCGACGTTGTCACCGGACTGCCGCAGAACCGTCACGGATCGGAGATGTGCGCACTGCAGCATGGACAACCATGCAAAGAGACGACGCTCTACTTCGTGCCTGGCGTGACGCCGGGGGGCCGGAATCCCTGCTCGCGGACGATCCGCCCGCTCGGGGCACGCAGCGCTGGCGAACGCTGTGGATCTCGGACCTGCACCTGGGCACGCCCGGCTGCCAGGCCGAGGCACTGCTCGACTTCCTCAAGCACACCGAATGCGACACGCTCTTCTTGGTGGGCGACATCATCGATGGCTGGCAGCTGCGCCGCCGGTGGTACTGGCCCCAGGCGCACAACGACGTGGTGCAGAAGCTGCTGCGCAAGGCCCGCAAGGGCACGCGCGTGATCTTCATCCCGGGCAACCATGACGAGTTCGCGCGCAAATACCTCTCGCTCAACTTCGGCGGCATCACGGTGGCAGAGGACTGGATGCATGCCACGGCGGATGGCCGCAAGCTCTGGATCACCCATGGCGACCTGTTCGACGGCGTGATCCAGTGCGCCAAGTGGCTGGCGTATGTGGGGGACTCTCTGTACGAGTTCACGCTGAAGCTCAACCGGTACCTCAACCGTTTGCGCGCGCGGCTGGGTCTGCCGTACTGGTCGCTCTCGCAGTACCTCAAGCTCAAGGTGAAGCGTGCGGTCAACTATGTGGGCGACTTCGAGCGTGCCGTGGCACGCGAGGCCCAGCGGCGGGGCGCGCAGGGCGTTGTCTGCGGCCATATCCACCATGCGGAGCTGCGCCAGATCGACGGCGTGCTGTACGCCAACGATGGCGATTGGGTGGAGAGCCTCACCGCTCTGGCCGAACGCGCGGACGGCACGCTGGAAATCGTCCGCTGGGCGGAGCAGCTGCCGGCGCGGCGTACCGCGGCCACTGTCGAGCGCAAGCGGGCAGGCGCCACGGTGGCCTGATCCCAGTCGGGATGACGCCCCCGGTCGGTCCCGCTCCGACATGCCGTGTCTGACAGAGCCTGTCAGGCCTGTCCGGCGCGGCACCTGGGTTGGTGGCAGGGATCATGCAGCCAGGCTCTGCCCGTGTGCGGAGCGGATATGCCATCCCATGCCTTCGACTTCTCGCTCCCCTTCCCGCAGCCAGGACACGCCCCCCCCTGTGGTGGCCGACATCGACACCATTCGGAAAACCCTGCGCAAGGTGTTCCGCCTCAAGCAGCTGCGTCCGGGTCAGCTGGACGTGATCCAGCGCGTGCTGCTGGGCAGCAGCACCCTGGCCGTCATGCCCACGGGGGCGGGCAAGTCGCTGTGCTACCAGTTGCCGGCCCTGTTGCTGCCGGGCACGACGGTGGTGGTCTCTCCCTTGGTCGCCCTGATGAAGGACCAGTGCGACGCCTTGCGTGAACTGGGCATCGCAGCCGTGCAGGTCAACAGCGCCATCGGGAGCGAAGAGCTCGCTGCGGCGCGGGAGGCCATCGAGGAGGGCACCGCGCGCATCGTGCTCACCACCCCCGAGCAGATCGCAGACCCGCAGCTGGTGGCTGCGCTGTCGCGCCACTCGGTCAGCCTGCTGGTGGTGGACGAGGCGCATTGCATCTCGGAGTGGGGGCACGACTTCCGTCCGGCGTTCCTGGAGATTCCGCCGGCCGTAAAGGCGCTGGGACAACCGGTGGTGCTGGCGCTGACGGCGACCGCCAAGCCATCGGTGATGCAGGAGATCACGTCGTTACTGGGCATTCGGCGGGATGGGGTGGTGCAATCCGGTGCGTACCGTCCCAATCTGGAGTTGAATGTCGAAGTACTGGGCCGTGCTGCCGACCGCCTGCCGCGCGCTCTGGCGTGGGTTGCCGGGCGCGAGGGTGCGGGCATCGTCTATACCTCCACGGTGAAGTCCGCGGAAGAGGTGTACGCCAAGCTGGCCGCGGACGGCGAGCGCGTGGGCCTGTACCACGGCCGCCTGCCCGCTGCCCAGCGTGCGCAGGCCCAGGATGACTTCATGGACGGCCGCGTGCGCGTGATGGTGGCCACCAACGCCTTCGGACTCGGCATCGACAAAGCGGACATCCGCTTCGTGCTGCACTACCAGATGCCGGCCAGCGTGGATGCGTACTACCAGGAGGCCGGCCGGGCGGGGCGCGATGGTCAGGCGTCGCAGTGCCTGCTGCTGTATGTGCGGCAGGACCGGGCCCTGCAAAAATTCTTCCTCTCCGGCCGCTACCCATCGCCGGAGGATGTGGGTGCCGTGGTGGGCGTGCTGCAGCGGCCGGCACCGGAAGGCGGATGGACGGCCGACGCCGTTGCCGAGGTGGTGGAGCGGCCCCGGGCCAAGGTGCTGGTGGCTCTGAGCGTGCTGCGAAGCCATCGGCAGGTGCGGCGCGACCGTGCGGGCCGTTGCAAGCTGCTGGCCGTGCCGGAAGACGCATCCGTCCTGGCCATGCTGGCGGCCTACCGGGCCCGAAGGGAGCAGGACGGCGACACGCTGGAAGCCATGGTCGCCTATGCACAGGGCGGCGGTTGCCGCTGGCAGGCGGTGCTGGGTGGGCTGGGGGAGACGCCCGCCTTCGATGCCTGCGGCAGCTGCGACAACTGCCGGCGCATCGCTTCGCTGATGTCGCCCTTGCCCCAACCATCCTCCTCGAGTCAGCCGATCGAGGTGTTATCGGCGGCTGCACCGTCCAAGGCTCCGCCGCAATTTGCGGGCGGAGATGCGGTGCGGGCGCGCCGCTATGGTGCTGGACGGGTGGTGGAGGCGTGCGCCAACTCGGTCACGGTGGAATTTGCGGACGGAACCCGGCGGACGTTTCTGCCGGACTTCGTACGTGCCGCCCGCAAGGTACCCGCCGCATTGGCGGCGAACTAGCTGGTCCCGCCGCCACGACGCCCTGGCAATTGGGAGCCGTCAATGGGGGAGAAGGGCAGGCGGCGTCAGCGGGTCTGCCGCATGGGCATGCGGTCGATTTCGTCGAAGACCGCCTGCAGGTCGACGGAAGCATCCTGCCGCATCTTGACCCCGCCGTCCTTGCCGACCAGCACGAATGCGGCGGGTCCTTGGGGGTCGAGCTTCAGCGCTCCCAGCAAGGCGGCTGTCTCGGCGGTGTCCAGGGGCTTGTCATTGCGCTCGCCCCGACCTCGCACCACGGTGTAGAGCACCATTTCCCGCTCGCGGAAGGCCTCGCGGGCCGCCGTTTGGCGCAGGGTCGATCGGACGTTCTCCAACAGGGGATCCGCTTCCTGGGGCACAACGACAACGACGGGCCGTGTTTTCCACCGTTCGGCGTCCAGCGGGTTGTCGGCACCGTGGGCGCCTGCAGCGGGTAATGCCACAGCGAGTGCCGCTGCCATAGCCCGACCCAAGGCGGGAACGCGGTGCAGGAGTTTCATGGGAAGGTGTCCTTTTGGCGAGGTCACAGGGAGCACACGGTGACCGTGCCCACCCGCTGCGATGGAACAGGCCTTCCGCATGCATGGCTCGGACGCAAATGGGCCCCATCAAGGCGGCCCTTTGTGGGGATCTTCAGGGCTGGGCGGGCGGTGTCGATGGCACTGCCGCGGCACGTGCGCCCGAGGTCTTTTGGGCTTGGTATTTCTTCCACAGGTAGCCGGCAATGGCCATCAGAATCATCTTGCGCATGGTTCACTTCTCCAAGGTTTGGGATGCCTAGCATCGCTGCAGCGCGTGCAGTGGCCTGTAGGAGCGATGGGGCGCAGCATGTCGGTGGCCGGAGGGCTCTGCTGGGCACCGGCTTCGCCTTGGATGACAAATGCCTCGGCGGCTAACAGGGTGGTTCCCGCCGTGGGCCGTCGCTCGGGCGCTGCCAAGGAGCGGACCGCGGATCAGCTCACCCGCTCCAGCGTGAGAGGGTCCCTGTCGCCGTCAAAGTACTTCTCAAGCACCGCATCGAAAATGCTGGGCGGCTCCGAGGCTGCGGCAAACAGGGTCATGCTGGAGCGGAGCTTGAGATCATCCGGCGAGCCCAGGATGTCGTGCGCAGAGACGCCTTGCAAAGCCAGAAGCAGTTCGCACGCCGTGTGGATACGGCGGCCCAGCACCGGGTGGCGGAGATACGACTGCGCCCCGGCGAGGTGGGGCAGGGCGTAGCGCTGCGCCATCGCGCTGTGCCCCAGGCCCTGGATCTGCGGAAAGACAAACCACATCCAGTGCGATTGCTTGCGGCCTGCTTCCAGTTCCGAACACACGCGACCCCACACAGGTGCCTGGGCTTGAACGAAGTGGTCGAGGCCGGGTGATAGCGGCATGGGTTCATCGTAGGGGCCGTGCTCGCAGATGGCAAGGCCTGGCGGAGCGCCGGACCAGCCCAGGCCCCACGGCGACGAAACCGCCATTGGATTACAGACAGGCAGCACGCTGCCTATCTACGATGCCCGCTGCTCAACCCCGGCTGAAAGCACCGCCATGACACTTCGCCCCGTTGCCTCTCTCGTCGCCTCCGTGTTCGCCTTGGCCTGTGCCTCTGCCAGCGCACAGACAGCGGCGTCTTCCCACTGCGCTCCGCTGGAGACTCAGCCTGCCAACGCCTCATCGCAGAAGCCCGCGTTCGCGGGGCAGACGCGTGCCTGCGCCGCACCCAAGAGTGCGGCAGTCAACGTGGCGGTGCTGGCGACCGGGCTGGTCAAACCCTGGTCCGTGGAACCCTTGCCCGATGGGGCGCTTCTGGTCACCGAAAAGCCAGGGCGTCTGCGCCTGGTATCCAGCGACGGAAAGCTGAGCGCGCCCATTGCCGGCCTGCCGCCGGTCGATGCGCGCGGGCAGGGCGGCTTGCTGGATGTGGAGCTGAGCCCCGGCTTCGCTTCCGACCGCACGATCTACTGGAGCTTTTCCGAGCCGCGCCAGGGCGGCAATGGAACCAGCGTGGCCAAGGGTGTGCTATCGCAGGACCGCAGCCGCGTGGAGCAGGTCCAGGTGATCCTGCGCACCATGCCCACCTACGATGGCGACAAGCACTATGGCTCTCGCCTGGCCTTTGGTCCCGACGGCATGCTGTATGTGACCACCGGGGAGCGCTCGGACCGGGCCACCCGGCCCCAGGCGCAGCAACTCGACAGCCATCTTGGCAAGGTGCTGCGCATCCGCCCGGATGGCAAGGCCCCGGACGACAACCCCTTTGTGGGCCGCGCGGGTGCGCTTCCCGAGATCTGGTCCATCGGCCAACGCAACATCCAGGCCGCCGCCTTCGACCCGAAGGGCGGACTCTGGGTCGTCGAGATGGGCACCCAGGGTGGCGATGAACTGAACTTCATCGAGAAGGGCAAGAACTACGGCTGGCCTCTCGTTGCCTATGGAGAGGAGTACTCCGGCCAGCCCATCGGCGAGGGCGCCACGGCGCGCGAGGGGCTCACTCAGCCCGTCTACTACTGGGACCCCGTGATCGCTCCTTCCGGCGCCCAGTGGTACACGGGCAGTGCCTTTCCGGCATGGAAGGGCAATCTCTTCGTGGGCGGGATGAGGAAGACCGCTCTGGTCCGCCTGGTGATCGAGAACCAGCGCGTAGTAGGCGAAGAGTGGCTTCTGGCCGACCGCGGCAAGCGTATCCGCGACGTGCGCCAAGGGCCGGACGGTGCGCTCTACATCGTGACGGACGAGGAACGGGGCGAACTTTGGAAGGTCACGCCGGCCACGGGCGTGCGCTGATCCGGGCAGTGTCCCATGGCCGGCACGCTGTGAAAGGCACCTGCTGGCAAGCAGGGGTCGACCGGGGGGCGGTCAACGCGCCGCGCCCCTGCTGCGGCATCCACGGGAGGTCCCATGGTACTGACGCAGCACCTGCGGTCGGTCCGGGTCCCGAAGCACCGCACGGCATCCTCTGCGTGCGGGGCCGGAGGCGCTGAAGTCAGCCACGAGACACTGCTGGGTGGGCGCGCTTGCGCTTGAATACGGCGATGAGTACGTGGACGCCGATGGCCAGGCCCACCAGGGTCACCGCACCGAGGCCCCAGACGCCCCAAGCCAGCACTGCGGCGGCTCCCGCCAGGGCGGGCACGGTTTCCAGCATGGCTTGAACCATTGGAACGGCGGATGTGAGGATGGCCTGGATCAGCCCTTGCAGTTCCACGGGTACCCAGGGCTCCAGCCATGCGGGCAGCAGCACGGCCTCTCTCACGGCCGACCCGCCAGCCCAATTCCCGGCGTTGGCGATGAGCCATGCAGCCACCCCGTAAGTGCCCCAGCAGATCAGGGACCAGAGAGCCAGCAGGATGAAGGTGAAACTCCAGGTGAGGACGTACAGCATAAAAAGGCCCATTCCATAAGAATGCGCCCAGTGTGGTGGAGGCCCGCTGAAGGAAAAATCAACCGGGGCCGGAGCCACTGTTCGGTTTTTCCGAACTGATGCGGGAGGCTCTCGCGTCTCCAGCGGGGCAAGCCATTGGCGGCCTGTTTGGGTACGCCGTTTCACAGCATCTAGATCCCCCCAAGTCCGCCAGATGTTCTGGGCTGTAGAGGTTGGAATGTGCGCGGTGCGCAGCAAGGGCAGGCCCGGTACCGTCGGCAGGCGCCTGCTCCGCGACAGCCCGCACCGGAACGTGCAGAAGGGGAGTCTGCAGGTTTGGCGAGCCCGCCGAAGCGGCGCCCGAAACCAGTGGCCAGGATGGCTACGCAGGGGCGGTGGCGGGCCGCCGTATGGGTGGAGTGGCGGGGGCTTCAGTGCGCGATGGGCCGTGGTTCCAACCGCGGTGTGGTGCCCACGGGCGCTGACGCAGCGTCGTCGGGTGCTTTTTCCCCCGCCGGCACATCTCCGCGATCTCGCCGCTGCTTGGCGGGGCCCACCTGAGCGTCCGAAGACAACGGCACGCCGTTCTTCGCCGCCACGACCTCGGCCATGATGGACAGCGCGATCTCGGCGGGTGCCTTGCTGCCGATGTACAGGCCGGCAGGGCAATGCAGCGCATGCAGATCAGAGGCTGTCAGGCCGAAGTGCGCCTGCAGCCGCTCGGCGCGCAATGCCGCGTTGCGGCGGGATCCGATGGCCCCGACGTAGAAGGCCTGGGATTGCAGGGCGTCGATGAGGGCCAGGTCATCGAGCTTAGGGTCGTGTGTGAGGGCGACCACGGCGGTGCGCGCATCGGGCTGCAGGCGCAGGATCAGGTCGTCGGGCATCTCGTGGCTCAAGGCGACCCCGGGGACGCTCCAGGTCGCGCGGTGCTCGGCGCGCGGGTCGCACACGATGACCTCGAATCCCAGGCCCAGCGCGATCTGGCACAGGAAGGCCGACAGGTCGCCCGCGCCGATCACGATGATGCGGGCATGTGGCCCGTGGCAGGTGCGCAGTACCTGGTTGTCCAGCAACGGCGCGGATTCGCACGGTGCGGGCCTGAGCGTGACGCCGCCCGTGCGCAGATCCAGAGACCGCTCGGTCGGGACGCGGCGCTGGTAGGCTGACAGCAGCTCGGCGACCCGGCTACGGGCCGACAGCGGCTCCGCCGCCAGCTCCATGGTGCCGCCGCAGGGCAGGCCCAGTCGGTGGGCCCGATCGGCCGAGATGCCGTAGCGCAGCACCGTGGGCAGTCCGTCGGCACACACGGCAACGAGGCCGCCCGAACGGATCTGCGCGATCAGCTCGTCCTCGATGCAGCCGCCCGAGACCGACCCCACCGTTTCCCCCCGGATGTTGATGGCCATCAGCGAGCCCGGTGGCCGGGGCGCCGAACCCCAGGTGCGGACCACGGTGAGCAGCAGCGCGGGTTCACCAGCGGCGACCCAGCCGGTGGCGATGCGCAGCACGCGGCTGTCGAGGTCATCCATGGCGCATCTCCTTGCCTGCGGCAGATTCCGGTAACGCGGGCATCGAGGCGCTCAGGCTGCGGAGCGTGCTGTGGTGCCCAGCGCCATTTCTGCCAACAGCTTGTCCAGGGTGATGGGGTAATCGCGCACGCGCACACCGGTGGCGTTGTGGATGGCATTGGCGATGGCCGCACTCACCCCGCAGATGCCCAGCTCTCCTACACCCTTGGCTTTCAGCGGCGAGGCGAGGGGATCCACCTCATCGAGGAAGACCACCTCCTGATGGGGAATGTCGGCGTGCACCGGTACCTCGTAGCCCGCCAAATCGTGGTTCACGAAGAAGCCGAGGCGCGTGTCCACGGCCAGCTCCTCCATCAGCGCGCCGCCCACGCCCATGGTCATGGCCCCGATCACCTGGCTGCGTGCCGACTTCGGGTTGAGAATGCGGCCGGCCGCACACACCGCCAGCATGCGGCGCACGCGGATCTCGGCGGTGTATGCATCCACCGCCACTTCGACGAAGTGCGCGCCGAAAGTGGATTGCTGCGTCTTCTTGTCCAGCACGCCGAACTCGATCGTGTCCTCGCCCGTCAGGCCCGCCGCTCCGGCCGCTTGTGCCAAGGGGACGCGGCGCTCGCCTGCTTGCACGTGCCCGTCGGCGAACTGCGCCACCGCCGGATCCATCTCCAGCTGGCGGGCCACCGCCTCGCGCAGCTTCACACAGGCGGCATACACGCCCGCGGTAGAGCTGGCCGCTCCCCACTGCCCGCCCGAGCCGGCGGACACGGGAAAGTCCGAATCTCCCAAACGCACGCGCACTTGGTTCAAAGGAACGCCCATCATCTCGGCTGCGGTCTGGGCGATGATGGTGTAGCTGCCGGTGCCGATGTCCGTCATGTCCGTCTCCACCGTCAACAGGCCCTGGGCGTCCAGTCGCACGCGGGCGGCGGACTTGGTCACCGGCGCGCCGCGGTAGGCCGCCGCCACACCTAGGCCCAACAGCCAGCGGCCCTCGCGGCGCTGGCCCGGTCGTGCGTCGCGTTGGTTCCAGCCGAAACGCTCGGCCCCCGTGCGAAGGCATTGCACCAGTTCGCGGCGCGAATACGGCCGCTCAGGCTGGGGCCCGTTCCTGCTCTGGTCCTTCTTGCCGTTGTCGGGCACCACCTGGGTGTCATTGCGGATGCGCAGTTCCACGGGGTCCATCTGTAGCCGCTCGGCCAGTTCGTCCATGGCCACCTCCAGCGCCATGTGGCCGGTCGCCTCGCCTGGCGCCCGCATGGCGTTGGCCTCGGGCAGGTCCAGCACGGCGAGCCGCGTGCGGGTCATGCGGTGGGCTCCTGCATACAGGCGCCGGGTCTGGTCCACCGCACCGTCGGCAGAGCCTCCGGGCAGGTCGCCTGACCAGCTTTCATGCCCTATGGCGGTGATGCGCCCGTCCAATTCGGCACCGATGCGCACCCGCTGGATCGTAGCCGGCCGGTGCGTGGTGTTGTTGGCCATCAGGGGGCGCTGCAGCGCCACCTTGACGGGGCGGCGCGCCGCACGGGCACCCAGTGCTGCCAGCAGCGCATCGGCGCGCAGGAACAACTTGCCGCCGAAGCCACCTCCGATGAAAGGCGACACGAGCCGTACCTTATCCTTGGGAATGTTCAGGGTGGCGGCCAGTTCGCGCTGGCCCCAGGCGATCATCTGGTTCGATGTCCAGACGGTGAGCTGGTCGTCCTTCCACGCGGCCAGCGTGGCGTGCGGCTCCATCATGGCGTGCGACTGGTCAGGCGTGGTGTAGGTACCATCCACCTGCACCGGCGCTGCGGCAAAGGCGCCTTCGAAGTCGCCGATGGCTGTGTCGGGCGCATCGCCGTTGATGCTCTCTGGTGGTTGTGCGGAACCCTTGGCGTCGGCCAGGTCATAGGCGCCTGCCGCACGTGCGTAGTCCACGCGGACCAGCTGCGCCGCAGCGCGCGCCTGTTCGAAAGTCTCGGCTACGACCAATGCCACGGCCTGGTGGTAGTGGGCCACCTCGGGACCTGCCAGCAGGGGTGCGGTGTTCATCTTGCCTTGCCCCAGCTTGCCAGCCGTCTCCGCGGTGACGATGGTCAGCACTCCTGGGGCGCGCCGTGCGGCTGCCAGGTCGATGTGCCGGATCCGCCCCTTGGCGATCGCAGAGCCCACGACGTAGCCGTAGGCGGGTCGTTGCACCACGTCGTGGCGTTCATAGGCGTAGGGAGCGGTGCCTGTGGTTTTGAGCAGTCCGTCGATGCGGCTCACCGGCTGACCGACGATTTTGAGCTGGTCGATGGGGTTGACGGTGGCAGGGGTGTCGAACTTCATGGCGTCAGCTCCTGGCCTGTTGCAGCACGGCGGCGAGCGTGCGCTCGGCCAACGGCAGTTTGAACGCGTTGTCGTGCGTGGGATTGGCATCGGCCAGCAGCCGGTCTGCGACCGCCTTGGCTCCTTGGCGCATCTGCGCTTCTGCGGCCTCAAGGCGCCAGGGTTTGTGCGCCAAGCCACCCAGCGCCACACGGCCACTGCCGTCGCGCTGAACGATGGCCGCCACGGACACCAGCGCAAAGGCGTAGGACGCCCGGTCCCGCACCTTGTGATAGAGGTGTATGCCGCCTACCGGGGCGGGGAGCGTGACCGACGTGATCAGTTCGCCCGGCTGTAGCGTCGTCTCTATGTGCGGCGTCTTGCCCGGCAAACGGTGGAAGTCCGCGATCGGAATGGTGCGGACCGTGCCCGTGGCATTGACGGTTTCCACCGTCGCATCCAGCGCGCGAAGAGCCACGGCCATGTCGCTGGGATGGGTGGCGATGCATTCCGTGCTGGTGCCGATCACCGCATGCTGGCGGCTCACGCCACCGATGGCAGAGCAGCCGCTGCCTGGGAGGCGCTTGTTGCACGGCATGTTGGAATCGTAGAAATAAGGGCAGCGGGTGCGCTGCAGCAGGTTGCCACCGGTGGTGGCCATGTTGCGCAGCTGGCCGGACGCGCCCGCGACAAGCGCGCGGGTGAGCAGCCCGTAGTCGCGCCGTACCCGGGGATGGGCTGCCAAATCGGCATTGCGTACCAGCGCGCCGATGCGCAGGCCTCCCTGCGCGGTCGGCTCCACGGTTCCCATGCCGGCGCTATTCAGGTCCACGAGGTGCACGGGCTTCTCGATCTGGAGCTTCATGAGATCCAGCAGATTGGTGCCGCCGGCAATGTAGCGGGCGCCAGGCCGCGCTGCCACGGCGGCTGCGGCCTGCGCAGGGGAGGAGACGCGTTCGTAGGTGAAGGGTGTCATAGGCGGCTCCCTCCGGCCACCTCGGTGATCGCATCCACGATATTGGAATACGCGCCACAGCGGCACAGATTGCCACTCATGCGCTCGCGCAGCTCGGCGGTCGAGACCAGCGGCTGCGCCACGACGTCCTGGCTGGCGTGGCTGGGCATGCCTTGCCGGATCTCGTCGAGCACGCCCACGGCCGAGCAGATCTGGCCCGGCGTGCAGTAGCCACACTGGTAGCCATCGTGTCGGACGAAGGCCGTCTGCAGGGGGTGCGGAGACTGCGGCGTACCCAGTCCTTCAATGGTGGTCACGCTGGCCCCCTCCTGCATCACCGCCAGGCTCAGGCAAGACACCACGCGCCTCCCGTTCACCAGCACGGTGCAGGCCCCGCACTGGCCGTGGTCGCAGCCCTTCTTGGTACCGGTGAGGTGAAGATGCTCGCGCAGCGCATCGAGCAGCGTGGTGCGGGTGTCGATGTCCAGGGCGCAGTCCTTGCCGTTCACCTGCAAGGTGACGGGCTGTTGGATGGGGGGCGCCGCGGGCGCGTCCAGGCCCTGCGCGCCGGCCTCGCCCGGCACGGCTGAGGCGGCCGCCGTCGAGGCGCCCGCGATCAACAGGCCCCTCCGCGACACGGATGGGAAAGTGTGGTGGTCCATAGGGCATCCATCGTGATGTTCTTGGTCGTGAGACATGCGCGCCAGCGTGCGCGTGCCCTGGGAGCATCACTCGGCGGAGACATCGCCGATGTAGGCGGGATGCGCGCCTTGGTGCGCGGCCTCCGAAATCGCCGGAGGCGAGCGGGCTGGACCCGACGCGTTCTTGCCCAGCCCGATGGGTAAGGGCTGTCCATCGATCAGTCACAATGGCCAAACCCGCCGCAAGAGACAAGTCAACGATGATCCCTGAAAAACCCGCCATAAAACGCCGATCCGATGCCAGAGCAGAGGGGTCTGCCCACGAGATTCGGGACCACAAGGACGACATCTTCTTTGCGGCCATCGAAAACACGCGCATGCCGATGATCGTCACGGATCCCCGGCAGGCCGACAACCCCATCGTCTTTGCCAATCCCGCCTTCATGTCCATGACGGGGTATTCGGCAGAAGAGATCGTGGGGCACAACTGCAGGTTTCTGCAGGGGCCAGGAACGGACCGGGACTCGGTGGCGGCCATCCGGGACGCGCTCGAGCGGCGCGTTCAGGTGCAGCTGGAAATCCTGAACTACCGCAAAGATGGTTCGTCTTTCTGGAATGCCCTGTTCATCTCCCCCATCTACAACCCCGCGGGGGAGATCGTCTACTTCTTTGCGTCCCAGCTGGACGTGAGCCGAAGACGCGATGCGGAGGAGGGATTGGCCCAGGCCCAGAAGATGGAAGCCCTGGGCCAGCTCACGGGCGGCATATCGCACGACTTCAACAATCTGCTGCAGGTCATGTCGGGGCACGTCGAACTGCTTTCCATGAAGGCGGATCGAGACAAGCTGGACAAGGCCGCCCTGGACAAAGGACTGGGTAACCTCCGGGCCTCTATCAAGAAGGCGTCCACGCTCACGCAGCAACTGTTGGCGTTCTCACGCAAGCAGAGCTTGCGGGGGCGCGTCGTGAACATCAACTCCCTGGTCCGGGAAATGAGCGAGCTGGTGGAGCGGACGCTGGGTGAAACGGTTCGTGTGGAATATGACCTCAGCGATGAGATCGGCAACTGCCAGGTGGACACGAACCAGCTTGAAGTGTCGCTGCTGAACGTCTTGGTGAACGCACGCGACGCGATGCCGCAGGGCGGCACGATCACGATATCCACGGAGGCCATCGACGTCTTCGACGGCGAAGCCGTGTCGATGCTTGGCCTGCCCGCAGGGCGGTTCATCGCCCTGTCGGTCACCGATACCGGGCACGGGATTCCGGCAGAGCTTCTGCCGCGTGTCATGGATCCGTTCTTCACCACCAAGGAGGAAGGCAAGGGCACCGGTTTGGGCCTGTCGATGGTTCACGGGTTCGTCAAGCAGTCCGGCGGGACTGTGACGATGTACTCGGAGGTCGGCGTCGGCACGACCTTGCGCATGTACTTCCCTGAGGCGAAAGTGCCCACCCGGACGACATCGGAAGTGAGCGTCAGGCCGGTCAACAAGGGCGGTACGGAGTCCGTCCTGATCGTGGAAGACAGGGAAGAGGTGGCCGAGATCGCTCGGGAAATGCTGGAGGGGCTGGGTTACACCATCCACGTGGCGACCAATGCGCGCAAGGCCCTCGACATCTTCAAATCGATGCTGCCAGACGCTCCTCCGGAACTGGTCTTCTCGGACGTGGTCATGCCCGGTGGAATGAACGGTTATGTACTCGCCCGCGAGATTCAGCGGCTGGCGCCGCAGACGAAGATTCTGTTGACGACGGGCTTCGACAGAGACCTCGGGCGCATCGAGACCGTCGCACCTTCCGAATTCGATCTGATCAAGAAGCCCTATCGCCTGGCCGACCTGGCGAGGAAGGTCCGCGGCGTTCTCGATGGTCCCACGTCCAGCTGAGGGGCAGACCAGCAGCGTAGAGGAGATCGGCTGGTCATTTGGCGGAGACTGTGAGATTCGAACTCACGGACGGTTGCCCGTCGGCAGTTTTCAAGACTGCTGGTTTAAACCGCTCACCCAAGTCTCCTTCGAACGGACGCGTATTCTAGCTGCCGCTCGCAGGCTTGCGCCCTGAGAACGTAAACACGTTGTCAAGCAGCCGTGCATCGTTCAAGCGGTGGTCAGCAGGCCCTTCTTCTCGATGAAGGCGATGACGTCGTCCAGGCCCTGCAGTGACTTGAGATTGGTCATCACGAAGGGCTTGGGGCCGCGCATGCGGCGGGTGTCGGCCTCCATCACCTCCAGGTTGGCGCCCACGTGGGGCGCCAGGTCGGTCTTGTTGATGACGAACAGGTCGCTCTTGGTGATGCCCGGGCCGCCCTTGCGAGGAATCTTCTCGCCGGCGGCCACGTCGATCACGTAGATCGTCAGGTCGCTCAGTTCGGGGCTGAAGGTGGCGGCCAAGTTGTCGCCGCCGCTCTCGACGAAGACCACGTCCGCGTCCGGGTACTGCGCCAGCATGCGGTCGATGGCTTCCAGGTTGATGGAGCAGTCCTCGCGGATGGCCGTGTGGGGGCAGCCGCCGGTCTCCACGCCCATGATGCGTTCCGCGGGCAGAGCGCCGCTGACGGTCAGCAGGCGCTGGTCTTCCTTGGTGTAGATGTCGTTGGTGATGGCGATCAGGTCATGCTTGTCGCGCATGGCCTTGCAGAGCATTTCCAGCAGCGTGGTCTTGCCGGAGCCGACGGGGCCGCCGATGCCGACGCGCAGCGGCGGCAGCGGCTTGGTGCGGTGGGGGATGTGGTGCAGTGAAGAGGCGGTGGTGGTCGTCATGGCGGTCAGGAGCGGAAGAGGCGGGAATACTGCGTTTCGTGCCGGGCGGAGAGGATGGCCAGCATGGGCGAGAAGGCCTGGCGTTCTTCGTCGCCCACCTGCAGCGCTTGCGCTACGGCTTGCTGAATGGCGGCGGCCAGCTGCGCCAGGATGCGCTGGCCGGCGTTCTGGCCGAGCGGTACGGACTTGATAGCGGCCTGCACCATGTTCTCGGCCCAGCCGAAGGTGTAGGCCAGCAGCACGTCCTCGGGGCGTGCCTGCGTGGTCGCGGCGGCGAGGGCGAAGGCGACGGGGTAGGTGGGGGGCAGGGCCGCGAGCACGGCGATGTCGCTCAGGATGTGCGGTGCATCGGCATGCTGGTTGCGCAGCCAGTCGCCGAGCGAACGGCCCATCTGTTCCGTCTGCAGGCGCAGCTCGCTGGTCTCACGCGTCTGCAGCACCCAGTCGTTCAAGCTGCGCACCCGGGCGTGATCGGCTGTGCGCCAGGCCTGGACGGCGGCATGCACCACGGCCATGTCCCCGCGCACCTGGGTCAGGCGCAGCTGCTCCAGCAGCCAAGCGGCGGTGGCAGCCTGGGTCTGCACGCCGGCGGCTTCGATGGCGATCTCCAGCCCCTCCGAGTACGAGAAGCCGCCCACGGGCAGGGCCGGGGAGGCCAGCCAGATCAGCTGCAGCAGGCTGGCCGCCGGGAGCGCGGTGGCTGGGGAGGGCGCGGGTGCCGGCGGAGGACCGCCCGGGCCGGCGAAGGCCGAAACCGCAGCCTGCTCAGGAAGAGTGGTGGTGCCCATGGCTGCCATGGTCGTGCCCGCAGCCAGGGCCGTGCACATGGCCGTGGCCGTGCGAAGGCGCTTGCGCAGGCGTTGGCCCGGGCGTGGATGCGAGCGGGTCGTCGTGCGTCTGGTTGTGGTCGTGGCCATGTCCATGGCCGTCGCCGGCGTGGGCATGGTGGTGTCCGTGTCCGTGTCCACCGGCCGCATAGGCGCCGCCTTCGGGCTCGAAGGGGGCCTGCTGTGCGGTGACCGTCAAGTGCATGGCGCGCAGCATGTCGGCCAGCACATGGTCGGGCTCGATCTGCAGGTAGGTGGGCGTGAGTTCGATGGGCACGTGGCGGTTGCCCAGGTGGTAGGCGGCGCGCGTCAGGTCGAAGGGCGTGCCGTGCTGGCTGCAGTGCGTGATGCGCAGCACTGGCTGCGGTGCCGCCACCACGCGCACCATGGAGCCGTCTTCGGCCACCAGCACGTCGCCGCCCCGCACGGCGGTGCCGCGGGGCAGGAACACGGCGAGTTCGCGGCCGGTGGAGTCGGTGGCGGCGAAGCGGCTCTTCTGGCGCACGTCCCAGTCGAGCTCGACGGTGGCCGCGCGCTTCAGGAGGACAGGGGCCAGGCCCTGGCCTTGGGAAAGCAGTTTGGAGACTTGGAGCATCGAAGGATTAGAGCGTATTGGGCGGCCAGCGGGGCCGGCCTGCGCCCGGCGGCAAGGGTCAGAAGAGGAAGTAGCGCTGCGCCAGCGGCAAACGGGTGGCGGGCTCGCAGGTCAGCAGCTGGCCATCGGCGCGCACGGTGTAGGTCTGTGCGTCCACCTCCATGCGGGGCGTGTAGCCGTTGTGCACCATGTGCTGCTTGCGCACGCCGCGGATGCCTTGCACCGCAGACAGGGGCTTGGCCAGGCCGTAGCGCTGGCCCACGCCGGCCGCCAGCGCCGACTGCGAGACGAAGGTGAGCGAGCTGCGCGCCAGCGCGCCGCCGTAGGCGCCGAACATGGGCCGGTAGTGCACCGGCTGCGGCGTGGGAATCGAGGCGTTGGGGTCGCCCATGGCCGCCATGGCGATGCTGCCACCCTTGACGATGAGGGCCGGCTTCACGCCGAAGAAGGCGGCCTTGTAGATCACCAGGTCGGCCCACTTGCCCACCTCGATGCTGCCCACCTCGTGGCTCAGCCCGTGGGCGATGGCAGGGTTGATCGTGTACTTGGCCACGTAGCGCTTGATGCGCTGGTTGTCGCTGCGCGCGGTGTCGCCGTCCAGCGTGCCGCGCTGCTGTTTCATCTTGTCGGCCGTCTGCCAGGTGCGGATGATGACCTCGCCCACCCGGCCCATGGCCTGGCTGTCGCTGCTCATCATGCTGATGGCGCCCAGGTCGTGCAGGATGTCCTCGGCGGCGATGGTCTCCTTGCGGATGCGGCTCTCGGCGAAGGCCAGGTCTTCGGCGATGGAGGCGTCCAGGTGGTGGCACACCATGAGCATGTCCACATGCTCGTCCAGCGTGTTGTGCGTGTACGGCATGGTGGGATTGGTGGACGAGGGCAGGAAGTTGTCCTCGCCCACCACGCGCAGGATGTCGGGCGCGTGGCCGCCACCGGCGCCTTCGGTGTGGAAGGCGCAGATGCTGCGGCCCGCCACGGCGGCGATGGTGTTCTCGACGAAGCCGCTCTCGTTCAGCGTGTCAGAGTGGATGGCGACCTGGGTGTCGGTCTCGTCCGCCACGTCCAGGCAGTTGCTGATGGCCGAGGGCGTGGTGCCCCAGTCTTCGTGCAGCTTCAGGCCGACGACGCCCGCGTCGATCTGCTCGCGCAGCGCCTGGGGCTGGCTGGCATTGCCCTTGCCCAGAAAGGCGAGGTTCATCGGAAAGGCGTCGGCCGCCTGCAGCATGCGTTCGATGTGCCAGGGGCCGGGCGTGCAGGTGGTGGCCAGGGTGCCGGTGGCCGGGCCGGTGCCGCCGCCCAGCATGGTGGTGATGCCGGACGCCAGGGCCTCCTCGATCTGCTGCGGGCAGATGAAATGGATGTGGCTGTCGATGCCGCCGGCGGTGACGATGTTGCCCTCGCAGCTGATGATCTCGGTGCCCGGGCCGATGACGATGTCCACACCCGGCTGGGTGTCGGGGTTGCCGGCCTTGCCGATGGCGGCGATGCGGCCGCCCTTCAGGCCGATGTCGGCCTTGACGATGCCCCAGTGGTCGATGATGAGGGCGTTGGTCAGCACCGTGTCCATGGCGCCTTCGGCATGGGTGCGCTGGCTTTGCGCCATGCCGTCGCGGATGGTCTTGCCGCCGCCGAACTTCACCTCTTCGCCGTACGCGCCGGCGCGCAGGGTGTAGTCGTGTTCCACCTCGGCGATGAGGCCGGTGTCCGCCAGGCGCACGCGGTCGCCGACGGTGGGGCCGAACATTTCGGCATAGGCGCGTTTGTGGAGTGTGGCCATGGTCAGTGGAGGGAAGGCGTGCCGGGTGGGCTCGGGTTCGGGGTCAGGTCAGTTCAGGGGCTGGCCGTGCAGGGCCGCCGGGGCGCGGCCGGGGCCGGCCGGCGTGCCGTGCAGCAGGTCGCGCAGGGTGCCCAGCGCCAGGGCCAGCAGCAGGGCGGCGCACAGGCGGTAGGTGAAGCGCGCCCAGCGGGCGCCGGCACGGCGAAAGAGCCGGTCGACCACCGCGGCGCAGACGAAGCACCACAGGATGGAGGAGGCCATGAAGCCGGCGAAAAAGACGCCGTAGTCACCGGCCGTGGGCTGGGTGACGCCGACGGCGCCGAGCGCGCTGCCCATGGCAGCCCAGTAGGCGAGGTTCTGTGGATTGGTCAGCGACAGCACCATGCCGCTGCGCAGCGCCTGGCGGCCGGCCCGGGCGGGCGTGGCCTCCAGCGAGTATTCGACCCGCGCGGCGCGCCAGCTGTCCCACGACAGCCAGACGAGGTAGGCCGCGCCCGCCAGGCCCACGGGCCAGCGCAGCGCATCCACCTGCATGGCCATGCCGATGCCGGCCAGCCCCAGCACGGCCCAGGTGGCGTCGCCGACGAGCGAGCCGACCTGCACGGCCAGCGCCGGGCGGAAGCCGCCGCGCACGCCCTGGCGCACCGTCTCGGCGAACACCGCGCCGGGGGCGGCGTTGAACACCAGGCCGAGCACGAAGGCGGCGGCGAACAGGGCCGTCATGCGGCGGAGTCCAGCGGGCCCTGCACCAGTCCGCGAAAGCCGTGCACCGTGCGGTCGCCGGCGTAGTCGACCAGCTCCACGGTGCGCTGCTGTCCGGGTTCGAAACGCACGGCCGTGCCGCTGGCGATGTTCAGGCGCATGCCGCGCGCGGCGTCGCGGTCGAAGCCCAGCGCGCCGTTGGTCTCGGCAAAGTGGTAGTGCGAGCCGACCTGGATGGGCCGGTCGGCCGTGTTGCGCACCACCAGCGTGAGCGTGCGGCGGCCGGTGTTGAGCGCGTGCTCGCCGTCGTCGATGAGGAGTTCTCCGGGAATCATCGCCAGGGCCTTTTCGTGGTGGCGGTCAGGCCATGCGCACGAGCAGGGTGGCACCCAGCAGCGCGGTGGAGGCGCCGGCCGCCAGCGACAGCCAGCGGTGGCGCGCCATGACCAGGTGGCCGAGGGCGATGCCGGCTGCATGCAGCGTGGCCGTGGCGACGACCATGCCGGCCAGGGCCAGCCATTGCGTGCTGCCGGCCAGCTCCATGCCGTGCGCGGCGCCGTGGAAGAAGGCGAAGGCACCGGTCAGGCCGGCGGCCAGCGCCATGGGCATCTTGCGCTGCCAGGCCACCAGCAGGCCCAGCACCAGCAGCGAGGCGGCGATCATCGGCTCCACGGCCGGCACCACCACACCCAGGAAGCCCGCGGCCGCGCCGGCCACCAGCAGCGCCACGAAGGCGGCGGGTGCCAGCCAGACCGGGCGCACGGCCAGCGCGCTCCACACGCCCACGGCCAGCATGGCGGCCAGGTGGTCCAGGCCGGTGAAGGGGTGGACCAGGCCGTCGATGAATCCGGCCTCGCCATGCGCCAGGCCCTCGGCGCCGTGGCCGGGGTGGGCGATGGCGAGCGCGGGGACGAGCAGCAGGGCGGCGGTGGCCAGGGAGGCTTTGACTTCTTTGTTCATGGCGAAGAATCCAATCAGGAAAGGCGTACGGGGTGGGGGCGGACGGGGCCGCGCATCAGACGATGGGCTGGTGCACCGTGACGAGCTTGGTGCCGTCGGGGAAGGTGGCCTCGACCTGAATGTCCGCGATCATCTCGGGCACGCCCTCCATCACGTCGGCGCGCGTGAGGAGGGTGCGGCCCTCGCTCATCAGCTGGGCCACGGTCTTGCCGTCGCGCGCGCCCTCCATCACGGCGGCGCTGATCAGCGCCACGGCCTCGGGGTAGTTGAGCTGCAGGCCGCGCGCCCGGCGCCGCTCGGCAAGCAGGGCGGCGGTGAAGAGCAGGAGCTTGTCTTTTTCGCGCGGGGTGAGTTCCATGGCGAGGGCGGGTAGGGCAAAGGGAAGAAATCTGAGGCGTTCGTTGCCCTGAGGCGCATCGTAAGCAGCAAGCACCGTGCCCGGCTATACGCCGATCGGCGCAGGCGTGGGGCCGGGTCGCCGCTCGGGCACTATTGAATTGATAGCTGTATGCGCTTGAATTCATTGGGTTATGGGCATCAATTGCCATGGAAGCGCCATCAATCAAGCGCAGCCAGCTATCAAAAAAGAAGCGTCCCGCCCGCCCGTTGGCGACGGGCGGGTGGCATGGAACCTGCACCCGGCGGCTGGGCCGCCATGAGCCATCCCGACCCCTCCCCCCCTTTTGTCCCGCCGGTCTCGCCGCCGCCGCTCGTCGCGGACAGCGGAGCCCGGCCGCTCGACGCCGTGCCGCAGCAGGTCGTCAAGGTGCGCCGCGACTACAACAGCTGGGTGGCCACCGAGACCATGGAGGACTACGCCCTGCGCTTCACGCCGCAGCGTTTTCGTCGCTGGTCCGAGTGGCGGGTGGCCAACACGGCGTTCGGCGCCGCGTCCTTCCTGGTGCTGGAGGCCGTGGGCGCCACGCTGCTGGTGCAGTACGGGTTTCTCAACGCCTTCTGGGCCATCGTGGTGACGGGGCTCATCATCTTCCTGGCGGGCTGGCCCATCAGCGTGTACGCCGCCCGCCACGGCGTGGACATGGATCTGCTCACGCGGGGGGCGGGATTCGGCTACATCGGCTCGACCATCACCTCGCTGATCTACGCCACCTTCACCTTCATCTTCTTCGCGCTGGAGGCGGCCGTGATGGCCTACGCGCTGGAGCTGGCGCTGGACATTCCGCCGCGCTGGGGCTATCTGATCTGCGCGCTGGTGGTGATTCCGTTGGTGACGCACGGCGTGTCGGCCATCAGCCGGCTGCAGATGTGGACCCAGCCGCTGTGGCTGGTGATGCTGGTGGTGCCCTTCGCCTTCGTGCTGGTGCGCGATCCTGGTGCGTTTGCGGGCGTTGTGCACTATGGCGGTGAGTCGGGCGCTGCGGCCACCTTCAGTCTGCCCCTGTTTGGTGCGGCGCTCACCGTCGGCATTGCCCTCATCACCCAGATGGGGGAGCAGGCCGACTACCTGCGCTTCATGCCGGCGCACACCCGGGCGCGGCGCGGCCGCTGGTGGCTGGGCGTGCTCGTCGGCGGGCCGGGCTGGGTGGTGCTGGGCGTGGTCAAGATGCTGGGCGGCGCGCTGCTGGCCTACCTGGCGATCACCCACATGGTGCCGGTGGAGCGGGCGGTGGACCCCAACCAGATGTACCTGGCGGCGTACGAATACGTCTTTCCGCACTACGGCTGGGCGGTGGCGGCCACGGCGCTGTTCGTGGTGGTCTCGCAGATCAAGATCAACGTGACCAACGCCTATGCCGGCTCGCTGGCGTGGAGCAATTTCTTCTCGCGCCTCACGCACAGCCACCCGGGGCGCGTGGTGTGGGTGGTGTTCAACACGCTCATCGCCTTCATGCTGATGGAGATGAACGTCTTCAAGGCGCTGGGCCAGGTGCTGGGGCTGTACTCCAACATCGCCATCGCCTGGATGATGGCCGTGGTGGCCGACCTAGTGGTCAACAAGCCGCTGGGCCTGTCGCCCCGGGGCATCGAGTTCAAGCGGGCGCACCTGTACGACATCAATCCGGTGGGCGTGGGCGCCATGGCGCTGGCGTCGTGCGTGTCCATCGGCGCGCACCTGGGGCTGTTCGGGCCGCTGGCGCAGGCGTTCTCCGCCGTCATCGCCATGGTGACGGCCTTCGTGGCCGCGCCGCTGATCGCCTGGGCCACGGGCGGCCGGTACTACCTGGCGCGACATGGCGATCTCCCCCTGTGCGGCTGCGCCGCTTCCCCCTCTCTCGCTGCGCGGGATGGGGACGCCCCCAGCGCGGCGGGGCGGCCCTTGCGCGGGGGCGCTGGCCTGGAGGGTGCCAGTGACAGGGCGCAGGGCGCGATGCCACAGTGCAGGGATGGCGTGGCAGGCTGTAGCGGCTGTATACAGGGCGGTCCCGGCGACTTGCTCGCGCTGCAGCGCTGCGTGGTGTGCGAGCGGGAGTACGAATCCCCCGACATGGCCCATTGCCCGGCCTATCGCGGCGCCATCTGCTCGCTGTGCTGCACGCTGGATGCGCGCTGCGGCGACATGTGCAAACCCCACGCGCACCTGGCCGTGCAGTGGAGCGCGGCGCTGCGCTGGGTGCTGCCGCGCCGGGCGTGGCGCCTGCTCGACACGGGGCTCGGGCACTTCCTGCTCATCATGCTGGTCATTGCGCCGCTGCTGGCTGCCGTGTTCGGCCTCTTCTACCACCAGGAGCTGCAGACGCTGGCGCCCGGGGCGCCCGGCACCGCCGCGGCGCCGCTGGCCGACGTGCCGATGGCCCCCTGGCCCGTCAGCACCCAGGGCGCGCTGCGGTCGGGGCTGCTCAAGGCCTACCTGGCGCTGCTGGTCATCTCGGGCATCGTCGCCTGGTGGCTGGTGCTGGCCCACAAGAGCCGCAAGGTCGCGCAGGAGGAATCCAACCGCCAGACGCATTTGCTGCAGCGCGAGATCACCCTGCACCGCCGGACCGACGAGGCCCTGCAGGACGCGCGCCGCGTGGCAGAGCACGCGCGCGGCGTGGCGGAAGAAGCGCGCGAAGAGGCCGAGCGCGCCCGCGCCCAGGCGGACCAGGCCAACCAGGCCAAGAGCCGCTACATCAGCGCCATCAGCCACGAGCTGCGCACGCCGCTCAACAGCATCCTGGGTTACGCGCAACTCATGGGCGAGGACGCCGCCGTGCCGCCGCACCGCCAGCAGGCGGTGAGCGTGATCCGGCGCGGGGGCGAGCACCTGCTGTCGCTCATCGAAGGCACGCTGGACATCGCCCGCATCGAAAGCGGCAAGCTCACGCTGCAGGTCAAGCCCCTGCGCTTTGCCGACTGCATGCACGAGATGTGCGACATGTTCGAGCCGCAGGCGCGGGCCAAGGGGCTGCAGTTCCGCTTCGACCCGCAGGGCCCCTTGCCCGAGTGGGTGCGCGGCGACGACAAGCGCGTGCGCCAGATCCTCATCAACCTGATCGGCAACGCCATCAAGTTCACCAGCACCGGTCACGTGCGCCTGGGCGTGCGCCATGCGCGGGAGCTAGCCCTGATCGAGATCGAGGACAGCGGCCCCGGCCTGACCGAAGCCGAGCGCGCCAGCATCTTCGAGCCCTTCGCCCGCGGCGCCGCCACCCACCAGGGCGTGGCGCCCGGCGCCGGGCTGGGGCTGACGATCGCCAAGATGCTCACCGAACTGATGGGCGGCGAGATGACGGTGACCAGCACGCCGGGCGCCGGGGCGCTGTTCCGCATCCGGCTCTTTCTGCCCGAGGTGCACCCCGGATCGCTCGGCGCCGACCTGCCTGCGGTGCAGGCGCGCCGCACTCGCCGGGGGTATCTGGGCCCGCGCCGCCAGATCCTGGTGGTGGACAACGAGGAGGCCGACCGTGAGCTGCTGGTGCAGCTGCTCGCGCCGCTGGGCTTCGTGCTGCGCACGGCCGCCAGCGGCCACGATGCGCTGGATCTGCTGGCCGCCGGCTACCGGCCCGACGTCGTCTTCATGGACCTGGCCATGCCGGGCATCGACGGCTGGGAAACCCTCCGCAGAATGCATGCCCTAACGCTCAGCTCTGGCGTGTCCTCGCTGCCCTCCGAGGGGGCTGTCACGCCTGGCAGCGGCTCGGCGGCGGGGCGCGGGCAGGGGCATGGCTCCTCCATCCACGTCGCTGTCGTCTCGGCCAACGCGTTCGACAAGGGTCTGGAGAACGACGTGGGCATCCGCCCCGAGGACTTCATCGTCAAGCCGGTGCGCCACAGCGAGCTGCTCGACTGGCTGGAGCGCCGCCTGGCGCTGCAATGGACCGATGCACCGGCGCCAACGTCCGCCGACACCGCGGCCGCACCGCTGGCCGCAGGCCCCGGCAGCGGCGCGAATGCCCCCGACGCCGAGCCACCCGACCCCGCCACGCTGGGGCCGCTGGCGGAGGCGGTAGCACTGGGCTATTACCGCGGCGTGCTGCAGCAGCTGGCCGCCATCGAGGCCGCGCAGCCCGCCTGCGCCGCCTGGGTGGCTGAGATGCGCGCGCTGGCGCAGCGGTTCCAGTTCGAAGCGATGGCCGCGCGGCTGCCCGGCGGCGCGGCGGTGGAACCCGCTCCTTTTGCCGCCGGCGCGCCCGCTCAACCCGCCACCGATTGATCCGCTCCCGATGCTTTCCGCCGCCATGCAGGCTTCTATGACGACGACTTCCCCCTCCGATGCGGCCACGCCGGCCATCGACCGTGCGGGCACCGACGTGGTGCTGATCGTGGACGATGTGCCCGACAACCTGGCCGTGCTGCACGATGCGCTCGATGAATCGGGCTATACCGTGCTGGTGGCGACCAGCGGCGAAACGGCGCTGGCCCGCGCCGCCCAGGCCTTGCCCGACGTGGTGCTGCTGGACGCGATGATGCCCGGCATGGACGGCTTCGAAGTGGCGCGCCGGCTCAAGGCCACGCCCGCCACGGCGCACATTCCCATCATCTTCATGACGGGCCTGACCGAGACCGAGCACCTGGAGGCCGCCCTGGCGGCCGGCGGCGTGGACTATGTCACCAAGCCCATCAAGCCGCGCGAGGTGCTGGCGCGCATGAACGTGCACCTGCAGGGCGCGCGCCGTGCGCGGCAGGAAATGCGCCAGGCCGGCCAGGCCCGCAACGCGCTGGACGCCTTCGGCTACGCCAGCATCACCGTGCGCGCCAGCGATGGCCGGCTGATGTGGCAGACCGCCTTGGCGCGCACGCTGCTGCGTGACTATTTCGCGCCGCCTGCGGGTGAAACCTCTGCGTCCGAGGAGCGGGACGCACCCGCGCTGTTCACCGCGCTAGCGCCGGCCCCCGTCGTCGACTGGCTGCGTGCCCAGCTGCCGCGCGTTCCCGAATGGGCCGCCCAGCAGATCGAGCCGCCCCGGCTGGTGGTGGAGCAAGGCGCGCGCCGCCTGTCGTTCAGCCTGCACCAGCAGACAGGCGACAGCGAGGGCGGCGGCGACTGGCTGATCGTGATGCGCGAGGTGTCCGATGGCGCCGTGATCGAGGCCATGGCCCTGGGTTTCAAGCTCACCGCACGCGAGGCCGAGGTGCTGTACTGGCTGGTCAAGGGCAAGACCAACCGCGACATCGGCGACATCCTGGGCTCCAGTCCGGCCACGGTGAAGAAGCACCTGGAACGCGTGTACGTCAAGCTGGGCGTGGAGACGCGCACGGCGGCCGCGGGCATCGCCATGGCGCGCATCCGGCAGACGCATCCGCAGTTCGAAGGGTGACGAGCGCGGGGGCAGGGCCGCGGCGCGGGCGGCCGGTCAGGCCCGGTTGCGCTGGCGCACGAAGGCGGCAAAGGCGTCCAGCGGCAGCGGCTGGCTGAACCAGTAGCCCTGGAAGCCGTCGCAGCCGTGGTCGAGCATGAAGCGATGCTGCGCCTCGGTCTCCAGCCCCTCGGCCACCACGGCCAGCTGCATGCCGTGGCCCAGGCCGATGACGCTGCGCACGATGACCGCGCTGCCGGGGTCGTCCGGCAGGCGGCTGGTGAAGGATCGGTCGATCTTGAGCTTGGCCAGCGGGAAATGCTGCAGGTGGCTGAGCGACGAGAAGCCGGTGCCGAAGTCGTCGAGCGCGAAGCGCACGCCCAGAGCCACCAGCTCGTCCATCTTGCGGCGCAGGTCCGCCACGTCCTGCACGATGAGGGTTTCGGTCAGCTCCAGTTCCAGCCGCTCGGCGTTCACGCCGTGGGTCTGCACCAGCGCGCGCACCTGCTGCGCAAAGTCGGCCTGGCGGAACTGGTTCTGGCTGACGTTCACCGCCAGCACCAGCGGCTGCAGGTCGGGATCGGTCTGCCAGTCGCGCAGGGTGGCGCAGGTCTGCGCCAGCGCCCACTGGCCGATCGGGACGATCATGCCGTTGTGCTCCGCATGCCGGATGAACTCCGCCGGCCGCAGCAGGCCATGCACGGGGTGCTGCCAGCGGATCAGCACTTCCGCGCTGGTCACGCGGCCCTGGCGGTCCAGCTGGGGCTGGAAGTGCAGCGTGAACTGCTCTTGCCGCAGAGCGGCCTGCAGGTCGCGGTCCAGCCACGAGCGCTGCGCCGCATCGGTCTGCAGGATGTGCAGCAGCATGAGCATCAAGGCCATGGCGAGCGTGGCCTGCACCCAGATGGCGGCCTGGCGCAGTTCGCCCGGCAGGTCATAGCCCTCGGCCAGCCGCCAGGGGTGCGCGTCCAGCGCGACGAACAGGGCCAGACAGCCTGCCGCCATGCCATAGCGCAGCCAGGCCGGGTCGTCGCGAAAGGCCATGAAGGCAGCCACGGCCAGGGGCAGCAGGTACAGATGCACGCTGCGTGGCACGTGGGCACTGGGCACATCGAACAGCGTGGCCATGCCTGCAACCACGACGGCCATGCTGCCGAACAGCAGCAGGTTGGCGCTGCGGCGGTGGCCTTGCAACGTGAGATACAACACGCCCAGGCCGGACGCGACCGGCACCAGCTCGGCCAGGGCGATGACCTGATGACCCTGCAGTCCGAAGAAAACGCCCCAGCCCGCGCCCATGAACACCAGCGCCGCGCTGGCCAGCAGGCGCATGCGGCGTTCCCGCCGCTGGCCGACGCCGGCCAGATCGGGGGCGAGCCACAGGTTGCGCAGGCGGGTGGTGAGCGGGCCGGGGCCGCCGGGGGCTGTCGTCATGGAGGGGCGCGTCGGAGGCAGTGCAGTGCTGGCTGCATTCTCCGGGCGCGCCTGGCGGCTGGCAAGGCGGGTGCCGCCCATCCGCGTTTGCCGCTCCCCCGCCGCATCGAAGGGATGGCTGCGTCCGCGATGGCCGCTTCTCAGCGCCCGACGGCTTTCTGGAGCTGGGCCTTGTTCATCCTGGAGCGGCCGGCGATGCCCTTCTTGCGGGCTTCCTCATAGAGCTGATCCCGGGTGCGGCCCTGGGCGCCGCTGTGCGAGCGCTGGCCGCCGCGTACCGGCGCGGGAGTGTCGCGCAGGGTCTTCGGGTTGGGGTTCTCGGCCTCGCCATGTTGTGCACGCTCCTTGTTCACCGTGCGCGCCGCGATGGATTCCGCGGTCTTGGTGCTGCGGCCCCGTTCCTTGAGGCTGTCCTTGATGTGTTCGTATTGGCGTTCGCGCTTGGCGCTCCAGGCAGCTTGGGGCATGGCAGACCTCCGGTGGGATGGTGGAACGGGCCGGTGCAACGCACCGGCGACCTGATCCTGATCTGACGTTGCACACGGCGCGGCCCCTGTCGGCACCGTGCGCCGTGCTGCGTAGGACGGCGCTCGCCTTCTGCGGGCGGCTGCCCGCGCGGCAAGCCGTCACCGTGCTGCCGGCTGAACCACACCCGCCGGCAGCCCGGTCGCAGCCGGGGGGGCCGGGTGCTGGCGCAACGGGGGCAGCAGGAACCGGGCCAGCGCCGGCAGCAGCACCAGCGCGCCCACCATGTTCCACAGGAACATGAAGGCCAGCAGGATGCCCATGTCCGCCTGGAACTTGATGGGGCTGAAGAACCAGGTGCCCACGGCGAGGGCGAGGGTGAGTCCGGTCAGCATGACGACCCGCCCCGTGAACTGCAAAGCGGCGCGGTAGGCCTGGTCCACGGTATCGCCGCGCCGCAGGCGCTGGAGCATCACGGCCAGCACATACAGGGCGTAGTCCACGCCGATCCCCACCCCCAGCGCGATGACGGGCAGCGTGGCCACTTTCACGCCCATGCCCAGCAGCACCATCAGGGCCTCGCAGAGCATGGAGGTCAGCACCAGCGGCAGCACGGCCACCACGGTCGCGCGCCAGGAGCGGAAGGTGATCCAGCACAGCAGGATCACAGCCCCGTACACCCACAGCAGCATCTCCCGCATGGCCTTGCGCACCACCAGGTTGGTGGCTGCCTCCACGCCGGCCGATCCCGCCGCCAGCAGGAATTTCACGTCCGATGGCGGCTGGGCCGCCTTGAAGGCCTCCACTTCGGCGACGACCCGGTCGAGCGTGCTGGCTTTGTGGTCCTTCAGGAACACGTGCAGGCTGAGGAAGGAGCAGGCCTTGTTCAGCAGCTCGCGGGGCGCGATCGCCTGCACACCGCCCAGCGCCTGGTCATTGGCGATGAGGTCGAACCATTTGAAGTTGCCTTCGTTGAACCCGACCATCGCCAGCTTGGCCAGGCCGGCCATGGACTGCGTGCCCTCCACGCCGGGCAGTTGCTGCAGGCGCCAAGCCAGCTCGTCGACCTGGCTCAGCGTGGCGTAGCGGGTGCACTGGTCGTCGGGCGACGTGACCATCACGGTCAGGATGTCGGTGCTGGCCGCATAGTTCTGGACCACGAACGCGTTGTCGCGGTTGTAGCGCGATTCGGCGCGCAGTTCGGGCGCGCCCGCATCCAGGTCGCCCACCTGGATGCGCATCGACAGTGCCACCGAGCCCGCCAGCAGCGCGGCCGCCGCCGCAATGGCCAGGAGGGCGGGGCGCCGCTGCGTGAACGCCGCAAGCCAGCCCCACGCGCCGCGCAGCTCGCCCGCCTGCTCCTGCTGCAGGCTGCGCTGCGCGGCCTGGCGGCTCACGCCCAGGTACGAGAGCAGCACAGGGAGCAGCACGAGGTTGGTGAACACCAGCACCGCTACGCCGATGCTGGCGTTGGCGGCCAGATCCTGGATCACCCGGATGTCGATCAGCGCGAGCACGGCGAAGCCGACGGCGTCGCACAGCAGCGCCGTGAGCCCCGCCAGGAAGAGCCGCCGGAACGTGTAGCGCGCGGCGACCACGCGGTGCGTGCCGCGGCCGACGTCCTGCAGGATGCCGTTCATCTTCTGTGCCCCGTGGCTCATGCCGATGGCGAAGACCAGGAACGGCACCAGCACCGAGTAGGGGTCGAGCGCCTGGCCCAGCAGCCGCAGCAGGCCCAGCTGCCACACGACGGCCACGAGCGAGCACGCCACCACGATGAACGTCGAGCGGGCGCACCGGGTGTAGGCGAACAGCACGCCCGCGCAGATGACGATGGCCAGTGCGAAGAACAAGGCCACCAGGCGCACGCCTTCGATCAAATCCCCCATGACCTTGGCGAAGCCGATGATGTGGATCGATGTGCGGTCGTTGTCGTAGCGGGCTCGCAGTGCCTCCAGCTGGCGGCCCAGTTCGCCATAGTCCAGCGCCTGGCCGGTTCGCGGGTCCTTGTCCAGCAGCGGCACGTAGACGATGGTGCTCTTGAAGTCGGCTGCCACCAGCTGGCCGATCTCCCCCGACCGCTCGATGTTGGCGCGCACGGCCGCCATCGCCTCGGGGCTGCCGTCGTAGCTGTCGCTCATCACCGTGTCGCCGTCCAGACCGTCCTCGGTCACCGCCACCCAGCGGGTGTTGCTGGTCCAGAGCGACTTCAGGAAAGGGCGATCCACCCCGGGCATCAGAAACAGCTCATCGCTGATGCGGCTCAGCGTTTCCAGATAGTCCTTGTCGAGAATCCTGCCGGTCTTGGCCTGCACGGCGATGCGCAGCGCGTTGCCTCCGCCGCCCAGCTGCTCGCGCTGTTCAAGGAAGTTGACGATGTAGGGGTGGCGGGTCGGAATCGTCTTGTCGAAGCTGGCCGACAGCTGGATGGCCAGCGCATGCCACCCCAGGATCAGCGTGGCGATCAGGCTGATGGCGAGCACCCACGGGCGGTGGTTGAAGAAAAGGCGTTCGGCGGCAGAGCCGCTGGCGGTATCGAAATGCTCAAGCTGGCTGATGACCGGCTGTGCGGTGTCGTCGGTGGGCAGGCTCACGGTCGGGCTCTCGGTGTCGGGGTGGGGCGAAGGGCGGAAATGGGGCACCTGCGGCGTACATGCCGCCGTGCGCGCGGCCGTGTGCAGGTACTGTGCGCAGCGCAGGCGGATGCAACGCGGCCAGGCATGGATCAAAGCGCCACGCGCTGCAGTCCACGCAGGCCTGCCAGCACGGCGTGCCGGCCATCGGCGGTGGCTACCAGGGTTGCGGCTGGAAAGGGGTGGGCGGCCGGTCGGTGCTCGAACCGCTGGCCCTGGTCGGTGCTGACCAGCAGGTCGCCGTTCTGCGCCAGCAGCACCGTTCGGCCGTCGTCCAGCACCACGCCGGCCCCCAGGTTCGCTGGCAAGGGATTGGCGATGCGGGTCCAGGTATCGCCGCGATCGGCCGAGCGCCAGATGTTGCCGCGCAGGCCATACGCCAGCACGGCGCCGTCTGCCGGTAGCAGCAATCCGAAGAAGCTGCCCTTGTACGGCGTGGCCATGGCGTCGAACTGGCCGCCTCCGTCGCTGGATCGCAGCAGCAGCCCCTGCTCTCCGGCCACGTACAGCTGTGTGCCGTGGGCGCAGGCCGCGTACAGGTGGAGTTGCTTCGGGTTGGGCAGTTGCGGGCCGAGGGGCGTGAACGCTGCACGATCGGAATCCTTGCCCTGCACAGCGAGGCCGTAGGCGCCCACGGCAACGACGCGGCCCTGCACCAGGGACACGTCGAAGAACGGCTTGTCGGGGCCCTCGTCCACATGGCGCTGCGCCAGCCGGCGCTGGGCTTCTCCGGTCGCGCTCTGCGACTGCAGACGGGCGGCGGCCGCGCCGTCCAGGGCCAGCGTCCAATTCTCGCCACCGTCCCGCGTGTGGAGCAGCACGCCGAAATGGCCGCAGGCCCAGCCTTCGCGCGCATCGTCGGCGAAAGCCAGCGCCGTCAGGCTGACCTGCACCGGCACGCGCGCCTGCTTCCATCGCTGGCCCTGGTCGTCGCTCCAGAGGACGATACCCCGCTCGCCGCACAGCAGCAGGCGCTGGCCCGCGCGGGTGGCGCCCAGCAGTGCGGAGCGCGTGGCCAGGTGCGTGGCCTGGGCTGGGCGCGACAGCACGCCCGGCAACGCGGGCGCCGACGCTGCGGACGCTGCAGCGGGCGGCACGCCCTGTGCAGCCGCCACCACGCCGAGCGATGCCAGCCCCGTACCCATCAGCAGGTCACGCCGCCTCACCGCGTTCCCTCGTTCGCCAGCTCTTCAGGGCTGAAGAAGCTGCGTTGCAGCGTGGGCATGGTCTTCATTTGGCTCGGCAGCTCGTTTGAGGCCATGTTGAGGTAATAGGCGCCGGTCTGCATGTCGTAGCCGCCCCAGAACACATTGCCCAGCACAGCGCCTTGCAGGTCCGGCGCGGTCAGCATCAGGGCATAGTTGGTGCGCCACAGTTCACCCTTGGCGTCCCAGCCGTCGAACAGCACGATCTGCCAGCTGTCCTCGTCGATGTAGTACTTGCGCTTTGCCGCCACATGGCGCTTGCCGGGGGCGAGGGTGGCCTCGACTTCCCAGACCCGGTGCAGCTCCCAGCGCACGGCGTCGGGGTTGAGCGTCGACGGCGTGACCAGGTCGGCCACTTTCAGGGTAGCCGCCCGGTTGTTGTTGTACGGGATGTACAGCTCCTTCTTGCCGACCAGCTTCAGCTCGTGCTTGTCGATGGGGCCGAAGAGATTGAACGCCTCGTCGAACAGGCCGATGCCGGAGGTGACGGCGTCCGGCGTGTCGTAGCCGACCGAAGGCGACTTGCGCACGCGGCGCTGGCCCACCAGGTACTGCCACAGTCCGCGGGGCGACGAGGCGTTCAGCCCGTCGTGCGCGAGGATGGCTTCCCCGGCCTTCGAGCCTGGCTCGGTGGCGGCGAACTTGCCCAATGAGTAGTAGCCGTCGAACTTCTCGGGGGACAGGTCGGGGTCGTAGTAGGGGCGGCGGAACGTCTGCGACCCGCCCGAAGCCATGCTGCGCCGGCCGTCCGACGTCATCACCCATACGCGCAGCGGGGTCTGCGTGTTCACGCCCAGCCAGGCCAGCCGGTGGTTCCAGATCACTTCGTAGGCGTCGTGCGGAACGGGAAACGGGATGCCGCCGAACGCACCTTCGACGCCCTGGCCGCCGTCGGTCAGCTTGGCGCGCGTGGCGTTCTTGAAGGTGTTGTCGTAGACGTACTGCGGCGCGCCCGCGGTGCGGTGGGTCGGGTAGACGTCGATGCGAAAGTCGGGGTACTTCTTCATCAACGCCTTCACGCCGTCGGTCAGCTTGTCGGCATGCTGCTCCATGTTCTTGGCATTGATCTGGAGCCGGGGCTTCTCGCCTGCAAACAGGTCGGGCCGGGGATCGCCGTTGCGGTAGCCTGCCGGCGCCTTGGTCATGCCGCCGTCCCAGGCGGGAATGGTGCCGTCCTTGTTGGCGGCCCGCTCCGCGCCCAGCGGCGTGAGCGTGCTCTTGAGCTGGGCCGCCTCGTCGGCGGTTGCGGTGGCCAGCGCCTGCAGGGGCAGCAGAGCCGCGGCGGCCATCGTCCAGAAGGCGTAGGGAATTTTCATCATCGTCGGTCCTTGGGGTGGTCTTAGAAAGTGCGGGTTGCGCTGAAAGCGACGTACGCGCGGTCGCGGAGGGTCTGGCCGAAGCTCAGCTGGCGCGGCGAGGCGCTGCCGGGGACCTGTGTCTGGGTGAAGGTCTTGGCCGAGCCGAAGAAGTCGGAATAGGTCAGCGAGAACTTCCAGACGTTCTGGTAGGTCGCCTTCAGGCCGATGGTCCAGTCGCCGGTGTTGGAGCCCCCGCCGGCGAAGTTGGCGATGGCCGAGGACCGGCCTCCGAAGTTGTAGCCGAAGCCGATGGGTACGGACAGGTCGAGCCCCGGCGCCACCTGGAAGTACGTCGGCTCGAACAGCATGCGCAGCGCGAAGGCGCCCTTGGTCGTGTTCGGGTCCAGCCCGCCGAGTCCGACCCACGTGCCGTCCGGACCGATCGCGAAGATGTCCCGGGTGACCTTGAGGCGGCGGTTGTAGGCCAGCTCGCCCAGCACCGCGCCCCCTTGCCACAGGGCAGAAGGTTGCAGCACGTAGATGCCCGACACCTGCAGGTGGGCGGTACGGCCGACGGGATAGCAAGGGTTGGCGCGCTGGGTGGTGCAAGTCGGAATGGGCCCGCCGAGGACGGCGGGGTCTCCATTGAGCGGTGCGTTGGTGCGCATGGAGCCTTCCACGGCCCAGTTGAGCTGCCCGATCGACGAGGTGACGCTGGCCCCGAACGTGCGGATGTTGCTGGCGTACGCCAGATGCGTGTTGCCCTGCGCGAAGTCGAACACCAGGGCGCTCGGGGTCTTGTCGTGGTACTGCGCGGCGTAGAAGCCGAACTCGTACTCGCTGCCCTGCGGGCTCCAGCGCAGCTGGACGCCGCCCTGGCCCGAGTCCTTGGGACGGATGTCCGCGGACGGCTGCACAGGCAGGTCATTCGGGGAGCCGTCCGGGTTGGTCCCGAAGTTGACGCGGCCTCCTCCTACGTAGTCCTGGTTGGAGAAGTAGCTGCCTACGCCGGGCAGCTTGCTAGGCCGCCATTTCAGCTGGTAGTAGGCGCCCAGCTGAACGCCTTCGGCCAGGCGCAGCGTGCCCGATATCTGCTCGACCGGAAGCAGCACTTCCTTGAACTGCCAGCCCGGCACCGAGGCGATCTTGGCGATGTCGATCGGACCCTGCGCGTTGGCGATGCCGTTCTGCCCGAAGAACAGGCTTTCGCCCCATTGCAGCGTGTGCTTGCCCACGCGCAGGGTGTAGGGCATGCTGCCGACGTCGCCTTTCACATACGCGAAGGCATCTAGGATCTCGCCGCTGCGCCCGTGCTGGCGCCGCGTGGCGGGCAGGAATTCATTGGGCGCCTGTCCAGGCAGGTTGTTGGCGGTGGAGACGACCGGGCCCAGCGCCCGGCCCCCCGCATACAGGGGCGTGCCCTGGTAGTCGTTGCGGCCGGTATAGGCCCCGTCATGCCAGGCCGTCCCGCTCAGGCGCATGCCGAAGTTGCGGCCGGTCACGTCGAATTCGGTCAGCAGATCGACCCGCCGGGAGATGAGTCCGCGGCGGAAGTTGTGGTTGCCATCGTCCTCGTTGACCGTGCCGGGGTCCACGCCCACGTCCAGCCGGCTCAGCGCTTCCGAAGGATTCTTGACGCGGTAGCCCATGCTGACCTTGGGCGTGAAGTCCAGGCGCGCCTTGATGTCGGGGTCCGGGGTTTCGATGTCGAAGGCCTGTGCGGCCGGCAAGCCCAGGGCGGCCACGGCGGCCAGGGCGAAGGGATGCAAACGCATTTTCTTGTCTCCTCTCTTGTGGTGTGGGGGAGCCGCGTGCGCGCAGGCGCTGCACCGCGGACTCAGAGATAGGTGGCGGCAAACCCTCCATCGACGGGCAGGTTCACGCCGTTGATCCAGCGCGCGTCGTCGCTGCACAGGAAGGCGATGGCCGGGGCGACCTCGTCGGCGAAGGCCGGTCGCTTCATGCGCTCTGCGTCCGCCTGCACGCGCTCTTCGCCGAGCTGGGTGACGAAGTCGCCCAGGATGGGGGTGAACACAGGGCCGGGCGCGACGCAGTTCATGCGGATATCGCGCTCCTTGAAGAGGCTGTACGAGCGCTGCAGGGTCCAGACGATCAGCGCTTCCTTGAAGTACTCGTAGCAGCCCTTCTGCTCCACGGGGCGGCGGGCCAGCCAGGAAAGCCCGGCCTCGAAGCCATTCACCGCCGCCAGGGCCTTGTGCTGGTCGCTGCGCTGCGCGTAGAAGTAGCCCAGGATCGACGACACCTGAACGATGCTGGCACCGGCCCCCATGCGCTGGGCGACGCTCTCCGTCAGGTGGCGCTGGCCCAGGTAGTTCACCCGTGCGACCTGCTCGACGGGCGCGGTGCCGGGCACGCCCGCCACGTTGCACAGGCCGTCGATGCGTTCCGGCAACTGCTGCACTGCAGCGTCGATGGCGGCCTCATGCGACAGATCCACCTTGATGAATCCGTCGAGCGTCAGCGTGGGATCGTTGCGGTCCATGCCGATGACACGTGCGCCGCGCTGGCGCAGCAGCCGCGCCGTCTCTGCGCCAATGCCGGAGCAGGCGCCGGTGACGACGATCGTCTTGTTGTTCAGGCTCATCTTGTCTCCTTGTCTTTTTTTCTGCGTGGGCCTGCGTTCAGACCGGGTAGGCCGGCGGTGCGTCCTTCACGGTCAGCCAGCGCCACACCGTGAAGGCCTCCCAGTCGGCCGGGCCGCCGTGCACGCTGCCGTTGCCGGCGACGCCCGGTCCCCCGAAGGGATTGACGACGTCGTCGTTGACGGTCTGGTCATTGACGTGGACCATGCCGGCGCGCAGGTGCTGCGCCAGCGCCAGGCCCCGGTTCAGCGAGCGCGTGATGACCCCGGCCGACAGGCCGCCGCGGTGCGCATTGGCCAGCGCCGCCGCCTCTTCGTCGCTGCGGAAGGTGTTGAGGCTGAGCACGGGGCCGAAGACTTCCTCGTCGTGCACCCGCATGCCCAGGCGCGTGCCTGTAAGCACGGTGGGGCGGTAGAACAGCCCTTCGTAGGTGCCGCCGGCCAGCAACTGCGCTCCCGACTGCACGGCCTCCTGAACGATGTGGTGCACCCGGTCGCGCTGGCGGGCGTCGATCAGCGGGCCCATGGAGACCTGACCTGTCGCGCCATCTCCGACGGTCATGTGGTTGGCCTTGGCCACCAGCCGCTCCAGCAGCGCCGGCGCGATGGACTCGTGTACCAGCACGCGGTTGGACGCCATGCAGATCTGGCCCTGGTGTTGCCAGGCTCCCCACGCGGCATTGCTGGCGGCCAGGTCCAGGTCGGCGTCGTCCAGAATGACCAGCGAATTGGTGCCGCCGAGTTCCAGCGACACCTTCTTCAGATGGCGGGCCGCGAGCTCTCCGACGCGCCGGCCCACGCCCACCGAGCCGGTGAACGACACCATCGAGACTTCCGGTGCGGTCACCAGCGCTTCCCCGACATCGGCACCCCCGGGCAGTACCGACAGCAGGCCGGGCGGCAGCCCTGCGGCCTCGAACAGCTGCGCCAGGAGGTGCCCCCCGCTGATGGGGGTGCGCGGATCGGGCTTGACCAGGACGGCATTGCCTGTGGCCAGTGCCGCGGCCACCACGCGCAGGCTGAGGATCAGCGGGAAATTGAACGGCGAGATCACTGAGATGACGCCGTGGGGCATGCGGCGTGCCAGGCTCAGCCGGCCTGGCACGCTCGGAAGGACCTGGCCTTGCGACTGGGTCGGCATGGCCGCTGACTGGAGGCAAAAGGCCACCGATTCGCGGACCTCATGCTGCCCTTTGGGCAGGACCCCGCCGGTTTCGCGGGCGACCCAGAGCGACAGCTCGTCGTGGTGCTGCTGCAAGAGGGCGGCAGCCCGGTGCAGGACGGCTGCACGGTCACGCGGGTGCTGCGCCGCCCAATCCTGCTGGGCGCGCTGCGCCAGGGCTGCGGCCTGCGCCACGTCCTCCACGCTGGCCAGCCCGGTCGTCGCCAGCCTTTTCCCGGTCGCGGGCTCGACGATTTCCAGCTTCTGGTGCGATGGCCGCCAGCCGCCGACGTAGACGTGTTGCTGCCACTGGTGCGGCGTGAGAAAGGACGGGACGTGGGCCATGCGCGTGTGCTCCTCGATGCTTCTGTTAATTAGTAATAACGGTTAACATTAGTGTGACTAACGAAATGGGCGTACTGAGGCGTTGTGGCGATCAAGGGATGTGTTGGTCGTCCGACGCTGCCGAACCCCCTTCGTGGTCGGTTCTGCGCAAGGCTTATTGCAGCGCGCGTGCCAGCTTGGAATGCTGCAGTGCGGAAAAAGCAAGGGAGAGCGCTGGCAAGTGGCTGATTTCGCTGGCGCTTGCGGGCCGAACTCAGGACTTTCCCGGGGGGCGGCTGGCGTTGGCACGGAGCGGTGCCGACGCCCCATCGGGGTGGGTGCCAATGGCGCAAATCATGAATTGCAGTGCAGACTTCCGGCGACCAAATTCACGAAAAAATGAAAACCTCAGCTGCCCATGAACGCATCTCGCTGGCCGACATGGCGAGCCGATCCTCCACCGTGCTGAGGAGCGGCGACAGTGGCCGCTTCAACTGGACGCGAAGCGCGGCGGCGCCGACGCTGGCAGACCTGTCCGAATCGCTTTTCTTTTCGCCGGGCGACGGCCGCATCTGGCTGAACGACCAGCGCATGGTGCTGATCCACAACTCGGCGCTGGGGCATCTGCGGCGCGAGCTCATCGACACGCTGGGGCTCGCCAGTGCGCGGGGACTGTTGACGCGCGCGGGCTATGTCAGCGGTGCCCGTGATGCGGCCCTGGTGCGCAAGCGCTGGCCCGACGCCGATGCGGCGGCCGTCTTCATGGCCGGTGCGCGGCTCCATGCGCTGGAGGGCATGGTCAAGGTCACGCCTTTGTCGTTTGCCTTCGACATCGATCGTGGGGTGTACGAGGGCGAGTTCATCTGGGAGCACTCCAGCGAAGACGATGCGCACATCGCCGCGTATGGCATAGGGACCGAGGCCGCCTGCTGGCAGCAGATCGGCTACGCCACCGGGTACGTCACGACGCTCTTCGGCAAGCAGGTGATCTTCAGGGAGGTCGAGTGCCGCGCCCAGGGCGCGGCGGCGTGCCGCGTGGTGGGCCGGCACGCGGCCGCCTGGGGCGACATCAGCGAGGACCTGCGCTACCTGGAAGCACACGACTTCCGATCGATCGTGCGGCCTGCTGCGGCGGTGCCGGCATTCGGCGTGCCTGCACCGTCGGCGCCGCCGGCTCCTTCGACCGCCGAGTGGGACGAACGCCACGCGGTGGTGGGGGCCTCGTCGGCTTTCGTATCCGCCTGCCACATGCTGGACCGCGTGGCGCGCACGCAGGCCACGGTGCTCTTCACGGGCGAGTCCGGCGTGGGCAAGGAGGCCTTCGCACGCCGCCTGCACCTCGTCAGCGCCCGCGCCGACCAGCCGTTTCTGGCGGTCAATTGCGCGGCCATTCCGGAGGCCTTGTGGGAATCCGAGCTGTTCGGTGTGGACAAGGGTGCATTCACGGGTGCCACGGCGGCCCGCCCCGGCCGATTCGAGCGCGCGCATGGCGGCACGCTGTTTCTCGACGAGATCGGCACCCTCAGCCTGGTGGCGCAGGCCAAGCTGTTGCGCGTGCTGCAGGAGGGGGAGATCGAGCGCGTGGGCGGTACGCGGGTGCAGCGGGTGGACGTGAGGCTGGTGGCCGCGACCAATGTCGACCTGAAGGCCGAGGTGCAGGCGGGAAGGTTCCGTGCCGACCTGTTCTATCGCCTCAACGTCTTTCCCATCCACCTGCCGCCCCTGCGGGAGCGGCGTGAGGACATTCCGCTGTTGATGAACCACTTCCTGAACCGGGAAGCGAAGCGGCACGGGCGCCAGGTGCAGGGCTTCAGCGCGCAGGCCGTGCGTGCGCTGCTGCAGTACGACTGGCCCGGCAACATCCGCGAACTGCTGAACCTGATCGAGCGCGGCGTGATCGGCGCGGAGGATGGCGCGGCCATCGACGTGCACCACATGTTCCGCGGGGAATCGCGGGGGCCGGGTGCCGTGCTCGCCCTGTCTCCGCATGGGGACCTGGTGGCCCCGGGAACCCTCCCCTCCGGCGGGGTGCCGAATCTGCTGGGCCATCTGCGCGCGACGCTGGACGCCCCCGTCCTGGACCTGGCCCGCGTAGAGGCTCGTCTGCTGCAGGAGGCGGTGCAGGCCTGCGACGGAAACCTGTCCGCCGCTGCCCGCATGCTCGGCCTGAGCCGCGCGCAACTGGCCTACCGGCTGGAGCGCGCTACGCCGCAGACGGCGCAGCCTTAACTACCAACCAGGACCATTCGCCGGCACCGTTGCCTCGCTGATAGGGAAGCCCGCGATTCAGCTGCGCGCCTGCATTCGAGGCGCTGTTCTCGCCATGCGGGCAGCCAGCCCGGTCTGAGTGCGGTCAGAGCGACGACGAAGCCCGTGCGCCGGTGCCAGCGCAGGCACATGTCACACGGCGTGGACGCAGTGGGGCTGCGTGCAGCGCGACGGGGAGGCCGTGAGGCCGCGTGATCCCATGGTGCACCGGGCCACCGCGCGGTCTTCGCCGGCTGACGATCCGCCCTAGGGTTTGCACCGAGTGCGGTGTCCGGGGCTTGGGCTACGATTAAAACGTTATCCAGGTTAATCATTAATTGATGGTTTGGATGGCGCCCCTCAGCTCCCTTCCTGACAAGCACCATGCCCCCAGAACTGCCCCCTTCCACGCACGTCACGGTGAGCCACCATGGCGCCGTGACCTGCCTGACTCTCAACCGGCCTCACAAGCGCAATGCGCTCAGCCTGCAGGTCATCGCCGAACTGCGCCATGCCATGGAAAACCTGCCCGCATCGACCGGGGCCGTGGTGCTCGACGGAGCCGGCGAGCATTTCTGCGCCGGGCTCGATCTGAGCGAACTGGCCGAGACGTCTCCGGCCGAGGGCCTCATGCACTCGCGTGTCTGGTACGAGGCCTTCGAGCGCATCCAGTTCGGGCGCTGCCCCGTGGTGTGCGTGATGCACGGCGCGGTGATCGGCGGCGGGCTGGAACTGGCCTCCGTCGCCCATGTGCGGGTGGCCGAGCCGAGTGCCTATTTCGGGTTGCCGGAAGGCCAGCGCGGCATCTTTCTGGGCGGCGGCGGCTCGGTGCGGGTGAGCAAGTTGATCGGTGCGTCCCGCGTGGCCGAGATGATGCTCACGGGACATGTCTACACCGCCGAAGAAGGGCTTCGCATCGGCCTGGCCCACCACCTCGTCGGCGCGGGTGAGGGCCTGCGCAAGGGCATGGAGCTCGCGGCCCGCATTGCCAGCAATGCGCCGCTGTCCAATTTCGCCATTCTTCAGGCCCTCCCGTTGATCGCGGAGCAGCCCATGGCGCATGGCCTGCTGACCGAAGGCCTGATGGCCACGGTGACGCAGTCCGATGCGGAAGCCAAGGCACGCATGCGCGCCTTCCTCGAAAAGCGGGCGGGCAAGGTCGTGCCGGCAGCCGCGCAGCCCCAAGGAGTGCAGTGATGGACATGCAACGCAAGACGGACGACCTGCAGCCGCTGGTCGCGCCCCGGTCGGTGGCCATCGTCGGCCTGTCGACGAAAGCCGGCTCTGCCGGGCTGGTGGTCCTGCGCAATCTGCTGGAGGCGGGCTACGACGGTGATGTGCACCTGGTAGGGCGCAGCGGCGGTTCCGTGGACGGCAGAACCCTCGTGACCTCGGTAGCGGATCTGCCCGTGGGGGTGGATCTGGCCATCCTGCTGGTGCCGTCCGACGTGGTGCTGGAGACGGTCCAGGCCTGTGTGGCCCGCGGCGTCCGCGCAGCGGTGTGCTTCGCCTCGGGCTTTGCCGAGATGGGCGAGGCGGGGCGCGACCGGCAGCAGGAGATCGCCGATACGGCCCGTGCGGGCGGGATGCGGCTGCTCGGGCCCAACACCATCGGCTTCTTCAACAACGTGGATGGCTTCTACGTGGCGATGGTCGAGCTGGTGCTCCCGCCGCGTCTGCGGCCCGATGACGGGCCGGCCGTGGCCGTCGTGGCCCAGAGCGGGGGCATCGGCATCCATGTCTCGGCATCGCTCCAGGCGCGGGGCGTGCCGGTGTCTTATGTGCTGGCCACGGGGAACGAGGCCCAACTGGGCCTGGCCGAAGTTCTGCGCTTCCTGGCGACGGATACCGCGACCGCGGCAGTGGTGGTGTACGCCGAACAGATCCGCGCGGTGCCGCAGGTGCTGTCCGCGCTGGCCGATCTGCAGTCTGCGGGCAAGGGCGTCGTGCTGCTGCATCCCGGGCGGAGCGAGCTGGCGCAGGCCGCGTCCCAGTCGCACACCGGTGCGTTGGCCGGCAACCATGCCGCCATGCGGCTGGCGGTCGAGCGGGCCGGGGTGCTGGTGGTCGACAGCCTGGAAGAGGCCATCGACCTGGGCCAGTTGCTGTTGCGCTTCCCGCAGGCCCCCGAAGGCGGGCTCGGCCTCATCACCGCCTCTGGCGCGCTGTGCGGCATCGCGCTCGACTACCTGGAGCCTCTGGGCCTGGCCATGCCGCCCATGTCGGCTGAACAGGTGGAGGCGTTGCGCGAGCACCTACCCGTCTACACGCCGCCCCGCAACCCGCTGGATCTAGGGACCTTGATCGGCCCCCGGCCGGACCTGATAGCGCGCGGGGTCAAGGCGCACCAGGACGACCCGGCGATCGGGAGTCTGCTGGTGTCGCTGCCCATGCCGTCGCCCGAGATCGCGCCGGTGTGGCTGGAGTCGCATCTGGAAGGCATGCAGGGGCGCAGCAAGCCCGCCATCTTCGTGATGCAAAACGAAGACGTGCCCCTGCCACCCGCCATGCTGGAGCGGGCCGCGCGCAGCGGCACGGTGCTGATGCGGTCGCCGGAGCGTGCCCTGCGTGCTCTGGCCCGCTTTGCACGGCATGGCCGCCTGCAGGCCGAGCGGCGCGCCGCGCCTGCAGCGGCGCTCTTGGCCACGGCGGTGGCGGCCCTGCCCCTGCAGGCGCCGGGAACGCTGCCCGAATGGCAGGGCAAGGCGTGGCTGCGCGCCGCGGGGCTGGCGACGCCGCAAGGCGATCTGGCGACCTCCGTGGAAGAAGCGGTGGCCGTGGCGCAGCGCATCGGCTACCCGGTGGTGCTCAAGGCGCAAGCGGCCCGGCTGGCGCACAAGACCGAGGCGGGCGGCGTGCTGCTGGGCATCCAGGACGAGGCGCAGTTGCGCCACGGCTGGCAGCGCCTGCATGACAACATCCGCCAGCATGATGCGAGCCTGGTGCTTGACGGTGTGCTCGTCGAAGCCATGGGTGCGCGCGGGCTCGAACTGGTAATCGGTGCCGTAAGGGACCCGCAATGGGGCCCGGTGCTCATGGTCGGCCTGGGGGGCATCTGGGTCGAGGCCCTGGGCGATGTGCAGCTGTTGTCGGCGGACCTTCCCCTGGCAGGCATCGAGGCGCGGCTGCGATCGCTCAAGGGCGCGAAGCTGCTCGACGGGTTCCGCGGTGCTCCACCGGTGGATCTGCCCGCCGTGGCGCAGGCGGTGGCGACGGTGGGCGCCCTCATGCTGGCCCGCCCCGACATCGAAGAAATCGACATCAACCCGCTGGTCGCCTACGGCACGGGCGGCGGGGTGCTGGCCCTGGATGCACTGGTGGTGGTGAAATGAGTACGTTCCTCGACAGCATCGTCGCCATCGACCTGCATACCCATGCGACCAAGTCGCTGCGGAATGCACCGGATGAGGTGACCATCGCCATCGATGCGGCGATGGATGCGTACTTCAAACAGGCCATGCCGCGTCCCAGCATCGACGAGACAGCCGCCTACTACCGTGAGCGGAACATGCTGGCCGTGATCTTTCCGGTGGACACCGAGCGCGAGACCGGCCAGGTGCGCATCACCAACGAGGAAGTGGCCGAGGACGCAGCCCGCCATCCGGACGCCCTGATCCCGTTCGCCAGCGTGGACCCGATGCGTGGAAAGATGGGCGCGCGGGAGGTGCGGCGGCTGATCTCGGGCTATGGCGTCCGGGGCTTCAAGTTCCACCCGTCGGCGCAGGGCTTCTACCCGAACGACCGGGCGGCCTACACCGTGTACGAAGCCATTGCGGAGGCCGGGCTGCCGGCGATTTTCCACAGCGGCCAGACCGGCGTGGGGGCGGGCCTGCCGGGCGGGGGCGGCATCCGGCTGAAGTACTCCGACCCGATGTTCCTGGACGACGTCGCCGTGGATTTTCCGATGATGCCCATCGTGATCGCCCACCCCTCCTTCCCCTGGCAGGACAACGCGCTGGCCGTGGCCACCCACAAGCCGAACGTGTATATCGACCTCTCGGGCTGGTCCCCCAAGTACTTTCCGCCGCAGCTGGTGAAGTACGCCAACACCTTGCTGAAGCACAAGGTGCTCTTCGGCTCCGACTACCCGGTCATCACGGCCGACCGGTGGCTGAAGGACTTCGAGGCGCTCGACATCCGCCCCGAGGTGCGCCCGTTGATCCTCAGGCAGAACGCCATCCAGCTGCTCGGGTTGGACCGCGATCCCCAGTTCGGCCGCTACCAGCGGCTCAAGCCGCCCGCCGCGGCCGGATGCTGCTGATGGAGGCCACCCTGCATGGCAAGGATGGGCGGCCGTTGCCGGCGCCGCCCCTCGTGCTGCTCCCCGGCCTGCTGTGCGACGCCGACGTCTGGGCCGGCCAGATGGACGTCCTGTCCGCTTCTGCGGAGATCGTCGTAGGTGAGTACGGAGTGCTGGACCGCATCGAGCGGATGGCGCGGCACATGCTGGACGCCGTGGCTGCGCCCCGCTTCGCGCTGGCCGGCCATTCGATGGGGGGGCGGGTGGCGCTGGAGATGCTGCGCATCGCCCCCGAGCGTGTCGCCGGGCTGGCGCTGCTGGACACCGGAACGGGCGCACGCGCCGCCGGAGTGGCCGGCGAGGAAGAGCGCAGAGGGCGCCTCGAACTGCTGGCCCTGGCGCAGCGTGACGGCATGGCCGCCATGGCGCGCCAATGGGCCGTGCCGATGGTGCACCCCGACGTGGTGGCCACGCCGCTTTTCGAGCGCATCGTCGCCATGGTCGCGCGCAGTGACCTCCAGCGCTTTGCCGCGCAGATCGAGGCGTTGCTGGAGCGGCCCGATGCAGCACCCGTGCTCGCGTCCGTGACCTGCCCGCTGCTGCTGCTGTGCGGACAGGATGACCGGTGGAGCCCGCCGGAACGGCACCAGGCCATGCACGCCCAGGTGCCGCATTCGACCCTGTGCCTGATCGATGCCTGCGGCCACATGAGCCCGATGGAGCAGCCGGAGGCGGTCACGCAGGCCCTGGCCGCGTGGCTGAAGGCGTGCCATGGCGGCCGGTGATCCTGCGGGCGAAGACGCGCAGCCGCATTCGGCTGCGGGGGCGGGGTGGCTCGCCGAATCGGCCTGCAGCGCCCTCGTCCTGCGGTCCGCTGCGCTGGTGGATGCAGGGGACGCGGTCGCCCTGGCGGCCCTGTTCAGTGAAGACGGCGTGCTGGTGCGGCCGGGCGGGGCGCTCGTCACCGGGCGTTCCGCCATCGAGCAGACCTACCGAGCGCGACCGCCGGGCCGCACGACGGTGCATGTGATCTGCGGAACCCTGTTCGACGAGGTCTCCGAAGACCATGCGCTCGCCACCAGCCGCGTCCTGGTATGGACCGCCCAGGCCGACAGCCTTCCCGGCCCCCATGGGCGGCCTGCGGAGCCGCTGCAGCGGCTGGGGCACTTCGTCGATCACTTCGTGCGCACGGCGCAAGGCTGGCGCATCGGTCGCCGGACCGCGGCTTTCGACCTGTTCCGCGACTGATCCAGGGCTCCGGTCGCCTTACGCACCTGCTGCAGTTTTCGCAGCAGATCGGGCAGGGCCACTATGATTGTTACCTTGGATAAGGAGTTGGCATGGTTCGAATCAGTGGTTCAGAGTCAGCGCCGCCAGGCAGGCGGCCGACCTCGCGGTCCCGCAAGGCAGCGGCATCGCACGACTTTCAAAGCGATGCGCTGGGCTACAAGCTGCGGCTTGCCCAGGTGCGGGCCTTCGATTTGTTCTTCGAGAAAATGGCGCCGATGGACCTGTCGCCGGCCCGCGTTACGGCGTTGTCCCTGATCGCCATGAACACGGGCATCAACCAGGCGGCATTGGCCAAGGAATTGGGCGTGGCCGGGCCCAGCGTGCTCAAGCTGGTGGACGCGCTGGAAGGGGCCGGGTGGATCCGCCGGGTCGAGGTGGAAGGCGACCGCCGCCGCTACTCCCTGGAGATCACCGAGCAGGGCGAGGAGCGTCTGGGCGAAGTCCGCGACAAGCTGGCGGAGTACGAAGTCCGGCTGTCCAAGGGGCTGAGCGCGGACGAGCGCGAAACGCTGATGGATCTGCTGGACCGCGTGGCCCGCTGAGCGGCGGGATGTCGGGGCGGCTGTGCCAGCGCTAGGCATGGCCCGCCGCAGGCCCTGCGCGTCACAGGTCGATGACCAGCCGGGGGGATAGAGATCGTGAGCAGCAGGGCAGGAACTGGTAGTTCGCCGCCTGCTCTTCCGGGGTGAGGTACTGGTCGCGGTGGTCCGGCTGGCCGGCCGTCACCCGGGTGAGGCAGGTGCCGCATACGCCCTGCTCGCACGAGGTGTAGAGCGCCAGCCCCGCCTCCTGCAGGGCTTTGGCTGCGCTGCAGCCTGCGGGGACGAAGACGACCTGCCCGGTGCTGGCGATCTCGATCTCGAAGGGGCGGTCCGCCGGGTTCGCGCTGCTCGCCGGCGCCGCGCTGGCGCCGAACAGTTCCCGGTGCAGGCGGCTCCTGTCCCAACCGCGTGCCGTGGCCGCATCGAACGCCGCATCCATGAACCCGAGTGGGCCGCAGACATAGAGCTCGGTGCCCGGTGGCTGGGCGTCGAGCAGCGCGCACAGGTCGGGGGCTCCGCCGTCGCTGGCCACGTGCAGCTGCGTGCTGCCGGCCAGCGGCGCTGCATCCAGCACGTCGGCGAACGCCATGCGCTCACGCGAACGGCCGGCGTAATGCAGCCTGAAGGGGCGCTTCTCCCGCGCCAACTGGCGGGCCATGCTCAGCAGAGGCGTGATGCCGATGCCCCCCGCCAGCAGCAGCTTCTGCGCTGGCGTGGCCTGCAGCGGAAAGTGGTTGCGGGGCGCGCTGGTGGCCACGGTCTGGCCCACCTGCAATTGCTCGTGCACGGCGGCGGAACCGCCGCGCGATTGCGCCGAGCGCAGCACGCCGAGCACGTAGCGGTCCCGCTCCGCGGGGTCGTTGCTGAGCGAATAAGGGCGGACCAACCCGCCGGGCAGATGCAGGTCGAGATGGGCGCCGGCATCGAATGCGGGCAGGCTCTGCCCGGGCAGGGCCTGCAGCGTCAGCTCCACGATGTCCTGCGCGGCGGCCCGCTTGCCGGCCACGCGCAACTGCAGCAAGGCCGCCGCACTCATGCAGCGGCCTCGGCCTGCAGCCACCGTTCGATGACCTTGCGCGACTGCACCCCGCCGCCGTCGATGTTCAGCAGCAGGAGCTTGCGGTCGGGGTAGGCCAGCAGATTGGCCTGTTGCCGTTCCAGCATTTCCTGGTCTTCCGCGAAGATGCGGCCCTGGCCCTCGCGGATCTGCGCCGTCAGCGCCTCGTCGTCGGGCCGGAATCGCCGTGCCATGCCCCAGAAATAGTGGATGGACGTGTCGGTTTCCGGGGTGATGAAGTCCACCACCCAACTGGCGGCCTTGAATTCGTCGGGTGCGCTGTAGCCGCCCTTGCCTTCCAGGGCGACGCCGACCTCGATCATCACGTGGCTGGGAGGCGTGAAGTGGCAGATCTGCCAGCGGTCCACCGGTTGGTCGTCGGGCAGGCCGTTCATGCGCAGGGCCATCTTCCAGAACGGGGGCGCTTCGATGCCTGCCATGTGGCGCTGGGTGACCACGTGATCGCCGTCCGCATGCGTCTGGCACGGCACCTCGTCGATCTCCTTCTGGCCGATGCTGGTGGAATGCACGTAGGTTTCGTGCGTCAGATCCATCAGGTTGTCGATCATGAGGCGGTAATCGCAGCCGATGCGGTAGAGCCCGCCGCCGTAGGCGTATTGCGGATTGCCGAGCCAGTCGAACCGCGGAATCTTCGCAACATCGACGAGTGCCGGGTCCCCGGGCCAGATCCATACGAAGCCGTGGGCCTCGTGCAGCGGAAAGCTGCGCCCGGCCGGAAAACCGCGCACGCGCTGGCAGGGCATCGACACGGTCCTGCCGTCGCAACCCATCGCCAGTCCGTGGTAGCCGCACACCAGCGTGTTGCCCTCCACCCGTCCCAGCGACAGGGGCGCCCCGCGGTGGGGGCAGAAGTCTTCCACGGCGGCGACGCTGCCATCGCTGCTTCGGAAGATCGCCAGTGCCTGGTTGCAAATGCGCCGGCCCAGCGGTCGGTCCTGCGGGATCTCGTCGCTGCGTGCCGCAACGTACCAGGTGTTGAGGGGGAACATGGTGGAAGACTCCTTTGAAGACTTCGTTGGCGTGGGGGTCAGCGCGCTGCCATCCGCAGTGCGCCGTCCAGGCGAATCACTTCGCCGTTCAGGTGCCCGTTGCTGGCGATGTGCAGGGCCAGCGCGGCGAATTCCTCGGGGTGGCCCAGGCGCTTCGGAAACGGAATCGCCTCGGCCAGGGTGTGCTGCACCGCCTCGGGCAGTTCCTTGAGCAGCGGCGTCGCGAAGATGCCGGGCGCGATGGTGGACACACGAATGCCCCACTGCGCCAGGTCGCGGGCCAGCGGCAGGGTCATGCCGGCCACGCCGGCTTTCGATGCGGCGTATGCCTCCTGGCCGACCTGGCCGTCGAACGCGGCGACCGATGCGGTGTTCACGATCACGCCGCGGGCCCCATCCACGAGAGGCTCCAGCCGGGCGGCGCGCGCGGCCATGAGCCGCACCATGTTGTAGGTGCCGAGCAGGTTCACGCGCAGGGTGCGTTCGAAGTCGGCCAGCGGCGCCGGGGACCCGTCGCGCTGGATCACCCGCCTGGCGCCACCCACTCCGGCGATGTTCATGAGGATGCGCGCGTCGCCATGGGCGGCCGCGGCAGCGTCGAGCGCGTCCGTGGCCGAGGCTTCGTCGGCGATGTCGCAGTGCACGGCGATGGCCTGCTGGCCCAGGGCCCGCAGTTCGGCGGCAACGCGCTCGGCCGCGGCCAGATGGATGTCGAGCAGCGCAACGCGCGCACCGGCCTGGGCCAGTGCCCGTGCGACGGCTTCGCCGAGACCGGAGCCGGCGCCTGTGACAAGTGCAGCCTGGGAAGTGAATGGCATAGAAACTCCTTGGGTGGGTTGGATGGCGGCCATCACGTCTTGAGCACCTTGGCGGCGCGGCCCTGCAGAAAGTCCGCGAGCCGTTGCTTGGCGGCCTCATCGCCCTGGGCGATGGCGGCCATGAGCGACTCGACGAACAGCCCGTCGGACTGGGCCATGTCGGCGATGCGGGGCAAGGCCTGGACGACCGCATAGTTCGACAGCGGCGCATTGGTGGCGATGCGCTGCGCAAGCGCCACCGCCTTGGCCAGCGAGCCGCCCTCGGGCACCACGTACTGCACCAGGCCACGCCGCTCGCCTTCGCTGGCATCCAGCACCCGGCCTGTGAGCATCATGTCGGTCATGCAGGCCACGCCGGCCAAGCGCGGAATGCGTGCCGACCCGCCGCCGCCGACGAAGATTCCGCGCTGCCCCTCCGGAAGGCCGAAGTAGGTGCTGGCATCCGCCACGCGGATGTGGGCTGCCGCAGCCAGTTCCAGGCCGCCGCCCACCACCGCACCCTGCAGCGCCACCACGACGGGCACGCGGAAGTACTGCAGAGCGTCCATCACCGCGTGCCATCCGCGCGAGTGGTGAATGCCTTCGGCGACGCTGCGGTCGCTCAGGTCGGAAAGGTCCAGCCCGGCGCAGAAATGCGGGCCTTCGCCGCTGATGACGAGGGCTCCCGCGGAAGCGGGCAGATGGATGAGCGCCGTGTGCAGCTGCTGCATCAACGCCTCGTTGATGGCGTTGCGCTTGGCGGGACGGTTCAGGCGGATGTGGGCGACCGCTCCTGCGGCGCTGACCTGCAATTCCGTCAGGTGCGCCAGCAGCCCCTGCGCAGGGAGGAAATCGGGAAGGGTCATGCGGGCTCTCTGGTAGGGCATCACGGCAAGCGATGCTGCTGCCGTAATTGATTTTTTGGGGAATTGATTTTTAGGGTATCAGTTAGTCTAGCTAACGATATGAAAAAGACAACGCTTGTTGCTGCCGTGTGGGGGTGGGTTTTCCCGTACGGCTGCCTGATGGAAGCCTGTGTGTCCTGAGAAGGAGCGGCAGGCCATGTGAGGCCAGGGCTTCGGAGAGTGGGGGAGGGGGGCGAAGGGAGGCGTGGGTTCAGGCACTCCCTTCCGCCTTAGTGCGCCGACCCTCCTTACCTGCGATCGCGGTGGCTGCTAGGAGATATCCACCAACCACCGCGCCGTTCGCCTGCGGACTCGGGCAGCCTGCGGCGCTGCGAGTACTCGCCACAGCCAGGCTATGGCTGCGTTTTGCGCCTTGCGGCCCTCCCGGGCCGCAGCGCGCACTTTCACTCGATGGGTGCAGAGGGAGGGGGCCAAGTGCAGGGCGGTGGGGCGCCGCCGTGGAAAGCTGCAGTTCCGCTACCGACAGCCAAGGGCGCTCCAGGAGCGCCGACCACGCGCTGGGCGCCCCCGGTTCACCCTACAACGGGGAGGACAGCCGGCGGCCCTGCACGTACAGGCGCGCCAGAGCCAGGGCCGCGCCAGCGTGGCCCGGCTGACCGCAATGGCCAAAAATCGATAGAAAATGGCTGAAGCCCTTGTCAAATAAGCGCTATATGCTACTAAATATGTAGCAATTACATGCCCAGGGACCGCAACAGCGCGTCGGTGTCGCTGTCGCCGCCCGTGGCGCCGGCGCTGCCTGCCTGAGATGGCGAGGACGGGGCAGGGGTGTTCTGGGCCGCGATCAGCGCGTCGGGGTCGGGCGTCTCCTGGGGCTCGAAGTCAACGACTTTGACGAACTCCGTGCGGTCGATGGCCAGTTCCAGGTAGAAGATGTGGTTGGAGGCCGTGTAGAAAGTCACGCGGCGGGCTTCCGGCTTGTCGAGGTTGGCGTCCACGCTCAACACCACCTGCTGGTTGAGCACCAGCATCTTGGGCTGGTTCTGCGTGATGTGGGTCTGCAGCTCGCGCCGCACCTTGCCGGTGAAGTCGCCCACCACCTGGTTCATCAGCTCACCCATCACGTTGGCCACCTCGTCAGAGGTGTACGACGTGGCCAAATCCGCCTGCGACATGCCCATGCTCAGCAGGTAGCTCCGGTAGATCTCCATCGCCGCCTCTTTCGAGAAGTTGATGATGACCAGCCCCGAAAAACCGCCGTCGAACAGCACGAAGCAGCCGATGTCGGGCTTCAGGCAGGTCTTGGTGATGCGCTGGACCATGCCGGAGTAGTGCAGGGGCTTTTGCGTGGCCACGCTCAGCACGCGGGTGACGGAGTTGCACAGGCTGACGAGCAGGTCTTCGGTGCCGTAGATGACGGAGGTGTCGGTGGCGCTCATGGTGTATGGAGGGCGGAGAGGGTCGGTGGGATGGTGGGGCTACGCTACGCCGCTGCGCCTACCGCAGCTGGCCGGAGTCGGAGAGCCGGCGCGCGTAGACGCCCAGCAGGATGCGTTCGGAATGCACCAGGTACTCGTGCAGTTCGGTGGAGGCCTCGGCCAGCTTGCCGGCCTCGAAAAGCTCGACGATCTTGACGTTCATGTCCACATAGGGCGCGTGCAGGAACTCCAGATCGTTCAGCAGGCCGAACGCCAGGCGCAGCTCGGCCAGGATGTGCGAGAACATCACGTTCAGCCGCTCGCTGTCAGCCAGCTCGACGATGGCCATGTGGAATTCCATGTTGGCGGTGCCCACGCCCTGCCAGTCGCCGGCCTCGCGGCAGCGCAGCGCCGTATCGACGGCGTCACGCAGATGTTTTTTGGCGGGGTGGCGGGGATAGGCCTGGGCAAGGGCCTGGCATTCGATGAGCCGGCGCACCCGGTAGATGTCGATGATCGAGGCAATGCTAGGCACCGCCACCGACACGCCGCGGTTGGGCTCGTACTTGAGCAGACCTTCCTTGGTCAACAGGCGGAACACCTCGCGCAAGGTGTTGCGCGAGATCTCCAGGCTCTCGCTCAGGGCGGCTTCGGACAGTCGTTGGCCGGGGGTGAACTCCCCCTGAACGATCTTGTGACGGATCAGCTCCGCCATGCGGTCGTTCAGCGTGGGGGCGTTCGTCGGGAGTTCGGAGGTCATGCCGGGCGGAATGGGCGGGTTGCAGGGGGCCACAGAAGGCGCGCCGGTCGGCGCTTCGCCCTTCGACGGTCGCGGCAGGCATGGAACGGTTTGTAGCAGATTTCGAGGCGGCCTTCGCCGGAGGCGCGGGCGTGGGCCGAGCCCTTGGGGCTGAGAACATTCGTCCGGAACCGCCTGCAACGCATGGGCACCGAGGCCTGTTGGTGGGTGATCCGAAGGCAAGCCGCCGCGCAACACGCCTTCACACACCCCGTGCCTCCCACCCCGTACTCAGCGCTTGCGGCACGGGCGCCAACCTGCAGCCCCGTGCCGTCTCAAGCCGCCTCCCGGGTCCCACCCCTGCCTCGCGGCCACACCAAATAGCCCATCCCTAGGGTTTCCTCGGGGATTTGATATGCCTCATCGTTGGGCAGAATCCGCGTCATGTGAGACAACTTGGTGCAGTTTGTATTTTCAAAGTCTGTTTTTGTTCAACAAAACAGAATATTTGATGGGCTGATTGGTGGATATTTGTTCATTGATTGGCATGGGGATTGCATCAGGCAGTCGTCGGCTCCGAGGGGCTGGCAGGGGGCCGGCCCGGATGGATGCATGGCGAGAAGCCAGCGTCCGGGCGGGCTGGAACGGCCGGGAGCGCAGTGCACGTGCTCGCTCTGGCCGGACGGCGGGTGTCTGTTCAATGAAGGATCAACATGCTTAGTGACGTCAATCTGTGGCCGCTCATCGGAGTGGCCGTCATCATCGCGGGGTTCATCCTGCGGTTCAATCCGATGCTGGTCGTGATCGTCACGGCCATCGCCACGGCGTTCGCCGCGGGCTTTCCCATCGACAAAATCCTGGCGACCATCGGCGCCGGGTTCGTCAAGACGCGCAACCTGCCGCTCATCATCCTGCTGCCGCTGGCGGTGATCGGCCTGCTCGAGCGCCACGGCCTGCGCCAGCATGCGCAGAACTGGATCAGCTCCATCAAGTCGGCCACGGCCGGCCGCCTGCTGATCGTCTACCTGGCCGCACGCCAGCTCACGGCCGCCATCGGCCTGACCAGCCTGGGCGGCCATCCGCAGATGGTGCGCCCGCTGATCGCCCCCATGGCCGAAGGCGCCACCGAGGCGCGCCACGGCAAGCTGCCCGACCGCATCCGCCACAAGCTGCGCGCCTTCTCGGCCGCGACCGACAACGTGGGCCTGTTCTTCGGTGAAGACATCTTCGTGGCCTTCGGCGCCATCGTGCTGATGACCACCTTCCTGCGCGAAGCCGGCATCGAGGTCGAACCCATCCACGTCGCGCTGTGGGGCATCCCTACCGCCATCTGCGCCTTCGCCATCCACGCCTGGCGCCTGCACCGCCTGGACGGCGTGCTGCAGCGTGAACTGGCGGCCGAAGCCGCCGGTGCATCGGCATCCGCATCCGCCCACAAGGGAGCCTGAACGCCATGACGCTCACGATCCAACATCTCTACTACCTGGTCGGTTTCATCCTGGCGGTCACCGCGTTCTCGACGCTGACCGACAAGACCAACCCCAAGCGTTTCTCCAGCGGCCTGTTCTGGGCGCTGTATGCCCTGGTCTTCGTGATCGGTGACCTGATTCCCCCCATGTGGGTGGGCGTCGGCGCCGTGGTCATGGCCGTGATCGCCGGTTTCGGCGGTGTGGGCAGCGGCAAGCACGGTGGCCGCACCGATGCCGACTATGTCGCCAGCGCCAAGCGCCTGGGCAACAAGCTGTTCATCCCTGCGCTGGCGATTCCGCTGATCACTATGATCGGCACGCTGTCGGCCAAGCACCTCATCGTCGGTGGCACGCCACTGCTCGACCCCAAGAACACCACGCTGGTGAGCCTGGGCGTGGGCTGCGTGGTCTCGCTGGCGCTGGCCTGCTGGCTGACGCGTGAGACGCCGGCCCAGGGCCTGCGCGAATCGCGCCGCCTGACGGACGCCCTGGGCTGGGCCCTGGTGCTGCCGCAGATGCTGGGCATGCTGGGCCTGGTGTTCTCCGACGCCGGCGTGGGCAAGGCCGTGGCGCACGTGACCACCACCTACATCAACATGGACCTGCGCTTCGTCGCCGTGGCCGTGTACGTGATCGGCATGGCGCTGTTCACCATCATCATGGGCAACGGCTTCGCGGCCTTCCCGGTGATGACGGGTGGCGTGGGCGTGCCGATCCTGGTGGGCGTGTACGGTGGTGACCCCGCCGTGATGGCCGCCATCGGCATGCTGTCGGGCTACTGCGGTACGCTGCTGACGCCGATGGCTGCCAACTTCAACATCGTGCCGGCCGCGCTGCTGGAGCTGCCGGACAAGAATGCGGTGATACGCGCGCAGGTGCCCACGGCGCTGGCGCTGCTGACCTGCAACGTGTTCCTGTTGTATTTCCTGATGTTCCGGTAGGGAGCATCCCCCTGAGGCGCTGCGCGCCTTCCCCCTTCTCTCATCGCTGCGCGATGGGAAGGGGGACACCGCCAGCGCTGCGGGGCGGCCCTTGCGCGGCGGTTGCTGGCAAATCCCAATCAACGCCGCGCCCTGAAATGAAAGGCTCCAAACCATGTCTGAACCTGCTGTGAATGTGCTGCTGACCGGCTTCGAGCCGTTCGACAAGGACCCGGTCAATCCCTCGTGGGAAGTGGCCCGGGCGCTGGATGGCTGGGTGTGCGAGGGCGCCACGGTGCGCGCGGTGCAGTTGCCCTGCGTGTTCGGCAAGGCCATCGAGCAACTGGATGCGGCGCTGCTGCAGTGGCAGCCCACGCTGGTGATCAGCCTGGGCCTGGCAGGCGGGCGCGTGGACATCACGCCCGAGCGCGTGGCCATCAACATGGACGACGCGCGCATTCCCGACAACGGCGGCCAGCAGCCGGTGGACGCTCCCGCGGTGTCCGGCGGCCCAGCCGCGTATTTCTCCACGCTGCCGCTCAAGGCCATCGTGCGCGATCTGCGTGCGCAGGGGCTGCCGGCCTCGGTGTCCAACACCGCCGGCACCTTCGTGTGCAACCACATCTTCTATGCGCTGATGCACCGGCTGGCCAAGCGGGGCGACCCGTCGCGCACGCGCGGCGGCTTCGTGCACGTGCCCTATCTGCCCGAGCAGGCCGCCCGCAACCCGGGCGCGCCCAGCATGGCATTGGCCACGCAGGTACAGGCCTTGCGTGTGCTGATCGAAACCGCACTGACCGTAAAAAACGACGTGCGCGAAACCGCCGGTCAACTGCACTGATCCCATTTCCGGACGGCAGCTGGATGCCGTCCACCCCAAGGAGGACACGACGATGAAGATGGACCTGAACAGCGACCTGGGCGAGAGCTTCAGCGCCTGGCGCATGGGTGACGATGCCGCGATGCTGGGCATCGTGAGCAGCGCCAACGTGGCCTGCGGTTTCCATGCCGGCGATGCCGTCGGCATCCTGCGCACGCTGCGCCACGCCAAGGAGAACGGCGTGGTCGTCGGCGCCCACGTGGCCTACAACGACCTGCCCGGCTTCGGCCGCCGCAACATCGACGTCGAGAGCGCCGAACTGGTGGCCGACGTGATCTACCAGATCGGTGCTCTGCAGGGCCTGGCCAAGGCCGCCGGCACCAGCGTGCGCTACGTGAAGCCGCACGGCGCGCTCTACAACACCATCGCCCATGACGCCCGCCAGGCGAAGGACGTGATCACCGCCATCCACGAGATCGACCCCTCGCTGGTGCTGGTGGCCCTGGCCGGCTCGCCGCTGATCCAGTGGGCCCGCGACGCCGGCCTGCGCGTGGTGGCCGAAGCCTTTGCCGACCGCGCCTACACGCCGCAGGGCGCGCTGGTGTCGCGCCGCGAAAAGGGCGCCGTGCTGCACGACGAGCAGTTGATTGCCGACCGCATGCTGCGCCTGGTGCGTGAGGGCACGCTCGAAGCCGTCGACGGTAGCACCGTGCGCATCGAGGCCGATTCCATCTGCGTGCATGGCGACAGCCCCGGTGCGGTGTCCATCGCCCGCCAACTGCGCGCGCGCTTCGAGCGGGAAGGCGTGACCATCGCCTCGTTCGCAGGGTGAGCAGCCGATGAAGCGTTTCCTGCCTGTCAACCTGAATGCGCTGCTGGTCGAGCTCGATGACCTCGACCAGACGCTGGCGCTGCTGGCCTCGCTCAAGCGCGACCCCATCGCCGGCATCGAGGAGTTGGTGCCTGCCGCACGCACGCTGCTGGTGACCTTCCGCCCGACCGTGCAGAGCTTTGCCGCACTGGTCGAGGCCATCGCCCAGCGCGACGTGAGCGCGGCTGCCCAGCGCAGCGATGTGCTGGTCGAGATCCCCGTGCACTACGACGGCGAGGATCTGGCTGAAGTGGCGCAGATGCTGGGCATCACGCCGGAGGAAGTCATCCGGCGCCACACGAGCAGCGAATACACGGTGGCCTTCACCGGCTTCGCGCCCGGCTTCGGCTACTTGGTGGGCGGCCACCCGAGCCTGAACGTGCCGCGCCGCACGGTGCCGCGCACCCGCATCCCGGCGGGCGGCGTGGGCCTGGCAGGCACCTTCAGCGGTGTGTATCCCCAGGCCAGTCCGGGCGGCTGGCAGATCATCGGCACCACGCCGGTGGCCATGTGGGACATCGACCGCGACAAGCCCTCGCTGCTGCAGCCGGGCTACCGCGTGCGCTTCGTCGATATTGCTATGCTTTCGGAAGCTGACAGCGACCGTCTGATAAGCGCTGGAGGCCAAAAACACTCCCAATCCGAAGCGGCCGCTGTGGCCGACGGCGCGGCGCTGGAAGTGCGCTCGCCCGGCCTGCAGACGCTGTTCCAGGACCTGGGCCGCCATGGCCAGGCGGGGCAGGGCGTGTCGGCCTCCGGTGCCATGGACCAGGCGGCGGCCAAGGCCGCGAACCGGCTCGTGGGCAATGCCTCTAACCTCGCCTGCCTGGAGACCGTCAACGGCGGCCTGCAACTGCGCAGCCGCGGCGACACCGTGGTGGCCGTGACCGGCGCCGCAGGCCCCGTCACCCTCACGGCCGCAAGCGGTGCGCGCTGGAGCGTAGAGCGCTATGCGCCCGTGGCCCTGGCGGAGGGCGATGTGCTGGCCATCGGCGAGCCCACGGCCGGCACGCGCAGCTACGTGGCCGTGCGCGGCGGCTTTGCCGGGGCGCCCGTGCTGGGCAGCCGCGCCACCGATACGCTGGCCCACGTCGGCCCGGCCGCGCTGGCGGTGTGCGATGTGCTGGGCGTGCTGCCGGCACCCCGCGGCGCCGTGGTGGGCGCGGCCGAGCTCCCGCCCGCCGATCTGCCCACGACGCAGCAGGACGTGGTGCTCGACGTGGTGCTGGGCCCGCGCACCGACTGGTTCACGTCCGAGTCCATCGCGCTGCTGCGCAGCCAGCGCTGGCAGGTCACGCCGCAGTCGAACCGTGTGGGCATCCGCCTCGCGGGCGAAACGCCCTTGTCGCGCGCGGTAACCGGCGAGCTGCCGAGCGAAGGCACGCCCACCGGCGCCATCCAGGTGCCGCCCAGCGGCCAGCCCGTGCTGTTCCTGGCGGACCACCCGCTCACCGGGGGCTACCCGGTGATCGGCGCCGTGGCGTCCTACCACCTGGACCGCGCGGGACAGATCCCCGTGAACGCCTGGGTACGCTTCAACCCCATCACGGCTTTCGAGCCCGTGGTTCGGGAATGACCCCCTGTGTCGCTTCGCGCCTTCCCCCTTCAGGGGGACGACGCCAGTGGCCTGGCAAAGCCAGTTCCACGGCGTCTGCTGGCATGGCCTGCTCCGCGGCCTTCTGATGTCCAGCGGTGATGGTGCGATGTTCAACAGCTCACTAGAAATTGACAGGTTGAATCCATGAAAAAAGTCCTGATTGCCAACCGAGGCGAGATCGCCGTCCGCATCGCCCGCGCCTGTGCCGACTACGGCGTGCAGTCCGTGGCCGTGTATGCCAATGCCGACCTCGACGCGCTGCATGCGCGCATGGCCGACGAGGCCTATGGCCTCGATGGCGACCGCCCGGCCGATACCTACCTGAACATCGAGAAGCTGCTGGCGATTGCCAAGCGCAGCGGTGCCGATGCGGTGCACCCCGGCTATGGCTTCCTGTCCGAGAGCGCCGCCTTCGCGCAGGCCGTGATCGACGCCGGCCTGGTGTGGATCGGCCCCTCGCCCACGGCCATCGCCCGCCTGGGCGACAAGGTCGAGGCCCGCAAGATCGCGCTCAAGGTGGGTGCACCGCTGGTGGCCGGCACGTCCGACCCGGTGAAGGATGCCGGCGAGGTGCTGGCCTTCGCCGAGCAGCACGGCCTGCCCATCATCATCAAGGCCGCCTTCGGTGGCGGCGGGCGCGGCATGAAGATCGCGTGGCGCATGGACGAGGTGGCCGAGCTGTTCGATTCCGCCGTGCGCGAGGCCGTCACGGCCTTCGGGCGCGGCGAGTGCTTCGTCGAGCAGTTCCTCGACAAGCCGCGCCATATCGAGGCGCAGGTCATTGCCGACCAGCACGGCAACGTGGTGGTGCTGGGCACGCGCGACTGCTCGCTGCAGCGCCGCAACCAGAAGCTGGTGGAGGAAGCGCCCGCGCCCTTCCTGTCCGACGAGCAGCGCACGCGCATCCACGAATCCGCGCGCGCCATCTGCGCCGAGGCGGGCTATGCCAGCGCCGGCACGGTGGAGTTTCTGCTCTCGGGCAGCGGCGCCATCTCGTTCCTCGAAGTGAACACGCGCCTGCAGGTGGAGCACCCGGTGACCGAGCAGACCACGGGCGTGGACCTGGTGGTGGAGCAGTTGCGCGTGGCCGACGGCCACACGCTATCGGTGACCGAGACGCCGGCGCCCCTGGGCCATTCCATCGAGTTCCGCATCAACGCCGAAGACGTGGGCCGGGGCTTTCTGCCCACGCCGGGCCCGGTCACGCGCTTCGATGCCCCCTCGGGCCCGGGAGTGCGCCTGGACACGGGCGTGCAGGCCGGCTCCGTCGTGCCGGGCACCTTCGATTCGCTGATGGCCAAGCTCATCGTGACCGGTGCCACGCGCGAGCAGGCCATGGCCCGCGCGCGCCGGGCGCTCAAGGAATTCCGCATCGACGGCGTGGCCTCGGTGCTGCCGTTCCACCGCGCCGTGATGGGGCACGCCGATTTCATCGGCACGGACGGCTTCAAGGTGCACACGCGCTGGATCGAGACCGACTTTGCCAACCCCCTGGCCGCCGCGGCACGCGCTGAACCGCAGCCGGACGCGACGCTGGTGCGCACCGCAATGGAGATCGACGGCCGCCGCGTCTCGCTGGGCCTGCCGGCCGAGCTGCTGCGCGGCCTCCAGTCCGCAGGAGCCGCCCCGTCTGCGGCAGCAGCAGGAGCCGCCACGCCGGATGTGGATCCGGCCGCCGTGGTGTCCCCCATCGCCGGCAACCTGCATGCCTGGAAGGTGGAGGACGGCGCCCAGGTGAAGGAGGGCGATGTCATCGCCGTCATGGAAGCCATGAAGATGGAGATGCAGGTGGCGGCCCATCGCAGCGGCCGCATCCGCATCCAGGCGCAGGCCGGCAGCTACCAGGCGGTGGGCGCCAGCTTGGCCACCATCGGCGACGCGGCGTAATCCAGCGGGCGGGGAGTGACGGCCGGCGAAGTGCCGCGCCGGCAGTCCCCAGCATTCGCCCAAAGCAGAAGAAGCGCTTCAATCCCCCTGGATGATGTGCTGCGTGTCCCGCACCGGGCGGGCGAGGGGCGCGCAGGAAGGCGGGGCGTAGCGCACCCCTGGGCAGCGGCTCCAACAGGGAGCCAGCGAAGCTCCAGGCGCTTGCTGCCGTGGCCGCCGGTTCCCCCAACGCCTTCCCGACATCCCGCACCAGGTGCTGAGGGCTTCTCCCCGGACGCTCCGGACGTCATGCAAATGGGGCAGCTGCCGCGTTGATTCAATTATTTTGAATCGTCGCGACAAGGGCATTGAAACTTAATGGATTGGGAGGACTCTAGACTGCGTTGCCCGAAGGGTCTCCCCGCGCTCCACCATCATTGATTTCCACGTCCACGCCTTCATCACCATGACCACTCTGCAGACACAACCGATGCGCTACGGCGCCACCGCCATCGCGCTGCATTGGGTGCTGGGGCTGGCCATCGTGGCCGTGTTCTGCGTGGGCTGGTACATGACGGGGCTGCCGTTCTCGCCCCAGCGCCTCAAGCTGTACAACTGGCACAAGTGGGCGGGGGTGACGATTCTGGCGCTGTCGGCGCTGCGGCTGCTGTGGCGCCTCACGCACCGCCCGCCCGCGTTGCCCGCGGCGGTGCAGGCCGGCATGCCGCGCTGGCAGCAGATCGCCCACCATGGCACGCATCACCTGCTGTACCTGCTGTTCTTCGCCGTGCCGCTGGTCGGCTGGGCCTACAGCTCGGCGGCGGGCTTCCCCATCGTGTTCCTTGGCGTGCTGCCGTTGCCGAGCTTCGTGCCCGCCAGCCCGGAGCTGGCCGAGGCCATCAAGCCCTGGCACGCCTGGACGGCCTACGCGCTGGCCGCGCTGGTGGCGCTGCACGTGGCGGCCGCATTCAAGCACCAGCTGATCGACCGCGACGGCCTCATCGGCCGCATGCTGCCCGGCCGGGGCTGACCCCTTTCCTCCTTTCTTTTCCTTTTTCTGACGCGGAGCCCTCCATGACCTATTCGACGACCTTCGCCGGCCTGGCGCTGGCCACCACCGCACTGCTGGCCGGTGCGCCCGCCTTCGCCCAGCAGGCCCTGGTGCCCGCGCAGAGCGAGATCGCCTTCGTGAGCAAGCAGATGGGCGTGCCGGTGGAAGGCAAATTCAAGAAGTTCGATGCGCAGGTCGCCTTCGACCCCGCCAAGCTGGCCACCAGCAAGATCGCCTTCACGGTGGACACCGGCAGCGCCACGCTGGGCGTGAAGGAAACCGACGCCGAACTGCCCAAGCCCACCTGGTTCAACGTGCCCAAGTTCCCGCAGGCCACGTTCCAGTCCACGGCCATCAAGGCGGTCGGCGCGGGCAAGTACGAAGTGGCCGGCAAGCTGAACGTCAAGGGCGCTTCCCAGGACGTGGTCGTGCCGGTGACGCTGACGCAAAGCGGCGCCACCACGATGGCCACCGGCGCCTTCCCCATTAGGCGCCTGGCCTTCAAGATCGGCGAGAACGAATGGGCGGACACGTCCATGGTGGCCGACGAAGTGCAAGTCAAGTTCAAGCTGGCGCTGACCGGCGTGCCCAAGATCTGACCCCCTCGCGTTCCTTTTCCATTCCTTTCGTTTTTTCAACCGGAGATATCGACATGCGTAAATCCCTCTTCGCCTTCGCCGCTGTGGCCGCAACCCTGGCCGCAGGCGCCGTGCAGGCCCAGTCCGCCACGTATGCCGTGGACCCGACCCACACCTTCGCCACCTTCGAGATCAGCCACTTCGGCGCCAGCGTGAACCGCGGCCGCTTCGACAAGAAGGAAGGCACGATCCAGCTGGACAAGGCGGCCAAGACCGGCAAGGTGGAACTGACGATCGACATCACCTCGATCAACACCGGCACCGCCCCGTTCGACAAGCACCTGCAGAGCGCCGACATCTTCGACGCCGCCAAGTACCCCACCGCCAAGTTCGTGGGCGACAAGTTCACGTTCGACGGCGACAAGCTGGTGTCCGTGGCCGGCGACCTGACCATCAAGGGCAAGACCCAGCCCGCCACCTTCAAGGCTAACCAGTTCGCCTGCTACCAAAGCCCCATGCTCAAGCGTGAAGTGTGCGGCGGCGACTTCGAGACGACCATCGACCGCACGGCCTTCGGCGCGGACTATGGCGTGCAGTACGGCTTCCCCAAGAACGTGCGCATCGTGGCGCAGATCGAAGCCGTCAAGCAGTAACGAAGCGACGGCGGCTGCTACGCCTGCCGGGCCTGACAGGTCCGGCACCGTGGCCTGGCTCCCACCGCGCAAGGCGGGCTCCTGCATGGCGGGAGCCCGCCTTTTTACTGGGACCGGATGCGCAGCGCCGCGTCAGGTCTGAGGACAGGCCAGGAAGGCGGGCAGCTGTTCGGCCGCCTCGGTGAAGGCCGCCAGATGCCGGTGGGCGGCCGCATCCACCCGGCCTGGCAGCAGCAGTTGCGTGAAACTCCAGGCCACGGCGGCGGCGATGCTGCCGTGCGTCAGCGCGTCCTGCGCGGTGGCCGGGGGTACCCGTGCGATGTCGGCCTCCAGCGCTGCGAAGGCCGCGTCGAGCTGGCTGCCAATACGGTCGAGCCAGGGCGCATGGCGCTTGTCGGCCGGCCGCAGCTGGTGTTCGTACACCGTCTGCACGGCCTTCTCGCAGGCCGCCAGCGCCAGGCCGGTGAGCCGCAGGTCGTGCAGGCGCTGCGCCGCCACGTGCGGCGTCAGCTGCGACGCGGGGGCCTGTGCCTCGATCCATTGCAGGATGAGCGTGGAATCCATGAGCACCGTGCCGTCGTCCGTCACCAGCGTCGGCGCCTTGACGACCGGGTTGATCCGGTGGAACTGATCGAAGGTACTGAACACCGACAGGGACTGGTGCTCGAACGGCCGATGCAGAACGTGCAGCGAGACCGCGACGCGGCGCACATAGGGGGAGTCGAGCATTCCGATGAGTTGCATGGTGGGTGAAGCCGTGGTGTGACAGGCCCTACGATAGCGGCGACGCTGCGCACCGCACAGCCGGATTCATCGGAAATGCCGCCCGCCGGCCGATGGGTCATCGGCATGGGCAGGCTGCAAGCCGCAGCGGCTACCAAGAGGGGCACGACGTGGAACTGGACAAGAAGGACCGCCTGATCCTGCAGGCGCTGCAGGCCGACGCACGGCAGAGCCTGGCCGCCCTGGGCAAGCGCATCGGCCTGTCGCAGCCTGCCATGAGCGAGCGCGTGCGCAAGCTGGAGGCGGCCGGCGTCATCGAGGGCTAGGGCCTGTTAACGCTATGTAAGGGGTCGCGAAGCTCATCCCAGCCCGCCCATCAAGGCGCGCGACGCCGTGCGTGTATGCACACGCACAAGGAGCGCAACGCCGAGGGGCGGGCTGCGATGAGATTCCCTTCGGGTTGCCCCACCAAGGGGCCGTCTGCGGCGTTGCCCGCACTTGCAAGGCACCAGCCTTGCTGCGCGCGAGCGCCTTGCATACAGCCCCTTGGTGGATCAACGCGATCCCCTTCCATCGCGTTAACAGGCCCTGCGGCGCGGGTCAATCTGCGTGCCATCGGCATCGGGCTGCAAGCTCTCATCCGCATCCAGACCACGCACACCGGAATCGCGCCTTACGTGCAGCTGTTCCAGCAGATGCCTGAAGTGCTGGAGGCCGACCGTGTGACCGGGGAGGACTGCTTCATCGTCCGCTGCGCCATTGCCCAGCCCGGCGACCTGGAGCGCGTCGTGGACGCGCTGGCCGCGCATGGCGGGGTGACGACGTCGCTGGTGCTGTCCAGTCCGGTGCGCAAGGCGGTGACGGTGCCGCTGTAAGCGGGGCGGGCCGCAGGCGCTGCGCCCGCATACGCCACCTGGCGTATAGGCCGGCAGCCGAGGGATCTACAGAATCGACTTCATCGCAGGACAGGACGGGCCATGGGCCGGTACCGGTCCGGCGAGCCGGTCGTTTCACCCCCTCGGAGCCATCACCATGCAACGTCGATTCACCCTCAAGGCCCTCTCTGCCGCCGCCGCACTGGCGGGCCTGGCTGTCTTCCCTGCCCATGCGCAGGACACCATCAAGGTCGGCGTGCTGCACAGCCTGTCGGGCACCATGGCCATTTCGGAAACCGTGCTCAAGGACACGGTGCTGATGGCCATCGACGAGATCAACGCCAAGGGCGGCGTGCTGGGCAAGAAGCTCGAGCCGGTGGTGGTGGATCCGGCCTCCAACTGGCCCCTGTTCGCCGAAAAGACCAAGCAGCTGCTGGGCCAGGACAAGGTCTCGGTGATCTTCGGCTGCTGGACCAGCGTGTCCCGCAAGTCGGTGCTGCCGGTGGTGGAAGAAATGAACGGCCTGCTGTTCTACCCCGTGCAGTACGAGGGCGAAGAGCTGTCCAAGAATGTGTTCTACACCGGCGCCGCGCCCAACCAGCAGGCCATTCCCGCCGTGGACTACCTGATGAGCAAGGACGGCGGCAGTGCCAAGCGCTGGGTGCTGCTGGGCACCGACTACGTGTACCCGCGCACCACCAACAAGATCCTGCGCGCCTACCTGAAGTCCAAGGGCGTGAAGGACTCCGACATCGACGAGAAGTACACCCCGTTCGGCCACAGCGACTACCAGACCATCGTGGCCGACATCAAGAAGTTCAGCCAGGGCGGCAAGACGGCCGTGGTCTCCACCATCAACGGCGACTCCAACGTGCCGTTCTACAAGGAACTGGGCAACGCCGGCCTGAAGGCCAAGGACGTGCCGGTCGTCGCCTTCTCGGTGGGCGAGGAAGAGCTGCGTGGCGTGGACACCAAGCCGCTGGTGGGCCACCTGGCCGCCTGGAACTACTTCATGTCCATCAAGAACCCGGAGAACACCGCGTTCATCAAGAAGTGGAGCGACTACGCCAAGGCCAAGAACATCGCCGGCCACAAGTACAAGCCGCTGACCAACGACCCGATGGAAGCCACCTACATCGGCATCCACATGTGGAAGCAGGCGGTCGAAAAGGCCAAGAGCACGGACGTGGACAAGGTGATCGCCGCCATGGCCGGCCAGACCTTCAAGGCGCCGAGCGGCATCGTCAGCAAGATGGACGAGAAGAACCACCACCTGCACAAGAGCGTGTTCATCGGCGAGATCAAGGCCGACGGCCAGTTCAACGTGGTGTGGAAGACCCCGGGCCCGGTGAAGGCCAAGCCCTGGAGCCCGTACATCGAAGGCAACGACAAGAAGAAGGACGAGCCGGAGAAGAAGTAAGCACCCCCCTGAGGCCCTTCGGGCCTTCCCCCCGCTCTCGCCGTGCGGAGCACGGCGGGCAGGGGGACGACGCCAGCGGCCCGGCGGAGCCGGTTCCGCGGCGTCTGCTGGCCTGGGGGCGGGCCACTGCTCTGCTTCTTTCCGATGTTCGTTCCGGGTTGCAATTTCATGCTTCTTTCCTTCTTCCATCGCTTGATCGCCTGCCTGCTGCTGTGTGCGGCAGCGCAGGCGCACGCGCTTACGGCTGAGGCGGCGCGGGCCATGGCGGCGGGCGATACCGATGACCGGATCGCTGCGCTGCAGGCCGCCACCGCGGCGCCTGACGAGGCCACGGTGGCTTTCATTCGCGCCATGGGCGACGACGCGGTGAAGATCGCGGGCGACCAAGCCATCGTCATCCGGGACGGCAAGGGGCTGGACCCCGTGACCGGTACCGAGGTGCCGGTGCCCGACGATGCCGAAGACATCGTCAACAACAACCGCATGCGCGGCGAGTTCGACACCGCGCTGGCTTCGCTCCAGCTCCTCTCCACTGATCTCGCGCAGCGCCGCCAAGCCGTCGAGGCCCTGCGCGAAGAGACCGACGAGGCGCGCCTGCCGCTCATCGAGAAGGCGCTGGCCGCCGAGCAGGATGCCGGCCTCAAGGCGCGGCTGGACACCATCCGTGCGCGCATCCTCATCAGCAGCAGCGACGCCGCCAAGCGCGTGGAGGCCGCAAGCCACCTGGCCGCCAGCGGCAACCCCGCCACGCGCACCGTGCTGCTGGAGCAGCTGCGCAGCGAAGAAGACCTCCAGGTGAAAGCCGCGCTGCAGTCCGCGCTCAACGCGGTGGAAGAGCGCCTGCAGTGGGGCGAGCGCCTGGCCGCCGTGTTCTCGGGCATCAGCCTGGGCTCGATCCTGCTGCTGGTGGCGCTGGGCCTGGCCATCACCTACGGCCTCATGGGTGTGATCAACATGGCCCATGGCGAGCTGATGATGATCGGCGCGTACGCCACGTACGTGATGCAGGGCCTCTTCCAGAAGTACTTCCCCGGCGCGTTCGACTGGTATCTGGTCGCCGCCGTGCCGGCCGCCTTCCTGGCGTCCGCGCTGATGGGCGCAGTGCTGGAGCGCGGCGTGATTCGCTTCCTCTACGGCCGCCCGCTGGAAACGCTGCTGGCCACCTGGGGCATCAGCCTGATGCTGCAGCAGCTGGTGCGCACCGTGTTCGGGGCGCAGAACGTGGGCGTGGAGAACCCTGCGTGGATGAGCGGCGGGGTGCAGCTCATGGATAACCTGCAGCTGCCCTGGAACCGCGTGATCATCGTGGCCTTCGCTCTGGCGGTGCTGGGCGGCGTGGCCTTTCTCATCAGCCGCACGCGGCTCGGCCTGTTCGTGCGCGGCGTCACGCAGAACCGGCCCATCGCCTCCTGCATGGGCGTGAACACCGCCCGCGTCGATACCTACGCCTTCGCGCTGGGCTCGGGCATCGCGGGCCTGGCCGGCTGTGCGTTGAGCCAGGTCGGCAACGTGGGCCCCGACCTGGGCCAGAGCTACATCGTGGATGCGTTCATGGTGGTGGTGCTCGGCGGCGTGGGCCAGCTGGCCGGTACCGTGTATGCGGCGCTGGGCCTGGGCGTGCTCAACAAATTCCTGGAAGGCTGGACGGGTGCCGTGCTGGCCAAGATCGCCGTGCTGGTGTTCATCATCATCTTCATCCAGAAGCGGCCGCAGGGCATCTTCGCGGTCAAAGGGCGTACCGCTGATTGATATGGAACACCCCCCTGTGTCGCTTCGCTCCTTCCCCCCTCTCTCGCATGGCCGCGCCATGCGGGAGGGGGGACGCCGCCAGCGCGGCGGGGCGGCCCTTGCGCGGCGGCTGCTGGCCTGGGACGAGACGGTGGCCGAGGCCGTAGGCCATGCCGAACGCTGAATAGAAATATGACCATCCCGAACCCCATCCCACTGCCTGCACCTGCACCGCTGCTCACGCGCAGCGGCTGGTCGGCCTTCATCGTGGCGCTCATCGTGGTGTGCGCCGTGGCCCCGGTGCTCAACCTGTGGGTGCCGGCCGGCAGCCCGCTGCACCTGTCGGATTACGCCGTGGCCTTGCTCGGCAAGATCATGTGCTACGCCATCTGCGCGTTGGCCATGGACCTGATCTGGGGCTACACCGGCATCCTGAGCCTGGGCCACGGCCTGTTCTTCGCGCTCGGTGGCTATGTGATGGGCATGTACCTCATGCGCCAGATCGGCCGCGACGGCAACTACAAGAGCGACCTGCCCGACTTCATGGTGTTTCTGGACTGGAAGGAGCTGCCCTGGCACTGGGCGCTGTCGGACAGCTTCGTCGCCACGCTGGTCCTCATCGTGGCCGTGCCGGGGCTCATCGCCTTCGTGTTCGGCTACTTCGCGTTCCGCTCGCGCATCAAGGGCGTGTACTTCTCGATCATCACGCAGGCCATGACATACGCGGCCATGCTGCTGTTCTTCCGCAACGAGACGGGCTTCGGCGGCAACAACGGCTTCACCGACTTCAAGCGCATCCTGGGCATGCCCATTGCCACGCCGGGCATGCGCATGACCCTGTTCGTGATGACCGGCGTCACGCTGCTGGCGTTCTTTCTGCTGGCCCGCTGGCTGGTGGCGTCCAAGTTCGGCCGCGTGCTGCAGGCGGTCCGCGACGCCGAGACGCGCGTCATGTTCTCGGGCTACTCGCCGCTGCCGTACAAGCTCACCATCTGGACCATCAGCGCCATGATGTGCGGCGTGGCCGGCGCGCTGTACGTGCCCCAGGTGGGCATCATCAACCCGGGCGAGATGAGCGCGGCCAACTCCATCGAGATCGCGGTCTGGGCGGCGGTGGGCGGTCGGGCGACGCTGATCGGTCCCATCGTCGGCGCCTTCATCGTCAACGGCGCCAAGAGCTGGCTCACCGTCACCGCGCCGGAGTTCTGGCTGTACTTCCTAGGCCTGCTGTTCATCGTCGTCACGCTGTTCCTGCCCAACGGCATTGTGGGCCTGCTGCGGCGGCGTCCTCGCAAGGCGCAGCCTGCCGCAGCAGCGCCGGCAGCGGACGCCAACGCCGCAAGCCTGCGCAAAGAGGAGGGCGCGGCATGACCCCCGACCTGATGGAAGAAGGCGTGCGCCGCGTGGGCGGCACGCCCGCACCGGCCGCCGCCGGGCAGACCGAATCCGGTGGCCGCACCGCGGGGTTCTCGCGCGTGGCCGTGCCCGGCGCGGTGGACGTGGCGCACGGACGCATCCTGTACCTGGAAGACGTGCACGTCAGCTTCGACGGCTTCAAGGCCATCAACAGCCTGAACCTCGACATCGCTCCCGGCGAACTGCGGTGCATCATCGGCCCCAACGGCGCCGGCAAGACGACGATGATGGACATCATCACCGGCAAGACCCGTCCGGACCGCGGCACGGTGTTCTTCGGCTCCACCATCGACCTGCTGCGCCATAACGAACCGCAGATCGCCGCTCTGGGCATCGGCCGCAAGTTCCAGAAGCCCACGGTGTTCGAGCAGCTCACGGTGTTCGAGAACCTCGAACTGGCCCTCAAGACCCACAAGGGCGTGGCCTCGTCCATGTTCTTCCGGCTCGACTCCGCGCAGCGGGACCGCCTGGCCGAGGTGCTGCACACGATCCACCTCGCCCACCAGCCCGCGCGCCAGGCGGGCCAGCTGAGCCACGGGCAGAAGCAGTGGCTGGAGATCGGCATGCTGCTGATGCAGGACCCGCAACTGCTGCTGCTGGACGAGCCCGTGGCGGGCATGACGGATGACGAGACGGCGCGCACGGCCGAGCTGTTTCTCTCGCTCAAGGGCAAGCATTCGCTGATGGTGGTGGAGCACGACATGTCGTTCATCCGCACGATCAGCGAGAAGGTGACCGTGCTGTGCGATGGGGCGGTGCTGGCGGAGGGGACGCTTGATCAGGTGCAGGGGGATGAGCGGGTGATTGAGGTGTATTTGGGGCGGTGACGGTGGTGTGCTGCTTTGAACTTTGCTGTGCGGTTGATTCCCGGGGCCGGGGTATGCGCCCGGCGGCGCACTCACTTTCTTTTGCTTCGCCAAAAGAAAGTGAGCAAAGAAAAGGCGACCCTGCTGTCTGCGACCCTTCGCTGCGCTACGGGCAACCTGCGGTGCGCGGTCGCGGGGTGCGCTGCGAAACTCCCTACGCTGCTGCGCAGCTGCGGTCAGACAGTCGCAGCGAGCCAGTTCACGAAGCGGGTGTGTCCTGCGGCACACCCGCCACCCCGAGCCCTGTGCTCCTCGGCGCATACAGAAGGGCGGGGGGACGATTCGGGTCGTCGCTTCGCTCGACCCAGTCCCAATACCGGCGCGCGTTGGCTCCCTGCCCAGGGCCGAGCGAAGCAATGGCCCGAGTGGGGCGCTTGGGTTCCCTTCTGCCCGTGCCGAGAAGCGGAGCGCAGGCAGGGCGCATGCGCGTCGGAGCGCGCATGCCTCGTGCACTGACTCGCCGTGGCTGTCCGAACGGAGCTGCTCTGCAGCGCAGTGAGTTCCACGGCGGCCCTGTCTGCGCGAGCATCGCAGGCTTCCCCGTAGCGCAAGCGCAGGGGACACGGGCAGCAGGGTCGCCTTTTCTTTGCTTACTTTCTTTCGGCGAAGCGAAAGAAAGTGAGTGCGCCGCCGGGCGCATACCCCGGCCCCGGGAAGCAAACGCCCAGAAATAATCAAAAATGATAGCTACCAGCGCTTGATGCATAAGCGCTATAGCCAAAAAACACCCTAAACCATGCTCACCGTCCAAAACATCAACCAGTACTACGGCGGCTCCCACATCCTGCGCGACGTGAGCCTCACCGCCGCCCCCGGCAAGGTCACCGTGCTGCTCGGCCGCAACGGCGTCGGCAAGACCACGCTGCTCAAAAGCCTGATGGGCTTGGTGCCCATCAAGAGCGGTTCCATCACCTTCGACGGCCAGCCCATCCATGGCAAGGCGCCGTACGACCGCGCCCGCGCCGGCATCGGCTTCGTGCCGCAGGGGCGCGAGATCTTCGGGCGCCTGACGGTGGAGGAGAACCTGCGCATGGGGCTGGCGTACAAGAGCGGCTCCACTGCCGTGCCGGAGCACCTGTACGCGCTGTTCCCGGTGCTCAAGCAGATGCTCGGGCGGCGAGGCGGCGACCTGTCGGGCGGGCAGCAGCAGCAGCTCGCCATCGCCCGCGCGCTGGCGCCCAGCCCGCGCCTGCTGATCCTGGACGAGCCCACGGAAGGCATCCAGCCCAGCATCATCAAGGACATCGGGCGCGTCATCCGCCGCCTGGCCGACGAGGGGCTGGACGGCCATCCGGTGGCGGTGCTGCTGTGCGAGCAGTACTACGACTTCGCCGAGGAGCTGGCGGACGAGTACCTGGTGATGGAGCGGGGCGAAGTCATCGCCCGCGGGCCGGGGCATGAGATGCAGGCCAAGGGCATCCAGCGGCTGGTGGCGATCTGACGGGCGGGAGGGCGCGCGGAGCAGGAGGGGCGAGGCAAGGCAAAGCAGGCGGTGGTCCCGGGTTGGACCGGTTCAGGTAAGGCGAGGGCGGGGGCATGGCCTAGCCGGAAACACGCTTCTTGGCCCTGGGGTGCTGGGCCATGGTTCCAGACAATCGGTGCATGGAAAAGAAACGCTGCAGCGCCCGCCGGGCCGCAGCGCCGGGGCCGGCCCGTCGGACCCGCCGATGGATTCATCACCCCTGGAGCACCACGCCATGAGCCAACGTCTCGACTACTACAACGCCTCTCCCGAAGCCGCCAAGAAATACCTCGAATTCAACCAGCTGCTGCACAAGAAGCCGTTCCTGGCTGAAGTGGGCCACCTGGTCACGCTGCGCGCCTCGCAGCTCAACGGCTGCGCGTTCTGTGTGGACATGCATGTGAAGGAGGCCAAGATTCACGGCGAGCGCGAACTGCGCCTGCACCACGTGGCCGTGTGGCGCGAGTCCCCGCTGTTCACGCCGCGCGAACGCGCAGCGCTCGAATGGACCGAGGCGCTGACCCATCTGCCGCCCCACGGCGTGCCGGATGCGGTGTTCGACCGCGTGCGCGCGCAGCTGTCGGACGGCGACCTGGCCGACCTGTCGTTCCTGATCGTCGCCATCAACGGCTGGAACCGCCTGAGCGTGGCCTTCCAGGCCGTGCCGGGTTCCGCCGACAAGCTCTACGGGCTGGACAAGGCCGGCCTGTCTTGATCGCGTTCCGGCCCGCGCAGGCCGCGCGGCGCCGGCTGCCGGGCTGCTGCCCGGGCGCTCAGAGCGCTTCGCGGATCAGCGCGCCCAGGCGCTCGGCCTGCGCCGGGTCCGTGCAGTTGGTGAAGCTCAGCAGGATCGCGGATTCCGTGCGGCCGGACGCGAACCAGCGCGACAGCGGCTGCACCGCCAGGCCCTGGGCCAGCAGCTTCTCCGCCAGGGGCTGGTCGGTGCGCACGCCGGGCAGGCGCAGCACCAGATGCATGCCGCCGGGCTGCGGCTCCGTCTGCAAGGCGCCACGCAGCCCGCGTTCCAGCGCCGCGCGCGTGGCGCTGCGGCGTTCCGCATACAGCCGGCGCATGCGCTGAATGTGGCGCGTGAAGTGGCCTTCGGCCATGAAGTCGGCCACGATGGCCTGGGTCATCGCGGGCGTGGCCGCAGCGAAGAAGGTGCGCGTCACGCGCTCGCAGGCCGCCACCTGGGTGGGCGGCACCACCAGATAGGCCAGGCGGATGCCCGGAAACAGCACCTTGCTGAACGTGCCGGCATACAGCACGCGGCCTTGCCGGTCCAGGCTGGCCAGCGCGGGCAGGGGGCGGCTCGCGTAGCGGTACTCGCCGTCGTAGTCGTCCTCCACCACCCAGGCGCCGCGCGCGGCCGCCCAGTCCAGCAGGGCCTGGCGGCGCGGCAGGGACAGCGACATCGACAGCGGGCTCTGGTGCGCCGGCGTCACGGCAACCAGCCGCGCATCCGGCGCCAGCGCCATGCCGCGCTCCACGTCCAGGCCCTCGGCATCCACCGGCACGGGCGTGAGCGACAGCCCGCAGGCGCTCAGCAACTGGCGCGTGGGCGGATAGCCCGGGTCTTCGATCCAGGCGCGGTCGCCCGGCTGCGTGAGTGCCAGGGCCGCCAGCTGCAGGCTGCCGCGAAAGCCCGTGGTGACGAAGACCTGGTGCGCGCCGCAGTCGATGCCGCGCGCCAGCCGCAGGTAGGACGCGATGGCGCTGCGCAGCGCGGGCAGGCCGCACGGGGGCGGGTAGTCCAGATCGGCCGGCTGCATGCCGCGCAGGGTGCGCGCCCCCAGGCGCGCCCAGATCTTGCGCGGGAACGCATCCAGCGCCGGTACGCCCATCTGAAAGGGCAGCAGTTCGGCCGGGCGAGAGAGCACGTCCGGCGCGGGCGGTGCCGGCGCAGGCACCGGGGCGGCGTCCGGCGGCGGGGTGGCTGCCAGGGAATGCAGGGCCGGGTGGACCACGGTGCCGGCCGGCCCGCGGGCCAGCAGATAGCCCTCGGAGGCCAGCAGCTCGTAGGCCAGGTCCACCGTGCCGCGCGCCACGCCCAGCTCCCGCGCGAGCGCGCGGGCAGACGGCACCCGTTCGCCGGCCACCAGCGTGCCGGCCGCCAGCGCGGCCCGCAAGCGGTCGTACAGCTGCCGGTACAGCGGCGCATCGGAGGGTGCCGCCAGGGGCGCGAAGGGATCCGGGGTGGGTGGACGGGGCATCGGGGGGCGTCGAGGAGGGCGGGCGGATCGGCCCGCGGTGCGGCGCATTGTGCATGCGCTGCGGGCTGCCAGGCAGGCCTTCGTATGATGGCGGCATCGGCTGCCGCTGCGTCGCGCCGCCTTCTCCCTGCCCGCTGCCGGGTGCCTTTTCCCCGCCCATGAACACTGCACTGCCCGCCGGCCCCGCGCTGGCCGCCCGGCCCCTCTGGGGCATCGTTCTCCTGGTGTCGTCGCTGTGGACGCTGTCCTGCCTGGATGCCACGGGCAAGTGGGTGATGGCGGCCGGGGTGCCGCTGTTCGTGCTGGCCTGGGTGCGCTATGCGGTGCATCTGGTGCTGGTCCTGGGCCTGCTGCTGCCCACGCGCGGCAAGGCCGTTCTGCGCAGTGTCCGGCCCGGGGCGCAGGTGCTGCGCGGCGCGGCCATGCTGCTGGCCACGCTGATGTTCTTCACCACGCTGCGCTACCTGCCGCAGGCGGAGGCCACGTCCATCAACTTCCTGGCGCCGCTGCTGGTGCTGGCCGTGGCGCCCTGGCTGCTGGGCGAACCTGCGCGCCTGTCGCGCTGGCTGGCCTGCGGCGTGGCGTTCGCAGGCGTGCTGGTGGTCGTGCGGCCCGGGGGCGGGCTGCATCCGCTGGGCGTGGTGTTCGGCCTGCTCACCGCCTGCTGCATGGCCGTGCAGTTCATCGCCACGCGGCAGGTGGCACGCGACGATCCGTTCACTTCGCTCCTGTGGGGCGGCGCCGTGGGCACGGCCTGTCTCACGCTGGCCCTGCCGTTCGCGCTGCCCGCGGCGTGGCCGCTGCTGCGCACGCTGGAGCCGCTGCACTGGCTGCTGCTGGTGTCCACCGGCGTGTCGGGCGCACTGGGGCACTGGCTGCAGATCGGCGCCTACCGGCATGCCGGGGCGTCCACGCTGGCGCCCTTCGCCTACCTGCAGATCGTGAGCGCCACAGCGGTCGGCTGGCTGGTGTGGGGGCATTTCCCCGATGCGCTGACGTGGGTGGGCATCGGCATCATCTGCGCCAGCGGCATCACCGTGGCCCTGCTCGAAGGCCTGCGCGGCCGGGCGCGGCGCGTGCCCGGCTGAGCGACGGCCTCGCGCCAGGCCCTAGTCCGTGCGGCCGGCGGGCCGGGGCTCCGGGGCTGGTGCCGTGCCGGCCGGCGCGGGCGGCAGCGCGGCCTCCATCGCACGCTCATAGAACTGCCAGGTGCTGCGGCCCGCATCCTTGGCGCGGTACAGAGCGATGTCGGCCATGCGCAGCAGTTCGGCCGGTTCGCGCGCATGCGCCGGCGCCAGCGCGATGCCGATGCTGGTGCCGATGGCGATGTCATGGCCCTGGATGCGGAAGGGCTGGCCCAGCGCCTGTACCAGGGCGTGGCAGACCGCCTCGACCGCGGCACGGTCCGCCATGTCCGGCAGCACGGCCACGAACTCGTCGCCGCCCACGCGTGCGGCCAGAGCGCCCGGCGGCATCTGGCCGCGCAGGCGCTGCGCCACGGCCTGCAGCAGCAGGTCGCCCAGGCCATGGCCCCAGGCGTCGTTCACGGGCTTGAAGCGGTCCAGGTCCAGGCACAGCAGCGCAAGGGCAGGCGTGGGCCGCGGCGCTGGGGCTTCCAGTTGACGTGCCAGGAACTGCTGCAGGTGCAGACGGTTGGGCAGGTCGGTCAGCGGATCATGCAGCGACAGATGGCGCACGCGGGCCTGCGCCTCGACCTCGTCGGTGATGTCAGTGGCCGTGCCGCGGTAGCCGGCGCCGTGCGCCATGGCCCGCGATGTGATCTTGCTGGTGCGCAGCCGCCCGGCCCGGTCGCGGTATTGCCACAGCCGCGTGCCGCGCGCGGGACTGTCGCCGGCGTCCGCAGGCAGGTCGGGCGGCGGCGCCTGCGGGCCCGTGGTGGCGGGCTTCAGCAGGTCGGCGAGCGGGCGGCCCAGCCAGTCCTCGCGCGGCTCGCCCGTCACCTGGGTGAACCGCTCCGACAGGTAGGTGAGCCGGCCCCGGGCATCCACCTCCCACAGCCAGTCGGACGAGGCCTCTGCGATGTCGCGAAAGCGCTGTTCGCTCTCGGTCAGCTCGGCCTGCGTGGCGTGCAGCGCCTCGAACTGCGCGTCGATCTGCCGGGCCGACGCGAGCGCATGGCGCAGCAGGGCAATCAGCACGCCCGCCAGCGCCAGCACGCCGGCGATGAACAGCGGCAGCGTCTGCCCCAGCAGCGTGCGGCCCGGCGTGGGCGGGCGCCAGTGCAGCCGCATGGACGAATCCAGCAGCGGCATCGACTCCTGCCCGGCCAGCGGCTCGGAGGAGATGGTCAGCGCCGGCACGCCGTAGTTCTCGCTCAGCGCGCTCAGGCGCGGGGCGTCCAGCACCGTGGCAAAGACCATCACCGAGGCCGGTCCCGGCCGCGGTCGAATGCCCGGATCCCAGCCGGGGGTGATGGTGGCCGCAGCCACCAGCGCGGGCGAGCCTGCGACCTGCAGGGCGCGCACGATGCTGGTGTCTTCGTGCCGCGGATCGCGGGCCGCGGCGACCAGGCCGTCCAGATCGCCCCGCAGCCAGTCGTGCGCCTGCACGGCGGAGGCCTGGCCGCGGACCACGGCGTACACCGTGCGTCCCCGGGGGCCCGATGACGAACACGCCGTCGTAGCCGTACAGGTCGAACGGGATGTCGCCCACGTTGCGTTGCTCGTCCGCCCAGGTTTTGTTCACCGTCAGGTGCAGATTCTTGTAGGCCTCGCCCCATTTGCTGTAGTTGATGATGTTGCGGCCGACCTCGTTGCGCACCTGGGCGATGGAGCGCGCGATGAAGGTGCGCGAGCGCTGCTGCACGTCCACGTCCTGCCGCAGCGCGTTGGCCACCAGCAGATAGCCGCCCAGGCCGATGAGCAGCAGCAGCGCGGCGATGGCCGGCAGCATGCGCCGCAGCAGGCGGCGGCTGCGGCCCCCGGCGCGCCAGGGCGAGGGCGACGCTGGCGCGGCAGCCGGCGCGGTGGGAAGGCCTGGCGTGGTCGGCATCGGCGTCGGGAAGAAGCGGAAGTGGGCGAAGAAGCGGGGGGCGTGGCGCGGTCAGGCCGCGTGCTACGTGCTTTCCCGTTCGACCAGGTGAAAGCCCACATCCACCACCGTCTGCTCCACCGCACGCCCTTCGGCACGGGCCATGGTCAGCTCGGCGGCCAGCGCGCCGATGCGCGTTCCATCCAGGCGCACCGTGGTCAGCGGCGGCTGGGCGTCGCGGGCGAAGCTCTGGTCGCCCATGCCGATGATGGCGAGCTGCTGCGGCACCTTCAGGCCCCGGTGCTGGGCCTCGATGGCGGCGCCCAGGGCCAGGCTGTCCGAGCTGCAGAAAACGCCGGTGATGCCCGGATGCGACTGCAGCAGCGTGGCCAGCCCGCGCCGGCCTTCGCCCAGCGTGCTGGGGGCGACGGTGAGAAAGCGCTCCACCACCTCGGCGCCCAGCGCCTGGGCCTGCGTGAGAAAGGCCTGCGTGCGCGAGCGGGCCCGTGTATCGTCGGCCGTGATGATGGCCATCTGGCGGTGGCCGCGCGCGTGCAGAAAGGCGGCCACGTCGCGGCCGATGGCCACGTGCGAGAAGCCGACCACCATGTCGACCGGGTCGGCCGTCAGGTCCCAGGTCTCCACCACCGGAATCTTGCTGGCGCGCAGGGCCTGGCGCACGCCGTCGGACGAGGCCACGCCCACCAGCACGATGCCGTCGGGCCGGCGCTGGATCACGCCGCGCACCAGCGCTTCCTCCTGCGCCGCGTCGTAGCCGGTCTGGCCAATCAGCAGCTGGTAGCCCTGGCGCCCGAGCGTGGCGGCCAGCGACTCGACCAGCTCCTGGAAGACGGGCCCCACCAGCGTGGGCAGCAGGGCGGCCACCATGCGCGCGCGCGACATGCGCAGCCCGCTGGCCATGGCGTTGGGCACGTAGCCCAGCTGGTCCACGGCCTCGCGTACGCGGCGCAGCGTGTCCGGCGTGACCTTGTCCGGCACGTTGAGCGCGCGGGACACCGTCATCGCCGAAACCCCGGCCAGGCGGGCGACGTCCTGCACGGTGGCGGGCTTGCGGGAGGGATTCATGCGATGGGGCCCGGCGCTCCGGGGCTTCCAGGAGGCGCGCAGAGGGCAGGCGGTGGGACGCCGAATTGTAAGGTTGCGCGTCTTTCTCCCAGGGGCTTGGGGTAAGTACCAATGATTGCGCAGATGTTCACGTTAACAATGGCGTTCCATCGAATGTTAACGTGAACATTCGGCCCAGGAGCGCAGCAGCGTCCCGATGTCCACCAGGAGACCTTCCATGAAAGCACTCAAGACCGCAGCCGCCGCCCTCTGCGTCGGCATCGCCACCCTCGGCGCCAGCGCCCCCGCGTTCGCCTGGCCCGACAAGTCCGTGACGGTGATCGTGCCGTTCCCGGCCGGCGGCTCCACCGACACCATTGCCCGCGCCGTCAGCAACCACCTGGGCGAGCAGTTCAAGCAGTCCTTCGTGGTGGACAACAAGGCCGGTGCCACGGGCAGCATCGGCGCCACGCAGGTGGCGCGCGCGCCGGGCGACGGCTACACGCTGCTGGTGGCCTCGCTGGCCCCGTTCGTCGTGGCGCCGCACCTCATCAAGGGCCTGCCGTACGACCCGACCAAGGACTTCACCTACCTGACCGTGGCCGTGCAGACGCCCAACGTGCTGGTGGTGAACCCCAACCTGGCTCCTAAGGTGAACAACGTGCAGGACGTGATCGCCCTGCTGAAGGCCAAGCCGGGCACGGTCAGCTTCGCCACGTCCGGCGCCGGCTCGTCCGACCACCTGACGGCCGAGCTGTTCTGGCAGAAGACGGGCACCAAGGGCCTGCACATTCCCTACAAGGGCGGCGCGCCGGCCGTGACCGATCTGCTGGGCGGCCAGGTGGACATGTCGTTCCAGAACGTGAACACGGTCATCCCGCACATCAAGTCCGGCAAGCTCAAGCCCATCGCCGTCACCGGCGACAAGCGCTCGCCCGTGCTGCCCGACGTGCCCACCATGGCCGAAGCCGGCCTGCAGGGCATGGAGGTCTATGCCTGGCAAGGCATCGCCGCCCCCAAGAACCTGCCGGCCGACGTGAAGACCAAGCTGCACGCCGGCATCATGAAGGCGCTGAAGGACCCGAGCGTGACCAAGCAGTTCACCGATGCCGGCCTGGAGATCGTGGGCAATTCGCCGGAAGAGTTCACCAAGTTCCAGGCGAAGGAGTTCGCCCGCTGGAAGCAGGTGATCGAGGCCGGCGGCATCACCGCCAACTGAGCACCAGCGGGCAGGGCCCGCTTGCGCGGCCCGAGCGATCGGGCCTATTCTTTTCCCCTTTGAGCACTCCGAGTTAGAGACCATGGCTGCCACGCACCTTCCTTCCACGACCCCCACCGTCACCCAGCTGCGCGTCATTCCCGTGGCCGGCCACGACAGCATGCTGATGAACCTGAGCGGCGCGCACGCCCCGTTCTTCACGCGCAACCTGCTGCTGCTGACCGACAGCGCGGGCAACACGGGCGTGGGCGAGGTGCCGGGCGGCGAGAAGATCCGCCAGACGCTGGAAGACGCGGCCGCGCTCATCGTGGGCCAGCCCGTGGGCAACTACAACGCCGTGCTCAACGCCATGCGCACCGAGTTCGCCAGCCGCGACAGCGGCGGCCGCGGCCTGCAGACTTTCGACCTGCGCATCGCCATCCACGCGGTGACGGCGGCCGAATCCGCGCTGCTCGACCTGCTGGGCCAGCACCTGGGCGTGCCCGTGGCGGCGCTGCTGGGCGAGGGCATCCAGCGCACGTCGGTGCAGATGCTGGGCTACCTGTTCTACGTGGGCGACCGCGAAGCGACCGATCTGCCCTACCAGACCGCGCCCGATGAAGCCGACGACTGGAAGCGCTTGCGCCACGAAAAGGCCATGACCCCCGAGGCCATCGTGCGCCTGGCCGAAGCCGCCCAGGCGCGCTACGGCTTCCAGGACTTCAAGCTCAAGGGCGGCGTGCTGCGCGGCGAGGAAGAGGTCGAGGCCATCCGCGCCCTGCACGAGCGCTTTCCCGAAGCCCGCGTCACGCTGGACCCCAACGGCGGCTGGCTGCTGAAGGACGCCATCCGCATCACGCGCGACCTGCACGGCGTGATGGCCTATGCCGAAGACCCCTGCGGCGCCGAAGAAGGCTTCTCGGGCCGCGAGGTGATGGCCGAGTTCCGCCGCGCCACGGGCCTGCCCACGGCGACCAACATGGTGGCCACCGACTGGCGCCAGATGGCCCATTCGCTGTCGCTGCAGTCGGTCGACATTCCCCTGGCCGACCCGCACTTCTGGACCATGGCCGGCTCGGTGCGCGTAGCGCAGCTGTGCCAGGCGTTCGGGCTGACCTGGGGTTCGCACTCCAACAACCACTTCGACGTGTCGCTGGCCATGTTCACGCATGTGGGCGCCGCCGCGCCGGGCCGCGTCACCGCCATCGACACGCACTGGATCTGGCAAGACGGCCAGTTCCTCACCAAGAACCCGCTGCAGATCAAAAACGGCTACGTGGAGCTGCCCACGCGCGGCGGCCTCGGCATCGAGCTGGACATGGAAGCCGTGGAGCGCGCCCACCAGCTGTACCTGCAGCACGGCCTGGGCGCGCGCGACGATGCGCAGGCCATGCAGTACCTGATCCCGGGCTGGAAGTTCGACAACAAGCGGCCCTGCATGGTGCGCTGAGCCGGGCGGAGCGCGCTGCCATCGCCGCAACGCGCTCTTGAATTCATAGCTGCTTGCGCTTTCCCATCAAGCAGTTCGAAGGCATTTCGCTTTGAATTCCACGCGGGACAAGCCCAACCTGCTCTCTTTAAAGGAGCGTCGCGAAAGACCCCGCGGTCCCGCCGGCGGCGCATCTGCGCAAGAATCCGGGTTTTCCCTGATCTCTGTGCCCATGCCGTTGCCACTTGCCTGCCCCGCCCGCCGCCCCCGTTCGTGCGCCGCCCCGCGCCGCAGCCCGGACGCCGGAGCGCGCGCATGACGCCGCCCGCACTGGACGGCACGGCCCCGGCATCCGGCACGCGGACGAGGGCGCCCGCCGCCGCGGCCCACGGCTTCGGCGCGGCCGTGCTGGCGCTGGGCGTCGGCGGCTTCTCCATCGGCACCGGCGAGTTCGTCATCATGGGCCTGCTGCCCGAGGTGGCGCAGGACATCGGTGTCACCATCCCCCAGGCCGGCCATGTGATCAGCGCCTACGCGCTGGGCGTGGTGATCGGCGCGCCGGTGCTCGCCGTGCTGGCCGCCAGCTGGGGCCGCCGCGCGCTGCTGATGGCGCTGATGGCGGTGTACGCGCTGGGCAATTTCGCCTCGGCCCTGGCGCCGGGCTACGCCTCTCTGAACGCGCTGCGCTTCGTCAGCGGCCTGCCGCACGGCACCTACTTCGGCGTGGCCGCGCTGGTGGCCGCGGCCCTGGCGCCGCCCGGCCAGCGCGCCCGCGCGGTGGGGCTGGTGATGCTGGGGCTCACCACCGCCACGCTGGCCGGCGTGCCCATCGCCGCCGCGCTGGGCCAGCACTTCGGCTGGCGCGCGGCCTTCGTCTTCGTCGGCCTGATCGCCCTGGCCGCCGTGGCCATGGTGCGCGCCTATGTGCCGGCCATGCCGGCGGACGCCGGCGCCAGCCCGCTGCGCGAGCTGGGCGCGCTGCGGCGCAAGCAGGTGTGGCTCACGCTGGGCATCGGCGCCATCGGGTTCGGCGGCATGTTCTCGGTGTTCAGCTACATCAAGCCCACGCTGACCGAAGTGGCCGGCCTGCCGCTGGCGGGCGTGCCCTTCGTGCTGGCGCTGTTCGGCCTGGGCATGGTGGCGGGCAACCTCGTCGGCCCGCGCTTCGCCGACAAGGCGCTGATGCCCACCATCGGCGGCATGCTGGTCTGGTCGGTGCTGGTGATGGGCACCTTCGTGTTCGCCGCCCACCATGTGGCGACGGCGGCCGTGGCCGTGTTCCTGGTGGGCACGGTGGTGGCCATCGGCACGGCGCTGCAGATCCGGTTGATGGACGTGGCCGGCGACGCGCAGACGCTGGCCGCCGCGCTCAACCATTCGGCCTTCAATGCGGCCAACGCCCTGGGCGCGTGGCTGGGCGGCGTGGCGATCTCCGCCGGCTACGGGTGGACCTCCACCGGCTGGGTGGGCGTGCTGCTGGGCCTGGCCGGCCTGGGCGTGTTCGCGTGGTCGGTCGCCAGCGACCGCAAGGCGCGCTGAGGATCCCTCAGCCCGCAACCACCGTGCGGCAGCGGTGCCAGTGCCGCGCGCCGCGGAGCACCAGCAGGCAGCAGGCCAGCCAGACGCCGCCCGTGAGCCAGCCGGCCAGCACGTCGCTGGCGAAGTGCACCTGGAGCACGACGCGGCTCCAGCCCACGGTGAACACCGTGGCCGCGGCAAGCAGCAGCGCGGGCAAATGCCAGCGCGCGGGCAGCAGGCGCAGCGCCAAGTACGCCAGCATGCCGTAGGCCACCATCGACGAACTGCTGTGCCCGCTGGGGAAGCTGAAGCCGTCGGCCACCGAGATCTCATGCGTGTGCACCGGCCGCACCCGCTCGAAGCTGTGCTTGAAGCCGCGCGTGAGCAGCCCGTTGCCCGCCAGCGCCACGGCCCAGCCGGTGGCCAGCATGCGGTGGCCGCGCCACCACAGCGCAGCGGCCACCACCACGGCCAGCACCGCCAGCGTGAGCGTGTCGCCCGCATGCGTCAGCCATGCGAAGAAGGTCTGCGTGCCCACGGAGGCCGTGGTCCGCAAGGTATCGGCCAGGCTCTGGTCCAGCACCGCCCAGCCGGTGGAGGCCCCGCCCCACTGTTCGGCCAGCAGCGCCAGCGCATGCGCGCAGGCCAGCACCAGCACGGCCGATGCCGCCATGGTGCCGGCCAGGGCCACCGGGCCATTCGGCCGCGGCAGGCGCTGCAGCCAGGGCGCACAGCGCGGCACGGCCTGGCGCGCGGCGGCGCGCACGGACAAGGTGACGGCCAGCGCCAGCACGAGTCCCACCGTCCAGATCGCCACCGGATGCTGGCCGGCCCAGGTGCCCCAGGCGTGGAGGTCGACGGCGTTCATGCGGCTTCTCCCGCGCAGAGCGTGGGGCGGCAAGGGCCCGGCGAAAGGCAGAGCAGGGGAAGGCGGGCGAAGGAAGCAGGGTGCATGGAGGGGGCAGCGCAAGGCCGGGTCGTGGCCTGGGAAGTGGGTCGATGCGCCCATTGTCTCCACGCCCCTCGCGCCGCACTGCGCCCTGGGGGCTTTTGTCGGCCTTGGCTGACAGGGCCGGGGCCTGCCTGCTGTCGCCCTCGCACAGGGGGGGGCTCCCACAATCACGGCCAGCCGCCACCCCGTGGCGCACCGAGCCGATTGCCGCGCTCTCCACCATGACGCAAACGCCTTACCTGCCTCCCACCCCTGATGCCAACGGCACCATCCACATCGTCGTGCCATTGCGGCCCGGCGCCGATCTGGATCTGCTGCGTGCACAGCTGGAAGGCGTGGTGGCCTTGCAGAGCCGCGCCGTGCAGTGGCACGTGCCGGCCGAGCGTGCCGACATCGTGGCGCTGGCGCAGGAGGCCGCCCGCAAGGCGCACGCCGATGGAGGGCTGGTCGTTGCGGCCGGCGGCGACGGCACCATCAATGCCGTGGCCACCGCCGCGTGGAAGCAGGGCGTTCCGATGGGCGTGGTGCCCATGGGGACGTTCAACTACTTCGCTCGCGAGCAGCAGCTGGCGCTGGACCCCGAGGCCGCCGTGCAGGACATCCTCACCGCGCTGCAGGGCGGCGACATGCGGCCCGTCAACGTCGGCTTCGTGAACGACCGCATGTTCCTCGTCAACGCCAGCCTGGGCATGTACCCGCGCCTGCTGGACGAACGCGAGCGGGCATCGCGCCGCTTCGGCCGCACGCGCTGGGTGGCCATCGCGTCGTCGATCTGGAGCGTGCTGCGCAACAGCTCGGCCCGCCGCTGGAGCGTGGCCGTGCGAAGCGAACCCCAAGCGCCATTGGAGCGCAAGGAGTACCTCGCTTCGACCCTGTTCGTCGGCAACAACCCGCTGCAGCTCGAACGCGTGGGCATTCCTCAGGCGAGCGCAGTGGCCGAGGACGGGCAGCTCGCGGTGGTGCTGCTCAAGCCGCAGGAGCGCGACGCCACGGCCATGACTGTGCTCAACGCCGCCGTGGGCCAGCTGGAGCGCGACGATGCCGTCGTGAGCCTGGCCTGCTCGGAGCTGGTGGTGGAGCCGGCCAGCTGGAAGCCGCAGCGCGTGAAGGTGGCCTTCGACGGCGAACGCGAATGGATGACGCCGCCCCTGCAGTTCCGCACCGGCGAGCGCCCCCTGTGGCTGGTGGCTCCTACCGCCACTGCAAAGGACGAAGAACCCGACACCGCAGCCGCGCCCGTGGCCGCCGATGAGCCCCCGCCTGCCGCCCCGGCCGGCGGGCTGGCGCCCGCGTGACGGGGACGCGCGCATGAGCGTCCTGCTGCACCTGTCTGACCTGCATTTCGGAGCCCACGACGAACGCGTCTGCGAGGCCGTAACGCGCCTGACCGCGCGGCTGGGCGTGGGCGTGCTGGTGGTCTCCGGCGACCTGACCCAGCGGGCCACGCCCGAGCAGTTCGAACAGGCCCATGCCTTCCTGTCCTCGTTGCCGATCCCCCACCGGCTAGTGGTGCCCGGCAACCACGACGTGCCCCTGTTCGCCTGGTGGGAGCGTCTGGCCGGCCAGGCCTACCGCCGCTACGCGCGCTGGTGGGGCGACGATCTGGAGGGCACCTGCCATGCCGACGGCTTCCATGTCATGGCCGTGAACACCACGCGCTGGTGGCGGCACGAGCGCGGCAGCCTCTCGCCCCAGCAGATCGACGCCATCGCTGAGCGCCTGGCAACCACCCGCAAGGACGACTGGCGCATCGTCGTCAGCCACCACCCGCTGGCCGCTGCGCACGAGGAAGACCGCCGCCACCGCCCGCACCGCGCCGACCGGGCGCTGACGCGCTGGAGCGCCGCGGGGGCCGAACTGCTGCTGTCCGGCCATGCGCACGAGCCGGGACTGGTGGAACCGATGACGGGGCTGTGGTCCGCCCAGGCGGGCACGGCGGTTTCGGTGCGGCTGCGCGCCAATGCGCCCAACAGCCTGGTCACCCTCGAACGCGTGCCCTCGGCCGCCGGCGACCGGCACCAGCGCCTGCTCACCCGCTGGGACTACGTGCCCGATGCGCAGGAATTCCTTCCGGTGGAAAAGCACGACCTGAGCGTGGCCCCCACGGGCTGCCTGCGGCGTCGGCGCTGAACGCATTTCGCTTAGGCGGGCGGCGCGTTCGCTCTTGCACGCAGTGATGAACCCGGGGCCAGGCTAGCCAGGGCGTCGGGTCGTGCTGCCGATGCGCACGCCCGGAGGCTGGCCGGCCGGTCTTGTTTGTCTCTTACGCCTGCGCGCCGCTGGCCGGCAGCTTCATGGTCACTTCGACCATGCCGTTCTCCGAGCAGGCTGTGATCTGGCCGCCGTGCGCATCGACGATCTGCTTGCAGATGAACAGGCCCAGGCCCAGGTTGGTGCGGTGACCCGTCTGGTAGCCCTGGCCTCGCTTCATGGGCTCGAAGATGCCGGGCAGCGCCGCCTCGGGGATCTCGCCGCGGTTGCGCACGGTGACCACCAGCTGATCGCCATCTTCGCGCACGTCCACCTGCACGCTGCGGTCGGTGCCGTGCTGCACGGCATTGGACACGAGGTTGGACAGCGCCTCGCGCACGCGCGACACGTCGAACACGCCGTTGCCCGGGCCTTCGCAGTGCAGGTCGATCTGCGCCTCGGGGAACGCGGCGCGCACGATCTCCAGTTCGTCCTCGGAGACGGCGCACAGGCTGGCTTCCTCCCTGGCCAGCGGCATGGGCGTGCCCACCTGGCTGTTGCTGTATTCCAGCAGGGAGTCGAGCATGCTGCCGATGCGCTTGGTGCCCTTGGCCACCACGTCCACATGCCTGTGCAGGGCCTCGGGGGTCTTGATGCGCAGCACTTCGCCGGTCAGCGCCATGGCATTGAGCGGCGTGCGCAGGTCGTGCCCCACCACGCCCAGGAAGATGTGGCGCCACGAGTCCACCTGCTCCTCGAAACGCACGATGGATTCGGCCAGCGCCTGGTCCACCGCCTCGTTGAAGCGCGTGATGTCGTCCACGATGTGGCCGCTGTCGGCATGGTGGTCCAGCCAGAGCCGCAGCACGCTGGCGCGCAGGGCGCGGTACTCGGACACCAGCTGGCTGGTGGTCAGGCCGCTGTTGGCACGGGCCACGCCGTGTTCTTCAGCCGCCGTGGTGGCGGGGCCGCGCGGGGCCTTGCCCTGCGACTTTTCAATAGACTGTGTCCTACTCTGCGGTGCGCGGATGTCCGTTGCAATGGCTTCAAGACATTGCGCGAAGTGGTCCCGCAACGTTTCATCCGTGGCGTTCTTCAGGCTGGGCAAGGATTTCGCAAATTCCGCGGCCTCGTCCACGATGGCGTCTCTGTAACGGTCCAGAAAGTCTGCAAGGCGCATAGCCGTCCCACGAAGAGATAAAACACATGAACGGCCTGCACCTACTGATAGTCGATGACGAGCGGGAAGCCGCAGAACTTCTCAAGATTATCTTGGAGGAAGACCCGCGTGTTCAATCCGTGGCTGTCGCCTACGATGGGATGGAGGCCGTGGACCAGGCAAGGCGGCACAAGCCGGACATCGTCATCATGGATCTGGAGATGCCGCGAATGGACGGCGAGCAGGCCGCGCACCTGATTCTGGCGGAGTATGCCGCACAGCCGCCCCGGCTGATCGCGCTGTCGGGCAACATTCTCCGCCTGCGGGCCATGCGGAGCGGCCCGTTCCATGCCCGCCTGGGCAAGCCGGTGGATTTCGCCGCGCTGGACGCGTTGATCGCCTGACCCTGGCGCTGCCTGCCACCGCTCACATCGACCAGATGCGCGGCCGCTGTGCGGGCAAGCCCCACAGGGTGCTGCGCCAGGTGGCCCACACGCGCTGCAGCAGGGCCATGGCGGGCTCCACCACCGGCGCCAGCACGCGCACGACCACCACCTGGCCGTTGGGGCAGGTGGCGCCCGCCGTGGCCACGAGCGCGTCGGCATCCAGCACGGCGCGGGCGCTGTCCAGGGCCGCTTCGCGGCGCTCGCGGCTCAGCGCCTCGCCGGCCACGAAGAACAGCGACGCCATGCAGCGGTGCCCGGCCAGGCCCAGCTGGCCGTCCATGAGCAGCGCGTCTGCGGCATCGACGCGGCCACGCTCCAGCCACAGGCCCGGCACTTCGATGTGCTGCTGGAAGCTGCCGCGGCGAAACGGCTGGTCCGCATGGGGCAGACCGAAGGCCGTGACGTCCAGGCCCATCAGCTCGGCCCCCGGGGCGACCTCCATCGTCAGGCGGTTCTCGGCGCGGCAGCCGTCGAAGCACAGCGCTTCCAGCGGCAGCCATTCCAGGCGCGCGCCCGGCTCCAGCACGGCATGCGTGCGCTGCAGGGCCAGCTCGCCCAGCGAGCGGTAGAAGCGCGTGGCGCCGGGCGTGGTCACCAGCCCGTGCGCACCGGGGCCTACGCGCAGGTTGATGTCCAGCGTGTCCCCGCCCACCAGCCCGCCGGGCGGGTGCACCAGCACGTTGTGGCAGACGGCGTCGCCTTCGGGGTACAGGCTTTGCAGGATGCGCAGCGGCCCGCTGTGCTCGTGGCGGGCGACGGTGCGATCGGTCTCGCGGCGGTAGTCCAGTTGCAGGCGGGCGTGCCAGGTCATCGGTGTTTGCTATTGAATTGGGAGCTGCATGCGCCCGTATTTCGGGCGCTGTAGGCCATTTTGGCTTGAAAAGACGCAGCGCGTGGCGAAGGGCCGCAGGGGGCGGGGCCAGCGCGCAGCGGGCGCAGGGCTTGCGGCACTTACCGTGCTGGCCGCGGTGGCGGCGCCATCGAGCCTGCAGGGCAGGCGGCCTGCGCCCCCATGCCGCGGCAAAAGCTCCGGAAGAGGGGCGTCATGCGCGGCGTCATGCGGTGGTCGCCACGGGCTTGTTGTAGGTGCGGCGGTACATCTCCACCAGGTGCTCCCCGGCCGTGCAGGGGGCGTAGCGGGGCGCCTCGCCGGCCGGCACGGTGCCGGGCACGGCCTCGATGCGGGCGAGGTAGTCCGGCTCGTAGAAGAAGGGAATGGAATAGCGCGGCGCGCCGCCCGAATGCCGGTTGCGCACGCGGTGCGGATTGGAGTGGTACAGGCCGTTGGTCCAGCGCGGAATCATGTCGCCCAGGTTGACCACGAAGCAGCCGGGCACGGGCGTGGCCTCGACCCAGTCGCCGCCGGGCGTCTGCACCTCCAGGCCGCCGTGCGCGTCCTGCGCCAGGATGGTGATGGCGCCCCAGTCGGTGTGGGCGCCGGCGCCGAAGGTGCGCTCGTCCGCGCCCTCGGGGTGGGCGGGGTAGCGGATCATGCGCAGCGTGATCATGGGGTGATCGCTGGTGGCGTCGAAGAAAGTCTCCGGCAGGTCCAGCGACAGCGCCAGCAGCTGCATGAGCCGGCGTGACAGCACCAGCAGCGACTGGATGTAGGCCTCACACACGGCCGGCGCGTGGGGCACCTCGGCGGGCCACTGGTTGTGGCCGTAGGTCTGGTAGCCGGCACGCACGTACGGATGGTCTTCCGGGTAGGCCATGCCGCAGTAGAAGCTCTCCTTCAGGTCGGGCCGCGCCGCCAGGTCGAGCGACTGCGCGCCCATCAGCTCGTAGCCGCGCATGGAGGGCGAGTGGTGCATGGCCAGCGCCTCGCGCGTGGCGCGCGGCACGTCGAGCAGCTCCTGCGCCAGCGCGAACTGCCGGGCGATCTGCGCGGCGTCCACGCCGTGGTGGCGCACGTAGAAGAAGCCGGACGCCATGGCCGCCTCGCGCATCTGCGCGGCGACCTCGGCGCTGCGCGGCCCGCCCAGCTCCATGGCGTCTTGCAGATCGAGAATGGGAAGGGACATGGCGGTGTTTCCGGTGGCGTTGGCGGGTGGCCCAGCAGCCATTGTCAGGCCTGCAGCCGGTACCCAGCAGTTGCGGGACCGAGCGGCCGGACGCCCGTCCACCGCGATGCCGCAGGCGCTCAGGCTTTCCAAGCGCCCCGGTGCGAGGCCGAGGCTTCCTCGATGAGCGCCGGGCCGATGCATTCGATGGCGTGCGGCGAGGCGGCGAAGACGTCGCGGCAGGACAGTTCGGCGTCGCGCTGGTCGAGCCGTTCGCCGCGAAAGCCGCGCAGCCGCACCGCGTCGATGCCGTAGACCACGCGGCCGATGTTGGCCCAGAAGATGGCGCCCGCGCACATCACGCAGGGCTCGCCGGACGAGTACAGCGTGGCCTGCGCGAGGGCCTCGCGCGCATGCCGGGGGCTGGCCGTGCGCACGGCGCTGGTCTCGGCATGCGCCGTGCAGTCGCCGGTCTCGCCGTTGGCGTTCCAGGCTTCGGCGAGCACCGTGCCGTCCGCGCCCACGATCACCGCGCCGAAAGGGCGGTTGCCGCGCGCGCGGGCCGTGTCGGCCAGCGCGATGGCCTGGCGCAGGTAGAGACCGTCGCGCTCGTCCAGGGCCACTTCCTGCGGGAGTGCGGCGCCGCTCATGCTGCGGCCACCTTGCGGTCGGCCACCGCGGGCAGCAGCGCGGGGTTGAACACGCGGTCGGCGGCCGGCTTGCGCGCCAGGTTGAACACGGCCGCCACCTCGTCGATCTGCTGGGCCAGCACGGCGGGCTGCACCGCGCCCAGGCCGATGGACTGGGTCTCCGCCGTGGCGAGGTAGCGGCGCGTGATGCCCCAGCGCTCGCGCTCCACCTCCATGTTCAGGATGGGCTCGCGCGCCTTGATGGCGGCGAAGGCGGCGTCGGGCTGGGCGAGTGTTTCGCGCAGCGCGCGGTTGCTGGCGCGCAGGAAGGCCTGGGCCAGTTCGGGCCGCTCCTGCACCAGCTTGCCGCCCAGCACGGCATTGCCGTACAGGTTCAGGCCGGCCTTGCCGTACTCCAGCACGGAGAGGTCCTTGGGCGGCACGCGTGCGAACAGCGAGACGGCGGAGTCGTGGAAGTACGTGGCGGCATCCACATCCCCGCGCACCATCACGTTGTCGCGCGCGCTGAAGTCGGTGGTCACCCAGTCAAACAGCTCGGGCGGCGTCTTGAGCGCGCGGGCCACCATGGGCCAGCAGCGGCGCGTGGCCTCCACCGCCGCGGCGGCCACCTTCTTGCCCTTGAGCGACTGGAAGTCGGTGGTAATGCCGCGGTCCTTGCGGCCGATGATGACGAAGGGCGCGCGGTTGTAGTACTGGTAGATGGCCTGCACCGGCGTGTCGGGGTTCTGCGCATGGAACTCCACCAGCGAGCTGATATCGCCCAGGCCCAGGTCGTAGGCGCCGCTGGCCACGCGCGTGATGGACGCAACCGAGCCCGCCCCCACGTCGATGGACACGTCCAGGCCCTCGTCCTTGTAGTAGCCCTGGGCCAGCGCCAGGAAGAAGGGCGAGGTCTGGCTGGTCACCCGGAAGTCGAGCGTGAATTTAAGCGGCGTGAGCGCACCCTGGGCCCGCACCACGGCGGGGGCGGCCAGGCCGGCGGCTGCGGTGGCGGCCGTGGCGAGAGGGCCGGCGATCGGTGCGGCGAGGGCTGCGGAGAGAAAGTGGCGTCGTTGCATGGCGAAAGGCTCCGGTTCGGGCAGGGGCCGGCCCGCGGGGCAGAGACCGCAAGGCCGGATCGAACTGAGCAATTTCCGGGCGCCACCACGGTGTGGGTGGCAGCGCTGAACGCTTCTACTCGCCGTGGGCTTTGCATGAAGCGTGCCGGGTCGTGATGCGGACAGCGTTTCAGGGGTGCGCAGGCTTGCGGCAGCGCAAGGCGGCGGCGCGCTGCGTAGGTTGGGGTGCACGGCGGGGGCCCGGGTTGGTGCATGCGTTCGCCGTTTTGGGGAGTGCCTGCAGGGCGAACGGCGGAAACCCCGGCAGCGGCTTCTCGGCACCGGAGCGCGTCGGGCTGGCGCGTGAATTGCTTGCCCAGCGACCAAGAGTAGAAGCGTTCAGCGCAGCTCCCTGGTGCGGCCCTGCACCGGGCGGGGTGGCGGGTCATTGCTCTTGAAGCCGGCGCCGGCGGCCGGTGGCGCTCGCCCTTGGGGGCGGCGTTCCGCCCGGCGCCATCGTCCCTTCAAGAGCTCCGCCGTGCTGGCCTGTGCCGGCCGCGGGCCTTGGTTCATCGATGAGGAACCCTGATGCCAACCGCCAACGCCCCTTCCGTTTACGAACCCTCCGTCGCGCCCGATGTCCTGGGCGAGCTTGAAAAGGAATCCCGCATGGGCGGGGCCCTGGACGGCGAAACCAGCACCCGCGAGGTGCGGCGCATCGACATCTCCGATTTCGAGCGCCGCAAGGAAGAGATCGCCGAGCAGCTGTGGAGCGCCTCGGTGGACATCGGCTTCTTCCAGGTGACGAACCACGGCATTGCGCTGGACGATATCCGCGCCGCCTTCGCCCGCGCCGAGGCCTTCTTCGACCTGCCCCGCGAGACCAAGGCGCAGTGGCCGCTGGCGCGCAACGCCGGGTGGGAGCACAAGGCGCAGATCCGCCCGTCCACGCGCACGCCCGACCAGAAGGAGTCCTACCAGGTCACGCGCCCGCGCATGGACGGCCTGTGGCCCACCGAAGCCGAGCTGCCCGGCTTCCGCGAGGCCACACTGGCCTTCGAGCGCCAGTGCTGGGCAGTGGCCATGCGCCTGCTGTCGTGCTTTGCCTGGAAGATGGGCTTCGATGCCGAGTTCTTCACCCGCGCGCACGACCCGTCTGTGCCCGCCTACCAGAGCACGCTGCGCATGCTGCATTACTTCGCCGTCGACCCGGCGCTGCAATCCGAGCTGGGCCTGTGGCGCGCCGGTGCGCACACCGACTTCGACTGCCTCACGTTGCTGTTTCAGCGCCCCGGCCAGGGCGGCCTGCAGGTACTGCCGGGCAAGGAGGCCGAGGGCCGCCAATGGACCAGCGTGGAGCCGGCCGAGGGCGTGATCACCTGCAACATCGGCGACATGCTCACGCGCTGGAGCGACGACCAGCTGCCCAGCAACTTCCACCGCGTGCGCAACCCGCTGCCGCATGAGTACCAGGGTGCGCGCTACAGCCTGGCGTTCTTCGCGCAGGCCAACGAGGACGCGCTGATCGAAGGCCCGGCGAAGAAGTACCCGCCCATCACGGGGGCCGAATACCTGCGCCAGCGCATCAGCGCCAACTTCTCCAATCGGTATTGAGTCAAATCGGTCGCAAGCGCTTATGGAGTAAGCGCATAAAGCTATCTAAAGCATAGCATTGTAGGTAAACTGCGGAGCGGGGCCAGCACGCGCAGGCCCCCACAAAAAAAGCCGGCAATGCCGGCTTTTTCATGGGGAGAGCGTCTGCGTCCACGGAGGACGCTGGCCCGGGCTCAGTAGCTGCTGCGGCCGCCGCGGTAGCCGCCACCACCGTTGCCTCCGCCGAAGCCGCCGGAACGCGGCTCCATCGGGCGGGCCAGGTTCACCGTCAGCGCCCGGCCGTCCACCGACTGGCCGTGCAGGCCCTGGATGGCGGCCTGCGCTTCGGCAGCCGTGCCCATTTCGACGAAGCCGAAGCCCTTGGAGCGGCCGGTGTCGCGCTCCATCATGACCTTGGCGGACTGCACGTCGCCGTACGCGGTGAATTGCTGCAGCAGCGTGTCGTCGCGCATCGCATAGGAGAGGTTGCCCACGTAGAGTTTGTTGTCCATGAATTTCTTTCGGAAGGTGAATGCGCCGCCTCCCCAGGGAGGCAGCTGAAAAAGAGAGGGAGCCGGGCGCGGTGCGCTCAGCGGGCGCCGGGGCGCGCGGGCGGGCGTGCGCCGGTGCGGGCCTCGATGTGGCGGAAGGTCAGGCGGCCCTTGTTCAGGTCGTAGGGCGAGAGCTCCAGCGATACACGGTCGCCGGCCAGCACGCGGATGCGGTGCTTGCGCATCTTGCCGCCGGCGTAGGCCACCAGCTGGTGGCCGTTTTCCAGGGTGACGCGAAAGCGCGAATCGGGCAGCACTTCGTCGACCTTGCCTTGCATTTCAATCAGTTCTTCTTTGGCCATGAGGGCTCCTTTGGGTTCGGTGTTGTGGAGGCCGCGCGGCTCAGGCGGGCTGGGGAGCCATGGCCATGGCGTGCCCTTGGGCCTGTGCATAGTGCAGGGCGCCGATGGGGCAGGCAAAGCGCGGAACGAAGCGGAAGATGCGGTCGTGCATGCCGCGGCGCAGGGACACGGAAGCGAGGTAATCGCCCGTGTCCGAGATCTTGGTGAGGGGGGTGACAAGGTACTTGCCCACCACCCGGGTGTCATGGTGCATTGCAGAGAAAAGTCGTGCGGCGCTGCGCCACAGAGGGGCCAGCGTCGGGGGATGAGGGAAATCGGCGCGCTGCGCCGGCGGGCGACCGAAGTCGAACGGTGCCGCTCCGAAACGGGGAGGAGGGGCGGGATGGGCTCGGGGCTGGAGGATGACGGCCAACCGGACTGCGTTGGCAGTGGAGTGGGCGCAGGCCGTGGAGGTGTCAGAACCGTCGGCGTGTCAGGCGAGCACTGCGATAGCGAGCAAAGCGCAGGGCCAGGCTGCAGTGTAGTCGATTGGAAAAAAACACGCTGGGAGTGTGGCGCCGCGTCCACTCGCGCGACGCTGCAGGGGGTTCCCTGCTAGGCTGGGTTCTTTCGCATGGAAGGCTTCAGATGAACCTCTCGCCCATCTCCGAGATTCGCCGTGGCGAGCTGCGCACCGCACTCCCCGGCGTCGAACAGTCGCTGGCACAGCGCCGTGCCGGTGACATCGACGAAATCATGATCGAGGAACTGATCGACCTGTCCTGGCTGGAGTGGAATGCGGGCACGCTGCGCGTCACTGCCACCGGAAAAAACATCCTGCTGCAGATGCAGCCGCCGCGCTACTGACGGCAGGCGCAACGCAGGGCCCTTCGGTCAAGGGCCGAGGTGCCCGCTGCCGCTACGGCGCGCGGCGCGGCAGCCAGCCCAGGCCATCCTGCGTGGCCCGGGGCGCAGTCCCGCGGGCAGGCCGGTATTCGCAGCCGACCCAGCCGTCGTAGCCCAGGCCGTCCAGCAGTTCGAAGAGGTAGGGATAGTTCACCTCGCCGACATCGGGCTCATGGCGTTCCGGCACGCCCGCGATCTGCACGTGCGCCACGCGCCCCGTGGGCAGGTACTGGCGGATCTTGCTGGCCAGGTCGCCTTCGCTGATCTGGCAGTGGTAGAGATCCATCTGCACGCGCACGTTGGACGCACCGATCTCCGCCACCAGCGCATGCGCCTGCGCCTGGCGCCCCACGAAGAAGCCCGGCATGTCCCGCGCATTGATGGGCTCCAGCAGGATCTGGATGCCGTGCGGCGCGGCCTGCGCCGCGGCGTGGCGCATGTTGGCCACGTAGGTGGCATGCACCTCGGCCGCCGCGGCCCCGGGCGGCACGATGCCTGCGACGACGTGGATGCGCGGGCACTGCAGCGTGCGCGCGTAGTCCAGTGCCAGCGCTATGCCTTCGCGGAACTCCCCCTCCCGCCCCGGGTGGCAGGCCATGCCCCGCTCGCCGGCGTCCCAGTCGCCCGGCGGCGCATTGAACAGCACCTGCTGCAATCCGGCATCGCGCAGGCGCTGCGCGATCTTCTGCGCCGGCCAGGCGTAGGGGAAGAGGCACTCCACCCCCTGGAAGCCGTCGGCGGCAGCGGCCGCGAAACGGTCGAGGAAGGCCAGGTCGTTGTAGAGCAGCGAAACGTTGGCGGCGAAGCGGGGCATGGCGTCAGCGCGGAGCGGTGCAGGACGAGGTGTCCACGCCCGCCATGCCGGCGAGCTTCTGCAGTCGGGAGCGGTTCTCCAGACAGGCCTGGTACTGCGTTTCCTGTACCTGCTGGCGTGCCAGCTGCGCGGCCTGTGCGCGCTCGGCCTGCAGCCGCGCGATGCGTTCGCGGATCTGTGGCATGGCGGCCAGCGCGGCCTTCTCGCCTTCCAGGATGGCATTGGCGCGCTGCGCGAAATCGGTGGGTCCGATGTCCAGCACCTTGGGGCGGATGATGACGTCGGCGCGGGCCAGTTCGGCCTGGCCCAGCTTCTGGCCCATGATGGCGATGCTCTGGCCCACGGTGCCCAGCAGACCGCTGGGCGATGCGCCCCGCGCCTTGTTGGAGATGTCGACGGCGACGACGATGTCGGCACCCAGCTGCCGCGCGGCGTCCACCGGCACGGGGCTGACGATGCCGCCATCCACGTAGTGGTAGGCGCCGATGGCGACCGGCTGGAACACGCCGGGCACGCTGCTGGAGGCGCGCACGGCCTGGCCGGTGTTGCCGCGCGAGAACACGGTCCGTTCGCCATCCTCCAGCCGCGCGGAGACGGCCACGAAAGGCTTGGCCAGTTGTTCGAGCGGCTTGCGGCGCACCTGTTCGTTCACATAGTCCTGCAGCTTCTGGCCCAGCACGAGGCCGCCGGAGGAGAACTGCAGGTCGCGGATCTGGGTTTCGTCCAGGGCCACCGCCTTTTCCTGCAGCTCGAAGGCGTTCATGCCGCTGGCATACAGGGCCCCCACCACGCTGCCGGCGCTGGTGCCCGCCACGGTGGCCGGGGTCAGGCCGTTGGCCTCCAGCATCTTGATCACCCCGATGTGGGCGAAGCCCTTGGCAGCGCCCCCGCCCAGGGCAAGGCCGATGCGCACCGGCGCGGCCCCTTCGGCCGCTGCGGAGGTGGGCGCGGAAGGGGCGGCAGCCGGCGGTGCGCTCGCTGGCGGGTTGCTGCCGCAGGCCGCGAGGCCCGCGCATGCCACATACGCCAGCCGGCGCCAAAAGACTGTCAACCGCATGCTGAGATCCTGCTGTCCACGGGGCCGGCAGTATAGCGGCGGGCCCTTGGGGCGGGGCGGTGCGGGCGGCCTTGGGCGCGGCGCTCAGCGCCAGAAGTCGCGGTGCACCGCGGTGATGGCTTCATGCAGCGCCGGCACCGGCCCGGTCACCTCCGTGGCGCGCTGTCCGCTGGCGAAGACCGCGCGGCAGGGCAGGCTGAGCGTGGGGTTCTCCGGATGGTTGCCGGTCAGCGCCAGCAGGGCGGCTTCTTCGGCGCCGTACAGCACGTGCCCGATGCCCGCCCAGTAGATCGTGCCCGCGCACATCGCGCAGGGCTCGAAGGTGGTGACCAGGGTGCACTGGGCCAGGTATGCGCCCGGGTAGTTCGCGGCGGCAGAGCGCGCCAGCGTGCTCTCGGCGTGGTTCACGGTGTCGATGTTGCCCTGCTCGGCCAGCACCGTCTCGCCGTCCGGCGCCACCAGCAGGGCGCCGAACGGATGGCGGCCCATGCCCAGCGCGCGCTGCGCCACCGCGTTGGCGCGGCGCAGGTGGCGTTCTGCCTGATCTGGCCGTAGCGTCACGATGGCCCCTGCGTAAGACCTGGGCGCGGCCCATTCCAGCAGCCGCCGCGCAAGGGCCGCCCCGCCGCGCTGGCGGCGTCCCCCTTCCCGGATGGCAATGCCATCCGAGAGAAGGGGGAAGGCGCGCAGCGCCTCAGGGGGATGCTCACTGGTTCGATCCGCGGTGGGCCCAGCCGGTGGTGTGTTTTTCGAGCACGCTGAACAGTTCGTACATCACCATGGCCATGGCGCCCACCACCATCAGCCCGGCGAAGGCCAGGCCCATCTGCATGGACGAGCCGGCCGAGATCAGCAGGTAGCCGATGCCCTCGTTGGCGGCGGTCATCTCGCTCACCGTGGTGCCCACGAAGGCCAGCGTGATGGCGACCTTGAGCGAGCCGTAGAAGTAGGGCAGCGAGCGCGGCATGCCCACCTTGACCAGCACGTCCCAGCGCTTGGCGCCCAGCACGCGCAGCACGTCTTCCAGCTCGGGCTCCAGGGTGGCCAGGCCGGTGGCGATGTTCACCATGATCGGGAAGAAGCTGATGAGGAAGGCCGTGAGGATGGCCGGCCCCACGCCGATGCCGAACCACACGACCAGGATGGGCACGAAGGCGGCCTTGGGCAGGGCGTTGAAAGCGGTCATCAAAGGATAGACGGCGGCGTACGCCAGGCGCGACGAGCCGATGAGAAAGCCCAGTAGCACGCCGACCACGATGGCGATGCCGAAGCCCGCCATGGTGACCCAGAAGGTGCGCCAGGCGTGGCCGGCGATGATCCACTTGAACTCGACGAACTGGTTCCAGATCTCGAGCGGGCTGGGGAAGATGAACTCCGAGACGCTGAAGCCTGCGCAGATCACCTGCCACAGCACGATCACGGCGAACAGCAGGACCCACGGCGACCAGCGCTCGACCTGTTTGCGATGTTGCACATTCATTGCGTGATCTCCCCGCCGGACTTGCGCAGGGCGCCGATATGGCCCCGCAGCTCCAGCACGATGTCCGTGAATTCCTTGGTGTAGGTGAGCTCCAGCTCGCGGGGGCGCGGCAGTTCGATGTCGCGCTTGACGACGAAGCGCCCCGGGCTCTTGCTCATCACGTACACGGTGTCGGCCAGGAAGACGCTCTCGCGCAGGTCGTGCGTGACCAGGATGACGTTGAACTGCTGCTCGGCCTGCAGGTCGCGCAGGATGCACCACAGCTCTTCGCGCGTGAAGGCATCGAGCGCGCCAAAGGGTTCGTCCAGCAGCAGCATCTTGGGCTCGTGGATCAGCGCACGGCAGATGCTGGCGCGCTGCTGCATGCCACCCGAGAGCTGCCACGGGAACTTGTCTTCATAGCCGCCCAGGCCCACCTTCTGCAGCAGGGCGCGGGCGCGGTCCACATATTCCTTGCGCCGGGCCTTGAACTGCGAGCGGTGCGGCTCGACGATCTCCAGCGGCAGCAGCACGTTGTCCACGGTGGTGCGCCAGGGCAGCAGCGAAGGCGCCTGGAAGGCCATGCCGGAGATCTTGAGCGGCCCCGTCACCGGCTGGCCGTCGATGCGGATCTTGCCCATCGACGGCATCTTCAGGCCGGTGGCCAGTTTCATGAAGGTGGACTTGCCGCAGCCGGAGGGGCCGACGATGGCGATGAATTCGCCGGGCCGCACCTGCAGGTTGATGGCCTCCACGGCGAAGTGGTTCTGGGCGAGCAGCTCGTCGTTGTAGGCGAGCCAGACATCGCGAAAGTCCACGAAGAAGTTTTCGTCGGCCTGCATGGGGTTATGGGTCCAATGTGCCTCTGGCGCTTATCCAGTAAGCGCAAGCAGCTATTAAATGAGGAGCAAAGAGGCGCGACGGCCTCTGCCCGTCCGCGGGCCTGGCTGCTGGGCGCAGCCAGGGCGTAGTACGGCTTACTTCCTGGGCAGGATGTTGAGCTCGGCCGCAGGCGGCAGGAACGAGCCGTTCCACACCTCGTCGGCCTTCACGCGCGACTTGGTGGCGAAGGCATCCGACACCTGCGAGGCCATCAGCGACAGGCGGCCGGGCACGGCCTGGCCGAAGCCTTCGGCGCGGGCGTCGGGGCTGTTCACCACGGTGTCGATGGCCAGCTGCAGGCGGCGGGTTTCCAGCGCGGTGTTGACGATGCCGTCGCGCTCCTTCACGTAGGCGATGGCGGCGCCGGGATTGGCGATGACTTCCTTGGCCCCCTTGGTGAAGGCCTTCAGGAAGGCCTTGATCGCCTGCGGGTTCTCCTTGACCAGCTTCGGGCTGGCGATGATCACGTTGCCGTAGAGCTTCACGCCGTAGTCGGCATAGGGCAGCACCACCACGTCGCTGGCCTTGGCTCCGCGCGCCTCCAGGTTCAGCAGCGAGGTGAAGGTGAACCCGGTGATGGCGTCCACGTCGCCGCGCACCAGCATGGTTTCGCGCAGCGGCGGGTCCATGGCCGTCCACTGCACGTTGCCCACGCTGTTGGCCTTGGCGAAGATGGGGAAGGCGCGGCGGCCGGCATCGAACACCGGCGCGCCCAGCTTCTTGCCCGCCAGGTCCGACGGCTTGGTGATGCCGCTCTTCTTGAGCGCCATGACCGAGGCCGGCGTGTTGTTGTAGACCATCATCACGGCCACGGGCTTGTTCTGCGCGTCGGGGTTGTTGGCGTGGAATTCCATCACCGCCGCCAGGTCGGCGAAGCCCATGTCGTACGTGCCCGAGGCCACGCGCTGCACGGCGCCGCCGGATCCGTTGCCCGCATCCACGGTGACATTCAGGCCGGCGTCCTTGAAGTAGCCCTTGGCCACCGGCTGCAGGAAGAACGCGGCCGGGCCTTCGAAGCGCCAGTCCAGCTGGAACTTGATGGGCGTGGGCGTTTGCGCATGGGCCAGGGAGAAGGCGCCGGCACAGGCCAGGGCCGCGGCGGCTTGCAGCAGGGATCGTTTGTTCATGCGGAACTCCATTCAATCAAGGCGTTGGAAAGGAGCGCGAAGGGCGGGCTTGCGCGCAGTCACGCTGAGGTTCGCAAGATTGATGCCCGTTTTTGTATACAGATTGACCATCCCCTTGTGCGCAGAATGATGAGGGGCTCACCGCCTTGGTGCAATCGGGAAGGTCCCGGGGGCCTGGGAAGCATCGGTGCCTACCCGCCCGTGGCGGCGCCCAAGGCCCGCCGGTGCAGCGATGGCAGGCCTCTGCCCGCCTGGGCACCGGCGTGGAATCGCCCCACGCCCTGGCGCCGCGCCGCGGTCCGGACTGCCGAGCCGCACGGCAGGCTCACAGCCTGTGGTCCTGCGACCGGATGCATCGTTTCAGCGCGTCGGTCAAGCAAAGGCCGGCACCGTCCAGCGGCCGGTCCTTGGGGGCGACGATCGCCAGCTCGGAATCCCGCATGGTCAGCAAAGGCTTGGCGATCAGGCCCATCCGCTGCGCGTAGCGTGCCCCCAGCGACTCCACCACCGCCACCCCCAGCTGCTGGCCCGCCAGTTCGCAGGCCGTGAAGGACTGCGCCACCTCCATCAAGGGCTGGTAGACCAGCCCGCTTTGCTGGATCGCCTGCTGCGTCGCCCGGCCGGCGGGCAGGGCCGGAGACAGCGCGATCAGCCCCAGGCCCGTCACTTCGCCCAGCGTGACGTCGCTGGCCTGCGCCCGGGGATGCGCGGGATGGAAGACCGCGAACAGGCTGACGGCCGCCAGCTGCTCCTTGAAGACCCGTTCATTCGGCGCGGAGGAACCGATCACGATGCCCACGTCGATGCGATGGTCCACGGCCATCTCTACGATCTCCAGGGCCGACCCGGTGCGCACCGCGAAGGTGATGCGGGGGTAGGCCTGGCGGACATGCACCAGCGCCTCGGGCAGCAGCATCGACGAGGCCACGGCCACGGCCCCGACGGTGAGCCGTTCGGTCGCCCCTTTTCGGATGTCGTTGGCAAGCCGGTCGACGGCCTCGATGCCGGAGAGCGCGTTCAGCACTTCCGGGATCAAGGAGCGCCCCTGGCTGGTCAGCTGCAGGCGGCGTTGCTCGCGGCTGAAGAGCGCAAACCCCAGCCGTGTCTCCATGTCGCGCAGCAGCGCGCTCGCCGCGGGCTGGGTCATGTGGATGGAGGCCGCTGCCGCCGTGACCGTGCCCTGCTGGTACATGGCCCTCAAAAGGGATAGCTCGCGCCGGTTGAGCATATGGAATTTGTATGAAAACAGTGGTTCTATCTATTTGACCATGGTGCGCACGCTCGCGAAGATGGTCCCACTGCCTCTTGCTGCCCTCGACATTCCGCATGACCGCCAACACCATCGTTTCCGTCCGCTGCATTCCCATGCGCCTTCCGTTCCACCACTGGAGCCCGCCGCCGCTGTTTGCCGGCCGGCCGCGCGACAAGCTGGACAGCGCCCTGGTGCGGGTGGAGATGCAAGACGGTACCGTGGCCTGGGGCGAGTCGTATTGCGTGGAGCCCCGCGCGCTGCAAGCCATCTTCGAGACGCTGATCGCGCCCCTGGCATGCGGCAAGGATGCCGGCGATCCGGCCCTGTTGCCGACCCTGCAGCGCATGCTGCACAACCTGGGACGTTCCGGCCCGGTGGTGCATGCGCTCGCCGGCCTGGACATCGCCCTGTGGGATCTGCGCGCCAAGCGCGAGAACGTACCGCTGTACCAACTCCTGGGCGGCAAGCGGCGCGACCGTGTCCGGGTCTATGCATCGCTGCTCCAGTACTACGCGGATGCGACTCTGCTCGACCAGGTGAGCCAGCGGGCCCTGAATGACGGCTACACCGAGATCAAGCTGCACGAGCGCACCGCCGAGGCGATGGCCGCGGTGCGCAAGTCGGTGGGCCCCGACGTTCCGGTGATGGTGGACACGAACTGCGCGTGGCTGCCCGACGAGGCGGAGGGCGCCATCGCCGCCATGCTGCCTTACCAGCCGTTCTGGATCGAGGAGCCAATCTGGATGCCGGAGAACGACCAGGCCCTTGCCGCCCTGAAGGCGAAGGTGCCGGTGCCGCTGGCCGTGGGCGAGAACGCCAGCTGCGCCCATGCGCTGCGGCGCATGGTCGAACAGGAAACCGTGCAGTACGTCCAGCCCAGTGTGATCAAGCTCGGGCTCACGGCCGCATGGGACATCTTGCAGGCGTGCCGGGGCAGCCGCGTCACCTGCGCCCCGCAGGTCGCGTTCTTCGGCCCCGGCTTTCTGGCCAGCCTGCACCTGATCGCCGCGCAGGACGCCGAGGTGTCCCTGGAGCGCCTGTACGTCGAACTGGCCCATGTTCCCTACGCCAGAACGGCACCCATCGAACGCGGCTGGATACAGGTGCCGGACGCGCCGGGCCTTGGCGCCGACCCGGAAGACGCGCTGGCGCAGGGCGCCTATTCGCAGTGATCCGCCCCTGAACCCATTACCCGAAGGAGACAACCCCCATGCACAACAACCGCCGCACCTTCATCCAACTCTGCGCAGGCCTCGCCGCGGGCACTGCCGCCTCGTGGGCCCTGGCCAACCCGGGCCAGTACCCGGACAAGGTGGTTCGGCTGATCATTCCCTATCCGGCGGGCGGTGCCACGGACAACCTGGGTCGGCTGGCCGGCCAGGCGCTGCAGCAGGCCCTGGGGCAGTCGTTCATTGCGGACAACAAGGGCGGGGCCGGCACCACCATCGGCACCCGGGAACTGGCCCGATCCGCGCCCGACGGCTACACGCTCGGCATGGTGGACAGCACCTTCACGATCAATCCCGCGCTGCTCGGCGCGCGGCTGGGTTATGACACGCAGAAGGACTTCACCCCGATCTGCCTGATCGCCACGGCCCAGTTCGTCCTGGTCACGCACCCCTCGGTAGCGGTAAAGGACCTGGCGGGCTTTATTGCCAAGGCCAAGGCCGAGCCCCAGACATTGGCGTACGGATCGGCAGGGGTGGGCAGTGGCCCGCATCTGGCCGGAGAACAGCTGGCCCAGCAGGCCGGTCTGCAGGTCACGCACATTCCCTACCGGGGCGGTGGCACGGTCATCTCCGACCTGCTGGGTGGGCAGGTCCAGTTCGCCTTTGCGACGGTGCCCACGCTGGCCGAACACATCAAGGCCGGCAAGCTCCGTGCGCTGGCAGTGACCGGTGCCAAGCGTTCGCCGCAACTGCCCGACGTTCCCACGTTCGGCGAGGCCGGTTTGCCGGGCGTGGACACCATGCCGCTGTTCGGGCTCATCGCTCCAAAGGGCGTGCCCGCAGCGGTGGTGGACAAAGTCAGCAAGGCACTGAGAACGTCCATCCGCGAAGGCGAGATGCGCGCCAAGCTCACCTCCCTGGGCTTCGAGCCCGTCGGAAGCACGCCCGAGGAGTTTGCCCGGCGCATCCAGGGGGAAATGGCGAAGTGGACGGACGTGATCCGGAAGGGAAAGATCCAGCCCGAGTGACGATGCCGCCGGACCGCCTCGGCAAGAGGCTCAGAACCCGGGAATGCCGGGCGCCAGCGGCCGGAAGCGGTACAGCAGATAGGGCGGGGCATTCTCAGCCTTGCCGCCGTTGAGCGGCGCGGCCAGCGGCAACTGGGCGGCGCCGGTGTACAGGTAGCCGTCCTGCGCGTACACCACGCCGTCGGGCCACACCATGCCCGGGTCGGACACGAGCCGCCGGTAGGTGCGCGTGTCCGCGGGAATGACGCCGATGGCACGCTCGCCCACTTCCGTGAGGTACAGGTTGCCAGCGGTGTCGATGCTGAGGCCTCCCGTGTTCGGCTTGGCCGCATAGGCCTGCACGCGGGCGCCCAGCGCCTCAGCGCCGAGCGACGGGTTCACCAGGTCGTCCATGCGCAGACGGTAGACCTGGCCCTTGTTGAGGGGCGCGTAGTACAGCCACTCGCCCTGCGCGTCGAGAGCGATGCCGTCCACGCCCACGAAGATGGGAATCTGCTTGGCGGTGGGCAGGCCCTGGTCCACGGTCACAGGCCGGGTGAAGTCGGGCAGCACGCTGTCGTGGCCCTGCAGCACGCGGCGGCTGCCGCCGGTCTTCATGTCCACCACCACCAGCGCTGCCTTGTCGCCGCGCGGCCCGGTGGCGATGCCTTCGTCGGCGATCACGATCACCTGGCGCTTCAGGTCCACCACGAAGTCGTTGTGCTGTGACTCGGGCAGCGAGGCCGGGGCGGGAATCGGGATGATGCGGTGCAGTGCATTCGTGCGCGTGTCCCATCCCACGAGCTTGGGCGTGATGCGCGGCTCGGCCTGGCCCGAGTCCAGCAGCCACAGGATGCCGTTGGCATCGGTGTGCAGGCCCAGTACCCAGTTCAGGCAGGTGTCTGGCGCCTTCTGCGATCCATCGGCATTGCGGCAGGTCTGCCAGCCGGCGTTGGGGTAGGGCGTGGTGCCATCGCGCGCGGCGTTGAGCAGGCCGACCTTCTGGGCGGGGTCGTAGAAGGGGTGGTAGTTGATGACCAGCTGGCCGCTCGGCAGCGTGGTGATGCCGCCCACGGCACCCGGCAGGCGTGCGTGGATCTCTGCCTTTGCCGGCTCGGCGTCCGGTGAGGGCGCCGTCGCGCAGCCGACCAGGGCCGCTGCAGCGCACACGGCAGCTGCCAGCGCCCAGGGGAAAGCCTGCGGGTGCGGGCGGGAGAGAAAGCGCGAGCGCAATGCCATGGCGAGGTCCTGTCAGAGATGCAGATACGGATGCGGGTTGCGGCGCATCGTAGGCAGTCCCTCGGACAAGTTGTGGCATAAGCTCATGCGGCGCGCGGTGCCGGCCGCGCGCCGGTGTGCCGCGTCAGAACGCGTGGCCGATGCCGACGCCGAACGCCGTGCGCGAGGGCTGGTCCTCATAGCGCTGGTGGCCCAGGCTGGCGTACACGGTGGTGCGCTTGGACAAAGCGTGGTCTGCGCCCAGCGACGCGAAATGGTTCGTGGCATCGCCGATGCGCTGGCGGCCATAGCCCGCCTTGAACACCGTGGCGCCCACGGTGTAGGCGGCCCCCAGCGTGGCCGCACGGGCACGCACTTCGGGGCCGGCGGTGCGTGAATCGTCGTACGCGCCCATGACGGCCACGGCGCCGAAGTCGTATTTGCCGGCCACGAACAGATCGCGGTCGCCGCTGCCGTTGCGCTCGTGCGCCAGCATGGCGGAGACGGGGCCCTGGCTGTAGTTCAGCGAGGCCGAATGGCCGCGGCCGCGGCTGCCAGGGGCCGTGGTGCGCTCGGGCGATGCACTCAGGTGCACCGTGAAGCCGCCGAGGGTGGGCGAGTCGTAGAACACGCCGTTGGCCATGCGGCCGTATTCAGGAGAACCGTTGTTGCTGGCGCGGTCGGTGGGAGTCTGCGCATGCCAGAAGTACCAGGCCGGCGACGAGATGCGGTTGAAATTGGCCCAGGGATCGAACTGCCAGTCCTGCGCCCACATGGCGCTGAGGGCCCGGCCCAGGCGCACGGCGCCCCATTCGCCCTTGAGGCCGACGGTGGATTCGTCGTGCCAGAACGGCTTGGCGCCTTCGCCCTCGGGCGTGCCCGTGTCGATGTCGAAACGCGTGCTCAGCCGGAAGGTCGCCTGCATGCCGCCGCCGAGGTCTTCGATGCCCTGGAAGGCCAGGTTGCTGCGCTGGATGGTGCCTGCCTTGCTCGTCTTGTCGAAGTCACGGAACACGCCCCCGTCCACGAAGCCGCTGACGGATACGTCGGATTGGGCGGCGGCGGGAAAGGCCAGGGCGATGGCGGAAAGAAGACCGGTGGTGTGCAAGGCAGTGGAGAGTCGCATCCTGAAAAGAGTCCTGTGAAAGTGCGGTGAGACAAAGGAAAGAAAGCAGCCCGCCGCGCCCGAAGGCGCTGCGTCTGCGATGCCACCGGTGGGTGGCGCGGGAGATGTGCGGGCCGCTGCTGCGGCCGGAGTGCACGGAGGGCAGTCCGCGGCTCCTGGGGGAGCTGCACCATGAAAAACGCCGCGATGAACGCGGCGTACCCGGTGCGGGACTGCCAGGCGAAGGACGCGTGCGTCGGTCGCCCGGCAAAATTATAGGCAGGCTCCGGTGGCGGCCTGCCCGAAAGCCCCGGCGTTCAGCCGGCCTTGCCCAGCTTGTCGGCAGCGGCGTTCGCCGCGGCCAGCGCAGTCATGTTGACCACGCGGCGCACGGTGGAGGAAGGCGTCAGCACGTGGGCCGATGCGGCAGCGCCCAGCAGGATGGGGCCGATCGTCGTGCCATGGCTGCCCGTGGTCTTGAGCACGTTGAACAGAATGTTCGCGGCGTCCAGGTTGGGGCAGATCAGCACGTTGGCCGCGCCTTCCAGCGTGGTTTCGATCAGCGACTTCTTGCGCACGCTTTCCGACAGGGCCGCGTCGCCATGCAGTTCGCCGTCGCACTCGATGTGCGGCGCAGCTTCCTTGAACAGGTCCCGCGCGGCGCGCATCTTGCGGGCCGAGGGGCGGGTGGACGAGCCGTAGTTGGAGTGCGACAGGAACGCCACCTTGGGTGGCAGGCCGAAGCGCTGCACTTCTTCGGCCGCCAGCTGGGCAATGCCCGACAGTTGCTCGGCCGTGGGCTCTTCGTTGATGTAGGTGTCAGCGATGAACAGCGTGTGCTGGTCGAGCATGAGCGCGTTCACGGTGGCGAAGCCGGGCGTGCCGTCCTTCAAGCCGATGACGTGGCGCACGTGTTCCAGGTGGTGGTCGAAGCGGCCCACCAGCCCGCACAGCAGCGCGTCGGCATCGCCCAGGCGCACCATCAGCGCGCCGATCAGCGTGTTGGAGCGGCGCACGGCGGCCTTGGCCGTCTCGGGCGTGATGCCGTCGCGGCCCATCAGCGCGTGGTATTCCTCCCAGTACTGGCGAAAGCGCGGGTCGTCCTCGGGATCGACGATCTCGACATCCTTGCCCGGCTGCAGGCGCAGGCCGGCCTTCTTGATGCGCGTTTCGATGACGGCGGGGCGGCCGATCAGGATGGGCTTGGCCAGGCCGTCGTCCACGGCCACCTGGGCGGCGCGCAGCACGCGGTCGTCCTCGCCCTCGGCATAGGCCACGCGCTGCGGCGCGGCCTTGGCGGCGGCGAACACGGGGCGCATGAACATGCTGGTCTGGTAGACGAAGCGGGTGAGGCTTTCGCGGTAAGCGTCGTAGTCTTCGATGGGGCGCGTGGCCACGCCGGACTCCTGCGCCGCCTTGGCCACGGCGGGCGCGATTCGCAGGATCAGGCGCGCATCGAACGGCGTGGGGATGAGGTAATCAGGGCCGAAGGACAGCTCCTGGCCGGCGTAGGCGGCGGCCACTTCGTCACTCATCTCGGCCTTGGCCAGATCGGCGATCTCGCGCACGCAGGCGAGCTTCATGGCCTCGGTGATCTTCGTCGCGCCGCAGTCCAGCGCGCCACGGAAGATGTAGGGGAAGCACAGCACGTTGTTCACCTGGTTCGGATAGTCCGAACGGCCGGTGGCGATGATGCAGTCGGGGCGGATGGCCTTGGCCAGCTCGGGGCGGATCTCGGGCTCGGGGTTGGCCAGGGCCAGGATGATCGGCTTGGGGGCCATGGTCTTGACCATCTCGGCCGTCAGCACGCCGGGGGCCGAGCAGCCCAGGAACACGTCGGCACCGTCGACCACGTCGGCCAGGGTGCGGGCCTCGGTCTTTTGCGCGTAGCGGGCCTTGGATTCGTCCAGCGGGCCGCGGCCGTCATAGATGACGCCCTTGGAGTCGACCACGTAGATGTTCTCGCGCTTCACGCCCAAGCCGACCATCACGTCCAGGCAGGCGATGGCGGCGGCCCCGGCACCGGAGACGGCCACCTTGACTGCGCCGATCTCCTTGCCCACCAGTTCCAGGCCGTTGAGCAGTGCGGCGCTGGAGATGATGGCCGTGCCGTGCTGGTCGTCATGGAACACCGGGATGTTCATGCGCTTGGACAGCTCGCGCTCAATGTAGAAGCACTCGGGCGCCTTGATGTCTTCGAGGTTGATGCCGCCCAGCGTCGGCTCCAACGCGGCCACGATGTCGATGATCTTGTCCGGGGCGCGCTCGGCCAGCTCGATGTCGAACACATCGACGCCGGCGAACTTCTTGAACAGGCAGCCCTTGCCTTCCATCACCGGCTTGCCGGCCAGCGGGCCGATGTCGCCCAGGCCCAGCACGGCCGTGCCGTTGGTGATCACGCCCACGAGGTTGCCGCGCGAGGTGTATTCCGCCGCCAGCGACGGGTCGGCCTGGATGTCCAGGCAGGGGTAGGCCACGCCCGGCGAATAGGCGAGCGACAGGTCGCGCTGGTTGGACAGCGGCTTCGTCGGGGTGACGGAAATCTTGCCGCGCACGGGGGCTGCGGTGGTACTCGAGCGCGGCTTCGCGCAGGGCCGCTTCGGCGGCGGAGAGTTGCTGGGTCATAGGGGTCTTTTCAAGAAAAAGCGCTGACGGACGCGGTTCGGACTTCAGCGGGTGCCATCGCCGTGGCGGCGGAAGGGCAGGTCGGTGCTTCTGGTGCTGCTTGCGCGTGCAGTGAACGCATGCCGTGCCCGTGCCGGGCGGGGTGGCCAGGCAGGAAGCGCGCCCGCGGGTGGGGGCGTGGGACACGCCGATCGGAGATCGGTGGCGGCGGCCAAGCGGAAGCGACCGCCAACCAGAGTGAAAACATGGAGGACCACGGGAAAAACCTGAGCCCCGCAGGATAACGGATTCGCAGCGGCTGCAGCCCAAGCCGCCGCCTGGAAGGCCCGCGGCGAGCTAGCGCGCCGGGACCGCGGGGTCAGCCGCTGGCCGGCTGTCGGCTGATCTGCAGCATGACCTCCAGCACCCGCTGCTTGGAACTGGCGAGGTGCGCCATCACCCGCTCCACCGCGCCGTCCTGGTCACCAGAGGCGAGCGTCTCCAGAAATTCAAGATGTTCGCGCATGGCCGGCACGATCTGCATGGGCCGCAGCGAATCGGCATCGAACCGGATGAGCCGTACGTGCAGGCTGTTGACCCGGTAGATCTCGGACAGGATCTCGTTGCCGATCGAATCCACCATCAGGTCGTGCAGGCCCCAGTCCACCGCCTGCGCGTCCTTCTCCAGCGCCGCATCCGGCGCGCTGGCCAGGCCGCGTTCCAGGATCTCCCGGTGCTGCGCGATCAACCCCTGCAAGGTGGCGGGACTGGCTGTGCGTGCGAAATGGGTGGCGGCTTCGCGCTCGACCATGGCGCGCACCTGCCAAGCGTTGCGGATGAGCTTCATGTCGACGCTGGCCACCTGCAGCCCGCGCTTGGGGACCGTTCTGATCAGGCCGGCGGCTTCCAGGCGGGGAATCATTTCGCGTACCGCGGCCAGCGGCATCTCCAGCAACTCCATGAGCTCGCGCTGCGACACGAACTGGCCGGGCCGGATGCGCGCATCAATGATCTGCTGGCGGAACCCCTGGTAGGCCAGGTTGCGCTGGGTCATCGGCGCCGAAGGCGGGGAGGGCGGCAAGGGGCCCGGGGTCTGAGTCATGCCTTGGATGGTAAGCCTGTCGGCCCGGAAAGCATTCACTGACATGTCAGGGATAACTCTGATAACTGTCTGACATGTTAGTCGTAGCATAGGGTGGCATCGGCAGCTTTCGCACCAGTGCAGCTGTGACGGATCGCTTTTCTCTCCTTCTGCTTCCCCTTCTTCTGGAGTTTTCATGGGCCTAGAACTTACCGGCGTCATTCCGCCACTCGTCACGCCTTTCACCGCCTCGGGCGAGATCGACGAAGCCGCCTTCCGCCAGATCATCCGCTTCAACCTGGACAAGGGCGTGCATGGCGTGTGCCCCGGCGGCAGCAGCGGTGAAGGCCACACGTTCACGCTGGAAGAGTTCAAGCGCGTCATGGAGATCACGGTGGAGGAGGTCGCCGGCGCCGTGCCCATCGTGGCGGGCATCATTTCCAACAGCACCCGCGACGCCATCCATCGCGCCCGTGCCATCCAGCATCTGAACGTGGCGGCGCTGCAGGTCACGCCGGTGCATTACCTGTTCAAGCCCGATGAAGAGGCGACCTACAAGCATTTCAAGGCGCTGACCGAGGCGGTCGATACGCCGGTCATCATCTACAACGTCGTTCCCTGGAACTACCTGACCCCGGCGCAGCTGATCCGCCTCATGACCGAACTGCCCGGCGTGCAGGGGGTGAAGCAAAGCCAGGGCGACCTGAAGCTGATGGCCGACCTACTGCTGGGCACGCCAGCGGGCTGCAAGATCTATTCGGCCATTGATGCCCTGCTGTACTCCTCGTTCGCCCTGGGGGCGCACGGCACGATTGCCGCCACGCCCGCGGCCATTCCGGGCGTGTGCGTCAAGCTGTGGGAGACCGTGCAGGCGGGGGATCACGCCAAGGCGTTCGAGATGCACAAGGCCATGCTGACCTACTGGAACACCATCGTGGCGGACAACCTGCCGGCCAACATCAAGACGTCCATCACCCTGCAAGGTTGCGACGCCGGCCTGCCCCGCGCGCCCATGCCTGCCACCACCGAGGCGCAGCTGGCCCGTATCCGGCCTGCGCTGGAAGCCGTGCTGCGTTTCGAGAAATAAGCTCCCGGCGCCCGCGCCTGGGCAGGGCGTGCCCGGACCCCTTCACAACTACAGATTGGAGACTGACAAGATGCCTTTGAATCGTCGCGAACTGCTGCGCACCGGCACCCTGGCCAGCATGGGGGCCCTGGCCGCCGGCCTGCCTGCTTGGGCGCAGGGCTTTCCCAACAAACCCGTCACCATCGTGGTGCCCTTCGCACCCGGGGGCAACACCGATCTGGTGGCCCGGCTGCTGGCCGTATCGCTCGGCAAGGTGCTCGGCCAGCCGGTGGTCATCGACAACCGGGGCGGTGGCGGCGGTGCAATCGGCGCCATCGGCGTGTCGCGCGCGCAGCCCGATGGCTACACGCTGCTGCTGTGCGGGGCCGGCGTCATCGTGACCTTGCCGGAGATGATCAAGACCGCCTACAGCCGCAGCAACTTCGCGCCGCTGGCCCTGGTCAACAAGAGTTCCATGGTTCTGCTGGCGCGCAAGAACGACGCCCGGTTCAAGACCCTGGCGGATCTGGTGGCCTATGCCAAGTCGGAAGACGGCAAGCTCAGTGCCGGCCACTCGGGCCCCGGAACGCCCAACCAGCTGGCCCTGCTGCAGATGGAGAACCTGCTCAAGGCCCGCTTCACCTCGGTCAGCTACAAGGGCTCGGGCCCGGCGCTGGTGGACCTGATGGGCGGCGTGATCGATGTGCATTTCGACCAGGTCACCAGCTCCCTGCCGCACATCAAGTCGGGCGCCCTGCAGCCTCTGGCGATTCTGGGCCCGCAAGAAGATCCCACCCTGCCGGGCGTGAAGACGGTGGCGCAGCAGGGCTTCGGCGAGATCGACGGCACCACCTGGATCGGCGTGCTGGGCCCGGCCGGCCTGCCGCCCGAACTGCGCAGCCAGCTGGCCAATGCGCTCGCACAGGCGGTGAAAGACCCGCAGATGGTGGCCTCTGCCAAGGAAATGGGCAGCACGGCCTACCCCGGCACGCCCGAAGAGTTCGCCAAGGTGCTCGAGGCGGAATACAAGGTGGCCAGCACCGCTGCGCGTGAAGGCCGGCTGAAGGCAGATTGAGACCCGCCCATGAAAAAGATCCTCAACCGTCCCGCCGACTATGTGGACGAAACGCTGGAAGGCCTGTGCCTGGCCCATGGCGACCACTTCCGCCGCCTGGGTGACGATGGCCGCGTGCTGGCGCTGGCCGGCGGCCCGGTGCCGGGCAAGGTCGGCATCGTCACGGGCGGGGGCTCGGGCCACCTGCCCGTGTTTCTGGGCTACATCGGCCGCGGGCTGATCGACGCCTGTGCGGTCGGCAATGTGTTTGCCGGCCCGCGGGTGGCCGACTGCCAGGCCGCAGCCCAGGCGGCCGATGGCGGCGCGGGCATCCTGCACCTCTATGGCAACTACGGCGGCGACCGCATGAACTTCGAGATGGCCCAGGAGTTCCTGGAGCTCGAAGGCATCGAGGTCGATGCCGTGCGCGTGGCGGACGATGTCGCCAGTGCGCCGCCGGCCGAGCGCGACAAGCGCCGCGGCGTGGCAGGGCTGGTGTACGCCTACAAGATCGCCGGGGCGCGGGCCGCCGCGGGCGGCAGCCTGGCCGAGGTGGCCGCCGCCGCGCGCAAGGCCGCGCAGGCGGTGCGCAGCATCGGCGTCGCGCTCACGCCCTGCGTCGTGCCCGAGTCCGGCAAGGCCTCCTTCGCGATCGCGGAGGACGAGGTGGAGTTCGGCATGGGCATTCACGGCGAGCCCGGTATCTGGCGCGGCAAGCTGCCCACCGCGGACGCGCTGGCGCAGGAGATGCTCGACCGCCTGCTGCCCGAACTGGATCTGCAGCGCGGCAGCCGCGTGGCGGTGCTGGTGAACTCGCTGGGGGCCACGCCGCACGAGGAGCTGTACATCCTGTACCGCAAGGTGGCGCAGGTGCTGGCCGATCACGGTGCCACACCGGTGATGCCCCTGGTGGGGCGATACGCCACGTCCATGGAGATGGCGGGGGCCTCGCTGACGTTGATGCCGCTGGACAGCGAGCTGGAAGCCCTGCTCAAGGACCCGGCCGACTGTCCTTTCTGGAGGGTGATCTGATGGCGCCGCTCGATAGCCTCATTCTGTCGGCCGCGCTGCAGCGCTGGTGTGCCGCCATGCGGGAGGCCGCGCCCGAATTCAATGCGCTGGATGCGCGCCTGGGCGATGGCGACCTGGGCACCACGCTGCAGAAGTGCGCGGAGAACATGGAGGCGGTGCTGCCGGTGGGCGATACCCCCGCTGTCGTGTTCAAGGCGTGCGCGTCGGCCTGCGCCAAGGCGTCGGGCTCCAGCTTCGGCACGCTGCTGGCGCAGGCGTTTCTGGTGGCGGCCAAGTCGCCGCAAGCACAGCAGCCGCTGGACCGGCAAGCCGTGCAGGCATTGCTGCCGGCCTTGCTGGACGCGCTGAGCGCGCGGGGTGGGGCCAAGCTGGGCGACAAGACCATGCTCGACAGCATGGCTGCCATTGCCGAAGCTCTGCGTGCCGCCCCGCCGGCTGCGGATGCGGCGGCCCTGAAGGCCGCTGCGTGCGCCGGCGCGCAATCCGCGCTGGACGCGCTGCGCGGACAGCCCAATCGCATCGGCCGGGCGCGCATGTTCGCGGAGCAGAGCAAGGGGCTGGACGATCCTGGCATGGTGGCCGTGCTGCGCATGGTGCAAGCGCTCTGAACGGCGCTGGAGGACGGTCGGGCCGGGCTGGCGCATTCCGCTCCAGCCCTGCCATACCCGATGGCATTACGCCAGCAGCGCCTTCACCAGATCCAGCTGCCGGTCCATGCGCTCGGTGTCCAGCTCCAGGTTGTTCTCGATGCGCGTCAGGTGCTCGTTCATGCAGGCCACGGCGGCGTCGGCGTTGCCCTTGCGGCAGATGCGCAGGAAGTCGGCGTGCTCGTCGCTGGAGCAGTGCGGGTCGTTCGACGAGTGGTAGAGCATGGCGATAAGCGAGCTGCGCGCCACCAGGTCGCGCACCAGCTGCGCCAGCGTGGCGTTGCCCGAGGCTTCGGCCAGCGCGACGTGGAAGTCGCCCAGCAGCTTTTCCTGCACGCGGCCGGTGGTGGTGCTGGCCTGCAGGGCGGTGCGCTCCACGCGGATGTGCTGTTCCAGCAGCTGGTAGTCGGCCGGGCGGGCGTGGGCCACGAACAGGCGCACCACCTCGGCTTCGAGGATGCGGCGCACGGCGAACACCTCGCGCGCCTCCTGCACGCTGGGGCGGCTGACGAAGGCGCCCTTATCGGGGATGGTCTCGATGAGCCGGTCCTTGGCCAGCATCACCAGCGCGGCGCGGATCTTGGTGCGGCTGACGGCATACACGCGGCCGAGCGCCTCTTCGCGCAGCCAGGTGCCGGGCGGCAGGCGCTTTTCGACGATGGCGGTGGCCAGGTCCTGCGCGATGCTTTCGATGGAGGCCTGGCGCTCGGCCTGCGGCGCCGGTGTGGCGCCATCCGGCGGGGCCGGGCGGGGGGCGCGGCCACGGGCGGCCGGCGCGGGCGCTGCGCGCTGGGGACTAGACGGGGGCGTGGAGGGGCGGTCGCGGGGCATGCCCGATTGTGGCGCGTCAGCGCTTTCGCCGGTTGCGGGGCTTGTCAAAAACCATAGCTGGCAGCGCTTGTATTCATTGGACTTTCAAGTAATTTTGCATCGAATGCCAAGCAAATCAAGCGCATGCAGCTATGAAATCGGGAGTGGCTGCAGCCGGCACCGCAGCCCAGGTCATGCGGCGCGCCGGCTGTGGGCCGCAGTCGCGGGCTGCAGGGTGAACCCCGCCAGCGCGCCGGCCATGGCCTTGGGCAGCGGGCGCGCCAGTTCGCCGTGCTTGCTGGTGGCCAGGCGCAGCGTCACCAGCGACTCGACCAGCGTGGTGGCGGCCGCCACGCCGTCGATCACCGGCACGCCGAGCAATCCGCTGATGTGCTCGCACAGGTCGGCCATGCCGGCGCAGCCCAGCACGATGGTGTCGCAGCCGTCCTCGGCCAGCGCGCGGCGGCACTCGTCGACGATGCGTTCGCGGGCTTGGGAGCCGGGCACTTCCAGCTCCAGCACCGGCAGCTCGCAGGCACGCACGTTGGCGCAGAAGCGCTCCATGCCGTAGATCTCGGCCAGGTGCCAGGCCTGGCCCATGGTGCGGCCCAGCGTGGTGACGACGGAGAAGCGCGTGCCGACCATGCTGGCCAGGTGCATGGCCGCCTCGGCAATGCCGACCACCGGGCCGCGTGCCAGTTCGCGCGCGGCCTTCAAGCCCGGATCGCCGAAGCAGGCGATCACGTAGCCGTCCACGCCGGCCGCTTCGCCCTGGGCGATTACCTGCAGCAGCCCTGGCATGGCCAGCGCCTCGTCGTAGTGGCTTTCGATGGAGGCCGGCCCCATGGCCGGGCTCACGGCGACGATCTCGGTGCCCGGCCGCGCCACGGCGCGGGCGCAGGCACCGATCTTCTCGGTCATGCTCCAGGTGGTGTTGGGATTGATGATCTGGATGCGCACGGTGTTCAACTCTTTCGGATCCGGTCGGTGTTCAGGACGGTGTAGATGACGAGCCCCAGGCCCATGCCGATGAACCAGGCGTAGTTGGCGGCGCCGCGCCAGGCGGGTATCAGCACGCACAGGATGGGGATGAGCGCCGACGGCACCATGGTCCACACCGCGCGCAGGTTGTAGCCGTTGCTGTACCAGTACGGGCCTTCCCGGCCCATGGTGTAGAGCGCGTCCACGTCCACCTGCTGCTTGCGCACCAGGTAATAGTCGGCGATGAGGATGCCGAACAGCGGCCCGATGAACGAGCCCAGCACGTCGAGCGTGTAGTGGATCACCTGCGGGTTGTTGTACAGGTTCCAGGGCGTGATGAAGATCGAGCCCACCGCGGCGATCATGCCGCCCGTGCGCCAGCTGATGTGCTGCGGCGCGACGTTGGAGAAATCGAACGCCGGCGACACGAAGTTGGCGACGATGTTGATGCCGATGGTGGCGATCATGAAGGTGAGCGCGCCCAGCACCACGGCGGTGGTCGAGTCGATGCGGCCCACGGTGTGCACCGGGTCGGTGATGAGCTCGCCGAACACCGGCAGCGTGGCCGCCGTGGTGAGCACGGTCAGCAGCGAGAAGAACACGAAGTTGACGGGCAGGCCCCAGAAGTTGCCTTTCTTCACGGCGTCGAAACTCTTGCCGTAGCGCGAGAAGTCGCCGAAGTTCAGCATCGGCCCGCTGAAGTAGCTCACCACCAGCGCGATGGCCGAGAGCATCACCGGCACCGCATCCCAGCCCTGGAAGCGCACGCCGCCCAGGTTCAGGTCGATGTTCTTCCACCCGGCTTTCCAGACCAGCCAGCCGCACAGGATGAACATCACCACGTAGACGCCCGGCCCCGCCCAGTCGATGAAGCGGCGAATCGCTTCCATGCCGTGCCAGAACACCAGCGCCTGCAGCACCCACATCACCATGAAGGCGACCCAGCCCAGCAAGGACAGGCCGGCGAAGCCGTGACGGGTGACATCGGCATACGCGTCCAGCGACGGATAGAAGTGCAGCGCCAGGATCATGAAGGCGCTGGACGCCAGATAGGTCTGGATGCCGTACCAGGCCACGGCGATGAGCCCGCGGATGATGGCCGGAATGTTGGCGCCCAGCACGCCGAACGACGCACGGCAGATGACGGGGTAGGGCACGCTCGTCACCTGGCTGGGCTTGGCCACCAGGTTGCAGAAGAACTGCACGATGACGATGCCCACCAGCAGGGCCACCAGCACATGCCAGCTCGACAGGCCCAGCGCGAACAGGCTGCCGGCGGTGATGTAGCCGCCCACGCTGTGCACGTCGGACATCCAGAACGCGAAGATGTTGTATTGGCCCCAGGTCTGTTTCTTCAGGGGCGCGAGGTCCTCGTTGGTCAGGCGCGGGTCGTATCCCGGCTTGATGAGCGCGGTGCCTGCGTGCGGCGAGTTGCCGGACTGTGCGGGCAGGCCGGGTGCGGCGGTGCTGGCGGCTGTGTTCACGGGTGTCTCCTCGTGGCGGATGGTCGGTGTGCCGGCGCAATGGGTCACCGGCGATCTGGTTATTGCACCCCATATTTGTATACAAAAAATGCGTGCACTCAAGTGCCGCCGGTCCAGTGCCACTCAGTGATTACCCGCACGCAGCCTGTGAGGGCGGTGCAAGGCACCGTGCCGCCATGAAGGCAGTGAGGTAGCGAGGTGATCGCGCGCCGGGCAGGCAGGGCCGGCGCCGCGTGCGGGATGGGGGCGGAGGGGGGCGTGGTGCAGCGCGCGGTTGACGCGCAAACGCGCACACGCGGCAGCAGGGCAGGGCGGCGGCGTCTTCCCGGCCGTCAGCAGTGCGGCCGGGTGGCGCTTCAGGCGCCGGTGGCGGCGCGCGACGCTGCCAGGGGCGTGAGCGAATCGCGCAGGCGGTCTCGCACCAGGGGCTGGTCGGGGTTCAGCGCAGATTCCACATGGCCGATATGGGCCAGCAGACGCTCGCGCGCCAGGGCCGTGTCGCCGGCCTCCAGCGCCTCGACGATGGCGGCGTGTTCGGCGCACGATTGGGCGGCTTCATGGCGCGATTGGTAGAGCGACGCCGCCAGCGTGGTGCGCGCCGTGAGGTCGCGCAGCATGTCGCTCAGCGTGCGGTGCCCCATGGCTTCGGCCAGGCAGACGTGGAAGTCGGCCAGCAGGAAGGAGCGCGTGGCGGCATCGGCCGCGTCGATGGCCTGCCGTTCCTCGGCGATGTGCGCGCGCAGCCGGGGAATGACGGACTGCAGCGGCCGGCCCGCCTCGGCCAGGATGCCGGACTCGATGATGCGTCGGGCAGAGAACGCATCGCGCGCGTCTTCCACCGACGGCTCCACCACGTACCAGCCGCGCCGGGGCCGCACCTCGATGAAGCCGCGCGCCTGCAGCTGCATCAGCGCTTCGCGGACCATGGTGCGGCTCACGCCGAACAGATCCGCCAGCTCTTGCTCGCCCAGCCGCTCGCCGGGGGCGAGTTTCTGGGCCAGGATGGATTCCACCACCTGCTGCGCGATCTGGGTCTGGTTGATGCTCATGACGGAAAGGGTGCGCGCAGCGGGGCCGTGCGGTCAAGGCCGCGTCATCGCAGCCGCAAGGTATCGTCCGCGTCGCGGCGGTCGAGCGTGAAGCCGGCGACGGTGCGCGACAGGTGGTGGGCCTGTTCGTTGAGCACCGAGGACGCCGCGGTGGATTCCTCCACCAGGGCTGCATTCTGCTGGGTGGCGCGGTCCATCTCGGCCACGGCCTGGTTGATCTGGCCGATGCCCATGCTCTGCTCGTTCATCGATCCATTGATCTCGCCGATGATCTGCGCCACGCGCTGGATGCCTTCCACGATCTCGCCCATGGTCTCGCCCGCGGCGCGCACACGCTCCGTGCCGGTGACCACGCTGGCGCCGGAGGCGTCGATCAGCGTCTTGATCTCCTTGGCGGCGGTGGCGCTGCGGTGCGCCAGGCTGCGCACCTCGGCGGCCACCACGGCAAAGCCCCGGCCCTGCTCGCCGGCGCGGGCGGCTTCCACGGCCGCGTTCAGCGCCAGGATGTTGGTCTGGAACGCGATGGAGTCGATCACGCCGATGATCTCGCCGATCTTGGACGAGGCGCCGGAGATTTCATCCATGGTGCTGACGGCGCTGCCCACCACCTCGCCGCCCTTGGTGGCGGAGGCGCTGGCCGCATTGGCCAGGCGCGTGGCCAGGGCCGCGGCCTCGGCGGACTGCTTGACGTTGACGGTGAGCTGCGACAGCGAGGCCGAGGTTTCCTGGATGGCGCTGGCCGAGCCTTCGGTGCGGTTGGACAGATCCTGGTTGCCGGCCTTGATCTCGTCGGTGGCGGTCTTCATCGATTCCACGCCGCTCTGCACGTCCTTGAGCACCGTGCCGATCTGCTCCACGAACTGGTTGAACGACTTGGCGATCTGCGCCACTTCGTCGTTGCCGTGCACGGGCAGGCGCTGGGTCAGGTCGCCGCCGCCGGAGCCCACGGTGTCCATGGCGTCGCGCACCTGCGACAGGCGGCGGAACGAGGTGGCGGTGAGCGCGGCCGACACGGCGGCGGCGATCAGGGCCAGGACGACGATGGCGACGGCCAGCGTCTGCAGCACGCTGCGCAGGCCGGCCGTGGCCTCCGCCTTGTCCAGCGCCACGACCAGCAGCCAGTCCGTGCCCTGCACGGCGCGGGCCTTCAGCAGCTTGGCCCGGCCATCCAGCTCCACTTCGAGCGGTTGCTGGGCGGTGGCGAGCGCCGTCAGCGCCGCTGGCGTGAGCAGGGCGGAGATCTCGGCGGCGGGCTTGAGGATGAGCTTGGCGTCGGCATGGGCCAGCACCTGGCCCTCGGTGCTGACGACGAAACCCAGGCTGTTGGGCGTGGGCCGGATGGCGGCCACCACATCGCGCACGCCGGTCAGCGGCACGGCACCGCTGATCACGCCCTGCAGGGCGCCGCCGCGCAGCATGGGCGCTACGAAGGCCACGTAGGGTGTGCCGGTGCTGGAGTCGCCATAAGGCTTGGTGACGGTGAGCTTGCCGGCCTGCACGGCGGCCTTGTACCAGGGACGGGCCGTGGGGTCGTAGCCTGCGGCCGTCTGCGTGGTGGACTTGAAGGTCTTGTCTTCCCAGCCCACCGTGGTGATCGGGAAGCCGCTGGCCTTGCCCATGTGCGCCGCGTAGTCCTGCGGGTCGCCCTGCTCGATGGCGGCGGCCGCGGCCGTCACGGCCAGCGCCTTGGACGCCACCCACTGGTCGATGGCCATGGTGTTGCCGGCCGTGATCGCGTCCAGGTCCTGTTCGATGGTCTGGAAGGTGCTGGTGCGGGTGATGCTGTAGGTGGCAGCACCGGTGATGGCCAGGGCACAGACCACGGTGGCGGTGCTGATGGCAAGAATCTTCGAGCGAAGGGTTTGGAGCATGGGGCGACGCTGGAGGGAAGCCCGCGCACCCCGGCGCGGGGCGAGCGGATGAGGAACGGAAAGCCAGTCGCTAGATATAACGCAAAACCGTTGCTTTTGTTTACAAATAGGAGGCCGCGCCCGCCAAATTCATCGCGGATCAGACGGTGGCAGAGGCTGGCGGTCCAGCACGGCGCGGGCGCGCTCGCGGTCGATGTCCCCCTCCCACGCGGCGATGGCCACGGTGGCCACGCAGTTGCCGATCAGATTGCCCAGGGCGCGTGCGATGCCCATGAACCAGTCCACCGACAGCACCAGCACCAAGCCGATTGCGGGAATCGCCGGAATCGCATGCAGCGTGGCGGCCAGCACCACGATGGCCGAGCCCGGCACGCCGTGCGCGCCCTTGGAGGTGACCAGCGAGATCGCCAGGATGGTCAGCAGGTCGGTCATGCTGATGGGCGTGTTGGTCGCCTGGGCGATGAACACGGCGGCCAGCGTGATGTAGATCGAGAACGCGTCCAGATTGAAGGAGTAGCCCGTGGGGATGACCAAGCCCACGGTCGAGTCGCGGATGCCCAGGTGCTTGAGCTTGGCCATGATCTGCGGCAGCACGCTGTCGGACGAGGTGGTGGCGAACACCACCGCCAGTTCTTCGCGCAGGTAGCGCAGCAGCTTGAACAGGCTGAAGCCCGACAGCCGCATGATGAGCCCGAGCACGACCGCCACGAACAGGAACACCGCCACGTAGAACAGCGCCACCAGCTGCCCCAACTGCTTGAGCGAGCCCACGCCGTACTTGCCCACCGTGAAGGCGATGGCGCCCAGCACGCCCAGCGGCGCCAGGCGGATCAGCAGGCCCATGATCTTGAACAGCACCAGCGACAGGTCTTCGATGAGCCCGCCCACGCGGGCCCCGTGCTCGCCCAGCAGCGCCAGCGCGATGCCGAAGACGATGGAGAACAGCAGCACCTGCAGCACGTCGCCGCTGGAGAACGCGCTGATGGCCGTGGTGGGAATCAGCTTGAGCAGGAAGTCGCTGAAGCCCCCGCTGGCCAGCTTGTCGGCATTGGCGGCGTAGGCGCTCATGGCAGAGGCGTCCAGCGCCTTCGGGTCCACGTTCATGCCCACGCCGGGCTGGAACACGAAGGCCAGCACCAGGCCGAGTACCAGAGCGATGGTGGTGATGACCTCGAAGTAGATCAGCGACTTGACGCCCACCCGGCCCACCCGCTTCAGATCGCCCGTGCCGGCAATGCCGTGCACCACCACGCAGAACACGATCAGCGGGATCAGCATCTTGATGAGCTTGATGAAGCCATCGCCCAGGGGCTTGAGCTGCACCGCCGTGGCGGGCCAGACCAGCCCGATCACCACCCCCGCCACCAGGGCGAGGACGACCTGCCCGAAAAGAGACCTGAAGAAACGCGCCATTGCCTCTGCTCCACTCTGTTGGATTGCAAATCTTGTATGCAAGAAATGTAGGCAAGAGGAATGCGCGAACCAAACGGGAAAACCCGCGGTGTGTCGCCCATGCGGCTTGGAGATCGCGGCGAACGCGGTTCAGAGAAAAAACGGGCTCCAGCCCTTGCGCTGCAAGCGCCACCTGCTATCAAAAAAAGAGAAAGCCGCCCGAAGGCGGCTTGAGGGAGCGAGGCAGGAGGGCGGCCGGGGCATGCAGGAGGCCCCGGCCGGCCGGGCGCGTCAGTAGCCCAGCGTCTTGCCGTCCGGGTTGCGCGGGTCGGAGTAGCCGTACATCGCGCCGCCGCGCAGCTGGATGGTCTGCGTGCGGCCCATCGACGCCTTGAGCTGCACGTTGTGGCCTTTGGCCTTCAGCAGCGCGATGGTGTCCGGGCTCAGGCCCTTTTCGATGCGAAGCTCGTCCGGCGTCCACTGGTGGTGCACGCGGGGCGTGCTGGCGGCCTCGGCCGGGTTCATGTTGAAGTCGATGGTGTTCACCACGGTCTGCAGCACGGTGGTGATGATGCGGGCGCCACCGGGGCTGCCGGTCACCAGCACGGGCTTGCCGTCCTTCAGCACCATGGTGGGCGTCATCGACGACAGGGGGCGCTTCTTGGCGGCCACGGCGTTGGCGTCGCCGCCCACCAGCCCGTAGGCGTTGGCCACGCCGGGCTTGGCCGAGAAGTCGTCCATCTCGTTGTTGAGCAGGATGCCCGTGCCCTTGGCGACGATGCCGCTGCCGAAGTTGGTGTTCAGCGTATAGGTCACCGCCACGGCGTTGCCGGCCTTGTCCACCACCGAGTAGTGTGTGGTCTGGTCGCTTTCATACGGCTGGGGCTGGCCGGGCTTGATGCTTTTGCCGGAACGGGCCACGTTCGGGTCGATGGTCTTGGCCAGCGATGCGGCGTAGTTCTTGGACGTCAGGCCCTTGAGCGGAATCTTCACGAAGTCGGGGTCGCCCAGGTACTCGGAGCGGTCGGCGTACGCCAGCTTCATGCTCTCGGCCATGTAGTGCAGGGTCTGCGCGCTGTTGGGGCCCCACTGCGCCAGCGGCAGCGGCTCCAGCATGTTCAGGATCTGCACCAGGTGCGGGCCGCCCGACGAGGGGGGCGGCATGGTCACGATGTCGTAGCCGCGATAGGTGCCGGTGGTGGGTACGCGCTCGACGACCTTGTAATCGCGCAGGTCGGCCAGCGTGACGGCGCCCGCATGCGGCTTGGTTTCCGCGGCGATCTTCTGCGCGATGGCGCCCTGGTAGAACGCCTTGGCGCCCTGCTGCCCGATCAGGCGCATCGACTGCGCCAGGTCTTTCTGCACCAGCGCATCGCCGGCCTTCAGTGGCTCGCCGTTCTTCCAGAAGATGGCGCGCGTGGCGGGCCACTGGCCCATATTCTTCTTCTCTTGCTGCAGGATCTTGGCCAGCGTCTCGCTGACCGGGAAGCCCTTGTCGGCCAGCGCAGCGGCCGGGGCGATCACCTTGGACAGGGGCATGGTGCCCCAGTTCTTCAGGGCGTGCTCCATGCCGGCCACGGTGCCGGGCACGCCGATGGCGTAGTGGGTATACAGCGACTTGCCGTTGATCACGTTGCCCTTGTCGTCCAGGTACATGTCGCGCGTCGCGGCTTGCGGGGCCACCTCGCGGAAATCCAGCGCGACGTTCTTGCCGGTCTTGGCGTCGTGCACCACCATGAAGCCGCCGCCGCCCAGGTTGCCCGCGTTGGGCAGGGCCACGGCCAGCGCGAAGCCGATGCCGACCGCCGCGTCCACGGCATTGCCGCCTTGCTTGAGGATGTCCAGGCCGATCTTCGAGGCCAGTTCCTGCTCGGTGGCCACCATGCCGTTCCTGGCCACGACCGGATGGAACACGTCCATGTCGAAGTCGTACGCCGCGGCGGCGGCCTGGGCTGCAGCGCTCTGCTGCACGGCCGGGGTGGCGGTGGGCGCAGCAGCAGCGGGCGGCTGTGCGGGCGCGGCGGCCACGGCCGCGGTCTGGGCGGGCGTGGCCCCGGTCTGCATGCTGTCCCGCTGCGCGGGGTTGGTGCTGCAGGCGCTCAGGCTGGCCAAGGCCAGCGCCAGGCTGCTGGCGAGCAGCGTGTGTCGAAGTTGCATAGGGATCTCCTCGGTGATGCGGTGGCCTTCGCATGCCCTTGTGACGGCGAGCATGTCCCAACCCCGCGAGGAGTGTAGGCCGCGCCCCGGCACGGGCGGGCTTTTAGAACGTGTTCACGATCTTGCAGGGGCCGCGCAGCGGCGTTTGCGGGAGGGGATGCAAGGCGCGGTGCGCTGCCAATAGCTCGGCTATTGGCAAGTGCCGCAACGCCGCAGACTGCCCGCAAACGCCACTGCCCGAAGGGTTGGAGCGAAATCGGGCGATTGAACGCCTCGAATGCTGGCATGGGCACGAGCCCATGCGGCGCATCCGAAGCGTCCACTCATCCCGATTGCGCTTCAACGCGACCCCTGGAAGATCGTGCACACGTTCTTCTGCACCTCGTTACTTCAGCAAGTCGTGCAGCGCGCGGGCGATCACCTTGGTCGCGCGGCGCAGGTCTTCCAGGTCCAGGCGTTCGTCGGCGCGCTTGGCGTGCGACTCGAGCACGGTGCGCGGGCCGGCGCCGTAGATCACGCCGGGAATGCCGGCCTCGCCATACAGGCGCACATCGGTGTACAGCGGCGTGCCCATGGCGGGTACGGGCTGGCCGAACACGGCTTCGCCATGGCGCTGGATGGCGCTCACCAGCGGTGCGTTGCCGGCCAGCGGCTTCATCGAATTGGCCAGCAGCAGGCGCTTGATCTCCACCGTGATGCCGGCCTTGCCCGCAGCCGCCTCGGCGATCACGCGGCGGATGTCGGCCTCCACATCGACCGGGTTCTCTTCCGGGATCATGCGGCGGTCGAGCTTGAACGTGACCTTGCCCGGTACGACGTTGGTGTTGGTGCCGCCTTCGATGCGGCCCACGTTCAGGTAGGGGTGCTTGATGCCCTCGACCTTCGACGTGATCTGCTGGTAGGCTGTGTTCTGCTTGTAGAGCGCGTTCAGGATGTGCACGGCGCCCTGCAGCGCGTCCACGCCCGTGTGCGGCACGGCGGCATGGGCCATCTTGCCGTGCACGGTCACTTCCATCTGCAGGCAGCCGTTGTGCGCGGTGACCACCTCGTAGCTGAAGCCGGCGGCGATCATCAGGTCGGGCTTCGTCAGCCCTTTCTTGAGCAGCCAGCCGGGGCCGAGTTCGCCGCCGAACTCCTCGTCGTAGGTGAAGTGCAGTTCCACCGCGCCGCGCGTAGGCTTGGCCACCGCTTCGAGCGCGCGCAAGGCGAAGGTGAAGGAGGCGAAGTCGCTCTTGCTCACAGCGGTGGCGCGGCCGTACATCTTTCCATCGACGATCTCGGCGCCGTAGGGGTCGTGCGTCCAGCCCTCGCCGGGCGGCACGACGTCGCCGTGCGCGTTCAGTGCGATGGTCTTGCCGCCGTCGCCGGGCGTGCCGTAGGTGCGGCGCACGATCAGGTTGGTGATCGACTCCATGCCATAGGCGCGCACGTCGGCCTCGGGCACGGCGTGCTTTTCGGCGTCGAAGCCGAAGCCTTGCAGCAGCTCGGCCGTGCGCTCCGCATGGGGTGCGTTGTTGCCGGGGGGCGTGTCGGTGGGCACCTGCACGAGGGCTTGCAGGAAGCGCACTTCCTCGTCGAAATGCTGGTCGATCCAGGCGTCGAGTGGCTGGTAGTTGCTCATGGGGTTTCCGTGGCGAGTTGGTTCAATACGTGGGTGAAGGCATCGACGGCCAGCTGCATGTCGTCGGCCGTCGTGGACTCCAGCGGGTTGTGGCTGATGCCGCCGTTCAGGCCGCGCGTGAACAGCATGGCCTGGGGCAGGATTTCGTGCAGCTTCATGGCGTCGTGGCCGGCGCCGCTGGGCATGCGGAAGACGGGCACGCCCAGCGCCTCCACGGCGCGCTCCCAGCGCTGCTGCCACGCGGGCGCGCTGGGGGCGGCTGCGGCCTTCATGGACTGCTCGGCCTTGTAGCCCAGGCCGCGGCGCTGCGCGATGGCGGCCAGCTCGGCCAGCACGTCGCGCTCCAGCGCGTCGCGCTGCGCATCGGTGGGCGCGCGCAGATCCAGGCTGAAGAGGCAGCGGCCGGGCACCACGTTGATGGAGCCGCTCGGCACCTGCAGCTGGCCGATGGTGCCGACGGAGTCGCCGTCCTGCGCGGCGCGCTTTTCCACGTACAGCGCCAGCTCGGCCACGCCCACGGCGGCGTCGCGGCGGCGGTCCATGGGCGTGGTGCCGGCGTGGCTGGCCATACCGGTCATCTCGCACACGTAGCGCACGCTGCCGTTGATGGAGGTGACCACGCCCAGCGGTATGTCCAGCTCGTTGAGCACCGGGCCCTGTTCGATGTGCACTTCGATGAAGCCCAGGTAGCGGGCCGGGTCGCGCTGCAGCTTGGGGATGTCGTCAATGCACAGGCCCGCTTGCTGCATGGCTTCGCGCATCGTGATGCCGTCCGCATCCTGCTGGTCGAGCCAGGCCGGGTTGAAGTGGCCGATGAGCGCGCCCGAGCCCAGGAAGGTGGCCTTGTAGCGCTGGCCTTCTTCTTCGGCGAATCCCACCACCTCGATGCCGAAGGGCAGGCGGCGGCCGGCGCGGTGCAGTTCGCGCACGCAGGCCATGGGCACGAAGATGCCCAGGCGCCCGTCGTACTTGCCGCCGTTGCGCACCGTGTCGTAGTGGCTGCCCGTCATGAGCATCTTGGCGCCCTGCGTGGCGCCGTGGTAGCGGCCCACCACGTTGCCCACCGCATCCACCTCGACCTCGTCGAAGCCGCAGTCGCGCATCCAGTGGCTGAGCGCTTTAGCGCAGGCGCGGTGCGCGTCGGTGAGGTAGGTGACGGTGAGCTGGCCCTGCTCGGCAAAGCCCGGATCGCTGTGCACGGCCAGCTTTTCCTGCCAGTCCCACACGTCGTTGCCCAGCGTGGGTTCGACGCCGAACTTGTCGTTCAGGCGGATCTCGGCGATGCGGTGGATGTTGCGCAGCGCTTCGGCCCTCTCGAAGTCCACCGGGTGGTTCAGGCGGCGGGCGAAGGTGTCGATGATGTCCTGCTTGGACAGTCCCGTGCCGCGCGGCCCGCGCACGGCCAGGATGAACGGGAAGCCGAAGCGCGCGTTGTAGTCGGTGTTGAGCTGCTGGATGCGCGCGAACTCCTCGGGCGTGCACTGCGTGAGGCCGGCCTTGCTTTGCTCGTTCGTCGATTCCGCCGTGAGCGACTGGGCCACCATGGCCTTGCCGGCGAGCTCGGGGTGGGCGCGGATCAGCGCCAGCTGCGCCTCCAGCGGCGCGGCCTGCACGACCTGCACCAGGGCGTACTTGAACTGTGCCAATGATCGGAAGGGCCGCCGGGCCAGTGCGGCCTCGGCGATCCAGGGGGAGTGCTCGTACAGCCCGTCCAGCAGCGCCAGAGCGTCTGCGGCCGGCGCGGCGTTGAGGTGGTCCAGGGTCAGCGTTGCAGGCATGTATGCTCCTGAAAAGTGAGCTGCATGCGCTTGCATATCAAGCGCTGCAGGCCAAAATGGCTCAAACCGAGGGTGCCGGGAAATGCCGGGCCCAGTGGTGCGCGATGTCGATGCGCCGGCACACCCAGACGTTCTCGTGGCGCTGGATGTGGTCCAGAAAGCGCTGCAGGGCGGTGATGCGGCCCGGCCGTCCCAGCAGCCGGCAGTGCATGCCGATGCTCATCATCTTGGGCCGGTCGTCCCCGGCCGGGTCGCCTTCGGCATACAGCGCATCGAACGTGTCCCGCATGTACTGGAAGAACGGGTCCGCATGCGAATAGCCCTGCGGCAGCGCGAAGCGCATGTCGTTGCAGTCCAGCGTGTAGGGCACGATCAGTTGCGCGGCGTCGGTGCCGTCGGTCTTCTTCACCTTCATCCAGAAGGGCAGGTCGTCGCCGTAGTAGTCGCTGTCGTAGGCGAAGCCGCCGTAGTCGGCCACCAGGCGGCGCGTGCGCGGGCTGTCGCGGCCGGTGTACCAGCCCAGCGGGCGGTGGCCGGTCAGGCGCTGGATGATCGCCATGGCCTCGGCCATGTGGGCGCGCTCCACGTCTTCAGGAATGTTCTGGTAGTGGATCCACTTCAGGCCGTGGCAGGCGATGTCGTGGCCCAGTTCGCCGAAGGCCGCCGTCAATTCGGGATGGCGCTGCAGGGCGGTGGCCACGCCGAACACAGTGAGCGGAAGGCCGCGGCGCTCGAACTCGCGCAGCAGCCGCCATACGCCAGCGCGCGAGCCGTATTCATAGATGCCTTCCATGCTGATGTGGCGCTCGGGGTAGGCGGCGGGGTTGAACATTTCCGACAGGAACTGTTCGCTGCCCGCGTCGCCATGCAGCACGGAGTTTTCGCCGCCTTCCTCGTAGTTCAGCACGAACTGCACGGCGATGCGCGCGTG